>JACJOC010000030.1 GCA_014695345.1 Cyanobacteria bacterium FACHB-471
GGCACCCCGCTTAGCGGGGTGCCCTTCCATCTATAGCCTCTTCCTAGAGAGACGTTATAAAAACAATTTGATGGTGATGAATTGGTAGTGCTATGCACAAACGCTCAACAGGAGACTGAGCAAAACAAAACCGTGTAGCAGCGAAGCGACACGGTTTTGCATATTTATCGAGTTAATTCAGCAGTATTTCAAAGCTCTCTCGAACGACTGCCTACTCTCTCAAAGTCTTCCTGATTCTCCATATCCTCTACCACAAACTGTCCATCTAGGTCAGATGGGGTTTGAGGCATCTGCACAGGAATATCCGCTCCGTTAATGATCGCGCCCAAGAAGCGTACATCATCAGAATCCATAAACTGTTCGATTGCCTCAGCCAAGACTCCGTCTTCGGTGTAACCTGGGCGAGTCACGAGAACCATGCCATCAGCGTAAGGCTCTAGCAGCAAAGCATCATTGTATCGGCTCAATGCGGGCGTATCTAGAATAACCAGATCAAATCGACCTCGGACATCTTCTAGCACCCGTCGCATTTCAGTTGACTCTAGAATAGCCGCTGCTTGGCTTTGGGCACCCGGACTAGGCAGGATGTAAAGATTCTCGATCTCTGGCACCAGTCGAATGCAATCGCTCAAGTGACCGTAGTAGCGTAGTGGTTCGACCACACTTTCTGGGTCTGGCACTACTTTCAAAGACTTAGCCTGAGAAGGCGATCGCAAATCTGCTTCGATTAGGAGGGTTCGTTTGCCTGCTCTTGCAGAGGCGATCGCCAAATTGTAAGCGCTGACTGTCTTACCTTCACCATTCAGCGTACTGGTCAGTAAAACCATCTTCAGGGCTCTTCCACCAGCAGCTCGTCGGAGATTTCCACGGAATCGTTCGTAAGGTTCAATATAGGGAGAGTTAGCATTAACGACCAACGGCAACCCATCTCCCTCATCAGGGATAGCAGGCAGCAAACCCAAAATCGGCACTTCTTGCTGCCGCAAAGATGCCTGCAAATCCTGAAGCGTATGGAACGTTGCGTCCAGGGAGTCCAGCAGTAGCACCAAACCACCACCAACCAGGAGACCTACAAAGGCTCCTACCGCCAAAATTACTACACTATTGCGTCCTTGATCCTCAACCAGTCCAGGTTGTGCAGGTTGAGCAATGACTAAATTACCGACTGTTTCTTTCTCAGCAATCGTAGCGTCTTCTAACCTGGCTTGAATTTGGTCATAGAACGATTTGGTCAGCGCCACTTCTTGCTGAAGTCGTGCTTGCTCAAGCTGTTTGTTAGGAATGCTAGTGTACTCCTGCCTTAACTCTTGTTCTGAAGCAGTCACAGCAGCAAGCTGTTGCTGCAAAGTATCTCGCTGCGTCTGTAACCCCACTAAAGTGTTTGCTAACTGTTGTCTTGCTGGGTCAAGGCTGCTGTCCTGCCGGATTTGGCTGGTCGGTAGAGGGGCTGCAATGTTATTGCCACCAATCACCTCTGCAACCCGCTGTCTGAGTAACTGATCATACGCCTGCTGCTGATTTCGCAACGCCACCATATCTGGGTGTTCAGCCCGAAGGCGCTGACTCAAAATCGACATCTGAGTCTCGTTTTGGTATATTAGCGTCCGCAAGTTGGCAATAATCGGGTCAGCACTGAGAGCAGAAGAAGCATACGCCTGATCAGGAGATAGTCCTAATCTGCCTTGCAAACTCCGAATTTGGGCATCAATGCCTTGCAACGTCAAGCGAATCTGGCGCTGCTGTTGCTGGCTACCTGTAATTCCGCCAATTAAAGCTCCGTCCTGAGCCGCTTGAATCGCCGGACCTTCTTCGCGAACATATCTCTCCAAGTTCTGCTCAGCGGTTCTCAGGTCTCCACTAACCTCTCCCAACAGCTGATTCAGGTTATCAATGACGTTACTGAGCTGCTGTGTATTAAATAGACGGCTTTGCTCAACCATTGCCTCCATCAGGAGGTTGGCAGTTTGCTCTGCCAATTCCTTGTCAGAAGACTGGTAAGACACCAATACCTGGAATACAGCGTCTTCCCCTTCCTCCTCAGGATTGACCTGGACGATAGCATTCTGCCGAATCTCCTCACGAGAAAGCTCCACCTGCTGTGCAGTTAATTGCTCTTCTGCATAACCGACTACGTAATCAGACAGTAGCATTCTCCCCGTCAGAGCTTGCCCCTGCTGCTGTAGGGCTGTACCCGTTGTAGAGAAAGTGACAGGGGGAGAACTATAGGTTAGAACACCCTCGGCTACATGGCTAACAGGAGGTTCTGGCTGGAGAGCAGCGACACCCGATAAGCCAAGGACGACAAGAAAGCCTGCAAGTCCAGCCCATTTGTGCCGATCCAGAGCTACGAGATAACGTTTGACGAGGGGAGGGGTCATGGCAGTAGGAAAGAATCGAAACGGTTAAACAAGCTTTGGGTCATTAAACTCTAGCATCAGGAATAGAAGATGGCTCTAGTTGTCATCATCGTCGCCAGGACCGAATAAGTCGTTCGCTCCATCAGCTAGTGAATCAAAAAATAGTAGGAATCCTAGAACATCTCGGAAAGGTTGCGTGACAGTATTAAGCGCATAGGTAATACGACTCACAAAGTTTCGACCTACGACAATAACGTCGTTGTTTTCAAGGGGGGGATCTTGGGATGCATTTCCTAATAGAGCTTCTTTCGCATCCAACTCTTGGCTGGTCGCTCTGCCTTGTTCAGGGTCAAATCGAACTAGGGCAACTTCACCCAGGTCTGCAGTGCTTGGACTGACGCCAATAGTAGTTAGAGCATCCAGGAAGTGACTGCTGCTGGGTAGAGTAATGCTACTGATGGCTCCGGGTACTGCCCTTCCTCCGGCCGAGTAATTTAGAACACGGACGACGATTTGCTGTTGAGAGATCGTGGAACGGGCGATGAGGTTTCGATCGTAATCGGCGATCGCATCCGATGTCAGGGTTGGAATAATAATTGAATCGCCATCCGCTAACCTTACATCCGGAACACCATTAGCTTCTCGTAAGGGGGTGTAGAGATCAATATTCTGTTCAACTACCGATCCATCTGTCAAGGTACGTCGAACTCTGACCGTTCTCAAATCAGCTAGTCGAGTTGTGCCTCCAGCCGAGAGCAGAGCCGTTGTAAGTTGAGGCGCTGCTAAAGGATAAACCCCTGGTCTAACGACTTCGCCGGTGATGGTAACTTCAACAGGACGTTGGGTCGTTAAAATCAAATCAACCTGAGGGTTGATGACGTAGCGATTTAAAGCTGTTTGAATTCTATCTGTAGCTTGTTGAAGAGTTAACCCTTTCAAGGAAAGTACGCCCGCCAAAGGGACGATAACGTTACCTTCTAGGTCAAGCGTTACTTGAAAGTTAAGCTCTGGATAGAAGGGTAAAGTTGCAGCAACTGTATCTCCTGGTCCAAGACGGTAGGCATCAAATTCGGGGGAGAGTTGATTGAGCGGGACGCCTGAATCAGTTTCAGGATCCGGATTTAGAATTTCTCCACGGTCTATGAGCCGCTCTCTTGCTTCCTCTAAAAGTTCTTCAGCATCCGGATCAGCACTGGTAGACGGCTGCTCAGATTGAGTTTGACCGAGTGCGACAAGGGAGGAAGTGCTAGAGTCAATGACCCAGAACAAAACAGCGCTTGAAAGAACTGAGGCTAAAGAGTATAAGCCAACAAACGCCAGGGCAGTAAAACGACGAATAGGTTGATAAGGTAAGACTTGAGGCATGGGTCTTAACAGGATTAGGCTCCAGCTATGAGCTTGTAGGTTTATAAACTAGAAAGATTTAGAGTGTTGTATCAAAAGACTGGTTCGCATGGTCTTGGTTCCTGAGTTGTCAGACTTCAACAACCACAGTTGCCTGAATCATGATTCCGCACTCAAAGCGTTCTGCATAAGCGCTGACTGCACAGTTTGACCTAAAGTGATTGCCAAGGTTCTAACTTGCTCAATATCCCCTAAAGGCTGAATCGGAATCAGAATGCTGACTGCAACCCAGGGCATTCGATGGCGATTACGCCATTGAGAGCGTTGATCAGCCCAAAACCAGTGGCTAGGAGCCGGATTACCACCATCTGACCAGGCGTACCATTGCAAAACTGCATAGGTTTGTCTCTGGTTCCAGCCTCTCAAAAAGCGGGCCTCAACTTGAGCAGATTTTATTGAACTGCTATCAGAGAGCTGTCCTGACGGTATTTGCGCTTCAAATTTGATCTGACGCTTTGAATCCGCAGTCCACCGTTGCACCCCATTAATATCCATCCACTCTACCTGCGGTTGGTCGCGCTGCCAAGTCTGAGGGCGCAGCATGAGAAATATAGGTGCTTGAGAGCTAGTTTCAGTAACAACTTGATTGGTAGGAGCGATCGCCTGGACTGACCAATCTTGTCCGCCAATCTCAACGGTTTCCTGGTTAAGAGTTTGCCATTCAGGTAAAACAAGCCCTTCTTGCTCAATTGCTCTAAGCTGCTCTAATCTTGGAACTTCGGGTAAACCTTTCCAAACCCAACTCCCTGTGAAGTAAGTGGAAATGGCAGGAATAGCAGCGATCGCCAAAATAAACAGAATTACTAGCATTCTGAGAAGCTGCGATCGCGGGGAAGTCTTGGAAAGGGACAACATAGCTCAAAATTAACCTAATAAGTTCATATTCCGGCATATCCGGCCAAATCGGTAAGCTTAAGATTCTGCAGCATCGACGATATCAGAATCATCAGGAATCCAGGCTTCAATCCCTCTCAACAGAAAAACTAACAGTCCCAGCATTGCAGCCGAGTAGAGATCACCTCCCCACCCTTCATGCAGCCATGCGAAAGCCTGTTCCCTACCAGTGCCATGAAAGAAGGTCAGCAACGTATTGCGAAAAATATTGGCACTAACGCTAACAAAAATGATTCCTGCGAAAAACCAGAATGTCTTGGCACGAGAAGCTAAAGCGCCTGTCCAATGAAGCAGAAGCAAACCTACATAGAGGCTTGTGAACAGCATCTTTAACCCAGCACAATAAGGAGCAACTTCAACGATGCGATTGTTGACGAAGAGATAAATTTGGTCAACCCTAACATCCATACCAATTTGTTGCAGAATAAAGCCTGCTGTCCCGGCTATGAAGCTTTGCAGCGGTAGAGTGTAAGGCGCTAATAGGTAAGGAATTTCGGTTGGAGTTGCTAGAAATACGAGCAGTAGGGGAAATGCTTGGAGTCGTAATCCTGGCATTCCCTTCAGCCAGAGACAAAGCCCCGTCAAAATGATAGGTAAGGAAAGATTGATTAAGTCAGTCAGGTTGCTCCGATAACAGGCAACTCCTAGCAGCAACAGAACGATTCCAGCTAAATGGGGCGTGTCAGATGATTGCTGCCAGCGGTTGCGGTTGCTCCAAGCCAGATAGGCTGCAAAGGGTAGACCGATCAAGCCGTGGCTAAAATATTCGTGCTCAATGCTGATACTTTTGTTGAGCCACCCATTAACCCAGTGGAGTAGCAGGGGGACATACATGAGCAGCAGTAACCCCAGTACAGCTCCACTGAGGGCATAGCGTCCGATCGGTAGGGGAAGTTGATGCCTGATTTGCATAGCTTATCCTGGAACCAGTGAACTATGAGGTTGAACGGGGGGATGAAAGACTAACGGTGCAGGAGTTTTGATTAACTCCTCAATTGCGTTAATGACTTGATTCACTTGGCCGTTGCTAAGACCGGGGTACATAGGCAGCGAGAGAATTTGCTCACATAGCCCCTCGGCATGAGGAAAGTCACCCAATTTATAACCTAAATATTGGAAAGCAGGTTGAAGATGACAGGGCAGAGGGTAGTGAATTCCGGTTTGAATGCCTCGTGCTGCAAGCTCTGTTTGAAGAGTAGAACGATCGATAGGGCAATCTTCAGTGATGCGCACCACGTAAAGATGGTAGACGTGTCCACCGTCGCTTAAATTCTTGATGGGGACGATACCTTGCGATCGCAATGGGCTGAGTAGCGCATCGTAATGTTGTCCAATTTGGTTGCGATCGCCATTCCACAGTGGCAGATGAGGCAGCTTAACGTTCAAAACAGCCGCTTGCAGAGTGTCTAGACGACTGTTGGTACCGTAGTCAGTGTGGTAGTACTTGCGCGGCGCGCCGTAATTGCGCAAAGACTGCATGGTTTGAGCGACCAATTGTTCTTGGGTGACTAGCATTCCGCCATCTCCCATCGCTCCCAAGTTTTTGCTGGGATAAAAGCTAAATGCAGCAGCACTACCTACAGACCCCGCTCGATATCCTTCACGTTCAGCTAAATGTGCCTGTGCCGCATCTTCAAAAATTAGCAAGTCATAACTGCTAGTTAAGTCCAACAATTGGCCCGGGGAAACCATCTGACCATATAGGTGAACTGGAACAATGGCTCGTGTCTTCGGTGTAATCGCTTTTTTGGCTGCTGTTAGGTCAAGTAGGGCTGTCTCTGGATCGCAATCTACTAAAACGGGCGTTGCGCCGCTGCGTAAAACTCCAATTAGGGTAGCGACAAATGTATTGGCAGGTAAGATCACTTCGTCTCCCTGCCCAATGCCACAAGCCTGTAGACCTAAAGCGATCGCATCCGTGCCGCAGGCGACCCCAACGCCGTACTTAGCTCCACAAGCAGTCGCAAAATTAGATTCAAATTCCGTCACGGCTTTGCCCATGACGTAATCGCCCCGTCGTGCAACGTTCAAGATCGCATCTTCTAGTTGAGGTTGAATTGGCTGATGCTGAAGTGTCAGGTCAACAAACGGAATCTCTGCGATCGAATTACTCATGTTGAGCGAAGGGGATGAGGTAAGAGTGGGAGTTTGCACAGTAGCGATGGGGTGTAGATACAAAAAGGCTCTAATTCAGTTTTGGTCGATTTTTGCCGACTTGAACACCGTAGAAGCTTGAAGAGTGTGTGAAGGGAAGCTTGAAAATGGAGGCTTTGATGCCAACTCAGGAATTAAATTCTCTCCAAAGTGCTTAACTACAAGGAGGCTGTGCAAGCAAAAAATTTATAAAGATAGCATTCCCACTTCGCTGTTACACAAGTGGAGGAGTGCAGGTGAAATTCAGGCTGTCAGTGACAAAATTGTGCTCATAGCAGAAAGTAGCTGTACTTTTACAGTCAGCTTTTACCAGAATTGTTTGGGCATTCAAATCGTTGCTTTGAAGATGAACTTGGAGCAAACAGAATCTTTAAACTTTGAATCACCTCTAACAGCTGCAAAGACTTTTGAATTTAGGGCAGTGGATTAAAGACAGGTTAAAGGTGAATTAGGGGCGATCGCCCGATTGTTCAGGTAAAAATGACAGAAAGCGCTGTAGGGCAGGTTGTCTAGAAATTTCTTCTTTCAACTTTGTTTCTTGAGGAGAAAGTACCTCTCGACTTCTTTCGCGCTCCAGAAGATTTAGATAAGTCTCAAGGTCTTTGAAATTCCAATATGGCTCAAGTTTCTTACCAAAGTAATCAATTGAGCTGCTTACTCTTTCTGAGTCATTGCCGTTAATCTCTGCTAATAACGTTGCAACACGAGTAGGAGTTTCAAAATTTTCACTAGAAGCTATTCCTTCTTCAAGCGATAAAACGGCGTATGCTAAATCTTTTTCTACCTTGTCGGGTTCGCTTTTTAGCTGTAGCTTGTACCGATCTAATTCGTATTGACTTCCATCGATTGCTTTACTGACAAGGGTATATTTTCCGTAGCGCAAAGGACTCTCTTCACTATTCGTGTTAGCAGTGATTCTGCCTGATGCATATAGGCAAACGTCTTCTTCTAAAACTCCTGAATAAGGCTTTTGATTAGGTTTGCTAAACAGTTGCCAAAGTCCTCCGGCGACCTTAGCACCAACCTTGACGTACGGAAAAATGATTGGAAAAACCTGACTAGCTTTAGTAATTGCAGTTTCTTGAAAAAAGCCTTTTAGCTTGCTGCGCTGGTCACTGTCTAGATCGTCGATCTCTAGAATTTCTATTCCGAAGAGGAGAGTTCCTTCCTGATAGCTATTGCAGGAAAAGACAACTTCAGATGGAAAATCATCCAAAACTTTGCCACGCTCTACATTGTTTTCGTAGTAGTGGATGCGCTGAATTTTAGGTTGTCCTTCTAAATGGGTGTTGGAAAGGATAAGTAGGTCATTATCTTTACCATCGCCGAGGGATAATTCCTCATCATAATTCTTCGTTACCCTGGCGGTTTTCAGCTTGATGTTGAACTGCTTCCCGACAGTAATTTGATTGTCTAAGTAGCCTGAAGCTTGGGATTTATCATAGGTGTGAAACAGTTCCTTTGAGCTGTGAGGCGTAAACCACTCTGTTTCAGCCACTGTTTTGCTCCTAAAAATTGAGCTTGATAAATTTCAGTACTATCACCCCAACCGAATCTAACTTTTATACCTTAGAAACAAGCAGCTACTTATTAAATTGAAATAAAGATTCTCCTGCGGAAGAAAACTTATGCTTCGGTAGCGCCCGGTTCAATCGCAACTTTGATCACTCTGCGGTCTTTCATGTCCTGAAAAACTTTTTCTAGCTGTTGAAGTGGCTGACTTTCACTGACAAGTAGATCAAAAGGAACCTGACTAGATAGAAAAGCTAGGGCGGCTCGGACGTATTCGGGCGTGTTGTGAAAAACACCTTTTAGGGTAAGTTCGCTGTAGTGAAGCTGCTCCGTGTTAACGCTAATAGTCGTGTCACGAGGGCAACCGCCGAAGAGGTTGACTGTAGCACCAGGACGGGCGCAGGCGATCGCCATTTCCCAAACGCTAGGTACTCCAGTTGCTTCAATCACGACATCAGCTCCCCACCCGTCGGTCAAGTCGTGTACTACAGCAGGTACATCTGGGATTGAGCGATAGTTGAAGGTTTGAACGGCACCAAATTTTGCGCCGACCTTAAGCCGCTGGTCGTTGCCGCCAAACAGAAACACTTTGGCAGACTGCTGCACTAGAGCTGCGACAAACATTAAGCCGATTGCCCCATCTCCTAAAACTACGACGCGATCGCCAGGTTTCACATTGGAACGAGCAACCCCGTGCAGGACACAGGCAAGCGGTTCGGTCATGGCAGCTAGTTTGTCAGACATGCCTTCCGGGATAGGCAGAAGATTGTGCTGTACGATCGCCGCTGGAATTTTTAAGTACTCCGCAAAGGTGCCGTTGTTGAAGGTGAGGTTGGCGCAAAGGGAATATTCTCGACGCTGACAGAAAAAGCAGGTCATGCAAGGGGCGGAGTTGTTGGCAACGACGCGATCGCCCACTTTCCAACCCGTTACGCCTTCTCCCAAAGCCACAATCCGTCCGGCCGCTTCATGTCCAAATAGAGTGGGAGGTTTCAGCATTTTGGCATGTCCGCCTCTGCGCCAAACTTTTAGATCAGTGCCACAGGTGGTTGCTGCTGTCACCTGAATCACGACCTCACCCGCTGCCGGAGTCGGGTCAGCTACCTGCTCTAGCCGTAAATCTTCCTGACCATAAAGTAAAGCTACTAGCATTGCTGCCCTGTGAACTCGGAGAAACTTGATTCTACCCCACGGTTGATTCCTAACTTAAGCAACCTACTTCTTTCCCACTAAAAGATTCAGGGATGCCCCCTCGTTAAGCGAGGGGGCATCCCTGAATCTTTTAGTACCTAATCTTTAACCAGGAAGGGAGTAATTAAACCGGTGGTTCTTATGGTTTCACCAACTGATGGATTTGAGGTCTGCTGATAAATACACGGAAGGTAGCAGTAAGGAAAGCGATCTCCACCCCGACTACAATCACGGGGAACTGAGTCTCCACCCAGTGCTGCACCTGGCCAGAAGGTCCACCCATTAGAGGTTTGAGGGCGATCGCCAGCCCATTCTCAACAATCAGCAGCTTCCAAAAAACCGGAGGCTGAGACTGAGCGATCGCCATACTCAAGGTGAGCCTTTGGAGATTTGCTTAATACTCTGGGACGGAAGGATCAACTTCCCGACTCCAGGCAGTGATGCCTCCTGCAACATTGGTTCCTTCAATTCCAGATTCCTTGAGAATCGCCAGCGCCTTGGCAGAACGACCGCCCATCTTGCAGTGAGCAATCAGCCGATGACCGTTGAGCAATTCTTTGACTTTGGCGACTCCGTCACCATTTTCGATCTCTGGTAGGGGAACCAGGACTGAACCAGGAATTTTGGCAATCTCGTATTCGTGGGGATTACGAACATCCAGCAGCACAAAGTCGTCTGCATCGCTGTCGAGCAGTTGCTTCAGCTCCATAACGCTCATTTCTGACATACCTGCTTTTTCCTCCGCTTCTGCTGCTTGTGCTTGAGGGATACCGCAAAATTCTTCGTAGTCAATTAGTTTTTCGATCACAGGGCGCACAGGGTTGGGACGCAGCTTTAGCTCCCGGAAGGTCATATCCAGTGAGTTGTACAGCAACAGCCGTCCGCTTAGGGTTTTGCCCTGTCCCAGAATGATTTTGACCGTCTCAGTTGCCTGAATTACGCCGATAATTCCTGGCAAAATTCCTAACACGCCGCCCTCAGCGCAAGAGGGCACCAGTCCGGGTGGGGGTGGTTCGGGATAGAGGTCGCGGTAGTTGGGTCCGCCCTCATAGTTAAACACCGTTGCCTGACCCTCAAAGCGGAAGATCGAGCCGTAGACGTTGGGCTTGTTAAGCAGAACGCAGGCATCGTTGACCAGGTAGCGGGTGGGGAAGTTGTCGGTGCCATCTACCACAATGTCGTAGGGCGCAACGATGTCCAGCGCATTTTCAGAAGAGAGGCGAACTTCGTGAAGATCGACCTGGCAAGCGGGGTTAATTTCTAAGATTCGCGCTTTGGCGGACTCAATCTTGGGCTTGCCGACCCAGGACGTGCCGTGAATCACCTGACGCTGAAGGTTGGAGTGATCGACTACATCAAAATCGACGATGCCGATGCGTCCAATTCCAGCAGCGGCAAGGTACAGCAGCAGTGGTGAGCCTAAACCGCCTGTGCCGATGCACAGTACGCTGGCAGCTTTTAACCGCTTCTGTCCATCCAATCCTACTTCCGGCAGGATCAGGTGACGGGAATAGCGTTCATATTCGTCTCGGTCGAGCTGGATTTGCTCCAGATTGGGATTTAGCATGGCAATGGCAGAAGACAGTAGTGGTCAGTAAAAGGGCGAACTGTTAGAACTAGCGAACTGTAGAGAATGGAATTTTACGGGCTTGCGGGGGCGACCGTCAAAATTTCTTCGGATTGAAACTGTCGTTTCTCGTCCAATCTCCAGGATAGAACGTCTTGGGCATTGCCTTGCTGGACGGAAACAATCAGATACGAGTAGTGTGGCCAGGCGCAGAGCCGATCGCACTCTGAAGGCACTGCTGCGTGGTCTGTATGAGAATGATAGATTCCCACAATATCTAAATTCTTGCTGCGGGCGTAGCGCTGCGCCTCTAGCATTTCTTTGGGATCAATCCAGTAGCGACGGTCTTTGGTGAGGGGATGAGTAGCGGTTTCAGGGGCAATCGCCCGCATTTCAGCTTCCGCCTCAGCATTCCAGGTGTTCTCAGTCGCCCAAACTTCCACCAGCCTATGAGTTTCAGTTTGACTCGTCGAGGCTTGAGGCTCAACCTGACCCAACAGCAACCCACAGCACTCTTCAGGGTAAGTGCGTTCGGCGTGAGCAAAGATAGTTTGCAAGTGGTCAGGGTTGATCTGAAGCACGGTATGAGGGATCGATGAATCTAATGAGCAGTCGTTGCGCCTAGGTAAAGTTCACCGACCTTGGGATCATTGAGCAGGTCAGGACCAGGTCCTTCGAAGCGATCGCGCCCTGTATCCAGGACATAACCCCGATCTGCCATTGCTAAAGCTTTTCTGGCGTTCTGCTCAACTAGCACGATGGCCGTTCCTGTCTGGTTAATCTGTTGAATTCGCTCAAACACGCTGTTGACCAGCAGTGGAGAAAGAGCCGCAGACGGTTCATCTAGCAATAGTAGATCCGGTTGCAGCATCAATGCCCGCCCCATTGCAAGCTGCTGCCGTTCGCCACCAGAAAGGGTGCCCGCCCGCTGTCGTCGCCGCTCAGCCAAAATTGGAAACGTGTCAAAAATTTGCTGTTTCAACGGTTTTAGCGACGTGCTACGGGTGAATGCCCCCATTTCCAGGTTTTCTTCAACCGTCAGCGAGGGGAACACATTGGCGATCTGGGGCACGTAGCACATGCCGCGTTGCACAATTTGGTTAGACTTCAAACCCGCAATATTTTCGCTTTTGAAGTTGATCTTGCCTCGGTGCGGAGTCAGTAAGCCAAAAATCGTTTTCGCCAGCGTAGACTTTCCTGCCCCGTTGGGTCCAATCACCGCAACTAATTCACCTGGATAAATTTTGAAATTCACACCCTGAAGGATGTCGAGATCCTGAATGTATCCGGCGTAGACATCCTCAACCTGAAGCAGGGGTTCGGCACTCGTCATACTGGCTAGGGGTTAGAGAAATAGTTGGGCTAATCTTTCAAGATTACTGTTTGACAGCCAGCTTTTAAGGTTTATAGCTTACAGCTTTGCCGTTCTATTTTAAGAAGTCTCACTGCCCTCTGGTGCTAGAAGCCTCATAATGGGAGCAGATGCTTTACATTGCTTCATCATGGCGAGAGACTTACGGGAATTCCTCAAACAGATTGAACAGCGGGGGCAACTGCGCCGGATCAAGGCGTCAGTCGATCCTGATTTAGAAATTGCTGAAATTGCCAACCGCATGTTGCAGCGGGGCGGCCCAGCACTGCTGTTTGAGAATGTGAAAGGCTCTCCCTACTCCGTTGCGGTCAATGTGATGGGCACGGTCGAGCGCATCTGCTGGGCTATGAAGATGGAGCGTCCTGAAGAGTTGGAGGATTTAGGCAAAAAGCTCGGCATGTTGCAGCAGCCTAAGCCACCCAAGAAAATTTCTCAGGCGATCGAGTTTGGCAAAGTTCTATTTGACGTGGTGAAAGCCAAGCCAGGGCGGGATTTTCTGCCCCCCTGCCACCAGGTTGTGGTTAAGGGTGAAGAGTTGGATTTGAATCAGATTCCAATGATTCGTCCCTATTCTGGCGATGCGGGAAAGATCATCACGCTGGGACTGGTGATTACCAAAGACTGCGAGACAGGAATTCCTAATGTCGGTGTGTATCGACTTCAGCTTCAGTCTAAAAATACGATGACTGTCCACTGGCTATCGGTGCGGGGCGGAGCAAGGCATCTGCGAAAGGCAGCGGAACGGGGTAAAAAACTGGAAGTGGCGATCGCCCTCGGTGTTGATCCCCTAATTATCATGGCAGCCGCTACCCCGATTCCAGTAGACCTGTCGGAGTGGCTATTTGCCGGACTCTATGGCGGCTCTGGCGTAAATCTGGCGAAATGTAAAACCGTTGATTTGGAAGTGCCAGCTGATTCAGAGTTTGTTTTGGAAGGCACGATCACACCTGGCGAAATGCTGCCGGATGGACCGTTTGGTGATCACATGGGCTACTACGGCGGCGTTGAAGATTCGCCTCTGGTGCGGTTTCATTGCGTCACCCACCGCAAAGATCCGATTTACCTGACGACGTTTAGTGGTCGTCCGCCTAAGGAAGAAGCAATGATGGCGATCGCCCTCAACCGCATCTACACGCCTATTCTGCGGCAGCAAGTCTCCGAGATCGTAGATTTCTTCTTGCCAATGGAAGCATTGAGCTACAAAGCGGCAATTATTTCCATTGACAAAGCTTATCCGGGGCAGGCTCGTCGCGCTGCACTCGCCTTCTGGAGCGCTTTGCCTCAGTTCACTTACACCAAATTCGTGATCGTGGTGGATAAAGACATCAACATCCGCGATCCCCGACAGGTGGTATGGGCAATTACCTCAAAAGTCGATCCGGTGCGAGACGTATTCATTTTGCCTGAAACGCCCTTTGATACTCTAGACTTTGCCAGCGAAAAAATTGGACTGGGCGGACGCATGGGCATTGATGCAACAACCAAAATTCCGCCAGAAACCGATCATGCATGGGGTGCTCCACTGGAATCTGACGCTGACACAGCGGCAATGGTTGAGCGGCGTTGGGCAGAATATGGACTGGCGGACTTGAAGTTAGGCGATGTTGATCCCAATCTGTTTGGCTATGACATGCACTAATGAAGCCCTAAATCTCCATGCATCCATCTCGTCTTTAAGTTCGTATTACTAGCTGAATCCATCACTTCTCAGCTAGGCAAACAATGAACAGGAAAAGACAGATTCTATTCAACTTTCTCCTTGGTGTAGTCGCTTGCGTATTGCTCATCAACCTTTCCTCAACGCCATCTTTTAGCAATTCTGCTATTAGCACGCCTCAAGCATTCCAGGCTTCAAATCTTGATTTGATCAATCAGCAGCTAGTGGCAAATCTGCGTGAAACCGACGATATCCTTATGGCTCAAAATACAACCGCTGGCCCAATTATGCGCTACGTTGCTGTTTTGAATAAAAACAATGTGATTGCGCCAACAGCTCCATCTTCTTCGGCTTTTGGTGCAGCAGGGGCAGTTTTGGTAGGCGATCGCCTAATCGTAAAAGGAGACTTTAGCAACCTGTCCAGCGCTTTAAGGGATTATGCAACAGATCCCCTTGATCCACCCAATCCAAACATCACTTCTGGAGTCCACATTCACCAGGGCGAATCTACTACCAACGGAGCATTTCAGTACGCTCTAGATGTTACTCCTGATGCGAGTCAGCTAAAGGGTAGATTCTCCGGTGAATATACGCTCACTCAGGAACAACTACAGGCTTTATCAAGCGGCAACTTATACGTAGACCTCCACACTCAAATGAACCGGGCAGGTGAATTGCGCGGAGTCTTCCAGGCGTATTAAAGCTTATACCCGTTCTCTTTAAGGCTGCACAGTTTGAAGCGTATCTCGCAAATATGGGACATACTTCAAATTGCGCAGCTTCATGTAGAAACCAGTGTCAAACAGTAGAATTAAGCAGGCGCTTGATTTTGGCGTAAGGCTCTGATAGATGTCAACAGCTTTCTGGTTTGGTATTGAGGCAGCAGGGTAGCTACCATGATTTTGAATAGAATAATTGCCATTAGTTTGGGTCTTTTCAACCAGGTAGGATCGTTGGCGATCGCCATCCCAAAAAATCTCACCGAAGTTAACCCTTTGCGTCGCTCTAAATTGCCTTCTAAAGCTTTCAAAGTCAAGTATTGATAGCGACTCCCTAAAACTTTTCGCTTTAAGGCAGTTGAAGAATCCAGTTCTGAAGATTGACTTGCTTCAGCAAAAGCTTTTTCAATCACCCGCAAACTCGATTTCTCCATTTTCCACACGTTTGTAGACATGGAATTTGCAGAAATTCGATACAGAATTTGAGGAGACGGAACTGCGACGAACTCATAACGTGCAGCCAAACGAAGCCACATATCCCAATCTTCAACGCCAGGAACGGAGCCATCAAACCCGCCTACCGTGTCTAAAGCCTGCTTACGAATTAATGGATTGGAGCCGCTTTCAACAAAGTCTCTAATTAATAATTTTGTATAAACCTGACCGCTTGCCAGAATGTGTCCGCCCGATCGCAGAAATTGATTTGATTCATCAATCCAGTTTGTCCAGCTGTAGGCAACACTCGCTTGAGGATTTGCTTGTAGTGCCTTGAGTTGAGCCTCTAGCTTGTCTGCTGTCCAGAGATCGTCTGCATCAATAAAAGAAATATATTCGCCAGAAGCCTGTTCAATGCCACGATTTCTACTAGCCGCTAACCCAGCATTGGAATAGGAGAGAACTTTGAGGCGTGAATCTGAAATATTGGAAAGAATTTCTAAAGTTGAATCTTGAGAACCGTCATTAATGACAATTAGTTCAAAGTTTGAGAAGGTCTGATTTAAAACCGACCCTACGGTTTCTTTAATCGTTTTCTCGCCGTTGTACACTGGAATCACTACGGATATAAGCGGCATCTGATGCTAACTCCTCAGACATTTTTCCCTGATTTAAGACGGATCTAATCGCAAATACCCATGCAGCGCTTTCACATCAGAAAGGTTGCCTAATTTATTGAACAAAGCTTGTGCTTGGCGATCGGACAGTACTCCTACCAAGGCAGTTTTCAAAACGACTTTAGCTAAAACTCTTGCACGAAGTAAAGACGGATCATTCTTTAGAGCAATCCAAAGAAATCTAGCGGTTGTTAGAGCGCGTTTTCTGCCTGCGGGTCTTTCTAAAGCATCCACAATCAGGCATTTGTAGCGATTAGAAATGATATCTTTCTGATAGCGCTTTACCGAATCAGGAGCTTCAGAAAGTGCTTTCTTGATTACTCGCTTGAAACCAATTTCTTGTCTTTCTACATTGTTAGACCATGAGTTGGAGTTGGGATATTTACGATACAAAATTTGAGGCGATGAGACAACGGTGAAAGGAAATTTAGCCGATAGACGCAGCCACATGTCCCAATCTTGTCCTCCAACAAGAGCTTCATCGAAACTACCAACCGCCTCTAAAGCATGGCGGCGAATGAGAGGATTGGACCCACTTTCTACAAAGTCAATGAGCAGTAATTTGGCAAATACATCGCCTGTAGCGCTGATATGAGTGCCTCGACGGAGGAAGCGATCGCTCTCATCTATCCAATCTGTCCAGCTATAGGCAACAGCTGCTTCAGGGTTGGTCTGAAGTGCGTTGAACTGAGATTCAAGCTTGTCGGGTGTCCATAAGTCATCCGCATCCAGGAAGGAAATATATTCACCAGTAGCTTCCTTGATGCCGCGATTACGGCTGATTTGGGGACCAGAATTTGAATGAGAAAAAACTTTAAGGCGAGAATCATTAATATTAGAAAGAATATCAAGCGTTGAGTCTTTAGACCCATCGTTAATCACAATCAGCTCAAGATATGAGAAGCTCTGATTTAGAACTGATTCAACGGTGCTTTTAATGGTTTTCTCAGCGTTATAGGCTGGAATAACAACGGATATTAAAGGCATGTCATATAGCTATTTATTTTGAGGTTTTCTGAAAGAGAAGAACGTACTTTCTAAACTGCCTCGGTAGAATGCCATTTCAAATGCTGGAATGAGCTCAGTTTTAAGTTTCCCCCGATATTTAAGCAGGTGCATGAGCATTCGCCGCAGATTTCCAATCAAAGTTTTGGTGAAAATTAGCGGTGCCTGCTGGGGCGTAGCATTGATCATTCGCAATTGATAAGTAGCCAAACCGCACCCACGAGCCAGCATCAGCAGATAGCTTCTTTCAAAGCGCTGACGCGGGATTTGGTGATAGGTGTGCATGTCGGGGTTATACCAAATTTCCCAGCCAGCTTTGTGCATGTAAAGCAACGGCTCATAATCGTCACCCTGGATAAATAAGCCAGGTAGCTTGCCGGTTAAGTTTGGGCGGGGTGGAACGTCGTTCCAGGCTTGCTTACGGACGACTAACGAGGCCGCCGGAGGGAGTTGAAGTTTATCGGGATCAAAACGGCTAGGGTTCGGACCATGCTCTCGAATTGCCAGAAAAGCCTGAATCTGGTTGAAATCTGCGGGTGGCTCCACTTCAAAGTCACCGTGAATTTGACCGCTGTAAGCTCCTGCTTTCGGGTATTTTCGGCTAAAGGAATAGGAGGCTGAAAGCCAATTGGAATCAGGTAAATTGTCGTCATCCAGAAAGCCAACTAGGTCTGCTTTTGCTTCGCGAACAGCACGATGTCTGGCAAAAGCGGCTCCCTGCTCGGGTTCAAAGGAATATCTGAGGGGGAAATTTTGATTCCAGTTTGACTGATAGTTTTGAATAATTTGCGCGGTTTCGTCGGTGCTGTTGTTGTCAACGATCAGGATTTCCCAGTGGATTTGGTCGGGGTTGATTTGCGATCGCAATCTTTCCAACAAGATAGGCAACCGCTTTGCGCCATTGTAGGTTGGTATAGCCACCGTAAAATCGACTTGCATCCCCATCCCCGCCTACCTTCGTAGTTATATTAACTTAGTAACTCTCGTAATACAAACCGCCTATTCTTGCTAAATTTTATGTTTTCTTAGAGCTTAAATAGCCTTTTCTCCACAAATAAAGAGGACTGATTAAGCTGCTAGTAAATAGCTCTAATTCGCAGGCTGCAACGAGGTCAGTTTTGACTTTCGTGCGGTGTTTGAGCAGATGTAAGGTGATTTTGCGAATATCGTTGAGTGTGTAGGCAATCAGGGCGGGCGATCGCTGCCAGGGTTTAACGCTGAGCATTCGAGTAACGTAGCGGCTCAAGCCAATGCCGCGAAAGAATGGAATTAAGTATTCCCGCTCTAGTCGCTGCTTAGGAATTTTGTGGCGCACCTGCATTGCTGGGTTGTACCAAATTTCCCAGCCCGATCGCTGGATGTAGGAAAGCATTTCCAAATCTTCGGCGGTCAGCATGTTGCCATCGACTCTGCCGTTTAGGATCAGGCGATCGGGCACGTTTTCTATCCATGCCTGTTTGCGGATAACTAGCCCAGCCGAGGGGGGCAGCACTTTTTTGGCAGGTTCATAAATTAGCGGATCAGGTCCGCGTTCGGTCAGTGCCAGGAAGGATAAGAGTCGGCTAAAATCTTCGGGCGGCTCGACCTCAAACTCTCCTTGAATTCGACTGGCGATCGCTCCTGCGTTTGGATGTTCCTGAGCGAAAGCGTAGGCGGCAGCAATCCAGTTTGCATGGGGAATATTATCGTCATCCAGGAAGCCGATCAGTCCACTTTGGGCTTCCTGGATGGCGCGCTTGCGGGCGAAGCCAGCTCCCTGCATGGCTTCAAGACAGTAGCGGACTGGGTAAGGGCTGTCTTGTTGATAGGCTTTGACGACTTCGGCTGTTGTGTCGCGACTGTTGTTGTCAACGACGAGGACTTCCCAGGTAAAAGCCTCAGTGCCCGTTTGGGATTTCAGTGCTTCTAGTACATCTGGCAAACGCTGGGCACCGTTGTAGGTGGGAATGGCTACTGTCAAATCGACCATGCTTTTAGACCTGGCAAGCACCACGTAGAAAATATCAACCTCGAACAAGATATCAATTTCAGTCGGGAGTGGCTTCAGTGTTTGCCCAAGAGTTTATCGCGCAGGTGCTTGATGCGATCGCGCAACTTAGCTGCTTCTTCAAACTCCAGCCGCTTGGCTGCATCTTTCATCTGACTTTCAAGCTGGGTAATCAGTTCCGGAATGTTTTCTAGCGGCAGATCGTCAGCATGTTCGTAGGCAACCTCTAGCTCTTGAGCATTCAGCCGTCGGGAGACTTCCAGGAAAGAGAGGATCGAATTTCGCTGCCTTTTGACGATGGGCTGCGGCGTGATGTTGTGCTTGATGTTGTACTCTATCTGAATTTCGCGACGACGTTCTGTCGTGCTGATTGCCTTGGCCATGCTGTCTGTAAGATTGTCAGCGTAAAGAATAGCCTGCCCTTGAACGTGACGAGCGGCGCGACCGATGGTTTGAATAAGCGATCGCTCTGCCCGCAAAAATCCTTCCTTATCAGCATCAAGGATCGCTACCAGCGACACCTCCGGTAAGTCCAGACCTTCCCGCAGCAGGTTCACTCCGATGAGCACGTCAAAGACTCCCTCGCGCAAGTCTTGCAGAATCTCGATGCGCTCAATCGAGTTGATTTCAGAATGCAGATAGCGAACTCGAATGCCCCGTTCCTGGAGGTATTCGGTTAGGTCTTCCGCCATTCGCTTAGTCAAAGTCGTCACCAGGGTGCGCTCTGAGCGGCTGATGCGCGTCTGGATTTCACCCAGCAGATCGTCAATTTGCCCTTCGCTAGGGCGTACAAAGATTTCGGGATCGACTACTCCAGTTGGGCGAATTACCTGCTCGATCACGCGATCTTCAGAGATTTCTACTTCCCAATCGCCAGGAGTTGCGGAAACGAATACGCACTGCTTGACCTTGTCCCAGAATTCCTCAGCTTTGAGTGGACGGTTATCGGCGGCACTAGGCAGGCGAAATCCGTGTTCAATCAGGACGAGTTTGCGGGCGCGATCGCCATTGTACATCGCTCGAATTTGCGGAATTGAGACGTGAGACTCGTCGATCACCAGCAACCAATCATCAGGAAAATAGTCGAGCAAACACTCTGGCGGCGACCCCGGAATGCGTCCTGCCAAATGACGAGCATAGTTTTCAACGCCGTTGCAGTAGCCGACCTCACGCAGCATTTCCAGGTCATAACGGGTGCGCTGTTCGAGCCGCTGTGCTTCTAGCAACTTGTTGTCTTTTTCTAGTTCTTCCAGGCGATCGCGCAATTCCTGCTGAATCGCGTCACAGGCCACTTCCAGCCGCTCATCCGGCGTGACAAAGTGACGAGCCGGATAGACGTTCAGCGCTTCCATGCTTTGCAACGTTTCGCCCGTGATGGGGTCGATGTAGCGAATTGCGTCAATTTCGTCGCCAAAAAACTCAATCCGGATCAGGCGATCTTCATAGGCTGGGCCAATTTCTAGCACGTCACCCTTCACCCGAAACTTGCCGCGCCCCACGTCCAAGTCATTTCGCTCGTACTGCACTGATGCCAGATCGCGCAAAACCTGCCGCTGATCAACCTCCATGCCCACTCGAAACGGAATCGAGGCTTTGAGGTATTCCGAGGGAATTCCCAAACCGTAAATGCAGCTAATCGAAGCGACGACAATCACATCTTGCCGTTCAAACAGCGATCGCGTTGCCGAGTGCCGCAGCATGTCAATCTCGTCGTTGATTGAAGCAGTCTTGGCAATGTAGGTGTCAGTAACGGGAATGTAGGCTTCGGGCTGATAGTAGTCGTAATAGCTGATGAAGTACTCAACTGCGTTGTCTGGGAAAAACTCGCGTAGCTCATTACAAAGTTGCGCTGCTAGCGTTTTATTGTGCGCCAACACGAGCGTCGGGCGACCCACTTTTTCAATCACCCTTGCCATCGTATGGGTTTTGCCTGTTCCAGTTGCGCCACGCAGGGTTTGGAAGCGGTGCCCTGCATTGATGCTTGATACGAGTTGGGCGATCGCTGTGGGTTGGTCGCCTGTCGGTTCAAACGGAGCCTTAATTTGAAATTCCATAAAGAGTTTCAGCAGCCATTCCTAAAGAAACACCAGCCAACTGAGAAATTATTGAGTTCTTGCGAATATCTACTGATGGCATCCTAACGAATTTTGATTAAAGCAGCTATTAAAACGGGGTGCTGGAATCCGTAAAGGTCATTCCAACACCCCGCTTTAGATAGATTCTGACTTGTCTAGAACGCTCTATTCAGCCACTGGGAAAATGCTAACAATCTGATTTTGGCCTGTGAAGTTTACGAGAAAATCAACCGTGCCGTTCTCAAATTCGGTCGTGACGATCGCAATGTAAGAACCGTCTGCGGACTCTTCTAGCGCCTGGGTTTCAACACCAACAACGCGCTGGAATGCTCCATTTGCAGCAATGGCTTCTTCCCAACCCTGACGCAGAGTGTCGGTGGTGATGCTCGTTCTCACAGCAGGGTCATACATCTGAAGCGCAGCGTTGTAGTCACCTGCTACCAGGTTATCGACAAAATCCTGGGCAGTCGTGGTCAAATCTTGTGATTGTTCAACAGACAGAGGTGCAGCAGGTACAGCATCCTGAGCCTGAGCAGGAAGAGCACCAGCCGCAAGGGCGACACCGAGCAATAGAACTGGGATGCACTTTTTCATTTAAGTTTCCTTGGTTGTTTTAATTTAGGTGAATTGAGTGAGGGGAGAACCAAAGCCCGATCTATCAGAATGACGACATCCAGGTAGATTTTGTGCCTTTGCTAAGCAGAAGGTTGAGGGACATCGTCTGGATGCTGAGAACCAATGCAGATTAGGAGACAGGACTTACACAAGTAAAAGTTAAGCGATCGCCATACTAACAAGAGTTTTAAGCCCTTGTTCTATGGAGGATTGCGTAAGTTTTAAGAGAATCAGAGGGGCAAAGCATTTTGCCCCTAATTTTTCCTTTTCCTGGACTCGACTCTGCCATCCGGAGCAATTTGAACTCTGCAAGGTAGCATTTAGAGGACGCTACCTAACGCCAGCTCACTTACTGTCGGGTTCCGCCTGGGGTCGGCGTCGGCTGGGTTTGCTGTCCAGTTCCACCTGGGGTCGGCTGTGGCTGGGTTTGCTGTCCAGTTCCGCCTTGAGGTGGCTGTGTTTGAGGCTGCTGTCCAGAGAGACAGTTGTACATCCGCAAGGTGGCAGCAGCAGCGTAGTTACGCAGTGCTTGACTATTGGGACTAAAGGCAGTTCCCGTCTCATTCACTGGAGAGGCAACGCCGCAGTAACCCGACATCTGGCTGATCACTTGAGCAGCCCAGTGTCCAGAAGTATCAGAGAAGGTTCTGGGTTGCTGCGATTGGAGCTGAGTACCGCGTCCTTGCAGGTTTTGACCGTATTGAGCGGCTCTGCTCAGTACTGCAATCATTTCAGCCCGTGTAACAGGTTGGGTAGGACGGAAAGTACCGTCTTCGTAGCCGCTGATGATGTTGTTAGCACGAGCAAACTGAATCTTAGCGGCACTCCAACGAGACGCATCTACATCTGGATAAGGTCTGCTGCTGGTTTGGGTAGGAATGGTCAGATTAAGATTAGGTACTCGATCCAGCGATTCTAGAACCAGTGAGACAAGCTGCTCACGGGTCAGAGGAGAACGTGGCCGGAAGGTGTTGTCTTCAGAGAAACCTGAGATGAAACCAACGTTGACAGCTCGCTGAATTTCGTTCGCATAGGTGTCGCCCGCAACATCACGGAAGGTTGTACCCGTGCCAGGAGTGCCCGTGCCTGGGGTACCTGTACCAGGAGTGCCTGTGCCGGGAGTGCCCGTGCCAGGAGTGCCCGTGCCTGGGGTACCTGTACCAGGAGTGCCTGTGCCGGGAGTGCCTGTACCCGGAGTAGTCAGCTGAGCAAGTGGGGTATCTGTGGCAATGTAGATGTGTCCTGTGCCTCTTCCCTGGAACGAGCGCTCAGCAAAGCGCCAGCCTGGGTTGAGGTTAAGCTTGGCAAAGCCAGTAGTTGTGCCGTTTGCTTTAGCGATTTCGATTTGCTGTCCACCTGGGCGGTTGGGTGCAGCGACCAAGGTCAGATCACCGCTTCGGTTGACGACGCGAAGGCTGTACTGCAAGCCCAAATCTTCACCTGCGGCACGAAGAGAGTAGCCGTTGCTATCTAGGCTACGACCGCAGATTCCGGTGAAGTCAAAGTTAAGCCAGAGTGGGTCAACAATTGTTGGGTTTGAGCCTGACACACCCCAGCAGGGACGGGCATTGCTTCTCTGCCGCATGACGACGAGGTAGTGGGAAGTGCCAGCAGAAGTGCGGGGGGCGGCGACTGCAAGGAATTCTGTTTGGTTAACTTCTTGCTGCTCAAAGGTGACGGCGATCGCTGGGCTAGAGGGAATCGCAATGCTACCCATTGCAGTAGATGCAGCAATGGCAAGAGCAGCAATAGAACGGCGGATAGAGGATTTCATGAATTACCTACGAGGATTCTGATTAGCTTGGAATCTCCAGAGAGACTGTGCAAACTCCCTGTTGGGTATAAAACTATTATTCTTCGGAAACCTCAGTTCTGAGGAGAAGGTGGTTGAAGTTCTGTGATTGTGCCAGTGAGCTTCATCCCACCTGATTCTAATAGATAGACCGGAGATCGGGTGATAACAATCATTTCAGCGTTTTGGAGAACTGGAAAAATAGCTTAATCAAATGGCTAAGTATGGGACAGTTTGAGATGTGTCCTGTAGGAAGAGCGAATCGCATTTAGCGACATTTATTACCGTCTCACTGAATGCTCTCTTTGCCCTCCTCCATACGGGTTAGCGAGATTGTGTGGTACAACACATCCAAACCGACGCGCTTGCGTATGAAGTAGAAGAATTCAGGATTTAGTGCCGTTAGCTCAGAAAGAAGAACCAGGTTCTTTCAGAAACTCTGCTTCTTCGGGTGTGGTTTCTCGTCCCAAAATTTCGTTGCGGTGGGGAAACCGTCCGAAGCGTTTGACTATTGCCTGATGCCGGACTGCGTAAGAATAGGTATCTTCAAACTCTTTGCCCAACTCTGGATGGTCTGTGACGAGTTTGTGAAACAGAGCAACGCAATGGTTTTGGGGATCTAAGTTTTCGCTGTGTTCTAGCGGCAGGTAGAGAAAAAGCTGCTGGAGCGGTTTTAGCTGCTGGTGAAATTCTCTGGCGATCGCCCTTTGCGTTGTCTCCACAGCTTTTGAATCAGTCGCAAAAGCCCTGGGATCGCGGCGAAACATATTTCGGGGAAACTGATCTAGCACCAGGATTAATGCTAGACAGCCAGTGGGGGAATCTTGCCAGTGGTCAAGTTGATCTACTGCTGCTTGTTCGTAGGTGGTGAGGAAGCGATCGCGCACCTGTTGATCAAACGCCGCATTCTTAATAAACCAGACCTTGCGCCATTGAGCATAGTTAGCCAATCCCGTTTGAGGGTCGGCAAACCAAAAGTTCAGCACGTCATCTATCTGTGCCATAAAAGGGGAGATGCAAGGGTGGAAGGTGGGAGACGGCGACAGTAAGTATAGGAGCGTTGAGCCCTAGTTACTTTCTGCTGGAATCTCGCTAGATTCTTGGGTTTCAGGCTGATTTTGGTTTTGCTCGCGCAAAAGTTCTAGTTGTCGAGTGCGAAAGTCTGTAGCTGCAGTCCCCAGGTTTTCTTGCTGCGTCGAGTTGTATTCAGATGGAGTGCGATCATTCCCTAGGGTGACCCGGTGGATCAGGTCAAGCAGACTACCAGACTGGTTGCCCCTGCCTGAGAAAGGATCAGAACTGTCGCCATCTCCACTCAGAGAGTTGTCTAACTGGTCAACCGTTTGAGCCACACTCGGTTGGAGGGATGCTGTAGCCAAAACTCCCACAGCCATCAGCACAGCAGAAGTAGAACGCAGGAGTGTTATCAGAAATGCAGTCTTCATAGAACTAAGCTCAAATACCAAATTGTTTGGTCAACACTATTCAAGACGGAAATTGATGAGAACTTGCTCCCAATTGGATAATTCACTCTGGCAACTTGCCCAAATTCGATCGCCCAATTTGAGGAAAGTCAGGAAAATCAAGCAAAGGAACGGCGAAGCAGGGAACGGATGCTGAGGAGGGCGATCGCATCAAAACCTAGCAGCACAATCAGCGCCATTCCCAAGGTCACCTCTGCAAATGGAGCATGAAGAATGATGCTATTTAACGACCAATCGCTGTGGACATAGATATAGCGGATTGGTTCAATCGCGTAAGTGAGTGGATTCAGGCTAGCCACCGTCTGTAACCAACCTGGCATAAACTCTATCGGTGCTAAAGCAGTACTGGCAAACAGTAGCGGCAAGTTCGTGACAAAAATCACGGCAATGAGCTCAATGTGCCCCGGTAGCGCAAACGCTAGCCCCAGGCTCAATGCCGTTACACCCAGCACCAGCATCAGCACGATCGCCACTACCAGTCCTAGACCCAGCGGATTTGGCAAGCCTGCACCGAGAAATGCGCTAAGGGCAACGATCGAAACCGTCTGCACCATGCTTAGCGTCGCAATAAAGATTGCTGATGCCAAAACGATGGAAAAACGGGAAGCCAAGGGAGCAACCAGCAGCCGATTGAGGAAACCAAACTCGCGGTCGAACATGACTGGCAGTCCGGCGTTTAGCGCTCCACCAAAGGCGGTAAAGACAATGATTCCTGCGCCCAAAAACTGCCCGTAGTTGGCACTCTCGCCAAATAATCCCTGAGGGACGTTTTGGAACAGTGCGCCAAATAGCACCAGCCACATCAAAGGTTGAATAATTCCGGCAATCAGGGTGCTGGGTCGTCGCTGAAGCTGAATGAATAGCCGCCGTGTTAGCGCCAGCGTTTCCTGCACAAATTCGCCAGAGAAAAAGCCAGGAGGAGGAGCGATCGCCACTTTCGTACTCGATGGGCGAAGCTGAGGATTACTCAGTTCTGTGGGAGGTGGGGTAATCGTCTGACTCATGGGACTCCTCTATGTCGTTCAAGGCTTTTTATCTATGATTCAAAGCTTCTAGTTTGAGGCTCTGTTTTTACACTAGCGCATCTGACGTTGGGTTTTGCGTTGGCTAAGTCTCTCAAGGTTCAAGTCTCCCAAGTCCTGTATCTGCAATTCATTAACCTTTCCCTAAAGTTCTTTAGCTATGACTGAATAGAAAACATTCATGTGCTTGTCATACGGGTTTAGGAGGTCAAATGCGCCCACAGGCTTTTCTAATTGCTTTTTTGTCTGCTTTGGTGATCAGCCTGGGGCTGTGGACAGTTGCTCATCCATCGTTCAGTCAGCAAGGTGAAAGATTTTCTTTTGCATTGATTGGCGATCTGCCTTATGACAACGACCAGATTGAGAAATTTGGCAACTTGATTGACCAGATTAACCAATCAGATTCCGAATTTGTGGTGCACGATGGCGACTTCAAGAGCGGCACTGATTTGTGCAGTGATGAGGTATTCGCCCAGCGCAAGCAGCTGTTTGATCGATTTGAGTCGCCTTTTGTCTATATTCCTGGTGACAACGAGTGGACGGACTGCTACCGCGAAAGCAATGGCAGCTATGACCCGCTTGAACGACTGGAAAAATTTCGTGACCTGTTTACTCAAGGCAACCAGAGTTTGGGCAAACGAACGCTGCATCTGACTCGACAAAGCGAAAATTCCCAATTTGCGAAGTTCCGAGAGAATGTGCGCTGGAGCTATGGTGACGTGCTGTTTGTCGGGCTAAATGTGACAGGAAGCAACAACGGCTTTGGACGCACACCAGAGGGCGATGCTGAATATTGGGAACGGAATACAGCCAATTTAGCTTGGATGCAGGAGGCTTTTACGTTGTCCAAGCAAAATGGCGATCGCGGCATTATGTTAATCATCCAGGCAAACCCAAACTTTGAGCTAGAGCCAGCTAAACGCACCGGCTTCAACGATTTCCTTAGCGCTTTAGAAACTGAAACCTTTAACTTTCGGGGGCAAGTGGTTCTGGTTCACGGAGACAGCCACTACTTTCGAATTGACAAACCGCTGCTGCACTTCACCCATGAAGGAATTCCGCCATTGGAGAACTTCACCCGTGTTGAAACCTTCGGCTCCCCCAACGTTCACTGGCTACGCGCCACCGTAAACGCCTCCAACCCCAATCTATTCGAGTTTGAGCAAATGATCGTTGACGCAAATCGAAGCCGTTTCTCAATTTAGAGACGACTATTCTTCTGCTTTGACAATGTTAGGCGCAACACGGGTTGGGAACCATAAGCTTACGTTTTTGATTTGTCATGGGTTTTCTCTCTAGACCTGGCAGCAATGTCAGGTTTTTTTGTGGGCGCTCGCTGTGAGTTAGCCTTGCAGTCTGGGAACCATAAACTCACGTTTTCGATGTGTCATTGGAAATTCCTTGCAAGAACTACACTCTCGACCTGGCAGCGATGCTAGGTCTTTTTGTTGTCAAAGAATATGATCAGGGCAATTCAGTTACCTGCCGCCCAAACTCATGAACATTGACCCCAATTTTTGGATTGGTTGCGTTGGGGCAGCCGCTCCAGAAGCTTTGAGGCTCTATAATCTGGATCGCAGCCCGTATTTCGCTGGTCGTGGGGCTATTTGATCTTTTCCATCCCTTTTTTGATCGTGGGCGGATTCATCGCCTGGGTGCTGGAGCCATCGACTCGATGGGCTGCCTTCTACTCTGGGTTAACTGCCCCGGTGCTGCTCACCACCGTCCTGAAGGACACCGCCAAGGCGCAAAAGGAATTGGAGGAAGTCGAGAAGGAACGAGATCAAATTCAGCGGGAGCGGGAAGAACTTCAGGCTAGTAATCAGGAGTTCAAGCAAACCATAGAGGAGCTGAAACAGAAGTTGGAGCGATCGCAGCAAGAGACGACTTTACCATCAGAACGCATTCCTCCAGTTCCTTTGCCACCATCAGTCAGTCCTTCGATTCCACCACTCCCCAGTCAAATACCTACTGAGCCTGTTCCATTAATATCCCCCCAGGCACCCCAGCGATCGCCCCGAAAAACATCGGCTTCATTCTCGTTTGCGGTTTCGATCCTGATTGGATTCCTCTCTATTCTGTTTATCAGACCTTTTATCCTAAACGAGCAGAACAGCAGTTACTCCACCGCTGAGCAACCCCAACCTGACTGGCAACCCATTATTTTGATTGTTGTTTTGGGAGCAGCGATCGCCCTCTTCTTCTATCTCAGACGCAATCGCTGGTTCAAGGAATTCCTCAAAGGAATATAGGACTGCGGAATATGGAACTGCTCTCTTCTCTAATTGACTGACAAAAACTATTGCGTAGGTAGGGTGGAGCAAAGCGCAACCCAACGCTTGAGATTCACTGTGCGTACTACTAGCTGCTCAACTGCACGATTGGAGCCTCGAAACCCCGATCTCTTCAACCTCCTGCCAAACCTTGTAGGGAACAGCGCCAAATAAAAAAGCGGGCAAGATGCCCGCTTCACAAAGTCTATCGACTGATTTTTAGCGCTTCGCTAGCTTCTTAGACATCTTGCGCAGACGAATTGACTCTGGAGTGACTTCCAGCAGTTCATCGGGTCCGATGTATTCCAGCGCGCGTTCCAGGCTCATGTCAACCGGAGTCTGAAGCTGCACCAGTTCTTCACCGCCCGAGGCGCGGTGGTTAGTCAACTGTTTGGTTTTGCAAACGTTGATTTCCAGGTCTTGAGGACGGTTGTTCTCACCGATAATCATGCCTTTGTAGACCTTGGTTCCGGGTGAGATAAAGAATACGCCTCGATCCTCAGCGTTCTTCATGGCATAGAAGGTGGAAACGCCTTCCTCAAAGGAAATCAACACACCATTGCGACGAGTATCCACATCGCCAGAGAGCGGACGATAATCGAGGAAGCTGTGGCTCATGATGCCGTCACCACGAGTCAGACGCATAAATTCGCCCCGGAAGCCGATTAAGCCTCGCGCCGGGATGACAAACTCTAGCTGAGTGCGACCGTTGCCGCCCACCTGCATGTCCTGCATTTCGCCTCGACGCTGACCCAGACGCTCGATACAGCCGCCGACTCCATCTTCAGGAACGTCTAGCACAAGTAGCTCAAATGGCTCACAGGGCTGACCGTTGACCTCGCGGTAAATGACCTGTGGCTGAGAAACCTGGAACTCGTAGCCTTCTCGCCGCATGGTTTCGATCAAGATGCCTAAGTGAAGTTCACCCCGACCCGCAACCGCAATTTTATCTGGAGAGTCGGTTTCTTCGACTCGCAGCGCAACGTTGGTTTCCAGTTCTCGGAAGAGGCGATCGCGCACCTGACGAGACGTAACGTAAGTTCCCTCTTGTCCCGCAAACGGCGAATCGTTCACTGAGAAAGTCATTTGCAGAGTTGGCTCATCCACTTTGATCAGCGGCAAAGCCTGTGGCTCATTCGGGCAGGTGATTGTTTCACCGATGTTGGCATTGGCAAACCCAGCGACCGCAACGATGTTGCCTGCCGAAGCCTCCTGCAATTCGATGCGCTTCAGTCCATCAAAGCCCAGCAGCTTCGTCACTTTTGCCTTGACGACTTCACCCGTTTCAGTCACGAGTGCCGCCTGCTGACCTGCCTGGATGGTGCCGTTGTGAATTTTGCCGATGATGATTCGACCCAGATATTCTGAATAGTCCAGCGTCGTCACCTGAAGCTGCAAAGGCTTCGCTGGATCGCCAACCGGAGCGGGGACGTACTGCAAAATTGCCTCAAACATGGGCTGCATGTCTACGCCTTCTTCTTCCAGAGTGTTTTTGGCGTAGCCTTCTAGCCCAGAAGCAAACAGGTAAGGGAAATCGCACTGGTCGTCATCTGCACCCAACTCTAGGAACAGATCCAGCACTTTGTCGATCGCCCCATGCGGGTCAGCTTGGGGACGGTCAATTTTATTCACCACCACAATTGGGCGCAAGCCCTTTTCCAGAGCCTTTTTCAACACAAATCGGGTTTGAGGCATTGGGCCTTCGTTGGCATCCACAATTAGGATGCAGCCGTCTACCATGCCCAACACGCGCTCCACTTCGCCACCAAAGTCAGCGTGACCAGGGGTGTCTACAATGTTGATCAGCGTTTCCTTGAAACGAACGGCTGTATTTTTTGACAGAATGGTGATGCCCCGCTCCCGTTCCAGGGTGTTGGAGTCCATGACGCAGTCTGGAACCTCTTCCCCTTCGCGAAATGTGCCAGACTGCTTGAGCAGCGCATCAACTAGAGTTGTTTTGCCATGATCAACGTGAGCAATGATGGCGACATTGCGAATCGGCAGAGTCATAAGAGAATTCCAGAGAGATTGAATAAGAGATAAGCTGCGCTTAATAGCTTCTTAACAAAGTTTTCCTAGTCGATCGGGATCGGGTGCTGTAAAGAAGCCGTAATGATCTTATCTTAATATTTCTTGGAATAACTGAGTGAATTTAGGGGCGATCGCCTTTAGCCAATCCCACGATAATCTCGATTGGCATCTGCAACGAGCAAACTTGGCTGTCAGAAGCAGGAGCTTGGCTGTCAGAAGATTGCTAAAATAATCAGCCTTCCCAACTCCTAACCCCTGACCCCATGCCCCCAGAAGTTGTTGAAATTCTCTCCGCCGACGAACTGCGTCGTACCCTGACTCGGCTAGCCTCTCAAATCGTTGAACGGGCTGGAGATTTGTCGAGACTCATGCTGTTAGGGATCCACACTAAAGGCGTACCACTTGCAGAAACGCTAGCTCGACAAATTGAAGTCCTGGAACAAGTGGAAGTTCCCGTTGGTGCAATAGATATTACCTTCTATCGGGATGACTTAGACACCATTGGAGTACGCACACCTGCAAAAACGGAGCTTCCCTTTGATTTGTCGGGCAAAACCGTTGTGTTAGTTGATGACGTGATCTTCAAAGGGCGAACCATTCGGGCGGCGTTAAATGCAGTAAACGATTACGGTAGACCAGAAGCAATTTGGCTGGCAGTACTGGTTGATCGCGGGCATCGAGAGCTACCAATTCACCCTGATTTCACTGGAAAAAAATTGCCTACCGCCAAAGAAGAACAGGTGAAAGTTTATCTACAAGAAATTGATGGGCGCGATGCAGTGGAATTAATCACTCGCAGCTAATTACCGCTCGAATAGGTGAGTGTGAGAAGCTATCTCGTCTGTCTAAATTAACAAGATAATTGTTCCCAAAAAACAAAAAGTTTTGGCAACCCGTTCACATCATTTTGTTGCCGAACGAATCATATCAATTAGTTAGACGAACGGAGCATCAACAAAGTTCCTGCTAACTCTAAATATCACTCATTTTTGGCAATCCTTGACATTATTTACACGGGTAGAATATAACGTTAGACGTGTATAACGCATCTAACCTCTAAGGGTGAAATTGAATACCCATTCTTTCAATGCATCCGCCAGGTCTAGGCACAATCGTTTACCAACCAATACTTCTTGGTTAAACATGACTAATGCTCAATAGCTTTTGTGGAGATGGCATGTATCACATCTTTGCAAGTTCAAAGATTGCTTGTCCAAGAAAGATTCGAGCAAATTCTAACCAGTCCTGTACTTGAGTTCTATACTCTGAACCCAAACGGCGATTCTGCGAAAGTTTTCAGCACATTCATCACTCATCTATCAGTGGCTCCTGATGGGGAATCTACCTGAAATTAAGGTTTCAGGAGCCGGTGTTTTGCGTCTAATTCAGCTTTAGTGAGGGTGGAAATAAGGGAGGTGGCGATCGCCATTTCTCCTTACACTTCCAACACCTCCAGTTGTGTTCAGCCCATCTACCAGAAACAGTGCTGAACCCGATATTTCACGGCTAAGTCGCTGTGCTTTGTTGCAGCAGTCTGTAAAGACACATGTTTTGCAGATGTTTTGAGTACCGAACTTAACCCCGGTCGCTCAGCTTTAGCCTGCTCATTGCACAACATTCCAACAATCTAATCATCAATAGGAGCTCAACATGCAATCCAGCAAAGGTTTTGGACAAAAGAACCAGCAACCTTTAGGAACTGCATCACCAGACATTACAGCATCCCCTTTGAGTACTCCAAAATACTCACCATCAATACACAGACAACGTTCCAGCGATTCTTTGATGGCTTCTACGAGCCAAACCTCATCTCAAAGATTTGCTGCTGCTGCAACCACTCCAGCCGGTAGGTCAGACTCCTCAAATGACTTTAGGGTGGTTGGCACCAAAATCTATGACCCAAACGGACGTGAGTTTATTGCCAAAGGGGTCAACATTAACGGCCCAGGCTATGGATGGCCTGGCAAAACACCTGAACAGGTAGACAACATTAAACGTTGGGGATTTAACTCAATTCGATTAAATGTTCGTCAGCTCGGTTTGGACAACAAACAAACCTATGCTGAAAACGGCACCATTGATGCGATCGTCGAGAAATTCACCAGTCAGCGCATTGTGGTGATGATTGAACCGCACGAACGCACCGGGAAATGGTACAGCTCAGATGAATTGAACAAGCTGGTCAACTGGCATAAAGGATTAGCCAGCAAATACAAAGACAATCCCTATGTCTGGCTCAACGTTTCTAATGAACCTGGAGGCTCTGACAGCGGCAGCTCCAGCGCAGTGAGCAAATATGTACAGCAAAACACTACCGTGATCAAAGCAATTCGCTCTACTGGCTTTGATAACCCGATCGTCGTAGATGGTTGGTCTTGGGGGCAAGACAGCGGTTCCTGGAACAGTAGCCCGGTGAGTGAAAGCAAATCTGCCATTCTTTCTTTAGGACAAAAACTGTTATCTGTTGATCCGGACAAAAACACAGTTTTTTCCCTGCACACATACGACCAGTGGAAGACGAACACTCAAGCAAAAATGGATGATTTCATTGACCGAGTTCACGCCAAAGGACTTGCCCTGGTTGTGGGGGAATATGGTGCTGAAAACGGTAGCTCAGGCAGATTTAAGGAGACAGTGAGTGGTGTTTTGCCGGTTGTTCAAAAGCGAGAGGTGGGACGCTTTGCCTGGGCTTGGCAGGGAGGCGATGCCTTTGACCTGACCACTGGTGGTGGGGGACACAAAGCTAACTTTAGTTCTAGTGGTTCAATGCCAGATAATTTAAGCTGGTTTGGACAGCAGGTGTGGAAAGATGCTCGTCGCGCTGAGAGCCTACAGACGCGTCCTGGCAACACCCCTGCGCCTGCACCCCTGCCAACTCCTACACCAGTACCCAATCCAACACCTAGTCCAGTTCCCAGTCCTTCTCCATCAAGTAGCTTGCGCTATGAGGCTGAGAATATGTCCAAATCAGGCTACTCAGCTGAAAGCTTGTCTTCGGCTTCCGCTCAAAAACTAGTTAAACTAACCGGGACAAAAGGCAGCTTGAGCCAAACGTTTAAGGGCAGTTCTGGTACCTATGACGTTGTGATGGGCTATTTCGACGAAAATGATGGTCGTTCTACCCTCAAGCTAGACTTTGCCGCAAAGGATTTTACTCTGAGCTTTGACCAGAATTTGTCTAGCAATAAAGCAAGCTCGTCTAGCTTTGTGCGACGTAATTTAGGTTCTGTGCAACTAAAGGAGGGAGAGACATTTAAGCTGGAAGGTATTCGAGATGGGGCTGAGTATGCTCGCTTTGACTATCTTGAGTTTGTCAAAAAGCCTGCCTGAAGCAGACTTCTCCTTGCCGATCAAAGCTCAACCTTGGTTTGCATAAGCTGATGCCAGCAGACTAAACATTCAGGGCATTTCAATGGGTGTAGGGACGTTTCGCGATTCGCGAAACGTCCCTACCCAAAGCCTATTGCGTTGTTAATATGGGCGATCGCCACCGCTTGTGCCGCAAATTCTTTCGATTAGCTGTACCGTTAAGCAAAGTTATGCAAATTACTAAAAGTCATGGTGCCACTTTTTAGCAAAATATCAGTGGCATATTAGCGGCTGGTTCAAGCACTGTGAGTTCAACTATAAATTCTTCAATCAATCAAACAGCGAATCACAACGGAAACATCTTAGAGGATGCAGCTTTAACTCAGGGACGCAAAGCAGACCACTTAAGGGTTTGCCTGGAAGAGGATGTGCAGTTTCACCAAACTACGACTGGGCTAGAGCGCTATCGGTTTACTCACTGTTGTTTACCAGAGCTAGATCTGAATGAAATTGACCTGACAACTACTTTCTTAGGAAAGTCGCTGGGTGCGCCCCTACTGATCTCCTCCATGACGGGGGGAACTGAGTTAGCCCAACGGATTAACTACCGATTGGCAGAAGTGGCGCAGCATTACAAGCTGGCGATGGGAGTGGGGTCGCAACGAGTAGCGATCGAAAATCCGCAAGTGAAGCCAACCTTTGCGGTGCGATCGCTTGCCCCTGACATTCTCCTATTTGCCAATCTGGGAGCCGTTCAGCTCAACTACAGCTACGGTTTGGAGGAATGCCAGCGGGCGATCGACTGGCTAGAAGCCGATGCCTTGGTACTGCATCTCAATCCGCTTCAGGAGGCAGTCCAAACCAGTGGAGATACTAACTTTCGCGGACTGTTTGCCAAAATTGCGCAACTTTGTCAAAAGCTACCTGTGCCTGTGATTGCGAAAGAAGTCGGCAACGGCATCTCGGCAAAAATGGCAGAAAGATTGATTGATGCAGGGATTAGTGCAATTGATGTAGCCGGAGCCGGAGGAACATCCTGGGCAAAGGTGGAAAGTGAGCGGGCAAAGGATGCTCAGCAGCGACGACTAGGAGAAACATTCGCCAATTGGGGACTGCCAACGGCAGAGTGCATTGTTGGAATTCGGGCGATCGCCCCCACCATTCCCTTGATTGCCTCTGGCGGATTGCGGAATGGACTGGATGCAGCTAAGGCGATCGCCCTTGGAGCAGACTTAGCTGGGCTAGCCCTGCCTTTTTTGCAAGCCGCCTCAGAATCAGAAGATGCACTGCATGAGCTAGTCAAGCTGTTAATTGCAGAACTTACTACCGTTCTCTTTTGCACAGGCAATTCTACAGTGAGAGATTTAGGGAATCCTGGTGTTCTGCAAAGTTTGGGAATGAGGGTTTAGGTTTGGAGGTTAGGGAATTTAGTTGAATTTCCAACAGTTCTAAATCCAAACTCTAAACTAGATCTAGCCTCAATTCCGTTTTGGTTGACTACCCTCCATGGAGACGTGATGGAATTGCGTTTGTAGTAACCCTCAAATACCCATCAAAATTCCAACTCCACAATCCCCAACCCCTAATCCCTAATTCCAACTCCCCTCATGCGCGACTTTCTCAAATACACTTTTGCTAGTTTCGTTGGACTAATTCTGTTTGTGACGCTGGGACTTGGAGGACTCCTATTTATCATCAGTGCGATCGCCACTGCCTCTCGAAGTGCTGGACCGACTGTAGAAAAAGATTCCATCTTAGTTCTCGACCTGTCTACGGAGATCACAGATTCCAGCCCGGTTTCTGATGCCAACACGGTTATTCAAGGGGTTTTATCAGACGGTACTCCAGAAACGGTGTCACTCCGCAATGTTTTGAATGCGTTGGAGAAGGCTGCTACAGATGACCGCATCGTCGGACTATATCTTACGGGCAATGTGAATGCCACTGGGCTTGGCTCTGGGTTCGCCACATTGCGAGAAGTGCGAGAGGCACTGCAAACATTTCACGAGTCTGGAAAACCAATTTTTGCCTATTCAGAAGCTTGGGCAGAACAAGACTATTATCTTGGCTCTGTAGCAGATACGGTTGCCCTTAGTCCCAGTGGACTGATGGAGCTAAACGGGTTCAGGGCAGAAACTACATTTTTTGCAGGAGCTTTGGAAAAATACGGTGTTGGCATTCAGGTCTTGCGCGTGGGGCGCTATAAGTCGGCAGTGGAGCCGTTTATCCGCACTAGCAGAAGCCCTGAAGAGCGGGAACAAACCCAACAACTGCTGGCTGATTTGTGGAGTGAGTTTCTTGCTGCTACCTCCGAAAGTCAGGGAATTACTTCTCAACAGCTTCAGGCGATCGCCAACAATCAAGGGCTACTGCTAGCCGATGAGGCTCAAGAGGCAGGCTTGGTTGACCGGGTCAGCTATTTCGATGAAATTGTGACAGAGTTACGAAAACTAACGGGTGAATCAGAGGGAGAAGGGGAAGGGGAAGGAGAAACATTCCGCCACATTGCTCTACCCACTTATGCTGATGTGCTTGCGGCCGACGAGGATGCTGGAGGCGACAACCAAGTGGCGCTTGTAGTTGCAGAGGGCGATATCGTCAGCGGTGAAGGGAGTGCAGGTCAGGTGGGGGGCGATCGCCTTTCCAGACAGCTTCGAGAACTGCGTAAAGACGACGAAGTAAAAGCGATCGTATTGCGGATTAACAGTCCGGGTGGAAGTGCCACTGCCTCTGAACAGATTGCGCGAGAAGTATTTTTGGCGCAAGAAGCAAAACCCGTCATTGTCTCAATGGGTAGCTTTGCTGCCTCTGGTGGCTACATGATTGCTACCTATGGCGGTCAAATTTTTGCCTCACCCAATACGATTACCGGCTCGATCGGCGTGTTCGGACTATTGCCTAACGTGCAGGAACTTGCTAACCAAAACGGTATCACCTGGGACGTAGTGAAGACCGGACAGTATGCCGATTACGAGACGATCGCCCGTCCTAAAACAGAAGCAGAACTGGCGATCGGGCAGCAAATTGTCGATCGGCTCTACGATCGCTTCCTCGACAAAATTGAAGAATCTCGTCCCATTCCTCGACAGCAGCTTGCCGAAATTGCTCAGGGACGAGTCTGGTCTGGTGTTGCCGCAGAGCGGTTAGGACTGGTAGATGAATTGGGTGGGCTAGATGCCGCAATTCAGGCGGCCGTTGAAGAAGCCGACTTGGGAGATGACTGGCGGCTAGAGGAATATCCCAAATATCCCAGCTTTGGCGAGCAATTCTTTGGTCAACTGTTCAGCAGTCGAATCAACGACCAGATAACCCGTGCTGCAACACCAAGCGACCCGCTTTCTCTAGAACTTCAAAAGCTAAGAGCCGACCTGGAAACCCTAAAAGCGCTCAACGATCCGCTAGGAGCGTACATGCGTCTGCCGTTTTTACCAAGGGTGAACTGATGAGGGGCTAAGGATTAGGGAAAGAGGTATTTCCTCGTCCTTGATCCCTCAGCCCTACCCAATAGGCACAGCGGCGATCGCCCTGCAAAATATGTTCAACTCGCTCAATGGCGATCGCCTCTCCCAAAATTGCCTTAAATACCTCTAATTCTGCTCCACACAGCTTTTGGCAGGTTTGGGCAGCAGTGCAGATGGGGCAATGGTTTTCAACTAGCAACAGGCTTCCATCGGGTTGATCGATCACTTCTGCCATGTAGCCTTCCTGGGTACGAAGCTGGGCGATCGCTTTCACCTGGTGTTGCCAATTCTGCTCAGCGACCAAATCAGTCAGCTTAGATTGGTAAGTTTGAATTTGCCGCTGGCTGCGCTCTGTCACTAGCCTATCCACCCCATCAGAGCCAAACACCGTTTGAATGCTACGGAGCAAATCTACCATCAGGTCAGCGTGCCGATTGGGAAAGCGATCGGCTGACTGCTTGGTTAATTGCCATAGCTTGACGGGTCGCCCCATTGGACGACGTTCCTCGCGATAAGTCACCCACTGTTCTGCTTTTAAGGTCTGAAGGTGCTGCCGAATTGCCATCGGTGATACCTGTAGCTCATCAGCCAGAGCAGTCGCTGTTTGTGCGCCCTGTAGCTTCAGCACATGCAGAATTTGGTCCTTCGCTTTTTTAACGTCCTCCATTAACCAATCCTCCCCATTGGGAGAGATAAAAGAAGATTAATGATAGCAAACTCACTGCGTAGACCGTTAGAAGCAGAGTAGCTAGAAGCAAAGCAAAGAGGGTAGTTTTGAGTTTTGAATGATCAGCTTTGGGTGAGGAAGACTCAAAACTTATAATTCTGATCGCCTACCCACAAGCTGATGGGCACTGCTTGCCCCTGGGCATCTACTTTTACCTCTACGACAAAGGCTTGTGCTTCGCCTGATTGCCCAGACTGGTTGATTCGTTCATTAATTTCAATCCGCTGATCTTCAGGAATATAGTACGCCTCTAGTCCATAGGAAATGCTGCCGCGTCGATAGTTTCCCTGTAGGGCAATTTGGTTGGAGGGTAAGTTGGTGGGGCGATCGCCACTAATCCGCACAGGCTGCCAGGGTTGGGGCAATGAACTGGTTGCCGCAGATTGCGAATCGGAGTCTGGAGCAGGCTGCAACACGACATAAAAGGGCAACCCAGATTCAAATAAAGAGGGAGTTTGGGCTGACCAATTTGGAGTAGCTAAAATTTCTCCACCAGGCAAGTTTTGTAGGGTTTCAAGCCTGGAGATGTCGTAGCTCAGCGTTACATAATAGCCACGTAGCAAATCATAAGGATCAACCGGAACCGTTTGTAGAATTGCCGTTCTGCCTGCGAACTGTGTGTAAACTGCCTGCGCTGGAACTGCCAAAATCAGAGCGACCTGAGCTGCTAATGGCAACCAAAACCGCCAACCTGGAACGTTGTGAGTAGTCATGACGCTTGCTCCGATGATGAAGTGTCGGGGAGGATTGGACGTTTCAACACACGCATATGCCGCTCAAACCACAGCCCAACCAGGATGACGGCAACGCCGCAGAGCAAAAATACCAGCGATTTCAGCAATAGCCCGGTGTTGTATTCCAATGTGCGGCTAAGAACTTGCAGTGTCAGCAGCACGATGCCGCTCCAAAATAGGCGACGTTGCCCCTCCGCTAAGCCTTCGCGCAGGCATCCGGCAGCTAGCAAAAACAGTAGGAGGTTAAAGGCGAGGGTAGCGATCGCCATGATCGGCGAAACATTCCAATGCCATAACGATATACAAGCAATGACGAGCAAAAATACCAGCATCACCCCGTCATTCTGAGTCAGCCGCCAGTAGTTAGTACGTTGCTCTGATTTGCCTCGGTAGAACCACTGCACCAGTGTTAGTCCAATTAGAAAGAGCAGATTAGGGTTAAGCAATAGCGGTAGTCCAGTACCAGTTAGTTGGGACTGGGGCGAGGCAGCAGCCTGATTGCCACCTTCAGTCCACCAGAAGTGGTAAGACATCAGGTAAACCAAGCCACTCAGATAAATCAGCGCCATGGGTTGGGCGATCGCTCGAAACGGCTTAGGACGTGGCAAGGAAGCTAGTCTTTGCCAGGGACGCTGCCAGATTGCGTCGTCATAGCTCCACAGCAACGCAGCCGGTAAAGTGAAGGCGATCGCTCCCATAGCACCCTGGGCATTAGGAAACAGCCAACTCAGATCCATAAGGATGACTAGAAAAGAAGAGATGACGGCGATCGCTGCCAACCCAAATAAGACTCCAGAGCGGCACCGATAAGCCAGCGGCACAAACAGCACCCCAGCAATGATCGGCATGTTTTGCATCACCAATCCCAAGGCAGGTAGCACACCTACACTAAACAATTCCTGGATGCCCAGCCAGTAGCCAATTCCCATCAGCAAAATTGCCAGAATTCCAAGGGAAACAAGGCGCAGACTATAGGCCATCGCGACTACACCCAATCCCCAAATCAGGCATAGGGCGTAGGCTGAACCGCTATGATGAAAAATTTGTCCCATCAGCGCCATATTCGCGCCCAAAATCAGCGCCCCCAGGAGCAATAGCCCCTGCCCAACACGCTGCTGTGCCTGTTCTCTACCAGGGGACAGGCTCAAAGGCTGCTTCCACAGATAAAATCCCAGCGCATTGATGCCAACAAATAGAACCAACAGCATTGCTACTTTCAGTTCACGTGGAATGGCTTGCCAGTTTGCTGCCACAAAGGTGATGATCCCTAGCCCCAGCAAGATGCTGCCCAGACCAACCAGGATGACAATGAAGCGATCGCGGGCGGCTGTATCCAGACGGTCAAATTCGTAAAGCTCTGACAACCGCTGATGCTGAGCTTGATCAATCACGCCATTCGCCAGCCAACCTACCGCTTCTTGCCGAAGCTGCCGCCGAAACTTATCTGACACCATCTTGCACCGCCCCCAAGGATGATTTGAGCCGATGTTTCTGGTATCCCATTAATTAAATTATTTGCCACAAAGGAATATGCCAGATACACAACTGGCTCCACGCAATCAATTGAGTCCTTTGTCTTGACTTCCAAAGTCTTTATCTTAACTTGACGATTCGTAGATTCTATTACTAAGTTGATCAAGAGTTCTTTGTTAATGAATTGAGCCTGAAGCATTTTTTTGAGGGTATTCATCCATAAAGCAACTTCAAATTCTTCGTTAGATCAGGTCTTTACCATGCAAATTAAGCTGCAGCTTAAAAAAGTTTTCTTAGCCTTATTATTTATTGCAATTGTCTATGCTTTGATGGCTTTGGCTCTACGAGCAATAGGCTTAGAAAACGCCCAACATTTTATTAAAGAAACAGGAGCCTGGGCACCTTTAATTTTTGTTGTTCTATGTTCACTGAGTTTAATTCTTGCCCCTTTTAGTGGAAGCTCTCTCTTTGTTGTAGGGGGAGCTTTATTTGGCAAGGAAACTGGCTTTATTCTAAGTTATGTCGCTACTCTGATTGGGTGCAGCATTAATTATTGGATCTCTAGAAAACTCGGTCGTGGAGTTGCAAGCCGTTTCATTGGTAAGAAGAATCTAGAGGAACTGGATAAATTTATGAGGCGACTTAAAAGTCGCCAAAGCATCTTCTACATAATTTTAATCATGCCTCTCTCACAAGATATTGTGAGCTATGCTGTAGGTTTAACTAAAGTCAGATATAGATATTTTTTAATTGCATTACTGATAAGTGGTGCGGCGATCGTTGCAGCTTACATCTATTTAGGGAGCAGCCTATTAGAAGCTTTAATTTAGATTGGTTTTAGAGAAAGCTAATATTTTCATATTCACCAACAATTATGCTAATTCAAAATTCATTCAAACATTTGCAGAATTAGTTTGCAGAATTAGTTCATTAAGTTGGGAAATGGCACTGCTTCAAGCTCAATATCTGCACGTTAACAGCATTCTTATTATCACAATGAGGAGTATGTTTGAGATGCAGGGCGGAGGGCTAGAGCGATTTTTGGGGCGATCGCCGTAGAACTCAAAGAGACGCGATACATCGCGTCCCAGCAGATTCATTTCAACGGATCGTGTCCCCAGTTCATCAAGGAATAGCGCCAACGTGTATCCGTCACATCGCCGGATGGTCGCTGAGCGGAATGGCGGTGAACATAGCTGATCACTCGCTTCATTTGTGCTAGATCGTCCTCTGTGTAGTCAGCCTGCTTCACTTTCAGCAGTTCAACGATGTGCCGACCTGATTTGTGTCCAGTCAACTCTTCGTTGCCATCTTTTTGCCCTACTGCCTTGGAGTCCTCTGTCTTAAGCCAAGCCTCAAGCTCTTTAGGAGACATGTTCACGACGGACTGAAACTCGTCGACGGTTGCTTTGCGATCGCCTGCCATCATCCTGCTCCTAGTCGTCAATCTTTTTCAGCGATTCGGGTTTATGAGCCGCCTCTTTGCCAGATTTATCGCTCTCAACCAGGTACTCAGGACTGTCTTTAGAAGCAGCAACGTGATGCCCTTTAATATCGGTTTCTGAGGTCAGCTTTTTCTTCACCTCACCCGTTGTTTTCCCTTGGGAAGTTTTCCACTCGACGTGATCGCCTTTCTTAAAATTCTCTGTCATGAATCAGCTCCAATTAATATTTCTTAACGGTTGCTCCTATTGTCTGGATTGAAGTTCTCAAAGCAATCGGTCTTATTGAAGATTGCAGATCCAGGATTGCCTGACGCAAATCTTTCTAGAGTGAGTTGTTCTACTGATTCCAAAAATTAGGGCTACCGATGGAAGAGCACTCTTTCGAGCCACAAATTTTCGAAGAGCGGCTGATTAACGGTGTATCGTCAGACAGTGCGAATTTTGCGATGTGCAGCAGTGTTACTCCCTAAGGAGACTTAGCTTTGAGCAAAAAAATAGCCCCCTCGCCGCTAGTATCAATGGCGATCGCCACACTCACCTGGATTGCAACACCCTCTCTGAGTCACGCTTTTACCCAGTCGTTGCCACCCAACGTGGAACAGGAACCTGGGACAGCAGATGACCAAGTAGCCCAGCTTTTCTACCCTCCTGTCAATGAAGACCAGCAGGCGCTTATGGTTTTAGGTCAGGGAGAGGCAAGCGCTCCAGCGGAGGTAGCTGAAGTTGAGTTTTCTTTCACAAACTACGACCCTTATGCTGTTCCAGAGGAAGGGTTGCTGCTGTTTAACGATACCTCTGCTCAAGCACCATCTTCACTGCAAGCACAGGCTACACCAGGAGAACCGCCTACCCTCACCGAGGCTCAACTTCAGCCTGTTGTCGATGCGTTGGTTGCAGCAGGCATCTCATCTGAGTCTATTGAGGTTTCGATCGTACCCGGTAGCCCGAATGTTTATCCTTACACCACTGATCGAGGTTCTGTGTCTTTTGACTTGAACACGCCTAGTCAAGAACAAATTAAGCAAGCGGTGGATGGGGTGAATGAGGCGATCGCTGACAGTGAAGAAATCTTCCTGCAAAATCTGAGTGTTCAATATTCCGTCAATGACTGCACGGATCTGGAGCAGGATGTTTATCAAGACGCTATTAGTGATGCTCGAAATCGAGCGACGGCGATCGCTACAGCTATGGGAGTCGAACTTGCGGCAGTACCCTCTGTCGCAGAATCACCGTTCAATTTCTTTTCCCCTGCCTGCGGCTCGACCGCTCAGCCATCTCCCTACAATCCGTTTGGGCTCGGCGCATCCTACTACGACCCCGAAGCACCCGCAGAAGTGCTGGTGAGACGAGATATTTTTGTGACTTTCCCAATCCGCTAAATCTTAAGGGCTTGGCAACGCCAAGCCCTTTCTGCTTAAGAACCGAACTGTGAGCACGTATCCTCTAGCTCACCACTTCAAAGCTTTTCACTTCTAAAACAGGTCCAATCATGGCGGTCGTCATGACATCGTTTCGCACCTGCCCTTCAACTTTGACCTGTAAGCCAGGTTGCAAGAGGTCTTTGGGTGCGCCTTGGTGAATTTCGTAAGAGTCTCCATCTCCTGTTACCAAAGCCCAGGTGCCTGTGCCCATTTCCGACTTTTGCATAATCCCTTCTACTGTAATGCTCATGCTGACTGCGTCTCCGCTTTTGATCCTAGGTATGCCAGTCCAAAGCAGAGGAGAGCATTCACGATCAGATAGCTACGGGCGATCGCTCCACTTCCCAGCCAAAGGACTTCTGGCGAAACAATAGCACTGATAGCAAGACAAGAGGCCACCCCAAGGGCAGAACCTACAGCAAACCATTTCCACTGTGCGCTACCCAACAACAGAGCTACCAGCACCAGCGGAATTAGCACACTGGCAAAGATCGGGTTTAGCAAACTGCTACCCTGAATTGCTCCGCCCAGTTCAGGAATCGAGCTACCCAGAATGCGAAAGGGGAACTGCGGCGCGTCAAACACGTACAGTCCACGCAAAAAGAACAGTCCAGCACTACCCGCAACCAGTCCACTTCCCAGCGAGAAGCTAAAAATCGGCAGATAGTTTCTCAGGAACCACGCCAGCAGATAAGACCCCAACACCATACCAATCTTGGGCAACAGCGTCACTACACCGCCGTCAAACCAGAAGCGCAGGTTGAGATAGCCATTCTCGCGTAGCCAACGGAAAAAGTCGCGGAAGTTTATTTGTCCTTTTTGCGCCAGCTTTACAGCAGCAGCAGCATCAAGCTGTCCCGCACCAAAGTGGTTTAGCTCATCTCCCTGAATCACTCTGGCAGACTGCTTGAGGACTTGAGCAATCTCATCGGGACTTTCAACCCCAGATGCTTTCACCAGTGCCGCAACGCCAGCGACGTGAGGGGAAGCCATGCTAGTGCCCTGGAAGGCGCGAAAAACAGCTTCTCCAGTTTCGGGATCAATCGTCTGTTGAAGCACTCCACCCGCCGGGTTAGTGCCGCCTGTGGAACCACCGGGAGCAGCAATGTCTACCCCAGCTCCGAAGTTAGAATAGGGTGCTTTGACTCCGGTAGAATCCAGCGCCGAAACGGCAATCACATTGGGATAACGGGCTGGATACGAGGCAGAGTTACTGCTTGCATTACCTGCGGCAGCAACAATCACAACGCCTTTGCCATGGGCATAATCGATTGCCTCTCGCATCAGGTCAGTGTCACCGCCGCCGCCCAAGCTCATATTAATCACGTCGGCGTTGTGATCTGCGGCAAATCGAATCGCTTCGGCAATGTCAGCAATCGTGCCGCCACCAGAGGCAGCCAATACTTTTAGCGGCATGATGCTGGCTTCGTAAGCGATCCCGGCTACGCCGTAGCCGTTATTAGTAGACTGGGCGATCGTACCAGCAACGTGAGTGCCATGACCGTTATCGTCTGCGGCTTCTGCTCTATTGTTGACAAAATCGTAACCCGCAACAAACTTAGTGCTGCGAAGGTCGGGAACCTGGCTGACTCCGGTGTCAATTACAGCTACCGTTACGCCTGCCCCTTTGGTTTCGTTCCAGGCGGATTCGATGTTGATATTGAGGAAATTCCACTGCTTGGCGTAATCGGGATCGTTGGGAATGTCTTGAGTGGAGTAGATATAGTTTGGCTCAATCGATTCAGTATACTGCTTTAGCTCTGAGCGTCTCAGCCGTTTTAGCAGTTGGCGATCGCCCTCCACGACATAGACGTTATCCTGCTCTGAGAAAATGCTGTTGAGTTGAGGGGTGGCGTTGAACTGCTGGGCGATCGCCCCCAACTCACGCTCAATTTGCCCTGCCTGCAAATCATCCCGAAAATCCAGCACAATGGACTCGTATTCACCCTTGTTTGCCAGACCGGGAAAACTCGCCAGCGCAAAAAACAGCCCCACCAAAAACAAGCCAGTTAGAAAAAGCCTTTTCATAGAATCCGCTTCGCCGCAGCATCAGTTATCCACCAAGATAGCTCAAGCCCCCTCTAATAGAGGTTGAACATTGCTAAAAAACGTTGCTAAAAGTTGCTTTCAATATCGTGTTGAATCAGGTAAAAAGTTATGACAAGAGGACTTCTTTGGCTGCCCCTACTAGCGGTTTTTATCGGGTTAGCCTGGGCGGGCTGGAATGAATATCAGAAATTAGAAGCTTACCGAGTTTGGGCAGAGCAGTTTGAACGTGCCAAATACGATATCTATTCAGTGCTAGGGCAAAATGGCAGCACCTTGACCTGGGGCAAGCCGACTCGCAAAGCTCCTGTTAACCTGCAAACCTTTTCGCTGAAGCAGATTCGCGCCATTCGCCTCTGGGTAGACAATCAGTCTGTCAATTTAGAAACACCGCCTCAAAAGAGCCGCAAAGTTGCTTTGGAATTTGAGCGATCGGATAGCGCTGAGCCAATTCGCATTCCTTTCACCGATTTGTCCCTGGCAATTCAATGGGGAAATCACCTTCAGCAGAACTTACGCCAGCTTCAAGCCGAACCAATCGACGGGAATTGATTCTTCAGAAGGAGTTGGTATCATGCATTCATAAAAAATTGGTCTTCTACTTTATCCCCCTGCCCGATAGCGATGACTAACATTGCATCCGTTTCTCGAACAGAATTAACAGAACGACGGCAAAAACTACGCCGTCAGCGCCGTTTGAAGGTTGTGCAGGCTGGCTGGCGAACCCTTGCAGTCAGTGGATTGGCAAGCGGATTAGTTTGGGGAGTGACCTTACCTGCCTGGACAATTCGGGTACCTGAACAAATTGCGATCGATGGTAACGAGTTTCTCTCTGAAGAGGCAGTTCAGGCGCTCTTACCGGTTGCCTATCCTCAACATCTCTTGCAGTTACAGCCACAGGCGCTAGCAGCTCAGCTAAAGTCTCAGGCATTCATTGCCGATGCGACGATAACTCGCCATCTGTTTCCTCCCGGACTGACTGTGCAAGTTCAGGAGCGTCGTCCTGTTGCAGTTTTGTTAGAACCCGATTCGGGTACTGCTGGTTTAGCCAACTCCCCTGAGCAATCCGCACAGTCAACCGTTTTGCCAGGGGCAACCCAGATCAAACTACTCGATGAAACGGGGGTATCTATGCCCCTAGCAAATTACAGCGGAGCAAACCAATCACCACTGCCAAGCTTGAGAGTTGTAGGAATGCCCCGCCAGTATTTTGCTGAGTGGTCAAAACTTTATCAGCAGGTCAGCCGTAGCCCAGTTGCAGTTCTTGAAATTGATTGGCGAGATCCAGCTAACTTGATTCTCAAGACAGATCTAGGAATGGTGCATTTGGGTTCATACAGTTCCCAGTTTCCAAAGCAACTGAATGCCTTAAACCAAATGCGTGAACTTCCAGAAACTGTAAATACTAGTCAGATTGATTATATTGACCTGAGAAATCCTGATAATCCTTCTCTCCACATGATTGAAACTAGCGCTGTGCCAGAGGACACAACAGCATCTAGTTCTCCCTAATTTTTGTGGTTGCTCATTCTGAGATTATTGCTATTTTGGCAGCGGTTGATTCATTCAACAGCTTGAGCTTTGGGCGATCGCACTTCCCCCAAACAATCTTTGCAAGGCTATAGTCTTAAACTTTTCGCTAGAGCAATTTCACAACGGGTTGAAATGAATGGATTGACCCATTGGTGCTTGCATATTCCTCTGGCGAATGCACCCAGAAGTAGATTTCTATCTTTTGGATTTAGTTAAACTCCTATTTACTCCAGCTATTGTGTATCATTGGTTTTTCAAGCAACTTACCCTATAGTTGACTAGAGTTGGCGAGTAGGTAAAGTTGAGCCTCAGCCATACACGGTTGAAGCGCTTCTCAAATAGATTAAATTACTGAGTCTTTTGAGTTCTGCCCATCTAGGCTCATAAGTTTACGGGTAGAAGGTCACTGAATTGCTTATTCTTAAGCCCTATCGCTTTAGCAGTTAGTGATTTATCACCCATGCAGTTTTTAGTAAATGAAATCAATTTACTCTTCCAGTATCAATGAACACTTCAAATCCTTTTACCAACTCTGGGCTACACTTAAGTCAGGTCCGCGATGCCAGAGCCGTGCTGGGAGAGGAATCCAGGAGCGATGAGATCGTGCCGAGCAGCATAGCCAGAATCAAAGTGATTGGGGTCGGCGGTGGTGGTTGTAACGCCGTAAACCGAATGATTGCCAGTGAGGTCGCGGGTGTAGAGTTTTGGTCGATTAATACAGATGCTCAGGCATTGGTTAATGCATCTACCCACAATCGACTTCAAGTTGGGCAAAAGCTAACTCGTGGATTGGGTGCTGGCGGCAATCCGGCAATTGGGCAAAAGGCAGCCGAAGAATCACGAGATGAGGTTGCTTCGGCGCTAGAACATGCTGACTTGGTGTTTATTACGGCTGGCATGGGTGGCGGAACAGGCACCGGCGCAGCCCCCATTGTTGCAGAAGTCGCAAAAGAGATTGGAGCTTTGACCGTCGGCGTGGTGACCCGTCCCTTTACTTTTGAGGGTAGACGGCGTACCAGTCAAGCAGACGAAGGGATTGCAGCTTTGCAGAGCAGAGTCGATACGCTGATTATGATCCCCAACGATAAGCTGCTGTCGGTGATCTCAGAGCAGACCCCCGTGCAGGAAGCATTTCGGGTTGCAGATGACATTTTGCGTCAGGGTGTTCAAGGCATCTCAGACATCATCACGGTTCCAGGGTTAGTCAACGTTGACTTTGCCGATGTGCGGGCAGTGATGGCGGATGCAGGCTCTGCGCTAATGGGAATTGGGGTTGGCTCCGGCAAGTCTAGGGCTAGAGAAGCCGCAATGACCGCAATTTCCTCGCCACTGCTCGAATCCTCAATTGATGGGGCGCGAGGGGTCGTGTTCAATATCACGGGCGGCTCTGATTTGACGCTGCACGAGGTCAATTCGGCAGCGGAGATCATTTACGAGGCAGTTGATCCCAACGCAAACATCATTTTCGGGGCGGTGATTGACGATCGCCTTCAGGGTGAGGTTCGAATTACGGTGATTGCGACGGGTTTCTCAGCTGAGCCACAAGCTGCACCTACATCTAGAGTGACAACTCTAAAACGGAGTGTTAGCGCTCCCCCCATCACCCCTGCACCTCCAACCACGCTTTCTGAACCCAAGAACAAACCCGGTTTGGATATTCCTGAGTTTTTGCAGAGACGACGACCCACTCGGTAGAGAAATTGCTCTTAACCTCTTTATGCTCATCGAACTGTGAAAAAATCATAGTTCGATAGCTGCTCTTAAAGAGATAGCGCTTGGCAATCACCCAATCTGTTAGAACTTTAATCTACGGTTTGCACGTCGGAATAGGTGGTAATTTAGAATTTGCTCTGTTACAATCACAGGTTAAAAGTGGTTAACCCATGAGATTTGTAACCATGACAGGAGTACCTGCTCAGCCCCGTTTTGTTCAGGCAACGATTTCAGAACCATTTCGAGAGCCAATGTTCTATTATTTTGCCTACGGCTCCTGCATGTGTCCGGTAGATTTAAAGCGATCGCTCGGTGAAAATGTTCACGCTCATGTGATTGGGGCTGCCACGCTAAGAGGCTATCGGTTGGGCTTTTTTCGCCAATCGCGTTTAAGAAACTGCGGCGTTTTAGATGTAGTTAAAGACCCGACTGCATTTGTCGAAGGCGTTTTGTACCGATTGCCGCAGCGGTTGAGCGATCGCCTAGATTTACGTGAAGAAGGCTATCAGCACGAAATTGTGACCATTCATCATCAAGGTCAGCAATATGAGAATGTTCGCACCTACGTTGTTTTAGAGAAGCTAACTGAAGAGCTTGCTCCAAATGACTGGTATTTCAACGTGGTGCTACGGGGCGCTGTCACTTGCGGTCTGCCAGAGCAATATTGCTGGCAGTTGTTTAACCACATGCATCAGCTTCAGCAACGCCACGGGCTACAAGCTCCGCTACTACGCTCAGCCTAAAAGCAAGTTTCATCTTGCTCGTGGTAAAGGTCAGCACTACAGCAACCAATAAATTGATATAGGTCGGATGCGCTTGTTTCTGTCTCACCTTTTTTTGCAACAGCTAGTTTGGACTAAAAGATAAACTGGGTGCGAACGACGCTTCTATACTTTATGCAAGCGAAAGAACAGCCTCACTATTCGCCGGAAGAATATTTAGCGCTTGAGGAAACTGCTGAGTTCAGGAGCGAATATTGTAATGGGCAAATTTTTCCGATGGCAGGGGGAACACCAAATCACAATCGCATCACGGTTAATTTTGGTTCTGCTTTAAGCCTTGCCTTAACTGAGCAAGACTATGACATTTTTATAAGCGATATGAGGCTCTGGATTCCTCGCAAAGGACTGTATACCTATCCAGATGTCATGGTCGTTGAAGGAGAATTGTCCTTTGTAGAAGGACGCAAAGACACTATTACAAATCCCTTGCTAATTGTCGAAGTTTTGTCCGATTCCACGAAAAATTACGATCGAGGCGAGAAATTTGAGTTTTACAGGACTTTAGCTAGCTTTCGAGAGTACGTCTTGGTGGATCAGTACAAAGTGCATGTGGAACATTGCTCAAAAACTGCAAACAATCAATGGCTGATGACTGAGTATGAGCAACTGGATGCAGTACTGTGTCTGGTTACAGTTCCATTGCAGATTCCGCTATCCAATGTCTATAGAAGGGTAGTTTTCTGAGCGATCGCCCTCCTCAAAATTATTTTCTTTAAGACTCTTCAGACTTGCAGTAGCAGAAAATAGGTATTGTTGATTTCACCTTGATAGGTGATGTTAACTAACCTGTTTTTTGTGATTCTTGTTTTAGCGAAGAGTGAACGTAATCCCTGAATAGCCTAGCTTTTCTAAACAGTAGCTAGGAGGAGTATGTTTGTATGTTTAAGCTCAGCAGCATTTCGGCGATCGCACTATTAGCTCCAGTTTTATGCCTGTTTGGAGTTTCTCCAGCCAAATCTCAAGACGTAACCTGTAGAAACTTTTTGACTCAAGAAGCGGCTCAATCTTATTTCGTGTTAACAGGATTGCAAGCCCTAGACTTTGATGGGAATGATATTGCCTGCGAGTCTCTGCCTAACCTGCAAACTACAGAAGATTTTCAGGTTGCAAATGGGCGGGAAGATAATTATGTTTATGAACTCTGGAGAACTTTGAACCATGATGACGAAATCAGGTATTACCTGACAGTTCGAGAGTTGCGACAAAGAGTTCGCCCTGAAGGGTGGACAGTGAGGTTAGGCGGCTTTCAAACAGGTTCAGACGCTCTAGTCTTTTTTGACTGCATTTATACCGATCGGGCATCTTCAACCTGTCCTGATTTATCCTCTCTTTCCTTACGGTGAACCCTATGTTTTGTCCCCCACGTAACGGAGTTATTCATAAGAGTTAAGAGAGAAGGCAGGGTGAAGCCTTGCCTTCTCGCCTAATTTTGGTAACTAGCCCAATAGTTGAACCCAATGGTTGAAAACTGCGATCGGGCTACTCGGGTAGAAAGCCGACTGTCTCGGCGTGTTCTTCAGAATACTGAGCCAAACGTTGGGAAACCTCTGGGTTATAGAGGCGTAAATAGTTCCAGTAGTTTTCAAATACGGATTCGACGTAACCCTTCGTTTCGGGGAAGGGAATCTGTTCAACAAATACATCAGGGTCGCTAAAGCCAAAGCGATCGATCCAATCGGCAACACTTCCCGGCCCAGCATTGTAGCTGGCGACCGCAAATAGGGAATTGTTGTCGTACTCCCGATGGGTATAGTCCAGATACCAGGTGCCCAGAGAGATGTTGTCGTTGGGGTCACTCATCGTGTAATCTTGCAAGCCAATTTGCGAAGCAACCCAGTCTGCCGTATCTGGCATCACCTGCATTAGCCCAACTGCACCCGCCACGGATTCAATTTTGGGCTCAAATCGAGACTCTTGCCGAATTAAAGCGGTCACCAGCATCGGATTAAGCTGCCGCTGCTGTGACCACGAATTGATCGGTTCTAAAAATGGAAAAGGGTAAAGTGCTTGCCAGTAGCCTGTCTGACGCTTGAGTGCCTGATATTCAAGCTCTTCCTCTGGCTTTTCGCGCCACTCTAGGCTAGAAACCATGAAAATGCCGTCTAGATTGTCTCCCACGCCAAGACGCATTAACCCATCAGTGAATTGTTGAGCAACGGTAGGCTGTACTGGGTTGTCAAATTCAACTTGCCAAATTGACCAGGCATCGCGGTATTGTCCCAGACGATAAAGCTCTTGCAGCGCGGCTGACCCGGCAGGTGGGACAGGTTGGCTAATCGGTTTGACCACCTGCGGAATCTGTTGCCGCACGGTGGTGAAGTCGCCTACATCCCAACCCAGTGTGGATGCCGATCGCCATGCATAATAAGACCCAGGATAGTGCGTCAGGACATACTCAAAAGCTTTGTTTGCTTCTGCCTGCTGACCCATCTGAATTGCCCATTTGCCTACCCAGTAAGCAGCTTCAGGGGCTAATTCGCTGTCGCCATTTTCGGTGACGATTTGCCGTGCCCATTCCCATGCTGTTCGGGCATCGCCTGCTGTCGCTGCTCGTTCTGCCTGCTTCCAGCGCAGTTCTGCGGCTGCCTCAGAATTGCTGTACTGAGTCAAGATAGACTGCCGTGCCTGACTTGCAGACTCAGGGCTTTGCATTGCCTCCAACACGTCTGCCCTTTCTGCGAGTGCTTCGGCAGCGCGGTCAGGAAAACGCTCAATCACAGTATCCAGGTAAATTAAGGCATCCTGTGGCTTGTCAGTTAGCTCTGCCATTTTAATCAGAGCGGTTGCGGTTTCGTCAGCATCAGGAAATTCTTGCGTTAGCTGGTAGTAAGCTCTGAGTGCATCAGAGTAGCGTTCTCCTAACTGGGCACCGCGCCCAGTCCGGTAGGCATTTAGGGAAGTGCGAGGCGCTTTGGCGTAGGCTGAGCCAGCGCTGCCGTAGTAACCATTTTCCCAATAGGCAAAGGCGATCGCCTCCCAGTCTTCCGGTTGAAGCTGGCTACCGTACTCATTCACCAACCGATCCAAAATGGAAGTAATTTCGGGTAAGTAATGCCCATGCTTCGCCAGAACCAACAGCATTGAAAGCTGGTTTGGGTTTTGGCTGAGGCGAGTTTTAGCAATTTCAATGCTGCGGGGGTGAGCAGGGAATTTGGCGATCGCCTGATCCCAGTACTGCGGGTCACTCTGCCCCAGCGCAAATAACGCCTCCGCTGTAACCGGATCATCAGGATATTCCGTCCAAAGCTGCTGCCACATTGCTGTTGCTGCTGCCGGATTGCCGCTTGCCGTGTGTGCTTGCGCCCGCTTGTAGAGAATCTGCGGTGCCAGAGCAGCATAGTCTTGCTCCAGATCTTCCAGCCAAGGCAGCGCTGACCCTGCCTGTCCCTGCTGAATCAAGTCACTGGCGAGAAGATAGCGTGCTCGATTGCGATCGGGCGAAGGGGAACCGCTCGCAATTTCCTCTAGTTGAGCGGCCCGTTCTGTCACTGATACTGACACCAGGGGCAACACAGCGGAGGTTGTATCCTGGCTCAAATCCAGTTCACCGGTTGCCTGCTCAGTGACAAACCATTGCTTGACCAGGGGTTGCTCTAAGACTAAATTGCTCAATCTGGATGCAGAGAAAGTAGCACCCATAGTTAAAGCTGCCAGCCCTGCGCCAACAGCTAAGAAAACCTGATTCTTACGTTGCTTTAGCATGAAGTCTGGCTAAACCTGCAATTCCTAGATTGAATGACTGCTAGCGTCCCAAGGATCGTTCTGTCTTTCACAGCATGATAACAATCCTTAATTGATTGTGACCGTCTTTAGACAGCGATCGCCCTCTTCCTGATGCAGCCCAAACTCAGCTCAAATCAAAATTGAGCAATACTGGACGTATTGATGCTTTCAGGTAGCGGGAGAAATGAATCTTCTAGGGACAGATACGCCACGCTTAAGTTGGTCTGGAGATTTGCTGGTCATTGGTTTATTTGAAGATGCTGTAGATTTGACGGGCGATCTGGCAGAGCTAGATACCAAGCTGTCCGGCACCTTAACCGAACTGATTGGAGAAGCCGAGTTTAAAGGAAAAGAAGGCAGCAGCGCAGTGACCCGAGTCGGCGCAGGTAGCCCTATTCGCAAGATTGCAGTATTGGGTTTAGGTAAACCCGAATCATTGAAGCTGGAAAGTCTGCGTCGAGCTGCCGCAGCCGCCGTTCGCCTGGCGAAGAAAGAAAAGAGTAAAACGGTGGGGGTAAGTCTGCCTCTGTGGAATAGCGATGCGGCAATAAGTGCCCAGGCGATCGCCGAGGGAATCGAACTCACCCTGCATCAGGACAATCGCTTTAAGTCGGACGAAGATAAAGACAAAGCTCCTCCGCTTGAGCAAATCGATCTGCTTGGCTTTAACGGTCAGGATGAGGCGATCACCCGTGCCCGCCAGATAGCCTTAGGTGTCATTCTCGCTAGGGAACTGGTGGCAGCCCCAGCCAACATCGTTAACCCCATTGTCATGGCAGAAACCGCAGCGGCGATCGCTAACGAATTTGGCTTAGAGCTACAGATTCTTGAGCGAGAAGACTGCGAGAAGTTAGGGATGGGTTCTTTTTTGGGCGTTGCTCAAGCTTCTGACCTGCCGCCTAAATTTATCCACCTCACCTATCGCCCTGAGGGAACACCCCGCCGCAAACTGGCGATCGTCGGCAAAGGGCTGACCTTTGACTCTGGTGGGCTCAACATCAAAGGACCAGGCAGCGGTGTAGAAATGATGAAGACCGACATGGGTGGGGCCGCCGCAACGCTCGGTGCTGCAAAGGCGATCGGGCAGATTAAGCCCGATGTTGAAGTTCACTTCATTAGTGCTGTAACCGAGAACATGATCAGTGGTCGGGCTATGCGCCCCGGCGACATTCTCACTGCCTCTAATGGCAAAACCATTGAAGTCAATAACACTGACGCTGAGGGCCGTTTGACCCTGGCAGATGCGCTGGTGTTTGCCGAAAAGCTAGGCGTAGATGCCATTATCGATCTGGCAACCCTAACCGGAGCCTGCATTGTTGCACTCGGTGATGATATTGGCGGGTTGTGGAGCGAAGATGAGGCGATCGCCACCCAGCTTACCCAAGCCGCCGAACGTTCTGGCGAAAAGTTTTGGCGAATGCCTATGGAAGAAAAATACTTCGACGGCTTAAAGTCTGTTGTAGCCGATATGAAAAATACTGGCCCGCGTGCTGGAGGCGCAATCACAGCCGCCCTCTTCCTCAAACAATTCGTTAAAGAAACCCCCTGGGCCCATCTAGACATCGCTGGGCCTGTGTGGAAGGAAAAGGAAAATGGCTACAACAACCCCGGAGCTACGGGTTTCCCGGTTCGGACGTTGGTGAATTGGGTGTTGAGCTAAGGGGTTAGGGGGCAGGGGCTAGGGGCTAGGGGAGCGCTAAAGCCCCTTCTGAAGACTCTGCCTCCGTAGTTCCCAAGCCCAGCTTAGGAACAGGTAAAAACTTGCAAAGACTCGGCAACAAAGGTAAGTAGAAGGAAATATGCCCTAGCCCCCAGTCCCTAGCCCCTTACTTAACAATCCCTTTTGTAAAGAAATATTGCAACTCCAAGAACTTCCGTGTTAACTTCTATTTACAAGAGTTGACTTAACTGAGGATTGCTGTCATGGAAGCTCAAGAGCCTAAGTTTGGATTTACCCGGTTTGCTGAAACTTGGAACGGTCGCTTGGCAATGATTGGTTTCGTCGTGGGTTTGGCTACCGAATATGTGACTGGTCAGGGCATCCTCTCTCAACTGGGCTTGATGTAATTATTCCTGCCAAGTTTAGTTAACAATTCATCAATAGCAAAGGGGCGCACACTGTGCGCCCCTTTGCTATTGGGTATCACGAGAGTTAGAAAAAAATGGGAGAGGGTTAAGCCTTTTTTTGCTAACTTGAGTACCAGCGGAATGTGTCTAAAATTCGGCGCTAAGCGGAGTTCTGGGAAAAGGAATCACGTCACGGATGTTGCTCATCCCCGTCATGAACTGCACAACCCGCTCAAAGCCTAAGCCAAATCCGGCATGGGGCACTGTGCCATAGCGGCGTAGGTCAAGATACCACCAGAGGTCTTCAGGATTCATGCCCTGCGCTTGAATCCTCCGTTCCAGCACGTCAAAACGCTCTTCCCGTTGAGAGCCGCCAATGATTTCGCCGATCTTAGGAGCTAACACGTCCATTGCTCTGACGGTCTTCTCATCGTCGCTGAGGCGCATGTAAAAAGCTTTGATTTCCGTAGGGTAGTCCGTCACGATGAGCGGCTTTTTGAATAGCTCTTCTGCCAGGTAGCGCTCGTGTTCGGACTGCAAGTCCAAACCCCAGGAAACGGGATACTCAAAGGTACGATCGCTCTTTTCTAGTAGGGCGATCGCCTCTGTATAAGTAATTCGCTCAAACTCGTTGTTGATAATATTGTCTGCTGTCGCCAGCACTGAGTCATCAATCCGCTGGTTAAAGAACTCCATATCTTCTGGGCAAGCTTCCAGCACATACTTAAAGATGTGTTTGAGAAAGTCTTCTGCCAGGTTCATGTTGCCTTCCAAGTCGCAGAAAGCCATCTCTGGCTCGACCATCCAAAACTCTGCTAGGTGGCGTGATGTATTCGAGTTTTCGGCTCGGAAAGTCGGGCCAAACGTGTAAACATTGGAGAACGCCAGCGCCATTGCCTCGACCTGAAGCTGTCCACTGACAGTGAGGTAAGCCTGTCTGCCAAAGAAATCTTGGCTAAAGTCTACTTTCTGATCCTTGGTCAGAGGCACTTTCTGTAAATCCAAGCTGGTGACGGTAAACAGTTCTCCTGCCCCTTCACAGTCATTTGCAGTAATGATTGGCGTGTGAATCCACAGAAAGCCTCGCTCTTGAAAGAACTGGTGAATGGCGGCAGCACAGGCATTGCGAACCCGTAGTACAGCTCCGATCGTGTTGGTGCGCGATCGCAAATGTCCCATTGTTCGCAAAAACTCAAACGAATGGCGCTTTTTCTGCAACGGATAGGTTTCTGGATCGGCTTCCCCTTGAACGGTGACGCTTTCTGCCTTCATCTCAATCCGTTGACCTTTGCCCGGAGATGGCACCAACACTCCCGATATTTCTAAAGCAGCGCCCGTATTCAACCGCCGAACTACTTCGGCATAATCCGGCAAATCTTGATTGATCACGACTTGAAGGCTAGCCAGAGAGGAGCCATCATTCACCTCAACAAAGGAAAACCCTTTCAATTCCCGCTTAGTTCGCACCCAGCCCTGAATTTTGACCGCTTCGTCAGGCTGTCCGGTTTTTAAAAGTGTTGCAATGCGTTGAGTCGTCATAGCGGAAATCACAAGGTTAGAAGAATGGTGAATTTGGAAAAGAACGCAAATTCCTTTTCTCATATTGCCTCAGAGAGCTAGAGTTCTGTGGCAAATGCAAGAACTGCTTCCTGGGAAGAGCGACAGGTGTGAAAAATGAAAAAGCTAGGAAATGCAAGCATTCTCTCGTTAAAGAGCGATTTTACTCCGAGTTTCAGAGTACGTTACCGAACAGACAGGTTTACGCCTCTAATCAATAATTCGGGTACAGAGTTAGTGTGGTAATTCTCTGTCTAGCTGAGCGGAAGTGATTGAAAAATGATCCTCGACCTTGAGAGATGGGAAAACGATAATGTCTTTCCCTATATACTGTCAGCCATTCTCTTCTTAAGTAAGGCTTAGTTTAGAAACGCCCAATGTCTGAGCCTGAAATTTTGAATAAACCCAAGAATCACTTACTGGCTGCCCTGCCCGACGAAGACTACCAGCGCCTCTTACCTCATCTGGAGGAGGTTCAGCTTCCGTTGAGAAAAATCCTCTATGAGCCAGGTGAAACTCTTAGTGCAGTTTACTTTCCCAATAATGCGATGGTTTCCCTCGTTGCGACGATGGAAGATGGAGCAACCGTTGAAGTTGGGCTGGTGGGTGCTGAGGGCGTAATTGGTTTGCCTATTGTTTTAGGCGGCAAAGCAACTGTCTACCAAGCAATCGTGCAGCTTCCTGGCACTGGAACGAGGCTAGATGCCGATATCTTTAAAGCTGAATTTGAACGGGGCGAATATCTGCAAAGGTTGGTGTTGCTCTACACCCAGGCATTGCTCACTCAGGTTTCACAGAACGCGGTCTGTAACCGTCTGCACACTATAGATGAACGGTTGGGACGCTGGCTGCTATCTGTTCAAGATTCCTTGGAAGCAGATGAGCTACCGCTGACCCAGGAGTTTATTTCGCAAATGCTGGGAACCCGCCGAGCTAGCGTTACCGTGGCTGCCGGAAGTTTGCAAGAGCAAGGAATCATCAGCTATAGCCGAGGCAAAATCACGATTCTCAATCGGGAACGGCTTAGAGAGAAGTCCTGCGAGTGCTACAACGTGATTAGCGGTGAGTTTAATCGGCTATTAGGACTTAAGAGGAATTCGTCCTAAGTTAAACTCGTTTAGTTGGGGCGATCGCCCATGCTTGAGCTGCTATATGTACGCATATGAACAGACAAGTACACAATTGACTGGTACCGTATTATCGATGCTAAGTTTGAAAAAGTTGCTCAGGCTTGCTAGTACTTATTTCTGCTTATTCCGGTTTGTGACTGTATGAATATAGAGAGCGGTTCTGTTGTTCTCTTTCATCCAGGTTCATCCAAGCCAGCAGATATGAGTGTAGGGTTAGTCTTTTAGAAAGCATTTTGTTTGCTGCAAGTTTTATTACACCTTGTCTTAAATAAGTTTTAGCTGAAAGTTCGTTAATGCATCAGGTGGGAGATTTTTGAGTCAACTTGAATGAGTAGAGCCGTCATAGAAAACTGGTGCAAAGATTCTGCATGGATATCGTGCAGTTTCTAAGCCTAAGTACAGATAAAAGTTCTACCTGAACCGCAGAGCTTTTTATCGGTGTATTGTTGCATGTCTCTCTAAGCAAGTTAACTCCACAATCGAGCGAGTTATTAGTGTTTGCTAATTCACGCTTTGGTTCAACCTAGCCTTTCAACCGTGTAGCTTGAAAAGGGTAGAGCAACTAATGACATTGCCTATCAGGGACGATTTCAGTGTTCGTGAACCAACCTCTCAAAATGTGCCGTTGCTGAATGGGCTGCGGTTGTTGATTGTAGACGACGATCCAGATACCCGGTGCCTGTTTGCCCTTGTCTTAGAAGAAGATGGAGCAGAGGTAATTGTGGCAGCTTCGGCAGATGAGGCGATGGATGCCGTTGAGCAGCATCAGCCAGATGTAGTGGTTAGCGATATTTTAATGCCCTGTACAACGGGCTATGACCTGCTTCGTCAGGTTAAAGATCTAGACGCACGTCGGGGCAAGCAAACTTTGGCGATCGCCGTCACAGCACTCGCAGGGCATGAAGAACGTGCCCGTGCCCTAGAAGCAGGGTTTAGTGGCTATTTGCCGAAGCCTGTAAATATCGACAACCTGTCAGCTGCTGTTGCGATTTTGGCAGGACGGGCGATCGCCGTTTAACCCCAGACTTACTCAGCAAAGTATCTAAGCAGCCAACCTACAACAATTCCCAGCCCACCAAATCGGACTGCCTGCCAAAATACCTCCTTTAGCCCGTTCCAGGAAAAGAGCTGGCTTTCTAGCGCAACTTCTAATTCCTCTAGCTGTTGTTGGATTTGCAGAAGCTCAGCTTTTAGCTCTCGTGAACGGATTTGCTTGAGTTCTCGCTGTGTTTGACTGAGCCGTTGCTGAAGCTGAAGCTGCCGCTGTTGGTCGGCTTTAACTTGAGCATAGCGGGCTTTTATAGCTTGTAGCGATCGCTCCACCTCAGCTAATGTTTGCTCAAATTCCCGATCGTCAGTCTCATCGGGAGATGGTGAAGGAGAATCTTGGGACGGCTTCATGCTGGCGTAGTAGAGTAGGGACAGTTAGCTCATGAATAGTATGCCTGACTCACCGCTTCATTCGATTCAGTTTTCTCCCCTATCCACTGCCAAAACGGGCAACGTGTCGGAGTTGAGTACGTTGGAACTGGCGCAAGCACTAGCAGAACGGCTGGCGATCGCCCCCAATGACTGGCATCGGCTCAAGTCAAACCGCAAGGCAAGAGCCGCAGAACAGGCGGCGATCGCTCTGGTATACCTGCTCAACGACCAGTCTGAGGAATCCTTGCTCAGACTACAGCAAGCTGCCGGATGGCTCGATCGCAGTATCTCAGCACCTCCCTGCCCAACGCATGGGAAATAGAACCTAGCCCCTCCCCCGGGGCAACGTTCTCGTCTCTATCGTTTGCCACATTACTTTAGTTTGAATCAGCGGCGGCTGAGGTTTGTAGCTGCGATAAACAGTTACTACGCTAATGGTGGACACCAAGGCGATCGCAGGAGCTACAACGGGCACCCAGCCACCAATGACAAAGATAAACAGTGCCGTTCCGGTGAGCACGATCAGCATCCCGACGCTGCTCACGCCCAGACTCACGGGATGGCGGACCATCCAGGCAACACAGCCACCCGCGATCGCCCAACCTGCTACCCAGATCATCTCCAGCCAATCCGGCCAGTACCAAAAAGGCTGTTGCCCATCCATCGCAGCACTGAGAATTTGACTGACCATTTGAGCATGGACGATAACTCCTGGCATTCGATAGTCAGTCTGACGGACGGCACTGTAGGGCGTATTAAACAAATCTTTGCCGCTGGGAGCAGTTGTGCCGATCAACACAATTTTGTCGCGAACCCAGTCCGGCTCAATTTCGCCGTTCATCACATCAGTGAAAGAAATTTGTCTAGCTACATTTGTCGCAGCACGGTAGTTCAGCATCACCTGATAGCCACCCCAGTCTGCTTTCTGATAGCCACCTGCTGTCGGTTCTAGGGGCAGAAATACCGTATTGCCCAACTGCATATTGTCAGAGTTAGCTTCACTCGGACGAGGCTCGACATTTTCTGCTGCTAAGTACTTAAAAGCTAATCGCAGTCCAAAAGAGTAATATACTCCTTGCTCGTTGCTGCCGATCAGCAGATGCCGACGGATGACATCATCGTTGTCGATCGCAAAATCATTAAATCCAACTCGCTCTTCAGGCACACCCGGCGGAGGCGGAATGTAATCTGCTTCAGAGGTGCCCAGTTTAGTAATGGCGATAATATCGTCAGACTGCTGAAGTACTTGCAATAGCTCTTGATGTCCAGGTTCTTGGGGTAGCTCCCGATATAGATCAAGCCCTATCACACGAGGTTGGTAACCCTGCAAGGTTTGCAACACCTGAGTCACAGAGGCATCGGAAGGGGTAGGTCGCCCTAGCACTTGAAGATCGGCTTCAGTAATGGCAACGACCAGCAGCCGAGGGTCTGGTGGAGCATCTTTGCGAAGCCGCGTCATCTGGTCAAAAGCTGCAATTTCTGGATTTTGGAGCCAACCCATTTCTCGGGCACCCAGAACCATACTGGTGATAGCGAGGGTAGCGATCGCCACTACTTTTAACCCCAACTTAACTCGCTGTGTCAAAGTTTCTGCTGGTGCCAGCATCGTTTGCTCACGCATCATCGCTTCTGGCATGAGCATTGATGGCAGTAAGGCTTGTGGCGTGGAAGTCAGGTCTGTAGGCAACTCAGATAGCCGGTCTAGCGCCCACAGCACCTCACTCGCAGACTGGTAGCGCTTGCTAAAGTGGTGTCGCACCATTTGACTGAGAATAAACGCTAAGCCGGGGCTAATGCTGGCGTAATCTTCCCAAATCAGTTCGGAGGTTTCTGGGTCTTCGGGCAGTTGGGAAGGCTGCAAGCCCGTTACTGCCTGAATTGCAGTGACACCCAATGCGTAAATGTCGCTGCTAAAACGAGGTTTACCTAAAAGCTGTTCGCCCGGTGTATAACCTTGAGTACCAATGCCGACCGTGAAACCTGTCTGCCCTGACTCGCCCTGAATTTGAGTGCGAATCTCTTTGACGGCTCCAAAATCGATCAAGACAATTTTGCCGTCTTGTCGTCGTCGAATCAGGTTGCCAGGTTTGATGTCGCGATGGATGACCTGATTTTTGTGGATAAACTCCAGCACTCCCAGCACATCTTTGAGTAAAGCAACGACTTCTGCTTCATTCAAACGGCTAGCACGAGAAATTTCTTCGCTCAGCGGATGTCCATCAATGAATTCTTGAACCAGGTAGAATTCTCGATTTTCTTCAAAAAAGCCCAATAGCTCAGGAATCTGGTCGTGTTGTCCCAGTTTGCCAAGGGCCCCAACTTCGGTATCAAACAGGCGACGAGCTACTTCAAGAAACTTGCTGTCTCGACTAGCGGGCTTAAAATGCTTAATGACGCAGCGCAAACCACCGGGATGCTGAATGTCCTCTGCGAGATAAGTTTGACCAAATCCGCCAGCTCCCAATGCGGTGATGAGTTTGTATCGCCCACCCAGTAACGTCCCTAGCATGGTAGCTCAACGTGCATGTTTAATGATTCTTACACAGAATCTTAGATCGGCATCAAGACCCTAAACTTTTAGGTTAATCTTCCTATGGCTAAAAATACAAGAATCACGGCAACAACGAAATTGTTAGGGGTAATTGGCTACCCGATCGCTCACTCGCTATCCCCCGTCATGCACAATGCCGCGATCGCCCATTTGGAAGCTGACTATGCTTATTTGCCCTTTCCGGTGCCGCCCGAACATCTAGAGCAGGCGATCGCAGGCTTTGCTGCAACTGGAGTGCAGGGCTTTAACGTCACTATTCCCCACAAGCAGGCAGTCATACCATTTCTGTCAGAAATTTCTGAGATTGCTCAAGCAGTCGGAGCCGTTAACACGGTCTACCGCACTGAGCGAGGCTGGGGCGGCACTAACACCGACGTAACCGGATTTCTAGCTCCCCTCTACATCCACCAGCGGCACTGGAACCAAAATATCGCCGTTGTTTTGGGAAATGGTGGAGCCGCCAGAGCCGTTGTCGCAGGCTGTGCCCAACTTGGCTGTACCCAAATGCAGGTGGTGGGACGCGATCGCCAAAAGCTCGAGGCCTTTCATCGTGATTGGGCGAATTCTCCCCTTTCTCCTACGCTTTCTGTTCATCTCTGGGAGGAACTGCCCCAACTGCTGCCCCAGGCAGATCTGCTGATCAACACAACGCCGATTGGAATGCACCCTCACAACGATGCCTCTCCGTTAACGCTGGATGAGATGAAGTTGCTAAAAGTAGAGACGATCGCCTATGACCTGATTTATACACCACGCCCTACAACCTTCTTGCAGCTCGCTGAGAAACAAGGAGCGATCGCCATTGATGGTTTGGAAATGCTGATACAGCAAGGGGCTGCTGCTCTCCAACTTTGGCTCGGTCAACCTGTTCCTGTGGAGGTGATGCGGCGAGCGTTGAAAGAAGTTTTGAGTTTTGAGGTCTGAGTTTATCCTCGTTTTTCCTATTTCAGCCAGCGCCAGTTATATCGATTCCATTCGTAAACACCCTGGATTTCATATTCCATGCCGTTGTCAAAGCGAATCATGCAGTTTGTGTAGGTGCTATAGCTTGCAGGCATGATGCCGTTGCTATCGGAAGCTTGGCTGACGTGAATCACTGTGCAGCCAAACCACTCTCGGCTACAGGGGCCCTCTTCCTGCACCCATTCCCAGAGATTGTTAGACACTTCGATGCGATCGCCCAGTTTCAGCGATACAGCGGTTTCTGCATACTCCGCGACGTGGAAAGGCTGCACTTGCTCTAACCATTGCGGTCCATATAAATCGCGAATAAATTGAATTGCTCCTGACTCACGCCCCTCTAGCCAATCGTTTAGCAGTTGCACCTTCCAAGGAATTCCCTCTTGCTCTTGCATCTGGATAAATTGCAACAAAGCTGTTCGCTGCTCAGGCGTTAGCTCATTTAGCGGATTCTCAGCCTCAATTGGGGGGGAGTCTATTTCACTACTACCGTTCTGTGAAGCTGTCCCTGCCGACTGACTTTGGCTCAGGGCGATCGCTGCCGCCAAAAGAATTTGCTTTTGTTCAGCCTCAAGTGGGTATCCGGCAGCCTCACACTCGCCAAAAGCTGCTTTTAAGACGGCTTCAATTTCGGCTTTGGTCATAGCAAATACTAGACACAAATATTGAGCAGATGCAAATGTTAGGCACAGTGCCTATGACTTTTTCTTGAGCTAACTTCAATGTAAAAAAACAAACATCCAGCGTTCATCTCAAATTAGGATGATTAACTCTAACTTAACGAATTTATAAACTGCAAAGTCTTCCAGTATGCTCCTCTTTAGGATGATTTATTGCTGCCCTTCCAGCGTTTCTCAAATCAATTCACGCTAAGCTGAGAAATGTTAGATCACTTCATATATTTGAACTTTAAGGTTGAGTCTATGCAGTCCCGAGTACTAATTGTTGCTATTGTGTCTTGCTGTATTTGGCTGCTGAGCTGGGTTTCAACTCCTGCTGCGTGGGCACTTACTCAGATTAAACTGTCTGATTTGTCTTATCACGAATGCCCCGCCGATATCGCAGAAGGAACCGTCACGCCAGGAGGCGCAAGTCGAGCAGCAAACTGCTTTATCATCACTGGCAAGGCGCAAAACGATTCGGGCAAACCCGTTCTCAATGCCGATATCTTCGGGCGTATCTATGATGCCAATAACAACCCCGTAATGCAGAACCGCACGCGGCTTGGCTCCATTGAGGAAGTCCCTCCAGGAGCGAGTGACTTTGAACTGCGTGTCACCGTTGCGGCCAATCAGCCTACACCGCTGAAGCTAGAGCAGTTCAAGGCATCTGGCTTTGTTGGCAAGGTTCGACGATAGTTTTTAGTACCTAATCTTCAAGCGGGAAGGGAGTAATAAATAGCAAACAGGGGTTTGGCACTGCCAGACCCCTGTTCGCGTTTGCTGTGAATTGTTTGCCGTGAAGCGTTAACTAGTACATTGCTAGTTGTCCGCCACCTGCCAATCCTGTGACTGCTTGAGCAACAAAACCAAGCAGAAAAATGGCAAGCATTGGGGACAGATCGATGCCACCCAGCGGGGGAATAAAAGAGCGAAAGACGTTGAGGTAAGGGTCGGTCAGTTGACTGAGAATAGAAAATGGAGGATTCATCCAGTTGATGGTAGGAAACCAACTCAACAGGATACGGATGAACAGTAGAGCGATATAGATTCTCAAGAAGATACTTATCGGCTCGGCAATCAGAGTAATTGGGTCAGTCATGGATACTGCGCTTTCCTAAACTATAGGAACTTGTTGGCTAAAGGTATGAATAACCTAGACATGAATTCAGTCTAACGGATACCTGTAGCCTCAGGATGAATCAATCAGTACAACTCTGAAGTTCAAGTAGCTTGACGGGAAGGGTTAGAGCGGGGGTTAGGGGCGAGGGGAGAAAAGCATTTCACCTCATCCTTCATCCCTTCTTTGTTGCTCCTAATCTCTGGCGATCGCCCGCTCTCCTCCCTCATGCTTAGGCATACCGTTGGTGCTACTGAGTTGCTGACGCACATCATCAATTGCCTCATTCAGTTCAGCAATTTTGCCTTCTAATCCACGGCGGGCCGCTTCAATGCTCTGCTCAGTGGGAGGGCTAAATGGACGCCTGCGGACTGCTTTATTTTTAAGCTTAGGAAAATCCTCAGATGAGGTTTCGTCCTGGGTGAGCTTAGAGCTAACCACTGCGCCTAAGACGCCACCTACTACACCGCCGACAACAGTTCCTAGTAAAAACCCGCCAAGAAAACTATCACGCTGACTCATAATTAACCACTGAAAGAAACTCGGAGTGATCTCTGATGACTCCCTCACAGCTTACTCGCTAGAAGAGGAGGTTGCCCACCAAAAAGTTGCCTACAATGCTGACGTTTAGGCTCAGAAGAAAATTCTATCTTTACCTATGTTGATCTAGGTTTGAGCATGAATATTTAGGTGCCAAAGGTGCGATCGCCTGCATCTCCCAACCCGGGAACAATGTAGCCCTTGTCGTTTAGCCCTTCGTCAATTGTGGCTGCATAAATATTCAATCCTGGATAAGCAGCACCCAGTTTTTGTAAAGCTGTAGGTGCTGTGACCACCGAAATAATACGCACTAGTTCTGGGTCGGCTCCCCGTTTTACCAACTCAGCCATTGCTGCCAGACTGCTTCCGCCCGTTGCCAGCATCGGCTCGCTAACCAGAATTCGGGTTTGGGGTGCAAATTGCTCTGGGAGCTTGTTTAAATAGCAGGTTGCTTCCAGCGTTTCCTCATTCCGCACCAGACCGAGGTGATAAACCGAAGCAAGCGGCAACAACGCCTGTGCTCCCTCCAAAAGAGCTAACCCAGCACGTAGAATAGGCACCACCGCAACTGGAATTTCTGGATTAATAAACGTTGCTGGGCAGGACGCAAGCGGAGTTTGCACCGTTGTTTCCACAATAGGTAGCCAATCGCGAATTGCTTCGTAGGTTAACCAGCGCCCCAGTTCAGTCATAGCGCTGCGAAAGAGAACGGAGGGAGTCGATTCATCACGAGCAACAGCTAGCCAGTGTCTAATCAGCGGGTGAGGTGGAACGTGAACGCGCAGTTGGGGAGCCATTGCCAGAAAAAATGACGGTAGTTATGCAGAAATTTGCCCTAATCATACTCTGTTCTTGTGAGGCAATATTCAGCATTGCTCAAACTCGCTAGCTTCCACAAAGTCCATCTATCTAGTCAGCCCAGCCAGCATGCCCTTAGAAAAAGCAGGCTTATTGAAAGTCTTTTGCATTAGTGTTGACATTGATTTGCAATAAGCTTATATTGTTTTCAGTGTTCTCCTCTCAAAGGATCGGCAGGTGGGGTTGGTCAGCAGACTAATCCCCCTTTTTTTGTCTATGCCTTGTTCCAGAATCCGACGCTAGAATCCTGGCAAATCAAGCAATCCAGAGTGGGATACACTGAAGAGTAGAATTTTTCAGCTAAACGCCTTACTCCAACTGCCTTTATGCCTGCTACTTCTGAACCTTTTGAGCAATCTACTGCTACACATCCATCCACGTCTCAAGATTCTCACGCCCCGACAACTGCAAGAGTGGACGCAAAGGTTAATTCGGCAGACAGTTTTGATGTGATCGTAATTGGCTCCGGAATTGGTGGACTAGTCACTGCAACCCAGCTAGCGGCTAAGGGTGCGAAGGTGTTAGTGCTAGAGCGCTACGTAATTCCAGGAGGTAGTGCGGGCTATTTTGAGCGCTCGGGCTATCGTTTTGATGTTGGCGCATCAATGATTTTTGGTTTTGGCAAACAGGGAACCACAAACCTCTTGACTCGCGCCCTAGAGGCAGTGGGGGTCAGTTTAGAAACAATCCCCGATCCGGTACAGATTCAGTACCATTTGCCGGATCAGCTAGAGCTAAAAGTTCACCGAGACTACGAGAAGTTTTTGCAAGAATTAACTGCTCGGTTTCCCCATGAGCAGCAGGGCATTCGTCAATTTTACGATGAATGCTGGAAGGTATTTAACTGCCTGAACGCAATGGATCTGCTGTCGCTTGAAGAGCCTCGCTACCTGACGCGGGTGTTTTTTCAGCATCCGTTTGCTTGTCTGGGCTTAGTGAAGTATTTACCCCAAAATGTGGGTGATCTTGCTCGCCGCTATATTCAAGATCCGGAGTTGCTCAAGTTTATTGACATGGAGTGCTACTGTTGGTCGGTGGTTCCGGCAGACCTAACTCCCATGATCAATGCGGGAATGGTGTTTTCCGATCGCCACTATGGCGGCATCAATTATCCCAAAGGCGGAGTCGGTCAGATTGCTCAAAAGTTGGTCGAAGGACTGGAAAAAGCGGGCAGTCAGATTCAGTACAAAGCCAGAGTGACAGAAATCATTCGTGAAAAAGGGCGGGCGATCGCCGTTCGCTTAGCATCTGGACAGGTCTATTGGGCAAAACGAATTGTTTCCAATGCCACCCGTTGGGATACCTTTGAAAAACTGTTGCCCAAGTCAGATATGCCTCGTGCCGAGCAAAAATGGCAGCAGCGCTATCAAAAATCCCCCAGCTTCTTCAGTTTGCATTTAGGTGTAAAGGCAGATGTGCTGCCTCCTGGTACAGAGTGCCACCACATTTTGCTAGAAGATTGGAGCCGCATGGAAGATGCAGAAGGAACCATTTTTCTGTCTATCCCAACCCTGCTTGACCCCGATTTGGCTCCATCTGGGCATCACATTCTGCATACCTTTACGCCAAGCTGGATTGAAGACTGGCAGGGCTTGTCTCCCAGCGAATATCAGCAAAAAAAAGACAAGGTGGCAGACCAGATTGTCAGTCGCTTAGAAAAACTATTTCCTGGATTGTCTGCTGCGCTGGATTATCAAGAAGCGGGAACTCCACGCACTCATCGACGCTTTTTAGGACGAGATGATGGTACTTATGGCCCCATTCCTACCCGCAAGTTGCTGGGATTGTTAGGCATGCCATTTAACCGTACTGCCGTCCCCGGACTTTACTGTGTGGGTGACAGCACCTTCCCAGGGCAAGGCTTAAACGCGGTTGCTTTTTCTGGTTTTGCCTGTGCCCACCGGATCGCTGTTGACTTGGGTTTATAGTGCTATCCACTTCGGTTAGGACAAGAAAGAGAGGTAGGGCGAAACTCTGGCTCTTAGAGAAATAAACCTCCTCTAGCTAATCGCTGGAGGAGGTCGTTTATGTTATACACGCGTCCTTTTGCAGTGTGATCTAGAACTGGCTCGGAATTTCCAAAGCAACTAAACCACAGCGCGGACACATCTACTAGATTATTTAGCCAGTAGTTTTATGACTTCTATCAGGAGGTCGAAAATTCAACTGCTCTATTTGGAATCCAGATATTACTTTTGGATCAGTATCACTTAACTGATTGTCATTTCGCTGGGTTGTCGGACCGCAACGGTATTCTCCAGACAGCCAATTCCTTCAATTTCAATACGGACGCGATCGGCAATTTGCAAGGGTCCGATGCCTTCTGGTGTTCCAGTTAGTACCACGTCTCCAGGCAGTAAAGTCATCACTTGGCTGATGTACGATACTAAAACATTAGGAGCAAATACCATTTCGCTGGTTAATGCAGACTGCACGGGGTCAGGATCTTCATTTAGAAAAGTTTGGAGCTGTGCGCCTACACTTAGCTCTCGCACAATCCACGGTCCTAGCGGACAGAAAGTATCAAAGCCTTTTGCTCTCGTCCATTGCCCGTCTCGCTTCTGCAAGTCTCGTGCAGTCACGTCATTGGCGATAGTGTAGCCCCAGATTTTGGATTGAGCCGCTTCAGCCGTGCAGTCTACACAGCGATCGCCAATCACCAGCGCCAATTCTCCTTCATAGTCTACCCGTTGGGACTGAGGAGGATAGTGAATCAGGGATTCTGGTGCCGTGATAGCGGTAGATGGCTTAATAAATAACAGCGGCTCCTTAGGCACTTCTCCTCCCATTTCGGCAGCGTGCTTCATGTAGTTCTTGCCAACTGCGACAATCTTTGAGGGCGCACAAGGGGCTAAAAGTTGATAGTCCTCTGGCGCTATCTCCTGATCTGTTGGCTGTCCTCTCAGCCAGGGGGGAGCATCTAACACTTGCACCCGCCGATCGAGGTGCAATAAACCATAGTAAAGTTTCCCTGTTAAAGTCTGAATTCGGACGTAGCGTTGCGCCATAATCGGTAAATTAATGAATATCTAAAAATTTTTACGAGTCAATCAGTCAATCAAATCAATCAATAAAGCAGATGTGGGTAGATTGGTAACAACTAGGATATGATCGTAATTCCTTGCTTCTGGTCGAAAAGCCTAATGGAACGAGGTAAATGTGACGAGGTGAGTAAGCTTACCTACTCCTCCATTTTCCCCAGTCGGGTCAATTTTGCAACCAGAAGCCACTAGTCCACAAGGAGATTATCGACATGAACTATATCTATGAAACCATGTATATTCTGCGTTCTGATCTAGGAGATGAACTAACCGATCAGGCGATTGAGAAGTACCAAAGCCTGCTGCGGGAGCAGGGAGCGCAGGATGTTGAAACCCAGCACCGAGGCAGACGGCGTTTGGCTTACGAAATCCAAAAGCAGCGGGAAGGAGTCTATATTCAAATGAATTACAAAGCTCCTGGCGAAGCAGTTGCAATTTTGGAACGGGCAATGCGTTTGAGTGATGAGGTGATTCGCTATCTCACTACCAAGCATGAAGTGCCTGCTGCGGAAGTTGAAGAGGCGATCGCCGCTGAAGTTTAATTACTTAACTCGCTGCTTCTAGCTACTTTACAGGACCACCCGAAATATAGTCAGGTCATCTGAATCCTTCCCAGATCAAGAGTGATTAAGTTTCAAGCGCTAGGCTGGAGGAAGGATACCCTTCCTCCGTTTTAGTGTTCAGCGAATCAGGTGAGCCATGAAACTTTCTAAAAAGAACCTGTATGAACGGTCAAACCATCTCTACGACGTGATCATCGTAGGCGGTGGAGCGGGTGGGCTGTCCGCTGCAATTTATCTTCAGCGCTATCGGCTTTCTTGTCTTGTCATCGAAAAAGGGCGAGGACGTTCTTTCTGGATGCAGGAATTGCGAAATTATCTGGGCTTACCGCCAACTACACCTGGACGGGATCTTTTGCAGCAAGGGCAAGACCATCTGCTCTCATTGGGGGGCGACCACCTGCGAGGCTTCGTCGAAGATGTACAGGATGAAGGAGATACCTTTGCCGTCAAGGTCAAACTGGGTAAGCAAGACAGCATTTATCCTGTGTTTCGTTCCAAATATTTAATTGCGGCTAGCGGACTAATCGACCACCTGCCGCAGCTTGAAGACATGCAAAACGTGTACGACTATGCAGGCTATAACCTGCACGTTTGCATGATTTGCGATGGGTATGAAATTGCCGATCTCAAATGTGGCTTGTTTGTAAACACTGAAGCTGCCATCAACACTGCCTTCGTGCTGAATTGGTTTACCCCTTACATCACCGTGTTCACTCAGGGTTTGACAGAGGTGAATCCTGAAATGCGGCAAAAGCTCAAAGATTACGGCTATCCGCTGGTTGAAACGCCAATTCGCCGCTTCTTAGGACACGACCACGAGATGACCGGCGTAGAGCTAGCAGATAGCTCTATGGTCGAGTTACAAACTGGGCTAGTAGCGATGGGTTCTCACTTTTACAATGAGTACCTGAAAGGGCTGGAGCTTCAGTGGAAAGGCAACAATCTAGTAACAGATTCGATGTGCCGAACTTCACATTCTCGCATTTTTGCGGTTGGAGATTTAAAAGACGGTTTAAACCAGGTGTCAATTGCCGTCGCAGATGGTACATTAGCTGCAACAGCAATTTGGCGAGACATCCGCCGCGCTTCTCCCCCCCGCCGTTGGGAACAAAATTTGATTGAGCCTATCGGAGCCGTAACGTGACTTACTCCCACACTCCTAATCCCGATCTTCAAGCCGAAGCAGCTAGCCTGCGCGAAGAGTTGCAAATGCGCGATCAGCTTGTGCAACAACTTTCTCAAGAGCTGTTTCGTTTGGTTAAAGGCAATACGGGCTTTATGCCCAGTCCCGAAGTTTCTGAACGCCATCAAGCAGAAATGCGAGCGCTGCGAGAACAGCTTCAGGGCGTTGAGCAGCAGGTGACGTTTTATCAGGAGCAAATCTCGGATCGAGATAGCGAGATTTATCAACTGCGACAGTCTGTTCAGGAGCTAAACGATCGCTCTCGAATGCTTGAACAGGTGGTGCAAGAGCTACCGAATATCTATCGGCAAAAGTTTGCTGAACGGATGATTCCAGTGAGAGAAAAGGTGGCTCGAATCCAGCGAGAAAATCGCCAGCTTCATGCTGAACTGCAAAGTGTTAGCTATCGCCTGGCGGTGAGAAGCCGTCGTTCTAGCCAGATTGATCTGCCTAGCTTTCCTCGGATTGGTGCTAGCACTAAGTCAATTCCCTCCTTTGGCAATGTCTAGTGGCGCGAGTTCTAATTCTGGTTGACGCTGCAGATCAACAGGAATGGATTGAGACTTCTATAGAACTGGTTCAAGGGATAGCTGCGCTGAAGCAGGCGATCGCCGCCTTTCCAGCTGATCCCTCTAGCTCAGTTCGTGTTACGGTAGAAACTCTCTCAGCAGCGTCTTTACAGAATTTCTCTTTAGATCAAGCTGATCGGATTTGTCCACTGACTTTGAAACTGCCTGACTCCGTCGCATTTGCGGGACGCGAGATATATCGTGCTTGCCGAAACATTTCAGATATGCGACGGCATGTTGAGCAGTTGGGTTATTCAACAGGCACAGGGCAGTTTTGGCTGCCTATCGTGTTGACGGCAAAGGGAACGCTCTATGCAGAAGCGATCGGTACTGAATCTGGAGGGGCTGAAGTAGCTTCATCATCTGCCTTTTTTCAACCACTGCATTTATCAGACCGTTGGCGGCAGTCGCTTTACCGGCTGGGTCAGCGGCTGTTGCGATCGCTCTCTGCTCCACCTGCGACCTATCTCATTCGGTTTGGCTTTCGAGGAGAAGCAATCTGCTTTGACCGCTTGTTGCCGTTTCCGGCAGCGCCAGCGATCGCTAGTCTAGGTGTTCAATCTCCTGATTTGTTTGCCTGCCACTGGCTTTGTTTGACCAATCAGCCCATTTTGGATTTAACGATTTCGCCCAACGCTGCTCATCGGATTTACGAACCTGAATCTGAAGCAGTCAAAATGGCATGAAATTCCTGTAATTCGGTTGATTGACACAATCCTCTGGCATAAGCCAAGATCATGAGAGAGGTTCATAAAACTTTGTGAAGGCTGTATTGCATGTCTTTTGAGCTGATATCGCTGGAAACCGTAAAGGAAATTGCACATCAATACGGCTATTGGTCAGTTTTTGTCGGAATTATGCTGGAAAATGCCGGAATTCCGATCCCTGGGGAAACGATTACTCTGGTTGGTGGATTTCTGGCTGGCAGTGGTGAACTAAATTATTGGCTTGTGTTGGGAAGTGCGATCGCTGGAGCTGTAATTGGAGACAGCTGTGGCTATTGGCTGGGCTTTTATGGCGGTTGGTCGCTCATCACCCGTTTAGGACGTATCTTTCGGATCGAAGAAGCGCAACTTGAAGAAGTCCGCAATCAGTTCAGCCAAAACGCAGGCAAAGCCGTCTTTTTAGGGCGATTTATTGCAATCTTGAGAATTTTTGCTGGACCGCTAGCCGGTATTGCCCGAATGCCTTACTACCAGTTCTTTCTCTGCAACTTGGCTGGTGCAGCAACTTGGGCTTCTGTCACTGTCAGCCTCTCCTACTTTGCAGGTCGTTTGATTCCACTTGACCAGTTAGTAGGTTGGGCGGCTCAATTTACGATTGTTGCGCTGTTAGTTCTGGTCGCGTGGATTGCAATTCCTCTGGTGCTAGAGTCTCGTAGAAATAAGCTAAGCGCTAGAGACTAGAGCGGTTAATTTTTTAGTTTTCCTCACAACATCTCCAACTTGTTCTCCTATAACGAAAGTATCGGGACGTTGGAGGAAACGATATGTTTCACAAGATTCTGGTTGCGCTAGACAAGTCTGACATGAGTGCATCGGTGCTTGAAAAGGCAATGTCTCTGGCAAAACAGGCTAACGCTAACGCTTGTTTGATGTTGCTCCATGTTTTGTCTAGTGATGAGGATGGCAGCCCGGTTTTTCCTGGTTTCTACGGTTTAGAGTACTACCCAGGAATTCATAGTGAGGCGTTGGATGTTTACCAACATCAGTGGGAAGCTTATAAGCAAGAGGGAATTGACTTCCTGAAGCTACGAGCAGAGGAGGCGATCTCCCAAGGCGTTCCCACAGAGTTCACTCAGAATGCTGGTAACCCTGGTGTCACGATCTGTACTCTGGCAAGAAATTGGAATGCTGACTTAATCGTATTGGGACGGCGAGGGCGATCGGGCTTAACGGAGTTGCTCATGGGTAGCGTCAGCAACTACGTTTTGCATCATGCGCCTTGTTCTGTTTTGACGGTGCATCGCTCATCTTGTACGACTTCTGATTCTGTCCATTCTGAAGCGGTTCAGGTTGCAGGTCGGTGACAATGAATATTTGCTGAAGATGTGATGTGCAACTGTTTCAAAGCTTATGCAAAAAAGCGGGGTGCGTTACAAACGCACCCCGCTTTTCATTTAGCACTGAAGTAATGCTATCTCGTTAGATGCTAGAGCTTATCTAGGCGATCGCTGCTACTTTCACATCGCTGGTTGCTAATAGATCCTGAAGTTCTTCAGCATCTACAGTTTCCCGCTCGATCAGCATTTCTGCCAAGCTATCTAGTACATGTCGGTTGTCAACTAGAACCGCTTTGGATCGGCGGTAAGCTTGATCGACCAGGTTCCGCACTTCGTCATCGACAGCGGCGGCTGTTTCTTCAGAGAAGTCACGCTCAGAGGCGATATCTCTTCCCAGGAACATGTTGCCTTGCTGACGACCTAGAGCAACAGGTCCGAGGCGATCGCTCATACCAAAGCGCATGACCATTTGACGGGCTACTCGTGCTACCTGCTGGAGGTCATTAGAAGCACCTGTCGTCACTTCTTCTTCACCGAAGATGATTTCTTCAGCGATCCGACCGCCTAGAGCCACTGCCATCTGGTTTTGCAGATAGGAGCGAGAATACAAGCCAGAGTCCATCCGGTCTTCGCTAGGTGTGAACCAGGTCAAACCACCAGCACGACCACGAGGAATAATGCTGATTTTCTGTACCGGATCGTAGTCAGGCATCAGTGCGCCGACTAGTGCGTGTCCGGCTTCGTGGTAAGCCACTAAGGACTTGCGCTTTTCGCTCATCACGCGATCCTTCTTCTCTGGACCAGCCAGAACACGATCGATTGCGTCGTTGACCTCATCCATTGAGATCTCGGTCAGGTTGCGGCGGGCTGCCAAGATTGCAGCCTCGTTTAACAGGTTTGCCAAGTCAGCTCCAGTAAAGCCAGGAGTCCGACGAGCGATTTTCTCTAAATCCACGTCCTTAGAAAGGGTCTTGCCACGAGCGTGAACGTTGAGAATTTCCAAACGTCCGGCATAGTCGGGGCGATCGACCACAACTTGGCGGTCAAATCGTCCTGGACGCAGCAGAGCAGAATCCAATACGTCAGGGCGGTTTGTTGCAGCAATGATGATGATACCAGTGTTACCTTCAAAGCCATCCATCTCAGTTAGCAACTGGTTGAGGGTCTGTTCCCGCTCATCGTTGCCGCCACCCAAGCCAGCACCACGCTGACGACCGACTGCATCAATTTCATCAATGAATACGATACAGGGTGCGTTCGCTTTGGCTTGTTCAAATAGGTCACGTACGCGGGAAGCACCAACACCCACGAACATTTCTACGAACTCAGAACCAGAGATCGAGAAGAAAGGAACGCCTGCTTCTCCAGCCACAGCTTTTGCTAGAAGGGTTTTACCTGTTCCAGGAGGTCCGACTAGCAGTACACCTTTAGGAATTTTTGCGCCAACAGCGGTAAAGCGGTCAGCATTCTTCAAGAAGTCCACAACTTCACTGAGTTCTAGCTTTGCCTGCTCAATGCCAGCTACGTCACCGAAGGTAACCTGGGTCTGCGGCTCCATTTGAACTCTGGCTTTGGATTTACCAAAGTTCATTGCCTGACTGCCAGGGCCGTTTTGGGCACGTCGCAACACAAAGAACAGTACAACTAGCAGCAAGAACGGAATCAGCAGCGTACTCAGTACCCTCACCCAAACGCGATCGTCTGTTTGGGGGGAGACTGAAATGTCTACATCGTTCTCAGTCAAAATGTTGAGCAACTCTGGATCGTTAGGCAAGTTCACCATGATCTTGCTACCGTCTTGAGCAGTCACTTGCGCCTTGGACCGATCAGAACTGATAATCACCTTCTCAACGCGGCCTGCCTGGACTTCGTTGATGAATTGGGGGCTGTAGCGCCACGTTTCTCTAGTTTGGGGCTGCCGGTCAAACAATGCTGTTGCCAGGAAAAGCACCACTACTACTAAAAGTGCGTACAGTCCCGCGTTTCTCCACCGCTTATTCACTGAGGCGTATCCTCCTACTAATTTGTGATTGTGATGCGAAAACGATTTTTAGATTTAATTATTGTTAACTAATATTAACGTATATCAGGAATCTGCGCGTTGCTCGCTGAAAATAGCTGTTGCAACTGCTGAAGTGCCTGATGTTTGGGGTCATAGGTCAGATTACCTGTAGAAGAGAGAACGGTGTGGATTGGGACAACCTGTACTACGCTGTTGCTGTAGGCGATCGCCTCAAAACTTGACACCAACTCTTCACCCCAAGGTTCCTCTCTAATATTCTCATTTTGGCACTTGAGCCAGGAAATGAGTTGCGATCGCATCAATCCTGGCAAAATTCCTGACTCCAGAGGCGAGGTCCACCAGCAGCCTTGCCCCCATCCCCAAAGATTTCCAGTGCTAGATTCGAGCCAACTTCCGTTGAAATCGACCAAAATGGCTTCCTGTGCTCCCTGCTGCTGTGCTGCCTGCCGCGCTAACCAAGGAGCAAGATAGTTACCCGTTTTGTGATGTGTGAGAGAGCGGTTCGTTTCTGGCGGAGACAGCCAAGCGATCGCTCCGTTCTTCTGCAGAAGCGCCAGATTGTCGGGTAAGGCGCGTCCGGTGATCCATTCACGCCCATCAAGAAACAGGGTAATTCGCAGCACCGGAAAAGATGAGAGCAAGATTTCTGCTCCGTAGCGGACTCGCTGCCAGTTGGGAGACTTCCAGCCAAAAGCTTGGAGGGTTGATTGGAGGCGATCGCAGTGTCCTTTCCAGCTCGTTAACGGATCATCTAGAGACTGCCGATAAACTCGCAGCGTTGTAAAGGCAGTAGCACCATACAGCAGCCCTGGATCATCGATCGCTAATTCCACCTTGCCGCTGTGAATTAGCTTGCCATCATACCAGCAGGTTTTAGAGGAACGCGCCTCTGGCTGGTTGTGCTGGGACTGTTTAGGGAAGCTTGAGTTAGAATCATGAGAGTAATACACAAAACTTAACAATGAAGCGGTTAAGGACAGATTTGGAGGGGAGAGAGGCGATCGCAGATTATCTGCAAGCTGAGTTCTCTTTCCTTGAGAATACGGGTGTTTTGGCTCCTCACCCGGGTGGGCGATCGGCGGGTCTAGAAAGATTAGAGCAGTTCCAGCTTGAGAAATATGGCAAGCAGCGAAACTTTTTAGACGGAGAGGTAGGACAGCTCTCTCCCTATATCAGTCGCGGCTGCCTGGAACTGGAAGAAGTACGGCAATGGGCACTGAGGCACGGCAAATCTAACTCGGTGGAAAAATTCGTCTCAGAATTAGCGTGGCGGGCATTTTTTCATCTGGTTTATGAGGAGGAGGGCGATCGTATCCTCAAGGACATGGAAAAGCCCAAGGTCTCCATGCGCCGTCACCAAACCAGGCTACCCGAAGACATTGCCAGCGGTGAAACAGGCATTCCTTCAATGGATACCTTCATCGCCATGCTGAAGGAAACGGGATATCTGCACAACCATACTCGGATGTATCTGGCAAGCTACATCGTCCACTTTCGCCGTGTTTCCTGGCGAGCAGGTGCAGATTGGATGTATGGTCTGCTGATTGACGGTGACTTTGCCAGCAACCATCTTTCCTGGCAGTGGGTCGCTTCCACTTTTTCTCACAAACCCTACATCTTCAACCGAGAAAATCTGGAGCGCTACGCCGGATCTGTGCTGCCTGGTGATCCGCGTAAAGGAGATCCGTTCAACTATTCCTACGAGGAACTTTCGGAACAGCTATTTGGTAGTGAATATCAGCCGGAACGGAGCCGCACTTCTGGGAGCTATCGATAATCTATGCCTGCTTTAATTTGGTTTAACGAAGACGGCTTGAATCCCCAGCATCAGATGGTACAAGACTACGCTGATGCCCCGAAGGTGTATGTGTTTGATGTGAATTACTTAAAGCAGTGGGCGATCGCCAAGCATCGAGTGCAATTCATCTACGAATCGCTTCTAGAAATTCCCAACATCGAAATCTACAAAGGAGAAACCGTAGCGACTTTGCGGCAACTCGTCACTGACCATCAAGCCAATGAAATTATCACCACTGAAACACCAAATCACCTGATCAAGTCCTGGCAGGATGAGTTGCTGAAATACACTAATCTGATTACCTATCCTGAAGTTTATCCAGCCACAGACAGCCGTTCTCCTAGACGTTTTTCTCACTACTGGCGAAAGAGCGATCGCGCCTGGTTGACCTTAACTTAACCAGGTTTATTTCTTTCTCATTAAAAGATCAGGGACGCAACCTACGCCACAGGATGCATCCCTGATTTTTAGTACCTAACTTTTGACTGGGAAGGAAGTAGGTGGAGTAAGAAAAAACAAGAGCTGGTTAAGTGTATTTTGCGTGAACCACAGCAATCTTTCGTAAAAATGTTACCTGGGCGGGAACCCTAATAGCAAAACCCATCTAGCTTAGGGCAACGCCAAAGGAGCAACCGTGATAACACAGCAGCGTCGCCGTCGCATTGAAGGTTATCGCGCTGGACAGCGCCCTCAGGATGCAAAATATCATCACACTGGGCGCTTTGAGCAGGAGCAGCTACCACCCAGGGTCGATCTCCGCAAACATATGACCGATGTTGAAGAACAGATTGGCAATAGCTGTGTTGCCAATGCTTTCGTTGGAGCATACGAATATCTCGCCAAACGAGATTTGGGTGATTCGGGGGATGTGAGCCGCTTGTTTGTTTACTACAACGCTAGGGTGCAGATGGGTGGCGATATCGAAGATGCTGGAACCCAGATGTACTGCGCCATTAATAGTTTGATTGAGCATGGCGCTTGTTCAGAGGAGATTTGGCCCAACGACGAGAGCTTACTCTGCGAAGAACCTAGCTCGGAAGCTTATGAACATGCAGCCTACTTCACAATCACTGAGTCGGAGTTTATTGAAACCGACCTGGATTTGTGGCGACATACTTTGGCAGAGGGCTATCCTATCGTTTTTGCCCTCAATACCTTTGAGTCATTTGATGGTGCTACGACCAATCGGGGACGCGTGCCACTACCCAAGCAGTCAGACAATGTGCGCGAAACACATGGATGGCACGCCATGCTCTGTGTTGGCTATTCCGATAAAGACCAAATGTTTATTATCCGTAACTCTTGGGGACCGGAATGGGGCGATCGCGGCTATTGCTATATTCCCTATCGTTACATCATTCATCAAGACTACAATGCTCACGATTCATGGATTATCAAATCTGTCAGCGACCTAGACTTTAGTACTGAATGGGAAGACGAAGAATCGGTTTTTGCAGATGAAAATTCATTGCTGCTCCAGGATTTTTACATTCACACTGGTGACTCAGAGGGGTTCATTGAAGACCTAGATCAGCTTTGTCAGAGCTATGTAGAGAGCGAGGAAGACTATTACTTTGACTATGAGGAAGAGGAAGACGAAGAAGCCTACACCGTTAGCATCCTCAACTTTGACCTAACCATTGAAGAATCCGACGAATTCCTTGAAGAGCTAGATTCCCTCTGCCAAAACTACGCAATCGACGAAGACTATAACTTCACCATTGACAGCGAAAGCGAAGAAGGGGAAGGCGAGGAGGAAGACAGCGAAGAAGAATACGAGGAAGAGGACAGCGAGGAAGAAGACAGCGAAGAAGAATCTGAGGAAGAAGAGGAATACGAAGAGGAGGACAGCGAGGAAGAAGAAGAATACGAGGAAGAGGAATACGAAGAGGAGGACAGTGAGGAAGAGGAATACGAAGAGGAGTAGTTTGTCTCTGAAAGTGTGATCGCTTATTCCAACTTGAGACGTTATCTGTGGGAATAGCGATCGCTGTATGTAGCTAACAATTGCAGCTGGATTATTCTAGGTTTACTGGTTCAGGAATGACCTTGAAAACTAGCTTCACCCAGTGCGGCATCACTAGATACAAAAGTTCAAATTTTTAGAGAGACTATAATTGCCGGAACAATATTCATCCAAATGTTTTGCTAGTTCATCCAGTCAGTATTAGCACTCTAGCTAGGACAACTCTGCAGTTAGAGCAGATGTCCAGACTCGCTCAAAGTTGGCTTGTTTTAGGGCATTGACGGTTGCACTGGGGTCTTGGACGCGGAATCGGGAACCGAGGCGGACGAATTGGCGCTGGTGGTTATCGGTGACGATCGCCACCACCGGGACTTTTGCCTTAGATTCCTCAGGTGCCTGGTCTAGCAAAATGGACTTGAGGCGATACTGTTCTTGCCCGTCTCTAGCTTGCTGGCAGTCTAGCTCGACCATCACCATTTGCACGGCTTCGACTGGTTCTGCGTCTTCGATGATCAGTTGGGCACGGTCGTCACGGCGATCGACTTTGCCCCAGACCATCAGACGAGCATCAACGATCAGGTAGTTGCCAATGCGCTCGAAGGATTTGGGGAAGACGACGGCTTCGGCTTGCCCAGTCAGGTCTTCCAGCACGAGAATAGCCATGCGATCGCCCTTCTTGGTTGTCACCGGCTTAATCGAGGAAATCATGGCGATCGCACTCAGCATCACGTTATCGGGCAGTTCGCCCAGATCGCTCAGGTTGATTGGAGCCAGAACTTTAGCTGCTTGCTGAACTGACTTGAGCGGATGATCAGAAATGTAGAATCCCAATAGCTCTTTTTCTAGCTTTAGCTTTTCTTGGGGCGGAAAGTCCTCGACGGGTGGGGCTTTGGGAACTGCTTCAAAATTGATGCCGCTGGCTGCAGTGTCGCCCAGCATGTCGAACAAGTTGCCCTGACCGATTGCTCGATCTTTGGCACGGGATTGGGCCCAGTCCAGCACATAGTCAAGGTCGTGGGTCAACTGATTGCGATTAGGGGTGAAGCAGTCCAGCGCCCCGCATTGAATCAAGGCTTCTAGGGCGCGGCGGTTGACCGCACGAGGGTCAATGTTGGGGTCTTCGGGGCAGGTGATGCGATCGCACAAATCCGCTAACGACTCAAACGGCCCACCCTGCTCTCTCACCGCTAGAATGCATTCGATCGCCCCCTGTCCGACATTTCGCACTGCCGATAGTCCAAACAAAATGCTGTTTGCTAAGGGAGTAAAGTCCACGCCAGAGCGATTGATGTGGGGCGGCTCCACCTCGATTCCCATCGAGATGCAGGTGCTAAGGTACTTCTGCACTTTGTCTTGGTCGCCGCTGTTACAAGTCAGCAGCGCTGCCATGTATTCAACCGGGTAATTTGCCTTCAGGTACGCTGTTTGGAAGGTGACGTAGCCATAGGCGGTTGAGTGGCTTTTGTTAAAGCAATACTCCGCAAACAGCACCATTTGGTCAAATAGTTCTTCCGCGATTTTGGGTTTGACTCCGTTCTTGGCTGACCCATCCACGAAAATCTCGCGGTGCTTTTGCATCTCCGAGACTTTCTTTTTCCCCATTGCTCGACGCAGCAGGTCAGCTTGTCCCAGTGAATATCCCCCCATATCCTGAGCAATTTTCATGATCTGTTCCTGGTAGACCATGATTCCGTAGGTTTCATTCAGAATCGGTTCCAGGATGTGGTGCGGGTAGTCAATTTTTTCACGCCCGTGTTTGCGATTGATAAACCGAGGAATTAGTCCTGCATCGAGTGGCCCCGGACGGTAGAGTGCCAGTACTGAGGAAATATCTTCTAAGCCAGAAGGCTTCAGATCTCGGACAATTTGCCGCATTCCAGACGACTCAAGCTGAAATATCCCTTCTAATGCACCCTTTGCCAGCAGCTGATAGCTAGCGGGGTCACTCATGGGTAGATTGTCTAGATCGATCGCCTTTTTGTGGGTCTGTTCGATCAAGTCCACCGCTTTCTGGATCATGGTCAGATTTTTGAGTCCCAGAAAGTCCATTTTGAGTAGACCCAGAGATTCAATATCTTCCATGAAATATTGGGTGAACACCGCTCCATCAGCATTGCGCTGGAGGGGCACGATTTCATCTAGCGGGTCTGCTGAAATTACGACTCCGGCTGCGTGAATGCCGACGCTCTTGTTGGTGCCTTCAATCCGCATGGCCATGTCGAGCCAGTGACGTACCTGGGGATCTTTTTCGTATTTCTCTTTAAACTCCGGGGCAGGTGTTTGCTCGGACACCATCACCGCTAACTTTGTGGGTTTCCCGCGCACAACCGGGATCATTTTTGCCATTCGGTCTGCATCACCGTAGGGAATGTCCAGCACCCGCGCTACGTCCTTTAGCACGGCTTTGGAGGTCATGCGGTTGTAGGTAATGATTTGGGCAACCCGCTCTGTGCCGTATTTTTCGGTGACGTAGCGAATTACTTCATCCCGGCGATCGATGCAGAAGTCGGTGTCAATATCAGGCATAGACTTCCGCTCTGGATTAAGGAATCGCTCGAACAGCAAGCCGTGATGTACAGGGTCAATGTTGGTGATTCGCAACGCATAGGCAACCAGGGAGCCAGCGGCAGAACCCCGTCCTGGACCAACGGGAATGCGGTGATCTCTAGCGAATTTGATGTAGTCCCACACCACCAAAAAGTAGGTGGAAAATCCCATTTGCTGCATCATTTTCAGCTCGTATTCCAGTCGCTCTCGATAGACGGAATCGATCTCATCACGAGAAGTGCAGTTGCGGCGTTCGAGCAGCCCTTTCCAGGTAACTTCTTCGAGGTATGTGTCGGCTGTGTGTCCTGATGGAACGGGATAGTCGGGAATGCGCGGTTCGCCCAGAAGCCCTTCGTAAGGTTCGATCTTTTCGGCAACTTCTAAGGTGGTGGCGATCGCCTCTTCAATCACCTCATCAGGCAGGTGATCGCGAAATAGCTGCCGCATCTCATCGGCTGACTTGAGGTATTCCGTGCCGCTATAGCGCAACCGCTTATCTTCGGTAATCAGCTTGCCCGTTTGAATGCAGAGCAGCGCATCGTGTGCCTCTACGTCAAAGCAGGAAATGTAGTGAGAATCATTTGTAGCAATGATTTTGATGTCTAGCTCACGGGCAATTTTAATAATCTCAACGTTAACAATGCGGTCTTCCTGGGAACCGTGATCCTGAATTTCCAGGTAGTAGTCTTCACCAAACAAGTCTTTGTACCACTGCGCCACCCGACGGGCGATTTCTGGTCGGCCCTGCATGATTGCCTGCGGTACTTCACCACCTAGACAAGCACTCGTAACGATCAGTCCTTCGCGATATTGCTCCAACAGTTCTTTGTTGATGCAGGGGCGAGAGAAGATGCCCTTTCCCTGAACGCCTTGCAGGTGAGAAACGGTGGTGAGTTTAACTAAGTTTTTGTAGCCCTGCGTGTTTTTTGCCAACACGACCTGATGATAACGAGGGCGGCGTTCTTGCTTGGTGATGTCGCCGTTAATCACGTACATCTCGTTGCCGACGATGGGCGTGACTCCTTTGCTGCGGCAAACTTTGATTAGCTCGATCGCCCCATACATGACACCGTGGTCAGTGAGGGCGATCGCAGGCATTCCCAGCTCCACCACCCGGTCCAGCAGTTTGGGCAACTGGCTAGCTCCATCTAGCAGGCTGTAATCGCTGTGAATATGTAAGCCAACAAAGGACATAGTTTCTCAAGCCATCAGGATTGAGTTTAGAGTAACGGATTTTAACCGCTATATCTAGCACCTTTCATGTAGTTTATAGAGCAGTTTACTCTATTTGTGGAGTAAGGGCGATCGCCACAGTTCATCAGAATTCAACCTGTCGTTCGAGCAAAAAGCCGTTTGCTAGACCTGAAATTCTTCGATCGAATGTTTAGTTTGTACGGTCTAACCGGGGTTTGCAGTCAGGAAATGGATTCCACAGCAAACCGCTCATCAACCTCAGCGTTAGAGGTATATAGTACTAATGTATCAAATTAAGCACGCTAAAATCTAATGTTTTCCTGGAAGTTCCCCTAATCTTCAACCCCTAACCTCAACTGCCTCACGGCACCGTTATAGGCGGCTCTGGATCAGGTAATGGCGTTGGAGCGATCGCAGCGGGTGGAGGCGAAACTGAGCGAACATTAGGACCGCGATTGGAATCTACTGAAGGATAAAGGTTGGGATCAGGCGAGGTGGAAGGTTCTGTCGGCAAGGGATCAATGTCTAGTGGCTCGAACGATTCGACGGGTTCTCGCAGCGCCTCAACTTTTGGAGGTGGTTCGGACTCGGTTAATGTTGGCTCCTCCGTTAACGTTGGTTCCTCCACTGGCAAAGGTTCTGGTTCGGGTTCCGGATTGTATTCCGCGTCGTACTCCGGATCGTATTCTGGGTCATATTCAGGCGTGAAGTTTTCAATCCCATAATCAGTTGGGTCGCCGCTAGCAGAGGGTCGCCTTTCCACTGGAATATCAACATCCGATTCAAAGTCGTAAGTGTCTGCACCTGGCCAGTCTTCAATGGCTGGAAAGGTTTGATCTCGACCAAACCCGGTTGTGCCGCTGCTTGTGTCTCCTGGTGCGTCCAGTCGCAGGGCTAATCCAAGTCCTGCTCCGCCAATGCCTGCGATCGCCGCTGTTACTAGCATTGCAACTGGCAACCAACGCATGGGTTTATGTACGGGTTGAGGCTTCTCTGGCGCAATCGGGCGTGAAACGATCGCAGGCACTCTGGTCAAACCCGCTGCCAGATCGTCAAACTGGGGCAGGATCGGCTCTGAAGATGGGGGGCGATCGTCCTGGCTGGTTTCAGCAGGTGCGTCCACAAGAGCGTGTTCTAAACAATGCCCATTGGTCTGAGCTACTTCCGGTAAGGAAGAGAGACTATCAACAGGTTCAAAGGCTTCAAGAATCAGCGGCTCGGGGTGCAGATTGTCGAGAATGTCTAACCACTCGCTAACGGACTGAGGACGCAGGTGGGCAGGCTGTAACCCTTTCAAAATTGCCTGTTCAACACCGGGGCTGAGTTGAGGATGTAGTTGCCGCAGTGCGATTAAAGAACTTTGGTCGAGCGTCGTCTGGTTGAATGAGACGAAATCAACCGTTCGAGTTGCAGGATGTTGACCCGTCAGCAAATAGTAGAGCGTAGTTGTCAGCGCCTGAATATCGGTGCTGGGATCAGGTGGCGGTAAAAAAGCCTCTGCTGCTCCATCAGCGGGTGTCGAGGAGGAGTTCGTTTCAGGAAATTTTATCAGGGGCGATCGCACCTGATCTACGATTCGAAAACCCGTCAGCACTGCCTCATCCGTTTCGGATTTCAGCACGATATTTTGTGGCTTTACCCGCTGGTGAACCAAACCCTGCCGATGCAATGCTTGTAGAGCAGAGGCAACTTGGCGAATGTAGCGAACAGCAACAGCTTCCGAAAGTGTTTGGTTTGACTGTAGCTGGTCTGCGAGTGTTTGTCCCGGTACACATTCCAGTACCGCAAACGGCACGGTGTCTTCTTGAAATACATCCAGCAGGCGAACTAGATGAGGATTGGTGCAATGAGCGAACTGTCTAGCAGCAGTTAGAAACTGTTGCTGTTGCTCCGGGTCTGCATTAGCTTCCTCAGACAGCGTTTGCAGGATGACGGTCTGGTCTAGCCCAGCGTGGACGGACTGATAAACCGGGTCATCGCCCTGACTTGAGACAGATTGGACAATATACTTGCCGCTCTGCAGAACTGCTCCAGCCGCCAAATTCATAAGCAAGACGAAGTGAGGATACTAGTTTAAATTCTTCAACTTATACTACCGCCTTCGGGAAAAGTAGTGCGCTTGCCGGGGATCGTAAGGACTACTGGGGAAAATGTTCTGCTAGAAAAGCAACAGCCTGGTCGCGATCGCTGATCATTCCATCTAGCGTTGCCAGCAACAGCGCTTCTAGAATTTCTTTAAACTGCTGACCCGGCTTATAACCCAGAGCTTTAAGGTCATTGCCATCTAGGGGTGCTTTCATCTGTGCCCAAGTCGTGCGATAGCGCCAGATGATTTTACGAATCGAGTGAGGGCTGGCGATCGCCACCAGCAACAGCGTTGACCAATCGTACTGACGCAACTGCTGCACCACCTGACTGGGTCGCTCAAGGTTTGGCAAAGTCGCTAGCGCTGCTTCAATCTGCTCCAGCTGCCAGAGCCGTTGAATACTGTCTGCTGCAAGCTGCAGGTTCTCTGCGACTTTTCCTCGGTCGGCTGGATCAAGTGCCATCAGCAAAACTTCTAAAAGCATCTGCCAGTGTTCTAGCGAGGCTGCGGGATCAAAACGGTTGAGCCAGCGGTCTGCTAGTTGAAGCTGCTTCCAGAGGCGATCGCTTAACTGCAAATCGGGGTGAATGCACTGAAGCGCCTCTAACTCAGACAGCAGTTGAATTGCGGCTTTCCAATACGGTGCCTGCAGAATGTACTTTAGCTCTTGCTTTAATCGAGTCTGTAGAGCAGGCGTTTTATCAACTTCTGTCTGAATGCGCTGGTAGATGCCGCTGGCGATCGCATGGCGAATATAGCCTTCCGTTTGGGGATCAATCTGGAAACCCAGCCGCACCGCAAACCGCACTGCCCGAAAAATCCGCGTTGGGTCTTCGATGAAACTATTAGTGTGCAGCACGCGAATTTGCTGTGCCTGCAAATCTAGCAATCCGCCAAAAAAATCGAGCAGTTCGCCAGAGCGAGGAGCCGTCAACCGGATCGCCATCGCATTGATCGTGAAGTCTCGACGGTAGAGATCCTGGCGAATCGAACTGGCTTCGACCTCTGGATTTGCTGCTGGATAGGGGTAAAATTCCGTTCGAGCGGTAGCAATATCAATCCACAGAGAGTCAAGCTGGGAATCATCGTGCCACAGCAGCGCCGCTGTCTGAAACCGACCGTGAATTTGCAGTCGCGCTTCAGGGTACGTCTGCCGCAAATCCCGAGCCAACTCCACACCAGCCGCTTCATCTGCTGTCCGATGAAAACCATCAACGACCAGATCAATGTCTTGAATCAGCAGCCCCTTCTCAGGTGCCAGCAGCAGATCACGCACTGCACCGCCCACCAGGTAAAGCTGCCAACCTCGCTGTTCTGCCAATCTGGCTGTTGCTGCTAACACTTCCCAGAGAGATGGAGTGAGGCGATCGCTCAGCCAACCTTTTACCACCTCCGGTAGCGGACAAGACCTGACCAAACGACGACCTCGTACAGGGAACTCGGAGAGATCGCCCTTCCCCCTTTGCCCAATCCCCAACTCCCAATCCCCAACCCCTTGCTCCCCATCCTGCTGCAACTGCCGCAACACATCCGTGCGTGTCACAATGCCCACAAGCTGCTGGTGATCTAGAACGGGTAGCCGCCCTACGTCATAAGTCACCATGAGGGACTGAATTTCTGATAGAGGCGTGTCGGGGTCGATCGTTTTCAGGTTGGTCGCCATGTAGCCTTTCACGGGAGCGTGACTAAAGCCGTGATGCAGGGCAAGGTCAATGTCACGACGAGAAATGACTCCAACTAACTGGTCTTGCTCATCCACAACTGACAGCCCAGAATGCCCGTATCGCAACAAGATCCGCTGAGCTTCAGCGATCGTCGTTTCCGGACGGATCGTGCGAACGGGCGATGACATTAGTTCTCTGGCAGTGGGCGGATGGGGAATTTCTGCTTTAATCTGCTCCGTTAGTTGTGCGAGAACCACTTCAGGCCCAGAAGTTCTCAAGGTTGCAGCCGCTGCTCTGGAATGTCCACCCCCACCCAAGGGCTCGAGCAGCTTGCCTAAATTGATCCCCTCAAGTTGAGACGCTGCTGAAGGGCTGCCGTGTAATCGAGCAATAATATTCAGTCGCTTCTCACCATCCGTAATGGGAAAGCAAACTGCCAGCAGCAAAATGTTAGTTTCAGTCAGGTCTACCAGGTGGGACGCCAGTTGAGACAAACCCTGTACATATCCTTCCTGAGGCAATAGCAGTGAGGCGATCGCAATTCCTCGAATTGTTTCAACCTGAATCCGGTTCAGAGCGATGGTGAGCAAATCTTGAAGCTGGGGGGATAGACCTGGCTCAACATATTCGGCGATCGCTCTCAGATTTGCCCCCTGACCCATCAGCCAAGTCAGCGCTGCCGCATCTCGCACGGTCGTATGGTCAAAGGTTAGCGATCCCGTATCGACATGAATTCCCAGCGCCATCACCGTTGCTTCTGCTGATGTCAGGCTGATTTGAGCTGCCTGAAGCTGCTCGGCGATTAGAGTTGCGGTTGCGCCAACTGCTTCGACGTAACGCTTCTCTGTAGCGATGTCCCCCACTGCATCTTGGTGATGGTCATAAACTGTAATGTCTACGTCTGGTAGGTCAAGCCACTCAGCCGCCTTGCCCAAGCGATCGCGCCATTGCGTATCCACCACGGTCAGCGTTCGAACTTGGTCTTCCCGCACCGCTCGCCGCTCAATTAAGGCATATTCATCTCGGTGCAGTGCCAAAAACTCTCGCACTGTGGGGTGAGCGCCTCCAGTCAGCACCACCCTGGCTCCCGCCAGCAATCGAGATAAACCGATCGCTGCCCCTAATGTGTCGAAGTCTGCAGTCGTGTGGCAGAGAATGAGATCCATAGGGGGGCTTGGGGCTAGGAATTGGGCACTAGGGGCGTTAGGAAGTAGAGACTCTGACCTTTCGCTACTCCCTTTCACTCCAATCTTGCCAGAGAACTGTTTCGGGGTGTCAATTTCTGATAGCTTACTACTCAGGGCTAGTTCAGCGCTGGGGGTGGGTTCACCTGAAATGCACATAGCCTCGCTTTTATTGGGAAAAAAGTTGGGAGAAAACGATGTCAATTTTATTTCAGATTGCACTAACAGCCCTAGTACTAATGTCTTTTGCAATGATTATTGGGGTTCCAGTTGCCTATGCATCCCCTCGCAACTGGGAGCAGTCTAAGCGGCTGATCTTGCTAGGTTCAATAGTTTGGGTAGTGCTGGTATTTTTGGTGGGTGGACTCAACTATCTAGTGGTTTAAGCTGGAGAAGAGTCGATTTATTCCCGTTAGCGAGAAAACATGGCAGTTTTTGAGGGTAGTTTTACCCAAGCAGAGTCTTGGCGATTTGCGATCGTCATTGGTCGCTTTAACGACTTGATCACTGGCAAATTGTTGTCAGGTTGTCAGGATTGTCTAAAGCGACATGGCATTGACCCTGATCCGCAGGGGACGCAGGTTGATTACATTTGGGTTCCAGGTAGTTTTGAGGTGCCGTTGGTGGCACGTCAGCTTGCTCTAACTCACCGTTATGATGCTGTAATCTGCCTGGGGGCTGTGATTCGTGGGCAGACTCCTCATTTTGACTATGTTGCGGCAGAAGTGTCTAAAGGAATTGCGGCGGCTGGTTTCCAGACGGGGGTTCCGGTGATTTTTGGCATATTGACTGCTGACACGATGCAGCAAGCGCTGGAGCGCGCTGGAATCAAGAGCAACAAGGGCTGGGACTATGCCATGAATGCGATCGAGATGGCGAGTCTCATGCATCAGGTAAAAACCGTAAACCCTGACCTTTATAGCAATGGGCTTTCGGGTAGCGCCAATCCTCAAACTCTACCTGCTTCGCTGAAGAGTGCGATCGCCCCTGAAACAGCAGAGCAAGGGTAATAGGAATGGGCTAGGAGTTGGGGGCTAGGGCAAGAAAAGCATTTTTGTTTATCCTTTCTCATCTCTTCTAATTGCCTCAACCCCTAGCCCCCTAGCTTCTACTCCCTAAGTTGCTTGACAAACTGCTTGGATTCTGGGACTATACATAAAGTCTAATTTTGCGGGTATAGCTCAGTGGTAGAGCGTCACCTTGCCAAGGTGAATGTCGCGCGTTCGAATCGCGTTACCCGCTTCAAAGAACTTTCGAGTCTGTAAGCTGCTTCCAAACTTAGTTTGTGAAGAAGGACTTACTCGTATCGAAAGATTGTGCCTACTGCAAAGTCAGATGGGTTTTGAGCTAAATTCAGGAGTGTTAGAATCGAACTGACTGAACCCAATCAGCAGTTATTATCTCTGATGAGGTCAACTTCAAGTGCCCGATAGGTTTCTGTCCCAGCCGTCAAGGATAGGTAATTAGCTACTCCTGGCAATCGATCGCTTTAGTATTCCTAATTCTAAAAACACCTCGCGCCGCCGCTGCTTGTGCAATCTCAGAAGAATCACAAGATTGACCTGAACTCTGACTATCCTTGCCCCTGCCGCCGCCGTGGTCGGCTTACCCCGATCACCCTAACTGAGGCGTTTGGCTGCAATCGCTGTCAGCAAATATTTGTAGTACAGGAAGGTGGCTATGTAATTGAGCAGCTTTCCACCAATTACCCCTATAAACGAGCTTGGCGTTGGTCTGGACACCAGTGGAGCATGGCACACTCCAGTTTGGGCAGAGGCTATTTATCGCTGACTCTGGCGATCATTTTTGGATTGGTTTTCCTTCTGCTGATCACCACCTTGCAGTCACCCCTCAGTACAAGCATCACGTTTCGAGTCATTGCAGCCCTTTTTCTCTCTGTGCTGCTTGTATTTATGCTTTGGATAGCTTGCAGGCGTTAGTTGATGGTAGTGAATTCCTTGAATTCTTCATCTGACGTAGTGACGACCGCTCTTTCCGCTTACCAGTCTTCTCTGGTCTTAGCGACGAAGAGGGGAGCAGACCGTAGCCGTGCCCTTCAGGGAATGGCAAAGGCTTTTAATGAGCGACAGGACGACATTCTAGAGGCAAACACGCTAGACCTAGAAGCCAGCCGGGAAATGGCTGTGCCAGAACTCATTTTGGATTGGTTAAAGCTGACTCCAGAGCGGCTTCAGACGGCAGTACAGATTTTGCAGCGGTTGGGAGAGCTATCTGACCCAATCCAGCAGGTGCTAAACACACCTTTTCAGGTCGATCAGTGCCAAACTTACTGTCAGCTTATGCCTTTGGGAGTGATTGCACTGATCTATGAGGCTTTTCCAGAATTGGCGGCTATCGCCGCGGGTTTGTGTATTCGCACGGGAAACAGTCTGATTCTCAAGGGTGGCAGTGAGGCGAGCCACTCCAATCAGGTGATTGCTGAGATTTTACAAGATGCGATCGAAGATGCGGGTTTGCCGCGAGACGCTTTGAAGCTACTTCCTGCTGATCAGGGCGATCCCCTTCGGGAATTGGTGACGCAAGATCAGTACATCAATTTGGTGATTCCCTATGGTCGGTCTAGCCTGGTGCAGCAGGTGATTCGGCAGGCAACGGCTCCTGTCCTAAAAACTGCAATTGGCAACTGCTGTCTCTACTGGTCGCCTTCAGGCGGCATAGACATGGCTCGTTGGATGATTCTAGACAGCCATCAAAGTGACCCCGACCCGGTGAATGCAATCGAAAAGGTGCTAATTCATCGGGGACATAAAGCCTCATCTCTAACCACGCTCTGGCATAGCCTGAAAGAAAAGGGTTTCAAAATCAAGGGTGACGCAGAACTGGCTGCCCATTTCCCAGAACTAGCTCTGGTGGAACCCGCTGAGTGGGGACGAGCTTATCTGAATCGAACGATCGCCTTTAAGGTGGTGGATGGTCTGGAGACGGCGATCGCCTGGATCAATCAGCACAGTAGTGGTCATGCTGACTGCCTAGCTACTGAGTCTTACCAAGAGAGCCGCCAGTTTGCTTTGGGTATCAACAGCGCCATGACTTACATCAATGCTTCACCGCGATTTAGGCGCAATCCAAAGCCCGGCAACCCGATCTCACTAGGAGTGTCTAACCAGAAGGGACATCGCCGAGGATTAATTAGCTTAGAAACCTTAACTACCGTTAAGTACGTAGTTCAGGGCAATGGACCCTGAGTTGAGCAGGCGATCGCTCATCATTCTTGCTTAAAGGTAAACAAATCAAAAAATGCTTCATTCCTCTGGCGGCAATTCAGGTTTGGGTGGCTTTGGCTCATCTAACAAACTGCCCTTGGATTTTTTTAGTTCTTGCCAAAGCTGCTTGATTTGATTGTATGCATCTTCTGGCGGCACCTTGCCTCCGGTTTCTAAGCCACAAATAAGAGCCACCCGTTGGGCAAATTCCTGCAAATTAGCATCGAATGCTAAATGCTCAGGAGAAAATTCTCCCCGAAAGCGCGCCCGGGGATAAAGAAACTGCTCGATGTTATCTTCATTTTTATCTGCCATATCACATTCCCACTTGAAATTACTTACCAGTAACAATCTGCCCACATATTACAAGTAATACCACTTCCAAAATTTAGAGCTACAGATGGAAGGGCACCCCGCGACACGGGGTGCCCTTCCATCTGTAGCTTGTTTTTGTAGAAACGGTATAACTACCTGAGAACAGCCTCAAGTAGAGGAGCCTAGATTCTTTAGTTTAATTTGCAAGCTCTGGGTGTAGTTGGAGTTTACACCGTAGTTGCCTACTAGATGAGGAATTTACGAGCAATCAAAGCTTTGTTTGACCGAGAGTCTTAAGCAACTCCAACTGCTTCGATCGCAGCTTCTAGAGCGATCGCCACATGCGTCCAGTGCGTTCCGCCCTGACAAAAGACGGTGTAAGGTTCCCGCAACGGTCCATCTGCCGAGAATTCAGACGTGCTGCCGTCAATGAAGGTACCGCCTGCCATCACCAACTGGCTCTCGTAACCCGGCATCTCGGCAGGAACGGGGCTGAGATAGGAACCGATAGGGGAATGCTGCTGGATCGCTGCACAAAAAGCAATCAACTTCTCTGGAGAACCCAACTGCACTGCTTGAATTACATCACGGCGTGGTGCAAAGGGCAGAGGATTCACTGGATAGCCTAACTGGTCAAACACAAAGGCTGTTAGGTGATTGCCCTTCATTGCCTCTCCTACCATTTGCGGTGCTAGAAATAGCCCCTGAAACAGCAGTCGATTTTGATCGAAGGTGGCTCCCCCAGCGCTGCCGATGCCAGGAGCAGTGAGCCGACAAGTGGCAGCTTCTACCAGGTCTGCTCGTCCTGCTACGTAGCCTCCTGCGGTCACAATGGTGCCGCCTGGATTTTTAATTAGCGATCCAGCGATCAGGTCTGCCCCAACTGATGGTGGTTCGCAGTCTTCGATAAATTCGCCATAGCAGTTATCGACAAAGCAGACGGTGCTAGGATTTTGCTGCTTGACTAGGTGAACGATTTTTTCGATGTCGGCGATCGCTAAACTCTGCCGCCAGGAATAGCCGCACGAGCGTTGAATTAATACCAGACGGGTATTTTCCTGTACCGCATGTTCTAACTCCTGCCAGTTAAGCGTTCCCTCCGCTGTTAGCTCTAATTGACGGTAAGAGATGCCAAATTCCTTTAGAGAACCTTGACCTTGCCCCCTTAACCCAATGACTTCTTCTAAAGTGTCATAGGGGGCACCTGCTACGGCTAGCATCTCGTCTCCGGGACGGAGAACTCCATAAAGGGCAGAGGCGATCGCATGAGTGCCTGAGACAAACTGCACGCGCACGGCGGCAGCTTCAGCACTCATGACTTCGGCAAAGACCTGATCCAGGATTTGTCGACCTAAGTCGTCGTGCCCATAGCCCGTTACCCCGGTAAAGTGGTGGACTCCAACTCGATGATGACGCAGGGCAGTCAGCACCCGTTTCAGGTTTCTCTTGACCTGAGCGTCAATTCCAGAAAAAATCTGGGATAGTGCCTGTTCTGCTCGTCGCAGTCGTTCAACGCTGTTCATGGTTAACCTCCTTGCAAAAATGGGTTGAATTCAGGGATTTTCTAAACCTGCCATCTGATTTCTGCCGGAGGTTTAATGTCTTGTCCCCCCAATCTTGGGAGAAGATGTCCGTGTTCCACCTGAAGCAATGCTGGCATTACTGTTAGTACTTGCTTTCCCAAGGCTCACGGAGCTTATTGTCGCGCAGATTGGGCTGCAAAATTCATACTGAGATTACTGCATGACTATTGCAACATCAACCGAACCTCGTATTACCTGGCCCGTTGTCTTTTTTATGGCAGTGATTCACTTTGGAGCGCTGTTTGCCTTCCTTCCCAGCAACTTTAGCTGGTCTGCTGTCGGTCTTGCAGTGTTTTTACACTGGGTTACCGGCGGTTTAGGAATCACGCTGGGATGGCACCGCTTGGTGACACACCGCAGCTTCCAAACTCCTAAATGGCTAGAGTATTTGCTGGTTTTTTTTGGTAGCTTATCGCTTGAAGGTGGCCCAATTGAATGGATTGGGCTGCATCGCCACCACCACATTCACTCTGACCAGGAATTGGATCACCACAATTCTAGTAAAGGGTTTTGGTGGAGCCACATGAGCTGGATGCTGCATGAAATACCCGCAAAACAAGAAGTTGCTCGATATACAAAAGATATCGCTGATGATCCGGTTTACCAGTTTTTAGATAAGTATTTTCTGCCGATTCAGATCGTTTTTGGTGCGATTCTTTACTTGATTGGAGGCTGGCCTTTTGTCGTTTGGGGAGTCTTCTTGCGGCTGGTTGTGGTCTATCACTGCACCTGGTTTGTAAATAGTGCAACTCATAAGTTTGGCTATCGCACCTATGAGTCGGGCGATCGCTCTACCAACTGCTGGTGGGTCGCTCTACTCACCTACGGTGAAGGCTGGCACAATAACCACCACGCTTTTCAATACTCTGCCCGTCATGGCTTAAAGTGGTGGGAAATTGACATGACCTGGATGACGATCCGGTTTTTGCAAGCAATTGGTTTGGCAACCAAAGTAAAGCTGGCAGAAGCGGAATAATCAGTTATGGGCAGTTAGCTAACCTTAAGTACCTAAGCTGGCTAATTGCCCTACTTCTGTTTCTAATTCTTATTAGTCAAAGCCTGTTCACGCAGGCTTTTTTATTTGCCTAAGCAAAGTAGTTTTCTACAATTTTTGAAATTCGCTCAGCCGCGTGACCATCTCCGAAGGGATTAACGGCAGTTGCCATCGTTTGGTAGGCATCGGAATCGCTGAGCAGTTTCATAGCAGTAGTGACGACTTGTTGGGGATCGGTGCCGACAAGTTGGGCAGTGCCAGCGGCGATCGCCTCTGGTCGTTCGGTCGTTTCCCTCAGCACCAGTACGGGCTTACCCAGGCTGGGTGCTTCTTCTTGTAATCCACCAGAGTCAGTGAGCAGCAGATAGCAGCGCTGAATCGCTCCCACCAATTCGGCATAATCAAGCGGCTCAGTCAGAAATACTCTGGGGTGACTGCCCAGCATCGCCTGTAGCGGCTCTCGCACGGTTGGATTGCGATGCAAAGGCAATAGCAAAGCCGTGTCAGGAAACTTATCGAGAATCTGCAAGAAGCTTTGGGCAATATCCTTGAGCGGTTCGCCCCAGTTTTCGCGCCGATGTACGGTTGCAAGCAGGGTGCGATATTGGCTCCAGTCCAGATTAGGAATGGGGCAGGCAGGCTGCCGTTCTGCCATTGACAGCAGCGCATCGATCACGGTGTTGCCCGTGTGGTGAATGTCGCCAACCACGCCAGATCGCTTTAGATGTTCGACGGAGAGCGTAGTCGGCGCAAAGTGAAGCTGAGTTACCTGGGAAATCAGGCGACGGTTTGCTTCCTCTGGGTATGGGTTGTATAGATCATCGGTACGTAGCCCAGCTTCGACGTGCCCTACTGGAATTTTTTGGTAGAAGGCGGCGATCGCCGCTGCAAACGCTGTCGTGGTATCGCCTTGGACTAACACGATTTGGGGCTGAATCTGCTGAAACAAAGTTTCCAGTCCGCGCAAACTGCGACAGGTGATATCGGTAAGCGTTTGCTGATGCTGCATGATGTCCAGATCGTGATCGGCAGTCAGGTCAAACAACTGCATCACCTGCTGCACCATTTCTTTGTGCTGTCCGGTGAGGACGACCTGAGTGTCAAAGGCAGGCGATCGCCGAAACTGCTGAATTACCGGGGCAAGCTTGATCGCTTCCGGGCGAGTTCCGAGGATGATGCAGACGCGGATGGGTTTGGTTGGCATGAAAGGGATCGGGGATTAAGGGTTGGGGATTAGGCGAAGACGACAGTGCGGTTGCCGTAGACAAGAACGCGGTTTTGCAAGTGGAGTCGGACGGCTCTGGCAAGGACGATTCGTTCCAAGTCTTTGCCTTTGCGAATCAGGTCGGTGACTTCGTCACGGTGGCTGACTTGGACAACATCTTGCTCAATAATTGGACCTTCGTCTAAATTTTGGGTGACGTAGTGGGCAGTGGCTCCGATGATTTTGACTCCGCGTTCGTAAGCTCTTTGATAAGGATTTGCTCCAGCAAAGGCAGGCAAAAAGGAATGGTGAATGTTGATCACTTTGGGAAATTGAGCAATGAAGTCTGGGCTAAGAATTTGCATATATTTTGCCAGCACGACGAGGTCAATTCGGTATTGGCGCAATAGTTCTAGCTGGCGGGCTTCCTGCTCGATTTTGGTTTCTTTGGTAATTGGAATGTGGTAATAGTCGATATCAAATTGCTGGGCGATCGCCTCCATCTGTGGGTGGTTGCTCATCACCAGCGGAATTTCAGCTGTCAGTTCTCCTGATCGCTGTCGCCAAATCAGGTCATACAGGCAATGATCTTGGCGGCTGACCCAAATCGCAATGCGGGGAACGGCATCGGAAAACTGAAGTTGCCAGTTTGCTTGTAACGGTTGGGCGATCGCGTTAAATGCTGGACCGATCAGGTCACGCGGCAAATTAAACCCTTCTAACTGCCACTCGATCCGTGTCAGAAACAGCCCCGCTGCAAAATCGGTGTGCTGGTCAGCATGAATGATATTGCCACCGTTGGAATAGATGAAGTTCGCAATTTTTGCCACCAGTCCTTTTTGATCAGGACAGGAAATTAATAGAGTTGCAGTGGGGCTGCTCATGCCAGGAGAGTATGGGGTATTGGGTTAAGGAGTTTGAATTGTTTAAGGGCTTTCGGGACTGGGGGAAGCTGGCGGAACAGATGGGGCGGGCAATTCACTGGGGCGATCTGTCTTGTCCAGTAGAACACGGACATCATAGCGGGTGCTGTGTCGATCTTGAATTGCAGCAGTCACGCCGATCGCCCGAATTGCTTGAATAAACGCTTCGTTGGCTGGGGGCAAATTGGGCACGGGAACCGGGCTATCTTCGCTGAGCAGGCGATCGACATTCACAAAAAAGTGTCCGTTGTTGGGATCAAACTCCAGGTCAACCGATTGCTCAAAGGGTTGGCTCGCGACTAGGGAAGCGTCTGGCTGCGGCAAGATGGTCTGAGCCAAATTTGCCCCAAACGCCAGAAATGCCACATCTCCTTCGAGCCAACCACGGGTAATGGTCAACCCGCTCAGGGGAGAAGTCCACTGCACCACGGGCTGTCCCTCAATGTCTGTTTGCTGGACTTGAAAACGATAGCGATCGCCTACTACTTCGTCAAGTTCGGCTAGCGTCGCATCGGCAGCAGCGCGATCGCTCGCTTTCACCATGATTAGCACCCCTGCTCGGGTGCCCACGGTTCCGGGCTCAGCGGGCGGTTCTGCGCTACTTGGTATTTCTATCACGGACAGAGAAAATTCTCCCCCCATCCAGGAAATTAAGTCTTCTTCCAGATCTAACCCAGTCAAATTGTTCAACCCTGTCCGCAGATTTTCTGGACTGAGGGGGCTAATTGGATTCATCTCAGCCCGCTGGCTGTAGTCTTGCCAAAACCGCTGTAAATTTCCACCTGATGCCATCAGCAGCGTTTCTGCTGGGAGCAAGTCCGGTAACTTGTCGTCTCCATTTTTCACCTCGTAGACCGTCTCACTGTCTGGATCTAACCAGGCAACTCCCTGAAAGCGCAGTCCCTCTGGCTCAAGGGTGACGGTTGCGGCAATACCGCGATTGTTTTGTAGCGGGGTCAGGTTTTGAGGTGGTAACGCCTGAGGTGAACCCGCAGAGGCGATCGCCCTGGCAGCGGGTGCATTCACATAAATCCGTGCAAACGGCTGCGGGGCTACAATCTGCCGCAACGCCTGGTTAAATCCAGGAGTCTGAGCGACAGAGGCTCCTCCCTTTGAGGTGTCGATCACCTGCTCGATTGCGTCACCTGCTGTGGTAATCACCAGTAGCCGATTGTCTAACACAGCAGCAGAATAGGTTTCACCTGCGCTCTCAAACTCCCGAACTTGCACGCCCTGATAGTCGCGTTCACTCAGGGTTGCGCCTTGTTCAGATTTGGGTTCCGTGAGAATTTGCTGAGCCCGCGCCGGATCTTCGATCGGTAGAATCATTACAGCAGTTTGAGGATCTTCCTGGGGCTGTAGAATTGGTGGTTCCGATTCCTCCGATTCCTCCGACTCCTCCCCCTCAACGACTGGACTTTGCGCTGACAAAAATGCGACGGTGATTTCGTCTCCTACCCAGGGTTGGATGTCGCGCTCATAGTCATAGCCGTTAGCGGTTAGCAGGCGATCGCGCAGGTCTGCCAGAGTTTGGTTGAGCGAAGTCTGAGTTTCGTCCGTGCCAAACTGTCGCAGGGTGCGCCACTGCGATTCATCGGTGGAAAAGGAAAGCGTCATTAAGGCAGTTTGTGGCAACACATCCATGCCCACGGGTAGCCCTCCCGCAGGTAAGCGACGAGCTAATAGCCAGTAGGCACCAATTCCTCCTGCAACCAGGGCGATCGCTGCTCCCGACAACAGCAGCAGGGTAGACTTTCTTTTCTTAGTCACGATCTAAAACTCCATTGAGAGGAAATGAGGAGAGGGCACCTAATTCAGGAACGAAATGTCCTTATCCTCAGCCTTCCAACCGTGAAGCTACCGGAAAAGGACTCAGGAGTAGCTAACAGCATCCTACCCCTACGATATGTTACCTGCTTCGCGCCCGGATGTAGCCAGAGCTTTGAACTTCAGCAATTGATAATCTGACCGTTTGGGAGTATATTTTCTAAGCGCTGGCACAATTCAAAAAGTGACCAAATCATCAAACATTTTCTCGAAAAATAGTTCCAAATAAATTCTATTTGATGTCATCAAAATCCATTAAAATCATCAGCAAGCTCTGTTCAAATCCATGAAACTCAGTGTTGTTATTCCTTGCTTTAACGAAGTAAAAACAATTCAAACGGTTGTTAAAGCAGTCAAAGCATCTCCCATACAAAACTGCGAAATCATTATCGTTGATGATTATTCAACTGATGGCACGAGAGAACTATTGATTTCTGAAATTGAATCCCAGGTCAATAAAGTTATCTACCACCCAGCAAACTTTGGCAAAGGGAGTGCATTACGCAGCGGATTTAGCGTGGCAACAGGGGATATCGTTATCATTCAAGATGCAGACTTAGAGTACGATCCTCAAGAATATCCTCTGCTGATCAATCCTATTCTGGAAGATAAAGCAGATGTGGTGTATGGCTCTCGTTTCGCTGGAGGCGGTCCTCACCGGGTTCTCTACTATTGGCATATGGTCGGCAACAAATTTTTGACCACGCTGTCCAACATGTTTACCAATATCAACCTGACCGATATGGAAACGTGTTACAAGGCTTTTCGCCGTGAAATCATTCAATCTGTGAAAATTGAAGAAGATCGGTTTGGATTTGAGCCTGAGATTACAGCAAAAATTGCCAAAAAAGGATGCCGAATTTACGAAGTGGGAATTTCTTACTATGGTCGGATGTATAAAGACGGTAAGAAAATTGGTTGGCGGGACGGCTTTCGGGCAATCTATTGCATTCTTAAATACAATTTATTTCGTTAGCTTCTTTAATAGTGATGATTGTCTTTTATTAGCAGCAACACAGTCAGGCATCAATTTAAGCAAACTAAGATGAAATCACAGCCCATCGACTCACTCAAAAGAATTTGCATTGTGGGTCTGACGCTATTGCTTCTAGTACTCTATATCTACAGTGCAGTAGAGCATTCAAAGCGAATCAATTTAGACATTACGCGTGTCGATCAGGAGGCTTATTTAAGCTATACCCGAAGTCTATATGAAACCAACTATAACTTTGTAGGTGGACGCAATCGAATGCCAGTCTACCCTTTTTTGCAGTCACTTGTTTACGACCCCAACCTCACAGAAAACGAAGCTTTTACCCGTGGTAAATATTTCAATATTGCCCTGTCTGTTGCAATTCTGCCGTGCCTTTTTCTGATCTTTCAGAGATTTTTTTCACGCTTACAAGCAATAAATTTGCTGTTGATCACCGCTTTCACAGTATTTCTGTTTAGAGCAGCCTACTTTCAGGCTGAAATTTTGTTTTATTTTCTTAGCTTTTGCGGATTCCTACTTATGGCTTGGATGCTAAAGAAACCAAGCTGGAAATTGGGAATAGCAACCGGAGTTTTAATGGGCATTACCCACCTTACCAAAGCTTCAATTCTACCCGGACTGGCATTATTTGTATTGGCTTTTCTAGCGCAATCTATTTATTTGTTTTATAGCAATTTAAGAAATAAAACTTTTAGCTTTAATGAGGTCAAAAATAATTTCCTGCTACGTATTCTCAGTCTTGCCTTAGTAATTTTTTGTTTTTTACTGACTATTTATCCTTATATCAGCACCAGCCAAAGAGTTTTTGGACATTACTTTTATAACGTCAATTCGACTTTTTATATTTGGTACGATTCTTGGAATGAGGCAAAGCAGGGAACCAGAGCTTATGGAGATGGAAAAGGCTGGCCCGAAATGCCGCCTGAGCAAATTCCTAGTCTAGAGAAGTATTTACAGGAACATACCGCTTCAGACATTTTTGAACGGCTTTTCGACGGTTTGAATAAAGTTATAGTAGTTGCCAAGGACTCCTACGGATACTTTAAGTATTTAGTCATTTATTTGGCGATCGCCCTACTCACCACTCTGGCAAATCTCCGCAGCCTAAAAATCACTAAAAGCCAAGTATTTCTTCTCTTCTTTTACTTTAGCTACTTCACTGCTTACACATTGCTCTATGCTTGGTATATTCCCATCGCTAGCGGCAATCGATTTACCCTGGCGCTTTTCTTACCTTTAATGTTTTGCCTCGCTGCAGCCATCAATGCTAACGCCTCAGAACGTCCTCAGATTCAATTAGCAGGCAAGCAGTTTTCATGGTTCCATTTATTTAATTTATTTGTGTTAGGCATGATCTTATTTGAGCTATATCCTATCCTGACTAATCGAATTGTTACAACCTTTGCAGGCACTTAAACCGGCCCTTCAAACCTCAATGAAAGCTCGAAATTGGTTTATGGAAACTTGGCGCAAATTAGATTTGAAGTATGACAGAAATCGATTTGTGCAATTGTTGCTCCTTTTTCTACTTTTGATTGGCACTGTATCCTACGCCAATCACCAGGTTAATCTCAGACGAGAACAATCAGTTTTAGCTGCGTATTTTGACCAAATTACAAATTTATTTACATCAGCAGAGCAGAACGCAGTAACTGCAAAGAATGCTCAAAACTTAGCTAGAGCTAGAGCGATCGCAACCTTGCATCAGCTTAGTGGTCAAAGCAAAGGACGACTTCTACAGTTTTTGGCTGAAGCCAATTTAATTGCTCGTAATCAAGCCTTGATCGACTTGGAAGGCATGGACTTCAGCAGAGTTGAATTAATTGCAGTTAACTTACCTAATATCGATTTAGATAGAGCTAATTTAACTGAGGCAAATCTGCAGGATTCTGTCTTAGCTAGAGCAAGTTTAGAGGAAGCAAATCTGCGACAAGCGACCCTTTCCGAAACAAATTTGAGTAGGGCTAACTTGAGTCGTGCAGCGCTGATACGAGCTAATCTCTCAGCGGCCGTATTGAAAGCAACTAACCTGTCAGAAGCAAACCTGAGAGGTGCAAATTTAAGAGGCGCAAATTTGCAACAGGCAAATTTAACAGATGCTAGTCTTGAGGCTGCTCGAATGGAAAGCGCTTTCTTGGAGAATGCACAGGCAGATAGGGCAGATCTCAATAACACTATCTTGATTCGAGCAATTCTGAACCAAATTTCTCTAAGAGATGCAAATTTGAGGTACTCAAACCTGAAGGGTGCAGAACTAGAGCGAGCAATCCTAACGAATATTGATATGAGGGCTTCTATTCTAGAGGAAGCTAGCTTGACTGATGCAGATTTAAGTAATGCAAATCTGACTCGCACTGTTTTGATCAATGCAAATATGGATAACATTAACCTCAACGGTACTAATCTAAATTACGCTAACTTGCGCGGTGCAGATGTTAGCAAAAATTCCCTCCGACAAGCCATTCTTTGTCACACCGTTATGCCGAATGGAGAAGAAGAGAATCGAGATTGTCCCTAATTAACTCTATTAACCTGCGCAGCTACTGTTTCTTCAGCCTAAAAATATCAACAAAGATAGAATCTGAAGTAGCTTTTCTACTAGGGTCAGGTGAGTCATAGACAATTAACAGCCCGTTAGACTGACTAAAACAGGGGAGAAGTGACAGACCCTCAGCATGATCGGTTTCCAGGGTAAAAGGAAGATCAAACTCTATCTCTAGCTCTCCTGTGTCCAAGCTTGATAGGCTATCGCTGGAATGGTTCAATGCATGTTTGAGGCGATAGACTCGCATCGCTCCTTCAATGCTCATTGTTGGGCCTGCCAAGATTAGTAAATCTCTGCCCTGAAAGCACAGCTCTCGAATGCCTAACCCCTTGAGATTGATAAAGTGTTTCTTATAAAGCTGCTTATCTTTACCAATTTTTTTCAGAGTAAGGATTCCTGGTTCTGTTTCCTCAACTTCTATTTCTAAGATGATTGCCCATTGTTGCAGAACGGGGCCTCTTAATCCTAAAAAGATTTTGTGTCCATGAACTGCTAATCCTTCAATGTCAAACCCGTTTTCTTTTGAAGGGATACAGGGTGAGAAGAATGGTCCTAAATGGCTGTCTTCTTTCAACGCTTCAGTTAGGATATTGCCATCATCTGTTTTTTGAAGACAGGCAGCTGTATAAGTTTTCTTAGAATTAGTTGGGTGGGGACAAGATTTGTGTAGCTCTCCTTCGGAAAACGGAATGCGAGCAATCAAATAACGGTTTAGTTCAGTTTTAACTTTTGATAGTTTGCGGATATCTTTTTCAAGATTTTTTCCTTTCGCTTTCTTGCGCTTGGTGCTGTGGGAACCTGTGAACCAAAGGTAGGGTTCACTATAGTCTAAGCCTTCAATATCGATCTCACTATCCTGGTCAAATAGGTCAACAAAATTACTGATCGCCACTGACTGATGCTTACCAAACACATGGTGATCAATGGGAAACAAACGCTCAATCGTTGTCAGTTCATCAGAACCGACCCAAAGACTACCATCGGGTGTGAAGGCAACGGCTGACATCTGCCCCAGCAAGTTGCTGGAGTCATCTCCAAATTGCAGCAATACGCGGCTGAGCAAAAAAGGGCTGATCATTTTAGGCTCCTCCGACAAATTAAAGTAAGCGCAGGGACAAGGTCCCTACGCTTAAGTCTACAGGCAGAAACAATGCCCACGATCGCAACCTAAGTTGCTATCTATGCACGACTGTCAAGCTTGTTAGAAGCATCATCCAATGCACGCTGCGTACCTCTAACAGCTTCATTGGTTCTACCTTTTGCATCTTGAACAACATTGCCTGCGCCTTCACGGGCTTCAGCAGCATTGCGACGCAGGTTGCGGCTGCCTTCTCTAGCACCTTGTTGAAGCTCATTGGTCGTTTGTCTAGCCTGTTCGCCAAGGTTACGGCCTCCCTCTTTGACGTAGCCACCCAGCACCTCAGGAGCTTCTCTAACGTCATCAAATCCGCGCTGAATATTGCGCTCTGCATTATCGACCAGACCTTTAGCTTTTGCATCAGCTCGGGTGGTGTTAGCACGGGGATCAACGTTGCTGTACTCGTTCATGCCGCCTTCATTGGGCTGAACCCGTTTGTAAATCTCCATTTGAGGAGCATTGCCGGTGTAGGAACCTTCACCAGATACCTTGGGTGTGTTGGGGCCACTGCTGCAAGCTGTGCTTAACAGCATAGAAACACCTGCTAAGACTACGACTAAAGCTCGCACCAATTGGTTACGCTTTAGCCAAGAAAATGCTTTATTCATGAAAATTGCTCCGTTCATATTGGGTTTGGGGATTTGAATTTCGATTCAAGCAATTCGAACTTCAATTTGAATTGTTTGAATTGATAGTCATCGAACTTGTAAATTCGGGCTTATCGATCAGCTTATTGGTCGGATTTATCGATTAAAAGCAGGGTTGCGCTGCATTTCAGGCTGTTCAGTTGCAGATTCACCCATGTCAGTTAGAAACTCAGAAGCATCCTTAAATGCTTCTTCCGTTCTTTCCAAAATCTTTGCGTTTGGATCACTGCGATCGATGCTGAGCTGACGACGAGCGGGAACCTGCTGAGCGTCTCTTTTCAAAATGTCTGAATCTACTGGCCCAATATCAGGATTCTTAGTTTCTGTTGCACCTGCACCGGGGTACAGCAAGTCAGAAGCGTTGCTTCCAACGCCGTTGCTTGCTAGAAGCTGATCAAGGCTAAAAGGCAAGCTGGCGCGATCGCCCTGTCTGTTTTTCTGATTAACTGCGGGATCGTTACTCATGCGATAGTTTGTATAGCCGTCCCCGCCACCCTTATGAGGGTTGTTGTTTCCGCCTAGTTGAACTGGAGGATTTTGGGGACGCGCACCTTGCATATTGCCAGTGTTGCAGGCGGTAGTCAAAAATAACGCTGCTCCCACAATGAGAACGGATACAATCTGCCGCAACCTTAACTTTTTGAAAATTGAAAATAGTCTATTCACGAAATGCTCCTTATCGCGCTAACGACACGCTGAGTGGATCAAACAAAGGGCATAATGCTTCTTTTTACAAGGTTTTCATGAGATAAAGAAGCGATCGCTTGCTCGACTCAGAATGTCTATTGCTTTAGTCAATTACTTCAACTGACAATTGAGCCACTAACCGTTAGCTAGTAGCCTTTTTGACAGATGAAGCTGCTTTACAGTTTTCCTGCTACTTTTTCAGTGCAGGAAGAACAACTTTTCTGGTTACCTGATAAAGGTTACGAATATAAGAGCGGCTGTTCCCTCTAGCAAAGGTCACATTCATATCTTGTTTTTGGTTTAATTTTCTCTGACTCTAGAGAGACTCTGACAATAATTTGTATGCTCTGTTATACCAATTCCAAAAACTAGAACTGTAGATGGAAGGGCACCCCCGCCGAGTGGGGTGCCCTTCCATCTACAGTTCTTTTTGGAGAAATATTGTTAGCTGCTATTTATATAGGTGGCAATATATGCAATTTCTTAAACAGAAAATAAAACAAGGGGACTAAAGCCCCTTGTTTAGTAAGAGTAGACGTAGTCTAATGTGAGGAAACTGGTAGGACTAATTTCGTTAAAGCAGCGATCGCACCATGCTTAAGCTAAATAGACTTACTGGTTAATGTGCTAGGGCAGAAATAACCAGTAAATGGGCTTAATGCTTGTACGACCCTGCTTAGCTGAATTAGGTGCCTGATTGTGTAGAACTAGTTAATATCTACTTAGTCGCGGTTGGTCAGCTTCTCTAAGCCCCGCTTGAGTTTATCTTCTACCGTGTCAGCGTTCGCATTTTCAGGGGTGTACATATTTTCCTGATTCGCTGAACCCTGAACTTCGTTGATTCCCTCGTTTGCTTTCTCACGAGTTGCTTCTCCGGAAAGCACACCTCCCCGTAGGGCATCTTCTGAATCTCCGTAAATTTCATTTAGTGGCTCTTCGCCCTGGTCAGGACGGCTTGAGCTATCTAATGTTAAAGGCTTACTGTAGGCAGGATAAGCATAGGAAAACATCATCAAAACACAAGCAAAAGCGATTACCAGAAAACGAACTGGACGCAATGCAGATAAGTTAAAACGAGTCAAACGCATATAAACTCCTCGTTAATTTCAGAAGTGATAGTGTAAGAGCCATTTGAGTTGGTGAACTGCAATGAATCTGCATTTCAACAGGCACAAATAGGTCTTAGACCATTGGCTCAAATTTGACCCGTTCCTACATCTACACTCAGTTAGATCTCTGTCTGCGAAAACCCCAAGTAACCCCGTGGGGTAATCATCCAGTCGGCGTAGACGCGGCTGCTTTGATTGCCAATGAGAACAGTGGTTAGCATATCGATGGAGGCTTCCAGGAAGTGGGCGAGCGTTGTTAATGTGATGTGTTCGTCTTGTCGGTACGCGGAACGGATAAGGGCGACGGGAGTATCGGGGTCTCGATGTTTTAAAAAGATTTGTTGAGCGATCGCAATTTGCTCTGTACGAGTTTGCGATCGCGGATTGTAAAGTGCTGTAACAAAGTCTGCCTGAGCCGCAGCCGTCAAACGCTGTTCAATCACTTCCCAGGGGGTGAGTAGATCACTGAGACTGATTGCACAAAAGTCATGCATGAGCGGTGCGCCGACTCGCGAAGCTGCTGCTTGTAGGGCTGTAATTCCTGGAAAAACTTGTACGGCGGGTGTTTTGCCGTCCCAAGAGAGCGATCGCAATTCCTCTAGCACCAGTCCTGCCATGCCATAGATGCCGCAGTCGCCCGACGAAATCACTGCAACCGTCAACCCCCAGTCTGCTAAAGCGATCGCCCGCTTAGCCCGCTGTCGCTCTTGCGTAATCGGCAGTGCTTCGATAATTTGTCCTGGTCGCAGCAAAGACGACACCAACTCCACATAGAGCGTGTAGCCAATCACCACGTCTGCTTGAGCGATCGCCATTTGCGCCGCTGGAGTGATTTGGTCAAGCTGACCTGGACCTGTACCGACTAGCCAGAGCTTTCCCGTTCGCCCAATATATTCCTGCTCGGACTGGGCGATCGCCACCGTCACCGCTCCAGGTTGGTTTTCAGCGCGAACAATTTGCTTGGAGACGCGGAGAGAGGGGGAAAGAGAGGGGCTAGCCCCTAAAACCGCCGCTGCTTCCGCTACGCTCGGAGTCCCCACTTCTGCCTCAACAACGGCTGAAGGAGTCGGGACTTGGACAGTGCGAAGTTGCTCGGCGGTGAAGCAACGGAGGGGGAAGTGGCGATCGCGGCAAAGTTCTACTAACCCTACCTCATCGGCTTTCAGGTCGATGGTGGCAATTCCGGCGATCGCCCCTTCTGCCAGGTGATTTGCTTGCAATACTTGCTGAATCGCGGTTTCGATCAATTGGCGAGAGGTGCCTCGTTCACAGCCGATACCCACCCACAGCACGCGGGGATGCCACTGCACTTTGGGCAAATCGGCTTCTGAGGAAAATTTGCGTTGAATGGGACTAATCCACACTCTGGCTTTGGCTGCGGGGAGGTCTTCTTTGACTTCAGCCGTATGTTCAGGGAAGCCAAACTGGAAGGGATGAGGTTCGGGCAAATGGGACTGCCACAGGGTTGATCCAGCTTCCTGAATGACTTGAATTGGTTCCTGACGGGCGATCGCTGCACTTACCCCCGTCCAGTCACCCTCGCCCCGGTGCCAGCCCCAGGGAATTCCTAATACGTCGATTCCAGGCAACCCAGCGCCGTTTGCCGCCCCAGTCAACACAGGAGTTGCACCTATCTGTAAGGCAATTAATTGGGTGAGGCGATCGGCACCACCCTGATGTCCACTGCACAGGCTAATGACAAATTTGCCCGTTTCGTCAACCACGACCACAGCCGGATCAGTCGATTTGTGCTGCAATAGCGGCGCAATCAGACGTACAACTGCCCCTGTCGCTAAACCAAAAACAAAGCTGCGATGCCGTGACCACAACGTTTCTAAATGAGCGCTGAGGGAACCGCTGTAAACCTGTACCGCTTCCAGATGTTGCAGAGAATCTGGCACCCAAAGGACTGCGTTGGTCGCCTGACAAACTGGGCGCAGTCGCTTAACCGAAGCAGGGGTGGTGGCGATCGCCACCAAAGGCTGAAAGTCTTGAAACAACAATGGCAAATCCACCTAATCTAATCAACAAGTCAAACTCTCAACAGGAAAGTATTAGCATTTCTGATGTGCTGCTGATTGTTTTGCGCCCCGACCATCAAGATTATCAGGGAACGGCCGTCGCAGTTTGGGTGGCTCAACAGTAATAGAAAGAATGCTTAAGCGTTGGAGCTAAGTTTAGGGCAATGGGGAAGGGGACTTACACTAAAGAAGGATTTATCCAATACCCTGAGCGGCTTAGAACAAAACAATGGAGCAATATTACAAACCGGAGCATCTGCCCCACTTTGGTCAAATCGGCGAAGGCAGTCCAGAGCTAGCAGAAAAGTTTTTTGCCTACTATGGTGCCGTTTTTGCAGATGGGGCTTTGTCTGTTAGAGAGAAAGCGCTGATTGCCCTAGCGGTTGCTCATACGGTGCAATGTCCTTACTGCATTGACGCCTACAGCAAGGAATGCTTGCAGCAGGGGTCAGATTTGGAGCAAATGACCGAGGCGGTGCATGTTGCTACGGCAATTCGGGGCGGCGCATCTCTAATTCATGGGTTACAGATGCTTGACCATGTGAAGCAGGTGGCGATGTAAGGGTTAAGGGCTGGGGACTAGGGGCTAGGGTGGGCTTGCTAGTCACCGTAATTCCAGGGAATTTCGATGAAGTTGAAGTGGGAGCGGTTTTTGATGGTTGAGGTGCAATCTGAATCAGTAGAGGAGTTGGAAGGCGTAGAAGCGGGGGCTAAACCGACTACTTCGCTGTATCGGCGGCGATCGCCCCTCTCCAGTCCTCAATACCAGATCGAGCGGTTAGCAGCCGTTGACCTATCTCATACGCCGCATCAGGCAGATTTTGCAAAAACGCTAGCTAGTCAGGGAATTCAGACATTTCGTCCTGCTCGGCTGGAAAATTTTCAGATCAACGTCGGCAAGCTGTGCAACATGACCTGTCGCCACTGCCACGTTGATGCTGGGCCAGACCGAGTCCAGGAAAACATGGATCGAGCCACGGTAGACGCTTGCCTGCGGGCGCTTGACCAGACTGAGGCTCACACCGTTGACCTTACGGGCGGCGCACCGGAGCTAAATCCTCACTTTCGCTATCTGGTTGAGGAATGTGTTGCCCGTGGTAAGCACGTTATCGATCGCTGTAACCTCACGGTGCTACTTCTGCCCCGAATGCAGGACTTGCCGGAATGGTTTGCTGAGCGAGGCGTTGAAATTATTTGCTCGTTGCCGCACTACCGCAAGTTCAACACAGATGCTCAGCGAGGAGACGGCACGTTTGAGAAATCAATCGAAGCATTGCGGCGGCTCAATGCAGTTGGTTATGGCAATGGCGATCCACAGCGACGGCTGACTTTGATGTCTAACCCTGCAGGGGCATTTTTGGCAGGCAACCAGGCAAAGATGGAACAGGAGTGGAAAGCTGGACTAGAGAAAAATCACGGCGTTCGGTTCGATCGCTTGATTGCCCTCAACAATATGCCAATCTCCCGTTTCCTGGAATGGCTGGAGCAGTCCGGCAATTTGCAGCGCTATATGGAAGTGCTAGTGAATGCTTACAACCCCGCGACTGTTGCAGGTTTGATGTGCCGCAATACTCTCTCGGTTTCCTGGGATGGCAGGCTGTTTGACTGCGACTTTAACCAAATGCTGGATTTAGAGTGCCAGCTGCCCGGACAACGACCCCACATTCGCGATTTCGACCCCAAGCTTTTAGCCCAGCGCGAAATTGTCACGGGAACTCACTGCTTTGGTTGCACTGCCGGAGCCGGAAGTTCCTGTGGTGGGGCAATTGATGCCTGAGGTATTGCTCTATAGCCAGGGAGGCAGAGCTTTGCCCTGCCTCCCTGGCTATAGATGAATTAACGCCATGAAAACGGCAATGACCCACCGGCTTCGTAAAAGTTGAATCGTCCATAGCCCAGGAATTGTCCATAGGCAGCCTCACCTGACGGAAAGGCCGTTACACCAAATAGGTAAACGCCTTCACTGCGAGGATTTCTTTCTACCTTCAAACCAAGTGTGACTACAGTTCCAGGAGGCACAGGCGGGTCAAAGGTAATGGAGACTGTTTGGTTTTCCTCGTCTGCTGTTACATTGCCCAAGGTCAAGGCTTCGCCGCGATCGCCCCGTGTTCCAACAAAGGCGCGGCTGTCTTCCGGCTCAAATTCAACCCTGCGGACAAAGTTGCTGGCATTTTGTTGAGCAATTTCAATTCGTCCTAGAGGCTCACCCGCATCCTGGGGCACTTCCAACGTGAAGTAGTAGGTGGGGTTATAGGCAGAAACGCGATTTCGAGTCGTCCCTGAATCGACCAGGCTGGGGGGGCGCTCAAAATAAACTCTCCCATCTGAAAGTTGGACTGCCTGAGCAGTAGGGCTGAGGATTGCAGCGAACCCTATCGTTGCGGCGAGGGTTGCGCTTAACCAGGTTGGAGTACGCATTTTTAATTGAAACTATTTGTTATGGAGGGCTTCCTCCATTCTAATTTTGGCAATTAGGATTGAGGCGATCGCCAGCCTGAGCGAAGCTTCAAAAAAGAGGGAGGCGATCGCCAGGATCACCTCCCTCCCTTAAACTACTTACCTACGCAACGTGCAACTTTCTCAGACTTCTTGTGAGATTGGATATCTTGCCGTCCGATTAACCAGGCAAGATGCCCACTCCACAACAAGCTCTGGCTTCCAGTTTGGCTTCCAGAACGAGTTACACATCGCTTTACTTGCGACAGAGCGTCGTAAGGCAGATGCGTTAAGCTCAAGCCTGCTTATCAAAAAAGCCCTGAAACTGTTTGAGAGCCGCTTGCCCAATGTTAAAAACAGCCCAGCCAGCAGCTAGCAGAACTGGAGAAAAAACAACTAGAACGCGCCAGTCAATATCCATGTTCGAGATCCTCCCCTAAAGATTTATAAACAAATCTCATCTTTAACATTATTCTGCGCTGAATTGGCTCAATTTTCCAGTTCTTTTTTCATATTTGTTTGCAATACGAATCCCAGATTCGTTCCTTTGCCTGCGTGAACCAGCGCTAGCTGCTCGTATTTCCGGGCATGTTCGATTAAATCGGCGGCTTCTTCCTCGGAAACTGGGCGAAAAATTTTTGCAGGAACCCCGACGACGAGCGATCGCGGCGGCACATCCTTCGTCACCACCGAACCCGCCCCGATAATGCTACCCGCTCCCACTCGCACTCCATTGAGCAAGATTGCCCCAATGCCAATCAAACAGCCCTGCTCAATCTCAGCTCCATGAATGACTGCCCGATGCCCAACCGTCACATAGTCGTGCAAAATCGTCGGTTGCCCCGGATCGTTGTGCAAAACGGCTCCATCCTGCACATTCGTGCATTTGCCAATCACAATTCGCTCTACATCCCCACGCAGCACTGCCCCAAACCAAATACTTGCGCCAGCAGCTATCTCTACATTCCCCACAACCGTTGCAGTGGGGGCAACGAAAGCCGCTTGAGATAAATCAGGAGGTGCCCAAAAGGGTATCGATGAAGTCATATCATGCAGAAGGATTAGTAACTTTTGAGTCTAATGCCCCTAGAATGGGCATTGAGGGCGCAACCCCCCAGTTATAATAAGGCCACTGGCACTGGTACATAGCGAACATGCTGCCTACAATTTCATGATCAATCCGGCCCTACAGTACCCAATCTTCGGACCTGAAATTCAGTGCCCTCACTGTAGACAGACGATTCCGGCATTGACGTTGACCGATACCTACTTGTGTCAGCGACACGGCGCATTTGAGGCAGATCCTAAGACGACAGAGCTAGTTCATCTTCAGTCTGGACGGCACTGGCGACAGTGGAACAACGAATGGTATCGGCAACACACCCACCCCGATGGCATCCGCTTTGAAATTCACGAAGCGCTCGATCGCCTCTACACGCAGGGCTACCGAGCCACCAAAGTAATCATCGCCCAACGCTATCAAGACTTGATTAGCACCTACCTGGAGCGCAGCGCTCCCTGGCGGGGGCAGTCTGACTCGTCTCGTCCACGGCTCTATGGTCTGCCCGTAGAATTCAGTCCTGACCCTAAGGAAAACCCCTGCTGGGATGTGATCAACTTTGACCTGGAAAAAGAACCTGGCGCGCCTGTAAGGTATCCCTATTTCCGTTTGTTTGAGTGAATGCACCACGCTTCTATTCGCACGGCTGATATTCATAAAGCGATCGCCTTCTACGAACTATTAGGTTTCACCGTTTGCGAACGGTTCACGGCAGGTATTACGTTGGCTTGCTGGATGGAAGGGTTGAATGGTCGTATTGAGCTATTGCAGGTGCCTCGTCCCCGTCCTGCTGCAGATGCGTTTGAGGACGAGCATTACACGGGCTACTATCACCTTTCGTTTGACCTGACCGAAACGGTTGAGGATCTGCCTCAGTGGTTGGAGAATTTGCAAACCAAATTTTCAGATGCAGCGCAGGAGTCTGAGCAAGTTCAGCCTTTGAAGGTTTTGCTCAAACCGACGCAGCAAATGATTGGCGATCGCGTCTATGAAGTAACTTTTATCGCAGATGCGGACGGGCTACCGCTAGAGTTCATCCGAAGGATGGGGAATGAAGGATAAAGACGTACCTCCTGCCCTGTCCCTCAACCCCTAGCTCCTAGCCCCTCTCCACTGGCTGAAATTCCGCTTTTCGGGAAAATTTGTGAATTTTTCCGAATTCCAAGATAGCGTCCTCGTAGTTTCGTTCTAAGCCCCACGCTATTCTGGAGAGCAGTATGGCGGATATTTTTATTTCCTATTCCCGTAGAGACAAAGAATTCGTTCGCACGCTTCATCAGGCTTTGAGCCAGAGCCAGCGAGATACCTGGGTCGATTGGGAAGATATTCCTGTTACGGCTGAGTGGTGGAAGGAAATTGAAGCCGGAATTGAGGGAGCTGATACCTTTATTTTTGTAATCAGTCCCGATTCAGTTGCTTCTAAGATTTGCTATCAGGAAGTTGAACATGCTGCCAAGCTAAACAAACGTCTGTTTCCGATTGTGCGGCGAGAAGGATTTGCCATTGAGCGGGTACACGAAGCGCTACAGAAGCATAACTGGCTGTTTTTTCGAGAAGAAGATGACTTCGACCACGCCTTTGAGACCCTAATCAAGGCTGTAGACACAGATTTAGATCATGTGCGGACTCATACTCGCCTTTTGGTGAAAGCGATCGAGTGGGATGATGCAGGACGCAATGATGCATTGCTGTTGCGTGGCGGCGGTTTGGCGGTAGCAGAGCAGTGGTTGAAACAATCTGACGGCAAAGCACCACAACCGACTGAACAACACAAGAACTACATTACAAAAAGCCGTCAGGCTGAGAAGGCAATTCGCAGAACAAAGCTGATGGTAGGTGTAGGGGCTGGCGTGATGGGAGTGATGCTGGCGATCGCCACCACCACCGGACTCCGTGCCCAACAACAGATAGAAACAACCCGCTCCGAAATTTCAGCCCTGCGACAAGAGAAAGCTGACCTGGAAACCGAAACCAATCGCGCAATCAGAAACCTCCGATTAGCAGAGGCAAAACAACAGCAAGCGGTTGATGCCGCAAATCAGGCAAACCAGGACTTGCAGGCTGCGGTAAAACGCGAAACCGAAGCACAAGAAAAGGCTAAAGCTGCTCAAACTTTGGCTGCCCAGGCTCAACAAACTCAGCAACAGGCTGAAACTGCCGCCGCCGAAGCTGAGCGAAAGCAACAAGCTGCCGAAACTGCCGCTGCTGAAGCACAGCAGTCCAATGTGCAATCATCGACCGCCTACGAAAAAACGCTGGAAGACTTGAGAGAGCAGTGGCAACGAGGCGATCGCCAGGATGCTTTAATTCGACTAGCAATGGCTCGTATCTGTCAGCTAGAAGGTCGAGGTGAAGAAGCAGACTTGAGAGCCTGCATCCGAGAAACCCTAGATGTAACGCGATCGCAGATTAGCGAGGAATAGAAGAGAGCGATCGCCCTTTAACCTCGAAACGTCTTGTTTAGGATAGGAGCAATTCTGTTTTAAACAGGACGTTTCTTGTTTGAAGTAGGAATGATGCTGTTTTAAGTAGGAGCGATCGCACTTGAAACAGGACGTTTCTTGTTTGAAGTAGGAACAATCCTGTTTTGAACAGAAGCGATCGCTCTTTGAACTGAAAACTTGCAGTTCAAACTCAGAAACTTGCAGTTTAGAACTAGAAATGTCGCTCTTTGAGCTGAAAACTTGCAGCTTTAAACTAAAAACGTCGCCCATCCGTCCTAATTGCTGCCGTCTTTGAGTTGGATGTCGAGTTGAATATACTGATGGCAACTCCTCCGAAGCGCGACTCATGACCTCATCGGTGCCCCCGCCCCTTCAGGTGTTCATCTCTTACTCTCACAAAGATGAAGAGTTGCGAGAAGAACTGGACATTCACCTGGCTAACTTAAAACGTCAGGGCAAGATTCAAGCGTGGCACGATCGCGCCATTGAAGCCGGAGACGAGTGGGATGCTGAAATCAAACACCAGCTCGAAACCGCAGACATTATTCTGCTGCTGATTACACCTCGCTTCGTCGCCTCAAACTATTGCTATGACCTGGAGATGCAGCGAGCAGTGCAGCGCCACGATGAGGGCAGCGCACGAGTGATTCCGATCATTCTGAAGCCCTGTGATTGGCAAGACAGCCCGTTTAGTAAGCTGCAAGTGCTGCCCAGAGATGCCAAGCCCGTCACCAAGTGGGATGACCGAGATGAAGCCTTTCTCAATGTTGTGCAAGGAATTCGTCGAGCCGTGGAGACGCTTCAGGCAAAAAAGTCTGAGGGGGTGCCTTTAGAAAAAGAGGCGATCGCCCCCACTCCTCCACTGCTCACGCCTGCCATCGGTACGGGCGAACGGGCATTGGGTACGAGCGAACGAGCATTGGGTAGGGGCGAACGGCCGTTCGCCCCTACGTTTTCTACCTATAAGGCGGAAACCTGGACGGGACGAGCGGAAATTGTCGCTGACCTCACCGACGCTCTAGTTGCCGGATGCCGTCTGTTAATCATTCATGGGATGACGGGCATTGGCAAAACTGCCCTGGCTGAAAAATTAGCGGCAGATCTGATGGTGAATGGGGCTGATGGCACGAGCGATCGCCTCTTCCTACCGCCCGAAATCAAGTTTCACCGAATTTCCTTTGACATTGGTACGCCGTCTACCGACTTTACACGAGGGGCGATCGCCATTTTGCAGGCGATCAGTGACGACACTGCCCAACAGTTGCCCGACGAACAAATTTTGCCCTACCTGCTCAAAGCGTTAGAGCAGCGTCCCTACTGGCTTCAGCTTGACTCGCTAGAATATCTGCTGCGCCAGTCTAGCGATGGCTCTTACCAGTTTGCCGATGCCGTCTGGGTCGAGTTTTTTGGGCAACTGCTCAACTCGCCCCGCAGCCAGAGCCGCCTGGTTCTCACTTCCCAGGCTCTCCCCACCGACCTGGTAGACCGAATCTACCGCTACGACCAGCTTTGGCACGAATATTCCCTGCGCGGACTGGAAGCTGACCACTGGCTTGACCTGCTCCGCAACTATGGCATTACGCCATCTACTGATACTGAGCGTGACTATGTTTGTGCGATCGCCAGCTACTTTCAAGGACACCCGCTGATCCTCAAAATGATTGTAGGCGACATCCGTAGCCGCTTGTTTGGCGGCAGCATCACCAAATATTGGACGGAGTATTACAACTGCCAACCACACAACCCGCGCCAACCCTCCTCAACCCTGCGCCAAAGCCAGGAACAGCGAGCGCGTCAGTGGGTGAGTCAAACGATTCAACAACTGCCCGACCTGCCCCGCCAAATGCTTCAGCGCTGCGCTGTCTTTCGTCGCCCCGTTGCCGAATCGTTTTATTTGCAAATGCTGGAAGATGCCTCCGGACCAGAACGCACCGCCGCCCTCACTGCCCTCAAATCGCGCAACCTGGTTGAAGACATCGACATTCAAGCTGGACAAGTCCTAATTCAACAGCACAACCTGATCCGTGACAGCGCCTACGCCCAACTCAAAGCCACCCCTTCTACCTGGGAAACGGCAGAACGCACCGCCGCTCATCTCTGGCTCACTGCCTACACCTCACCCCCTAACGCTGAGCGCATCGAAATTGTGCGCGGCTACTTGGAGGCGTTTGACCACTATTGTGAAGTGGAAAATTGGGAAAATGCTTGCAGGATTCTGGATATTCAAATTGATTCACCCACCCAGGAGCCTTTGCACTGGCAACTAGAAACCTGGGGATACTACCGCGAGGAGATTGCACTTTACAAAAGGGTCTTACAAAAAACATCGACTGAGAGAGATGTCCTTTGGTTGCGAGGTTTGGGAATTGCATCTGATCGTTTAGGAAACTCTACTCAAGCAATTCAGCATCACCAACGAAGCCTGAAACTGGCTCGTGAAATGGGTGCCCTGGGCAGCGCAGCGAAAGCTCTAGGCAATTTGGGAAATGCGTACAATTCTCTAGGGCAGTATGAGCAGGCAATCGCTCATCACCAGCAAGATCTCACCGTTACCAGGGAAATTGGTGACAGACAGGGCGAAGGCAATACGTTAGGCAATTTGGGGAATGTGTACTATTCTCTGGGTCAGTATGAGCAGGCGATCGCCTACTATCAGCAATCGTTAGTTGTCAAACGGGAAATTGGTAATTGTGCAGGGGAAGGCAATACATTAGGGAATCTGGGGAATGCGTACGATTTTCTGGGTCAGTATGAGCAGGCGATCGCCCACCATCAGCAATATCTCACGATCGCTAGGGAGACTGGCAACAGGCGAGGTGAGGGTGCTGCGTTAGGGAATCTGGGGAATGCGTACAATTCTCTAGGGCAGTATGAGCAGGCGATCACCTACCACCAGCAATCTCTCACCATTGCCAGGGAGATTGGTAACAGGCAGGGCGAAGGTATTGTGTTAGGCAATTTGGGGAATGCGTACAATTCTCTAGGGCAGTATGAGCAAGCAATCATCTACTACCAGCAATCTCTCACCATTGCTAGAGAGATTGGTGACAGGCAGGGCGAAGGCAATGCGTTAGGCAATCTGGGATGTGTGTACAATTCTCTGAGGCAGTATGAGCAGGCAATTACCTACCACCAGCAATATCTCACCATTGCTAGAGAGATTGGCGACAAGCGGGGGAAAGGTATTGCGTTAGTGAACTGGGGAGCAACGCAAATTAAATTACAGCAGTATCCAGAAGCACTGGCAAGCTCTATTGCAGCGTTAGCAATTTTTCGAGAAATTGGCGATCGAGCTAACGAAGCTGAAGCCCTGAGGAATTTAGCAGAACTACACCAAAAACTGGGTGAGGCTGATGTGGCGCGAGAATATTGTGAGCAGGCGTTGGCGTTAGCAACAGAGCTAGGCATTCCGCTGGTGAAGGAGTGTCAAAAACTGTGGGAGGAGTTAGGTTTCCTCTAAGGTATTTTGCATCAAGACTCGCTCAATGCTCAAACACTAGAATGCAAGTTGCGATCGCACAGTCCAAAGAACATCCGCAACAGTCCGAGCAAAATTGACATTTCACCAATGCCATACAGCAACGATTCAGACACTTCACCCCTGGATGCTAGCTGGTAAAACTTCCACCCCTCACCCTTGGTGATAATACCGTAGATATCCATATCCCGCTCCATCTGACGGTTCACCCATTGGCAAGTGTGCATTTCTACCAAGCACTGGGCAACGCCTTGCTCGAAGTCATCCTTCTTAGCCTCAATGACGCATCCAAAGGGAGCTTCCAGATAGGCTCGTCGCTCAGCAATCAGGTAGTCCACATTGCCGCAAACTGTTGCCCCTTCCAGGTAAGCCCCCTTCCACACCTTCAAGCGTTCATAGCCCTCCAATCCTTCTTCACAGATGGCATCAATGAGCAGCGTTTTGGATACTTCTAGGCTTTCAAGGTCAAACCGCTGTAGGCGCTCCAACCGCTTGCAAAAGAAGTCAATGATGGGGGCTGGTTCTGCTGTCAGTTCCCATCGCTTTAGCTCAGTTATTCCCAGATGTTTAAAAGCTTCTCGGTAAGTAAAGCTGGGAAAAGGACTCTTTCCTTGCTGAGTCGCTTGAGTCATAGGTCAATAGGAGAGAACAGGAACCTTTGATAGTAAGGTTGGCAACGAGTGTAAACTCCCTCAACTTCTAACTGATAAGGGATTAAGCCAGAGCAAAATTGCATCTCTAAGCTGGTTCAAATCCCGGTAAACTTCCTGCTTAAAAAGCTGACCGATCGCATCTAGCGGCGTGAATATAGAACCAGTTTGCCAGCCAACTTCTTGCCCCAAGGGAGTCAGGTGACTGCCTTTGAGAATTTTTAGAGCAGTCATGTCAGGAAAGCGATTGAGCAAAGCTTCCGTCAAATCTTTGGTTTGATCAATGTCGTCGTTGTTGAACTTAATTAGTAGGTTGCGCCGCACCTGATATTGCCGCTCAATCAATTGGTTAGTTTCCTCAGGAGAAGGAACAAACTCAACCGCAAAGGCAGGTGAGAACTGAGTAAATTGCTCAACTAACGGGATCGATCGCCTTGCTGGAAAGTTGTTAAACGAGATCAAAATATTCCCAGCTCGTTCCTGCGGATAGAGGCTACCGATCAGTAAATGCAGCTTGCAGCCCATGCTGTGACCGATGCCATAGACGGGCTGATAACGCTTTTTGAAGACGTTGGTTTGCAGATAGTCTTGGGCGACGATAAAGTTTTGCAGAACTTGGCGGGCGATCGCTGTGTGATCCATCGTGTTCACAAACGGAGTCGCAACAATGGCGTAGCCCTGACGCGCCAAGTTTTCTAGCAGCCAGCGATAGGTGACTTGAGGAGCCGCTGCTACAAATGCGCCCCCCAGAAAATGTACGATCGCCGTCGGCCGAGAGGGCACCAGAATCCAATTTCCTGAAACTTCTTGCCAATCCATTGCCCCAATCATTCTCCAAGCCAATCAACCTTCTTTATCCTAAGTGCTTGGATTGGAGATGTGTAAAGGAGTGACGGGTTGAGGCTACACAACCCAAGGATCGGGAATCTCTTCAGGAATAAAAAACTCCTGGTTGCGTTCAGGCTGGGTAATTTCGAGATAGATGTGTTCTAGCTTTACTGGATAGCGGGAAACGGATTCCAGCGGAATGCCGGCAAATCGATCGAGGATTTCTTTTAACTCCAGCGATTCTGGTAGCCAGAAGGCAAGATCGCTGCCATAACGTCGAGGGGTGAACCCGGATTCACGGGCACGGGCGATCGCCTCTTCTTCCTGCACTGTTTGCACCACCACAACTTCCTTAGCGGGAATAGACTGCTGCAACTCCTCCAGGGTGCCTTCTGCCATCAGTTGACCACCTTTAAGAATGCCAATGCGCTGACACAGCCGTTCTGCTTCATCCAATAGGTGCGTAGTCAGGAGGACAGTGATTCCCTGTCCCTTAAGCTGGCGAATCAGTTCCCAAATTTCGTAGCGGGCTTCGATGTCCAGTCCGGTTGTGGGTTCATCTAGAATGACCAGTTTAGGCTGGTGAACAAGGGCGATCGCCATACTCAGTCTTCGCTGCATTCCGCCGCTGAGTGTTTCTGCTGGACTGTTGGCGCGATCGCTCAAATTCACCGCTTCGAGGCAATCTTGCACCTGCTGTCGCCGCTGTGTGCGAGAGAGTCCATAAATCTGAGCAAAAAAGTTGAGATTCTCGGCACAGGTAAGACTGCGATAGAGCAGATTTTCCTGAGGCGCAACGCCAATCAGTTTCTTTGTTACTTCTGAAACTGTTCGTCCGCCAACTTTAACGACTCCGCTGTCTGCCTGCAACAGATTACAGATGATGTTAATCGTGGTGGTTTTGCCTGCGCCATTGGGACCCAACAATCCATAGATTTCGCCTGCGTGGATTGATAGGTTCAGGTCTTGCAGAACGGGGCGATCGCCATAGCGTTTGTTGAGATGTTGAATTTGCAGCACAGATGCTAAAGTCTCCTTTCTCGCCAAACCATTCGCCGATAGGCTAGCCAACCACCAGCCACCATCAGCACTGCAAAAATCACCAAAAACCAGAAGTGAGAGGAAATTTTGCTTATGCCATCACCAATTGCAGAAACACCTGTCAGCGCCAGATTCATGTGGTAAATCGGGTTAAACTCGGCAATTTCCAGCAATGTTTCTGGAAATAGCTCTGGTGGCAGGAATGCTCCTCCCAAAATCAGCAGCGGCACGCCAAAGGTTGCGACCAGGGCATTCACATCTTCAGTGCGACGGGCGAACTGGGTACCTAGGATAAACCCAACTCCGACGTAAGCGGCAATGCTAAGCAGAATGATAGCGATCGCCAATCCCCACGACCCGTTGAACTCTGCACCTAAGAGAGCGGCGATCGCATACACCAGCAAACTCTGCCCAATTCCAATACAGCTATGAGCCAGAAAAATTCCCAGGAAATAAGACGTACCGCTAAGAGGCGAGATAAATAGCCGCTTCAGCGTGTGTTGCTCTCGCTCAGAAACAACCGTGGCGACACTTCCACCCAAACAGCTAAAAAATAAAGCCGCTCCCACTAAAGTTGCCGGAGCTGCCCGCTCAAACGCATCCCCAGTTGAAAGCTGTGCCCGTTCTGCCAGAATGTAGCCGTTTAACAGCAGCACGGAGACTGGAAAGATTGCCCAGAAAATTAGCGATCGCCTCCGCCTGCCCAACTCAGTCAAAATTCGCTGCGCGACTGCCAGTGTTTCCCGCCAATACTTCAACGCCGTGTCCTTACTGACAGAACCGATGTGATCATAACCTGAACAGTTGATTTAAGAACTTAATTAATTTAGAGGCTTACAATGCGTGATCTTTGTCACAGGCGAAAGAGCATTATTCAGACAAAATTAGCGGGTTCTTAATTTAATTAAAGCTTAGAATTTTCCTGCATCATCGAAGTGAGCAGTATGAGTAACTATGAATTGATCAGGGATGCAATCATAAATAAAAAGCAAGTGGTTGCTGTCTACAAAGGATACCGACGCGAAATGTGTCCGCATACTCTTGGGTGGAAAGGCAATAAACAACAATGTCTCTTTTATCAGTTTGGAGGCGATAGTAGTAGTGGAGCCATTCTTCCGGGATCTGATAGAAACTGGCGATGCATTCTAGTAGATGAACTTGAAGATGTCTTGATCCAAGATGGTTCTTGGCACACAGCCAAGAATCATATTCGTCATCAAACCTGTGTTGATCATATTGATATAGAAGCTTCCCTCTAAAGTTTTTTGCAAATTTCTGATTAATTTTATGCTGTTAGAGAAACTTACAGTTCAAAATTTTCGATGCCATGAAATCTTACTGGATTTGCCTATACACAAACTGACTGTATTTATTGGTGAAAATGACTCTGGAAAAACCGCACTTTTAGACGCTCTATGTATACTTTTAACCTCCAAGCTACCTGTTTTATCGGATTTTAGACAATTAGATGGAGGAGATAAATCTGAAGAAATCCTTATCTCTGGAACATTTAGAATTGAAGAACATGATTCAATTCCTAAAGAATTTTGTTCTTTGGATGGCAAAAATTTCATATTGACTAAAACCTTCAAAGAGAAGGCTCCTACTTTTGAGATAGACTGTCTCGGTTTTGAGGATGAACGATTTAATTCCTTTGAAAATCAACAAGCTCTTATTCAAAAGGAATTACTTGAGAGTTTAGGCATTGCACCAGGTAGAAATGCCGCTGAAAGAGTAGCGCAGTTTAAGCAGAAAGTGGATTTGGACGATATACCAAGAGCAGAATGTAGGAAAGCTATAAATTTCAATCAAATTTCTGAGTACCTTCCACGTTTTGAGTATATTTCCTCGTCGGAGTACAAACAGCCTGATAGTTTAATCCAGAGAACACTACAGGGAGTTACTGATTCATTCATGCGACCAATAGATTCAGAAACACAAAAGAGTGAACTCCTCCCTGTACTAGCTGAGATTAAAGAACACCTTCAAAATGCTCTAAACGAAAAAATTAATGAAATTACAGAGATTCTGAAACGTTTTTATCCTCATCTTAAGTCTGTTCAAGTTAACTCTAATATTGATTTTTTGAAGAGTTTTACTACCGCAAGCTTAATGCTTGATTTCGGGGATGGGCCTCAACTCCTCAGCACCTTTGGAGAGGGGACAAAGAAAAAAGTATGGATGTGTCTATTGGACTGGGAAAAGCAAGTACAACAGAAAGAGACGAACTCTGTTTTTCGTGTATATGATGAACCTGATATTAATCTTGACTATTCCGCAGAACGAAAATTGTTTCTGGGAATAATAAATTCTATTAATGTAGAGGGATCACGAATCCAATCGGTAGTATCCACTCACTCAGTTACATTAATAGATCGTGCGCCTATTGAATCAATTAGACTTATTAAGGTCAAGCCTGAAAATACTAGAGAAGTTGAATTTTTTGACGGGAACATAGCAGAGAACGTAATTCCTTTCATATTTAATGTTGGGCATTCAGTTGGAATTTCTAATTCATTAGTTTTGTATGAAAAGGCATTTCTTGTTGTTGAAGGAGAATCTGAGGAGAATGCTCTTCCAATTATGTACAAACATCTATACAGACGCTCTTTCTTGGAAGATGGAATTGTCTTGGTCAATTTGCATACTTACTCCTCTTGGAAAACAACCTTAAAATTTCTAGGGCGTTATAGATCTCACATAACAGTAGTTTTATTGGACGAAGATTGCAGAACAACAAGTCCTGGCGCACGTTTGACTGCTGAAGCATTAGAACTATTAGATTACCCTGCTGACTTTATCAACTCTAGTTGTTCCTTTATTGGCTCAAAGGAATTTGAAGATGCTTTTCAAAGCGGTGATATCGTCGCAACATTAAATAAGTGTTATCCAAGAGATGATTCTAAACCTTGGCAAAATACAGATGTAGATCAATTCCGGGTAGCAGGATGTAAGTTCGGATCTAATCTAGTCGATTATGTTCGGAGTAACTGCGTTAGAACCTTGCGCTCATCAATGAGTAAACCTGAGTTTGCTGCAAAACTTGCATATCATTGTTCCACTCCTTCTCAAATCCCATCAGCAATTCATAATGTCTTTCAAAAATTAAGGCAAAAGGCAGGAATCATAGATGGATAATAGATGGCGAATGGTTTAATTCAAGTTCTGTGGTAGGAAAAGAGGTTTAGCAAATGAATTCACCGTTAAGATTGCTAGACGTTGTTGCATTACTTGAAAACCTGCCAGAGTTAGGCTTGTATCGTGGGCAGGTTGGAACTGTTGTTGAAGTGTATAAACCTGGGATATTTGAAGTTGAATTTAGCGATTTGCAAGGAAAAACCTACGCACTAGAAACTTTGACCGATAGACAATTATGGCGCTGCACCATCAACCTCTTGTAGAAAGAGCTTTGCTTTAATTTAGATCGCTTCTACTCCGGTGAACCCAGCGAATTAGTAGATAGAGAGTGACAGTTTTAGACTGACAAAACTTCATTGCTAACCAACGACTCGCTGCAACGTTGTTGTGAAGTTAGGGTAGGAAATAGCAGCAGCTTCAGCGCGTTGGATGGTGGTGGTGCCTTTGGCGTTAAGGGCAGCGATCGCCAGACTCATTGCAATCCGGTGGTCAGTGTAGCTATCCACTTCAGCCCCAACTAAAGATGTTCCGCCTGTGATTTCTAAGCCGTCTGGTAACTCGGTGATTTTGGCTCCCATACGGCTGAGTTGGGTAGCCATGACGGAGAGGCGATCGCTTTCCTTGACCCGCAGCTCTGCGGCATCGCGGATCACAGTTGTGCCCTGAGCAAATATAGCCGCGACTGCCAGAATCGGAATTTCGTCAATCAGGCGGGGGATTAGATCTCCTGCGATCGTGCAGGCTTTGAGGGAACTGTGGCGCACGCGCACGTCGGCAACGGGTTCACCTGTGACAGTACGCTGATTCTCCAGAGTGACATCGGCTTCCATCTGGCTCAGCGCTTCCAGGATTCCGGTACGGGTGGGATTGATTCCCACATTTTGAATCAGCAACTCAGAACCAGGGACGATCGCAGCAGCGACCATCCAGAAGGCAGCAGAGCTAATGTCTCCCGGCACAACCACCGTCTGCCCTTGCAGTTTTGCCTGTCCTGTCACCGTTGCGCTACAGGTTTCTGGGTCAACCTTCACCGTTGCCCCAAATGCCCGCAGCATTCGTTCGCTGTGATCGCGAGATAGGGCAGGTTCGGTGACGGTTGTTTCCCCTTCTGCCATTAATCCTGCTAGCAGAACGCAAGATTTCACCTGGGCTGAGGCGATCGGGGAATGGTAGTGAATTGGCTTCAACGCCTGTCCTTGAATTGCCAGTGGTGCCAATCCGCCAGAGCGGTGCCAGATTTGTGCGCCCATTTGCTGCAAAGGCTGAATAACGCGAGACATGGGGCGCGATCGCAGCGACGCATCCCCCGTTACCGTAAAAAATCGCTCTGCATGGGATGCCAGAATGCCCATCATCAGTCGTATTGTCGTGCCGGAATTGCCTGCATCCAGTACATCCTTTGGCTCCTGAAGCTGTCCTAGACCAATTCCCTGAACCGTCACCAGTTCAGAATTAAGCTCTGAGATTTCCGCGCCCATTGCTCGAAAACAGGCAGCAGTGCTGTGCGGGTCTTCCCCCAAGAGCAAACCCCGGATTTGAGTTTCTCCCTGAGCGATCGCCCCCAGCATCAGCGATCGATGCGAAATGGACTTATCTCCTGGGATTTGAACCTGACCCTGGAGCGATAATCCAGAACTGGGTGGGGCGATCGTCAGAGAATGGTGATTTTCGTAATGATTCAACGTAATAGTCGCAGTTGCCATTAGATACACTGACATGGAGTGGCGCTAGCCATCCTACCGTTTTCTTGCCCCCAAAAACATGCTCAGCCACCATCCTAGACCTGTTTGTCTTTCGTTTACGGCTTTGGATTTGCCCCTCTGGTCAGTACTGGAAACGTCGGCAACCCTCTATCAGAGAGAAAACGAACAGTTTCACCTGCTGTTGACGGAGCCTTGGGTGCAGGAGCGGGCCGATATGCCACTTCCAAGAACTTCGTCTGAAATCACACCTGAAGTGGCAACTTTATCGGGCAACCAAACACCTCGGCTGCTCTGGCTAGAAATTTCTCCCTATCGTGTGATCATGACGATGCAGGGAAACGGTCAGTTTAGCTATCGCCACTTCTGGGAACAGGGGGTTTACGGCATCAGCCGCTACTGGCTGCAAGGTAACACGAGTGGCAATGAACAGTTGCGCCTGCGAAACTTTACCCGCAGCTTGAAGCTGATCGGTGGTGAACTGCCCCACCATTTGCGGGTGGAATATGAGCTGTGGTCGGGCAAGGTCCAGCTTGGACATTACGTGATGAATGTCGAAATTCGCCATTGAGCATCTCTTCTCATAATTCCGGCGTTGATGTTGATGTAGAGATTCAGAAGTAGCTATTCCCCCGGTAGGAGCGTTTCGCGAAACGCCCCTACGAGATTTGCGCTTCTAACCCACAGCTTCTCTAAAGCAGTGAAGTCTTTTTCCTGGAACTGCTCAGCTTTAAGCTAGCCCAGCAAAGCAAACAGTGAGGTGAACTGGGTGAGTAGCGAAGCTAGCTGGGTGATGGGTGAGTCCAGCCTGGCGGGCGATGAAGCTAGTCCGGTGAGCAGTCAGGCTGACCTAGTGGGTGACGAAGCTAGCTTAGTAGGTAGCGAGGCTAGCCTAGTGGCGGGGGAGGTCCGTCTAGTAAGTAGTGAGGCCAGCTTAGCAACGGACGAGGCTAGCCTAACGAGTGACGAAGCTAGCCAGATGTAACGAGGGGACTGGGCTAGTTCAAGAGGTTAGCGTCCTTCCTGGGAATGACTCATGTCAGTGAACAATAGGCTAGGCTTGAAAAGTGAGTGGCTAACCTCATTTAATAGATGACTTAACGCATCTCTATTACTAAATATCCAGATATAGATATCAATACAGATCAGTTATGAACTTTAGTGCTGCTCTGCCTACCTTTGTCATTACCTTACGCGAAGGGGTGGAAGCTGCCCTGGTAATTGGTATTGTCCTGGCTTATTTAAGGAAAGCAAACCAGGAGCGGCTTAATCCCTGGGTCTATAGTGGCGTGGGAGTTGGAATCGTCGCCAGCATCATAGTGGGTGTGCTGTTTACCGGACTGGTGCTGGCGGTTGAGTCTGCCAATCAATCCTACGCTCCAGTAGTGAAGCCGCTGCTAGAAGGCTTTTTTGGGCTGTGGGCGATCGCTCTCCTAAGCTGGATGCTAATCTGGATGACCCGCCAATCCGGTTCTCTGAAGGGAGAAGTCGAACAGTCGGTAACAAAAGCATTGCAAAAGACAGATCATGCAGGTTGGGCTGTCTTTGGGTTAACGACGATCGCCGTTGTGCAAGAAGGATTTGAAGTTGCGCTGTTTATTAATGCTCAGTTTCAGCAAGGTTGGATGGCAGTGCTGGGGGCGATCGGAGGGTTAGTCACCGCAGTGGCGATCGGTGTAATGCTGTTTAGCCTGGGCATCAAAATCAACCTCCGTCGCTTCTTCCAAATTTTAGGCGTGATGTTGCTGTTAATCGTGTCTGGACTGGTTGTCTCTGTCCTCCGCCATTTAGATGCAGCAGTAGTGAATTTGGTTCAGGTCAATCCTAACTTTGTGCCGCTTTGCTTTAGCCCCGGTCCATCTTGCATTCTAGGTCCACAGATTTGGGACGCTTCACACGTCTTGCCCGATCGCCAGTTTCCGGGAGTACTGCTTAAAGCATTCCTGGGCTACACCCAAAAGCTTTATTTGGCACAAGCAGTAGGCTATGTGATGTTTCTCAGCATCATTGGCAGCAGTTACGTGAAGAGTGCTTTCAACTGGCAAGGTTTGTTATTCGCTAGCAGCCAGCCTCCGCAAAACTCCACGACCTCTCGCTCCAACCAAGAGGATCTAGAAAAATCCAAAGTCTAGGGACGCAGCATTCTTGCAACAAAGGTGGCTCTATCTCAAAGATTAGTTGCTGACTGCTAGCCCATTGCTTAAAAAAATTTGGGCAAAAGCGCTGGAATACAGCGTCTCTGCCCAAAAAGCTGACCGAAGGAAGTTAGTTTCAACTAAACAGAAGGCGCTGCTCGATTCTTTAGACCACGTTGTTGAACAAGGAAGCCCACAAAATTCCAGCTGTGGCGATCGCCAGCAATAGATTGGTGAAGAATTGACCTGCCTCGGTATTGAAGCCCAATACCTTGTCCTCTTGCCCGGCCGTAAAGAACAGTGACCATGCCTGGTTGATGTCCAATACTTCCGCTTGAGCGTTGAAATCAGGTCTAAATACGACAGGTCCAACTAAATACTTGTTAGGAAAATCAAAATCGGTTTTCACAATAGTTCTCCAAAATACTACGGTTTACCTGCCTAGTCTCAAAAATATCAGCGGCTCAACTAGAAATTAGTTAGCCAGCTAAGGACACCATGTCCTGTGGTCGCTTCTATAATCAGCGCTGAGGTAAAACCAATCATGGCTAGCCGTCCATTGAGCTTCTCTGCATATTCGTTGAAGCCAAACCGCTGCGTGTCATCGACATACATTTTGGGTTCAACTGCGTAAACGTTTGCCCGTCCGCCTTCTTCAATCACTTGTCCAGGAGCCATGTCGTATTCCCCACTTGCTTAACCTTATGTAAATGAATGTAACACAATGTAAATAATTGTTGCAACAGCCTTGACATTAAGTTTTCTCATGGCAGTCCAAAAAGCAAATTAGGGCGCAAGAGCTATGTCTTGCGCCCTAATTTCTTAAGTTGTCCGTAGAAGGCTTTATAACAGCCGCTGCTTCGTAGCATCTTTGGTGAATGGTTTCTTTGCCTATACCGTTGTGTTGGCAGTATCACTCCAGCGGTGTTGATAGAAACTCCGGCATAATCCCCTTTACCTAAGAGAGAAGGGTCAGCTATAAGCCAAATTGGAGGAGCATACTAGCCAGCCCTCCGATAAATCTGATGAAACCACCGCCACCGCCGCGACCGCGATTGTTTGCTTCTTCGAGGGCTTCTTGCGCTTCTACGATGCCTTCAGCTACTTGCACGGAGGCGAGTCTGCCGCTTTCGTTGCCTTCGGTGGCAAAAAGCTGTTCGGCTCGGTTGGCATCGGCGATCGCCCCTTCTTCATCGCCTAACCGATAGCGAGCAAGGCTTCGCGCTAGATAAACTGCCGAGAAATCAGGTTCTTTGGTTAATGCCTGGTTGTAATAGTCGATCGCTCCGCTAAAGTTGCCCCGCTGAAATTCTGCAATGCCCCAGCTATAAAACTGTTGGGCCCCAATTAATTCCTCAGGCAGCCCGATCGCCCCTTGCAAAATCGCGCCTTCCAGATTGGCTCCTTCCAGGTTTGCTCCGTACAGGTAAGCTTCTCGCAGATCCGCGCCTGCCAAATTTGCCCCGCTCAGGTCAGCCCCGCTGAGATTTGCCCTGACCAAAACAGCCCCAGACAAGTCTGTATTTGCCAGATTGGAGCCGCTCAAGTTTGCCTGATTTAAGTTAGCGAGACTCAGGTTCGCTTGGCTCAAATCTACTGCTGATAGGTTAGAAAACACCAATCCGGCTCGGCTCAGGTCACAGCTTTGACACTCGCGGGTAGACATCAACTGCTGGACGTGTTGCAGATTTTCGGCTTTGGCAGGTACGACCCAAAAAAGCGCGGCAAACAGCGTCAGAGAGGCAAAGTTGTGGAATTTCATGGCGATCGCCCGATGCGTTTGCACACAAAGTTAGCATCTAGCGCAACTTATGGCTAGTTTGCTGTAACGAGCGGTGAATTGGCGAGTGAATTGATATTAGAATGCCAGTGCTGCGATCGCCCTCAGTTCGGCTCCTACAATCCCCTCTCAACTTCCTCTTAAGCTATGCCAGTTTCCACCCCTCCTCAGTTGCTTAGCCAGCACACCTGTTTTGGCGGCACCGTCGGCTTTTACAGCCACCCCTCCAAAGTCTGTCAGGGGGAAATGAAATTTTCGGTCTATCAGCCGCCCCAGGCAAAAACTGAGTTTGTGCCGGTGCTGTATTTCCTGTCGGGACTTACCTGCACCGAGGAAAACTTTATGGTCAAGGCAGGCGCACAACAATTTGCCGCCAAACATGGACTGCTCCTCGTAGCTCCCGACACCAGCCCGCGTGGGGCAAACATTCCTGGTGAAGATGACAATTGGGATTTTGGCACAGGCGCAGGCTTTTATGTAGACGCAACTGCGGAACCTTGGCGATCGCACTACCGCATGTACAGCTATGTTGTAAACGAACTTCCAGCCTTAATTGCTGCCCATTTTCCCGTTCAGGAAGACCGTCAGGGCATTTTCGGGCATTCAATGGGTGGTCATGGTGCGCTCATCTGTGCGTTGAAGAATGGCGATCGCTACCGTTCTGTTTCTGCCTTTGCCCCAATTGCCGCGCCGATGCAGTGCCCTTGGGGACAAAAAGCATTCACCAACTACCTCGGTCCCGATCAGGAAGGCTGGCGGGTTTACGATGCCAGTGAACTTGTCCTTACTGCTGCGTCAAATCGCCCTATCCTAATCGACCAAGGCACAGCCGATCCGTTCTTGGAAAAGCAGCTTTTACCCCACGTCTTTGAGCAAGCCTGTGCCAAAGCCGGACAACCTCTAATTTTGCGGATGCAGGAAAGATACGATCACGGCTACTACTTCATCAGCACGTTTATGGAAGACCATATTCGCCACCATGCCGATATCCTATGGAAGTAAGCTAAATCTTTTTAACGTCCTTTAATGCCCTCAATATGCTGGATTCTCTAAACGCGCTTTTGGGTCGCCATCCTGAACGGGTCAAGGCTCACGTCGAAATCTACACCTGGCAGACCTGCCCCTACTGCATTCGCGCCAAAATGTTGCTCTGGTGGAAAGGAGTCAACTACACCGAATACAAAATTGACGGCAACGGAGCCGCCAGGGTCAAAATGGCAGAACGGGCTAACGGACGGCGCACCGTGCCCCAAATCTTCATCAACGACCAGCATGTTGGCGGCTGTGATGACCTGTATGAGCTAGACACTCAGGGAAAGCTAGACCCGCTGCTAACGCAGAACTAGCACAATACTAAATGGCGCTTGAGATTCCGCCGCCGCTGATTGATCATCCCGAATATCAGGTTCACTATCGCTGGATGAGTCGGGCGATCGCCCTTGCTGCTGCTGCTGGAGATGCGGGTGAAGTACCCGTGGGGGCAGTGATTGTAGAGGGCGATCGCCTGATTGCCGAAGCAGAAAATCGTCGTGAACGCGATCATGACCCTACTGCCCACGCTGAAATTCTGGCTTTGCGAATTGCCGGACAGCAATTGCAAACCTGGCATCTGAACCGCTGTACTCTCTATGTCACTCTGGAGCCTTGCCCTATGTGTGCCGGGGCGATCGTGCAAGCCCGCTTAGGCAAGCTCGTTTATGGCGCAGACGATCCTAAAACGGGGGCAGTTCGCACCGTTGCAAACCTACCCGATAGTGCCTGCTCCAACCACCGATTGCCCGTACTAGGTGGAATTTTAGAATCGACCTGTCGGCAACAGCTTCAAGCCTGGTTTGCTCAACGTCGATAGAAACTGTTTAGAGAGAAAAGTACTTTTGTCATCCCTCTATAGGAAGGTATAGCCAAGATTTCTATATACTCAACGTGAGAGGTGTATTCTGCTCTGTCGGCGGTCTTATTCCAGGACAGCCTCAGAACTGTCCCTCAGCAAGAAGACAAGCCATTTTGGGCGGCTTATGGTGTACATAACGACACTTCCAGTGCCCCTGATATCCTGTTAATCTCTATGGTTTTGTTCAACTCCTTCTTGGAATCCGTCAAAAGCTCTGTAGACACCGCCGTAGATACTGCAACGCCCCAAAATGCGATTGATTCGCGCTTCTCACCCTGGCTAACCCCCCTGGTCTACCCGCTGGCGCGTCGAATTGTGCTGCCCTTCTACTTCGGCAAAATCGAGGTGACTGGGCAAGAAAACTTGCCGATAACGGGCCCTGTGATTCTAGCTCCGACCCATCGGGCGCGGTGGGACGCAATTATGGTGCCCTACGCGACGGGTCGCACTGTAACCGGACGAGATCTACGATTCATGGTGACCGCTGACGAAGTTAAAGGCATTCAGGGTTGGTTTATCCGTCGGTTAGGGGGCTTTCCAGTTAATACAAAGCGTCCAACCGTCGCCAGCTTGCGTCATGGCGTAGAGGTTTTACAGAACGGCGAAATGCTGGTGATTTTTCCAGAGGGTGGCATTTTTAGAGACGGTCAGCTTCACCCGCTGAAGCCAGGTTTAGGGAGATTAGCAATTCAGGCAGAAATGAGTCAGCCTGGGCTGGGCGTACAGGTCGTTCCGATCGCCCTGGATTACGGGGAAGCCTTTCCCACCCGGGGCTGTAATGTGAAGATTCAGATTGGCAAGCCGCTGAAGGTCGCTAATTACGTCCAGGGTGCTGCAAAGCAAGGTGCCAAGCGTTTTACGGCTGATCTGGAAGCTGCACTCAGAGCCCTTGCTGGAGAAGCAACGGAAGCCGAGGCAGAGATGCTTTCAGCTTTTGGCTAGGAAGGTAAGTTTTGGGTTTGGGCTAAGTCTTTCAGTAGCATGGGTTACGCTTTGCTAGCCCATCCTACAAGAGCCAATTGTCTAAACCCTTAGTCTCTCTTCCTAGACTCCCAGCGTGATTTGCCAACTGTTCAATCGACCTGTATTGAGTTGAGCATGATCGACTACTCGGAGCTGCCAGCGGCCCGTTGCTGAGCGGTTTAGGAGTTGGCTCAAAGCTGCGGTAGTTTGAAGTGAATAAGTGGCTTGAAGGCGGGTTCTACGCCCCAGGGTGCGGTTTTGCAGTAGCACCGTTTGACCGCTGGGAGCAATTAGGCTGATTTCTAGGTCGCCCAGGAAGGTGTGCTCGACATCCACATAAACTTGGACATCTTTAACCAGACCAGACTCAGAAACCTGAATGGGGCTGGCAATGCCCTGTAGGTTAAAGTCAGGAATGTTGAAAGCGTTGGAATTTTGCTGCTGAATTCGACGGGAAGCGGTGAGCGGTGCTGCTGCGCGTCGTTGGGCTGCCTGTACTGCTTTGAAAGCATTCACTTTACCGTAGCCAAACCACTGTGAATGCCCGTTGGTGTCGTAGGTACCCTTCTGCAACCCAAGCTGTGGGTCTGGCTCTGGATCAACTAATTTATCAGCCGTTTCCTGTAAGATTTGCCTCACTTCTCGTGCGGTCAGGTTAGGGTTTGCAGACAGTACCAGGGCCGCTACGCCAGCGACGACAGGACAAGCGCTGGAGGTGCCGCCAAAGGTTTGGGTGAAGCCAGTAGGGTCGTAACCTGCAGAGCCAAGGCGATCGCTGGTAAATACGCCTTTACCCAGCAAATTGCCTGAGACTGGAGGGGCAGTATTGACAAATCCGGCTTCCTGGAACCAAATCACGGGAGAAGCATTGTTGCTGGGCGCAGCTACTGAGATGTTGGTGCCCCAATTGCTGTAGACGGCTTTTTTGCCTGTGCTGGTGGTGGCTGCAACTGCAATCACATCGGGATGCACTGCGAAGCCGCTGAGCCAGGGTGTAACCCCGCGCAGCAAATTTCGCGTCCAGCCCTGCTCGTTGATTTCACCGGAAACGGGGCGGTTGGCATTTCCTGCCGCAAAGACGATGACACAGCCTTTACCGTCGCGCCCTTCTGTTGCAGCTCGTGTAATTGCCGCCCGCTGACGTAGAGAAAGGGGAAAGTAGACGGCACTGGAACCCCAGCTACAGGAAATTACCGAAGCTCCGTTGTTTAAGGCCCAGTTAAACAATTGTTCGACCGCGTCGTCATCCAAAAAGCCTGTTGTGCGAATGGGCATGAAGGCGCAGCCAGGAGCCACACCGACGATGCCTTCTCCGTTTTCTTCAGCGATCGCCACCCCCGCACAGGAAGTCCCATGATTTTCCTGCTGCTCTTCGGGCATAGGCAGGAAGTCTTTTCGCTTCAGGTCTCTCGGTGCAACGATTTTGCCCTTGCCCTGAAAGTCAGGATGGTTCAGGTCAAAGCCATCATCGGCAACAGCGACGACAATCGAGCGGACTCCGCGAGTGATGTCCCAGGCTGCTTCTGCTGCAATGTGGGAGCTGGCGGTGAGGTCACGGGAGCCACCGTTGTTCTGCAAGTACCACTGTTTGGGGTATTGGCTGTCGCTAGGGCGATATAGCTTTTGGGTCTTGATGACGACGTTAGGCTCTGCGGTCAGTACGTCGGCGCGGCGCATCAGTTGATTCGCTAGCTTTACCGGATTGGCTGGAGCCTGCTGCGTGACCTGAAAGACGTAAGTGTTGGGAATTCCGGCGACTGGCTGTTCTAGCTCAAGTCCTAAGGAGGTGGCGATCGCCCGTGCACCCGCCCCATCCATCTGGGTTGCAAACTGAATTGTGATTTGGTCGGTTAAATAAATTCTTGTGCTTGGGTTGTTTTGGACGTGATAGACGTGGCTGGCAAAGGAAACATCTTCTGAGGTTCGTGCGATTTGCATAGCTCGATCCAGCTGATCGGGTGCAATCTGAAGCTCAATCAGCCGACCAGATGGCACAGGTAAAGCTGCCAGTGCCCCGACCTGACGCGCCAATTCTGTCAAAGAGCGGTTTGGGATGGGACGCACGGTGAAGCGATCGCCCACTTTTTCGAGCGCCAACTCTTCTCCGCCTCGCTGTAAAATCACTCCTTCACTCTCTGGCAAAACGCCACTGTCATTAAGTAACTCAGGTGAACCTGGAGGATTGACAGAGCCAGTCATACAAGTCTTGTCCTTGGTAACGTAGGTCGATAGGTTGGGACTAAAGCCATCCTATAGCAACCCAACATACCTCAGATAAGCAGTTGTGGGGCTTGTCCAGACCCAACAATCGGAAATTTCAAACAGGGTTCAGTAGACTTCCTGGATGAATCACTCTTTGAAGCATGAATGGTAGTACGGCTTAGCCGCACCACCACCATTTATGCAGGAGATTTAGTCATTCCTAACTTGCACTCGGCAAGATGGGAATCGAAACGGTGAAGGTTGTTCCTTTGCCAACCATACTGGAGACGGAAATCTTTCCTCCGTGCAGTTCAACGGCTTCCTTCACGATCGCCAGTCCAAGCCCTGTACCAGGAAGCTTGCCCGTATTGCTGCATCGGTAGAAGGCTGTAAATAGCCTTGCCTGATCTGCCTCGGGTATGCCAATGCCCTGATCTCGAATTTGAAAGATGGCGTTTCCCTGCTGATGGCTCAGTTCAAAGTCAATCTTGCCTCCCTCAGGGGAGTACTTCACCGCATTCAGCAGCAAGTTAGTCAACAGGTGATTCAGCAAGTTTTGATCCATCCAGACCTGATCCATCTGCTCCTGACAGACAAATATCAGATCGTGTTGGCTGCCTGCATTCAGTTGAATTTCCTCTGTCAAGTCGTGGCAAAACTGAACCAGATTTAGGGGAGCCGGAGCAAATCCTAACTTTCCTGCCTCAGCTCTAGCGACCAACAAAACATCATCCAGAATTTGGGTGAGCCGCTTGACAGCATTATCCATGCGATCGCAATATCGCTGTTTTTTCTCTTCGGTCATGTTTAGGCTGGGTTGCTGCAACAGGTCTAACGACATGGATATGACGGATAGAGGCGTGCGCAGCTCATGGGAGGCGATCGCAATAAAGTGAGATTTCAGTTCGCTCAGTTCCCGTTCCTGCTCTAGCTGTTGGCAAGTTTCTGCGGCCCGCTTGCGCTCTGTGATGTTTTCGGTAATTCCAACAACCCGGTAGACCTGACCCTGCTCGTCATAGACCGGAAAAGCCTGATCTCGAATCCACACAACCGAACCGTCCGGGTGGATCAGTCGATATTCCTCATCGTAGTTACCCAGCGATTCACGGCTAAAGTCAGGCGTTACCTTTTCACGATCTTCTGGATGAATGCTGTCGTACCAAATTCTGGGGTTTCGGTATGCCATTTCACAGGAGTAACCACAAATCTGTTCGTAGGCAGGACTGACATAAATAACCTCACTACCGTCAGCGGAGCAGATCCAGAAAGCTTCGTCGATATTTTCTGCAAGTTGGCAAAACTTTTCCTCACTCAGTCTCAGCGATTTTTCAACCTGTCGCCGTTCAACGAGTTCCTGCTTTAGTCGCTCATTGCTCAGTTTCAGTTCGCGTTCTTTTTGAGTCAGTTCATAGACCAATCGGTTGAGCGACTGAGAGAAATTTGCGATCTCGTCTTGCCCCCGAACAACGGGAATAAGCACTCTCGCGTCACCCCGCCGAATCCGGTTGGCGGCATGGGCGATCGCCCACATGGGTTTAGTAATGTAATCTGCTATAAACCAACCTAAAACAGCGACTAAACTACCTAGTCCCAAATTCCAAGATAAAATCTGACGCTGTAGGCGATGGGCTGGAGCAAATGCTAAGTCGGTCTTTTGCCGTACCAGCACAACCCAATTCAACCCTTCATATTCGCGATAGCCGTTGCTAGCGGTAAAGCCAGTAATGTAAGACTGATGGTCGGGCCAGACCTCGCTCAGGTAGCCTGTTTTCGCCAGAGTCGCCTCTTGAAAGCTTTCCAAATAATCCAACTTCTGGTCAAGCAATTCGGCGGGTCCCAGCAAAACGCCCCCATCCTCTCGCAGCACGAGTAAATCCTGCTCTTGGCTTCGCAAATTGCGGGATAGAGCATTCTTTAGACCTTCTGCCCATGCCCAATTTAGGTGAGCTGCAAGAACGCCAAGGGGTTTTCCTTGGAGATCATCAACCGGTACGGCGAAATCAACAAAACGCAACGTATCCTTAGTCGGGTTCGGCAGCAAGCTCGCTAAAAGTACGGCTTCATGCACATCGCCGACGAAAGTATCAAGTTTCCCACTGATGAACCAGGGTCTTTCTGAGACATCTGCGCCCTCTAGAAGTCCACCTGTGCTGACCTGAACCGTGCCTTGAGGGTTGGTCAGTCCAATCCAGGAGTAAGCAGGATAGGTGCTTTGCAGTTTTTCTAGAAGTAACCGTTTTGCCGTGATTGGGGAATTAGAATCCCGAATTGTGTCAATCGTGGCAACGATTTGAATATCTCGATAACGCTCAAACATGCCACTATCAAGTCGGTCTGCCATCTGGTAGGCCAAATATGCCAAATCTTGACCAGCATCCTGTTCGATCTGCTGGGTAGCAGTTTGCCCAATGGTTAGGCTAGCCAACATCGAAAAAATTAGGGCGATCGCGGCGATTGTTAATCCGAACCTTGCTCTAACGCTACGACGAGGATTTAAAACTGCGACTAATCGGCGCGGGATTATAAAGTTTGCGAACATCCATCCCTCGTCACTGCGATCGCCCTCTGCAAAGGTCAAATTTACTGAGCTTGTTTGAGCCCAATAGATATGGGAATCGCAAATATGGTAGTAACAGATCAGCTTTCACGCCCTCAGGAAAATCACGGAAAACGCCCAAATCTCCTCCAAAAACACTCCTCTAGGGTGAAGCTATATTTCAAATTTGTTGAACTGTAAAATGCTCGATCAAACTGCAATGCCTTTGCTTGAAGCGCTGCGCGTCCAGGCTCACCGGGCTCACGCTCCCTTTTATACACCTGGACACAAACGGGGACAGGGCATCGCTCAGCCTCTTGCAGATTTACTGGGAACAGCAGTATTTCAAGCCGACTTACCTGAGCTGCCAGATTTAGACAACTTGTTTTCACCAGAAGGCGTAATCGGGCAGGCTCAAGAACTGGCTGCTGAAGCGTTTGGGGCAGACCGTACCTGGTTTTTGGCAAACGGTTCTACTTGCGGACTTGAGGCAGCCATTCTAGCTGTGTGCAAATCAGGCGAAAAGATTGTGCTACCTCGCAACGTGCATCGCTCGGCGATCGCCGCACTGGTTCTATCTGGTGCAATCCCGATTTTTGTGGAGCCAGATTATGATCCCCAACTGGGGATCGCTCATAGCATCACACCCGATTCCGTAGCTCATACACTCAAACAACATCCAGATGTAAAAGCAGTATTGGTGGTTTACCCAACGTACTACGGTGTTTGTGGAGATATTCGGGCGATCGCCCAAGTGGTTCGTCAGCATGGCATTCCGCTATTAGTTGATGAAGCACACGGTGCTCATTTTGGCTTTCACCCAGACCTGCCGATTTCAGCCCTGTCCGCCGGAGCAGACCTGGTCGTGCAGTCTACCCATAAGCTGTTGGGCGCGATGACTCAGGCGGCAATGCTGCATGTTCAGGGAACGCGGGTGGATGGCGATCGCCTCCGCCAAACGTTACAGCTTGTCCAATCCACTAGCCCCAGTTATCTCCTGTTAGCCTCACTGGATGCCGCTCGACAGCAAATGGCGACTCAGGGTAAGCAACTGATGATCCGGACGCTAGCCCTGGCACACCAAGCTAGAACGCAACTGAGCCAAATTTCTGGATTATCTGTTTTAGGCGCAGAATCAGCAGGACTAACTCCCGGCTTTGTTGCCCTTGACCCAACTCGCCTCACAGTGACGACCACTGGCTTAGGGCTAACCGGTTTTGCAGCAGACGAAATTTTGCACCAGCAGTTAGGCGTTACCGCAGAGCTACCTTCCCTTCAGCACCTCACCTTCATCATTAGCCTGGGCAACACCCTTTCAGACATTGAGCAGTTGATAAGCGCCTTCAACCACCTGTCTTCTCAGTACCCCTCCCCATCCGCCCAACCTCTAGAGCGTGCTTTAAAACGAATTGAAAAGGTTGATTTTTCGTTCGCGTCGCCAACGAAAAATCAACCTTTGAAGCAAAGCCTAACCCCCAACCCTCAACCCCCAATTTCTCCCCGGCAAGCCTTTTTTGCTCCAACTGAAACCCTAGCGATCGCTCACACTATTGGTTACATCAGCGCTGAAATTGTTTGCCCCTATCCTCCCGGCATTCCCGTCTTGCTGCCTGGTGAAGAGATTACGAAAGGGGCGATCGCCTATCTTCAGCAAGTGATAGCAGCGGGGGGAGTGATCACCGGATGCGCTGACCCCAATCTTGATACCCTAAAAGTCGTGAAGTTGTGATGGCTATCGCTTGAGGCACAGCAAGCTATCCTTGAAGCGTCTCAAAGTTCTTCAACCTCCCCTTACTTGCATGTCCCCTTCCCCCTGGCCCTACTGCACTCCTGGCATTCCAGATGATTTATTTGAACGTCTGCCAGGAATTCCGATGAGCAAGCGAGAAATTCGACTGCTGATGATTTCTCATTTGCGTCTGCGTCCCAATGCGGTGCTGTGGGACATCGGAGCAGGAACCGGGACAATTCCCATAGAGGTTGGGCTGCTGTGTCCCAAAGGGCGCATTCTTGCGATCGAGCGCGATGAAGAGGTTGCTAATTTAATTCGTCGTAATTGCGATCGCTTTGCCGTCCAAAACGTAGACGTAATCGAAGGGAGTGCCCCAGAATGCCTTAAAGATCTGGCTTATGCACCCCATTGCGTTTGCGTAGAAGGTGGTCGCCCCGTCAAAGAAATTTTGAAAGCTGCTTGGGATTATTTGCGCCCTCAGGGTCGAATCGTCGCAACAGCAACCAATTTTGAAACTCTTTACGCCATCTCAGAGAGCCTAGCAGAACTGCACGTCCGAAATATCGAAGTCGTGCAGTCTGCAGTCAATCGCCTGGAAACAAAGGGCAATCACCAGGTTTTTGCTGCGGTTGATCCAATGTTCGTCTTGAGCGGGGAGAAGTTAGAGTAGGGAATCCAACCTCTACCAGTAGTTCTAGATCTCATACCAAATCCGTCTGTAGAGTAGCGGTAGCGATAGGGGCGAAGCATTCGGTCACAATTCCTGCCATTGAAGCACAATTCTTTTATCGAATGCTTCGCCCGCACACCAAATAGTGCTTCTTTACAAAACGGATTTTGTATCGGACCCTAACCCCAACTGTTTCTCAATATCCTGAGTTGTGTCCAATCGCGTCACATAAGAGTGTTCAGCTTCGGTAAAAGGCTCTAGCTGCTGTTGAGCTAGTAAATCGGCTGTGGCATCGGCAATATCTCCGGTGCGCTGCTGAAGGCGGGTTCGCAGCACTTCCAGGGGAGCGTCACAGTGAAAGATTTGTAGGGGAATTTGATGCGCCTCGGATTGGGCGATCGCCTCTGCCCTCAGTGTCTGACGGTCATACTTGGCATCTAAAATCACAGAATAGCCTTGAGCTACAAGCTGAACTCCCAACTCCAGCAATCGCCTGTAGGTTTTTTGCGTCATTTCTGCGGTGTACAGGTCATCGCTACCCTTCTGGTGCAGCGGAATGCCACCTAAATGCTTTCGTACTGCATCAGAGCGAAGGTGGACCGCACCGAGTTTACGCGCCAGAAGTCGAGCTGTAGTACTCTTCCCGGAGCCTGACAGACCTGACATCAGAATTAATTTACCCTGCTGAGAGTGGGCATTCTCCCAAGCCAGACGATAGTAGAGTGCTGCGGTTTCTTTGGCTTTTTGCTTGGCTGCATCAGGAACGGCGGGGTCGTCTAGCAAAAAGCAAGTGATTTTTGCCCGCACGTAGGTCTGACGGCTGATGTAGATGGGCAACACGCGCAGTCCTTCCCAATCGCCTGTTTGCTCGACATAGGTATTGAGGAACAGCGCGCCCAGGTCGGGACGCTGCCTGACCGCCAGGTCCATAACAATGTAAGCAACGTCATACATCACATCAACAAAGCGAAATGGCTCGTTGAATTCGATGCAGTCAAATAAGAAGAGTTCGTTTTGCCAGAAGCTGATGTTGCCCAGGTGCAAATCACCGTGACATTCGCGAATTTTGTCCTGCTGCATTCGTTTGACAAACAGATCTTGCTGCTCCTGGAAGAAGCGATCGGTGTAGGTTTTGGTTTCGTCAAACTGCTTCTGAGTTTGAGCAACGCCGATGTAGCGTTCGGTTTGCTCGTAGTTTTCGTCAAAGGCCTGCCGCACCTGAGAAACTTCACCAAATTTACGGACGTAGTCGCTGGTGGGCGAGTTGGCGTGAAAGGTGGCAATCGCCTTTGCCAACTCCACCAACAATTCCTCGGTCAGCTTGCCCTGGTCAAACATGGAGTTCAGTAGCGTCTCCTGAGGAAACTGCCGCATTTTCAAGGTGTACTCTACAGGCTGCTGCTCATCGCCTAAGTAAAGTTCTTCCCCAATCTGACTAATAGGTAGAACTTCTAGGTAGATCCCTGGTGCGCCGCGCTGGTTGAGCCGCTGTTCCTCCAAGCAAAAGTGGTGGCGCTGTTCGAGGGTAGAAAAGTCTAGAAAGCCAAAATTGATTGGCTTCTTGAGCTTATAGGCATATTCTCCTGTCAGCAGCACATAGGAAATGTGCGTTTGGATGAGTTGAATTGGCTCCTGCACCGAATGCGGGTAAAAACTGGGCTGCATCATCTGCTGAATCACGGGCGGGAGCTTGGAATCGGACATAGGGTTGGCAGGTAGTTTAGAAGTTGAAGTTGAAAAATGGGTTGCAACTAAAAAGCCAGGGACAATTCCCTGGCTAAGTGACTAATTTAGGTCAATTGGCGATCGCTTGTCATCCTATTCGGAAGCTGAAGCAGTCTCATCTGCATCGTCATCAGACGAGGTACGCCCAGCTAACACGGAAACAACAACTCGATCTGGCTCACCCACGGCCTCAACCCCCTTGGGCAGCTTTAATTCATTCACATGGATTGAATCACCAACCTGAAAGTCAGTTACGTCTACTTCAATCGTTTCTGGAATGGCCTCGGGGTCACACTGCACCTGCAATTCAGTTAAAACTGTATCCAAAGCGCCACCGCCCATTCTCACGCCAACGGCTTCGCCCACAAAGTTGATGGGTACGGTAACTTCAACACTGGACTGAGCCGCAATGGAGAAGAAGCTAATATGATAGATCGATCTGCGCCAGGGGTGAGTTTGTACTTCCCGCAGCAGCGCCTTACCGCTCCAGGGCAGGTCAGGGATCTTTACTTGAATCAAGGTGTTGTTGAGAGAAGCTTTTCTGACCAGCGTTTCGGCATCTTTGGCATCGAGGGTTAGCGAAACGGATTCTGCCCCTTGATGACCGTAAAGCACGGCTGGCATCCGTCCCTCGCGCCGAAGTGCCCCTGCTTTGCTACCGGGGGCACGCTTTTGACATTCAATTGTGAGTTCCATACGAGTAACCTAACTGGGTCTATGACTGTAAATTGAGCAATCCGAACACTGGCAATCTGAAACTGGGCAATCCGAACACTAGCAATCCGAACACTGGGCAATCCGAACTGGAAACTTGAGCAGCCAAAACAAGACTAATTCTTGCCTAGTTTCTGCCTGACGCTAACTTTAGACTTGGGCTGTTTGAGCAGTACCATTGCTGTAAAGCAGTGCCCGCTTGGGTCCGTGGATCGGATCTTCGACGATGATCGTCTGATCGCGACTGGCTCCTAGAGACACAATGGCGATCGGTACTTCCATCAGTTCCGCTAGAAACTTGAGGTAGTCAAGCGCTTGACGCGGCAAGTCATCCAGCGATCGGCAGTGGTCGGTTGACTGTTTCCAACCTGGAAGCGTTTTGTAGATCGGCTGGCAGCGGGCAAAGTCGCGAGCATTGCTAGGAAAGTCGTGACAGCGCTGCCCATCGATTTCGTAGGCAACGCAGACATTAATTTCCTCTAGCTCGTCCAGCACATCCAGTTTGGTGACTGCGAGACAATCCAAACCGTTGATTCGGACGGCGTAGCGACCAATAACTGCATCAAACCAGCCACAGCGACGTTTGCGCCCGGTGGTAGTGCCAAATTCTGCGCCGCGATCGCACAGTAACTCTCCCATTCTGCCATTTAGCTCTGTGGGAAAGGGCCCTTCTCCAACTCGTGTTGTGTAGGCCTTGGCAACGCCAATCACGCGATCGATCATAGTTGGCCCAACGCCAGACCCAACGCAGGCTCCACCGGCTACCGGGTTTGAAGATGTGACATAGGGATAAGTGCCGTGATCTAGATCCAGCAAAGTCCCCTGTGCCCCTTCAAACAAGATGTTGCGACGCTTTCGTACCGCGTCGTAGATTTTGAGAGAGCTATCAACTACGTGAGGGCGCAGTCGTTCAGCATAGCCCAAATATTCTGCAATCACCGCGTCAGCATCCAGCGGCGGCAGTTCATAGAGCTTTTCTAAAATGACGTTTTTGTGGCTAATCGTCCAGCGCAACTGCTCTTTCAGACCTTCTGAATCCATCAGGTCAATCACGCGAATGCCAGTTCGCTCAGACTTATCAGCATAGGTAGGGCCAATTCCCCGTCCCGTTGTGCCAATTTTGTAACTACCGCGACGCTCTTCAGAAGCCTGATCGAGCAGTCGATGATAGGGCATCGTGACGTGAGCTGTTTCGGAAATCAGTAGATTTTCTGTAGAAATATTTAGCGCTTCTAGCTGATCTAGCTCCTCGATCAGCCCCCTCGGATCGATCACCGTACCCGAACCAATGATGCATTCCGTGTCGGGGTAGAGGATGCCAGAGGGAATCAGGTGCAGCTTAAAGGTCTGATCTTTAACCACGACGGTGTGTCCAGCGTTGACACCGCCTTGATAGCGAACCACGACATCTGCGGACTTACTGAGCAAGTCCGTGATTTTGCCTTTTCCTTCATCGCCCCATTGGGCCCCGATTACTACGACGTTAGCCAAGGGTCTATCAGTTTCTAAAGTTCACACAAACTACAATTATCAGCAGTGGATGTCACTACTGTCAACTTTCACGAAGAGAGGTTTCTGTGGCTTTATATGCTGAGCTACATCGCCACTTAGGTGGCTCTGTTGTGCCCCGCGTGTTGTGGCGGTATTTTCAGCGCAACCGCCCTGACCTGGCTCAACAGTTTGATGAATATGGTGCTTTTGAGGAATTCTACACCCGTCCTCGCAATACTTTAGATGAATATCTGGAGCTGCACACGCTGGTGGAGAGCGTCCAGACGGACGAAACGCTGCCTTATTTTGTCTATCGGTTAATGCGGGGAGCGTACATTTTTGAGAATTTGGCTTATCTGGAGTTGCGCTACACGCCTTATCTCCGCACCTCGGATCAGTTGAGTCAGTCTGAGCGAATTGATCAGATGACTCAAATTGTGGAAATTGTGGGGCGGGCAAGTCAGTTGGGCGATTACCCGATCGTGACCAGCCAGATCTTGTGTATGCACTCCCGCTTGCCCTATGAAGTAAATCGGGCGATCGCCGATCTCGCTGCCCAGATGAAGCAATACGTTTGCGGCATTGACCTGGCGGGTGGAGATGCCCACTATGCCGATCGACTCGGTGAATTTGTGGAACTGTATGACTATGCGCGATCGCTTGGGCTAAACACTACCGGACATCTCTACGAAACCAGCGAAGGTTGTTACCCTGAACTTTTGCCCTACCTAATGCGTATTGGGCACGGTATTCAGATTCCGCTGCTGCATCCCGAGCTATTAGGTGAAATTGCTGAGCGAGGACAATGCTTGGAAGTTTGCCCCACGACCTACTTAAAAACGGGGACTTTAGAGAGCATTCATCAACTTAAGTTGGTTTTCGATCGCTGCTTTGAAGCCGGAGTCGATATCGCTATCTGTACGGATAACGCTGGATTGCACAACATGCGTTTACCGTTTGAGTATGAGAGCCTGCTGACCCATGATGTGATTGGCTTTGATCAGCTACAGGCTTGCCAGGAAGCGGCTTTCCGTCATGCTTTTGCCTGGCCTCATCGTCAACGCCCTGCCTCAATCTTGACTGAAATTTTACAGCCTGAATCAAAGTCAGAATCTAGCGCGATCGAAGATTCATTGCTTTCAAAGCCCTTGAAGATTTAGTAGACGGTCTCGAACAATTTAAAGAAATTTGATTTTGCTGAGTGGGGATGGTTCACCAGATATCCATTCTTTCTGTAGGGGCGCGCTGCGGTGCACCCCTACGTAATTCACACGTTCAGATAGCAACCTCAAAAAATTAGAGCCTGAAGGATATTCCCTCAGGCTCTATCTGTATTAATCAATCAAAGAGTTAATCAATCAAATAGCTTCGCTATGATTCGCGGCGAAGTGCAGCTTCTACCTGAGCAAATTCTTGCTCCAAGCGCTTTCTTAACTTTTCGGGAACTGGACGGTTGGGGTAGGAGCTGTAGTGTCCAGCTAGGGAGTTCAGCGCTGTCCGCATGGTTGTAAAGGAACTGAGCTTGGTTACGGAGTTATCCCGGCGATAGCGGGAGGCGAAGTCGTTGATTCTTTGCCGTGCTTCTGTCTGGGCGATCGCCTTGTTAGGAGAACCATCGGGTAGTTCGATTGCTGTTCTTAGGCTGTTGACCAGAGCCAGCGTATCTTCACGGTAATTTCCGGTCAACCCAGCGGGAGCGGAGGTGCAGCCCATCAAACCAATTACCAGCACCAGAGCCAGAGCCAGAAAGCGAGACAAAAACTTCTTCATAAAACCTCAGAGTCAGGAAAAGCTTAAGACAATTGCAATCAGTTCCAAGAAATGATTGGTGATCAGCGGGGATCACGATTATTGCCAATCTTATCCTGATCCGAGAGGAAAATTTCCTGCCCTGAGATAGGGAAAGTCTGCTACCGCTACAAATTTCTCAAAAATAGGGGTTAACCAATGTAGCCGAACTTTTAAGTAAAAGAAGGCTACTAACTTCTACTACACAAAAGCTTTATAGAAGCTGAAGCTTTATCAAAATTGCGTGATGCCTTCTACATCAATCACTGAATAGGATGCAATACAGCAAAGTTTGATTTTTAGGTAGATGCGAATTTGTTGTTTTAGTAAAAATACTGATTGACACTTTTCAGAATAATTCTACCTATGTAATTATTCTGACATTCAAATAAAGTTCGCCACTTCGCTAAGAGGCGATTCAGAATTCTTTCAGTCCCATTAGATCAATAGCCGAGTTCCAGGTCTGCTGCTGACTGAACTCGTAACTTCCTGTACGGATTCAACCTTGAGCTTTTCAGAATTACACCTCTCCTGACCCGGAGTTGAAAACATGACTCAGTGTTTACCTCACCATTTAGTCAAGCTTGATACATTAGTTCAACTGCTTAGATGGAGGTCTGTTGAACAACCGGAACGGCTAGCCTACACCTTTCTGACGGACGGAAAAACTGAAAGTTCCACCTTGAGCTATGCCGATCTCGATCGTCAGGCAAGGGCGATCGCGGCTCTCCTGCAACAGCAAAATGCATCAGGAGAAAGGGCGCTATTGCTCTACCCACAAGGATTAGAAGTAATGGCGGCATTTCTAGGATGCCTCTATGGTGGCGTAATTGCGATTCCGGTGCCGCCGCCGGATGCGGGTCGGCTGAAGCGAACCTTGCCTCGACTGCGAGCCATCGTTCAAGACGCTCAAGCGACAGTTGTTCTGACGAATGCCCGAATTCTTTCGATTTTCGAGGAAGCAGGGCTGGAGTTTCCTGAATTTTCCACAATACGCTGGATCGACACTGAACAGGTTGATCTGCAGCTAGCCGCATCCTGGCAAGAGCCAGCGATTAACAGCGATGATATTGCTTACCTGCAATACACCTCTGGCTCAACGTCCACGCCAAAAGGAGTGATGATTACGCACAGGAATGTGATGCATCATTCGGCTTATTTGCAGAGAGCCTGTGGGTACGACTCAGACAGCGTTTCAGTCACCTGGATGCCCTACTTCCATGACTATGGCTTGGTCGAAGGGTTGATCCAACCGCTTTACAACGGCACTCCCTGCTATGTGATGTCTCCGTTTGCCTTTATTAAGCAACCGGTTCGCTGGCTTCAGGCGATTTCGCGGTATCGGGCGACTCACAGTCAGGCTCCAAACTTTGCCTATGAGCAGTGCATTCGACGGGTCAAGCTCGAACAGCGAGATGCCTTAGATTTAAGCAGTTGGCGAGCGGCAGGAAATGCAGCCGAACCGATTAACCCAAGGGTTTTACGGCAGTTCTTTGAATATTTCGAACCCAGTGGCTTCCGATGGGATGCGTTTGCGCCTGCCTACGGATTGGCAGAGGCAACTCTACTTGTGACCACCAGTCCACGCCCCTCGGAACCTGTGGTTTGTGTGCTTGACCCAGCCGCACTGGAACGCAATCGGATTGTTGAAGCCTCAGATGAACAGGACGTGGTGCGAATCGTTGCAGGCTGCGGTCGTCAGGTCTGTGAAACTCAGATTGCGATTGTGAACCCCGATACGCTGACTCGCTGTGCCCCAAACGAGGTGGGCGAAATTTGGGTGGCTGACGCTGGTGTGGCAAAGGGCTACTGGCAGCGTCCTGAGGAAAGCGATCGCACCTTCCGCGCTCAGATTGCGGATTCCCAGGAAGGTCCGTTTTTACGAACGGGCGACCTCGGCTTCCTTCAAGACGGAGAACTGTTTGTCACGGGACGGATCAAAGACCTGATTATCATTCGGGGCACAAACCACTATCCCCAGGATATTGAGTGGACGGTTCAGCAACTCCATCCGGCTTTGCGCCCTGACTACGGTGCAGCATTCTCCACTGAGATAGACGGAGAAGAACGGCTGGTTGTGGTGCAAGAGGTGGAACGGCAGCAGCAAAACATTGATTTTGATCAGGTGATTGGCGAAATTCGACAGGCGATCGCCGAACAGCATGAGCTTCAGGTTTATGCAGTTGTGCTAGCCAAGCCTGGAAATATTCTCAAAACCTCCAGCGGCAAGATTCAGCGTCGTGCCTGCCGAACTAGCTTCTTAGCCGGAACGCTCGACGTGCTAGAAGACTGGAGCGAAAACCCGCAAATTCGAGCCAGCTTCAGAAACTTGCAGGGCGATGTCAGTTCGCTGCTAGAGCAAGTGCAAGTCGCTAAGGCCTAAAAGTTTCAAAATCCTGTCACCTCCCTGGCAACGTTTCACCTGAAATCTCAAGTTCTCAAGTTCTCGAAGTTTTGTTCCTCATCCTTTGCTCCTCATCCTGGGTTGGAGAGATCAATGCATCCACCGGAAAGATCAATGCATCCACTCAAACAATATTGGCTCGCTGAAGAACTGGAGCGCGATCTGGGCGATCCCTGTAATCCAGAAAGCGTGATGTCGTTTAAGCAGGTGATTGAGCTGGACGAACTCGAAGCCTTTCCTGAAGCCGAGTTGACCTGGCTTTATAACTGGAAACTGCATCACTACTACATCCCAACGAACTGTGGCGGAGAATTTACCTCCTTTGAGGAATTCATCGCCTTTGTGCGAGTCATGTCGCGGCGTGACTTGACCACTTCCATTTCTTTCACCACTCTGTTTTGGTCATTTCTCACCTGGATGGCAGGGACGGATGAGCAAAAGCAAGAGCTAGCCCAGTTTATGAAAGACATGAGTGGGGCAATGTGTCTTTCCTATTCTGAGCGGGCACACGGGAGTGATCTCCTCGCTGGCGATGTAACCGCAACTAAAGTTCCCGGTGGTTATTTGTTGAATGGTGAGAAGTGGCCAATCAATCGCGCCACTATTTCTGGAGTCACTTTCGTATTGGCGAAAACGGATGCAGAAGCAGGAAGCCGCAGCCTGTCTTTGTTCATGGTGAAGAAAGCAGAGCTTGATCCAGCAACCTATAGCAATTTACCCAAGATTAAAACTCACGGAATTCGCGGCTCTGACATGAGCGGTATCCGTTTTGATGACTGCTTTATTCCCGAAAAGATGCGATTGGGTAAAGAAGGAGTCGGGCTAGAGCTGGCGCTTAAAGGGTTTCAGATTACTCGCGCTCTGTGTGCCGCATTCTCTCAAGGAGCAGCCGATACTGCGCTCAGAACAACCCTGAAGTTTACGTTAGGGCGGCAACTGTATGGCAAAACCGTATTTGATATTCCCCATCCTCGCCGCACTCTAGTAGACGCTTTTCTAGATATTTTGATTTGCGACTGTGCCAATATCGGCGCAGGCAGAGGGTTTCACGTTGTTCCAGAACAGTTCAGCGTTTGGTCGGCAGTGGTGAAGTATTTTGTCACCGTGACGCTAGAGAAGATGGTGCAGGATGTCTCGGTGGTGTTGGGCGCACGCTATTACATGCGTGAGGAACATGACTTTGGCATTTTCCAAAAGGTGATGCGGGACAACGCGATTATCAGCGTATTTGACGGCAGCAGCATTGTGAATTTGCATTCTCTGATCCTGCAACGACGGCATTTAGCCAAATTCCGTGCGCGGCGGGATGCTCAGAGTATGGAGGCGATCGCCACCCGCCTACAAACCACATTCACGCTCGATCAGCCTGTGCCCCAATTTGCTCCAGAGCGGCTAGAGCTATTTAGTCGAGGTGCAGATGATGTGCTTCAAGGACTGGAAATCGCTTTGGAGCAGCTTCAGGCACTCGAACCGCCCGACTTAGAACCAGAAGTTTTAGAGCAGATAGAAGCGTTAACTCACGCTGTTTTAGCAGAGTTAAACGCACAGGATGATTTCCTGGGAACTGCTGCCTTTGAACATGGTCACGACCAGTCGCCGGAGTCGTTTGAACTGGCGAAAAAGTATTGCACCCTCCATGCTGCTGCTGCCTGCGTTCACATGTGGTTGCATAACCGCAAAACGTTAGGTGAGTTTTTTGCCAATGGCAGATGGTTGGCGCTGAGCTTGCGAAGGCTGTTGGTAGCGGTTAACCCCGCTCTAGACTTGCCGCCCCGCCTGGACGATGAGCCGCTTGCCCAGGAATTGCTCAGGCTTTATGGCGAAGATCGGATGTTTTCGATTGTTCCTTTTCAATTAGCTAAATCAGAAGTTCAGGAGAATCCTATTCATGCAATTACAGAACTCCAGCTCCAAGCCCAGTGATGTATTGGTTCAAGCGGATCTAGCTCAGGAGAATAGTGAGGCGATCGCCATTGAGACGATTCAAACCTGGATCGTCAATCAGTTGGCAAAGCAGCTTTCACTTTCCGCCCCGTCGATCAAAGTTGAGGAACCTTTAACCCGTTATGGGCTGGACTCGATCGACTCCGTGACGATTGTGGGTGATATGGAAGATTGGCTCGGTGTAGATCTGCCTTCAACCCTGCTTTGGGACTATCCCACAATTCAGAAAGCCGCTACCTATCTGGTGCAGGAAATGAACATTGCTCCAGGAGCGATCGCATCTGAACCAGAAACACCCGTTCAGCCCACTAAAGAAACTGTTGGGAAATGGAGTCTGTGGGGACGCGGGAAATAGCTGTAGCTGTGTTACGCGCAGGTCCGTGAGGACCAGAATAACTTGCGTTTACACGGTGGTTTCTAAGCGCAAGTTACAGAAGAGATTTGGATTGAAATAAGTGTAAGCCGATAATTTTTGAGATTGGGGAGGAAGTCGATTGAACTTCTCTGAATTCTCCTTTTGGTGGGTTTTGTTGCTGGTTGGGTCAGCATTCTTTGCAGTGCGCTATGTCGGCAAGCAGCTTAACCTCTGGCGAGGGGTGTTTGACAGCATTGGATTGATGGCGCTGTCGCTTACGCTTTTTGTGAATGCCAGCACCTCTAGCTTTGTTATCTTTTCGTTTGAGATTGTCTTTAACTATCTGATGGTGCGGCTGATGTTTAGCCGTCAGGGATGGCAGGCAAAGGCGATCGCCACTGCTGTAATTTGGTTTGACATAGCCATTCTGGCGTATTTCAAATACCTCAACTTCTTTGTTGAAGATGTGGTTGGGCTGGTGGCTCCGGCGATCGCGTCTTCCTGGCAAGACAAAAGCATTCCCGGATTAGGGTCAATTCCGCCTGGGCTGTCGTTTTACACCTTTCAAATGGTGGCGTTTGTCGTCGATTCCTACACCAGCAAACGCAAGCAGTCATTAGGGTTTATCGACTACGTCAACTTTGTCTCATTCTTTCCACAAGTGGTTGCTGGTCCGATTGAGCGACGGTCAGACCTGCTTCCTCAGATTGAGTCTTTTCGGTTTAAGTTCACCGCCGACAATTTTGAGGCAGGCTTCCGCTGGTTGGCGTTAGGTCTGTTTATGAAGTTTGTTTTGGCAGATAACATTTCCCCATTCATTAACTTAGAAGAAACCGCTAACGCATGGCTCGTCTGGTTTTCTGCCTATTTATTTACCCTCAGAATCTACTTTGACTTTGCTGGATATAGCTTTATTGCGCTGGGGTTGGCTCGAATTGTGGGCGTGCGGCTGGCGATTAACTTTCTTGCACCCTATACCTCACAGAGCATTAATGAGTTTTGGCGACGCTGGCACGTTACCTTGAGTACCTGGTTTCGGGACTATGTGTTTTTGCCGCTGATGGGTTCTAAAAAACACTGGGCGGCATTTTTCCTGTTTATCACTTTTACCCTTTCGGGCTTCTGGCACGGTGCAGCGTGGAACTTTATCATTTGGGGCGCTTATCACGGGCTATTATTGCTGGTTTTGAGGTATGCCGGTCGTCCTTTCTACCGCTTTGTTGGACAGTACTTTCCTACGCCGCAGTTTATCTCTTGGGCACTGACCTTCGGCTCTGTGATTCTCGGCTGTCTGTTTTTCATGGAAACTGATATCGGGCGACTGGGGCAAAAGCTGCAAACGCTGGTTAATCCATTCACTTATTCGTTCTCCAATTTAGGTGGGGCGATCGCCTCTTTCAGTTTCAACGAAGGCAGCGCGTTACTCCTGACTCTGGCTTTGGCAACTGGGGTATTGCTGTTTGAACATGTTGCCGTCTGGCAAAAACGAGGGGAATATGACCTGCTGCTGTCGCCTTGGATGTCGAGAATTTTGCTGGCTTTGACGATTTTGCTGGCAGCGAATGCTCCGTCTGAATTCATCTACTTTGACTTTTAGACAGTGACTTTTAAACCCATGAGAAAGCAGCTTAGCTTTGCAACCTGGATTTTAGCAGCGGGTTTAGCCTGGTCAATTGGCTATCTCTACAACGTTCGCTATGGCGGCGAGTTGAGTTGGCTGCGGATGATGTATGAGCGCAAAATGGCGATCGCTGCTGAAGTCGAAGCTCCCCAACGAGTAATCATTCTGGGCGGCTCTGGCGCTCACTACACCGTCGATGCAGAACTAATGCAGCAGGAATTGGGGATTCCGGTAATCAATCTTGGCTTAGACGGTCCAATTGGTTTGAATGTGCTGCTGCCCAGTGTGATGGATGCAATTCAACCTGGAGATGTGGTGCTGCTGATTCCTGAATACCTGATTTTGCTAGATGAGGATGGTTTAGGCGATCGCTCTGGTGCATTCGGCATGGCGATCGGACAGCCCGGTTTAGGAGACATTCCGCTCAAACAACTGACTCATGATGCCCTGCTGTTGGGAGTTCCCACCCTGCGAGCCGTCACCAAATCGACCTGGGATGTGGCGCAGTACGGCGAAATGCGGGGCTACTACTCCGATCCGATTTCTGCGAATGGTGACCCCACCGCGCTAAAGCAGCGCACCAATTCCTCCTGGTGGCAAATGCGGATCAAAGACACCGTTTCCGATCATGCTCTGGAGCAGATTTCCCAATTTCGCCAGCAGGTTGAAAGCAAGGACGCAACTTTAGTGTTGGGTTTGCCCTGGATCTACGCCAGTCAAGATGCTGAAACGCTTGAAAACGTCCAAGAAACCGCCACCGCGCTAGCTGAAATTGCTCCTGTGCTTTACAACCCAGACTCTTTGAACCTGCAAACTGACTCTAGCCTGTTTGCCGATACGCACTATCACCTGAATCAGGATGCTCGTAACCTGCGATCGCAAGAGCTAGCGCAGCAACTTGAACCCGTCCTGGATGCGATCGCTGAAAGACGTCTCTAAAACTTGAAATCGAGGAGATCTCCATGCTCAACCCAAATACGCATATTTGCATCCTTGGAGGCGGTTTTGGAGGTCTTTATACCGCTTTGTATTTGCAACGGTTCTCAGGTTTGAAGAAATGTCGGGTGACGCTGGTTGACCCCAAACAGCACTTTCTGTTTACGCCGCTGATGTATGAGCTAGTTACAGGTGAACTTCAACAGTGGGAAATTGCACCCTCATTTCACAGCCTGTTGCAGGGAACCCATGTGAAACATCGCCGAGACACGGTGGAAACGGTTGATTTAGGGGAACGGCGAGTCAAGCTTCAATCGGGGAAATCACTGACTTACGACTATCTGGTGCTGGCAGTCGGCAAAGAGACTGACCTGGGAGCTATTCCTGGTGCAGCAGAACATGCCTATCCATTTCGCACATTAGCTGATGCTCAACATTTGCGGGAACAGCTTCGATTTTTGGAAGCCTCTGAGCGACAGCAAATTCGGATTGCGATCGTGGGTGGCGGACCTAGCGGTGTGGAGTTAGCAGGCAAGCTAGCCGATCGCTTGCAAAAACGGGGGCAAATTCGCCTGATCGATCGCGGCGATGACATTCTCAAATCTTTTTCACGCGCCAGCCGCATCACCGCCTATCGGACTCTTGGTGCAAAGGGAGTTCAGGTTGATTTGCACACTTCCATTGCTGAAATTGGTGCAGATTGGATTGCTGTCAAGACGCAAGGTGAGGCGAGCCGGATAGGGATAGATCTGGTGCTTTGGACAACCGGAAATCAGCCAATTGAGTGGATTCGCAACCTGGAGTGCGATCGCAACTCACAAGATCAGTTAATCGCGCATCCTACCCTTCAGCTTCAGGGTTATCCCGAAGTGTTTGTCCTGGGCGACCTGGCAGATGTGCGAAATGCGCGAGGGCAGCAGGTGCCCGCGACTGCACAGGTGGCATACCAGCAGGCAGACTGCGCTGCTAAAAACCTCTGGGCAATCCTGCAAAATCGTCGCCCTAAGCTGTTCCGCTATCTGCATTTAGGCGAAATGATCACGCTCGGCACAGATGCGGCAGCGGTTTTCAGTTTTGGCATGAGCTTGAGAGGACGACTGGCGTGTATGGTGCGTCGCCTGGTGTATCTGCAACGGTTGCCGACGCTACGTCATCGCCTGCGAGTAATTAAGCATCAGTTGACCCGATGGCTGCCAGGAAAAAAATCTAAGAGCTTGCAGAGAGCTGCGAATTCTTCTCCAACGGGTGTGGGACAGACCCATTCGACTCAAAGGGGCACAGCATCCGTCCGCTCAGAGCCGATTGATTTAGAAAAGTCAGCTTGGCGATCGCCAGACAAAAAACAGATTAATCGTTAATTTCGCTTCCTTTTGCAAATCCCTAAAACATCCTTGATTGAGGTGCAATGTTTATGACCTTTAGCTCACCTAAATCTAAACCTGTTTTTTATAAAAAGCTTGAGGAAATGTTTGGGTTGGATTTGCGATCGCTTGCCCTGTTTCGCATGGGTTTAGCGGTAATTCTGCTGGCAGATTTGGCGATTCGAGCGGGTGATCTGGCGGCTCACTACTCAGACGCGGGTGTGCTGCCGCGATCGCTCCTTCAAGAAGTTGCCCGAACTGGCTACTGGTCAATTCATGCACTTAGCGGCGCGCCTCTGTTTCAAGGATTTCTGTTTTTGCTAGCGGGTTTCTTTGCCCTGCTGATGCTGGTCGGCTACCGCACTCGCATCGCCGTAATCGCCTCCTGGGTGCTGTTGATCTCGCTGCACAACCGCAACCCTGCTCTGATTTTTGCCGCCGATGATGTCCTCCGGGCCCTGATGTTTTGGGCAATGTTTTTGCCGCTCGGTGCTTGCTACTCCATTGACAGCGCCCTCAACACTTCAAAAGAACGGCTACCAGAACGCATTCTTACAGGAGCAACTGTTGCCCTGATTGTGCAGCAGTGTTTCATTTACATCTTCTCGGCGCTGATTAAGGCAAAAAGTTCCGTTTGGCTGGATGGCAGCGCGGTTTACTATGCGCTCAGCTATGACCAATACGTCACCCCGTTTGGCGCATTTTTGCTCAACTTTCGTCCGCTGCTGAGCCTGTTTACCCATTCCACGATGATTTTGGAATGGTTCGGGCCACTGCTGATTTTCTTTCCCTTTCGCACCAACTTCTTTCGCAATCTTGCCATTATCACCTTTATCTCATTGCACATCGGCTTTGGGCTAACCCTGAATTTGGGAATTTTTCCCTTCCTGAGCTGCTTTAGTTGGTTAGCATTCATTCCTAGTGAAACCTGGAACCGCTGGCAGAAGCGCATTTCTACTTCAGAACGCCAAGGGCTACAGATTCATTACGACGCAGACTGTGGTTTCTGCAAAAAAGTAGTTTATCTGCTTCGCACCTTTTTGGTGCTGCCAGGCACGCCTCTGCTAATGGCACAAGATGACCCTAGCATTCACGCCGATATGCAGGCGCAAAACTCTTGGGTAATCGTGGACTGGATGGGCAATCGCCGCTTTAAGTTTGAGGGCATTATCTATGTGGTTAGCCTGTCGCCGGTGTTGGGTTGGCTTGCGCCTGTTCTTTCTCTAAGTCCATTAAAGGCTGCGGGAAATAGGTTTTATGAGGCGATCGCCACCAACCGCAAATTTGCAGGCAACTTCACCAAACCCTTCAAGTTTCGCCCGCTGACGTTGCGTCCCTCACGAGCGATCAGTGCGATCGTGCTGGTGCTGCTGTTTTACACCTTCTTGTGGAACCTCAGCAGCTACGCGCCCGAAGCTTTCAAACGGAGAACCTGGCACAGAACCGAAATCGTAGGACGCATCACTCGCCTTGACCAGTCGTGGAGCATTTTTGCGCCCAGTCCGCCCAGAGATGATGGCTGGCATGTGATTCCAGCCCAGTTAGCCGACGGTAGCGAGGTCGATATTTTTAGAAACGCACCCGTGAATTGGGAAAAACCGAGCCTTGCCACTCGCAGTGAGATTTACCAAAACATGCAGTGGCGTACCTATTTCATTAATCTCAATCGGGCGATCGGTGAAAAGCTTTATCCCGGCTACGGTCAGTATCTCTGCCAAAGCTGGAACGCCAATCACAGCGCTTCCCAGCAGATTGAAACCCTGGAAGTCTACTTCATGAATGAACGCACTGTTCCTCCAGGGGAAACCCAAACCGTAGAGCAGGAATTGGGTTGGCAACAGACCTGTTCTAAATGACTTTCACCTGAAGGAATTCAAAGCCATGCTAGACCAAATTGCTGAAGCCCAAACGTCTTCGCTAAAAGGCTACAGAATCGCTGTTTTATTACCCTGTCGAAATGAAACCCTGACCATTGCTCGCGTCGTTTCAGAATTTCAGTCAGCCCTGCCCGAATCTGAGATTTATGTGTATGACAATCGTTCAACCGACGATACAGCAGAGCAAGCCTCAAAAGCAGGAGCCTTTGTCCGCTATGAGCCACAGCCGGGTAAGGGCAATGTGGTTCGCCGCATGTTTGCTGATATTGATGCCGATATTTACGTGATTGCTGACGGAGACAATACCTATGAGGCGGCAGCGATCAGGCATTTGGTGGACCGATTGCTGACCGAAAACCTGGATATGGTTGTTGGGGCACGTCGGATTTCGCCTGAAGATGTAGCAGCTTACCGACGGGGACACCGGGGTGGCAATCTGTTTTTGACCTCTTTTGTGCGAATGCTATTTGGGGCAAAGTTTACCGATATGCTGTCTGGCTATCGAGTCTTTTCCAGACGCTACGTTAAGTCGTTCCCGGCTTTATCGAGTGGGTTTGAGATTGAAACAGAATTTACGATTCATGCCCTGGAATTGAAAATGCCGTTTGCTGAAGTGCCGACTCGCTATGGCTCTCGTCCTCCAGGTTCGACCAGCAAACTCAAGACCTTTACAGACGGGTGGCGAATTTTGGGCACGGCGTTGCTGTTGTTTAAAGAGGTCCGCCCCTTTCTATTTTTTACGCTGATCTTTCTGGGACTAGCAGTCCTGTCTTTAATCCTGGCTATTCCCATTGTCAAAACATTCCTGGAAACCGGGCTGGTGCCTCGCTTCCCGACCGCGATTTTGGCGGCTTCGATTATGCTGCTGGCGTTTCTGAGCCTGACCTGCGGGTTAATTCTTGACTCGGTAGCACGGGGTCGTCGCGAAGCTAAGCGGATGGTTTATCTCGCTTACCCGCTGATTCAGGCGAGACAGATTTTGGAACAGTTTCATCATGGCTAAGCAACAAGTCCAACAGTGGCGTAGCTGGATTCGGGGGGGCGTAGGACTCCTGTTTGGAGCTGTTTTTCTGTGGTTAGCGTTTCGCCAAACCAGCCTGGAAAAAGTGGCGACCGTTTTTGCTCAGTCACATGGGAATTGGCTAATCGCTGCCGTGACCTTCTACGCGATGAATATGGTCGTGAGAATTATGCGGTGGCGATCGCTCCTACGTGAGGTAAAAGTCCTGCCGTTTGCTGCTGTGGGAATTGCCCTTCTAGTTGGGTATGCAGCAAACAATATCTTTCCGGCTCGGCTGGGAGAAATCTTTCGAGCCAACTTTGTAGGACGACGCTATCAACTGTCGCGAACGGCGATCGCTGGCTCAATCCTGGTTGAGCGCGTGCTAGATGGGCTGGTCGTAGTGCTGTGTATGCTGCTGGGAAGAGTCCTGTTTGCCCAATCGGTAGTCTTGCTAGATACGCTGACGATCGCCGGTGGATTGCTCTTTGGCGGCATCTTTGCCGTGATTTGGGTGGTGGGACGCGGTGAAGGAGTGGGGCGGTTGCCCTTGCCGTCGGCGATCGCTACTCGGCTCCAAAGTTTCCGGCAGGGGTTAAGCGTTCGACCTGGCTCTAGCTTTGGGCGCGCCGTCCGGCTATCGCTCCTGGTGTGGCTGCTGGAAGGAATCACGCTGTGGTGCGTGCTGAAGTCGGTCAATGTCTCCTTGGGATGGCAGGCGATGCTTTTGATGATTGGAGTGACGAGTCTTAGCACGCTGATTCCCTCGGCTCCTGGTTTCGTCGGCACCTATCAATATTCCTATTCCTTTACTCTGGGGCTGTTTGGCTACGATCCGGCCCAGGGAATTGCGGCGGCAACCGCCTTTCAGGTGTTTTTGTTTGGACTGGTCACGCTAGTGGGGTTGGCAATCTACACCTATCTGTCAGTGAACAAGCCTGTTAAACGATATGGAAATTAGTTAGGGCTTCAGGATTCCTCCTATTTGGCATTTCTCTATTAGGAACGAACAGTTCTCAGGTGGGGGCACTCTTTTATGAAATTTCTCAAGGAAACAATTAGCAGCATTCTTTTGATCGCTTTGCTGTGGACAGCGGTAATTAATTCCGGCACCCTCGGCACCTTGGACACCGACCTACGGCTTCAGATGGCTCATGCCTGGTGGACGGGTACGGAGGAAATTCAAGTATCTCCAGACGATACGCCCATTGTGCGGGGTGACATTCGGTTTGGGGTCATGGGAGTTGATGGCAAGCGGTACATCGCCTATGAAGAAGGGCAATCGATCCTGATGCTGCCCGGTGACTGGGTTGGAACGCAGTTACACCATTTGCTGCCCATCGCCGATCAGAAGACGATGCGAGATTGGGCGGTCAATTTCCTGATTTTTGTACCTTTGAACGTCGCTGCTGTCGCTGCCTGCTACTGGCTGATCAAACTGTTTGGCTTTAAGCAACGCACAGCAGGTTTGGCTGCGATCGCCTGGTTTCTAGGCACTACCCTGTTGCACTATGCTCAGGTGCATCAGCACAACAATCAGGTGTTATTGCTGGTGACGTTGGGGTATGGCGCGGCTCTGTCTTATGTTTTGCGCGATCGCCCTCTGCTCGCCTTCCTCAGTGGTTTAGCTCTGGGCGGCACAGTTCTCATCCGCATTACCAGCATCATTCACGGGTTAACTGTAGCCCTTTTTCTTACCGGATGTTTGGCTTACAGGCGACGTGACTTCACCAAAGTACTGCATGGGTTAGGGCTGTGGGTGGCAGGCTTTATTCCCTTTGTGCTGCTGGGTCGCATCATGGACTACTTCCGCTATGGCAGTCTGTTTGCCACGGGCAAGAGCATTGAGCAACAGCAACTGACGACCGACCCCGCTTGGAATGGACTACCCGATTTGCCTGACGGATACCCACTGATTAATGATCCGCATGTTGGTATTCTCGGTCCCTTAATTTCCCTGTCAAAAAGCATCTTTATCTACGACCCGCTGCTGCTGCCCTGTTTGATTTTGGCAGTGGTGTTTTGGAAAAAGCTGACTCCTTACATTCAGTGGTATCTAGTTACTATGACCGTCAATCTGGGTTTGCATCTGGTAGCCTATAGCCGATTTGTCTTCTGGCACGGGGACTCTGCCTGGGCCGCTAGATATCACGTCACGTCGGTACACTTGCTTTTGATTCCGCTGGTCGCAGTTCTGATCCAAACGCTGAGACAAGCTAAAACCTGGAAAGCCTGGTTACTGAAAACTGTAGTGGCGATCGCCATTATGGTTCAACTAGCTTCAGTTGCCATGCCCATGAATTTGGAGATTTATCAGACGAACGTGGGAATGCCCGGTTCTCGTCTAGAATTTCGTCTGGCTCAGCGAATCAGCAACCTGGTCTGTTTAGTGGATGGCTCCTTTTCTAAAGCCTGCACTACCCAGCATCCAGATAAAGAACAGTATCTCGAACATCTGAATCACCTTGCATTTCTGCCGTTTACCTATAGCCAGCAGGCAGAAGACGATGTGGTATACCCCCTCTCTATTTTTCTATTTTTACTGTGGGGAGTTCTCCTGGCATTTGCCCTTGTGGTGACACTCAAATTTGTCTTTATTTGAAGTAGCCAGATGCTTGCTCAAGTCAGTTCGACAGCGCCATATCAAATTCACGCTTGAGCAGATCAACTGAGTGATTAGTAGACTTCCTGCATCCCAGCAAGGTAGGGTTTTGAGAATGGATTTTTGTGGTTCGCGTGAGAATGCAATCCTTCTCAACCAAAAAACACTGGCGCACCTGGGTGCGGGGCACGTTGGGGCTGCTGTTTGGAGCGCTCTTCTTGTGGCTAGCCCTCCGTCAGACGAGTTTAACCGAAGTTAGCAGGATTCTCTCCCAGTCACACGAGGGGTGGCTGATGGTGGCTTTAGGCTGCTACAGCATTAGCATGGTTGTGAGAATAGTTCGCTGGCAAACTCTTCTTCAAGACGTTAAGGCATTTTCCTTTCGCAAGGTGGGAACAGCCTTGCTGATTGGCTATGCCGCTAACAACCTTTTGCCTGCTCGATTAGGCGAAATTTTTCGGGCGGATTTTGTTGGAAGGCGACATCGGGTTTCTCGATCGGCGATCGCTGCCTCCATTCTCTTGGAGCGCGTGCTAGATGGGTTAGTCGTTGTCTCCTGCCTGATTTTAGGCCGAGCCTTCATTCCCAACCAGCCTGTTCTGCTTAACACCCTGTCAATTACAGGTATGTTGACCTTTTGCAGTATTTTCCTTTTGCTTTGGCTGTTGGGCAGAGGCTATGGAGTGAAATGGCTAACCCGATTCCCACCTGCCATCACCAGCCGCGTTCAAAGCTTTCGCAAAGGCTTAAGCGTTCGCCGTACCTCCAGCTTTAGCAAAGCAATCAGCCTCTCCCTAGTGATTTGGCTATTAGAAGGGCTGGCGTTGTGGGCAGTCTTGAGGTCTGTTCAGGTTTCGCTAGCATGGCAGCAAATTCTAACCATCCTGGGTGTAACCAGCCTGAGTACGCTAATTCCCTCGGCTCCGGGTTACGTTGGCACCTATCAGTATGCTTATGCGTTCACGCTAAACTTGTTTGGTTATGAACCCGCCCAGGGAATTGCCGCAGCGACCGCATTTCAAGTTTTTCTATTTGGTAGCGTCACCCTGATTGGCATCGGGTTATATCTCTACATCAGCTTGCTAAAACCTCAACCACCGTCTTAGATGAATGGTCAAAAATGAAACGGGGAAGCGCCCCCACTGGGGGCGCTTCCCCGTTTCTACAAGATTGAGTAAAGTTGAAAAAACTATGATGATGAAAAAAAAATACCTTTGCGGACATCCATGACCGATCTCAGCGTTAACCTCAATCGAGTTGCCCTACTGCGAAACTCACGAAACATTGGCATTCCCAGCGTTGTGAAAGCGGCGAGAATTGTGTTGGATGCAGGTGCCTATGGCGTTACGGTGCACCCCCGTCCTGACCAGCGCCATATTCGTCCTTCGGATGTGGATGATTTATCGGAACTGTTAAGCCAGCACTATCCGCAGGCGGAATACAACATTGAAGGGAATCCGCTGGAACTGCCCTTCATGGATATTGTCTGTCGCATTAAGCCAGATCAGTGTACGCTCGTGCCCGATTCACCCGATCAGGCAACGTCGGATCATGGTTGGGATCTAACGCGAGATAGCGATCGCCTCATTCCTATCATTCAGCAATTGAAAGACAATAACATTCGCGTCAGCTTGTTTATGGATGCTGACCCTGCACCCATGGCGCAAGCTAAAAAAATTGGGGCTGATCGGGTTGAACTGTACACCGAACCGTATGCCACTGCCTTTCGAGAGGGGCAAGCAGATGCAATCCTGCCCAAATACATCGATGCAGCTAAAGCCGCTCTAGAAGCTGGGTTGGGCATTAATGCAGGGCATGATTTGAACCTAGAGAATCTGGGCAAGTTCTGTGAACTTGTACCCAATGTGTTAGAAGTATCAATTGGTCATGCGCTGATGGCAGAGGCTTTAGAGATGGGGTTATCGGATACCGTGAAAGCCTATTTAGATATTTTGTCTCATACCACTTCCAAAAATTAGAGCTAAAGAAGGAAGGGCACTCCATGAAGCGGGGTGCCCTTCCTTCTTTAACTTGTTTTTGCAGAAACGGTATTACTCTTCTACAAAGACTGTCGAGTTGCCTTCTTCGTCCATGTAAACGGCGTTGCCTTCTTCATCTACATAGACAGCGTTACCTTCGCTGTCAATTACGGTGGTGCTACCGTCTACGTCTTCGTGAACCACATTCCCCTCGCCATCTACAGCAGTGGTACTACCCTCTGCATCAACATGAGCTGCATTACCGTCACTATCTACAGCTGTTACGCTTCCGTCTTCATGCTCATACACTTCTACATCTTGAGCCATTGTGGGTAGGCTTAGAGTTAAACTATACAGAGCAATTCCGCCAATTAAAAGTAGCTTTTTCATGAAAATGTCCTCTAAACGTTCTTCAGTTCTACTTTTAATAGATTCAGTTTGCTATGCGAGGAATTACGGTTTTTCAGTATGAAGTAAATTTATATACCTAGAATCAAAAAATTGCTTTGTAAGAATCGGGGTAATTTTTGATTGTTTAGTGAATAAGGTATAGATGCGATCGCCATCTAAACCGCGTTAGGCTAAATCTAGAGATACAAACATCTGTTGATACTGATATGGATTTTCCCAGTCTTGATTCTGAAACGATTGATCGCATTATTGAGATGGCATGGGAAGACCGCACCCCATTTGAGGCAATCGAATACCAGTTTGGGCTATCAGAAAAAGAAGTGATTGCACTGATGCGGCAAAAGATGAAAGCGTCAAGTTTCAGGATGTGGCGCAAGCGAGTGAGTGGTCGCAAAACCAAACATTTGAAGGAACGGGACTTTCTGGTGGGACGGTTGCGATCGCAAAACCAAAAGGGATCTTGATATCGGAAATAGTTATCCCTCTAACAACTGCTGGACTGAAATTTCAACTTCTGGAAACGCCAACGGATTAATTGTTCCAGCCGTTAACACACGTTCCGACTGATAATCACCACTTGCCGGATCACGAAATACTTTTAACTGGTGATGTTTCAAGTCCATCACCCAATATTCCGGAATTCCGCACATAGCATAGGTTTTGCGCTTGATCTCAGTATCTTTAGATAGGCTGGTATTGGAAAATTCGGCGTTGCAGAATGGAGGTATGAATTAGGGGAAGTTTCAATGCAATGTCCTGAATGCGGTTCCACTCACATCCGTAAGAATGGAAAGAAGAGAGGCAAGCAAAATCACATCTGTGTCGCCTG
>JACJOC010000031.1 GCA_014695345.1 Cyanobacteria bacterium FACHB-471
TGGACGATGCCGATTCGAGATTGGAGACCTGCTCTAAATCAGTTTGCGATCGCTTATGAAGATCGCTTTCCTCTCTGAATTTAGATCTTTGACACAAATCTATTGACATACCCCGTTTCTGCCCCCACTCTGCCAAAATCAGGATTTAGCCCCAGTGGCATCTCGACAAGATACGCCCAAGTTCCAGCGTTGGGTTTGTAGCTTCGCACAATTCCCTCTCCACCAACAAAGCTAACCCTTTGCATGGGACGAAACATAGGTCGCCTGATTAAGGTTGCAGTCATCTGCAGAGCTCCTCTAAATTCTGGTTCGATGCTTTCTACTAAAACAGAAAGCATCAAATGCGTTTTGTATCTTCTTGGGTAAAGAAGTCAAACACTATCTGCAACTTTTGAATGTTTTAGCGATGTTTGTATAACTTATACACAAGTAAAACACTCACTTGGACAGGATCTTTAACAGCAAAGCGTCATACTTATTCTTGGACATCAATGGTCATAACGCTCTACAACACTCATTACGATGACTCAAATTCTGGATAGTCTGCCTGCTGACAGTGCTAACCGCATTCTCTGCTGCTATGTGAATGACACTCACAAGCTGAAGATTGCCCGAATCACAAACATCTCAAATTGGTACTTTGAGCGTATTGTTTTTCCAAGAGAAAGGCTTTTGTTTGAAGCACTACCAGAGGCTCAGCTCGAAATCTACGTTTCGGGGTTTTCTACTGCTGCTCTAATCGAGGTCATGAATTGCGATCGCTTGGTTGTTAAAAGCCCACAAGCTCAACAAGCCTGCCTTGTTCAGCACAACTAAAGCTTACGTCGTTCGGGTATCTCTTACTTCAACTAGTTAACAACTTCTAGCAAATGCAGTTAATCAGCTCTGAACAACAATACATTCCTACTAGCCAACCAGCCAATGAGCAGTGGAAACAAACCCTTGCCCTTGAAAAAGCTCAAGATGAAATTGTGCTACTGCGCGAACAGACTAATTCCCTTAAGCAATACTTATCTGAGCAGTTACAGCAACAGCAAGAGATAGAGCAAGATTTACACTATGCTAGACAAGAATTAGAACTGGTGAACGCAGAAATTCAGCTCATGGTTGAAGTAAAATGCTTGTTTTTTGAAGAAATCAAGGAATGTATGAGGACGCTTCCAGACAGTGGAAAAACTAGCAAAGAGGCGTTCTTGAGATTATGTAGCAAATTCTATAATGAAATTAATTTTTCTAAAGAATCAGAGCCTATCGAGGCTATCTTTAATTGTAGAACGGATTAACGACAACTAACCCGCCCTACTTAAGAGGTTAATGCTTCAGTTGAGCCTAACCCATCCTGCGTTCAAGTATGCCTGATGATTTAGTAACCGCGAGAGAAGCTATCTCGGCGATTGCCACCACCAGATGAATTTCTGTCTTCACGAGGTTTAGCTTTATTGACCTTGAGATCGCGCCCCATCCACTCAGCACCGTCTAGGGCATCAATTGCAGCTTGTTCTTCAGTCTCTGTCCCCATTTCTACAAAACCGAAACCACGTAGCCGACCCGTCTCACGATCGGTCGGGAGCTGAACCCGCTTGACTGAACCGTATTCTGCAAACACAGCCGTCATATCAGCTTCTGTAACCTCATAGGACAGGTTACCCACGTAAATTGACATAAACTAATCTCCCAAAAAGGAATGTAGAGAGTGAGATTTCGGAGAGAAGCCCGTCAATACCAAATGTATAAAAACGTTCAATAGTTGAAACAAACACTACAACCGATTCTTAGTCCCGACTACCATCATAGCGCTTTAAAGAATAGTCGGTGCTTTAATTGTTATGTTGTTCTCACTACCGTTCAACAAATCGTTCAAAAACCATAAGCTTCTGATCACTCAGGCTGAATGCTTAGTAATGGAAGTTCAAGCGTGAAGTGGAGCTGTCCTGCTGTGGTTTCGACGGCGATCTGACTGTCTAGCTGTTGGATGAGCTTCTGTACTAGTGCTAATCCTAATCCGGTGCCACCTTGCTTCCAGGGATCAGCATTTGGAATTCGATAGAACTTATCAAAAATATGAGTGAGTTCATTGGCAGAAATTTTTTCGCTTGTGTTGCTGATTTGAATTTGCATTGAGTTTGCCTGCGATTGGATTGTGACTGTAATTTGTCCGTTCTGAGGCGTGTATTTGCAGGCATTGTTGAATAGCTCTGTCAAAATTCGCTCTAAGGTTGCCGCATCGGACATCAGGACAGGCAAATTTGAGGGGAGATTTATCTGAAAGGTTTGCTGGCGATCGCGCGCCCGTTCCCGAAAAGGGGCAATCACTTGAGGAAGCCAGTCACATAGCTGGATGGGTTTTATGCTGAGAGGATGTTCACCTGCATCCAATCGCTGAAAGTCTAGCAAATCATTAATCAAGCTAATTTCTCGATCGCACTCCGCATCTAAAATGTTGAGATATCGATCGACCGTATTTCTTTTCTCTAATGTTGTTACCTCTTCAGCAGCAGTTCGCTCTTGCTCAAGCGCAATTTTTAACATCCGAATTGCCATTCTCATGTTGGTAATAGGGGAGCGAAGTTCATGAGATGTGGTGCTGAGAAAACTATCTTTGAGTTGGTCAAGTTTTTTCATCTCCTGAATCTGAACTTGCGAAGCTTGATAGAGCCGAGCCTGCCGAATGGCGATCGCACACTGGTTTGTAACTTGCTGCACCAGGCGAATTTCTGACTCATAAAAAACATCCTGCTGTGGCTTAAATAACCACAAGTCACCTAAAACGCCCTGATCATCAACAATAGGACAAGCCAGAATTGTAAGATGCCGAACTGGGTTCTGCCCAATCTCACAAAACTGAAAATGTTCACCCTGTAGAAGCTGGTAATAAGCTTCAGGTGAGGTTCTCATTAAGATAACCTGTCCTAACAACGAGGGTGAACGGGTAGCTCCCTCAACCTCAAAGTTTGTGAACTCATAGCGGACTGTGGACGTGGCTAAGTCGAGGTCGTACAGCGCAGCATCACAGCAGATTACACCCAGTACGAGTGCTAGTTCCTGTACCACGGTCTGTAGAATCTGGCTTTCATCCAAACTGTCCCGCACTTTGTCGGTAATGCGTTTTAGACCCGCCTCAAAATCAAGCGCCTGCTGTAACTCAGCCGTACGCTCTTGCACTTGTCGTTCTAGTTCTGAGTTGAGGTTTTCTAAAAGCCGTTCGACTTGCTTGCGCTCGGTGATGTCGCGCAGCAGCCATCGCAGGCTAGCGATCTGACCCAATGCATCGCGAACTACAGTAACCGTTAGCGCTGCATCAAAGGGCGATCGCTGGGGTGAACGGAGACGAATCTGCCAATCTTGCAGCTTGTCTAACTGCTGTAACCGATCGAGTTTGAGATGAAATGAGGAACGATCGGGCTGATCAATAAAAACTAGCAGCGGCTTGCCGACCAGAAACTCTTGGGAAACATTGAGGAGAGTCGCGATCGCATTATTGGCTTCCTCGATTCTGCCGTTGGCATCTGTGACCAAATAACCATCTGGTGCAAATTCAAACAGTTCGCGGTAGCGCTGACGTTCCGATTCTACAGCTTGACGAGTGTTAACTAACGCTTCATTTTGAAGATGCAGTTCTGCCTCAGATGCCTGCAATTCTTCTAAAACTGCCTGAAGCTCTGTCAGCGCTTCTGATAAGAGCGCTTGCTGTGATTCGGGTAGGTCATTTGTTTGTTGTTGTAGTACCCATGCTCTTTGATACACCGCCCTTAACTGTGGGGATACCATACTTGTTAAACCCTAGCTTGCTTTAATGGCGGTTGTTGCCTACATTCTACGGAATACGGGCAGATATGCTCAATCTATCTATTACAACTGGTTGCGGGTTTTCCCACTTGGGTGAATTTGTCTAGAAGCCTCTATCTGCTTCAATTTCCATCGGCTCAAGCTAAAGTGACACAAGCCTTTTGAGTTGAACGAGCATTGGAGAAGTGATGGCTGAATCTA
>JACJOC010000032.1 GCA_014695345.1 Cyanobacteria bacterium FACHB-471
TCGTCGGTCAAAGCAGGAGTGCTAGATAATGAGAGTGGGTAGCTCGTCATGGCTTGATTTCAATGTGTTTGCCCTGACACTACCCCTTTCCTTAGCATTTTGCGATCTACTGAGTCTAACTTCTCAATCACGTTTGTGTAGTGACCTTGATGATTATCTTGACTGCCGCGAAAGAAGTCAGAAACTAATAACTCATAAATGACTAATTCGTGATTCTCAGGCAAGGGTTTGTCATCGTGGTGCCACACATAGTCATCAACAATGCGTTCTCCATCCTTAATTCGGACTACTCCATTGCCGGTGGATGCATCAATTTCTGTCACATAAGGGTCGTTGATTTCTACCCATTCGTCCGGCTCATGCGACCAGCTTTTGGACTGTATCTGAAATTTGTATTGATAAACGCCATCATCTAGCTCAACGGATATACGAAAATAGCCTTTATCATCTTTTTGCAGCGGAATTTCATTCCAGTCGGAGAATGAACCCATGAATACGGCAGCGTTGTTGTGAGGCGCTAATAGTTTGAACTCAACTGAGGTTGACATATCCTATCTGTTAACAATGGAAGCAAATATTTATTTTTGTAGCAACGCACTCAATACTATTAACTCTATATTCAGAACAGTTTCACGCCTGAACAACGTATATCTAAATGTAGTTTGTAATTTGCAATACAACCGCCTGGTCGTAGTCTGTCAACAACCCACATTAGGTTAAACAGATTCCACGACGCAGCAATATTTGTAAGGGCGCACCGCAGTGCGCCCCTATCCACTGCAACATCTTCAGATTAGAAATACTATAGTGACGAATGGAAGTCGATCACAGGCTGAAGGAATAGGGCGATCGCCCCTACCACCACAAACGATAAAGTGACCCACAACAAAGTCAGATTAAGTTGCATTATCATCTCCTATTAGGAAAAACTACTTTTATTGCTTCTATCCATGCTTTGCGCCTTGGGGTAAAAAGGCAGCCGACTCATAGTAAGTGCGAAAGCGCTGTACCTTTCCGTGATTGAATTCCAATATGCTGACACCCCGATAAGTAATCTCATCCGATGTTGATAATGCTCCTTTTGAAACCCACTCTAAGACTGAAGAATCGTTGGCTTCAACAACATGAGTAAATTCAGAATGGATACGGTCAAACACCGAAAGGTACTTTTGCCAAAATTGACGAGCGCCCTCTTTTCCTTTGAGGGGTTCTAGCATTGCAAGATTCGTTAGCTCTGCATCATTTGAGAATAGTTCGACGAGTGGTTCAACCTCACCTGTTTTCTCGATTTGTTGGAGCGTCTGCATAAAGTGTGAAGTTGCCTCACCGACTGTTGTTGCGTCGACTGTTGTTGTATAGGTCATATCTGATTTCTAAGTTCTACAAAGTTCCAAAGGAAGCTGGATTTGAGTAATGTTCATGCTGTTAACCTTATCCTGCTGCCGACATCAGTTGTTGAAGGCGTTGAGGTTCTTCTCCCAGCCAGGCTGGATGTTGGGCAGTGCCATCAAAAATAGAGGAGGTTTTGAATGGCTCAAACTCACCTCTTGCTCCGGCTTCGGCTGTTTTGGTGAGTAACGCTTGTACCTGATCGTCTGTCATAGGCTGAAAGGTTCGCACCGCTTCAAAGGCTTGCTCAAGATACTCCATGCTGTCCATGCCCGTGATGACAACGGAGGTGGGTAGATTTAGCGCATAGTGAAGACATTCGATCGGCGTTACTGTATTCGACCGGAGCAAAATTCCATTTGCCATACTTTTCATGCCTAAGATGCCAATGTTTTGTTTAACCAGTTCGGGCACGACGAGTTTGGCAAAACTGCGGTAATGGGCATCCATCACATTCAGTGGCATTTGAACTGTATCAAACTTGAAACCCTGCTGGTTTGCCACTTCCAACATGTGCAGATGAATGTAAGGGTCTTTGTGTCCAGTGAAGCCGATATAACGGAGTTTTCCTGCTTTCTGAGCTTCCAGGACAGCGGTATGAGCACCTTCCTCATCAAAAATACGATGAGGATCTTCAAATCGCAAAACTTCGTGATACTGCAATAGATCAACGTGCTCAACCTGTAATCGCTTGAGAGATTCATCAATCTGTTTGGCAGCTTCTGCTTTAGAGCGGCCGTCAATCTTAGTCATTAAGAATGCTTTGTCGCGATAGCCATCCCGAAGCGCTTTCCCCATACGAACTTCACTGGCTCCGTCGTTGTAATCCCAGCAGTTATCCATAAAGGTGATACCGCGATCGATCGCCGTGCGAACAATTCGGGTTGCCAAGTCTTCATCTACATGCTTTAAGCTGAGATGCCATCCCCCCAGTCCGATCGCAGAAACCTGCTCTCCCGTACTGCCAAGTTCTCGATATAACATCTCTGAATTTAATCTATTTTCTATCATTTTCTTTACCAACAAGTTTGCTGATCGCTGCCAACAGTAAGTAATTGAAGCATTCAATTATTTAGGGCAAAGTGAGCGACACACTAGAGTTAATCGCTCACTTTACCGATCATGTACTTCCGCGATGGGCTAATTACCTGATTGACAAATCTTCTGATGTAGGTTGGGTAGAGCAAAGCGTAACCCAACTCCTGCCTCGATTCTGTTGGGTTCCGCGATGCTTCACCCAACCTACGGGATATCAGTAGTTTTAGGAGTCTTGTCAATCAACCAGGGCTAACCACTGTTCATGTTCCTCAATTCATAGCTTTTGAGCTTTATGACTTTGAAAGGTGAAGCAATGCGGTTACTTGTTGGCTTAGCTGGGTTCTGTCAGTTGACGATGCAGTTCAGCGTTGAGCGTATCTGGCAAAACCTTGCTCATGTTGCCCTGAAGCTTGGTCATGGTCGACCCTGCGACAATCGAATCTTTGCCGGTCATCAATGCCTCAAACCCTTGCTTGGCCACCTCAGCCGGATCGTCTTTTTTGTTGGCACCTACCCTGGTATCATCCATTCCAGCCCGGTGAAAGAAGTTGGTGTCTGTCGGACCTGGCATCAGCGAAGTAACCGTAACCCCGGTGTGCTTTAACTCGTTGCGAAGTCCTTCGGCAAAGGAGTGAATGAACGCTTTGGACGCAGCGTAGACGGCTTCAAAGGGTCCAGGCATGAGGGCAGCGATCGAGGAGGTAAACAAAACCCGTCCTTTGCCACGATCGACCATATCTTTCACTACTCGCTTAGCCAGGTGAACTGACGACACGACGTTTAGATTGATCAGGTTGAGTTCGTCGTTTAACTCCGTTTCATGAGAAAACTCACCCCCGACCCCAACTCCTGCATTGATGGCGATCGCCTCTACAGGCCGCCCCATCGACCGGATTTTGCTGTAAAGCGTCTCAACCCCTTCATAGGTAGCCAGATCGGCCTGGACTGTTTCAACGTTTGCACCAAATTGCTTGAATGCTTGAGCCGCTTCATTGATACTGGCTCCAGTTGCGGTCACCAGCAAGTCAAAGCCTTTTTGAGCAAACTGCCTGGCGAGTTCATAACCGATGCCATTAGAGGCACCCGTCACAACGGCCAGGGGGCGAGTTAGTGAACTATTCGTCATGGTCTAAATCCTCGTCTAAATTCTCTGCGGGAATTCGATCTTTAAAGGGTTGCCAGTTGTGAGGGATAGTGAAACCTGCTCTACAACCGCAAGCCAATAGCCGTGTAATAAATAGCAGTGCAATAAATTGCTTAAAGCTGTTTTGCTCTGAGCAAGATTTGAGACAGAGATATAGGCAGCAGTATGTGCCTTTAGCCTTTTGTCGATCCTAAAGAGGCAGTTGGGTTGCTGCGTCTTTCCAACGACGTATCCGTATCAATTGTGTCTTTCTCGAAAGCTGCCCTTAGCTGTCGTGCAACCTCTGCCCTAGGAATGTAGGTAAAGTTACACCCTCTGCCCTATGATGCAAGCCAATGTCCCTCACAAAATTCCTGCCCATTCCAGACTTGGCTTGTCACCTCCAACAGTATCTCAACTCCCAGGAGAAATCTGCTGCAGAACTAGACATTTCCCCTAAGGCTGTGAATTGCTGGGAGCAAAGGCACTGTATGTCTTTACCGATGGCACTAACGCTGGTCAGATTATGAAATCGAACTTGAAATCGATCGGCGAACCCAGGAAGAACCTGTTAAGGCAGTCTTCTTCAAAAGGAGAAAGGGATGTCTAAAACATCGTCCTCTGTGAGTTTAGAGGACATTCTAATTACGGAGGCGTTAGCTCAGAGATCGCTTCGAGCCGCAAACCTGGAGGCTGAGACTCAAGCCCTTCATACGCTGGCGCAGCAGCTAGCAGCACAGTCACAAACCATGCTAAGAACGCTGGTGACTGTGGCGAGAGATTTGTGCCAGGCAGGAACCGCCGGGGTGAGCTTACTAGAGGTCACTGCTGAGGGGGAGGAAGTCTTTCGTTGGATTGCGGTTACCGGAGCTTTAGCTGACCATGAGGGAGAAATACTGTCGAAAAGCCTTTGTCCTTGCGGTGTCTGTCTAGACCACAAAGCCCCTCAACTCTATACCTATCCTGAACGTTACTTCACCCACCTGCATTCTTTTCAACATCCTTTTGTTGAAGAACTCGTCTTGCCGCTCCGGGTAAACGATCAGCCGCTCGGTACTCTCTGGGTTTTGTCTCATACTGAGCAGCAACGGTTTGACTGGGGCGATCAGCGCTTAATGACCAGCCTTGCGGGCTTTGCAGCAGCAGCTTTGCAGAGTCTAAGCCTGTATCAGAAGGCTGAAGCAAGTTTGCTGCCACGAGAAACGGAACTGAGATCGATCACGAATGTTATCCCCGCTTCTATTGCCTTTGTTGATTCTGAGCAGAGATATCGCTTTACCACCCAGAAGTACGAAGAATGGTTTGGGGGTTTTGTAACCAACCTTTGTGGCAAGGCAATCCAGGAAGTGTTAGGTGAAACGGTGTATGCCACCCTTCGCCCTTATGTAGAGCAAGTCCTGACAGGAGAGCAAGTCACATTCGAGCGTGAGGTTTTGCTTCAAGATGGCAGAATCCGTCATGTAGAGGCAACCTACGTGCCTCAGTTTGCAGCGTCAGGCAGCGTTGAGGGTTTTGTGGCGTTGATTAGCGATATTAGCGAACAACAAAACGCCTTGCGGGGTCGCAGGCAAGCGGAAGAGGCATTGCGAGAGAGTGAAGAGTTAAAGCAAAGCATCTTGGAGAGCAGCAAAGACTGCATCAAGGTTTTAGCGTTGACTAGTGAAATTCTCTATATCAGTAAAGGTGGGCTATGCCTTTTAGAAATTGATGATCCGTCCTCCATCCTCAATACCATTTGGACTGACCGTTGGCAGGGTGAAGACCATGAAAAAGCAAAAGCTGCGATCGCCGCTGCCAAAATGGGAAACACAGGTCAATTTCAAGGCTATCTCCCTACTGCTAAGGGCACACCCAAATGGTGGGATACCATTGTTACACCCGTGCGTGATGCCGCTGGACAGGTTGTGCAACTGGTAGCAATTTCACGGGATATTACCGAAGCAAAGCGGGCTGAAGCCGAACGTCAGCATGCAGAAATGGCGCTGCGAGAAGCGCACGTGCAGTTAGAGTCTGCGCTGGCAGCAGGAGCGATTTACATCTGGCGTTGGAATATCCCTGTCGATCGTGTTGTGGTAAACGGAGCGTTTGCTTATTTGTTTGGGGTTGACCCAGACATTGCGACAACTGAGGGATTGCCGCTTGAGTTCTTTGTCCAGTCCATCCATGAAGAAGACCGCCCTCGCGTTTCTGCTGCGATTCAGCAGGCAATCGAAACAGGCAGGGAATATGCGGCTGAGTACCGCATTCAAACGACTTGTGGAGAAGAGCGTTGGCTCAGGGCACGGGGACGAGTTGAATATGATGCAACAGGCAAACCCATTTCCTTTCCGGGTGCCTTGATTGATATTACCGATCGCAAACAGGCAGAAGAATCCTTGAAGCAGCTTTCCACCGAGCTGGAGCAACAGCTCCAAAAGTTTGATGCCGTTGCGTCTTCTGTGCCAGATTTTATCTACACCTTTGATTTGTCAGGACGGTTCACCTACGCCAATCAGCCCTTGCTTGACCTTTGGCAAAAAACGCTGTACCAAGCGGTGGGCAAAAACTTCTTTGAACTCGATTATCCAACCGAGCTAGCCGCACGTCTGCAAAAGAAAATTCAGGACGTGATCGCTACGCGTCAGCCGCTCAAAGACGAGTCATCTTACACAACCGCGTTTGGCACCAGAGCTTACGAAGATATCTTTGTGCCGATCTTCAACCCAGATGGCACTGTGCAAGCGGTAGCGGGAACAACTCGTGACATTACCGATCGCAAGCAAATTGAGATTGAGCGAGAGCAAATCTTACAGCGAGAACAAGCCGCACGAGAAGCGGCTGAACGGGTCAACCGGATTAAAGACGAGTTTTTGGCCGTCCTATCGCATGAGTTGCGATCGCCACTTAACCCAATTCTGGGATGGATTCAGATGATTCGCAGAGGCAATCTTGACACAGCCAAAACTGAAAAAGCCTGGAAGACGATCGAGCGTAATGCCAGGCTGCAAGCCCAACTGGTTGATGATCTGCTAGATGTCTCTCGAATTTTGCAAGGCAAGCTCAGTTTGAGGGTGGGTCAGGTTCCCTTAGCTGCGACCATTCGAGCCGCCATTGAAACGGTGCAACTAGCAGCCCAGGCTAAGTCAATCGAGATAGAAGCAACGCTGGACACTAAGATTCCATCGGTTTTGGGAGACTCAACCCGTTTGCAACAGGTGATCTGGAATCTGCTCTCAAACGCAGTTAAATTTACACCGGAAGCGGGCCAGGTCACTGTGCGATTAGAACAGTTGGATCACCATGCTCAAATCAAGGTGAGCGATACAGGCGTTGGCATTCACCCAAGCTTTTTGCCGTGCGTGTTTGAATGTTTCCAGCAGGCTGACAGCGCAACGACTCGCCGATTTGGGGGACTGGGGTTAGGACTGGCGATCGTGCGTCAGATTGTCGAGGCACATGGGGGAACGGTGTTGGCAGACAGCCCTGGAGAAGGACAGGGTGCAACCTTTACCGTGAGACTGCCGCTTACGTCTGCTCAGCCCACAGCAGAGCTAGACCGGCAGCCTTTAGAGGATTCTTTTGATTTGCAAGGCACCCAAATTTTAGTGGTTGATAATGAGCCAGATGCTTTGGAGTTTGCTGCTTTTGTGCTGGAGCAAGCGGGTGCTGAAGTCTTATCGACGACCTCCGCAGACGAAGCCCTAGCTCTGTTATCTCAATCGACACCCGACGTGTTGCTCAGCGATATTGGAATGCCAGATATGGATGGCTATACCCTGCTGCGGCGAGTCAGGTTACTCCCACCCGATCAGGGCGGACAGATTCCGGCGATCGCCCTAACCGCATACGCCGCAGAAATCGACCATCAGCAAGCCATCAAAGCGGGCTTTCAGCGGCATGTTGCCAAGCCCGTTGAGCCGGAGGCATTAATTAGAACCGTTGCGACTTTGGTACAGCAACAGCAGCAACAGAATGGACAGCATTAATAGACCGGACATAGCTGCTGGAGGATGCGCTTTAACTGTTGCCCGTCTTCTAGATAGGTCACATACTCATTGTCGCCCATCTGAATGTTTTGCCCTTCGAGGTCTGCCCCATACCGCTCTGCCATGACGATAATGGGCGTGCGACTGTCGAGGACTGTGTTTTGACGAATCCTGTGTCCGATCGCCATCCACCGATCAATCGTTTCTCCGATCTGGCTAATCAAAATCAGGTCAAAGCGATCGCCTTTTCCCTGAGTTCGTTCAAGGGCATCCACTTCATCAAGCGCTAGCGTCACTAGATAGCCCCAGGTTTGGAGGTTATGCTTTAAGAGCGGTCGGGCATCATCGTCTGAGTCAAGGACAAAAATGCGAGGGGATGGTGTGAGTAGCTGGTTCATCTCTTTGGTTGCCAATGAAATGATATAACGCTGAGAAAGACGGGATGAATCGCTCCGTTATTGCTGTCCTAGCAAGCGATTGTATTCAGCCTTAACCGTTCTGAAACACTCGCAGGCAGAGGCTTCTAGCCCAGCCTGGTTGATAATCTGGACATTTCCTCGACGATATTGAATCAGTTTCCGCTCCTGAAGCTTTTGCGCCACCTGCGTCACACCTGCCCGTCGCACACCCAGCATCGTAGCCATAAACTCCTGTGTTAGAGGTAGATGGTCGGAGTGAATTCGCTCCTGCGTTTCAAGCAGCCAGCGCGGTAGGCGTTGTTCTAGCGTGTGCAGAGAGTTGCAGGCCGCCGTTTGAGAAACCTGTGCCAGAAATGCTTGGGTATAGCGCAACAGTAAATCGTGTAGCTCACCGTTGCGGTCAAACTCCTGCCGCAGAGCTTGAGCACCAATTTTCATCGCATCACCTGCAACCTGGACGGTGTATTCTGTTTGGGTACTTTCCTCTTTACCCATAAAAGCGTTAACACCCAACACATCTCGGCTACCAGCCATCCCCACTTCTGCGGTTGCACCATCTTGCATCGTGATTGTGATAGAGAAAAGGCAGTTGATCGGAAAATAAAGGAGGGATATTGGTTCACCAGGGGCATGGATGAGCGTACCCTGCTTTAAGCTGACACGATCGAGATGAGGCGCGAGGCGATCGCGCACATCCGCAGAGAGAGCAGCCAATATTTGATTTTCAGCAGTCATAATAACCTCAAAGGATTACGAAGAGGCTTTTCATAAAATGCATCTTGGTATGGGCAGGTCTAACAGCCCAGATTTTGGATAAGATCCAAGGCTCAACAGTAAAACCTGTCCTATGATAATTTTGGTTGATTAGAGAGACTCGATACAACAGGCAAGGGTTGTATTTAGGGGTGTGTTTAGTGATACAAGCTATTGTTGCAATCAACTTACCAACGTCTAACAGTTTGGATAAGTGTTTGCAAAATCCCGCTTCAAGCGCATAAGTGCGATCGCGCTTCTCAGCACATGGGTTTCCTGGCTCATTTCCTGCTTGCTTTGCCCAAAACTGTGGCGTTACGGTAGTACTTTGTGATGGTTACCCAGCAAGCGATCGTATTCCTCCTTAACGGTGTGGAAACACTCACACGCAGAGGCTTCTAATCCGGGTCGATCTAGGACATGAATGTGCCCACGCTGGTAGCGAATTAGACGACGATCCTGAAGCGCTTGGGCAGTTTGGGTGACTCCAGCACGACGCACCCCCAGCATATCGGCAATAAATTCCTGGGTTAAAGCTATCTCATCTGCCTCTACGCGGTCATGCACTTCTAGCAACCAGCGAGCCAATCGCTGGTCTAACTTGTGAAGACTGTTGCAGGCAGTAGTTTGTGAGATTTGGGCAATAAAGGCTTGGGTGTAGCGTAGCATCACATCGCGCAGGTCTTTATTACTATCAAACTCTTTGAGCAAGACCCGCGCATCAATTTTTAAGGCATCCCCTGCGTGTTGCACAATATAGGTGGTTTGCGTCGTTTCTCGACCTCCCATAAAGGCGTTGACCCCTAGCACCTCCCGATTTCCGACCAGTCCCGTTTCAGCCGTTGTGCCATTACTCATCATCAACGTGATCGACAGCACGCAATCTAGAGGGAAGTAGAGATCGTAGATGATCTCACCCGGATCATGCAGGCGATCGCCCAGTTGTAGCGAGACTTTTTTGAGAGCAGGAGTCAGTTTTTCAAATAAGGGTTGGGGTAGAGAATCAAGCAGACGATTTCTAGCAGCCATAGCAATCTTGTAGCTCGTACCCATAGCATAGCTCCACAGGAGGCGATCGCACTTCGTACACAGGTGAGAGATTCCCACCATCCAGGCGCCCATTTCAACCAACAGAAGGATATCAAGATTTTCTCCTGTACGAAACTGGACAGAGCCTCAGATAGGAGAGCATCTAAGATTTAGACAGTCGTTAGCTTGTTCAGTTCAACCCACAGGCTCAGGTTAACTCCTATCTATGTACCATTGTTTGCCTCCTAACATAACCGTTTCACCAACAGAAGCAACTGATTTAACTGATTCGGCTGACCTAGAAGACTTACTGACGTATCTTAAGCAAGTTCAGCAGATTGATCTCACGGGTTACAAGCGCCCTAGCCTCTTGCGTCGAATTCGGCTGCGGATGCGGGACGTGAGAGTTGAGCATCATCAGGACTATCTTGACTATTTAAAGCAGCAACCGCATGAAGTTACTCATCTCTTAAATACTGTTTATATTAACTTCACTTCCTTCTTTCGCGATCGCCCCGTCTGGGATCATCTAGAGAATGAAGTGATCCCCAAAATCATTGCAAGCAAAGCACCCGACGAACCGATTCGGATCTGGAGTGCGGGGTGTGCTTCGGGAGAAGAAACCTACTCATTGGCAATCCTATTAGCAGAAGCCTTGGGAATAAATCAATTTCAGCAACGAGTACGAATCTACGGATCAGATGTGGATTCAGAGGCCATACTGCATGCCCAAAAAGGTTGCTACCCCTCCTATGCCGTTGAGCCAGTTCCCCCTGAGCTTTTGGAGAAATATTTTGAGCCTACAGCGGAAGGTTTCTGTTGGCGACGGCAGCTTTATCACTCCATTATCTTTCGGACTCGCAACCTGATTCAAGCCCCACCCCTGCCCCGCATCGATCTACTAGTTTGTCGAAATATGCTGATGTACCTCACGTCAGAAACTCAAATCCGAGCATTGGTTCGGTTCCATTTCAGTTTGCAGCCAACCGGTTATCTGCTAATAGGACAAGCAGAAAATTTGGTGTCCCACATTCAAACTTCACTTTTTCAATCTGTCCATCGGCAAGCCAGAATATTCACAAAAGTGCCAAATGCTCATCGGAATAGACGCTTGCTCCCGTTAGCTTTTGGCTCGATGACCAGCTAGAGACGGAATTGGCTCACAGCACCAACTCACTCAAATCTTGAACTACAATATCGGCTCCATGTTGCAGCAGGGCATCAGCCTGTTGAGCGCGATCGACCCCCACAACCAGACCAAACTGACCTGCCTGACTTGCCTGAACTCCTGAAAGCGCATCTTCAAACACCACCGTTCGGCTTGGTTCAACCTCAAGCTGTTGGGCTCCTAGCAAGAAAGCATCTGGAGCAGGCTTGCCAGCCAGGTGCAGTTCGTCAGCAAGATTGCCATCGACGATTGCACTAAAGCAGTCTTCAATATCAGCTACTTTAAGCACTTCCTTGCAGTGATGGCTAGAGGATACAACCGCTGTCTTCAATCCCTGCTGGCGCAAATGGCGAACCAGAGCAACTGAACCGTCGTACACCTCAATACCCTGGGAACGCAGCACCTCACCAAAATAAATGTCCTTAAAGTTGCCCAGCCCACACACAGTATCGTAATTGGGTGACTCAGTCGGGTCGCCATGAGGGAGCTGGATGCTTCGCGATTCCAAAAAACTCTCCACACCGACATACCGCATCTTGCCATCGACATAAAGCTTGTAGTCATTCGCCAGATCAAACGGTACAAAAGGCTTACTCATCTTCTCGGCGTGCTGTTTGAGAAACTGATCAAATAAGCGCTTCCAGCAGTCCGCATGAAGCTTAGCCGTTGCCGTCAACACCCCATCTAAATCAAATAGAGCCGCGTCAAAGCGATCGGCTGTAATGCGGTGGGTCTGGTTCATGACAGTTTGCTCTCAATTAGGTATCGTCAACGTTTTGTCTGCCCAATGGCTTTCTTCCAAAAACTCCTGGAAAGTTGTTAGTAAGCCGGGAAACTCCTGATCCCGCAGGTGGGGCACGTCTGCCTGATAGCCATGATTGCGATACCACTGAATCAGGTCAAACAGTGACTTGCGAAACAGGAGTAAAAAGATCCACGGCGGCACTTCCTTATAGACGACTGGTTTTCCCTGAGCTTTGGCAAATGCGTCTGCCATTTGTCGGGGTGTCAACACATCTCCAGCTAGCTCGATCGCTTTGCCAATGTATTGTTCAGGATGTTTCATCACATAAGCAGCCACACGCCCCATATCCTTAGTGGTGATCAGATGAAGGGGCTTAGTCGGTTGCACTGCGAAGGAGAATGAGCCTTTGAGAACAGATGGACGGGTATACCGCTTCCAAAATTCCTCCATAAACAGGCAGGCTCGCAGCATGGTAGTCAGGAGTCCAGCTTGTTGAAGGATTTGCTCTACCTGATACTTTTGCTCGATATGTCCAATTCCTGAATGGCGATCGGCTCCTCCAGCAGAGTTGTAGACGAAATGGCGAATCCCGCTTGCTTGAGCAACCTGGGCTAATACTCTGGCTCTAGAAACCTCACGAGGGTCAGGCTTAGCAGAATCTCCGGCTGTCGCATGGCAGTAAACTCGCTCAACTCCTGCAAAGGCTTTAGCTAGAGAAGTGGCGTCATCCAGATCGGCTTCCACTAGCTCTAATCCGGCTTGGCTGAGTTGAGCCAAAGAGGGTCGGCTTAAATCAATTTTGCGGGTAAGAATTCGCAGGTCTGTGATGCCTTGCTCCAGTAACCCCTGAATCGCATGGTGCCCCGTGCCTCCAGTGACTCCAATCAGAAGAACCTTGCCAATCTGACCCTCTACACCGCTGGACGAATCAGAACTGTTCATTGCGATCGCTCCTACCCCACGATTACTTCAGTCTATCCAAGCAAAGAGATTTTACTCCTTGGACCAGGAATTGTTTAATACCGATTTCAATAGATTTCGCGACACACCAATTTCTGTAAGGGCGCACTGCGGTGCGTCCCTACCTATATCTGCAACATGCTTAAGCTGACTTGATAAGCGCAACGCCGTTCTCCGGCAATGATATGTTCTACACGCTCAATGTTAATTTCATTTCCCAAGATAGATTGAAAGATTTCTAACTCCTTGGCGCAGAGTCCAGTGCAGGCAGTAGCAGCAGCGCAAATCGGGCAGTGATTCTCCACAAACAAAAATGAGCCATCTGGTTGAGCCTGCACCTCTGCCATGTAGCCTTCATGAGTGCGAATTTCAGCTAATTTGTGTAGACGTTGCTTGAGCGTTTGCTCCGCAGTTGTGTCGGGTGCTAGCTTACCTTCCATTTGCTGGGTGTAAGTTTCAAGCTGTTGCCGAGTGCGAACTTCTAACAAGCGGTCTAGCCCTGCTTCACCAAACGCTTCTTTGACAGAATTCAGCAAACTTAAAGTGAGTTCTGCATAACCATCAGGAAAGAGGCGATCGGCGGCCGGGGTCAACTGCCACAGTTTTGCAGGTCGTCCCATGCGTCGCGGTTGTTCCTGGTAGGTCACCAGTTGTTCATCCTGCAAGGCGTAAAGGTGCTGCCGCACTGCCATCGCTGTAATTCCCAGACGAGCAGCAAGGGTTTCTGCATCCAAGCTGCCCTCCTGCTTTAAGAGTTGAACGATCGCCCGCCGCGTCCGAACAGCCGTTTCTTGAGTTTGCGTTTTCTTTACCATAGCTAGCTCTCTACCACACCTACAAAGTAAAAAAATCTCTTTACAAAGTCAATGGCGATCGCCTACTCTCTTTATAAAGGTTTTTCTTTAGAAACCAAGGCTTCTAAAATTCAACGTAAAAAATTTCCTGTATGTAGGAACTAGCGATGAAACGACCTGCTTTAATTGTCGCGATCGCCATTTTTCTGATCACCCATGCCACCAATCTACAAATTCCTTTGTATGGTACTTATGCAAGACTAGCGGGATTTGGTAGTAGCATCTCGGCGATCGCCTTCTCGACCTATGTGGCGGGGCTGCTACCCACATTAATTTTGCTAGGTGGAGCGTCTGACCGAATTGGACGCAAAACGGTGATTCTCACCAGCTTGTTATTGATCTGTGTTGCCACGTTTTTGATGATTGCCCAACCCACAATTTACACCCTGTTAATAACACGGGTGTTGCAAGGAATCGGGGTGGGGTTAATTACGGGAACCGGAACCGCTTATTTATCTACTCTGATGCCTCAGCACTCCGCTAAAGTTGCTGCTTACGTCAGCTTAACCACTGCTCTAGGATTTTCTAGCGGTGCCCTGTTTACCAATGCAGTTCTCTCCATTCAGGATTCATTGGTTCCATTTAGCTATTGGGTTGTCTTTGGTTTGATTCTCGGTTGCATCGGCTTAACTTTTGGCATTCCTGAACAGGCAACTACATCAACTCCCCTGATTCGACTGCCTGTATTTCCTTCAGCGACAATCTGGGCAGGACTAGCAATCGCCCTTGCCTGGTCATTAGCAGGCATTGTAGGCATCATCTTACCCGCTCAACTCACGCATTATGGGCTACCCAACTGGTCGGGTCCAATGTTATTCATCATTGTGATTGCAGGAGTTTTTTTTCAACCTGCTGCCCGACACATGGAAGCACGGCGGTCGCTCCAGCTCGGTTCATTGCTACTGGTAATTGGATATGCCTTGTTTACGTTGGGTACAGCATTTAAAATTTTGAGTTTGGTGTTGATTGGGGTGGCGATCGCAGGTACAGCTTGTTACGGATTTACTTACCTGGGTGGATTGGCTGAAGTCGTGCGACTAGATAGCGCTCAACCAGCACGAGCCATTTCTGGCTATTTTGTCTGTGCCTATCTGGGATATGGCATTCCTGTGATTTTAATTGGCTTGCTCTCCGATCGCTTTGGTATTGTCAACACCCTTATCGGATTTGGAGCCCTTTTGTTGGTCAGCAATGTCTCACTCATTGCCATTTATCAAACCCTCAAGCAGAAGAAACGCCAACCTCATGAGCTTCTGTAGAAACATACGATTTGGAGTAATGGTTTCTCATGCCTTCTTACAGCGTATTGGGTAATTTCCTGTTTTTGCTTGGCTCACTTCTATTCACATGGGATGCGATTAACAATACTTGGATAAGTTTTTCGCCAAAATCATTTCTCATTTTAATGGCATGTTGTCTTTTCACGACTGGCTGCGTTCTATTTCTGCTAGACGCTCTGATAAAAACGAATTCTTCAACTCGTTAAGATACATAGGTTTGTCATCTAATCAATCAGAGGTTCAAATCATGAAGGAGTTTATTCTCTCGTTAGTTGCAGGTTGGATTGTGGGTGTTTTATTTGGGTGGTTAAAGCTGCCGTTACCTGCACCTCCGCTGATGGGATTTGTCGGGGCACTCGGAATTTTATTAGGTGCCTGGTCGATTGATCAGGTCAAACACATCTTTCACTACTAATTCAAGTATCAAACTTACACAAAGGATGTCTAAACATGGCACATATTCTACAAGTAGATTCAAGTCCGAGAGGAAAACGCTCTATCTCTCGTGCATTAACTAAACAGTTTGTTCAGGCATGGCAACACACTTATCCAGAAGGACACATCACCTATCGGGATGTAGGAAGACACCCCGTTCCACCCATTGATGAAGCTTGGATTGCAGCAGCATTTACCCCTCCCACTGGGATGACTCCAGCCTTAGAATCTGCTTTGGCGATCTCGAATGAGTTAATTGATGAAGTGTTGGCAGCGGACTTTCTGGTTTTTGGTGTTCCTATGTATAACTACAGCGTTCCTGCCAATTTCAAAGCCTATCTGGATCAAATTGTTCGGGTAAGGCGAACCTTTGTGGTTAGTTCTGATGGCTATGAGGGACTCGTGAAAGGTAAAAGAGCATTAGTGATCACCACGCGAGGTGGCAGTTATGCAGGTGAGCCACTGGATTTTCAGGAGCCATATCTGCGGGCAATATTTGAATTGCTTGGCATCACTGAGGTTGCCTTTATCCATGCAGAAAATTTGGCGATGGGAACGGAAGAACGACAATTGGCGATCGCCGCTGCCCAAAAATCTATTCATCAACTCATCACATCTTGGCAACCGTCCATGCGGCACTCATAATTCAAACCGACTTGTTACCTGTGTTGCTGTAATAATTTGGAGGATTTCTTACAGCCATTTTCGCATAGGTTAAGCCATAGCGTAGGGCAGTTCGCGAACTGCCCCTACAGGGATTTGTGGTTTATTCAATTGGAAATGGCTGTAAGGATAAATTTCTACCGCATCCCCCATATAGTTTCTACATGTTGCCGAAATGGAGTGGTAATTTCTGGTGGGGTGTTTTGAATGTATTCCACGACGCTATCTTGGTCAGATTTAGGAACCTGCTCAAGGTACTGCATTGCCGTCTCAACAGAAAACTCAACTCCTAACTCTTCGGTAAAGTTAGGAGGAATTGCTGTCCAAACTGCGGCGGGAATTTGCTGTTTATGACACCATTGCCGCACAATGCGATCGACATTAACTTGTTCGGGATAGTCTTCGATAGAACTCAGATTTTGCTGTAAGTCGATGTAACCAGTTTCTTCTGGACTTGCATTTTCTCGATCTTGAATGTCTTGAATCACATCAGCAAGATTTGTCCGCGAACTCCAAACAAACTGTGTAGGACAATCAGCACCATTCACTGGATCAAGGACCAATGTGAGTGGACGGGCAGTTTTGACCCGTGTGAACTCCAGCGGAAGCACAGGGCCACCCTGCTGCCAAGTTCCCTCATAAGGAAGATCTTGAGGCTTCCAAATCAACGAACTCCAACCCAAAATTGCGATCATGCTTTTAACTAAACACGGAAAACGAACAGCTTCCCTATCCTAACGAATGCTCAAAGGTTGGACGGACTGGCTCCCTAGCCATTTTTCCAGGGGCGTGGCTACCGATTTGCCTGATGCTGCTAACCAGGACGGTTTGGCATTCTGAAGAAAAGCATTGGAGAATTGCCATGACGACCTTATCAGACTTCTCAGATGAACTGGCAAATGCGATCACCCAAGCTGCTCCGATGATTGTCACCTTACCATCGGGACGCTTTGCCATTAGTGGAGTTCATTGGCGATCGGGACTTGTTGTCACCACTGTTGATGCGGTGCGCTGCAAAAGAGATATGACGCTGATGACTCCAGAGGGTGCGTTGTCTGCAACTGTTGTGGGCACAGATCCGGGAACAGATCTTGCAGTGCTGCGCGTTGATGCGCCTGATCTACCGACTGCTGAGTTGGGCGACCTGGATACACTGCGAGTTGGGCATTTAGTGTTAGCGCTTGGACGTTCGGATGATGGTAATATTCGCGCTAGCTGCGGCATTCTGGCATCACTGGGAGGAGAGTGGCAAAGCTGGACAGGCGGTCGAATTGATCGCTTAATTCGTCCTGATATTCGACCGTTTCCAGGATTTTCTGGCAGTCCGCTGCTCGATACTCAGGGTCATGTTTTGGGAATCAATACGACGCATTCACGCGGTCGCTTTGCCATTACCATTCCGATCACAACGGTGAATCGCGTCGTGGATCAGTTGGTGCAGCACGGACGAATTACACAGGGCTATTTGGGCGTGGGACTACAGCCTGTGGAGTTGACGACACAGTTGAAACAGTCACTCAACCTCACTCAAGAGGTGGGTGTGTTAATCGTGAGTGTGGAAGCAGATAGCCCCGCCGATCGCGCTGGAGTACTCATTGGAGATATTTTATTAACGTTGAGGGGTGAGGCGATCGCCAATGTGCAAGCGCTGCGATCGCAGCTTCGGTCAGAGCAGGTCGGTCAGCCCATTACTGCACAAATGATTCGGGGCGGACAGCTAATCGAGTTGACTCTAACCGTCGGTGAACGTTAACCCTGCCTGTGAGGAAGCTCCGGTGATTCGTGTTTTGATCGTGACTCGCTCATTAATCATGCAAGCAGGGCTGGAGGCAATGCTAGTCCGCGAGCCAACGATTCAAGTCGTCGGACGTACAGTCGATCTGACGACGCTGGAGCAATTCTTCCGCTCTCAACAGACCGATGTGGTGGTACTGGAGTTTGCCCTGCTGACAGATACCAACCTGGAGATGCTGACCAGTCAAGAGGAGGTAGCGATCGCTCTCTTGGTAAGTCCAACTGAAGCCTACTCCGCCATACCCCTGCTGAAATCAGGTGTTCGGGCGATTCTACCCCTGGATATTACAACGGATGAAATGATTCTCACGGTTGAGGCGACCGCGGCGGGTTTGGTGGTTTTGCATCCTGATGTATCTGACGTTTTGCTTCAGGAATTGCCTGAATCGAATGAACCCGTACATTCTGAGGAGCTGGATGCCCCTCTCACCCCCCGCGAAGTAGAAGTGCTGCAACTGATGGCAACGGGTTTGGGGAATAAGGCGATCGCCCGTCAGCTCAACATCTCTGAACACACCGTCAAGTTTCACATTAGCTCGATCTTCTCTAAGCTCAACGCTTCTAGTCGCACCGAAGCAGTTACGCTGGGAATGCGGCAGGGACTTATTTTTATTTAATTCAGCTTCAATTCAGAGCTAATTCAAGTAGTGGTATTATGACACCAGTGTATTCTCTGCCCCTATTCTCGGTCTTGACGGTGTTTGCACTTTTTGAAGCAGTCGTAATAGATTTCTACCCAAAATCAATGCTTCCTGTTTAGGAGGTAAACCGAGCAAACGAATTTTGTGTAACTCTAGACCGGGATGTAACCAGGGACCATCCGAACCAAAGAGAACTTTGTGAGCACCGCCGCGCTTCACTGCTTGTACCACATAATCGAACCGTCGAACGCCTGATGTATCAGCGTAAACATTGGGAAATCGAGCAATTTGATCAATGACTCTCAGATGAGCACGCCAGTCATCAGCAAAACTGCCAAGATGGGGCAAGATGAAATTCACGTCTGGGTATTGTGGAGCCAACAGTTCAATGACATCTGTTTTGCCAGCAACATCGTAGAGGAGGGGAAGCCGAAAGCGATGGGCAACCTCACACACTTCGCGAGTAGCAGGGGCTTCATGTCCGTGAACTTTGATGCCGCAAAATCCCCACTGGTTAACTGCTTGCTGAATAATTTGATAGACACGACCGCGATCGCGCTGAGCATGAATAAAAGCAAAACCAATAAAGCGATCGGGATACCTGGCGACGATTCGAGCCGTATGGGCGTTCGCCTGTCCATAGTTACTGTGAAAGGGCGAAAAGATGACTGTTTTGTTAATTCCCACAGTATGTGCCCGCTTCAAGTAGAGTTCAACAGGTGCATCTGTATCCCAGGGGCCCGTGAGTAAATCACCTTTTCCAGCATGACAGTGGCAATCAATGATCATCGATAAGCCCCCGCCGTATTTTTCGAGGTAACCTCCTGAGTTGTCAATATCCTAATTCTAAGCTTGTCAAACTTCTTCTTATCTGCTCTAACCAGCCCCTGTGCGCTCTTGCCAATTGTGTCAAGGGTCGATTGGAGCCTACGGGATAAATTTGGTGTAACCACTAAAACTTTGCCAAATGTTGCTAAATACCTTGTAATCTGCGCCATCTTGCGACCGTTCATTTTCTCAGCAAGTGTAATTTCGACAGGGGTACCTCTGTATTGAGAGTCTGGGTGCCCTGTACCTATTACTTTCTCTCCTGGTTTGAGCCTGAACTGCGCCCTTACAAGCCGTTCGTAGTCACAACCTGCACAGTTCTGATCAGTTTTTGCTAACTTTATTATTTCAGCTTGTAATTTAGCCGCTTCACCAGTAAAGGGTTTAGCTCCCTTGGTAATCTCAACTAGTGGTGGAGCTTTAACGGGCGCAGCCATGTATTCTGTATCAGGGCGAAGAGGTGCTTCGAACAACCATTGATTTTGCAGCGTCATTGTTTTCTCCTTATCCAACAATCTCTGGAGATGGCATCAGTTTCTTCGCGGGTACTTATAGAAATTGAGTGATTCAGTAAGGCGGTAAAGCCTGCTCAAAGAGCTGCCTTTGCAGGCTCAGATACCTGATCAAACAAGAATGAGTCTTTGAGGCTCGTGGATGAGATAGCTGAGGCTCATGAATGAGGCACGAAGATTCATTAGCTCGAAGATTCATTAATAAGTGTCTGAATCTCGCTGACGAATATCTGAGACTCGTCAGCGATCGCCAAGCTATTACGCATGGGACTTAAAGATTCAAACTGGACACTCAGAGCTTGGTGTTTCGGACCCGCATATTGAACACGCTGCCCTAGCCCATCATTTTTGGGCCAGGCATCATTCCCCTGGGTCTGCCAATTATCGGTTCGCGACGCATTCCAGAGGGCGGCGCACCGGGCATGTAAACCTGACGCGGTGGCGGAGTTGGGCGGCTAACGCGCATTCCCTCTTCGCTCGAAATCCACTCTTCGGCGTATTCGGCGATCCGCAGCAGCAGAGCTTCAAACTCGCTGCGGTTTTTCTGAAGCACAAACGGTTCTGCTAACCAGCGAATAATCTCACGTCCAGCAACCGCCATCCGGTTCATCGTACTAGCATGAACTGATTCGTGGAAGTACTGCCACAAAACGAGTTCAATCAGTTCCCAGGCGTTGTCGGCTCCAAATTGAGCGCGAACATCAGACGATTCCAGGATCTTAAAGCATTCAGCTAGTGCTTGACTGGTTTCAACGCGCAAGACGTTGATGTAGCCGTAGGATGAGTTCTTCAGGTTGTTACGGAGGTCTAGTCCAGAGCGGCGAACGATCGCAATCGAGCCAAATGTTGGATCGGTAGCGCGTTCGCGAATTACCTCACTGATGCGCTTATCACGCCAATATTTTGCCGCTTCGCCAATGAAGTGTGAGAATAATCCGTGAAACTGGGGATTGGGACGCGCACCGGGTCCAGGATCAACCGTGGTGTAGCCAAATACGCGCCGATAGGCTCGCATCCGTTCGCGTTTGTGATAGCGCAAGATGTTGTGCTTGTCGAAGCGGTAGAGCCCATAAGCACCCTCACCGCTAGAAATTCGCAGTGTACCGGCTTGAAAGAGTTCTTGCAGTTTGTCGATCACGCGGAACACGCCGAGCCGTTCGTGCATGTAGAGGTAATAGAGGTCGGCGCTCGCCAGGATACGCTCACTCCTGACCGTATCATCATAATCCACTACCCCACTTGATACTCGTGCATCACCAAGATCGGTGGTGGCATCTTTACCGAATCCAATTAAATCAGCCAGTCCTCCATCTGCCGGAGCGCTTTTTCCATTTTGAGAAGCGTCATATTTTTGTAGCTGGTCATCGACCATGCGGTTGAGTACTTCTGCCAACTGCGGGTTAGCAACCAGTTCTGGTCCAAGTTGTTCGATCGTGTTTTGCAACAGTGCCGCGATTTGGTCATTGCGGCGATCGTAGTCGCGTGCTTTCATAATCAGATTCCTTATCAATAGTGCAAACGAAATTCACGAGTGCAAACAAAACTTACATCAAGGTCCCTCCCAAGGGACGCTCTGATGAAATGCTGCCTACGCCTAGGCTGGCTAGCGTGTCGAGCTGATAGATCAGTTCGCTCAAGCTTTGCTGTACGCGCTCAAACGCCAGTACTTTGCCGAGCAGCTTGCCTTGGTTTCTATTGCTGAGCAGTCTGCCAGCCGGATCCTTCTGTGGCAGAACTGCATACAGAACTACACCAATCGTCCAAAACAGCGTGTCAGCCTGGTCGGTGACGAAATCCAAGCCAAACTGTCCAGCGGTTGACAGCACCGAAGGAGCCTCTAGGCTGGTGAAGCGATCGACCCACTCATCAAAATCATTCACAGTAATGTCGGGTAAGATGATCGCGGCTTGGGTATTTCCCAGGGTAATCTTACCTGGAATGTTTGGATCTTCCGTTGGAGCTTGCAGATTACTAAATAGGGCTGAATCTGAGCGTCGCTCGCTTTGGGTAAAGCCGATCGAATCCATTGCTGACATTAAGCTGGCGTTGCTGTCGGCAATTACAGGCAACATAATGCTGGTACGCGATAAACGATCGCTGTAGCGTCCGGCGATTGGGCTGGTGCTTGTCTTGGCAGCTTCGTAATTTCTCCAACTCTGAAGCAGCGTTGTAACATATCCAATCAACAGTTCAAAGCCTGCAACCTGTGTCTCATCCTCAAGCGTAACCGGGACAACTTTGAGTTCCAGACCAAACGCCTCACCCCGTCCCAAGTGAGCTTCTTCGCCTAAGCGATACAAGTAACCATCTTCCCGTCCAGTTTCATCTCTGCCAAGCAGCGTTTTGAAATAAGTATCGACTCGCTGTTTGCGGGGTTCATCAAGCCGTCCAAATTCGTCGATTAAGCTGCGAATTTGTGATCGCACCAAAGCACGTAAGGCTTCCACAGCATCAATGTCTGCCTTGGGGTCAAACGGAGTCAGTCCGTCTAGCACTTTCAAGGTATCACTACCAATAATTGAAGCTTGACGATAGAGATTTGCTTGCTCAACCGAAAGCTGTCCGGTTGATCCCTCAGTGATGGGTGAGTGCAGAGATACTAAGCTGCGGGCAGGCTGCATCATCACTTGCCCATCTTTTGCCGTAGGGAAGGCACTGTTCAGCGCACTAATAAACCCATCGGGACCACGACCGGGCGATCGCCCCAGCACTTGCGTTAGTGCTCGTTCCACTTGCAAAGTGAGTGAACTTGCAGCGCTGGATGCCCCTGATCGAACTGAGCCATTGTCATAAACAGTAGTTTCATTGGTGGCAGAACGCCCCAGAACGCGCGTGATTTGCGCGAGTTGGTCGGCAATCAAAGCTTCCCTGGGAAGCGTACCTGCAATAGTGGCAGACGGTCCAAATAACTTATCGATGAAGCTCTGACGCAGTTCTTGTAAATTCTCAGGAGTGAGGCTTATTTCGGAACCTGCTGTGTCCTTGAAAGGAAATGCCATCTTTGCAACCTCATTAATATTGAAAGGAATGTTTTGAGAAACCGCTTGAAAGTTAACGCTTAACGTCGTCCCAAGATGCGGTAGAAATTGTCAGTAATCGTTTGGGGTGGGGCGAGACGCTGATCGAGCGCAAACCGAGCAGCGCTAATCATTAATCGAATCGGAACGGTTCCCGGATCTTCACCCTTTGCCAGTCGCCGACCTGCCAGCTCAATTAGCCCCATTTGTGCCGGGTCAAAGTTCACCACCTGCACCATTGACTTGTTGCCAAACTGTTTGTAAGGCTGAAACACCAGTGTATCCACCACCATTTCAGCCGCCGGATAAAAGGTCTTCATGAAACTGGGGGGAATGTCATTTGGCGTAATCCGAGGATAAAGTCGCTGCCACACTCGCTCTAACTCGGTTGCCATCTTGGTGAACCCCAGCCGCTTTAGCAAAATCAAATTGATCAGCACTCGCAGATAAGGCGTTGGATGCACCGACAGTGGGTTGAATTGGACTGTGTCAGCAGGCGATCGCCCCACCACATCCATCAATGACTCCACCGCAGCAGGACCACCTAGCACCAGCGCAAACATATCTGCCATGGTTTCCTTGTGCCATCGCGCCCACACCTGAGCAATCTGAGAGGGAAAACGTCCCTCTGTTGTCAAGCGGTGATAGAGACGGGCAGGAACGACCTCCCACAAACCCAAATCTGCCTGGAGGTTGTGAGACACTTCATGCAACACGCTAGAGAGTGCCCACACATTATCCAAACGATGCTGGGGCAGCATAATCAGCGGAAACAGATTTGAGTTGCGACGTAGTTTTGACAGCGGCACTCCCCGGCGGAAGGTGGCTGGACTGAAACCGCTGTCAGCATAGCTAAATGGCAACAAGCTAGGGGTGGGCTGAGCCGTACCGAGACCACTGTAAACTCTTTCGTAGCAACCGATCGCAATGCGATCGATCGTTCGCAACCGTTCCCCAAATGACGAAAGCCGCTGCACAAATAAATCAAAGTAAAAATCCCAAATTCCTTCCAAATAAAGGACTTGGTTACTCACTGTTTGTTTACGCTCCAGCAGCACCCGCAACTGCTGGCTTGCAGGTTCACGGCGTGCTGCATTAGCAGCAGCTTCCACCCAACGCGCATTTTCGGTCAGTCGGCTGCGAAACTTTTCAATGAACCGATTTACGGCTTCAATGTGAGCCTCGCTAGGGGCTGCTGGTCCAGTCCCAAACTCATCTTTAGCAAACGGACGCAGCGATTTGGAATGCCGCATCAGGTTAATGGCTTGGACGTTTAGCCAATTATCCATCAGGCGCTGCTCGCTGGAAGTGGCAGCTCCTTGGAGGTTATTACCAGAAACAACCTTCAGGGGTGGGATAGGCTTTGCTGAAGTGGTTTTTAGAGTGGCGGGTGCAGATGCCACCTTAGATGAAGCAGGTGAGGATACCATATTCGATTAGTGGCTGGAAGTGGGGACGGTTTGATGCATTCTGTTACGAGCTACATTTCAAAACTTAGAACTCGTAACCTTGTTAGCGAACAGCCCTTTTGCTGGCGCAACTAGGACAGCGGGCAGCCTGAGCAGCAGCGCGGCGGGGATTTGACGGAGCAACACGCTGACGCAAGACTGCATTCCGGGTGATAGAGCGCTGTACAGTCCGAGGATTGTTTAATACCTGTTGTGCTGAGGCTGCCATTGCTTTGACTGCCATTGCTCCAGTAATGGGCTTACCGGCACGGGAGGCCGCCTTTAGAGTGGCAACTGTTCGCCGTTGAATGGCAGGAACCGTCCGCAAGAGCTGTTTGCCGACCTTACCCTGCTGGCGTAGTGTCTTCACTAATCGACCATTGGCTTGAGCCAGAATAGGGGTTACGGGTCTGAGTGCCCGCTGTCCACCCATAATCGTAATTGTGATCGGCAACGCCGCAGCCGCAGCCGCTTCTGCCTCTGCCTCTGTTGCGGCTTCTGCCGCTTGTGCTGCTAAAACCTCAGTTAGAGCGGCTTCATGAGCAATTTCAGTGTTAGCAACTTCTGCTTCAAACTCATTTGTGCCAAATAGTTGAGCTTCTAGTTGAGCCGCCTCCATTTCACCCTCTTTTAATAAGGCGCTGGTGAGTTTTCCGGCTAGTGGTCCTGCAACCGCTCCTACACCCGGTATCATTCCCACTAATGTTCTTGCTGCAATGGGGGCAAGCCTTTTAGCGATCGGGGCTGCCACTTTGGCTAGTGATTTCAGCCCTCTGCCCAACTTCTTGAAGAAATACTCACCCTCATCCTCAAATTCAGGATTGTATAAAGCAGCTTCCTGCTCCCACTCACTTTCATATTCGGGATTGTATAAGGAAGCTTCCTGCATTTCCCACTCATTCTCGTATTCAGGGTTGTACTGGGAAGCTTCCTGCTCCCACTCACTTTCGTACTCGGGATTGTACTGGGAAGCTTCCTGCTCCCACTCACTTTCGTATTCGGGATTGTACTGAGAGGCTTCTTGCATTTCCCACTCATTCTCGTATTCAGCAGTAGAGAAGGGATTGCTGTACTGAGAAACTTCATGGGAAGCAGGTATTTCAAATACGGCCTCGTTTTGCATCACCATAATTCAACAGTCTCCTTATTGTTTGAATGAACTATGCGGAACGGGAAATCGATCGACCCGGAGCAACAGTACGCTGACGAATAATGGCATTGCGAATCATTGCCTTAGTCAAAGTTTTGGAGTTACCAAATACTCGTGCAGCTTGAGCCGCCATTAATCGTTGAGCTAACGCCGCATTGATTGGCTGACCTGCACGTCGAGCCGCCCGTAGACTGGCGATCGTGCGACGCATGATGGTTGGCATCAGCCGCAAAAGCTGACGACCCGCCGGACCTTGACGATGTAAGAGCCGAACAAGTCGAGCGTTCGCTTGCACTAGAACTGGGATGATGTAACGTAAGGGTCGCTGTCCGTTCATACTCTTAACCGTGCTACTGACGGCAGCTCCCAGTAATGCCTCAGCTTCACTTTCACTTTGGCTGTGGCTTGCTTCGGCAGCTAGCACTTCGGTCAAAGCAGCTTCATAGGCAGCTTCTGTATTGCTAACTTCTGCTTCTGCCTCGTTTGTCCCAAAGAATTCTGCTTCCATCTGGACTGCCTCCATTTCGCCTTCTCGCAGCAAGGCACTCACCAGTTTCCCAGCTAAGGGTCCGGCTGCTGCTCCAACGCCGGGTATGGCTCCGATGAGGGTTTTGGCAGCAATGGGGGCCAGACGCTTTGCCAGGGGAGCGGCTACTTTGGCAATTTTTCCAATTCCTCGCAAAGCTTTTTTGAAGAAATACTCACCTTCTGTTTCCCACTCACTCTCCATTTCAGGATTAGACGAATGCAGAGCTTCCTGGACTTCCCACTCATCCTCAAACTCCGGATTGGAGTAAGGATTGGCGTAGGGAGTTGATTCTTGCACTTCCCATTCATTAGCAAACTCCGGGTTGGAGTAATTGGTGGATTCTTGCATCTCCCACTCATCTTCTAGGTCTAGGTTTGAGTAGGGTGGTGACTCAAATTCCATTTCGGCAGTACTTGCTCTGCCGTTGGCATACCCGTTTGTCATGTTTGATCTCCCAGTTTGATTAGGGGTGTAATTTCTTAAGTTTTTTCAGTACTAGGTACTGAAAATATCCCAAACTACGGATTTGATTAATGCAAGAAGGTACATCAATCAAACCAAAACGCCATATCAATTAGTTTCTGGAGCGCTGCGAGTTGAGCCAGAGCAGACGTTGTGGGACTTGCTCTGGATATGGCTGAATGCCATAAACACCAAGTTAGAGGATGTTTTTAGAGGTGTCAGTACCCTCGTGGGGTACTTGTCTCTTACAAAATGAGTAGCATCAACAAAAGCTAAACAGGGTTTAGCAACGTTTCTCTAAAAATAGGCTACAGAGGGAAGGGCACTCCGCGACGCGGAGTGCCCTTCCAGTGTTGCTGATTTGATGTATGAATTTCGTCGGATAACACATTGCCATCCCCCTACAAAGAGGATTGAGAGCCGTGAATCACACCCGTATATTCAGCAACGCCCAAAGTTTTTCCCTAAAGCAAACTAAAGGCTATGGTTTTAAGAGCGTATTGTCACGATTTAACAGTTTTTCAATGGATCTAAAAATTACCAATGCAATTCTGCCCGGACGGCAAGGACAGTGGGATGTGGGAATTGCGGGCGATCGCATCACCCACATTGCCCCAACTCTAGCCGCATCCGCAACTCAAACTCTAGATGCTCAAGGAAACCTGCTGATTCCAGGACTGGTGGATGGGCACATTCACCTCGACAAAGCCTTGATTCTCGATCGCTATCCAGCTTTAGATGGCACATTTGATGAAGCCCTACGCGAAACTTTGAAACTGAAGCAATCATTTACGATTGAGGATATCCAAAATCGGGCAAGACGGGTAATCGAGCAGGCGATCGCCTTTGGCACAACTGCCATGCGAACTCATGTCGAAGTCGATCCAACGATGGGGCTTGATGCGATGGAGGCATTGCTGCCTTTGCGGAAAGCTTACTCCTGGGGCATTACCCTACAGCTTGCCGTTTTTGCCCAAGAGGGAATTACAAACCACGATGGATTAGTGGATCAACTCCGTCAGGCGTTAGCAATGGGAGGAGATGCGATTGGTTCTGCCCCTTACGTCGATCCAGATCCAAAGCAAAACATTGAAACTGTATTTGATCTGGCGCAGGAGTTTGACTGTGATGTTGACTTTCATCTTGACTTTTTAGATAACGATGAGCCGTTACTCTTACCGTTCGTGATAGAAGAAACGGTCAGGCGAGGCTGGCAAGGACGGGTTTGCCTGGGACACATGACCAAGCTAGCAGCCTTAACACCTTCAGAACTAGAGACGTTTGCTGCTGCAATGCGAGAGGCAGGAGTGTCTGTTTTGGCGTTACCTGCAACTGACTTATACATGATGGCTCGCAAAGATACTCACAATGTTCGTCGTGGCATTGCACCTGTGCATCGTTTAGCAGAATTAGGAGTCACGGTTGGGCTGGCGACCAACAATGTCTTCAATCTGTTTACTCCATTTGGAGATGGCGATGTGCTGAAGCTATGTACCTTACTAGCGCAAGTGCTGCACCTGGGAACCGTATCGAGCCACCAGCTTTGTCTGGAAATGGCAACCAGTCAGGCAGCAGCGGCGATCGGCATCCAGCATCACGAAATTGAAGTCGGCAATGTAGCTGATCTGGTATTGCTGAATGTGCGTTCAGTCAGTGAGGCGATCGGTGCTGCCCCCATGGGACGCACTGTCATTAAAAATGGAGTTGTTGTGGCACAAAGCAAAGTAGAACAACAGTGGTTTGTTCCCAAGCTAGTTTCTCTGTGATCGTGCTGTCCTAAACAGGAGCATGAATTCTAATACAAACAATGGCAGCAGCCCTAAAATGCTGACAGGGTTGGGGAGAATAGTAGGGGAAAACAATCAACTTTGAGATGGACGAATTACAACAGTTACTACAGGACTTAGATGAACGCATTGAATCAAGGGTTCAGGCTATTCGATCTGAGCGAGACTGGTGGCCCTGCCGACGGGGATGCGACCATTGTTGCCGTCACCTTGCCCATCCTCCTGAACTCAGCGCTGCGGAATGGAAACGGGTAGATGAAGCCGTCGCGCAACTCCCAAATTTAGAACAGGCTGTCGTCGAACAGAAAATCAATGCCCTTCTGCAACAGATTGCTCAGGATACTCTCGGCTCATCCGTTGTGTGTCCCTATCTGAATGAGCAGGAGGGAGCTTGCCGAATTTATCATGCTCGCCCGATCGCCTGTCGAACCTATGGTTTCTTTGTTGCCCGTGACCACGACCAATACTGTCAGCAGATTGAGACTGAGATTACTCAGCGTGAGGAGAATGCAATTGTGTGGGGCAACGCGGAGGCAGTTCGTCATGACCTTGAGCGGATGAGTGGTGCCCCTATTGCTTTTGAGAAACACTATGGCAATCGCCTTATCAATCAGTCGAAATGAGTCCGATGCCCATTCCAAGAATTAGGGCTACAGTAGGTTGCCTCTCCCGCTGTAGCCCTTTTCTGTTGCAACATTAGACTCATAAAGATGTAGGATTTGTGAAACTCTAGACGAACAAATTTAAATGCGAATTTTACTTAAGTTTGCACGGGCGATCGATCGACTGATCGAGGTCTTGGGGCAAGGGACGGATTGGCTCGTAATCCTAACTGTTGCCGTTGGTTTTTATAACGTGGCTGTCCGCTATATTGGACGATTTATTGGATTGCAGCTTTCCTCCAATATTCTCATTGAGCTGCAATGGTATTTATTCTCAATTATCTTTTTGCTGGGCTTTGCTTACATTTTGAAGCACGACCAGAATGTACGGGTCGATTTTTGGTATGCCCACTGGAGCGAACGACGAAAAACCTGGATTAATTTGATTGGAACGCTGTTCTTTCTAATTCCGTTTTGCAGTCTGGGTCTTTATGTTGCGCTCAATCCCGTGTTGGCATCTTGGGGACAGCTTCCAGATGGAACGTGGGGAAGTTGGGAGGTTTCTTCTGATGCCAATGGTTTGCCCCGTGCCCCAATCAAAACCATGCTACTGGTAGGATTAGCTCTGCTGTTGTTACAGGCGATCGCCCAAGCCATTAAGTATGCTGCCCTTCTATTAGGACGGCCAGTCAATGTGCAGCAAGATGCAGAACAACTTCCCTACGAATAAAGTTGGCTAAAACTGCCCTTAAAATGCACACTTTTACAGCTTAAAAGATAACTAATTAATCATCGGGAGCAAGACCAGTATGGGGTTTGAGTGGCTGGCGATCGCCATGTTTGTCGTCTTTTTTATTATTCTAATCAGCGGGTATCCCGTAGCGTTTTCCTTTGCGGGAACGTCTTTAATTTTTGGGGCGATCGGTTTGGCAGTGGGTGCTTTTAACCTCAACCGCTTGCTGCTGCTGCCGAATATCTGGTTTGGCACGATGTCAAACTTCACCCTACTTGCTATTCCCTTCTTTGTATTTTTAGGAGCCATTCTAGAGAAATCTGGCATTGCTGAGGAATTGCTAGAAACAATTGGCATTTTGATGGGGCGATTGCGCGGCGGATTAGCCCTAGCAGTCGTAATTGTAGGAACCATGCTCGCTGCAACAACGGGTGTAGTTGCTGCAACCGTGATTGTGATGGGAATGATCTCACTACCAATCATGCTGCGCTATGGCTATGACAAGCAGCTTGCCTCTGGTGTGATTGTGGCATCTGGAACTCTTGCTCAGTTAATTCCTCCCAGCCTGGTATTGGTCGTTCTGAGTGACCAGATTGGCGTGTCAGTAGGAGATTTGTTTTTAGGCGCATTAATTCCTGGACTCATGCTAGCGGGGTCTTATGCCCTATATGTTTTGGTAGTGGCGCTAATGCGTCCCCAAACGGCTCCGGCACTCCCTCCAGAAGTGCGAATGATTGGCGGCATGGCTTTATTTCAAAAACTCTTAAAGGCGGTTTTACCACCCATTCTGTTAATTTTTGCGGTGCTGGGCAGCATCTTTTTTGGCATCGCCACTCCGACTGAGGCAGGAGCCGTTGGAGCCGTTGGAGCCTGTGTGTTAGCAGCCCTTAACCGACGTTGGAATCAAAAACTTATCCGTGATGCAGCCCATTCTACGGCATCGATTACGGCTCTCGTGTTGATTATTCTTTTTTGTTCTTCCTTGTTTAGCCTTGTCTTTGATGACTTGGGCGGCAAGCGACTAATTACCGAATTGCTGGTCAGCTTACCCGGTGGTTATCTCAGCTTTTTGATTGTTAGTAATATTGTGATTTTTTTGCTAGGTGTTTTTCTAGAGTTTATCGAGATTTGCTTTATCGCGATGCCGCTACTAGTGCCCGCAGCACAAGCTTTGGGAATCGATATGGTTTGGTTTGGGGTGATTATGGCAATTAATCTGCAAACCGCCTTTATCTCACCCCCAGTTGGGTTTTCCCTGTTCTACCTGCAAACGGTTGCGCCCAAGGAAGTTAGCACGATCGACATTCACCGAAGTGCCCTTCCTTTTATGGCATTACAAGTTGTGGTGTTATTGATCGTGATTGCCTTTCCCCAAACGGTGAGTTGGCTTGTGAATGCGTCGTTTCAGTAAAGCTGGTGATGCTATTCGTTCAACTTGCTGTAGGTGAAACGGGTAAAGCTGGATTCATTCAGATTGTCCCAGGCATAAACGCGATCGCGAAATTCTCTCCATTCCGAGTACACGGACTGAAAATCAGCATCTTGGGCAGCAAATTCGTCATAGAGTTCCAGGGCAGCTTGTTGTGCAGCCTCCATAATTTCATCACTGTAGGACCGTAACTGAACGCCCTTATCTACTAGCCGCTGCAACGCTTCATTGTTACGGGTTTCATAGCGTGAGAGCATGGTCACATTCGCTTCATAAGCGGCTGTTTGCACGGCGGACTGATATTGGGGGGGAAGGTTGTTCCATTCGTTGAGGTTGATTTGTACCTCTAAAGTTGCGCTCGGTTCCCACCAGCCTGGATGATAGTAGTATTGGGCAACTTCATTCAATCCAAGTTTTTCATCGTCATAAGGTCCAACCCATTCTGCGGCATCGATCGCCCCTGTTTGCAGGGCCTGAAAAATTTCTCCACCGGGTAGATTTTGCACGGTCACGCCCAGTTTTGCCATTACCTGCCCACCCAGTCCAGGAATACGCATTTTCAAGCCTCTCAGGTCATTCACGGATTTAATCTCTTTGCGAAACCATCCGCCCATCTGAGTGCCCGTATTACCAGCGGGAAACTGAATCACATTAAACTTGCTGGCATAGAGTTCTTGCAGTTTTTGCAGCCCTCCGCCTTCATAGAGCCACGCGTTTTGCTGTTGCGCCGTCAGCCCAAAGGGAACTGTTGTGCCAAAAGCGAGAGCCGGACTTTTGCCAAGGTAATAGTATGAAGCCGAGTGCCCACAGGGCACCGCACCTTGAGATACAACATTCAGCACTTCAAGCGGAGGAGCCAGCTCACCCGCAGCACGAGGAGTGATCTTGAACCGATCGCCAGTGAGGCTAGCGAGGCGATCGCTAAACACTTGAGCGCCCCCAAAAATTGTATCCAGAGCAATAGGCCAGCTCGTCGCCATTTCCCACTCGATCGTCGGTAAATCGGTGGTACTGCTGGCATTGGATGTTCCAGTAGCAGAATTAGACTGCTGACAGGCGACAAGTCCTGCTGCGCTAGCGGTTCCAAGGGCAACCTGGTTCAAGAGTGTACGGCGTTTCATGGCGGGTTTCTCCAACGTGACGGGATTGATTTTGATCGGCTGAATCGACTGGTTAACCGAGTTGGATGGCTCAACTATGACGAGAACCGTTTCCTCGTCGATGAGGGCTGCCCGACTCCAGAAGTCTGAAGGGATGACTTCAAGCAGCATGGGTGCAAGCAGTGAAGCGATCGCGGGAATGGTGTATTCCCTTCATCAACCTTTGTAAACGGCGATCGCCCAACTCGATTAGAGGCGGGGTCTAAATATTTTCTCAGATTATGCGCTTGTCTCAATACCAGAAAGAGTTCCGATTTCCCAGGTACAGATTATCGGGGTACAGGGTGGTACACAGGACTTCCTGCGTGAGTGGTCCGTGGCGGAGCCGTGCTACCACTCACACAATTCCAAAGATTAAGGTTACAGATGGAAGGGCACCCCGCGGAGCGGGGTGCCCTTCCATCTGTAACCTCTTTTTAGAGAAACGGTATTGCACCTCAAAAAGTGATTGATGTAGGAGGTTTACAGTATGAATGTTGCTTTAATGGACAGCTTGTGAATCCTGTAGACCTGACTCAGTACCCTTATCCCTCAACTCGTCGAGTTGTTTTATCTCAACACGGCGCGGTGGCGACTTCCCAACCGCTAGCGGCAATGGCTGGAATGGAGATGCTGGTTGCTGGGGGAAATGCTGTCGATGCTGCGATCGCCACTGCGATCGCCCTCACCGTTGTTGAACCAACCTCCAACGGCATTGGCTCTGATGCGTTTGCTTTAGTTTGGGACGGTAAGCTGCAAGGGTTGAATGCTTCTGGATACAGCCCCGCAGCCCTCAGCCTTAAAGAATTTGATGGGATGAGAAGTGTACCTGAGCTAGGTTGGCTACCCGTCACCGTGCCAGGGGCAGTCTCAGCCTGGAGAACCCTCTGGGAAAGATATGGCAAACTTCCCTTTGAACGTTTGTTTGAGCCTGCTATTCGATGTGCAGAAGGGTTTCCGGTTTCACCTGTGACCGCCCAAGCCTGGAAGCAAGCTGAGCAGGTTTATTTGCCTCAAACCGCTGCTGAATTTGAACCTTTTAAGGCTGTTTTTTTCCCGGAGGGGAGAGCACCTCGACCGGGTGAAATATGGCGCAGTCCCTTACATCGCAAAACTTTGGAGGCGATCGCCAACAGTGGGGGAGAGAGCTTTTATCGAGGAGAGCTAGCAGGAAAAATGGTGGCTTTTGCAGCAGCAACTGGAGGATTTCTAACGCAAGCAGATTTGGATGCTCATCAAGCAGACTGGGTAGACCCGATTTCTACAACCTATCGTGACTTAACCGTGTGGGAAATTCCACCGAATGGTCAAGGGTTAACCACACTTTTAGCGCTCAACATTCTGGAGAATTTTGACCTTGCTAACCATCCACGTGACTCAGTTGAGAGCTATCATTTGGCGATCGAATCGATGAAACTAGCGGTTGCAGATGCCTATCGCTATATTGCTGACCCGCGGCACATGGAGTTTCCCTATGAGTGGCTTTTGGATAAGTCCTATGCTCAAGAGCGCAGCAAGTTAATCGGAACGAAGGCTTTGCCCCTCGCTCAGCCAGGTTTACCTAAAGGAGGAACTGTTTATCTGGCTGCGGCAGATGGGGAACTGATGGTGTCTTTCATTCAATCAAACTACGCAGGTTTTGGCAGCGGTATCTTGGTGCCCGATACGGGTATCGCACTGCAAAATCGGGGAACTGGATTTGTTTTGCAGCCTGATCATCCCAACTGCTCCCAACCTGGTAAACGCCCTTTTCACACTATCATTCCGGGTTTTCTCACAAGAGATGGAAAGCCTTTAGGCCCGTTTGGAGTGATGGGTGGGGCAATGCAGCCACAGGGACATCTTCAAGTGGTGGTCAACCTAGCTGATTATGTAATGAATCCGCAGGCTGCTCTGGATGCCCCTCGCTGGCGATTTATGGAAGACAACAAGGTGTTGTTAGAGCCACAAACGCCTGAAGATGTGGTGGCAGGACTGCAAAATAAGGGACACCAAATCGGTATCACTACAGAGTCCTCATACTTCGGCAGAGGACAAATGATCTTGCGTCATGATGGTGTGTTGATGTCTGCCTCAGAACCTCGTGCAGATGGTCTTGCAATCGGTTGGTAATACCTTACCTCAGGCAGGGAGTGCTCTGGGCGATCGCCCAGAGCACTCCCTGCCTGAGACACAAAGAAGTAACCAAATCAAGCAGGTTAACTGATGCTGCTATAGTAAATGACAGCAATAAATAAGATGGGAAGCAGAACCGCTAGCGTTACAGCAAAACGAAAGATTGGATTCGGCAGCTTTTCAGGAGTAATCACATCACGCTTGGTCGGATCAGCGGATTCCTGCTTTTGTGACTTTGTAGCATTCATATCATTCATATCTGTAGGACTTATGCATTTAGATGATTTTGCAGTGAGAGTTTGACATTTGCGTGTTGTAAGCCAGGACGTTTCACCTCTAACAACGTCCTGTTGATTGCGTATTTTTGATTCACCACATCCATCAGTTTTGTCAGATCGTGCTTCTTCGCGACACCCCAAAGGTCAGCAATTATAGCAAGTGAACCATCTGAGTGACGCAACCAGCCTAGATCACAATCCCCATCCAGCACGGCAACAATGTCAGCTTGAACGGTTTGATTGCACAGTCCTCGTACCTCGGTATTCGTTTTCACCTCCATCCCTAAATCCTGTAATGATGCTTTTAAAATTTCAGCATCCGTTAGTTTGCTCCGTAATGTACTAAAGTGAGACATATCAAATTTCCTTGATGATTAATCCAATTCTTTAAAGTGAGTGACACTACCTACAGGCGTGGGATAATTCCCAAACCTGGAAGGCATGTCTATCACCAAGATAAATAAGACATTGTTAAGTTTTATTGCTCTAAAGAGAGACATTGCTGGTAATCACAACCCTCCAAAGTACGGAGCAGTGTGATCTGTTCAAGGTGTTTCTCGTACATCGCAATGCTTGAGTGCTTAATAAATACATCCCAGGCTGCTCAATCAGAATCAGGCTGCTTGCGTAGATAACACTCCTATTACACCTTCTCCTTGGGTGGGGTAGCAATACCACGCTTGACTAGATTGGCTTCCAGATTCCTGATGAATTCAAAATCTGTTTCGGGTAAGTGCTGATTTCTGCTAATCAACAAATCTGCGTTGGTAGAAGCCTCTTTCTCTAAAAAGCTAAAAGCCTGTCGAAACTGTTGTGGGCTGGCTTTAAAAGGTGCGTCAAAGTGACAGGAGATAATTTGGCGAAAATCCCATGCTGCAACCTGATCTGCCCACTCAAGAACTTGTTTGGGTGCCTGAATCAGAATGAGTGTTTGCAAAATAGGGGCAACAAAGGGTCTTCCATCACTCCGTAAAGCCTGAAATGACTGCTTCCAGGTATCTTTCCAGCGAAATGGGAATAGCCCAAAGTATGATTTTTTGGAGCGCTCAGGTGCTTTAAATGCATCGCTTAGTGTCTGCCCCAATCCAACGGTCTCTAGTGCACCTGGACGAAAGTAAAGAGCAAATAGTGCAATCCGTTGCCACCCTTTACGGCGGTTGGCTTCGGTGTTTTCTGGTTGTTCAAGGGCACTCTCTCTGGCGTGAAACAGCAAGGGGTATGGGTCGAGTTGGGCGATCGCAGGTGGTTCCTCTGGCACAGAAAGCACGGAATCCGTCACGAGCAGCGTGTACGATCGCCGATGCAAGACTGCCACCTCTGCAAAGGAGCCTCGCCCCAAGTTAAAATCCAGCACTGCGTAGTCAAACTCATCGGCAAAAGGCGCTTTGCTGCTGTTCTCTGGCAGCACATGAGTTCGACCTTTGGGAAAGCCAAGCCAACTGAGCGGCAGGTTCAACGGAAAACTCCATTGATTCGGTGCAACAAACACCTGCGCTTGCGGAAAGCGTCTGGCAAACGGACCTACAAAAACCTTGTGCTCCAACCCTGAAGAAGTCGGCAGAATGATGTACTGAACCTCTCCATGAACTGCCACTAGCTCTTTAACTAACTCAATACACTCATTGGTCGGTGCAACCGGGGCGTAGACGAGCAGTCCACCTGCTTCCAGCTTTACGACGGTCATCCGGATTGGCACAATCGTGTAAAGGATGCCCTGAAGCTGATCAAACGTCCAAATGGTGTCTGCTACCACTTCCCGTCGAAGGGTGCGTCGCTTGCTGTAGGGGTATAGGGGTACAGCGGGCCAAAAGTTCCATGACCAGTCTTTGGGATTAAGACTCAGATCAGGCGATCGCTCCTGCGATTGGCTTTTTGACCCATGCTCTGCGCTCATAACTCTTGACTATATTCACGTCCTTCTCCAAGTTTGTAACACTATGAGCAGAATGTGTGCCTTCGGGGGTTACTTGTTACTTGTTTCAACAAAATTCACGGACCTCGGTAGAGCATCCGAGGTGTGTTGTGAGGAACCGATGCTTGGCTACGATCGCTGAGCAAATTGTTTGGGACTAGTGCCTACTGAGCGTTTGAAATGAAAACACAAGTGACTTTGATTAGAAAAGCCAACTTCTAGGGCAATGTCAGCAATGCTGAGTTGGTTTTGCAACAATAGCTGTTTGGCGCGTTCTATCCGCTGTTGCAGCAGATAGTGATAGGGCGATACCCCGGTTGATTGCTTAAATAGACGACAAAAATGAAATTGGCTGATGTTGACATGAGCAGCGATCGCCTCCAAAGAGAGCCCTTCATTCATATGCAGATGGATATACTCAAGGGCTGCTCTCAACTTGCGGGGTGATAGTCCTTTGGCTGAAAGGGAATTAATCGGTAGATCACCACTAGTGGGGAGGGGGCGGTCGATCAGGATAGGGGGCTGCTGTAAGTTGTTATTCATCGTCTTTTTACTGATGATTTGCACCATGAAGCTTCTCTATCGTTCTGGATGCCAATTGATTTGAATAAGTTGCAGATGTAGGTAGGGGCACACCGCAGTGCGCTCCTACAGAAATTGGTGTGTCGCGAAATCTTGTTTAAATCGGTATTACTAGCAAACAGCTTCAGCCTAAAGGCAATGCCCACTGCTGTCACCTAGAGCCAAGTTAGCCCATTCCCTATCCAAAGGAGCATCAAAATTCCTGTGCTAGAGAGAAGCTTTATTCCTGATCAAACGATCAGGTCATTTGCCAAACGTCGTCAGGGGTTGAGTCGAGCCAGTCCCCGTTTAAGCGCAACGATGACGGCCTGGGTACGATCGCTCACATTCAACTTGTTCAAAATATTGTTGATGTGAAACTTGACGGTGCCTTCAGAAATGTTCAGGGCAGACATAATATCAGCATTGCCTTTGCCATTAACCAATAGCTGAATCACCTGCTGTTCTCGCTGGGTGAGTGCGGTTGCACCGAGGCGATCGCTCAATTTCAGGGCAATGTTAGACGGCACATATCGCTGTCCTTGATGCACCGTATGAATGGACTGCAACAGTTCCTCAGAAGTGGTGTCTTTGAGCAAATAGCCTCGCGCTCCAGCTTGCAGCCCCCGATAGATATCCTCATCGGTATCGTAGGTTGTCAGCACAATGATTTTTGCCTGGGAAGCAGTTGCTCGAATTTGGGCGATCGCCTCCACACCATCTAGATTGGGCATTCGCAAATCCATCAGCGTCAGGTCAGGCTGATGCAGATCGTAGAGTTCTACTGCTTGCTGACCGTCTTCTGCCTCGGCAACAACCGTCATATCTGCTTCTCGATTGAGAATTGCTACTAAACCATCCCGAACTACAGCATGGTCTTCTGCCACGAGAATGCGAATGGGTGAAGAGGTCATGTTGCTTGCCCTCCCGACGGGGGTACGGTTACTGAAATTGTAGTGCCCGATCCAGGTTGGCTGCTCAAGCTGAAACGACCGCCCAGTCGTTGCGATCGCTCTTGCATTCCGATCAGCCCAAACCCCTGATCTACTGTAATCTGCTCTGGGTCAAAGCCCTGTCCATCATCTACCACGTCTAACTGCACCACTTCAGATCCGAAATGTAGCGTCAGGTAAACCGCTGTTGCCTGAGCGTGCCTTAAAACGTTGGTCAAAGCTTCTTGCCCGATGCGTAACAGGTTCATCTCAATCATGCGAGAGAGCGGGAAGGGAGTACCCGTCACCTCAACGGCTGCTTTCAGCCGAGTGCCTGTGGTCATGCGCTGTGCAAAATAATGGAGGACGGTCGGCAAATCCTGTGACTCTAACGCTTCTGGACGCAGTGCCCAAACCGAGCGACGGGCCTCTGCCAAACCATCACGGGCGAGGGTACGGGCTCGTGACAGGTGTTCATGGGCGACTTCGGGTTGAGTGGCCACAATACCTTTAGTCGCTTCCAGTTGCAGGATGATTCCTGTTAAAGCCTGAGCAATTGTGTCATGAATGTCGCGGGCAAAACGGTTGCGTTCCTCTAACAAGGCTGTTTCTTTTGCGGCTTCCGCAAGAGTGGTGAGCTGCATCACCAGGGCAATTTGCTGCGCCAGTGCCAGAATCAGTTCTTCATCCACCAAGCGCAGGGCAACGGGATGGGAGAACGCCATTGCTAGGAAACCAAAGGGGCGATCGCCTACCAGCAATACGCAGCTACTCGTTCCTCGAAGTCTCTTGGCTTGAAACCATTCTGAAACACCAGCCCACAGTCGCCCTGAAAACTCACTGATGTTGAGGGTTGCAAGTTGAGGATGTTGACAAAGGTGAGTAAAGACGGGTGTGGTGGTGACAGAAATGGGCGATCGAAAAATGGCAGGTTCATCGTCAGCCGCTGTCCAAAACACTTGTTCATCTCGCACCCGCAGTTTCAGAGTGAGTGCATCTTGAGTGGCATCATAGCTAAACACATGTGCTACCGATGCGCCTGCATAGCGAGTGACTTCGAGCAACAATTGCCCCAGCACGTCGTTTAAGTTAGGCTCGGTAGACAAACGACTCAAACTGTTTCGTAGCAAGGTATTCGCTCGACTTAACTCGGCTGCTTGCTGCTGAGCAGCTTTCTCCCGCTCACGGGCGATCGCCGTTTCCACAGCGCGATCGCGAGCCTGGGCAGAAAGTCGGCTGGCTTGCATCGCGAGTGCAAGCTGTTTCGCAAGTCCCTCAGCCAGCATGATTTCTACATCTGAAAAGGGCTGATTTATCCCTCGGTAGATTACCAGTGCCCCATCTGCTTTGCCGTCAACCAGGAGAGGTTGGTTGAGTTCCAGTCCCCAGCCCTGGGAAATCGCGAAGGCATGAAAATCTGGCACGCTTTTAGCACAAGTGTGGTCGATAATAACGGCGTGTGTGCGGTCTCGAACGGTTGTGCCATGCAGATGCTCCAGCGGCACGGTGAATCCAGTGGCAAGTTGATGGAGTACCTGATGATGCTCTGGGTCAAGCAGTTGCAGTTCCATAGGATTGAGGATTTTGCCACTGCTATACCAGTAGCGCAAATACACAGTTTGATCCCATTTGTGTTCGTAGTAAGCGCAATCAGCAGCATTAAATGTCCGCGCTACAATCGCCAGCACTGCGGGGATAAAGTCATCAAAGTTATCTAAAGCACCGAGGGTATCGATGGTCTGCTGCAAGGCTTCATTCGATCGAGCTAGTTCTGTGACTCGCACCAGTTCTGCTTGTAGCAGAGCTTGCTGGGTTCGCTGCCGCTGAATGGCACTCCCTACACAGTTTGCCAAAACTCCCAATACGCTCAGTTCTGCTGGGTTGCGGTGTCTCACCTTCTGGCAGTCATCTAATCCAATGGCTCCCCACCACTGTCCTTCAACTTGAATGGGTACAAGGTAAGTTGCTTTTACACCAACGGCAAGCTGACTGCTGCGGAAAGGTTCAGGGGAATCTTCGATCAGATAAGCAACGGTTTGCCCCTGTTGCAATCGCTCAAATATCTCTGGAATCTCTTCATAGCTACCCTGAGCCGCAGTCGAATCAGAAAATTGGCAAGGAGTGCCGGGTGAATCCCACTCGTACAACACCCGCCAATGGGGAAATAGAGTGTTTGAATCCGGGGCAAAGTTTTCAATCACGTTAACGCGATCGCTTTCCAGAGTCTCACCGAGCAACTGTAAGGACTGTTGGATGGAGCTATCCAGGTTTGCTGCGGTCAGCAATATGTGAGCTACGGTTGCGGTGGTTTTCAGGAGGCGATCGTGCCGTATTTCCGTTTGAGAATTGTGGCTAAGCAAATTAGTCTTATCCAGCCCTGGTTGGGCAAAACCAAATTGAAGCTCATTGAATCTGTCATTTTCTGGAGTCAGGGGACTATGCGGCAATTGGGCAATTGAATCATCCTGAAGGAATGGTTCCTGCATCGGTGCTGACTCCAGCTTGATCAACTTTTCAGAAGAAATGACTTGCCTTCAGATTCAATATAAAGCGCCTGAGAGCAGACTTCCAATCATGAATAGGGATTTACAGCAATTTCCACTTGGATAAACCACAAATCTCTGTAGGGGCACGGCAATGCCATGCCCCTGCGAAAATCGTTCGTCAAAAGTGCAATAACCCAGGTTATACAGGAACTTCCAGCAAACGAAACGGGGGCTGGTCAGGAAAATGCTTCTTCAGCAGCGGCATAGAAACGTTGTAAACCGGAATGTTGCTACTGGTTCGCCCCTCGACCTGTCCGTGGTGAGCATGACCGTGTAGGGCAAACGCCACCGAAAAGCGATTTAAAGGTTCCTCCAGGCGGCTAGAGCCCAGAAACGGCAAAATATCACAAGGTTCTCCCTCCACCGTTTCCTGAATGGGAGAATAGTGTAGTACAGCGACCCGCTGCGAGGTGTCTAGCTTTGCCAGGGCTGATTCTAGCCTGAGGGCTTCTTCTACGGCTTCATGCACAAACTGTTTGATCGGTGCTTCTCCCCAGGCTTGCAGCATTCGGGAGCCAACCCTCCGCCAAAGCTTTTTGGGTGCATTTTTATGATTCAGTAAAGATGGCTGAAGTTCGGTCTTTAGGTTGAGGAATCGTGTCAGGCGATCGCCCACTATAGATAATTCCTGGATGCTTCAACAAGTTATCACGGAAGCAGTTCTTCTAACTGATAAAAGAACTTATGCCATTTTCTCAAGCACAACTTGATCCTCAAACTCGCGAATTTTACTGCGAAGCATTGGGCATTTTGAATCGAGCACAATTGCCGTTTTTAGTGGGTGGTGCTTACGCCTTTGAGCGTTACACAGGAATTGCCCGCCACACTAAGGACTTGGACATTTTCGCCCGTTCTACCGATGTTCAACCGATTCTAGATGTCTTTGCTCAGGCAGGATATCAGACAGAAATTGCGGTGCCACACTGGTTAGCCAAGGCATACCACGGTGAAAATTATGTGGATATCATTTCTAACTCTGCTCACGGTTGCTTGCCCGTGACCGATGCCTGGTTTGAACACGCGATTTCAGATGAGGTGTTAGGGATGCCAGTGCAGGTGTGTGCGCCAGAGGAAATGATCTGGTCAAAGGCATACATCATGGCGCGCGATCGCTTTGATGGCGCGGATGTTGCTCACCTGATTTTGGCGTATAGCGATCGCATGGATTGGTCACGGCTCGTAGCTCAGTTTGGGGAGCACTGGCGGGTACTATTCAGTCATCTGGTGTTGTTTGGCTTTATTTATCCAGGAGAGCGATCGCGCATTCCTGGCTGGGTAATGCAGCAATTGGGTCAGAAACTTGGACAGGAAAGCAGCCAACCTGACCTTACTGAAAAGCTGTGCCAGGGAACATTGCTAGCCCCCTTGCAATACAGACCCGACGTGGAGCAATGGCAGTATAAAGATGCAAGATTAAAGCCTAGAGGAAATTTGACCCAAGCAGATATCAATGAGTGGATCGATCACTTGCATCAGGAAACCGATACAAATGAACCTTGTGAAGTGTAAGAAGTGTAATCTGATGTGATATCGAATGTGATATCAAATTCTGTAACCAGGTAGATTCAAATCTCCTCTAAGGCAAAAGATCTTGAAACTCCTGGTTCTAAGTTCATTGCTTCTCCCTGGTAGACAATCGTGATTGAGGATGGATTAGAGTCTGCGGCCGTGAGATGCAGATGATGATCCGTTTTCTCGATTTCCAGATCGTTGTAATGGTGTTGTAAGTTCAGTCGCAGATGGGTGAATTGTTCTGGAAATGACGGGTTTAGGTAAATGCTGCCTTTATGGATCTCCAAACCGAGATAATGGTGCTGAAGGATATACAGCGTTCCTGCCATTGCTCCTAAATGAATACCATTCTTGACTTCACCACTGCTATCGCCTGCCAGGTCGGTATGGATAACTTTAGTAAAGAGATGCCAGGATCTTTTGCAGTCTAGTTTGGCGAATGCACCTGCATAAATCAAATGCGACAGGCTAGATTCATGAACTGTGTGCTCAAAGTAATACTCGATTGTGCGCTGCATTTGAGTGCGATCGCAGATATATCCCAACTGTTCTAATAATGCCTGAATTTCTGGCACGGATAGCAAAAAGAACAGCATCGCCACATCTGCCTGTTTCGCGACATGGTAACGGTTAATGTCGTCGCCTTTTTCCTCTAATACCCAGTTAACTCGCTCTTCGTCAAACTGCTGCCAATCTAATGGCTGTAGGCGATCGAACCCTTCATACTGGCTCAACCTGTCATCTTCAGCGACTACGTACATCTTCTGGCTAATTGTATGCCACTGATCGATCTCATCCTGGTTTAGAGATAGAGCGTGAAAGAGTTCTACGCGACGAGAGTTTGGCAACAGGTCCAAAACTTCTTGAGTTCGACATAGCGTCCAGACCACCATTACATTTGTATAAGTGTTGTTGTCAATGCCAGGTGTGTTTGCGTCAGGGTAAGCCGTGTGATATTCATCTGGACCCATCACTCCCCGGATTTCATAGCGATCGCACTCCTCATTATAAGTTGCGAGACTTGCCCAAAATCGAGCAATCTCAATCAACAACTCAGCACCCTGATCGCATAGGAAAATAATATCATCGGTAATGGTGTAATACTTCCAGACAGTATGGGCAATGATCACACTAATGTGATGCTGCAACCAGGTATGGTCCGGCATCCAGTTCTCAGAAAACAAACTGAACTGGTAGCGGGGCGTTTCCTCGCCACCAGAACTGGCACTGCGCCAGGGAAACATTGCGCCCCGGTAGCCATGTTGACGAGCTAAATCTCGCGCTGCATTGAGACGACGATGGCGATAGAGCAACATCGAGCGGGCAATGCTAGGAAAACGATAGATCAGGAAGGGCAGTACAAAGGCTTCATCCCAAAAAATGTGTCCGCGATAGTCTTCTCCATGCCAACCCCGTGATGGCACTCCAACATCCAGGTCTGCGGTGTGCGGTGAAATGGTTTGAAGAATGTGAAACAGATGCAGCCGTGTTACGCGCAGGTAGTCTACTGGCTCAAATTCAATATCACAGCGCATCCAGAGCCGTTCCCAGGCGTGTTGGTGATCCCCTAATAGATCAGTAAAACCAGGTGCATCCTGAACGGCTTTGTGCGACGCCTCTATGCAACTGGCGATCGCCGGATCACGCGATGTATACAATGCAGCAACTTTCTCGATCGCCACTACATCACCCTGAGCCACTGAAATCTGCGTCTGTTCTTGAATATAAGTATTTTCTTGATCAGGTATCCATTCTGACTCAACCCGGTTCTCATTCACAAAGACCTGAGTTCGTGCGGCTAACGAAACCTCAATTCTAGATTGGTTGGTTTGCATCACCAGCCGGAGGACTTCTGGTTTTAGAACATTTACCTCTAATAGCTCTAGATGCTGCTTGTTGTAGTGTTTGTAGCGTTCGATGTTGTTATTATTCACCCGTCCGTCGATTGCCGAACGAATTGCCAAAGCACCCGACCAGTTTTCAGCCGTTAGCTCCAGGCGCAGTCCAGCCAGATGGGGCTGTGCCATACTGGCAAACCGCTGCTCACGTAGGGTTGTTTGTCGTCCCTGGTGATCGCAAAACTGGATATCACGCTGCAAAATTCCCGATCGCAAATACAGAATTTGACGATAGGCAAGAATTTCAACCTGATCGATGGAAAACCAGTCGCCATCATCAATCCGAAACGTGAGCGGCAACCAGTTTGGTAGGTTAACAATAGATTCGTCCTCTACGTCCTCTCCATTGACGTGACTCACCAGACGATTGTAAAGACCTGCCCGGTAGCAGCCCGGATAGTGAATGTCATCTGCTGTTGCATCGGGTGCAGCAGCACGAGTCACAAAATAACCGTTTCCCAATGCACAAAGAGCTTCTCGATAGCCTTCTGCTTCAGGGTCATACCCTTCAAACAGAATGCACCAGGGATCTTTCAGAATGGCTGCGTTATCAGGAAAGGACATGGGCATGGTGAGATAATTTTTCAAGCAGAGAATTTATACGGAATCCGTTTCGTAAAGAAGCACTATTCTGGTGTACAAGCGAAGCATTCGGCAAAACAATTATGCTTCAGGGGCAGGGATTGGGACCGAATGCTTCGCCCCTACCGATACCGCTATACAAACGAATTTGGTATTAGTTGCGATCGCATTGGACCAGCAGTCTGGGAGCTTTTACAGCAACATAAGCAGTACTCCTGCTCTAATGAACACTCGGCAAAGCTGGCAATTGCCTGACAGGCAATTAACCTAATCTATCTGTTGGATTAAACACCCTTTTGCAGGTGTTTGGCATCTAACCAGAGTTAACTTTTAGAGCAGTGCTAATCAACGCAACTACTCCTTTCCCACTAGCTGCCTGACCATTTGGTAAGGCATAAAACTATCTCCAAGAATGGCAATTAGGATGATCCTTTTTAGGGGAAGCGGGCTGACTAGACTCTAGGTGACAGCGGTAAGCATTGCCTTTAGGCTAAAGCTATCCACCCAAAGCAATATGTTTAATGTCTACCCATCCTTATGGTGAAACAAGCCAGGTGATTCCGCCCCTGAGCGATCGCGATCACGTGCGAGGGTTGCCTAACGCTAAGTTTGTTTTGATGAAATATGGCGACTATCAGTGTCCGCAGTCGGGGCGATCTCATCAACTGATCAAAACCATGCAGCAACAATTGGGGGATCAGTTGTGCTTTATCTTTCGCCATTTTCCACAACCTCACCGTCATCCCCAATCCTATAGAGCCGCCGAGAGTGTAGAAGCATCAGCTAATCAGGGCAAGTTTTGGGAAATGCACGACCTGCTGTTTGAAAATCAGCAAGCACTGGATGACAGCGACATTGTCACCTATGCCGCTCAACTGCACCTTGATGTTCCCCAATTTTTGAGGGAGCTATCAGAACATGTTCATGCCGAGCGGGTGGAAGCAGATATCGAAAGTGGGCAGCAAAATGGGGTTGCCGAAACTCCCACCTTTTTTGTTGGCATTCGGTGTGGTGGAGTAGACCCTCTGGAACAGGTGCTTTTGAAGGTCATCGCACTATCTCATGAGTCTGATGCCTAAAATTCCTGCTTACATTTTGAGGAAATCTACATGACCTATATAGAAGTTGAGTCAAACGTTTGACTTCTTATACGTGGCTGGGATACAGGTAAGCCAATTATTTTTATTCTTAGTCGAAGATAAACTTGAGTTTGGCAGCAACCCATTCAGAATTGCTATACATCAGCTTTCAATCCTGTAACCTGCTCTACCTGCTCTTTTGCCGCCAATTCAAACTATTCTGATTTAGGGATCGCAAGTACGAATCAGGTTGAGAAATGATGCAATTAGCCAGGGCGATCGCCTCCTCTAGCTGCGCTTCAGACAATTGCTTATAAGCGGGTTCTCGCTTGCGTTCCAACACTTCATACCAGCAGCGACCAAATAAATTATCTAGAATAATGCGCTGAAAACAATGATTTTCACGTACCGGAAAATGGCGAGAAGTTGCCAAGTTTGGCAAAACATGATTAGTTAATTCAAGATACTGACTGCGAAGTTGGATCAGGCGATCTGTATTTTGCATGTTTGAAACTCCGATCGCCTGATCATTCTGCACAATTATGAGTGAGAGAAAGTGCTGTTGGCACTGTTAACTAGCTCTCTAAGTTCTCAGCTTCTGCGATCGCCGCATCAATTTCTTCTGGATTTTGAGCGTAGTAGGCAAAAGCAGCTTTCAAGTCATCGCGGGTTAGCTGGGGGTAGTCGCTGAGTAAGTTAGCGTCTGAACATCCCTGCGATCGCAAAGCAACCAACTCCCATACGGGAATTTGCGTTCGACCAATGCAAGCAGCTCCATTGCAGATTCCAGCAGTCTTTCTAATCTTTGTCGTTGCCATATCTCATTCTCAGGTTTTGTTATTCTCACCAGTGGCAAGAAGCTACTTCTCAACGGTAACATTAACCCCGCAACCGTTGCCTAGCACAGCTTCAACGCCAGCTAATGAGTAGGTTCTGTTTAGCAAGATGCTAGTGAGCCAGTGGTGACGGGTAATTGCCTGTTCGTCTGCTAGCACAACCATCGATCCTGCCGATCTAACCGTCGATGCGGGGTACGGCTCGATCAAACTCGCTCTGCGATGGGAAGCTTCTAGCTCTAGATCAGTAGATATAGGGAGAGGCGATCGGGGGAGCGTTGCCCGTCGCCACCAGAGCTTGATAAATTGAGACCGCAACTTCAGCGCGGGTCGAAGCGCGATTGGGACTGAGGAAATCAAGATCGGGATAGTTCACGGTCATGTCGCGGAAGGTCGCCGCCGCTACGCCATCTTTGGCATATTCCGGGATGGCACTATAGTCACGGAATCCACCAATGACACTCTCATTGGTTCCACTGGGTTCAAGTTGCAGACCGCTCGTCAGCGCCACTAAGACTTGAGCGCGGGGCATTGGCTGATTGGGCAGAAAGACATTGCCCGGATAGCCGCTGAGAAAGCTCTCAGTGTAAGCGCTTTGGATTGCGCCTGCTGCCCAGTAACGATCGCTCACATCGCGAAAGCGAATCGCGCTACGGACAGTCGGGCGATCGAATGCTTGCTCGACCAGCACAGCAAATTGAGCGCGAGTGATCGGCTCATCAGGGCGAAAGCGACCATCTGTAAAGCCGCGAATCACCTGTCGATCGACGAGCGCTTGAATGAACGGTGCTGCCCAATAGTCCGAGGGCACATCTAAAAAAGCAGGTTGGGCTTGAGTTGGAATGTGCCATGCCAACGCGGCAAGTGTGGCAGTGGCGAAGCTCAGCGCCATCAAGCGGATAGAGCGAGCCAAAAATTGAGTGTGAATAGACACGAGCGATAAATAGTCAATGCTGGGGTGGAAATGGATTGATATAAAACTTCCCTCATTATCGCTGGTTGCCGCATAAAATCTTCTATACAGTGCCAAATTAAATGACATTGAGACAAATTCGTGTCGTCGAGCAACATTTCCTCTGTTGCAGGGTTACAGGGAGATGTTGCTCAGTGGATTAGCATCTGTCCATCAGCATTGCCAATCTGACTTGAGGCAAAAAAGCAGACTAACTTTAACTTTGCTTCTTCAACGACACTGATGTGTCTCTATGTCAAATAAAAAGTCACTGTACATCAATTGCCCCTAACGTTTTAAGGGTGGCTTTTTGAGCGACCGTTAACCCGGTTACGCCTTGAATATTCATGCCTTCATAAAGGCGATCAGCTCTTAGCGTTTTGAGACACTCACCTGTTGTCGGATTCCACAGCTTAATGGTTTCATCCTGACTACCACTGACTAAAATCGGACCTGCACCTGATGGCAGGCTAACATCAACCGGACTAAACTGAACAGAACAGACTCGGCTGGTGTGCCCTTGCAGGACTTTCTGGCAGGTGCCGTCTTGGACATCCCATAGCCGGATAGTTCGATCATCACTACCACTGGCTAAAATGCGACCATTGGGGCTGAAGGCAACGGAGCGAATGCCATTGGTATGGTTGTGTAACGTTGCCAAGCACGTTCCGTCTTGCACATGCCAAAATCGAACTGAGCCGTCCTGGCTACTAGTCGCTAGAGTCTGACCATCGGGGCTGAAGGCAGCAGACAAAACCCAACCTGTATGCCCTTGTAAGGTTCTGAGACAGCTGCCAGATCGCACATCCCAGAGCCGCACAGTTTGATCGTTGCTGCCACTCGCAAGAGTTTGACCATCAGGGCTAAAGGCGACTGCCCAAACCCAACTCGTATGTCCTTGTAGGGTTTTGAGGCAGGTGCCAGAGCGCACATCCCAAAGCCGCACAGTTTGATCATTGCTGCCACTCGCAAGGGTGTGTCCATCAAGACTAAATGTAACGGATAAAACCCAACCTGTATGTCCTTGTAGGGTTCTGGAGAGGGCACCAGAGCGCACATCCCAAAGCCGCACAGTTTGATCATTGCTGCCACTCGCAAGCATTTGACCGTTCGGACAAAATTCCACCGTCCAAATCCAATTGGTGTGTCCTGGCAGATTCTTGGAGCAAGTTTCTTGCTGCACATCCCATAGCCGCACGAGGGCATCATAACTGCCACTGGCTAGCATAGAGCCATCTGGACTAAAGCTGACTGAAGTGACTCCACTGGTTTGCCCCTGAAACGCCCTGAGGCAGGTGCCATCCTGGACATCCCACAATCGAGCTGAACGGTCTGCACTGCCACTCGCGAGGGTTTGACCATTTGGATTAAAGGCAACTTCCCAAACACAACTGCTGTGACCTTGTAGAAGTGTGAAGCACGTTCCGTCCTGCACACTCCACAACCGCACTGAGGCATCCTCACTACTACTAGCAAGCATTTGACCATTAGGACTAAAACTGAGTGAGGTGACCCAACCCGTATGCCCTTGCAGTGTTCGGCGACAGATGCCCGTCTTTACCTCCCATAGCCGAACAGTGCGATCGTCACTACTGCTGGCGAGGGTTTGACCATCCGGGCTGAAGGCAACTGCCCTCACCCAATGGGCGTGTCCTTGCAAGGTTTTGAGGGTGGTTCCGTGATCAATACTCCACAATCGGATCGAGGAGTCTTCGCTGCCACTCGCCAGAATCTGTCCATTGGGACTAAAGCTGACTGAAGTGACCCCACCCGTGTGACCCTGCAAAACTGCTAGGCAGGTGCCGTCGCGTACATTCCAGAGCCGAATCTGGTCATCACTGCCACTCGCCAGCATTTGACCATCGGGGCTGAAGGCGATCGTCCAAACCCGACTGAGATGCCCGCGCAGTGTCTTGGGACAGGCTCCTGGGAGATGGTTGGAAGCACTCGCTTGGTCCCAGTTTGCAGGATTGTGTTGCTCAAGATCGATGTTTTGCACATCCCACAACCGAATCAACGAGTCATGACTGCAACTTGCTAGCGTTTTTCCGTCGGGACTGAAGGTGACTGCCCAGATCCAACCTGTATGTCCTTGCAATGTCAAAACCTGTTGACCATTGACCACACGCCACAGGCAAATCTTACCATCCAAATCGCCGGTTGCCAGCAAGCTGCCATCTGGATTAAAGCTGACTGACATGATGCTACATAAAGTCTCTGCAAACACAGATGTGGCTAAATCAGCGTTGCGAAAATTGCCCCCTGCCAGGTTGACCTGCCGCAAGTCAGCTTGCCATACGGCTAGCTCAGAAAAGTCACAGCCTTGTAAATTGCTTTGCAGATGCACCAGCAGGTTGAGAAGATTACCAGCCATATAATCTGGCTGAGGTGCTTGTTGTTGCTGCTCCAACAGAGTTTTCAACTGCTGCTCAAGGGCTTGTGAATTGGCAAACTGGAGCCACAATTGTTCAGCGATTGGTTCAATAATTAACCGCTTTTGCATCTCCCGCACATAGTCTTTTGCCTGGGCTTTGAGCAGCGCATGAGTTCTTAACCGCTCTGGCGTTTGGCTGGCAATTTCCCCAGAAATACACCGCACGAACTGATCGGTTGCATACTCCAGCACCACAGGCTGGAGAAAGAACTGTTCACCCTCCTTTTCAATCAACGAGCGTCGCAACAACGACTGCATCGCATCCGGCAATCTGCGTCTGGAAGCCTTGGTTGCAAGATCCTCATTCAACTCGAACAGCGAGACGGGTTCCCGATCAATGGCTAACCAGAAGAGCATTTCCTGCTCAACTTCTGATAGGCGATCAAACTGGTGCTGGAGCAAGTCTCGAATATCATCAAAGACCGCTAACCCCTGCTGCACATAGTTCAATATCCCAGCAATGCTGCCACTAAAAAGGTCTTGGGTTGTGGCTGCTAGCAGCTTCAGTGCCAGGGGGTTGCCGCTGTAATGATTTACTAACTGCTCCCATTCTGAATCTGTTCCCGCAAATGCCCCTTTATAGAGAAATAGTTCTCGTCCTGCTTCTGGGTTCAGTCCTTTGAGCAGGAATGTTCTGACTGATTGCTGCATTCCTTCTAGTGGCACAATCTCTCTAGGCTTTTCGCGACTGGTGAGCAGCAAGCAACTCCGATGGGGGACTCCCCCAATCTCTTTGAATAGCTGACCATACCCCTCATAGCTTGGTCGATACTGTGTCGGTTGCCCAGCACTCAGGATTGTCTCAACATTGTCCAGGATCAGCAAACAGCGCTTTTGCCGCAACCCCTCCATCAGCTTTTGCAGTTTCCCATCCAAGGTACTTGGCACGGCGATGTCTTTTCCCTGTGCCTGCAATAGCATCGGCAACACTGTCTCTAACCACTCTTCAAACGGTGGAGCATTTTGCAGCGATCGCCACACCACCACCTCAAACTCGGTTTGAATTTGCTGCACCAGTCTGGCAGACAAAGTACTTTTGCCAATCCCACCAATGCCCAGCAGCAGCACGAGGCGGCATTGTTCTTCCAACACCCACTGCTTGAGGCGCATCAGTTCTTCACTGCGTCCGCAGAAGGTAGCCGTATCAATAGGACTCTCCCAATCTGGCGCGTGCGATCGGGCAGTCGATTGCTCAACGCCTAGAGCCTGGGTTTGGGTCGCACCAATCAGCGACTGACGCCACTGATGTTCTAACGCCCCGCGAAAGTTGGTTTTACTGACGTGCTCCCCGAAGGCTTGCTCTAGCAGGTTCCAGAGTTTGGGACCGACGTTGCGCTTGATATAGCTGAGCGAGTAGCCAGACACTTCAGCAATTTGCTCGTAGGTCTGCTCTTGCAAGGCTCCTAGTAGAATGGCGGCTTCTACTTCATTGAGCCGTCTACCCACTCTGGCAAAGACTACGGAATTAGCAACTTGCAGCGCTTGCTCTAAATCCATTGTCTTTTACTCCATTAACGGTAGTGACCTGATTTTACCTGAGTCAAAGTGAACTTTTTGTTTCCAGCACGACAAGGCTAGAACTGATGCAGGAAAAGGAATTTAGCCAATTCAAACCAAAATTAATGGCAAAAAAGTTCACCTCTCTTCTAGGGTTTAGATTCATCATGTTGACCTCAAAGTAGTGAACTGGTAGGTAACGACAAACCTAAAAAACTTCCCTAATGTAGTGACATCAGGTTCAAAGGCGCAAGGGAAAGGAATGAGCAACGCATTAGCTCCTAACCGCTGAACAACCTGCACAATTCCCCGAATTCTAGTAGTAATTCAGTCTTACGACCCCAACCCGGTTGACAGGCTAAGTTTCTGCTGCAACGGATTCACTCAAAACAACAAACAAAAGAGGTTCGATATGAAGATTGTAGTTATTGGTGGCAGCGGGCTAATCGGAACCAAGCTTGTGAACAACCTTCGTCAGCTTGGTCATGAGGTTGTGGCGGCATCACCCAGATCAGGGGTCAACACCATCACAGGTGAGGGATTGGCTGAAGTGCTTGTGGACGCTCAGGTTGTTGTTGATGTGGCGAACTCGCCTTCGTTCGAGGACAAGCCAGTTTTGGAGTTCTTCGAGACATCAGGACGTAACCTGCTTGCCGCAGAAGCGACGGCTGGTGTGGGACATCACGTAGCGCTGTCGGTTGTCAATGCCGATGGCTTGCCCGACAGCGGCTACATGCGGGCAAAGGTTGCCCAGGAGAAGCTGATTAAGGATTCCAAGATTCCTTATACGATCCTGCGTGCAACGCAGTTCTTCGAGTTTCTGAGTGGCATCGCCGAATCAAGCACCGACGGGCAAACAGTTCGCTTGTCACCTGCGCTAGTGCAGCCGATCGCATCAGATGATGTGGTTACCCTACTGACTGATCTCACAGTCGGGGCACCCCTGAACGGCACGATCGAGGTGGCTGGTCCCGAAAAGTTCCGTCTCGATGAACTCGTCCAACGATTCTTGATCGCAAACAACGACACACGCAAGGTAATCACAGACATCCACGCCCGCTACTTTGGCATAGAGTTGAACGATCACTCCCTCACCCCTAGCGACAAGCCACGTGTTGGGGCGACGAACTTCGATCTGTGGCTCGACCGTCAAGCTAAAGCGGCCTAGCCAACACTACGTTTCCTTCAACAGTTGCTTTTAAATATTTGCTCTGCCTCAATTCGGTCGCTTTTCCAATCACCTCATCTTGTTTGAGAGTATCCATTGCCACTGGGTAAGCGCCATTCTTGTCCACGATAATTACCCGTGGAGTTTGAGTGTGCTGAGCTTTGAGGACTTTGCGAAGGAATCGTGCTGCTGCCTTGCTATTCCGCTTTGCACTGGGCATGAAGTCCAGCGTATTGCCTTCTAAATTGACCGCTCGGTACAGGTACTTCCACACGCCCTTGATTTTGATGTAAGTTTCGTCCACGCGCCACGCGTCGTCTAATACGAGTAGAGTCAAGGCATTGCAAGTTATGGCTCATTAGTTTGTATCTCAATCTATACTTCAAGGTTTAGAACACATTACCTGGGCTGAGATTCAAATGTTTTGAGGATGTCCGCTCGATCGCCCAATGGCACTTCAGGAGAGAGGATTTTCCATTTGTATTGCACATCCCGCTGTCCATTGGCGATCGCCTGCCGTTGCAACGCTTCTGCCCAGCCTGGATGCATGAGGTGTAAACAGAGGGCATGTAGTCGCCCAGAGTCTCGCTTTTGGGCATATTCTACGTTTACCTGAGCAAGTGAGCGCTCGATAGCAGGCATGAGAGTGTGTTGTATCCAGCGATCGCTCCGTTCTTCCAGCAATTCGAGATACAGGTGATAGCGCATCTCATCCAAATTAGGCACCAAACAGTATTGTTTAACCGCCAGATCAAATTCCTGCTCCATTTGCTTCATGGTCATGAGGATGTGGTTGACATGTAGCTTTTCTCCCGTCAGGTTACTCATGTCTTTTCCTTTGCGAACAAACGCCAGAATAGGAGCCTGATAGTAAAATCCGGTGACTTCTACAATGTCATTGATATGGTAGCGGTAGAGTCCAGCGGAAGTGGTTAGCAAAATGCTGTACTGTTTACCCAGCTCTAGTTCATGACTTAGGTAAATAGGTGGATTGGGTTCATTAATCTTGTCTTCTGGAATAAATTCATAGTAGTTGAGTGTTAGGTCGAGAATGCCATTGGGGGTATGGTCTTGATGCGGTAATGTAACCCGAGCTTCGCTTGCCATATAACCCAGATCGCGAACTGGCACATTGCCGTATTCAGTGGCCAACCGTTGTGCTTGGATTCCTACACTGCCGCCCGTCCAACAGCCCAATAGTTTTAAATCAGTCCAACAGTCTTTGGGATGCAGGGCATCGGTGGCTTCTACAATTTGTTCTAGTTGCCGCGATCGCTGCGGTTGGGGCTTCAACCGGGCTTGTAGCCGCCGTTGTAAGGGTGGTTCTGCCGCAAATCCTAATGTGCCATCGTGAATGGCGCGAATCAACCCTTCGCGATGAGTCATCATCACCTGCGCCAATCGCATCAGCGTGCTGGGATTGGGTGTTGTCAAGAAGGAAAGCTGCCGCGCCAGGGCAAAACGGGCGATCGCCAGATATCGAGTATCGTAATCCTTTAGTTCAAATACGGGGTAGGGAATGGCATAGGAGCGTTGAACGATCCAGGGAATCTGTTGATAAATCCGCCCAGAGACGCTGCCGTAGGGAATTCCGCAGGCGGTGTAGCCTTCGACTGCGGCACTAACAATCCCTGCGCTGGCACGATTGAGAAACTGAGGATGGTCGCTCAAGGCACGGTAGAGCCATTGCCGCATCAGGTTGGAGCCACCCCGCTCAGACGAAGGGGTAACGGGAATGTATTTGGGTTGCCCGGTTGTGCCGCTGGTGAGGGTAAACATCCGCACGGGTTCATTCACCAAAAGGTTGAGTTCTCCTCGCATCATGCGGTTGATGTAGGGACGAAATCCTTCATAGTCCTGTATGGGCACCGCATGGCGATAGTCCTCTGGTGTATGGATTTGAGCGAAATGATGTGCCTGCCCAAATACAGTGGTGTGATGACGAGTCAGCAATTGTTGAAGCAGCGATCGCTGAACCGCTTCTGGTGCCTGTGCCGCTGCATCAAATCGTTGCCCTAGAAATTGACCGTTCCACTGAACAGCAGCCCTGAGTAGGATAGACATGGGAATAAATGCTCTAAGGATTCGTAGGATGGATTAGCAGCAGCGCCACCGATGCAGGTGTTGTGTTTACCCTCATCAGCCCAATCCGGGCACCGATGCGGTGGCTAGATTGATCGTTTGGTGAGCATATTTTTCTAAAACGGCATCTTTAACATCAACTCCTAATCCTGGTCGAGTCAACACTTTTGCCTGTCCACGATGCCCAAAGTGAATGCTGGTGCGGCTGACATCTTCACTTAACAACAATGTGCCATAGGAGCCTTCCGCAAACACCACCTCTGGTAGCCATGCCGCCAAGTGTCGTCCTGCTGCTGAAAGAATTGCCGTTTCACCCACCTGACAGCCGACCTGAAGCCGAATTCCAGACGCTTGAGCCAGTTGAGCGATCGCAATGGTATGTGCCAATCCTCCACATTTGGAAATCCGCAGGTTGAAGAACTGACACGCTTTTGCTGCGATCAGTGCTTGAGCATCCTCCAGGGTAATCAAAGATTCATCTGCCATTTGAGGAATGGGAGAGGCTGAGCGCACGGCTGCTAGATCTGCCGGATTGCCGCGCGATATCATCTGTTCAGCGCTGTCAATTTTGAATTCTGCCAACGTTTGACAGGCAGCAATGGCAGACTGAACTGAATAAACCCCATTGCCGTCAATCCGCAGAGATAGGTCATCTCCCACTACCTCACGAATGGCTGCAATGCGATCGCGATCGTTTTCTCCTGTCACTTTCACTTTGAGCTGCGAAATTCCCAGTTGCTTAAATCGCCTGGCGTTCTTTGCGGCTGACTCAACCGTGCTAGATGTGATCACGCCGCTGTAGGTGATAAGAGAACGCTGAGGAGGAAGCAATTCTCCTAGCGAGCGTTGCTGAGACTTGAGCAAACAATCGACCAATGCCAGTTCAAATCCGGTACGGGCGGCATTCCAGGCAACAACAGTATCAGAAGTCCCGGCAGGAAGGGTGGCGGCGATCGCCTTTAACCAATCCAATGACGACTCCAGATCGAGAGGAGCAGTAGAGTAATCTGCCTGCCGCACGGCTGCCCATAGCGTATCTGCCATAAACTCAAGGCAAGACTCTACCGTTTCCCCAGTCACATAAGGACGAGCCACGGCTTCTCCGTAGCCAACGGTGCCGTCTGATGCCTTGAGGCGCACGACGATCGAATCGGAATAGGTGCGAGATTTAATGCTGTGGGCAAAGGCTTCTATAAACGGAATCCGTAGTGCAAACAGCGTTGCTTCAATGATTCTCATGCCATTGGCTCCATCATTTGAGTTTCTGTTGCTAGGGCGATCGCACCAAAATAGCGTTTGATGAAGATGTTTTCGCGGAAGGTGATGTCGAGAATAGCCTCTAGTTCTGATGGGTCAATCTCGTAGTAGTCCACATAGTGCGCGACTGACAGTAAGCCCTCTTCAGCATGGCGAATATCCACTTCAGAGTGGTGATAAAACCATTCCAGATGATTTGGGGATAGCTGCCGATGGGTTTCTAACGCTTTACCGATGCGGCTTGAGAGCCGAGATAACATCCACTCAAAACAGGTTACTTCTAACAGGATGGATAACCCCAACTCCTTTATCGTGCCAAACATCAGGGGATCGGTACACATCACCCGGAGCTGTTCTTGGGCGGCACGAGTCAGCTCAGCCTGCGCTGTTTCATCAAACCCTGCTGCTGCTGCTAACTGGTACAGCAACCCTGGATGGGAGATTCCTGCTTCATCTAGTCCCAGCTCTTCCAGCATGTTGTGCCTGATTTGCGGTGCCGCTTCCGGGGGAGAAACTGCATAGAGAAATGCCAAAATCTGCGGGCTCTTTAAATGGGTTTGACACAAGTTAGCAATGAATTGATCGTAGAACTCGACAGGAGCTTTGCCAGATTCTAACTGCTGAAAGCTAGACGAATGTTCAAAGAATTTAGCCTGTGCTGCGTACTGAGATTCGATTAGGGAGTGAATAGTCATAATGTTGAAGCGTAGTGTTTGGGAATGCGCTGGTTGATGTATTCTCTGGTTGTGTTGCGCCTTACATTATTGAAAAATTCACCGTGGACGAGCGCAACCAGTGTTGAGCTTTTCAAGTTGTCCCAAATTTTCGTTCTTCTTCTGGATGGATAAAAGTTACTGAAACTCCAGCTTATATCCATCTGCTGTCCATTAAAGAGCTATTTGTCAGTTTTAAAGCGCCTTTCAACCCACCCGACTGCTTTCAACCCGCCCAATTCTTCACTAAATCAGGTCTCCTTTCTACTAGGAACGTCAATGGTAAAAACAGTACTTGAGCAACTGCCATTTTTGATGAGCTTATCGCTCGGGGTTAATACGGAATCTAGTCATGATGCGCTGTAGACACAGAAGGGCAGGGCAATCGCTGCTGCCTAGAGCGTCTGCCGTACTCAAGCGCCGAATAAAGGCGATCGCAGTGCAGCCAGACGCAACTTAAAACTTGCATCAGTGAGGAAGTCAGGATGCCACGGATTGCTTTTACCTTTGATGATGATCCTAAAACAGAACCGATTGCAGGAACCCCTGAACTGTTGCGGGTAATTCGTGAACTCAATCAGCAGCAGTACAACATAAAAGTGTCTTTTTTTGTGGTCGGTGTGAATGCTAAAAAGCACCTTGATCTGCTCAAAGCAATGGCTGAGCAAGGTCATGAAATTGGCAATCACTCCTTTAGCCATCGCAACCTGGCAAAGCTATCTGTGGATGAGGCTATTGATGATGTGCGTAGAAATCATGATCTCATCACCCAAACGATTCAACGTTCTCCCACTTATTTCCGTGCGCCCTATGGAGCATTAACGAAGAAGCTGCATGATGAGATTGTTAGACAGTTTCCGAGCTATCGCTGCGTCGGTTGGCACACTCCCCACGATGAAAAAGATAGTGCCGATACTGCTTTTATGCAACGCATGATGGTGAGTAGAGCATTTGATGGTCGGGTCGTGCTTGCTCACACTTGGAAGCAGCCTACTCTTTATGCGATGCGTAATATCTTTACGGCTTTACGCGATCGCAGCTATCAGTTTGTCACTGTTCGTGACCTGAATGCTTTGCCTTCACATCCATTAGTGAATTAGGTTAAGAAGTTAGGTTTTCTTGTCAACATAAAACTGGGGGCGATCGCACTGATAATCTTTCAGCGATCGATGTGTCTTGGGGTTATTGTACGCCTTCAAGTGGTTCAATCAACTTTGATTTAATTCAATGTTGATTGAAGTAATTTCAGGCACTTTACCCTTGGCAAAGTGGTAAATGTCACAAGATGCAACTGTAGACAATTCATTGCCAGTCGATCCGTATTCGGCGAGGCTATCTATTACTACACAGTTCTCACTGAGAATAGTTCTGAATTTGCTAAATTTTGTTTTAACCGTTGCTAAATGCGTTGCCGACTTTTCACAGGACTGAATTACATTGTCTCTGCCGTCAAACTGTTGACCACCTACATTATTCCGTCGAATATGATCTGACCAGTATGGATAAGTGAGTTCAAATTTGTGACTAGAAAATGCTTCTGCTATTTGCTTAGATGTAAGTTCCACTTATCCCCTCCTGTCTTCACCCTTATCTTTTACTCTCTATTTTACTTAGAACCCAGTTATTTGACTTTAATAATCAGCTGTTTCGCGTTCCTATTTCCTCGCCAGATGTTATTCAAATTAGTACCGAACTAAGCCTTGAAGCTCAAGCAGTGACTACATATAACTACATACAAAAAGGTGCATCATGACGCATCCCACAGGATGGCGATCGCACTGGAGTATATGCAGGCAGCAGCACCAACAATGTAAACAAACCAAGTTAGGAAAAATCCGACTGCGCGACTAGGTGAGGGACCATAGGTGGTAATTAAGCCCCATGCGTGGGCTACCCGTCCTATCGTTAGCGCACTCCCTATCAGCCAAAGTATCCAAGGCGACGAATGCATCAACTCTAAGGTTATGATAAACAACAGCCCTAATGGTACGTATTCTGTAAAATTTCCATAGGCACGTACCTTGCGCTGAAGAATGCCATCGTCAGCTTTGGTGAGCAGGGATTTTTGAGTACAGTTTTCCACAAAAGCTGCCCATTTGTTGGGACGTTCAAGGTAATTAGGCTGGTTTATAAGTGCTGCTTCAGTTTCTCCATGCCAGATGCGAGTTCGAGTACGTTCCATAACGACAATGTAAGACAAAGCAAACGCAATAAAACCATTAAGCCCAACGAAAAAGGTTGAAATGGGGATAGACATAGAACATCTAAATTGCAGACCAGTTCTACAAAATAAAGTCTTACAACCCTTTAACCAAGTCCCCAACTGGGTATAAATCTATGAAATTTGCCCCTTTGATCGAAAAAATCACTACGGTCTCAAATGAAGCACAATTACGCTCTTGCTTCATGAGCTACGCGGGTGAGCTGGTAGGAGCTACGGCTTGGGGCTTGGATTTGCTCGATAGCCGTTTTCGAGTATTTGAGTCAGATCTTTGGGGACTGCCAGATACGTTTCGAGATCACTATCAAGATATTGGGCAAAGTGCAGATTTAGTGAGCCAACAAATGATACGGCAGCAAATTCCGGTTCACCATCTATCAGTTCAGTCTTTAGAGGATTGGCACCAAAGCGACCTTTATCAGAATGTATTCCGTATTTATGGGGTCGAACATGGCATGGTTGCACCACTAATCGGGGTAGGTCGGCTGATTGGTGGAATCTATTTTATGCGTGGGAAAGAGCTTCCTGCCTTTGGTGACCCTGATCTAATTCAAGTCAGTTCTCTATGTCAACATTTATCCGTGCGTTTAGCAACTTTGCGTCTTGCGATCGCTCCATCTATAGTCAACGGTTTAACACCACGAGAAATTGACATTGCGGAATTAGTTGCCCAAGGCTTCAGCAATCGAGAAATCGCCTTAAAGTTGAATATCAGTCGTGATGCTGTAAAACAGGTACTCAAGCGAATATTTCGGAAGCTAGACGTTTCTGCCCGTGCTGAAATGGTTGCGAAGTTAAAGGTTTGATTTCACGGGTCTAACTCTAAACACGACAAATGAGCTTTCGGCAGCTACTCTAACCAAGCCCTAGCTTCATTGGTTGCCGCCATAGGGGTAGAACACACCAGCGGAAAACGACCCTGATGGGCAGGGTGGTTCGGCAACAGTAGCATCAGCAGGTTCAGTTGGGGCAGATTGAGAAGGGGTGTTAGTAACACAAATAGAGCCACTAATTGGGCTGTTGCTATAGGCTTGAGTCCGACTAGCTTCAGGAATAACAAAAATCTGAGCAGATAAACTACGGAGGTTAGATTGATTAGCTATAGCCGTCATGTAAACCTTCGTTGGTGTTACTTGAGCGATTTGGTAGCTGTAGTTATCGTCTGAGGGGGGAAGTCCTTCCCTAAATTCTCCGCCCGTGGCAGAGAATTTTACTTGGGTGTCATAAATTGAGAATTGTTCGTTAATCATCATCGATAAGTTTGCTAGGGCGGCAGACTCCGCTGCTGATAAATCTGACAGTTGCCCAGGCTCCGCTGCTGATTCTGATGCCGATTGACTTGTACAGGCTGAGATAGTGATTACCGTGCTGATTAAACTGAGTAGCAGAAGATAAGCTTTCATCATTTCTTTGATTTTAATATTTGAATAGTTTTTGAATCTCAAAGTAGACACAGCTGTTCCTATACAGATGCTCTATTACATAGGCTTGCGTGAAGAAAAGATAAGAAAAAGTGGAATTCGCTTACGTCGTTCATACGTTTGCCTGTCGTCAAAGTGGTTGCGTTGTGGCTTTGCTTCACGCAGTTCTTCAACCCGAAGCCCTGCAGTCTGAAGCAGATGAAAATAGTCTTCAATGGTGCGATGATATTTTTGTACAGTATTCCCCAACCAATCGGTAACCCTTACTCCGGTTGAAAAGTAGTTGTCAACCACCCAATCTTGACGGGGCGTTCCATCAACCCAACCCCGATCGCATGATGTGATCACGGGATGTCCAACCGAAAAGACAAACTGTGCCCCAGCAGCGAGTGTACGGAAGATATTGGTGAAAACTGGTGCAAGGTCAGCAACATAGTGGAGTGCAAGTCTTGCCAGTACTAGATCAAATGCTGCAGGTGGACCCTCTAAGATCAGTTCTGCATCAACTGCCTGGTATCCCAATGGAATAATGACCATGTGTTGAGAGTTACATATCTCGGGCAGCCCTATTAACGGTTGGCAAAAATGGGCAAGATGAATGCTACTCATGATATTTCTTCTACAAGCAACCGAAGTATATTACTATACATAGTGTTCTGCTATTGGCGATCGCACTTCGTTAAAGGCTGATTCGCATCACGGAAGTATTAACCCTTCGAGATACGCAGAAACTCCTTGAGACTATCTGCGCCCTCCATAGTCTCAAAAATTCACAAACCTTTGCGCTAGATGGGCTTGTGGTGTTGGAGCAGTCAAGGTAGGGTGCGTTGCTGCTAAGCAAACGCACCAACTCATAATGCTTGAATGTTCAACAGTGATTCTGACTGTAGCTACACAAAGTTAAAAGTGTGTTATTACGCACCCTGTGAGATGGCGATCGCACTGGAAAGTTACAGTTATGCCAATTGTCCTGATCTACGAGTGCAAAAGCTTTGTGCCGAGCTTGTAGATGTAGGTATCCACAGTGGTTCTGTCTTTGAGCTTCGCTGTCGTTAGGACACGCTCATAACCTTGACCCTCAAACTGATCCAGGCGAGTCCAGTGCTCAGTCAACCTCTCGGAGCTAAAGAGAAAACCTTCAATTCCGTCGCCATCCTTATCCAAGACAATGCCTGGGTAGCCAACCGCTGCACCCCAGCCTTCTGGAAGCAACATGCCAGTGACAGTTGCTGGCTCCCACTCTCCCAGAACATCCGCTAGAACGTGTTCATTGGGTCGACCTGGGGCGAGCGTTCCGTAAACGAAAAGTCGGTGGTGCATTGAAATTATTACCTGTTGTCAACTACTCTCAAACTGCTGAAGAACGAAGGGAATTTCATTGAGTTCAGTGATAGTTGCATCTGCTCCTTTTACCTCCTCCCAGTTCAAACTCCGTTTCCAAATCGCTCTCATTCCAGCATTCTTTGCACCCATAATATCTGCTTCAGGATGATCGCCAACAAACACACTTCTAATAGAAGTTACTCCCAATTGCTTCATAGCTCTGTGGAAAATTTCTGCTTGTGGTTTTCTCACTTGCTCAATTTCAGAAATTAAGATCACCTCAAAATAATCTTGAATTTTTAATCCTTCAATCGCACGAGTTTGAAACGTTCCCAAACCATTACTCACGATGCCCAACAAGTAGCCTTGCTGCTTCAGTTCACTTAATACCTCAGCGAGAAAAGGAAATGGAACACAATGAGCCTGAAACTGTGTCTCGTAATCCTGAAGTAACGCCTGCCAACCTAAACCTCTTACCCCAAACTCTGCAACCAGTTCTTGATAAACTTCATCTTTCCAAACATGACCATGACAATCTAGTTCGATGAATCTGCTAACGTAATCGGCTTTAGGAATGTGGCTTAAGTAGTTGCCGAGTCTGCCATATTGGGCTGCAATAAATCGCTGAATTGATGTATCCCGATCGAGCAACGTTCCATCGAGATCGAAAAGAACTGCTTCAATCATCCATCGAACTCCCAACACTGTTTCTAACTATGCTCCCACGACTGAAACGAAACAGCTAACGACGGTGTTCAGAAGCTGCTACATTTGCAGGACGATTGTTAGCTGCTATGTAACATCGCGTTAGGGAAAGCGCTATGGCGCTTTCCCTAAGGATTCCTTACGGTTATGCGAATTAGCTAGAATCAATAGCGCTGGAGGAAGGATGAGCCAAAGTCCTGAAATTGGTTCAAGAGTAATTCCAACAACAGCCGTTAGAAGGAGAATCCAGCCAGGAAAACTTGGCAAGGCAACGTTGTTTGTTTGCGCCCAACAGCACAACTGCCCAATTAAGAGAAGAAATGGTGTGATCATCATGCACCAAAATGCATCTTCTCGGTCATAAAAAGGAGCCAATGGATGTGGTGCAACTGCGTTGAACCAACCCGCCTGCACTATATCCATTAAAGGGTCAGCAAATTGCCATCCAGTGATTAAAGCATGTAAAACACCTGTACAAATTAACCAATATCCACTCACTTGAAGCATCTTCATCTCAATCCTCTCTTGCATACGCTACCGTATGGTTATAGGTTATTAACCCGGCAATCATTGAGATTGCATCTTGTTCGAAGCATAAGCAATAAATGGATGCTCAAAATACTTCTGAATGCGCGATGGCAACTTCTGCAATTTACGCAGATGAGA
>JACJOC010000033.1 GCA_014695345.1 Cyanobacteria bacterium FACHB-471
TGTGTGGTTCCCGTTTCGTTCCTCATGTACATCAATGTATTCGCTAACCTCGGCGCTGACGATGCCTAAAAGTTAGGAAAAGTTATGCTGTTTCTTAAGTCGCTGCTGCAGCGCATCATGGGGTGGTTGAAGTGCTGCGATGGAGACATACTGTCCAAAGGTTAAGCCCGACCGCTTTGCAGGAATAACGGAATCTCGTGCTTTGCATTTTTCAATGTCTAGCCAATACTCAGGGTTGGCAGCATTGGGCGATTGCCTGCGCATTAACTCAACTCCTTCTTGATCAAGTCTTTCAACAACCCTCTACGTTCAGTTCCAATCGCCTCCCCCTGGTATTGCCAGCTGCGATGCCCTTACTTTGAATGTTGCTGTCGCCAAACCCAAGGCTCTAGCTCAGGGGCATCAATCCCACACAGCCTTAGCGTTTCTGAGCGCCACCCCTTTTGGACAGTCAGAACATCACCGCTCTGCACTTCAATCACTTGGCTAATTGGCTGGCTCCTGGCTCCTGCGCCAGAGCTGCATTCTGCCGGGAGATGGAAGGGTATTCGTAGTTCGGTTGAGTGTCGAGAGCATTCTGCGACTGCTGATGAGCAACCACACCGACTATCCCTAGAATCGGGATTATTGCAATGAGGAAACTGTATTTTTGATTCGTCCCTGTTTGGTCAACCTTTCAGGAGCAGGGCGATTAGGGCTAGGATCTTCTTCGATTGAAATTTATAGCAAGCACCAAATGAAGTCGAGTTAGGGTGCCCAGATCTGGGAAAGGCGATCGCCGCTGCCATCAGCCAATGCAGTGATATCGTAAACTCAATCCTTGAGGAGGGCGATCGCCCATGATCATCGCAGCATTTGTCGCCTTGCTTGGCTGCAAGCTCATCGGAGTTTTGCTCTGGCTGTTTGGGCAGATTTGGATCGCAACTATTGAGGAATTGTTCTGGTCAGGATTAGAGGAGGGTGATTAGGGCTAGGATCTTCTTCCATTGAAACTTATAGCGAGCACCAAGTGATTCAGAGTTAGGGTGCCCAGATGTGGGAGGGGCGATCGCACAGTTGCGAGCTGTTAAGGTTGGAAGGCTGAAGCATAGACTGTAACCTCAATGGCAGTAAGAAGTAATCCTTTAGCTCGCAGAGCGATCTTAATTGCTCTAACAATCCTTATGGGAATAGGGTTAACGCTAGCTTCTCTAGGCTATAAACAGCCAGCTAATTGTCAAGAAATCTGCACGGGAGCACAACCTTGTCAAGTGGGGCAGTGTGAGTTTGGAGAACAAAGAGCAGGATTTCCAATTCCGTTCGTTCGGGATGCAGAGGGCGGCTCACCGCCGAGTGGTTGGGGGAAGATCGGTCCAGAAGATTATGTCTACGCTGATCTAGGAGGATTTGCCCTCAATGTCGCTTTCTATAGTCTTGCTTTATGGCTGTTGCAAACATTGATATGGTGGCTTTTCCGTTCATTACAGGGATAGAGGTCAGGAAGCGATCGCCAGTTAATCCTTCCCCAGCAAGGGAACTCTAAGCTTACATAGATACCCTTTGCCCTAGCACTGCTGCTGGGGCTTTTGTTCTACCGCTCTACTGCTGCGCTGCTGAGATGTTGCAAGCCTCAGCGCCATACAGCAATTTCACATTACCTTCTGGCTCAGACTCCGCACACCAACACTACCAGCCGCCCAAATTCTGAGATGATCCACGACTGGGATTAGGGCAAGAAAGCAGATAGAGGCGATCGCTATCGATATTAAAATTCGCTTCCACTTGAGATTCATAGTAGAGGCACCAAATGATTCAGGATTAGAGTGCTCAGATGTGGGAAGGGCGAGCGTCCCTCCAACTGAAACTTTCAGTACTAGCTTTCAGGAGATTTACATCTCCTTCAACCGCCATTTCAGCGTCGCTGCCGTCAATCACGACGACAGGTGGACAGCGATCGCCCATTTGCCCTTTTAGGCAACTGAGTACATCCAGGCTAGCGGTATAGGAAGCGGAAATCTCTAAAAGGATGCCGTCGATCTGCTGCGCTCGAAACAGAGCCAAAATTTGGTTGCTGTAAGGTTCAGTCAGCCCAGTATGCAAAACTTTTATCTTGCTGTAGCTGATGCTCGTAATCGTGGCTACCGTCGAGTACGTCGGTAATGACTAGAACAGTCCGGGAAGTTGACATATTTAATACTCAACTCACGGAGAGGGGAGTGAGAAGAGGGTGTTACTGTAGTAGGTTTTACATCGGCTAGTTTAGGCTTTAGAGACATTTTTTAACTACCCTGCTCCCTACTGCGAAGGGGGATTGACCTGTTGAAAAGTTTCAGCGCACTAGTTTATGGATGGGGTTTTTGATAGGTTGAGACTGAGCTAGTGGGAGCGTAAACCAGAAGGTTGAGCCAGCACCAGGACTGCTAATTACGCCAATTTTGCCACCGTGAGCGGTGATGATTTGCTGGCAGAGGTACAGTCCCAAGCCTAGTCCAGGCGATCGCCTCACATGAGAACCTCGGCTATACAGATCAAAAATCTGTTTACACAGGTCTGGACTGATACCAACGCCATTATCCTGCACGCTACAGCGCACCATTCCCGCTTCAACGATCGCCTTTAGCGTCAGCTTTATCCCAGGTGGGTTATATTTCAGCGCATTCGTCACCAGGTTTTCAAACACTCTCCACAGTTGAAGTGGGTCAGCGTGAACGGGCGGCAAATCAGCCGGAATAAAATTCGCCAAAACTGCCTGGTTGCGGTTGAGCAAGGGCTCTACATCGGCAATTACAGCTTGGGTAAAAGCTCTAAGGGAGGTAGGTTCAAATTGGCAAGTGACACCTTGAGTAGGACTGATGTGCGCTTCTAATAAGGAGTTAATTAAGTGAAGCTGGCGATCGCCCCCTTGCACCATTCGCTCTATCACATACCGAGGAACCTGTAGTGTTTCGCCCGGTCGGTTGAGTAAATTTTGCAGCACCAGTGACGCTCCCAGCACTGGTGTTTTGAGATCATGAGCAACCGAGTGAAGGAAAATTCTCAACTGGCGGCGTGAGTCAAACTCATTTTGCTGGAGGCGTTCGTAGGTATAAACGGTGATATCACAAATGCCATAAATCCAGAACAGATACCAGCCTATTTCAATCCAGTGCAGCGGGTTCAGGTGGAAGTTTAGACCAAATGCCAGATTGAGGCATGAGTAACCTATGAGTACACCAATTTGTGAAGCAACATGGAGTCGCCACCCTACGGGAATCAACGTCGCCATCATCAAAAACATAATTGTCCAAACCCCCATGTCTGGCCCTACCCATCCGGCGATCGCCACAAAGAGTTGTGAAATGAGAGGAATGGAGCAAGCAAAGCTAACAAATAATAACGCTGGACGAGCGCGACCGAATTGACTCCGATAGAGAATAGACCACGCCGCCAAATACAGCAAAATTGCAGCATAGGTGTATAGCCAGTAGCCTCTGTCTGAACCATTCTGAGCGGCAAACACGTCTGGAACAAACAATGTTGCGGTGCAACCAAAAGCAATCCACCAAACGAGACGCAACCGCTCAATTAGAAATTGATAGCGCCAGACCTCGTAATCGATTGCGGAGGTATTTGTTTGAATGGCGGTACTGGGTGCAAGTTCCTTTAATCCAAGCGCTTTGCTGGCTTTTTTGACTCGCTTTAGCCCAACGTTAATCAATCCAGTCAGTAGTCCATTCACAGGAATGCGATTTCGCTGGGCTTGGATTAAACGATTTGAGCTTCTAGCTTTGTCTAGAAGTGAGTTCACCAGATCAAGTTGGCGATCGCTACTTGCTAACATGACTTCCAGCCGTAAGCGTGAAACGGACACCTGCTCCTTTGACTGATCCAGCAGATCTCTTAAGTCCTTCAAGCTGCCCAGTACTGGGGTTCGCAAATCTTCAGAGACAGTTTGAACGAAAGATTGAAGCTGCCGCCGTGACTCTACTTCAGCCCGCTTCAAATGCTCATATAAATAAACTCCCAGGTTGCAGATGAAGCAGATCCACAGCTGAAACAAAACCGCCCAGCCCTGTTGAATTAGGGGTAGATCTAAGTCTAAATCCAGAGCCGCTTTTAGCCCAAAATGAAACCCCAGTGCCCCTAGTTGAGCGAGTGCATGAAGCTTCCACCGCACTGGAATTAGAGCAACCAGCGTCAGAAATACCAGCGTGAACAGCGACACATCTAGATGAAACTGCCTATCCGGTAAGTTTTGGCTAAGGATAGCACGCTCAATCAGAGCAAATCCAATTAAAGACCCATACAATCCCAAAAGTAGGAGATCTGGATTGGCGTACTTTATTCGAGTTCTTTGTAAGAGCAAATTAACTACGACACAAATCAATGCGGCAGCGTTGCAGAGCAAGACTGTATCGGCAAGGCTTGGGTTGTAGAGGTAAAAATAAATGGATGATAGGGGCAGTTGAACTAGAGTCCACAGCAGCCCTGCCCAGGTTGCTAGAAACAGGCGATCGCGAAAGAACTTTTGTCGCCAGGCAGTGTAGTCAGCGGATTCTGAAGCGGACGTAAAAGTTTTGATTCGAGCTAAGACAGCGTTAATCGGCAGAGCTTGCCATATTCTGTCTATTGCTTGCATAGCACCACCAGAGGCGTTGTTGATGTTGTTGAAGCTGTTGCGATCGCGCTACTTCTTTATCGACTGAAACTGAGGATTTTTGAAGCGCTTCTCTAAAGAATCTGACTAATCTCGCCTGAGGATAGTTGCTCATTCCCCAAATTGTCATCCTCCAACTGGTTCACTCAGGTGGGTGAGGAGTATCACAACTTAAAGTGCCAATGTAGCAGCAGGAAAAGGGCGATCGCGCAGTTGAGATTCAAGAGGTATCTATGGTTTCCTTCCGTCTTCTGCCAGCACTCATCTCAATCAGCCTTACTTTGCCACTAGGGACAGCTTCAGCTCAACTGACTCCAGAAAACGAAGCAGCCCTGCTGAGAGAAATGCTGAGACTAAGATATGCATCTGAGGGGGAAGAAAACGTTCAAATTCTGGTGGGACAGCTTCCTGACCCGCTACCTGCCGACTTTCCGCTGCCCGAAGAAGCACAAATTATTGGCTCAATTGTGCGGAGCTATGGCTTCACAGAGATTATGTTGCGAACTGCTCAGTCATCAGAAGAAGTTTACTCTTTCTTTCAGCAACAGTTGCTCGATACTGGATGGCAATTGCAAGAACCTCACGCATCCCCGAAAGGTTTTATTGTTCGACTCAGTGAAGCTCATATTAACGATTTAGCATCTAGAGAACTGCCTCGTCAGTTTTGCTCTACCTCTCAAGCCGCTCTGCTGAATGTTTCAGCCCAACCTTCACCTGATTCGTCTGCAACAACGGTACAGCTTTCATTGATTGCCGGCGGATTTGAGTCTGAGCCTTCATCTGGGTTTGACTGCTCTTTAGGTATAGTAGAGGCACCTTTGCCCGCTTTGCTCCCTCCCACTGATGCTGTAGTCCAAGGTAGTGGCAGCAGCAGTGGCAACGGGGATGCGAGTGCAGATGCTGTGATTGAAACTGATTTAGATGCTGAAGCGTTAATCAACCACTATGCCAGCCAGCTTCAGCAGGCAGGCTGGAGGCAGATTGAGGCATCCGAAAGAGGGCTTTCCCGCTGGAGCTATCAGGATGAGGAAGGCAGAGATTGGCAAGGTTCGCTACTAATTACAGAGATTCAAGGAACACCCAATCAATATGCAGCCTCTATTCAAATATTGAGGCGATCGCTCAACGACGGCTAAACGAGAGAAGCTTTACCCCTGTAGGGGCAAACGACCGTTCACCCCTACTAGAGCATTGCTGGCTATACGGTACCTGCTTGCTTAAAGATTACCTGAGTTTTTTCCTCGGCAGTACACAATCACGTCCGCTGAAATTTACGCACTTGGTAACCCGCGGATTCCACAATTTCATGGGTATCTTCTCCGATGGCGGCGTTGAAACGGGCTTCGACCTGTTCAAGCTCCTCTGGGGAAATGGATTGCCATTCCTCAAAGCTAGACCAGCGCACAATAATAATCACCTCTGCTAAGTTGTCTGGACTGATCCACACCTCTTTGCCGAGAAAGCCAGGGTAAGTCGAAAGGGCAGCCGTCCAGATTTCCTCATCCTTTTGCACGAACTGCTCCCGCAGTTCTGGCGTGACATTGAACTTGAGCCATTCAATTACCATCTTTTCAACCTCAACAGAAACCATAAACCTAACGGCGTTGCTAACTTAGGGAGAATTTGTATGACGCACAAATTCATCCCAAAATGAAACAATGTACGGATAACCCGGCCCATTTGGAGAGCGGCTTCAGTGCTAAATTTGCCACAATAGACTCAGATCCCTTGCAAGAGATATCACGAGTCAGGCCTTCAGCAAAGGTGCAAATCTAATCTTTCAGCCTTGTTCTGTTTGTGAAGCAGTCTACTGTAGGCTGGAATCAGTCAGATTTTAGTCATTTCCTTTGCTTGACCTAGCCTCCCTTAGCCCAGACATAGGAACACGGCATGGATAATAACAACTTTCTTAAGCAGATATTGATGATCGGCATTGGCACAACTTCTCTAGTTACGGAAAAGCTGCGAGAAGTGAGCGACCAGTGGGTCAAAGACGGTAAGCTAGACCCTGAGCAAGCTAACAGCTTTGTCAACGACTTGTTGCAACAGCTTAAGTCTGAGCAAAGCAATTTTGAGTCGCAGATGCATCGTCAGTTGCGACACGTTTTGCAAGATTTGGGAGTGCCGCGCCAAAACGAGATGGATGAACTGCGTGGGCGGCTCGATCGCCTGGAGCGGCAGGTGCGCGATCTGGAAAATAAACTTTGGCGCTAGCTTCAGCTAGGCTTCTAGCTGACCTGAAGTATTAAACTGGGAAGCGGATTCAATTCGGTGATTGCCGAAATTTGACTGATTGTCATGAATCCACTGTCGAACACAGGAGGACTGAATTGTGCGGGAAATTTTGATCAGCTTGGGAGTCATGGCGGTTTGTTTTGTGTTTCTGGTGGTGGCTCAATTTACTGGGACAAAGGAGGCGATCGCCGCTGAGTCTCAGCCCCCCACCCTAGAAGCTCCGGCAACTCCTGCTCAAAGCCCTGCCCAAATCTTTGCCCAAGCAATTGCGCAAGCACCCGAAATCGCGCAAGCTTCTGATCTGTTAACCCCTGATGCAACTGAACCTATGCCTGAAAACGCTGAGAATATTATCACTACCCCATCTGGCTTGCAGTATATCGATATCGAAGAAGGCACAGGTGCCACCCCGCAAGCCGGACAAACAGTAGTCGTTCACTACACTGGAACGTTGCAGAACGGCACTAAGTTTGATAGCTCTCGCGATCGCAACCAACCCTTTTCCTTTCCTTTGGGCGCGGGTCGAGTGATTCGCGGCTGGGATGAAGGCATCAGCACGATGAAAGTAGGCGGCCGCCGTCAACTGATCATTCCGCCTGAGTTAGGCTATGGTGCTCGTGGTGCAGGTGGTGTAATTCCCCCCAATGCCACGCTGATCTTTGACGTGGAGCTATTGAGAATTAGCTAGTACTGCTTGATCGGCAGTTATAACGTTTCTCTAAAAAGAGGTTACAGATAGAAGGGCACCCCGCGAAGCGGGGTGCCCTTCTATCTGTAACCCTAATTTTTGGAATTGGCGGTTACTTCCTTGCGTCAAAAGCTCCTGATCAGGAGAACGAGGACTACGAGCAGGGCGATCGCTCCTATCGCACATCCAGCAATAATCTGTTGGATTGCAAGACGAGGGGAACGATCGCCCACTTCCATATCTGGCTGCATCTCATCGAGAGCAATTTTCTGAGACGACTGCAACCAAAACTCTAATTGACGGGCAGCAGCCGAATTTGTAGGAAACCCTTTGAGGGCGGTTTGCCAGAGGGCGATCGCTTTTTCGTCATCGCCTTCTCGTTTATAAAGGAGTCCAAGATTGGTCAGCGTTTGAGATTCTTGATAGCGATCGCCCAATTCTCTAAGCAGGTTGAGGCTTTTTTCGTAATGTTCTCTGGCTTTTTTGCGATGGTCTTGGCGAAAGTAAGCATTGCCTAGACTGTTGAGGATTTGAGCTTCTGCAGGGCGATCGCTCAGCTTGCGGCTTGCCTCTAGCGCCAGTCGATGGGTTTGCTCCCAGTTTTTCCAGTCATGTCGCAGCTCAAACCAGCGCGTCAAGCTCTGCGCCAATTTCACCACAGTTTCCCATGCCTGCGTTTGGTTAGCCCACTCTAACGCTGCCAACAGGTTGAGCTTCTCCCGGTCAAACCAACTCAATACCGTTCTAAGTAACTCATCATCTCCCTGGCTAAATGCTTGCTTCTCCAGCGGGACAAGGGATTCGTCTGTCAAGTCAAATGCCAACGCCAGCAATCCAGCTGTCTCGCAGTACCAGTAGCTTGCTCTTAAGCGAACGATTCGCCGCATTTCAGCCGATTCGCCTCTGGCAAGTTGTTCTTTAGCAAATAGGCGAATCAGATCATGCAGCCGAAAGCAGCTCGGCTCGGCAGGCTCCAGCAACCCTGATCTCACCAGCGCAGATAGAATTTTGTTTGCGGCTTCCAGGTCGCATTCCAGCAACGCGGCCACAATTGCGGCGGTTAGGTTGGGGCGCACCAACAGCCCAATCAGCCGCAGCAGACGCGCGATCGCCTTTTCTTGTTGGGCATAGCTGACCGCAAAACTAGCCCGCACATCTAAGTAGCTAGACTGTAGCTGTTCTAGTTTCTGGCGTTCATCGGCTAGCCGATCTGCATAGTTTTCAGGTGGCTGAGCTTGGTTGCACAGTGTGCCACCAGTAATCTTGAGTGCCAGAGGCAACCGACCGCAAAGCGTAACAAGCTGCTCGGCAGCGGTTAGTTCTGGTGATACATGCCCTACTTTTTGCAGCAGTTCGAGTGCTTCCGCTGGGGGCAAAGGTTCTAGCTCTAGCGTGGTTCCGGGCAGTTCCAATCGCTGACGACTCGTGACAATTGCTGTACAGGTTGGGCTATCGGGCAACAAGGGTTGCACCTGGGCTGCATCACGGGCGTTATCCAGCACCATCAAAACCCGTCTTCCAGACAGCATCAGTTGATAAATGCTCTGCTGCTCTGCCAGACTTGCTGATGCCATCGGGTAGCCCACGCCCAAGGCTTGTAAAAAACTGCTTAAAACCTCTTGCGGCTCTAGCGGTTGATTTTCTGTACCACGCAAATTTGCATAAAACTGAATCTCTGACAGGTCGTGCTTGATGCAATGAGCAACATGAATTGCAAAGGCTGACTTACCTACGCCCGCTGTTCCGGATACGGTCAACAGAGTGGGATCGCCTTCACCCTGTGCTTGAAGAATCGCGATCGCCTTCTCTAACTCAACTGATCGCCCGGTAAAGTGGGTAATCTCCGTTGGAAGCTGATGCAGCGAGGCAGATTCTACTCCGAGGGTATGCAGACATGTGCGAATCTCATGGCGATCGCCCCAGGTTCCTGTTCTTGGGTCGTGATGATGCAGTTCATACTCCTGTTCAGCCTTTGCTGAGGCTCGTGTCTCATCGCCAATCATCGTTCTGCGTACCCTGTTGACTTATTTTCACTAACCGACGTACTTTTCCCCCGCCCAGTGAGGAGTCAACAGCACCGCCGAAGTCGCCAGTGCAGCAAACACTGAAGCCCGATGGTGTGGATTAACGACCACCACGGGCGGGCGATCGCTCCGACCATAGCCTAACCCTGTGAGTATTTCCTCCGAACTTAGCGCCCCCGCACAGTCTGTGTGCGTCAGCCCTATCACCATCGGAACCTCAACCCGTTTTTGCATAAATGCAATAATTTCACGAGTCGGCTGAAAGTCCTCTCGACGGTGGGCTGCGACCAGCAAGATGTAAGCTTCTGCCCGTTGAATCAAAAGCTCCCACATAAAGTCAAATCGCACCTGTCCTGGCGTACCGTAGATGTGCAAAGCGACCTGAGAATTAAGCTGAATTCGATTAAAGTCAAATGCTACCGTCGTTGTTTTCTTTAGCGCAGCGATTTCGTCTGTTGCGATTTCATCTGTTTCTATACTGCCAAGCTCACTCACCGTTTGCACAAAGGTGGATTTGCCCGCTCCCACCGTTCCTGTCACCACCAAACGCAAGGTTTTCATTCCCATCACCGTACAATTTGAACTCTGGGTCGATACTCCTCCTGTCCAAAGTTTTGCCGAGCTGGAACAGTATTCAAATCCGGCGCAAGCTGTGACATCAGGTAGGACATCAACATGACGTTGAGCGTTTCTAAAACCGAATTTTTCTCATTGGGGTTAACGGTTACGATTGTCGGCAGGTTGCTCAAATCGGTGTAGCCTAGCCGCATTGCAATTTCCTCTGGCGATCGCGCCCCCGGGCAATCTCGATGGGTCAGCCCAATCACCATTGGAATCTGCACCCGTTCATTCATAAACGCAATGATTTGACGTGCTTTTACCAACTCATCAATTCGGTGAGCCGCAACCAGCAGCACATAGGCATTGGCGCGTTGAATCAAAATATCCCACATGAAGTTAAAGCGTGATTGCCCCGGAGTGCCATAAATGTGAATTTCTAATCTGGGACCAAACGAGAGCCGACCAAAGTCAAAGGCGACTGTTGTTTTCTGTTTGATTTGGGCTGTTTCATCGGTTGCAGTGCGATCCGTGTCGATCGCCTCAATGTCGCTCACCGTGCGAACAAAAGTAGACTTGCCCGCTCCCGCAGTTCCCGTTACGACCAAACGCATGAGTCTCATGGTATTGCTCCACAAAAAGATTCCAGTCTTGCAACTTTGAGAAAGTTACCTCTGTAGGGGCGAACGGCGTTCGCCCTTACCCAAGCATCGCCAGTTATGCGGTAATTTCTTGCCTAAGAATTGTCTAAGCTCTAGCTGATCGAGCGCGAGACATCATGCCAATCGAAGATTCGGGTCGAGGTTGACCCACGTTGAATAATGTACTTCTTAAATCAGAAACGGCGCGTTTGATTTCCAGCATTAGCACACCCTGTTTTGCCGTCTTTCCTGCTAGCACCAAAAAGACGGCATCTTGCCCACAGCTTGTCAAAATGCTAAATCCTTCATCGCCTTCTACGTAAAGTCGGTCAATCGTACCTCGCGCTAGTTCTTTGCCGATGCGTTCGCCTAAAGACAGCATTGCGGCAGACATCGCCGAAACTCGCTCCTCATCCATTGCACCAGGCAAATTGGCGACTAAAGGTAAACCATCGGGTGTGACTAGTGCTGCTCCCTGAACATCAGAGGTCGCAGAGACAAAATTTTGAAGAATTAGCCCAAGTCTTTCTGTATTGATCGCCATTGTTGTGTTCCTGCCTAAATTTCTAAAGGTGTGCCAAACCAGGTTTCTAGCTACATCAGTCAGTTCTTTTCAGTTCTCTAATATCCTTACCCTTTAGAACAAAGTATGTTTGAGATCAGAAAGGGCACGCTTGATTTCCAGCATCAATACACCCTGTTTTGCAGCTTTTCCTGCTAGTACCAAGAAGACTGCATCCTGCCCGCAACTTGTTAAAATGCTGATGCCTTCATTGCCCTCTACATACAGACGATCAATTGCACCCCTCGCTAATTCTTGACCGATACGTTCGCCTAAAGACAGCATTGCAGCAGACATTGCCGAGACTCGCTCTTCATCCATTCCACCAGGCAAATTAGAAGCCAAAGGTAGCCCATCAGGAGTAACAATTGCTGCCCCTTGAACATCAGACGTAGTGGATACAAAATTTTGCAGGATGTACCCTAGTTTCTCTGTGTTGATTGCCATGATTGTGTGCCTGTTTGTGTATTTCTACTTGAGGTTGGAGATTGTTGGATTAGAAGGTTCTGCAGCTTCTGAACCGAATATTGTTGAGCCTATGCTCTAAGCAATGAGGCGCTTGAATAAACCTTTCTACCCTGTTTCTTTAAGGGCTGCAGCTGAGGTAACTATTTATCTTCTGTTTTCCAACTTCGTGAGCGATCATTGTTATTGCTGAAATGACACGTTGAGAACTAATCTCAATCTGTGCGTAAAGCTCAATTTGCTAGTGCGATCGCGATAGCCAGCACCCCAATCAACCCATCCTGGAAACATTTCATGAAACTGCTGCAAAAAAATTTCATGTATGTGATGCATCCTTCTCAAATGCTGCTCAAGTTGGAGTGACTATTTATTATTAACAGTTAGATTTGCTAATGTCTGCATTTTCAAAGAAATGTTTGTCTCTTTTTCGTATTCTTTTTGTCTAGAGTTGGAACATTCATTGATGCCATTTTCACGAGTTAAAAAGTTCGACACTTTGTTTATTCTTCGAAACGGTTAATGGCTTTTACAACGAACTAGTCGTTCAGACAAGTTAGAAATCAATGCACAAGATTAATGACCTTTTCGGGAAATTCCTAATCTATCCGGATGCTTGAATTAATGAATTAGGCAATGCAAGGTTGCACACTTGTTTAGATAGTTAAACAATTTCCAGCATAAATTTACATTGCTTAACGGAGCTTGGTTGCACAATTTGCATGAGGAAAAACTCTGGTTGATCAACATCGATTCAGCCTTATCAAGGCTTAGAAGATTCTTTGCTCCTGTGGAAAGAGGCTTTTAATTTGCTTTTACTTAGTAGATTTTTACTGTAAGCTCTTTAGATGTCTCGTCTTTTGTAACAATCGGCTTAACTAAATCGTGGATTAATCTATGCTTTGGGGTCAACTAATATGAAAAGATCAATGGTTGTTTGAATGGCTATATTACTAACTCATTCAGTTAATTTGTCTGCAATACTTGCACTTTTCTTTGATTAGATAAATTGCTAATTAATAGTTTGATGTGTTGCAGATTGAGCGATTGTATTGCAGCTTTTGAGCAGGCAAACGATGCAATTTCCGTTCTTTTTCTCAATCATCTAATCTGAAACGATTGCATTATGGTAGAAGAATGTGCCGTCAACCCAAGCGTGTGTTGCAAATTCCATGACTAATAATCTGGGTTCTTCTGACCAACCTACACCCGAAGATATTTCTGAGCAGAAGGTAGCCATCAAGATACAGCTACCCATGAGTTTGGCAAAAGCGATCAAGCGGCGTGCTGGTCGACTGGGTCAAGATCACAATGAGGTAATTTTGGAGGCACTTCAACGCCTGCTGGAGGATGAACCTGCTCAACTTGCCTCTTCCCGATTGGTCACCGTTGAGGATTTGACGGAGCTAGTTACCCGCATTAGTGCTTTAGAGGTGGTCAGCAGCAGGATGGAAGATTTGGAGGGAAAGTGGATCGCCTCCTGAGTGAGCGATCGCCCTCACCTCAGGAGGCTTCTCCAACCGATTTTTCCGATTCAGAAGCGACTTTTGCAGAGGCGATATCTGTTGAGCCCTTACCGCCTCAACCGACTCAAACTTTTAGCTTGACTCCTTCTCATCAGGAAACCTGCCCAAAATGCAGCAGCCGACTCGGACCGCCATTGAAATCATCTGGACGACAGATTTGCATTAAGTGCGGATGGACAGATAAGCCTAAAGGAGCTACTGCCTCCCAACGAGACGAAATCCCTCGTGCAGCTTCTGCATCCGTCAGCTTGCCCGACTACGAACTCAGGAAACTACTAGACCAGGCTGCTTCTGAGTCTTTGAACAACATGAAGCCCAAGCGTAAGCAAACCCCAAGTTCTAATAAAAATAAGCCACTGCCGTTGGATGATGATGGAGAGTGAGGGCGAAGCAGAAGCGATCGCTTCTTTAAAGTCGCTACTCTCCGAGGTCATTACTCTAAGATGAGTGAGTCACGGCACTCTGCCTGATCCTTGTCCGACCTACCTAAAAGGGAGTTCAATTGTGCAGCCTACCGCAAACAATGCTCCAGACAACACTCCTCCAGACAACACTCCTCAAACTCCAAAAGGGCTGCTCGGCGATCAAAATCTTTTAATCATTTTTGCGATCGCCCTGATTGCTATCCTGGGAGTCTCTAGCGTCACGCCAACGTTTCCTCGCTTAGCTGAAGCGCTGGAGGTGCCACCCCAAAACATTGGGTTGCTAGTCACCGTCTTTACCTTTCCCACAGTAGTTTTAGGTCCGGTTTTAGGCTTTCTAGCCGATCAGTTTGGCAGGCGAAAAATTTTGGTTCCGTCTTTGCTGCTGTTTGGCATTGCGGGGACAGCCTGTGCCTTTGCCCGTGACTTTAATCTGCTGCTATTTCTCCGCTTTCTTCAGGGTGTTGGAGCCGCATCGTTACTGTCGCTCAGTATTACCCTAATTGGCGACTTATATTCGGGAGACAGGCGCATCACAGCGTTGGGCTATCACGGTAGCGTCACCAGCATGGGTACAGCTAGCTATCCCATTATCGGTGGGGCGCTTGCTAGCCTGGGCTGGTATTATCCGTTTGCGCTGCCGATTTTAGCAATTCCAGTAGGGCTGCTAGTTCTGTTTGCGCTGCATAATCCTGAACCCAAAGCCCGGTTAAATTTACACGAATATTTGAGAAATGCCTTGACCGTGCTAAAGAATCGTCAGATTCTTGGGTTATTTCTAGCCAGCACTGCCAATTTTGTGCTGCTCTATGGTGCTTACGTCACTTACTTGCCGCAATTGATTGAGGAATCGTTTCAGACCTCTACTTTTACGATTGGGCTGATGCTCTCTAGCGTTTCGGTGGCGATCGCCCTTACGTCTTCTCAAATCGGCAATTTAGCAAGGCGCTTTTCACCTCAAACCCTGATCAGAATCTCCTTTGGGTTTTATGGGCTGGCGCTGCTGCTCGTTCCGTTTATGACTAATCTCTTGATGCTGCTGATTCCAACGACTCTCTTTGGCATTGGCTTGGGTATTGGTTTTCCCAGTATTCAAACACTTCTGGCAGAGCTATCGCCCCGACAGTATTTGGCGACTGTAATGTCGGTCAATGGTACTTTTTTTGGCATTGGTCAAACGCTAGGCCCTGTGCTGATGGGAGTTGCCTTTGCGATCGGAGGGATTAACAGCGTCTTCTTTGTAGGAGTTGGATTTGCGATCGCTGTCTCCATCGTCTTCCGCTATTGCGTTTGTATGTAATACCATTCCAAAAACTAAGGCTACAGATGGAAGGGCACCCCGCTCAGCGGGGTGCCCTTCCATCTGTAGCCTCGTTTTAGAGAAACGTTGTAATGCCGTTTCTACATGAGCTTACTATTTTGAAGCGTGTCCCAATTACAGCCGTTTTCAGATGAGTCAGCCACATCGTAGGGACGAACGGCGGTTCGCCCTTACAAAAGATTGTGGTTTATTCAAGTGAAACCCGCTGTAAGCGAAGACACGCCTCAATATATGTTGGCTTATTTGAGAGGACGCAGCATTACATCATACCCATGCCACCCATGCCACCCATACCACCCATGCCACCCATGCCACCCATACCGCCCATGCCACCATCGGCAGGAGCCGCAGATTTAGGTTCTGGCTTTTCGACGACGAGCGCTTCAGTGGTGATTACCATGCCAGCAACGGAACCCGCATCTTGCAGAGCAGAACGTACCACCTTTGCGGGGTCGATGATTCCGGCTGCAACTAGGTCTTCAAATTCGCCCGTCAGAGCATTGTAGCCAACGTTGAAATCCAAATCACGGACCTTCTCAACAATTACGGAACCTTCGGCTCCAGCATTGTCTGCAATTTGACGCAGTGGGGCTTCCAGGGCTTTGATTACAATGTCTGCCCCGATCCTTTCTTCAACGTTCAAGCTGTTCCTGAAGTCCTGCTGCACTTTCTGAGCCAGGTGAATCAGGGTTGTGCCACCACCCGGAACGATGCCTTCTTCAACGGCTGCTTTGGTTGCGTTGAGCGCATCTTCGATTCGCAGTTTGCGATCTTTAAGTTCAGTTTCTGTAGCAGCCCCAACTTTGATTACCGCAACGCCACCAGACAGTTTTGCCAACCGCTCTTGCAGCTTTTCTTTGTCATAGTCAGATTCAGTGCGACCCAGTTCTTGACGAATTTGGGCGATGCGCTTGTCTAGATCAGCTTTATTAGCGGCTTCAGCGACGATCGTGGTGCTGTCTTTGGTGATCGTCAGCTTACGGGCAGTTCCCAACATGTCGAGGCTGGCAGTGTCGAGACTCAAGCCGATTTCCTCGGAGATCATTTGTCCACCGGTGAGGACGGCAATGTCTTGCAGCATGGCTTTGCGACGTTCGCCAAAACCAGGTGCTTTGATCGCGACAGCGTTCAGTACTCCACGCAAACGGTTGACGACTAGCGTTGCCAGAGCTTCACCATCTACGTCTTCTGCAATGATCAGCAGGGGTTGACCAGAACGAGCAATTTTTTCCAGGACGGGCACCAGGTCTTGAATGGTGCTGATTTTCTTGTCGGTGAGCAGAATCCGAGCATTTTCAAGCTCGCAGATCATCCGCTCACTATCGGTCACGAAGTAGGGTGAGATGTAACCCCGATCGATCTGCATCCCCTCAACTGTTTCCAGTTCGGTTGCTAGAGATTTAGATTCTTCGACGGTAATTACGCCATCTCTGCCAACTTTATCCATTGCTTCGGAAATCATCGCGCCGACTTCTTCATCACTGCCCGCAGATACGGCAGCAACCTGGGCGATCGCATTTCCTTCAATGGGCTTGGCAATTGCCTCAATTTCTCTGACAATCTGGGCGATCGTTTTCTCGATGCCGCGTCGCAAGCTAACCGGGTTTGTTCCTGCTGCAACGTTCTTCAAGCCTTCCCGAATCATTGCCTGAGCTAGAACAGTGGCGGTGGTTGTACCATCTCCTGCCAAATCCTTAGTTTTAGAGGCAACTTCGCGAATCAGTTGAGCGCCCGTGTTTTCTAGCGGATCTTCTAATTCAATTTCCTTGGCGATCGTGATGCCGTCGTTGACAATCTGGGGTGCGCCATACTTCTTCTCTAGCACCACGTTTCGACCTTTAGGTCCAAGCGTGATTCGCACCGCGTCAGCAAGGGCATTTACGCCACGTTCTAGCGCTTGCCGAGATTCTTCATCAAATACAACAAATTTTGCCATTGCCTGTCTCTCAGTTTCTCTATCTGAGTTCTCCTTCCAGAATTTAGCACTCTCTGATGGAGATTGCTAACGATCAGTTTCTCTCAAACAATGGCGGAATTCACGACTTGCCAAGGGAGGCTCGTTATCTATCGCTGCCAAACTTGAATTGTTGAGCCAGCGACCGCAATAAATCGCTGTCCATCAGCAGTGAAGTGAAAGGAAACACCTGAATAGAGATTGGGAAAAGCTTGCTGACGCTCTCCAGTCGCAATGTTGAATAGCCCGACGCTGTAGGGTGAGAGGTCGTAGGAAGGAGTATTTTCAACCGATGAAATTAAGGCATCGGCAGCAAGAGTTTGACCATCAGGGCTGAACAGGAGGCGATCGCCAAACGGCGGCGGTGCGGTAGTTAGTCCTTGATTGATCGGCATTGTGCGTTCCAGCTGTAGCGATCGCATACTCCAAAGTTTTACTGTGCCGTCTTCGCTCCAGCTTGCTAGAGTTCTTCCATCCGGGCTAAAGGTTAACGAGCGGATACCACCTACGTGTCCGGTGAGAGTTACGACTCGTGCACCAGTTCGGGTATTCCACAGTTTGATGGTGTTATCAGGGTCAACAGTAGCAATGATTTGCGTCAACCCAGAGGCAAGCCGAATTCCGCTAGGGTGAAAAGCAAATGGGATGCGACGACCGTTATCCGTGTCGGTTCTGCTTTGAGACAACTGGCGAATCGGTTGTCCATCTATATTCCACAGTTGCAGAGCGTTACTGTCATGGAGAACGCTGACGAGGCTTTGTCCATCTAGGCTAAAAGCAACCGTTTGAATTTTGTCTTGTCCGGGTTGCATTCCCAAGCTGAGGGTGCGGCGCACTTCACCAGTGTTAAGGTTCCACAATTTCACAGTCAGGTCAGAACTGCCGCTGGCAAGGGTTTGACCGTCGGGGCTAATAGCGATCGCATGAACCGCATACTGATGTCCGCTCAACGTGCGAATTGCCTCACCCGTTCTGGCATTCCATAGCTTTACAGTGCGATCGGACATACCTGCCGCAACAGTTTCGCCATCGGGTGTAAAGGCGATCGCGTGAACCACATCTCCCATTAAATGAATATTGACCAGCGAACCTGGTTCTTGAATGTCACCATTAGGAGAAACCCATTCATCGGCAGTACCTTGAACCAGCGTGGCTGTCTTTTCTCCCGTTTGCAGATTCCACAGCGTCAGGGTGCTACTGGGGTCATTGCTACAGGAACGCTCCCGACTAATGCTGCTGACCGCAAGCGTTTGACTATCAGGACTAACGGCCATTCTGCTGGGATAAACCGGACAAACTGTACCTGGATAGACCTGGCTTTCTAGGTCAATCTCATAGCTCAGTTGAGCGTTCTCCCAGGTATCTGATTGATCTGCCTGGACTATGGTAGTCGTCGGGCCGGGTTGAGATGAACTATGTGGCTGAAGGGTTAGCGCTGAAGCAGGAATTGCAGCAAACAGGGCGAAAAAGGTAAAAGAGGCGATCGCAAAACGCATAAATCAGTAGCCGTAGCAAATAGTAGCCATAACATTTGAATAGAGATGCATCCTAAGTGCAGTCCCTCATCCAATGATGGCGAGAAGTTGTGCGATCGCTCCTTTGAATATGGCAGAACCACAACTGGCATGACGAGCGGCGATGCTTATTTCAATCCCCAAGATGCGATCGCCAAACATCCCCAACCGATTAGAAAGGCAACGCCTCCTAAAGGTGTAATTGCCCCCAACCATTTAATTCCAGAAAGGCTCAAGGCGTAAAGGCTACCTGAAAAAATTGCGACTCCAACGACGAAAGCGATCCCCGATGCAGTTAAAAGAGATTGATTTGTCTCAGCCCGCAGCAGCAACAGCGTCACGAATAGCAACGCCAGCGCATGATACATCTGGTAACGTGCCCCAGTTTCAAAGATTTCTAGGGCGCGATCGTTCAGTTTCTCTTTCAGTGCATGGGAAGCAAAAGCCCCAGCCGCAACTGAGGTGCCACCCAAAACGGAGGCGATCGCCAAAAAAATTTGACTCATGATTGCCCAATAGCTCCAAAAACTGCAATAGGATGATGAATCTGGTTTAGGAATGAATTAGTTTGGAGCGATCGCCCCACCATGATTGATCATGATCGCTTATTCAAAGAATTGCTCTCTACTTTCTTTGTGGAATTCATTGACCTGTTTCTGCCGGAGGTCAGCGCTTACTTGGAGCCAAATTCTCTGACTTTCTTAAATACAGAAGTGTTCACTGATGTGACGGAGGGCGATCGCCACGAAGCTGACCTGCTCGTCCAAGCCAACTTTAGAGGAGAAGACTCCTGTTTTCTAATTCACACTGAGCATCAGTCTTACGCTGAATCAAACTTCGGGCAGCGAATGTTCAACTATTTTGCGAGGCTCTATCAGAAATATCGCTTGCCCATTTACCCAATTGTCGTCTTTTCGTTTGATGAACCGTACCGGGCAGAGGGCGATCGCTTTGAAGTCACATTCCCCAACAAACTGGTGTTGCAGTTCAACTACGAAGTCATTCAACTTAATCGCTTGAACTGGCGCGACTTCGTTCGCCAGCCTAATCCTGTTGCTAGTGCGCTCATGGCAAAAATGAGAATCCCTCAAGCAGAACGCCCCAAAGTTAAGCTCGAATGTCTGCGTTTGCTGGCAACCCTGCGCTTAGATCCAGCCCGAATGCAGCTAATCTCTGGCTTCATTGATGTTTATCTACGTCTGAACCCTTCAGAACAGCAGCAGTTTCAGAACGAGCTTGATAGGATTAACCCAAGACAGCAGCGGGAGGAAGTTATGGAAATCGTTACCAGCTGGATGCAAGAAGGAATAGAGCGAGGACTGGAGCAAGGACTGGAGCAAGGACGGCAAGAAGGGGAGATAGCTGTAATTAGCCGTCTACTGTCCCGTAAGTTTGGGGCTGTGGATGCTGAATTGCAGGAACGTTTGCGTCAGCTTTCGATCGCCCAACTAGAAGATCTGGCAGAAGCCCTTTTAGATTTCTCCACTAAAGCTGACTTGATGGATTGGTTGAATCGCCGATCTTGAGCCTGTGCAGGATTCACCAGTGCAAACAGAATGGGTTCGTTAATTGGGCGATCGCTAGAATAATCAAGAATAGTTGATTGCTTTGCCTTGATTGATTTCCCCAATATTCACACAACTTCAGCGTTGCAAAGTTATGCACATCCTCTGGCTTACCGTTATCGGGCTATTTCCCGTTTTGGGACTGTTTTACCTCTACAAGGACATTCGCAAAGTTAGCAACTGGAAACATGATCCAGCAGGAACGTTTGCGGAAGCTACCTCCTTTGCAGGAGGTGAGGCACTCAGCGGAGCTGAGGCTGAACAGGCTTGCCATAGTGGTTCTGTGCTGGGTGAAACGGGTATCTGCGACGCTGTTCACGGAATAGATTTTGGGCACATTTTTCACCATTAGTCCATCACCATGCCACCATCCACGTTCATGGTTTGCCCGGTGATATAGGCAGCGGCAGGATCAGCAGCTAGGAAACGGACCAATCCGGCAACTTCCTCTGGCTTGCCATAGCGACCAAGGGGAATATATTTGAGAATTTCCTCAGCTTTAACATCCTGGGTCATGTCGGTTTCAATGAAGCCGGGAGCAACCACGTTGACCGTAATGCCTCGGCTGGATAGCTCCTTTGCAACGGTTTTGGAAAAGCCAATCACCCCTGCTTTAGCGGCTGCGTAGTTTGCCTGTCCCGGGTTGCCCATCAAACCTGATACAGAAGAAATCTGCACAATCCGACCTGACTTTTGCTTCAGCATAATTTTGCTGACTGCTCTGGTGCAGAGAAAAACGCCGGTCAGGTTGAGGTTGATCACAGCTTGCCAGTCTTCGGGCTTCATTCGCAGCAGCAGCGTGTCGCGAGTGATTCCGGCATTGTTCACCAATACGTCGATTCGCCCCCATTTTTCCATGACGGCATTGACCAGAGTATCAACCTGGTCGGCTTGGGAGACATCGGCTTGCAGAGCGATCGCCCCTCCTCCCATTCCCGTAATTTCTGCAACGACCTCATCGGCAGCTTTGCTTGAGTTCGCATAATTCACTGCTACATTAGCTCCTTCTGCCGCCAATGCCAGGGCGATCGCCCGCCCAATGCCTCGCGAGGCACCCGTAACAATTGCCACCTGATCTTTGAGCCGTTGGGAATCTAGGGATGCTGCCATAACCTGTACCTCTTGTCGCAGAATGCTGAGCCATAGAGAATCGCCAAGCGATTGTGGAGCTATGACCGATTAAAATTGCTAGACCATATTAAGGCATTTGGGGTATCCTTACCGACTCCCCAAAATTTGCACTAGGATCGAGCCATCAAAACCAAATTCCGTTTATCAACCCTATAGCAATATGGCGACCAAGAAGCAGTTCGGTAGCTTTGAGGAAATGCTCTCCGGTTCAGACGTGCCGCTGTTGGTAGATTTCTATGCGCCCTGGTGTGGTCCCTGCCAGATGATGGCAAAAATTTTAGAGCAAGTAAACGCTCAAATGGGACAACAGCTCAAGGTCGTAAAAATCAACACCGACAACTATCCTGCTTTGGCGACCCAGTATCAAATTCATGCCCTGCCGACGCTGGTGCTGTTTAAGCAGGGGGAACCCGTTGAGCGAATTGAGGGTGTTGTGCCCGCCGATCGCCTGATTCAACGATTAAAAACTTTGGTCGAGTAATGGCTTCTCTCAATACCAGGGCTGAGTTAGATCGCCTGCTGCAAACTCGCAATGAGCATCCCGAAAAAGCAGCAGAGATTGATGCTGCTATTCATAGGGCGTTTTCCCAAACTCATGCTGTTTTGGTGTTAGACATGTCGGGCTTTTCAAGGCTGACGGTGCGTTATGGAATCATTCACTTTCTAGCGATGATGCATCGGCTGCATGTCATTGCCTTGCCTCTGATTAACCAACACCAGGGTAAGTTGATTAAGCAAGAAGCGGACAACTTGTTTGCGGTGTTTTCGACAGTAGCGCTGGCAGTCGAGGCGGCAGTTGATCTGCTGAAAACGCTAGCAGCGGTAAACACAGGCTTGCCTGATTCGCTGGACCTCTTTGCTAGTATTGGCATCGGCTACGGAGAGGTGCTGATGGTAGAAGATAGCGACATGTATGGCAGTGAGATGAATCTTGCTTCAAAGCTGGGGGAAGATCTGGCGCGATCGGGAGAAATCTTACTCACAGAGGCAGCATTTACTCAGATAGATCCAGTAGATCCAGCATCCGATCGCTGGGAAGAACTGGAATTTTCTGTTTCTGGGCTTCAACTGATGACTCATAAGCGGCTTTGGCAGGGAAGCCGCGATCGCTTCTGATTAACCTTCTCAACACAATCTCTGAGCGAAGCTTTAAGAATTCCACTTCTACGCAAAAGCAAGTCCTGGAACGATGAAGGAAATTATGTAGATTCTGACTGGCTACCTGATTCGCATTGGTACAGTTGATACCTATATCCATCAACGGAATCTGCGTCATCATCTGGATTACAGTTTTGCTTTCGCAGAAACGAGTCAAGCAGTTCAGTTTCAGTTGGACGCTGAAAGTTGAGCAACCAGAGATTGAGCGGACGAGGCGATCGCTCCAGCGCCTCGCGCATTACGGTCGTCGTAAATTTAGGGCTTTTGCCCTGACTGATCATCAGAAACTGCGTATTCTCTGCGGCGGTTGGGTCAGTGGCGTGTTTTAGCTCCCAAGCAATTCCCATGAGCCTGCCCGTTTGCCCATGCGTACGATGGGCGATCGCCACCAACACAGGAATCTCAGCACTATCTTGAATAGCTGCCGCTACCACATCCGGGCGGTGAGTTTTTTGGTAGCCCAGATTTGTCACCACCGTTAACCCACCTAAAAAGCTGAACAGCCCAATTAAGATTACGGTTCGTTTGCCCCCTGACATAACACTTGACCACAGTCGGGGCAACCAACCCGGTTTTGGCTGAATCCTTGGCTCAGTCCTCCAAAGTGCTGCAAGTCCAGCAGCAATCAGCACGATGACTGCTGGAAAATATGCAAAGTTGTAACGAAACGCGCTCATCAAATCGATTTCAAACAGATAGGTGATGCCTAAAAAAATGGCGATCGCCTTCACCACAAATCCGCCTAGAACCTGCATCGCTAGACGCTTTTCCGACTTCTTATACTGCACCTTGCAACCAGCATAAAGCTTCGGCAACGTCCATAGCACCAGCAAGATCAAGGCTGCCCCAGAGATTGTGACGATGAGTTCGGGCTCTGCTTGAATGGGAAGCAGGTAGAGCATTGTAATCCATCCCGCTAAAGCCTGTCCCAATGGATCTAGGAGCCCTAACCCAGTGCGATCACCCCGGTAAATCCATTGAGTTAAGCCACTGTCCTGAGTACTTTGCAGAAAAGGCAGCCAAATCAGGCCTCCTGCCAACGTTCCCAGTGCCACACCGCCAAGTCGTCCCCAGAAAGAAGGTTGCCATACTCCTCGCTCACGCCAACTTTGAATCAGCCCCAAGCTGAGTAACACCAACGCCTCAGCGCAAATCGTGAATACAAAGAAATAGTGTGTCGCAATGCCCAAGGTGTTGATTACAACCCAAAGCAACCCTAATCCAACCGAAAACGGGGTGCGATAGTAAACTGCTCGAGCTGCCAAAACTAGACAACCCAAAGAAGCAATTACCCACAAGACGGGCAGCGTGTAGTGTCGCGCCTCTTGTGCCAGGTAGACTGCGAATGGAGAAACAGCCATCAGTGCTGCGGCAATTTGCCCAATCAAGCGTGAGTGGAAGGCTAGCCAGCTTAAACCAAATACGGCTGGGATGGCAGCAACCCCAAACAGCGCAGAGAGCGATCGCACTCCCCAAACTGAAACCAACCCTTCCGAGCTAGACCATAACCGCAGCCACCAATGGGTCAAGACAAAATAAAGCGGTGGGTGATTGCTCTCGTTTAATAGATTGCCTATAACCTGTCTAATTCCAGCTTGAGGTTCAACTTGCAGCGGCTGCAGTAAATCATCTAGCGTCACAATTTGATCTAACGCTACTGCTTTAAAGCTGTGTCCCAAGCTGAAAACAATCGTGGAAAACTCATCTGTCCAAAGCGGTTTTGCAGTCAGATTAGTGAAGCGTAGTCCTATTCCAAGGGTCATCCAGACCAGCAACAACAGAGGGTGAAACCACCAACGTTGACTTAAGGCATTCAACTTGCACCACATCAGGCAACTCTGCAAAACACAACTTTTGTAATCCGAAGGTCTAGCTGATGCAGATTTAAGTCTGTTTTGAACTGCTTCAACTTTCAACCTGGCGAGATACTACTGCTGTCAGGATGGCATGAATAGCAAGGATCTCAACACTTTCTGCATTGAAATATTTGCGGTAGATGACTTTAACCAGCGATAAAAGCCATTGCTAAACGGGCTAAATCTTTTAACGTTCCGCTTCGTTTACAGCTCTTTTAGCAGAATCAAGAGTGCATCTGCCAGGTAATTGTATTCTGCCAGATGGTTGTAGATCTGAGCTGAGACACGAATTAATCGTTTACTAGAGGGATACCAGGGAATAATTGGAACTTCAATGTGAAAGCGATCGCCCAACGCTTCATACAGCGGTTCCCAGTCGCCGTCGGGCAGCGGCACGGTTGCTATTGAGCCAACCATCTCAATAGGGCAGGGTGGAGCAATTTCTAAGGACTGACAGAGCGTTTTCTGAGCTGCGATCGCCAAATTTCGATTGTGTGCCATCAGTTCCGTCCAGCCTCCCGGCAGAATTAAGCCCATAAACCGCAGCGCTTCTGCAACACAGAGATAGGCAGTTGGATCGCCTGTTCCCGCCCAGTCAAATTCCAGATGAAAGCGAGATCGATCCGTGCGCGGTGAATTGGCTCCATGACTGATGGTAAGCGGACGAATAGCGTGCTGGCGATCGCGTCTCACATACAAAAAAGCGCTGCCTTTAGGTGCACACAGCCATTTGTGGCAGTTCCCGGTGTAGTAGGTTGCGCCCAATTCTGCCAGATTCAGCGGAATCATTCCCGGCGCGTGGGCACCATCTACCAGCAGCTCAATTCCTCGTGCGGAGAGTTGCTGCGCCAAGATTTGAATCGGTAATACCAGGCTAGTCTGGCTCACGACGTGATCCAGCAGAACTAGCTTTGTCCGAGGTGAAACTTTGGCTAAGACTGCTTCAACAACCTGATCTGAGGAAGCAATTGGAAAGGGAATATCTGCCACAACCACAGTCGCTCCCGATCGCTCCGCAACGAAGTTCAGAGCATTTCGCGAGGCATTGTACTCCTGATTTGTGGTTAAAAGCTCGTCCTCAGGCTGAAAGGAGAGCGATCGCAACACCGTATTGATGCCGGTCGTGGCATTCTGGACAAACACCAGATCGTCTACCTCTGCGCCAACAAAGTTTGCTAAGGCAGCTCTCGACTGGTCAAGCAGCGGTTCTAATTCTTTGACCATGAAGCGTAGGGGCTGCTGCTCTAGCTGCTGTTGGAGCGATCGCTGTCGCTCCAATACTGTAACGGGACAAGCTCCAAATGAGCCGTGATTCAAAAACGTGACTGCCGGATCGAGTGACCAAAATTTTGAGTACTCAGAAGCAGCAGGTTTGGAAACTGAATGAGAAGTCGAATGCATGGGTTGCAGCCTGAAAACTGCAACCAATCTAGCGGATGAGCAAGTCCCATAGCAGAAAAATTCTCTGTAAGGGCTTAGCCTTTAGCAGGTAGACCCTGGAATGGATCAAAATTCTTGACCGAATGCTAAGTCCCTACATTGCGCTCTGAGCTAACCTGTTCAAGTATTTTCTTAAACTCCCCAGGCAGGATTCGAACCTGCGACCAATCGATTAACAGTCGATCGCTCTACCACTGAGCTACTGAGGAACGCGTATTTCATAGTATCGATTAACCAGGCATTTTGGCAAGCTCTAATACAAACTTTTTTTGCTTTCTGCCTTGCCTTGCTTTGGCTAACCTGAGTTTTTGCAACTCAGTCACTTATTCTAACCCTAATCGCATCCGAGCTAGCCGCTGTTGGGCTACTGGATCAAGGGAACTGGAGAGGAAACGGTTGGGCGATCGCCCCTTCCCCCCTCGTTGCTTTCGACGAACCTTGAGAGCCGCCAACTCGACATCAGCCAATAGCCGCTGCGCCGACATCCATTCTGCCCCAAATCCAACTACCGTAAGCTGCTGTGCCCGATCGGACGTGGCCACAATCAGCCGCTGCTCAAACTTTCGTAAGTCGTTACGAAATAGGGCACAGGTTTTTTCGATATAGGTGTCAGCCGTTTGCTTGTGATCGGTGTAGCAGATTGAAAGGTTTTGAGTCATCATCTCCCGGCTACCGGGACTGCCTTGATACTGAGCATCAAAAACAATGTGTGTGTCAAACCCTTGGAAAGCGCTGTAGCCCACTAGCGACTCGGCTAACTTGCGCCTTGCTGCCTCCAAGCCTTCCGTGTCCCGAACCTGCTGCAACGTAGACCAGGCTCCAATGATGTTGTAGCCATCCACCAGTAAAATTGCTTGTGTTGAGGGGCGTGGCATGGTCAAACACCCAAAATTTCAAAGTAAAACGGCAGTTAAGCAGTTAATGTTTACTTAATAGTTCCAATATAGCGGGTAGCTCTATTACATTGTGTAAACGATTGAACACAAATTCAAATGCTTACCCTAGATTCCCTCATACTTCACTCCCTGACTTTGGATCAGGCGTTGCTTTAGCCGCATCGGGTCGCCCTGATCAACCACCCGACCCTGCTCTAGTAAAAATGCTCCATCACAAAAATTGAGTTCGTCTAGGCGGTGGGTCACCCAAAGAGCGGTTAGCTCTCGGCTTTTAACAAGTTGCTGAACTTGAGCTACCAAGTCAAGCTGGCTGTCGGGATCAAGTAGGGCAGTGGGCTCATCTAACAATAGAACTTCGCAATGGCGGGCGATCGCCCCCGCAATTGCGACTCGCTGCTTTTGTCCACCACTCAATGCGTAGATCGGTCGCCGTTGGAGGCTGAGCAAGTTAACGGCAGTTAGAGCTTCTGCCACCCGCTGTCGAATTTGGGCAATCGGCAAATTTTCCTCAACCAAACCAAACGCTACGTCTGCACCTACTGTTGGCATCACCAGCTGATGGTCAGGATTTTGAAATACGAACCCGACTGGAGGCGACACCCCTATTTCACCAGACTGAGGATGCAGCAAACCCGACAGAATTTTCAGCAAAGTTGATTTGCCGCTGCCGTTGTTGCCAAGCAGCATCCAAAACCCGCCTTTGGGCACTTCCAAAGAGCAGGATTGCAGAACTGGTACTCCAGTTGACCAGTGAAAGCAAAGGTCGCGAACGGCGATCGCAGGTTCAGTCATAGCGCTGACAGTAAAATGACCACTAAAACTTAGCCGAAAAATATACAGTAGGGTGGGCATTGCCCACCCTACTACACTCGTGCTTAAAGATCCTTCAGCAACGCTTAACCTGCAAATGCAAAGCCGGGAGGTCTGCCCGAAGCGGCTGTAGTGCTGGATTTTTCGGAAATCTGCACTGCTGAGATCTCGCTCACCAATACACCAACTGTTTTGTCAGGCATCTGCTCACAAGTCAGTTCCAGAATGGCTGGATTGCTAGAGCGAATCGCATCTAGAACTTGCTGATAGACAGCTTTAGCGTCATCCACCGACTTCCGCTGCACCGACAGCGTGACCGGCGTATTCTTCAAAGTCAAATCAATAATGAACATGGGGTTTAGAACTCAAATGCAGTTATGCAAGAACTAATTCTCAGTATCTCAGATGAATCCATGAACCGGGTTGGGCGATCGCCCAACCTTCCCATCTCCAGCAAAATCTCTCAGTAAATTTGAAACTTTAAAAAATTCTAATCTTGCCAAACATCCTTGAAAATTGCCTCTGTTCTTCCGCCTACCAGCAATAGAGCAGCCTAAAACTTAGAAAGGGGGGTGAAAAAAATGAGAAAGTATCGATATAATTAATCACACAGTAAAGAAAAGTAAACTGTGTTCACATTCGATCGCATTTTCTGCTCTGTGTCTATATAAATTTCTACAGGGCTGAAAATCGTAGAAGTGAGCTTGAACTTATTTCTGTAGTTATAACTTTTTGGAGATCTGCGCTATGACCATAGCAATGGGGCGCGCCCAAGCGGAACGAGGATGGTTTGACGTCCTCGACGACTGGCTCAAGCGCGACAGATTCGTCTTCATCGGCTGGTCTGGTCTTTTGCTCTT
>JACJOC010000034.1 GCA_014695345.1 Cyanobacteria bacterium FACHB-471
TGAAGATTGGCAAGCGATCGTTGGGTTGAAACCTGCTGCATAATCTTGTGATTCCAACTTGCCAGGGATTATCGTGCTTATTCTTAAATTTTTCTGGTTAAGTTGACAGTACCCGATCAGGCACAATCCGTAGGGCTGAAAAAGAAATCAGACCGCAAGCGTCCTACCCGCAAGCCTGCTACATCTGCGTCGAGTTAATCCTCAATGCAATATTCAGCTTGGGTTAGGGGCGATCGCAACTTACTAGAGAATACAGCGATCGCCTCTGACTCATTCTCAACATCAGATATGAGAACTGACACCTTGTTGACTGAGTTCAATCGAACAGACGGTTTACATCACTTATGGAATGGCTTAAAGCATTTCAAGAATCTGATTGCCAATCCAGATAAAGTGACTCTTACTTGTTCAATTACCTTGATTGATTACTGTAGAAAAGTCGATTCTTGCTGAAAAAAATCCTAAAACCTGTACCGCTGCCTCAGAGGGTGTTTGAAAAGTAGCGAATGTCCCTGTAAGGGCGTAGCATTGGGCAGGTAGACCCTGAAATAGATCGAAAATCCTTGCCCGAATGCCACGCCTCTACAAATCTTTGGGCTACAGATTGAACTTTTCAAACGTCCTCTCACTTGCAGCGATCGCTCAGTCAAAAGAGGCGGATTGCCAAATTTGGACTTGGTAAAATAGCTACAGAACCATAGCAATTACACCCAGGACAGCTAGAGAGCAACTTATCCAAGAAATTGCACAAGTTCCAGATGCACTTGTAGAAGAAGTGCTGGACTTTTTGCTTTTCGTAAAGAGCAGACAGAATCAGGAAGCGATGACAAGAGTACATAAACTTGCATTCTATCCCTTCTCTACAAGTTAAGTTGACACACTACTCAAGGATTATGTGTCTATTCCAGACGTATTCAGGTAGAGGTAATCAATCCTTTTTGCAGCGCCAGTAAAGCAGCCTGAGTGCGATCGCGAACATCTAGTTTTTGTAGAATCGCGTGAATATGAACTCTGACCGTTCCAGGGGTAATGTAAAACGTTTGGGCAATTTCTTGTGTCGTTTTGCCAGCAGTAATTAACTGTAAAATTTCTTGTTCTCTTGGGGTTAAAGGTGATTTATTTGTAGTTTTTGAGTGGGCTAGCGCTTGAATTTCAACCGTTGCGGTTTCATCCCACCAGGATGCTCCTGCAACCACAGAGCGGAGGGCTAACACCAGTGTTTGAGCCGCAATGCCTTTGAGACAGTAACCTCGGACACCCACCTGAATCAGTTGACTAATCAGCGCTCGGTCAGAGCGAGAGGTCAAGACCAGAATAGGTAGGTTAGGACAGTTTTGCTTGATTTGGCGACAAGCTTCAACGCCGCCTATTCTGGGTAGTCCTATATCCAGCAGAACCGCATCCAGGATATGTTCGCTAGCTAATCTGATGGCGGTTTCGCCGTCTCCTGCCTCAGCTACAATCTCAATGTCTGGTTCCTGTTGCAGCTTCATTTGCAGCCCTAGACGAAATAGTTCGTCATCTTCAACCAGTAAAATTCGTAGCTGAGAGGAATCCATAGAAACTAAGGAAAGGGACTATGGCGTGAGAGCAGGAAGGCACAGCCCAAATACGGCTCCACGCGAGGATCGGTTTTCTGCCCAGATTGTGCCGCTGTGTGCTTCAACGATCTGTCGAGATAAGTATAGCCCTAGACCTGATCCCTTTGCTTGGCGATCGCTGTGTCCCTGATAAAACCGCTCAAAGAGTTGAGGCAATTCTTCGGGATGAATTCCAGGACCTTCATCTAACACCTTGATTACTACTTGCTGCGCTGCATGAGGATTGTTCTCAGCCTGTAAAATCACCTCAACATTTCCATTAGTAGGTGAATGGTGAATGGCATTGATCACCAGATTTGATAAAACTCGTTGAAGCTGAAGGGCATCCCCATTTACCCAACAAGACTGAGCGCTTATTGCTTCAGTGTTGAGATGAATCGATACCTGATATCTGGATACTAAATCGCTGAGGGTCTGAATTACTTGCCCGGTGAGTTCAATCAGGTTGACGGGCGATCGCTCTAACCTGACCCCTTCTGCATCGTTGCGGTACACATCCAACACCGTGCCAATCAGTTGCAAGCTGGCTTGGTGGCTCCGGGTCATTGTAGAGAGTACCTTATGCTGCATCTCAGTTACAGCGCCAAATCGCTCTTGCTGAAATGCTTTCAGGGTTTCAATCGCACCCAGCAGCGGTGTTTTCATGTCGTGAGTCAGCGTGAGAACAAAATCTTCTCGTAAGTTCGCTAGTTTTTCTTGAAATCGCAGTTTTGCTCTCTGTTGAGCGATCGCCTCTTCGTAGTAGCGATTGCGATCGCCTAACATTTGAGTCACAACCAGTGCAAATACAGCAATGATCCGGTTTCCGACCGTTGGGGCCGTAATGATATGACTACCAGGAATCCACAGATTAATGATAGTTAATGCAGATGCCAACAGCGTTAAGCGAACGGCAACATTGCGATTTAGACGAAGACTAGCCAACAGAATTGGACCAATGTAGAAATAGCTAAAAACATAGTCAGCGAGGGTGACAAGTTCCAGAAAGACGACCATTGCGAACAATCCAACGACCAGCCAAAAAATGTTTGAGTATGAATTTTGACTCGATATAGAGATTGGACGCAGCAATGAGTAAACCATAAAAGTATTGACGATAACCCTAATTCAAAAACTAGGAGTTAGAATACTGAGATTTCTTAGCATTCTAACTCCCCTGTTTTGTTTGATATGTTTTGTGGCAAATAACCCAAATATTTGTGAGTTAATCCAATTCTATTCGGTACTCAATTTACCTGTACTGCTCGATGCAGTAATCGCAGACAAGTCAGAAAGACCTTGCTCCCCATACCCAATTTCGTCATGCTCTGAAGGATCTAATCCTTGAGTCTCAGCGTTGTCTGAAACCCGCAGCCCGATAGTTGCTTGCAGGATCTTGAGCAGTACAAGCGTGCCGACTCCAGCAATAACATAAGCGATCGCCACAGCAGCCAACTGCTTAAACAGTTGTGCAGGATTTCCAAAGAGTAAGCCATTTGCGCCCGCTGCATTCACTTCCGTGGTGGCAAAGATTCCTGTCAAAATTGCCCCAACTGTCCCGCCAACTCCGTGAACGGGGAAAGTGTCTAAAGCATCATCAATTCCTAGCTTATTCTTAATGCGAATGGCGTAATAGCAGCAAAAGGCCGTGATGCCACCAATGAGTAATGCTCCCATCGGCGTAACAAATCCTGCTGCCGGAGTAACGCCAACCAGTCCTGCAACGGCTCCAGTAGCCAGTCCCACAGCGGTCGGCTTACCCGTCAATACCCATTCCATCAGAATCCAAACCAGTCCAGCCGCCGCCGCCCCGGCATTAGTAGACACAAAGGCTACGGTTGCCAGTCCTCCAGAAGCAAGAGCGCTGCCTGCATTGAAGCCAAACCAGCCAAACCACAGCAAGCCAGCCCCCAACAGAATATAAGGGACATTGTGAGGAGGGGTTAGATGTCCAGGATAGCTCTTACGGTTGCCCAAAACTATCGCAGCGACTAAAGCGGAAACTCCAGAACTGATGTGAACCACCGTACCACCAGCAAAGTCGAGCGCTCCAAACCCACCATAAAGCCCCATCAATCCACCTTTCGCCCAAACCATATGGGCTAAGGGACAGTAAATTACCACGGACCAGAGCAGGACGAACCAGAAATAGGCTTTAAACTTGAGCCGTCCAATTAATGCTCCAGAAATTAGGGCAGGCGTAATCACAGCGAACATGCCCTGGTAAACCATGAACGCTTGATGAGGAATGGTTGCAGCGTAGGACACTACCGCCTCTGGTTCTGAACCTGTTAGATAGTCCGTTGTCTCCAGTCCAACCCCGTTCAGGAACAGCCACTGCAAGCCGCCAATAAAAGAGGTTCCTGGTGCAAATGCCAGACTATATCCCCAAAGCAGCCAAGTCACCCCAACTACCAGCATGAGTACAAAACTCATCATCAGCGTGTTGAGGATGTTGAGCGACCGCACAAACCCACCGTAAAAGAATGCCAAGCCAGGAGTCATCAGTAGCACAAGAGCAGAACAGATCAGCATAAATGCTGTATCTGCCGCGCTTTGAGCCGTGGCCGCTGCCTCCAGTGGATCAGGAGCTTGAGCCAGGGCTTCTCCTGTAAATAAACCCATTGACAAACCAAAAGCAACTACTAAGGTTGCAAAAATCCGAATACCCACGTCTTCCCACTCTCCGGAATTAAGACATCATTTAATTCAATTCATGATTGATGCCTATCAAAATTACACACAAGGGTAGATACAAAAATGTAGCAATTCAATCAGTTTATCCGCATTTAAACGCCTGTTATAGACGAAATTAAACGCCTGTCAAATATACTTTTTCACTTTAATCTGCGAGTTTTAATAAAACCGTATACGCTCTTATAAAAACCTCAAAATAGACAATCAAATCTGTTTATGAGTAATAAGAACGTTTAGACATCAGATCTGGGTTCAGGAAGCCAATCTGCTGAACCCTTTTAGTTCTTGTCTCTACTTCATCAACGAGCAAATCTTTAGCTGGCTGAATCTGACTGACTAGATCAACAATCAGCCCTAAAATGAAGTTGACAGCAGAAGCTTGATGAGGCGTGATTTAGCGATGCGATTCAATCGGTCTAGAAAGCAAGAAATGCCAGAGATCAACCTGGTGCCAATGATGGACGTTCTAATGACCATCCTGACGTTTTTCATCATCGTTTCGATGTCTGCTCAGTTTGGTTCGCAAGCATTAGATATTACACTTCCCAATGCTGACTCAGGAGCTAATGCTGTCAACTACCCTGATCCATTAATTGTAGGAATGAATGAGCAGGAACAACTTTCCTTGAATGGTCAACCTGTGAGTCAAGAACAACTGAGCCAGCAGATGCAAGCGTATTTGAGTCAGAATCCAGAGGGTTCAATCATTTTGCAGGCAGATTACCGATTGCCCTACCAGCAGATTGTCAATGTTTTGGGTCAGATGCGAGCGATCGGAGGCGATCGCGTTTCCCTAGGAATTGACTAGATGGCATCAGATCGGCTGAGGAAGATGAGAGTGAGTTAGGATCGGGAAGAGGACGTTGCAATTGAAGTATGGCACAGCAAGAACCCCTCCCCGAAAAAGAATTAATCAAAGAAGTCTGTCGGCGAATTCGGGTTGCCCGCAGCTATTGGGATGCTCATAACAATCGAGCTTGTCGGGGTGAGCGAGAACGCGCTCTGGCACTTTACAACACTCTGACCAAAGAGCAAAAAGACCAAATTCCGCAGGAGTTACGGGTGTGGCTGCGCTATCGCAGTGAGAAATATTTTGGGGCACACCGAACTCCGCCTAAGTCACAACGCTCGAAGCGAGCGCCCAAATAATCCATTAGTCTTCAAAGCAACACACCAGTTTTGCTCAAGCCTGATAAATCTCTAAAGGCAATCCATCAGGGTCTTGGAAAAAGGTAAACTGTTTTCCCGTCAGGTGATCTACTCTCACCTCTTCCACAGGGTACTGTCAACTTAACCAGAAAAATTTAAGAATAAGCACGATAATCCCTGGCAAGTTGGAATCACAAGATTATGCAGCAGGTTTCAACCCAACGATCGCTTGCCAATCTTCA
>JACJOC010000035.1 GCA_014695345.1 Cyanobacteria bacterium FACHB-471
AACAAAGGTTGGAGAACGGTTATCTTGTCGAGTACGCCAATGATTTAGGGCTTGATATCCCTCAATTTCTCAAAGAGTTATCTAAACAAAGGCATATCGAGCGCATCAATGAAAATATTGAAGGTGGATTGCACAGTGGAGTAACAACTGCTCCAGCCCTATTTATCAATAACATTCGGTATACCGAGCGCTGGAAGATGACAGAGTTGACGGCAGCCATTGTCGCTGCAAGTCATTAAGTTCCCCGATCTTTGCTCTCAATTCATATCTGACTTGCCTGTAAGTGCTGTAAGCCATCAAAATTTGATGGCTAGACTTTGCCTATTCTGCTGAACAAAATTACCGCTTTTTGAACCCTGCCAATAACTGAATTCCTGCGTATTGATTTAGTCAATTACAAATCAGTATTTCATTGAGGATAGCTCTATGACGCATTCACTAGTACAAGGTAAGAATAATTCTGGGCATGAAGGTACACCTCAGACTGATTCTCTTCGCGACTCCTCAGTTAATCCTGCTCTGATTGCGATCGCACAAGAAGTCACTGAGTTGCTGAGACAAACTTACCCGATACAAACTGATGAAATTGAAACAGGAGAAACAGAATGATACTGCAAGATAAAGTGGCGTTAGTCACTGGCGGAACTTCAGGAATTGGCAGAGCAACCGCGATCGCTTATGCCCAACAACAAGCAAAGGTAGTGGTAGTTGGTCGTCGAATAAATGAAGGTGAAGAAACGGTTCGATTAATTCAAGAAGCTGGCGGAGAGGCGATTTTTGTGCAAGCAGATGTCACGAAAGAAGCCGATGTTGAAGCAATGGTTGATAAAGCGGTTGATGTTTTTGGTCGGTTAGATATTGCTTCTAACAATGCAGGAACGATCGGCGAAAATCCTTCACTGATTGAGCAAACAGAAGCGGAATACGATCGCACGATGAACGTCAATGTCAAAGGCATTTGGTTGTCGATGAAATATGAAATCGCTCAGATGTTGAAACAGGGAAGTGGTTCAATCGTCAATACGGCATCTGCGAATGGAGTCGTTGCATTTCCTACCTTCCCCCTCTACACTGCGAGTAAAAGTGCAGTAATAGGCTTGACAAAAGCTGCTGCGCTTCAATATGCCAAAGCGGGGATTCGCATCAATGTCGTTGCACCAGCGGTAATCGAAACAGATATGTTTGAAGCAGCGACAGGTGGACAGGATGAAGTTAGAGCTTACATGGCAGGACTTCACCCGATCGGGCGAATTGGAACACCGCTTGAAGTTGCAAATGCAGTCCTGTTTTTATCATCTGACCTGGCATCGTTCACAACAGGTGAAACGTTGATGGTAGATGGTGGGTATGTAGCGCAATAGTCGATCGGCAATGCAAAATATTGCAGTAATCGAATGCGCGATGGCTAGCTTTTGCCTGTTTTGTTGAGCAAATTGCCAATCTTTGAACCATGCTAACAATTACAACGCCAACCATTGAAGCCAAGCGCAAAGGCTTAACGCACACCCGATTGCAGCAAGTACTCAGCTATATTCGTACTCACCTTGATTCGAGATTTGTCACTGACTGAACTTGCAGAAGTGATCAGTATCAGTCTGACTTGCTTTGCGAGTTTGTTTAAGCAAACAATGGGAATTTCTCCCCGTCAGTACGTGATTCAACAGCGCGTGGAACAGGCGAAATTGATGCTGTCGAAAACAGATTTGGCGATTACCCGAAGGGGAACTTGCTTCGCAAACCGCAGACATTGCCCTACAAGCCGGCTTCTCTAGCCAAAGCCATTTGACGCAACAGTTTAAGCGCTTCACTGGATTGAAATTAAGTTAGGTAAGAATCTGAAGCGGCAACAGAACTAAGATTGTATCTTCGTCCACAACGTCAACTAAGAATGGATCGTACAAAATGAGTATTCAGCAATTAATCACGCCTGAAAAGCACGATTTAGGTGGATTTAGCGTACAGCGCATCTTGCCGAGTGAAACCCTAAAAATGGTTGGACCTTTCATCTTCTTTGATCACTTAGGCCCATCTATTTTCCCGGCTGGAAAAGGCGTCGATGTTAGACCTCATCCACACATCAATTTAGCGACGGTTACCTATTTGTTTGAAGGAAGCCTTCTGCATAGAGATAGTCTAGGTACAGTACAAGAGATTTTTCCGGGCGAGGTGAACTGGATGAC
>JACJOC010000036.1 GCA_014695345.1 Cyanobacteria bacterium FACHB-471
ACCTACCCGAACTACTCTCGGATGCCAAATGGTTCTTGGATGAACTCCGCAGTGCGGGAGCGACTATCTACGAAGACTCTAAGTAGCCGCTTCGACCAGATGACCAACGCTCGGCTTATAGATGGAGAAGCTGTTCTACGCTGAGACAGCTATGCTGAACGAGTCGGCGACGGTCGCACGCAATCGCGCCAGCCTCTGACAATCAAGATCGCCGCTTTGGGCACTCGCGGTTTTGTCGTGGGCAATGGACCGTCTGCAAGCAATATACCCCCACTAAATGCGGTCATGCCTGTACTATTCATCTCAGGATGGCTCGTCTCTACTGCAACTTATCTATAAAGGATGAATAATTTATGAGAGCAATGGTGATCAGAGACTTTGGCGGCACGGAAGTCTTCGAGCAAAGGGAAGTTCCTAAGCCGATTCCTGAACCGAAACAAGTCTTAGTCAGAATATTAGCAACGTCCGTTAACCCTCTCGACTACCAAACTCGTCGCGGTGATTACAAAGCGTTTGTTCGGTTGCCAGCCATCATTGGCTCTGACGTTTCGGGGGTTGTTGAGGATGTTGGCGAAGCCGTCACAGATTTTAAGGTCGGAGACGAAGTCTATTACACACCGCAGATTTTTAGCGGCAATGGAAGCTACGCCGAGTATCACGCAGCAGACGAATCGATCGTAGCGCAGAAGCTGCGAAAGATATCGCATTTTGAAGCGGCAAGCCTTCGTTCAACCGGCGGCACGGCTTGGGAAGCGTTGGTAACACGCGGCAACCTTCAAGTCGGCGAATCCATACTTATTCATGCTGGGGCAGGCGGTGTCGGCTCAATCGCCATCCAGCTTGCGAAAGCGATCGGAGCTTATGTTTTTAGCACTTGCAGCAAGCAGAACGCCGATTTTGTCAGGGGCTTAGGAGCGGATTACGTTATTGATTACAGGTCGGAAGATTACGTCGAGGAGGTCGAGAGAGAAACGAGCGGCAAAGGCGTTGATTTCGTTCTCGGCACCATCGGCGGCGACACAATTGAACGGAGTCCACTAGTGATGAGCAAGTTTGGACGGCTGGCAACGATTGTTGACATCTCGAAGCCGCAATCCCTTCTCGAACACTGGGAGAGAAACACGACGGTTCACTTCATATTCTCACAACAGAATAGGGCAAAGTTAGATGCTCTCCGGGAGTTAGTAGAAAGGGGACAAGTTAAGCCGTTGATTGATTCGATCATATCCCTAAAGGATGTGGCTAAAGCCCACGAACGGGTTGAGCAGGGGGGAGTGCGGGGCAAGGTTGTACTCGACACTAACGCATCATCTTGATGGCGGCGTGATAGCTGACCGCTCCGCCTCAGGCTGCGAGATTGTTTATTTTGGGTCCAGGTGGTTGGGCAGTCGATTTAATTGAAACAAACGGTGTAATCACAGTGTAATCACAAAGAGAAATCATGCCAAACCCAGAATCAGCAATCGTCTTCGACAAAGAACGTGCTTCGACCTACGACACAAGAGCGGCTAAAATAGCACCCTTACGTGACGCACTTCACTTATCGATTCGCCTGGTGCTTGCTGAGCTTCCGGCTGACGCACGAATCCTGTGTGTGGGTGTTGGAACGGGCTTGGAATTGATTTATCTAGCTCAAGAATTTCCATAGTGGCAATTTACGGCAGTAGAGCCTGCGATGGCAATGCTTGAAATCTGTCGTCAGAACGCTGAAGCGGCTGGAGTTGAATCACGTTGTACATGGCACGAGGGCTATCTGGATTCATTGCCCGCATCAGCACCCTTTGATGCGGCGACTTGCCTTCTGGTTTCTCACTTCTTCATGCAGCCTGAGGAGAGACGCAAATTTTTCAGTCAAATTGCTTCACGACTTCGCCCTCAAGGATATTTGGTGAGCGCAGATTTGGCTGCCGATATGTCTACTTCAGCCTATCAAGACCTGCGTGAGATTTGGACTCGGATGCTGAAACATGCTGCATATCCAGATGAGGACGTTGAAAAATTTCTTGCGTCTCACGGTCGAGATGCGGCTGTGCTACCCCCTGATCGAGTCGAAGCAATTATTGCATCCAGTGGTTTTGATGCTCCTGTATTGTTCTTGCAAACGCTCTTTATCCACGCTTGGTATGCCAGACGCAGTGTTTCTTGATCGCACAAATAACCTGATAAGGGTTGCTTACTGCTTGTCATCCCGATCAAATCAAACATAGGAAAAAAATGAAAGCGATTGTAATTAACACATACGGCGACGAAGACGCTTTAAATTATGTCGATGTCGATCGTCCAGAGCCGAAAGCGGACGAAATTTTGGTGAAAGTTCACGTCGCGGCGGTCAATCCAGCGGACTGGAAGATCCGCAATGGCATGGGCGAACAGTTCGGGTTCAAACTTCCACTGATTCTAGGCGGTGACATCGCCGGAACCGTCGAAGTGGTAGGGGATGGTGTTAAAAGTTTCAAGCAGGGTGATGCAGTTTATGGGATCACCCTTGCCCACCTCTCCGGTGGTTACGCTGAATACGCAGTTGCAAAAGCGGAGGCGATCGCGCCCAAACCGGAAAATATCACTTTTGACGCGGCGGCAGCAATTCAAATTGTCGCGTTGACGGCGTAGCAAGCGATGCTCGATTTAGCGCATCTGAGCAGCGGGCAGAAAATCTTGATCACCGGGGCGTCGGGCGGAGTCGGCTCGATGGCAGTTCAGCTTGCTAAGGCGAAAGGCGCGATCGTGGTCGGCACGGCTTCGAGCAAAAACGAACAATTCGTCCGCAATTTAGGTGCAGATGAATTCGTGGATTACACGCAGCAACCGTTTAAAGCAGTCGTCAAAGATATGGATGTTGTTTTCGATACGATCGGCGGCGACACATCAGCGCAAGCCTTCTAAACGCTGAAAGAGGGTGGCTTCCTAGTCGCAGCACCAGAACCTCCATCCAAAGAAAAAGCACGCGAATTGGGCATAGAAACCGCTTGGGTCTTTTGCAAGCCGAACGCGCAGCAACTAGCCGAAATAATCGTCTAATTGAAGAAGGCAAATTGAAAATCCACATTGAAACGGTTCTGCCGCTCGCAGAAGTAAAAAAAGCACATCAACTTTCCCAAAGCGGGCGCACACGCGGCAAAATTGTTTTGCAAATTGGGACATCGTTTTGAACCAACAGGCGCGGCAATGGCAACTCGCCCAGACACACACCTTCCACGTCGTTCTGCCCACACTGCCCGGCTTCGGCCTATCCGAGAAGCCAGCGCAGCTCGGCTGGACGCCCGAGCGGATTGCGCAAGCAGGGATCGTGCTTATGCAGCAGCCTGGGTGCTGGGGATAGTTGAAAAGTCGGATTTGCAAACTGCTACCCAAAGCAGACCGTTTACGCAATGCAATGGAAACGGTTCTTCAGCAAGCTATGTCCTAACCTGTTTGGCTACAGCCATAGCATGGAATCAATCAAGGGGACAGTGTGTCTCAAGCCAAGTTTATCGAAGCAATCATTGGAGTGAGTGTTTTAGGTAACGCAAAAGATACAGAATGTTTGTCATAAAGAAGTTTTTGCGACATAACCTCTTCTAATACGCTTTCCTCATGCCCACCGCCGTCTAATATTTTTGCAGTGACTCGATTAAGTCCGCGACAGCTTTGCGAATCGGTTTTAGGTCAAAGTCCGGTGCCAAGGACTCGTGGTCAAAACTCTTAGCCAACTGGTCCATGCCGAAGAGAGCCCGTGGAAATCGTGGGTAAAGAACCTGTCCGAGAAGCCTGTGCGCCGCTTCAGCACTGGATTGATCCGAGAGTCCAAACGTTGCCTTCAGGTAAGTGCTCAGGCGGTTGTGGACTTGCGTGAACAACACGTCAAAATATTGCGCCGCCTGCTCAGGAAATCTTTCGGTCTCAGCCATGCTCACGCGAATCATCTTGATCGAGGCTTCGTACAGCAGAACTTCGAGATACCGACCGCAGAACATCACCAGGGCATCCGCAGGCTTCTCTGAATAGTCGTCGGGCAGCCTCAATCTGCTGAGGAAAAGCCCGCGCACCAGCTCGATCACTGCAAGGAACAGCTTCTCTTTGCTCTCGAAGTGAGCGTACAAAGAGCGTTTCGAGGTTTCCGCCCGGCTAGCAACCACATCCATCGAAGCCCGCTCGAAGCCCATCTCCAAGAATACGTCCTTGGCGGTCCAGAGAATATGTTCGCGAAGTTTGTCTCCTCGTCTTGCCATAACCTAATTATCGCTCACCTTGCACATTTGACAGAAAAGTAAACGGTACGGTAGAGTATACTTACAGTTCAACAATAGAGGAAGAATCATGATCGTTATTACCAGCCCCACAAGTATGATTGGCCGACAGGTTCTCGAAAATCTTCTCGGCAGCGGCGAGCCTGCCCGCGTGATTGCGCGCGACCCCTCTCGTCTGCCTCCGCACATCTTGGAGCGAGTTGAGGTCGTGCAGGGGTCGCACAGCGACCCGAATGCCGTCAACCAAGCGTTCGCGGATGCCGACTCTGTGTTCTGGCTGGTGCCTCCCGACCCTCACGCCGAAAGCGTCGAAGCCGCCTATGTAGACTTCACCCGACCAGCTTGCGACGCGATCAAGAGCCGGGGAGTCCAGCGGGTGGTGGGGATCAGTGCGCTTGGTCGGGGAACGGCGGTGGCCTCGAACGCCGGACTCGTCACGGCATCGCTGGCAATGGACGACCTGATCACAAGTACGGGTGTGAGTTATCGGGCACTGACAATGCCCTCGTTCATGGATAACATCCTCAGACAGGCGGAGCCGATCAAGAACCAGGGCATGTTCTTCGGGCCGATCGCTGGAGACCGTAAGCTCCCGGCTTGTGCAACTCGTGACATCGCTGCCACTGCCGCTAAGCTCCTGCTTGACCCCGATTGGAGCGGACAAGACCACGTCGCCGTCCTCGGCCCCGAAGACTTGTCCTTTAATGATATGGCGCAGGTTATGTCGGAGGTACTGGGGAAGCCGGTGCGCTACCAGCAAATCCCCTTCGAAGCTTACAAAGCCAGGTTTATCGAACTCGACATGTCCGAGGCGATGGCGCAGGGCATGACTGATATGGCGGCGGCCAAGAATGAGGGACTCGACAATGCCGAGCCGCGATCGCCTGAGAACACGACACCGACCAGCTTTCGCCAGTGGTGCGAAGAGGTGCTGAAGCCTGCGGTCTTTACCTGATCAAACAATTCACATGACGTTCTACGAGAAATAGCTCTATGTATCTCACAGACAACACCATCCTCATCACTGGCGGTACCAGCGGCATCGGTCGCGCTCTTGCCGAGGAATTCCATCGACGCGGCAATCAGGTGATCATCGCTGGCCGCCGCCAGCATCTCTTGGACGAGATCACCGCTGCCCATCTCGGTATGCGCGGCATACAGCTCGACGTTGAAGACCCTGGTGCCGTCGATTCCTTTGCGTCCCAGATGCAGGAACAGTTTCCTAAGCTCAATGTTCTCATCAACAATGCCGGAATCTCCAGAACCGAAGACTTCACCGCCGACGCGATCGATTTTTCCGTGACGCGCTCTATCATTCACACCAACATCATCGGCGTACTTCACCTCACTGCGGCACTGCTCCCGACCCTCAAACAGCAGCCGAACTCAACTATCATCACCACTACCTCCGGCTTAGCCTTCGTTCCCCGCGCCGCTTTCCCTACCTACTGCGCTAGTAAGGCTTTTCTGCACTCCTGGTTGCAGTCACTCCGCTCTCAGCTCCGGGAAACGTCCGTAAAAGTTCTCGAACTTGCCCCGCCATACGTGCAAACGGAACTTGCTGGGCCGAGTCAGGCGACCGACCCCAACGCGATGCCACTGGCTAACTACATTGCTGAAGTGATGCAAGTTCTCAGCGACCTAGATCCGTCCCATGGCGAGATCCTCGTCAAGCGCGTCAAAGCACTCCGATGGGCTGAGAAGAACGGCGATTACGAGCAAATGTTCGCGGACCTCAACGGACAATAACTAACTGTTGCAGTCAGCACAATAAGACACTCTTAGCTCTGCGCCCATGCTTTTTGAGCTTGAGCGGCTTGATCTGATGGAGCCATTCACCCGTCAAAACCACCTAGCATAACGCCAGTGAGAGCAGCGCCAGCAGTTTACTCAAATGCGAATGAGCAAAAAGTGTACTCAATTGAGGTCTAGGCATAACCCAGTCATATTTCTAGCATAGATGCTATGCCCAATACGGAAAAGAATCACATCCAGGAGAAACAAAGTGACCCAAGCTCTAGTCCTGAGCTGACGCAAAAACTAATGCAGCGTTATGAACCGTTCGCAAATCAATTTCGCGCAATGCTTCAAAAAGCAGCAGAACGGCTAATGATCACGAAAGCCTGAACTTTTCCAGCGATCGCTTAACGAATCCCAAATAATGTATGGCGACCATCATGACAGGTAAAGCAAGTAGTATTTTGGAACCTGTGGCGAGTGCGGGTTCCAAAATACTCTCCTAATTTCGGCTTCAACGGCTATAGCGCTTCTCGCGCTAATCCTACTGTCTATACCTAAGTACAGATACCGTTTTGGAAGTCAAGAAGGTTAAATTTCGTGGCTTCCAAAACGATATTTGTACTTAAATTGACTGGATATGACTGAATTATGGTTGTAATTCACATCAATCCGAATGAGTGACGCGATTAAAACCTACAATTCGATGTCTGAACTTTATGCTTCCTTTGGTGGCAAGCTAGAGCAAGACGTTGATTTTACGATTCATCGGAATGAGGAGCTTTTTCCCAACTTTCCAGTCAAGTCTCCACTTTTTCGGACGAGCTTCTACACAGTTTTAATCCTGCACAAAGGGCGAGGTCGCTACCTCGTTGACGACCAATCTTATGTGACTCGCGGCAACATCATTTATTTTACAAATCCGGGTCATGTGAAGGGATTTGAGGTTGAGGAAACATTACAGGGATATATCATTACCTTCTCAGAATCATTCCTCAAACAATACGTACATGAAAATATTTTGGATGAGTTTCCATTTCTAATTGCTGAAGTTGCACCACCAAGCTATCCCGATCGCGAAGTCTTTCAAGTCTTTAATGACTTAGGTGGTCAGTTATTGCAGGAATATCAGTCAGATTCCGCTTATAAGTATAAAGTGATTGGCTGTTTAACGGTGGTGTTGCTACTCAAAATCAAAGAGCGGTTTTGGAAGGCATATAATCCACTGACTGAAGCTTCAACCAGCTCTGATATCACACTAACATTCAAACGCAACCTTGAAGCGCACTTTCGCGATCTGCTTGCTGGCAAATGCGATCGCTTATTCCAAGTGCAGGACTATGCCCAAGCACAGTATTTACATCCCAACTATTTCAGCACAGTAATCAAATACAAAACAGGTAAATCAGTCAATAGTTGGATTGCGGAGAAGACGATCGCGGAGGCAAAGGCAATGCTGGTGCGATCGTCGGAATCAGTACAGGAGATTGCTGCTCGCTTGGGATTTAAGGACGCAGGGCACTTCTCCCGTTTCTTCAAAAAACACACTGAACTGTCGCCTTTGAGCTTTCGGCGAAGCTTATCAAGCTAATTGTTTTCAATCATGACCATTGGCTCTTCTCAAACTTAGAAATGAGCAAGCCTGTCGAGAAAATATCCATGTCCTTTATCGGTTGAGTTTGGCTTAATTGAAATTAAGGAAACGTTGTGGAAGCGATCGCTAGAAGATACCTGCTGAATTGCTCTGCAAAGCCAATCTGATTCAGCTATCAACATTAGGGAGTAGGAAATGAATATTGAGCGATCAGCGCGAAGCGCAGCTTCGCCAAAACCGCCTCGTCGGTTGCATCCGTTTATTCTCTTTGCTGCATTTCTGAGCACGTTTTATATCGGACTCCTTGGCCCGATCTTACCCGCTTTAGTCGAGCAATATGGTGGAAATGCCTTCATCATCGGGCTATTGTTTTCTAGCTATTCTTTCGCACAATTCCTCAGTGCGCCCATCCTGGGAGCAATCAGCGATCGCTATGGGCGACGAGTGGTCATGCTGGTGAGTCTATGTGGCGCAATCCTCGGCTTTTCAATGTTTGCGCTCGGTGGAGCATTGTGGCTATTGTTTGTTGGCTGGATAATCGTGGGCGTGTGTGAGTGTTGGATTGGTACCGCTTTTTCCTATGTGGCAGATACAACCAAACCTAGCGATCGCACTCGCTACTTTGCTTTTCTCACTGCTGCAATTGCTTCAGGATTTATTGTTGGACCTGCCACAAGTGGTCTTGTTTCACGGATTAGCCCGGTTGCGCCGCTCTATGTGTTGATCGGGCTGCTCATTTTTGCTGCCATCTGGGGCTATTTCTCGATGCCAGAGAGTTTGCCACTTGCACAACGAGCGACTGTACTTCCACTCAGTCACCTGAACCCACTGACTCAAACACGTGACATCTTGCAATTTCCGCAACTCCGACTACTACTGCTGAGTTACCTGCTGTTCTGGTCGATAGTAATCATACCTTCGTCCAACTTACCGAGCTTGCTTTCCGATCGCCTCAATTGGACTCCAGAGCAAATTTCTCCTTTATTGATCACCTTTGGAATCATTGTTGTTTTAGTTCAGCTTGTGGTCTTACCGCTACTACTGCGACGTTTTCAAGAGATTCATCTGGCAATTGTGGGTGGATCGATCGCCGGATTTGGATTCTTTTTGATCGGTCTATTTCCAATCACAGGCTCTTTACAACTGGTTTATGGAGGAATGATGGTCTATAGCTTGGGACAACCGCTCGTGCAAACCTGCCTCACTGGAGCAATGTCAAAAAGCATGGGTGCGGATGTCCAAGGGCGAGTTCAAGGCAGTATTGCTGCGGTCATGGCACTGGCGCAAGTAATCGGACCGCTGTGGGCAGGTTGGCTATACCAATCAGTGAGTCAATCCGCTCCCTATTGGGCGGCTACCGTTCAAGTGCTTGTTGCTGTTGCGGTTATGCTGATCGCACTTCCAAAACTCAAGCGTCTGAATCGGAAAAATCGAGCAACGAATGATCAACTGAATCAATATCACTAGATTCCCTCGTTAGTAAAAAGGAGCAAGACCATGAAATACCGCAAACTTGGAACCACAGACGCGCAAGTCTCAGCGTTAGGATTGGGCTGCATGGGAATGTCCGACTTCTACGGCGATCGACAAGGCGATGATACTGAAAGTATCGCAACGATTCGAGCCGCGATCGACCTGGGGATTAACTTTCTCGACACAGGCGACTTTTACGGCATGGGTCACAATGAATTGCTGATTCGAGAAGCGATCAAAGAAATTCCGCGTGACAAAGTATTCATTGCAGTGAAGTTTGGAGCACTGCGCGATCATAAAGGTAACTTTAATGGTGAAGATAGTCGTCCGGTGGCTGTGCAAAACTTTTTGGCTTATAGTTTGCAGCGTTTGGGGGTGGACTACATCGATTTGTACTATCCCGCTAGAGTTGATCCGAAGGTGCCGATCGAGGACACGGTAGGCGCGATCGCAGACCTGATTCAAGCAGGCAAAGTGTGCTATGCCGGACTCTCAGAAGCGGGTGCCAAAACCCTGCGTCGAGCGGCTCAAGTTCATCCCATTGCCATGCTTCAGACTGAATACAGTCTATGGACGCGAGAGCCTGAAACCGATATTTTGCCCGTGTGCCGAGAATTGGGAACGAGTTTGGTTGCCTACTCACCACTGGGGCGAGGATTTTTAACGGGAGCGTTTCAATCTCCTGATAATTTCCCACCCAGCGATTGGCGGCGGCACAGTCCCCGCTTTCAAGGCGAGAATTTTTATCGCAACTTGGAGCTAGTCGAAAAAATCAAGGAAATTGCTGTTCAGAAGCAGTGTACGCCTGCCCAACTTGCACTCGCCTGGTTGTTAGCAAAAGGCGAGGACATTATTCCCGTTCCCGGAATGAAACGTCAACCACGGTTGCATGAAAATGTGGTTGCATTGGAAATTATGTTGACTGCTCACGAACTTCAACAAATTGAAGCAATTGTACCGATTGGCTCTGCTGCCGGAACTAGCTATCCTAAAGCGCTGATGCAGTCCCTTAATCGTTAGTTCCATCCATTAACCCTGCTGCGCTGGAACGAGTTCAAGTGACTATCACAGATAAAACAGGGGACGGATCCTTTTCTCTAATTCCGGTGCGTATCTTTGTACCGGGTGATTGATCGTCAAGTGGTCTACTCCCACCCCTCGTTCCTGCATCATCTCCTCTAAATGTTGATAGCCGAGAAAGTAGCGGTGAGTCCAGTTGTCCTTTAAAGAATTAAATGTCCCGATTTAAAGCAATGATGTCCTGGCTGTATTATCCACAAGCTATAAACAGTAAAGTTTTTGGCTGTGACACTTAATTCTTTGAAGTTGGACAAATAACTATTTAGTGAACAACAAAATTGTAGAGCGAAGAAATAAGTGTCACAGCCGAAGAAATAAATGTCACAACCGCTTTTTGCCTCAAAGCTTTACAGGGTAGGACTTTGAGATTTTGTAGTCGCCAATTTTTAGAGAAAACGCTACCGAAGAATTACGTGTCATTTCGTGAGGCTACCGAAGGAATAAATGTCATTTCGTTAGTCACTGATTGAAACTCATGTTTTGCAAGACTTTAGCGTTTTCTGCGATCGCCGAAGAATTTCGTGTCATTTCGTTAGCTTAGAAGCTAAAACCTATATACAATAATAATTTCAGGCTTTTCTAGCTTAAGCGAAGGATTACGTGTCATTTCGTTGGAGCCGTTTTCCTTCACGCTGAGATCGCCTATCACTTATGAAATAATCCTACGACTAGATTCTATGTTGGAAGCAGATTGCTTTGTTTAAGGAGTTGTCGCTGAGTGGCTACCCATCCTCACTCTGCTCCTAGGGAAGAAAATTTGTCTCATCTTGTATGACTGCAACCGCTACGCTACAACTTCTAAACCCAATTTACCAGTGACTTTTGATACAGCGATCGCATTCGAATAGGTCATGCTCCATCGCTTAAAGTAGTAGCCCCCGGACTTAAATGATCTTCACATTGGTGCAGACAAAACGACATGATCATGTGAATAGCATCAATGGTGAACGTGTCCACAGGATTATGCAGTTTGAGATGAGGCTAACCCAATGTGATAAACCCCTCAAAAAAGGGAACTCTAATTCTAAAGCAATCCTGCTGTGGAATGTAAAGGTTCCTTGCAGTTGCTCTTGTCATAGTACTGTCACAACAATAAGTCCTTCTATTCAATGAATACTTCTAGAAGCGCTATCATTGACCAAATCATTGAGAAACGTAAACCGCTTGCAAAAAAGATTCAGCAAGTTGAAGCTAACTTGGAATTTTTAGCAGACAAGTTAGGACGTCTTGAAGCTTACCGACAGACTGTGCTTGGGCAAGCTAAAAGTCAAGTGGTTAGGCAACGTTTAGAGATGGTCAACATTTCACGTTGCAAAGACAGTATCTCTAACGAGCTAAAAACTTTAAGGAAGCTGAGAAACCGGTTTGATAGACCTACACTTAATGTTGGCGTTATCGGGCGAATGGGGCAGGGCAAAAGTACTTTGCTACAAAGCTTTAGCGGACTGACCGATGTTGAAATCCCGGCAAGAGTAGGACGAGCTTGCACCGCAGTCCGAAGTGTTTTATACAATCACGAGGGTGCTACTCAAGTTTCAGTTGTTTTACATTCAGAAGAATCATTTTTACGGGACGTTATTCATGAATATTGGCAAGAGCTAGGTTGGAATGAAGCACCTGTAAATCTGAATGCATTTGCATATAATCGATTGCCAGACTTGGTAGATGATGATGCGCTGAAGATTGAGGTTTACAAGCATCTCAAAGATTATCATGAGCATGTAGATAAGTATCGATCGCTCCTACAAGCGGACATACAACCTAGAGAAAAAGAAATTTCTAAACAGGAAATTGAAGAGTACGTTACTCAACAGAGGGATAGCCAAAATCAGTTAACGACGTTCAAGCATTTAGCAGTAAAGGAAGCGAAAATTAACTGCTGCTTTAGCAATGAGGATGTTGGTAAAATCGCACTGGTTGACGTTCCTGGTTTAGGAGATACTAAGTTGGGTGACGAGGCTCTAATGCTAAGAACTCTAAGGCAAGAAGTAGATGTTGTCCTGTTTGTGCGTAGACCCGACCCAATCCGGTACCAGTGGGAAAAAGAAGATGCGGTCTTGTATCGCAATGCTGCGAGAGAGCTTAACCAGATCGCTCAACGAGCATTCATGGTATTGAATCATCAATCTAGTGCTGGTGACAACTTGAGTGGTTGCAAAGAGTTACAAAAAACTATTTCATTTGATGTTGTTGAATGTTTAATTGTTGATTGTTCGAATCATGAAGCATCCAATCAGTTGTTGGATGCTGTTTTGACACATCTAACCAATCCTGATCTTCGCCTTGATGAAGAGTATTTTCAGTTTGTGTGCAAGAGTAGTTTGCAGCAAATTCAGGAGGACGTGGTTGCAGAGTTAGAAAAAGCACGACAGGGGTATGAGAGCTCAAGTTTTGCTGAGGAAGAACGCGTTGACGATCTGTTTGAGGAATTTTGGGAGGCATTGGCCGGAAGTTTGAAGGCGAAATTGGGTGAGATTCGCAGTCGGCGCAATGACCCTGATCCCGCATTTAAGAAGCAGATGGAGGAAACACTGCAACATTGTCGGGAAGACACAGGTGTTCCACCTCTAAGTACTATTCAAGGCTGGATTGATAGCAAAGGAGGACCTCAAACAGCCTATGAATTGTGCCTCAACGAAGTTCGTTTGATGCTCTCGCAAAAATTTATCTCGCTGGATCAGGGCTTAAAGCAATCCCTGGATCAGGCAAAGGGTGAAATGGCTACTGCATTGGCTAACGCCAGTGGTTTATCAGGGCTTTCACAGGCAAAAGGAGCTGAGTTTCTGAACGAGGTTGCTCAACAAATTCCTAACGATCTGCACATCTTGAAAGAAGTCTTTCAAACCTTTGCAGGATTTGACCTTCTATATCGTGGAATGATTCAGCATCGCATTCGCCCCCAACTTGATCCCCTTACCCCTGGCGCACTTAACTGTCCTCAAATTTCCAAATCGCCTACCGCACAGGATATTTTGGAAACTTTAGAAGAATTACAGAAAGAAGCCGTTTACAACTGTGAGCAAGCGTTGAAAGGCTCCCACGAAACAAAGGGATTACTGGAAGAACCAAGCCAAGCTGTGTTTGCGATCGCAGAAGAGTTTGTCGATGGTGTGCTGTGGGCAAAAGATGTGAGAGCGCAGTGGAAAAAGTTCTTGCGACGCGTTCGTACTAAGGTTTGGTCTAGTGAATTTGAAGTGTTTGACGCTTGGAAAGACTGGCAACGACTGATTGAGCGAGTTGAAGATGCGAATAAACTGCTCCTCAACGACCTCCTTAATTAAGCAAAGGATATTTACAATGCCAGAGATAAAAATTACGATGCTGGGACCTAGCAGTGTGGGCAAAACAAGCTTGCTCACAGCTGTGTACGAGCAATCTAAGGATGTTGCCAGTGAGACGAAATTACAATTAACTGCGATCGGTGAGAGTGCGGATCTTTTACAGAATCGTTTGAAGGAACTGAAAACCCTTCCCGCCACATTTTCCAGTATCAAAGCAGAAGGTGGAATAACGGGATCTGATAAAGTTTCAATGTTTCGCTTCAACTTAGGCAAACGAGGTAAAAACAGCTCGCTGCTGACTCTACAATTTCTGGATTACCCTGGTAAGTACCACGAGCAGAAGAAAGAATACCTTACTCAACAAATGACTGAGTGCGTTGCTGTGTTAATTGCAATTGATGCTGCAGCACTTATGGAGGAGGGTGGTAAATGGCATGAATATGTGAATATCCCCCAACAGATTACTGAACTATTTGAGAATACTTACATCAATCTGAATTCGCCTCGGCTAGTGATTCTAGCCCCTATTAAATGTGAGAAATATATGCAAGACCGTGAATCGATCCGCAAGTTACATAAAGCAATTCAAGAAAACTATAGGAACTTACTCAACCATCTTGGTTCGGAAGAACTGCTAACAAAAGTTGCAGTTGTGATTACACCGGTACAAACTGTCGGCAGTGTCTTCTTCTCCCGCATTCATCTAACCGAGGATGGACCACAATTTGTGTTCCGCAAGTTGAATTCGGCAGCTACATATAATCCTAAAGGTAGTGAACAAGTGCTTCGCTATTTATTGAGTTTTCTTTTGAAGTGCTACGACGAGCGGCGTTTGTGGGGGTTCTCTCAATTTATTCGTACTCTTTTTAACAAGGATACAGAGTTTAAGGATGCAATTCGTCATTTCACGTTTGCCTGTATCAGCGATAGTAGTTCTGAAGTGGTGCAGGGACAGCTTCTGCTGACCGTTGAGTAGGAGAATGATATGGAAATCTTTATTCAAAGTCGTGGATTTTCCCGTAAGCAGGACTACATCTGGCTAAAAGTTAGTCCAGACGGAATGGAGCCTTTAGAGCCCCCTCTGTACTCATTGGTAATAGATTCTACAGAACTGAGAGATTTTTCTGTAGTGCTGGGGAGATGGAATGGGCAGCTTTGCTTATTGGTAGCGGGGTTGAAGAGCGACCGCAAAGATATTGCCCATCGCCCGATCAGAAATTCTGTTATGTGGGTCAGTCAGAATTCTCAAGATGAATCTACATTTCGAGTACTAGCTTCCTATGCGTTGAAGAGCCAAATATCAACGTCGTCTAATCAATCCTTGCAGCAAGAGATAGATAAAGTAATCCAGGTTAGAGAATCTTATGGATTTCAGTCATCATTTTCTGATTTAAGACCTGAAAATTTTGCTGTGTCTAACGGTTCTGAACCTAAAACCGAACTTGCTATAGAGAATAACGATAGATGTTTAGCAGATAAAGTTGCCAAGATTGCTGAGCAGATTGAGAACAGTTATCTACCCAGCAAAAAGCAAGATTTGGCTTTTATTTTTACTTGCTTGATACCTCCAGTAAAGTCGAATGAACCGCAACTGTGGAGGGTAATTAATAGAGCGCCTGGTACATTAACTATGCCAAAAGAAATCATACCGTCGGCAAAACCTTTAAACCACGGCAATACTATTTTTAATCCAAAAGATTTTTTTCCAAAAGATTTTTGGATTAAAACTGTTTTTCCATCATTACTTTCCGTAGCATTAACTGCAACCATATTGCTAGCACCTCCTATTAGAAACTGGTTGTCCCCATCCTGTCCATCTCCACCTAGTTCTGCGGCAGTAACTTTCAGCGGACAGCCAGTTTTTGCAGGACTAACCATTCCTTTACTCATTGGAAGAACGGACTCTCGAATCAAAAAGTTAATTTTGATTCGAGATCATCAGGAAAGTCAGGAAGTAGAGTTAAAGTCTAATGGATTTTATGAATACCTTGGATTTCAAACTGAAGGAAAGCATCATTTAACTTTGCAAGGGCTCGATAGCGAAGGTAATGTCGTCGGTGAACAGACAAGAGAATATATAGTCCAAAAGCTTTCAGATGTTAAACAATAGATATTGTCTCTACACAAAACCTAAGGTAAAGAAAAAACTAAGACTTCTACACTCCAATAGTTTTAGGTTTCACCAGTTTCCTAAAAGATTACGTGTCATGCCATGGAGGCAATTCGCATTCCGCTGGCGATTGCTGTACGTTTTCATAGAGAATGGCGCGGCTCGCAAATTCGTGGCGTGACACCGCAAAGCCTTTGTAAAAAAAAGGATTTTACTATTTTTACCACCTCAGCATTTATTAAGTTTCACTATCAAATTTGTGGCTCAAACTTTTGGTAGTGTTCTAGACATGGAGATGAGGATTAGAGAAAATGGAACAACTTAAATCTGTTTGCTCATTCACAGTCATGGTACTTGAACCTGTCATTGCCCTACTTGCACCAGTACTAATATTGTCAAATAGGGCAAGACTCCTGAGGGCAAACAGCGATATAAATGTCGCAACATCGAATGCACTCGCCACAGCTTTGTTTTAGAGTATTCCTAACGTGGCTACTTACCTGCTATGAGGCAACAGATTTGTGATATGGTCCTCCATGGCAGTGGCATTCGCGATACGGCACGGGTTCTTAAGATTGAACCAACCACAGTGATTGAAGAATTAAAAAAGTCTTCATCTTAAACGGATCAACCGACCCCTGTTAGAACAACTCCAGCCCAGTTCTGTAAGCGCTGTGAAACATGTTGAGGAAGCTGAAGCAGACGAGATGTGGAGCTTTGTTGGGTGTAAAAAACAGAAGCGTTGACTATGGCATGCGATTGACTATCAAACCAGACACCTGCTAGCCTACGTGTTGGCAGATCATCAAGCGCATTAAAGTCGTCTGTTGATGATGAGCTCATAAGTGCAGAAAGCTGGTTTTTGTCTTTCAATCACAGCTTCTATTTCTTTTCGAAAGGATGGATTATCTACTAAATTGGGCTGCTCGCAGTGCAGGCGCACAATGAAATGATAGGCCCGTCCTCCACCCAAGATTGCCTTTTGACCGATCTCTGCTTTGCCAAACACCAATCCAGTCTCAGCGGGTTCCTCAATTGAAACATAAGGATCAGCTTCAGGAGCAGGTAAGGGGTCGATCGGTAAACCGAGGTAGAGACGCAAATAGAACCGCAAGCCCCAGCGAGTGCCATGCCAGCGGTAGAGCGTGATGGCATTTCGAATCAGGTAGCGCTGTTGTTTCAGGCTCCAGCGTGAATCAATTTCCCAACCGACCCAATGTGCTAAAAAAGGCAGCAGCGCTTCTGGTGCCGTCAACGGATCGAGGTATGCCCACATTACATCCGTTGTTTGTACAACTGGATCAAAGGCTTGTTCAAAAATCGACAGAAACCGCCCCATAAAGTCGGTTTCTCGATAGATTGCAGGCAAAAAATTGAGGTAGGCGCACCAGGGATTGATGTAGAAGTTGAAGCTATCGTAGCCAATTAAATGGTCTGATTCGTGAACAAAAATTTGGCTTTGATACTTGAGTTGTAGTTGCGATCGCCCCCTACTTAATGCCTGCTGATTCTCAAAAAAGTCTTGTGGAACGGCTAAGCGATATCTGCGGCTCAAAATTTCACCAGGGGCAATTTCTCCCGATTCTTCCCAAGTCAACCGCTGGCGTTGTGTCACTAACTCGTTTGTGGTTTGGTCCGCCTCAAACCATGAGGTAGGAAAATCTCCCTCCATATCAAGCCGCCACTGGCGTGGGCGATCGCTCAAGTTTTGTAGCTCAACTTGAATTTCACCTGGTTCACTTGGATACAGCAAAAACGCTGAAGGACTAGCGGTATCTTGAGTGGCAAAGCTTACAGATTCCGTAAACTGATAAGGACGAAAGGTTGGGGTAATTCGAACCGCCAGAGTTCGGCGGGGCAGGGCTTGGGTCATTGTTTTAGCTCAGCATGGCTTGAAGTGGGTTAGGAACGTGAATCAATTAGCTGCATGATTTCTCTGCAGTAAGGGCTTGGCATTGCCAAGCCCCTAACTTAAATGCTGTGCCTATTGAATAAACTCGACCGCGTGACTCGATCCCAACATCTCATCTGCCCACGAACACACAAGTTGCGACTCGCGCAGTTCGATTACTGACTCCGGTATCCCCTGACAGTGCCATCCCTGGTTATCTTTCTCAATCCGAAACAGTTTCACGGCTCCTAAATGCAGAATGCCAGGAACTGTCCGACACAATGCCAAAATCTCAGCTGGATAAACCGGACGACCCCAATCCCAACCTCTAATTACATCAGTAAAAGGATCGAAACTGCCGCCAAACAGAGGATTGAGAAATTGGTAAAGCTTGGTCAGGAGCTGATTGCGAAGGATATCGAGCGTGTTGTATTTTGGGTCTGGAATCACCTCCAGAATCACCTTCACGCCCAGATAATCAGGCTGAAGCGGATTAATTTGAACGCCGAGCGGTTTGCGATCGACCATATAGTCCTTAATCTTTGTACAAAATTCCTCGGAAAGCGTGAAGTATCGATCGGGATTCATGCCGTTCAACCAGCTATGGTCATGCTCCGAGCTAGGGACTGGCACAATCAGCAAAGGAACTGTGCCACCTACATGGTCAGCTGAATTTCGCGAACAGCGAACCCGCCCCACCTCTGGATGTTGCTCAACTACATACTCAAAATCTTCGGGAGTCACCGCTGCTTTGCGCGTCCGCAACTGCTTGGGGACGCGCATGACGGCTTGTGATAGAGATTCAGGATCAGCACCGCCTGTGGCTCGTTCATAGTTAACCACACTCTTAACATAGGGAATTGCCGTCTTCAAAACAGTCAGCTTCTGTGGCTCAACGTTGCCACGACTACTGCCGCCTGTGCGGTACGCCATCATATAGATTTCTGCTCCGAGCGGTGGCACCTTGCCATATTGCCGCTCCGAAGAGACAGATTGTGTGGATTCTGGTAGCGATAGTGTTGAGCCGTTGCCCTCTTGTCCTGGAAGTTTGCCCCACGCTTGCATCAAACCGCGCTGCTGAGTCTGTTGTTTCAGGTGAGCAGATTCCCGCACGAGCGGACCAAACTGTACCTCGCCTGTGCGCGAATCAATTTGGTAGTGGAGGTCTTCTGCTCCAGAGTTGGCAAAGTTACGAACTTCAGTCCAATCTTCCGCTTGTTCAAGCGACTGCCCCGGCAATTTCACCCGAATTCTTTCATCCGGTCGCCGAATTTGATCAGCATTCTGCACTTCTAAAATCAGGTTACTCTGAAGCTGAAATACCTGATTCGGCTTGCCGTTGCTCACTCCTAGCAGTTCCCGTTCAACTCTGACGCATTCGCTGGCATTAACACTGCCGCCGATCGCTCGCACTGATAGTCCTGCAATTCTGGGTGAAACACTATATCTTGACTGCTGCTCGTTATCTGGATCTAGTGCATAAACACAGCGAATCCAATAGCCTTCATAACCGCCAAAGGTAGCTTTTACCATCTGCTGCGGTAGATGCAAAATCACATCGGCTCCTTCTTGCCGAGGATTTGTACCCTGAGATGCGATCGCGCTGAAGCTAAAGCCCTTAGTCTCATCCCGGTAGCGATCGATATTGCACCATTTGTCTCCATTCCACACTTGCCATTGCAGCGGTGGATCATCTGGATCAATGCCTGTTCCTGTTGCAGATTGTCCTCTAAAGTTGACCGCTAACACATTTCCAGCGATCGCATCTGTCGGCTCGGTCAACACTAAATAGAAGCAGTTGCCAGGTCTGGGATTGAATGAATCAAATAAATAAACATCAGATTCAAAATTCTGCCATTGGCGGCTTTGCTCATGGCGAGTTCCACTAAAAGGATTTCTTAAATCGGTCTCAGTTGGCGTATCCGTATTATGGTTGATAGTCAATAAATGTTTGATTTGAGGATTGCCGATCGTCAGGTTGGCATCTGTTGTAAAAATAACGGCTTCTTCGGTTTCCGTTCTGACTGTTGCCACTTCAGTGCCGCTCGATATCGTCACCGGGGCAGGCTGTTCTCGCGTCAGTTCAAATGTTAGCTCTACGGTTGCAGCGGTAGGTGGCTCAAGCCGAATCCCCAGCAGTTCTAGAAATGTGACGTAATTGCGGCGAGGTACTTGATTAAACCGCAGCAGCATCTGATCGGTTAACCAGGCAAACAGTTCAACCAGCGTCATTCCCGGATCACCAGGATTGTGGTTTGTCCACTCTGGGCAGTAGCGGGGAATGCGGAGACGACACTCTTCTACTAAATCGTTAAATTTGCGATCGTCCAGGTCAGACTTTGGCAACTCCGGCAAAAAATCGAAATCCATGTTTACTCTTCCGCTGGTGAGAGATAAAAAGGAAAAACCAGACTCCGCAAGTCGCGAGTTTCTTTAGGTTGGTAAATAATTTGGATATCAACTTTTCCACGAATCGGATCGGGGTCTGTCCGCACTTCTCTGAGAATAATGCGTGGCTCCCACATTTCCAATGCTTCTTCAATATGCAGGCGAATCAGCAGCAATGTCTGCACATTTAACGGTTCAAACGCAAGCTCAGACAAGCGTGAACCAAAGTCAGGACGATAAACTCGTTCGCCCAATTCTGTCCGCAGAATAATCAAAATGGATTCTTCTAAATTCGGCGCGGCTGAACTGAGTTGCAGGCTACCCTGAACGTTGACGCGCAGGGGAAATGCAATACCAGCACCGATGTAGTTAGGTCCTTCGGGCATGGTGATACACCCCTGAATTGATGCTTGTGCGTCATTCTACGACAGTCAACTTGAAAAACTGAAAAACTGAAGCTTTATTTAGGTTTTCAAACTGAACTAGGATTTGTATCAATTTGCTCAATTGCTGCGATCGCTTTCACAGGCAACGTATCCTCTTCAATTACTGCTTTGATGCCCGGTAAATATTCATCCATCATCATTACATTGGTGTAAACCAATCGCTTAATCAAAGCAAAAGTAAGCCTATCTCCTTCCACATCAATGCTGGTTTTGTAGCGAATTTCACCATCATTGAAGTCGAGTTCAAAATTACCGATCGTCATCCCATAGTTAGCACGGGTGAGGAATTCGGCGATCGCTTGTCGTTTGTCTTCAGGAGTGGCGATTGGACAGATAGAGTAGAAGATAAATTGCTGCTGTTCTTCTCTAACTTTGGCGTAGCAGCTCCATTCGCCATTGTCACCCTGAAATGCCACCCGTAGAACAGGTTGACCTTTCAACTTAGTGAATGACCAATCATCTTCAGTAAAGAAGGCAATAACTTGACTGAGAATGGTATCGTTAGCAATGTTTATTTGGGTAATTGCTTCGATGCTAGTGTCAGCGAGATCATTGAAGAAGTTACCAATTTCATCGAGAATTTGGGCTGTGGTTTTTTCTGTGAGATCGCCAAGATTGGCTTCTGACCAGTCAGAAAAGAAGCCAGTAAGAGCTTGAGCAATCTCAGTCTCAGAAATAGTTCCGGCAGCAAGGGCGGCAGGGTTGAGAGTTGCCCAGAGGGTTGTGTAACCAACTTCACCAGATTCCTGTGCTTGTTTGACAGTAAGGGCAAGCCAGTTTTCCGTGTTGAGGAGCGGATGGTCAGGGGTTTCTTGCTGTAATTGAAGCAAATAGTTGGCTGTTGCTTCAGCAGACGTTGCGTGAGGAGTCAGGTCAGGGAGGCGATCAGGTTTAAGTGTCGCTTGAATTTCGATCGGATAGTCAGGGGAGAACTCCAAGGTTGTGGTACTGCGAAGTTCGGGTTTGAGGTTGAAGAGGGAATGAGCTTCGATCGCCTGGTATTGTTCGGAAGTTGATTTCCAGGTCAAGCGGCATTCTGTAAGTTGCTCAGCCTGATGGCAAAGAGAAAGTGTGATCTCACCAAGCGGGATGGAATTGGTAGTAGGGGTAAGGAAGGTTAGCTGCATTTGGTTTGAAGCATGGGTTGTTCTTTAACCCTCTAAGGAAACTTCTTCGTAGAGGAGGACAATGGGAAACTCAAACCCAACACTTTCTAGTGGGATTATGTCTCCGACCTGGTAGGCGGTGTAGAGCCATAAGCGCCCTTCGCCTCGGCAGTAGATTTCGACGTTGATTTGGGTAGAACTGACCAGAACGTATTCTTCTAGGCTGGGCAGGGAACGGTATTCTTTGAACTTGTCGCCCCGATCGAGGGCTTCTGTACCAGGGGAAAGCACTTCGATGATGAGTTTAGGATATTGAATGGCGTTGAGGGCTGTTCTGTCACGATCGTCGCAGCTAATCACCAGGTCAGGATAGCGGTAGATGGATGGTGTAACGTTGACTTTGGCATGGGCAATGTTGATACGGCAGCCTTGAGCGCGAATGTGGGGACGCAGTGCGGTGAGCAGATTGATGGCAATATCGTTGTGCGGCAGCGTGCCACCTGTCATGGCGAAAACTGCGCCATTGACGAATTCGTAGCGAAGTTCCTGGCAGGGTTCCCAGTCCAGGTAGGCTTCGACGGTCATTTTTTGAGGTTGGGGAGTGACAATCATGCTAGCTACCCGTCAATGCTTGACTGATTACTAGGTGCAGCATCGTATATCGCGCAAAACTTGTTCTTCATTTGCTTTAACCACTCCAAATATTCCTCATCGGTGTATTGTCTCTCATCTCCTGATTCATCGGGTTCATGATATAAAATGACCCACCCGTACTCTTCTATTAGTTCAACGAGATTAGGAGGAGGGTTATCGATAACTGTACTTAAGCAGTAGAGAGCATCCTCGGCATACCAGGGAAACTGATTTACTTTTACCTCCCACTGCTGTATCGCTTCTTCTTCAGAATTATCCATCCAGATAGCAGATAAAAACTCTTTAAAGAACTCAATAGGCGCAGCCCGACGCTTGCTTGAGTCCTCGCGGATACTTCTTAAAATATCTTCTCCATTCAGTTGCTGGGGGTTTTCCATGTTGCTATTGTTCAAAGTTTTCTATTGTGGCCACGCACTATTGATATACCAACCACCTGGAGCAGCCGAATTAGGAACAAATCTAATGTACACCTCTGTAGGAGTGACATACTGCGTCATTGGGTTAGCTGAGTTAGGAGGTACAGGCATTTTAGGATCACCAGGGTATAAAGGTCGATTTCCAGTTCCCATTGGATGAGCATAAGACGGCATCGCTGTTGCTAGATACTTGGTATTGGGAGGAGGATCAGTCTTCACTAGTGCTGTTCCTCTGGAGGATAAGCGATGTAAAAGCTGTAATGTTTGACCTGTAATAATCTGCATTCTAACAGCATCCCAGTTTGAATTAATTTGCGCTATTAGTGCTTGTCTAACCGATATGTCAGCATCACCAAGAGAGGTAAAAGCGCCAGCCTTGCCAGGACAGGAAGCAGGTTGATGACGACAAACCCTCATTGCTAATTTCTCTACATCGGACACGATACCCATGCCGAAGACATGTCTTTCGGTAGTATGTCCGCCTAGCCCAAGACCATCTTCTACGCTTACACTGTTGAATGGTCGTGGTGACTGACCTCGATCGTGAGAAAGTATTGCAGTAACCATAGCAGAATTACTGAGCTTACTGATTAATGTCTGCTCAGCAAGCTGTATTCTTCTTGGCTTCTGAGCCGCTGATTCTCCAATAAGATTTGTATTACTAGAACAATCCTTCCATAATTGCGTGATTGTTCTAGAGTTAGGATCTTCTCCGGTTGGATACAAACCTGGCACACTTAGGGGATGCGGAGGTCCTGACAAACCAGGATTAATTTTGACGGTTACATGATACTTATTTTTGTCAGCCTTCAGTAGTTCAATTGAAGTTAATTTATATCTTTTTTGAATATCCGGTAATTTCGCTCTAACACTATCAGGTGTAGCATCTACTTTCTCCATTATCTTATCGGAATCTCTCAAGGCTTTCTTGAGATCAGCTTCCTTCTCTATGATGGTTCGCTTATCCGACCCTGGTTTAGACTCACCCTTATTTGTATGCCCCCCAAACCTTTTACCAACATCCTGAAGTTTCTTTTTGCCATGCTCTTTCAGGTCTTGCACCTTAGCTTTACCTCTTTCTTTCAGATCTTTAACTTTGTTCACACCTCGATCTTTCAAATCCTTCGCCTTAGCCGCACCCGCTTTAAACTTTTTCCCAAGTTTAGAACTACCTAACTTCTTCGCAAAAGCGATCGCCTTACTCATTACCCAGTCGATCGCCTTATCCACCAACCCACGAGCTTTCTCAATCAGTCCGCGAATCTTGCCGCTGATGCCGCTTAAACCGATTAAGCTTGCCAGGAAGCTGATGACAACGGGTAAGGCTTTTGACAGTGCGCCTTCTACTAACTTGGCGGCAATGCCGATCGCTCCATCGGCGATCGCCCCCACCGAATCCAGCACCGCATTCACCAGCTCCGCAATCTGGCTGCCCCGCTCCACAAAGAACATGATCACATCGATGATCAGCTTGCAGGCACGAACAAAGGCAGAGGCAGGGTTCAGTAAACTCAGTACCCAGGTTACTCCAGCATTGATGATGGTATCCACAACGAAACTTTGAATTCCACCAATCACCATCTCCTTCAGATTGGCGAGTTTATCCTGAATAAATTTCCACAGTCCTGCTGCACCCTCATTCTTCCAAAGGATAAACATATCAAAGCCCTTCTCCAGGGCACTAACCTTCTTCTCCCCCACCTTACCAGCAACCCGATTTCGCATCGCCTGATAAGTCAGTCCCAACAGGCTTGTCACCATTGCAAAGATGCCCTTGAGGTCAAAGCTCTTGGGAATTTCAATGCCCGTGCTGGCAATTTGTCCGGTGAGCCACCCAATCAAGCCTTTCTTTAAGTGGTTAGTAATATTCCCCATGAAGCCCATAAAGCCTTGCTTGATTCCGGCAACCAAATTACCCAAGAAACCGATCGGGTCTTTGATAATTTTCTCAACGGCTCCAGATGCTTTTGCCAACATGCCCATCAGCATGTTTTTCAACTCCAGAATCGTCTGGATTACGCCACCCATCGCCTCCTTCGCCTTATTGACCCAGCCCTGATTCTCTGCCTTCCGTTTCTCAATATCAGCATCCAGGGCTTGTAGATTCTCGTTGTACTTCTGTGCTAGAGAATCAATCAATTCATTCTGTTTGTTATCAACATTCTGTTCCAGTTGATCGAACTTACTTTGAATATTCTGCGCCGCTTCCTGCCCCAACTGCCGCAGCGATGGGTCTAAACTGGCAACATATTTTTGAATCTCTTGCTTGCCATTGGTAATTTCGGTCTTCGCTGCATTCAACTTAGTCACAACCAAACTGGCAACACGATCGATCGTTGCAGTCATACTATCGATGTACTTTCGTCGCCCAATCTGATAAAACTTATTCACCTCATCTGGCAACGGCAAAAACAAGTCTCTCACCCATAAGAGCGCTCCGTCAGGACCACCGTAGCGCTTATCTTTGTAGCGCTTCATCTCCTGATCAACGTAGGTATCAAACTGGCTCTTAGCAGCAGAAGTACCCCGATCGAATTCTTGATTGACCTCCCCATCTAATGAACTCAGTAGGGATTCAACCTTCTGCTTCGTATTGTTGTAGATTCCTTCAATTCGTCCAGCAATTTCCGATCGTTTCTGCTCATCGTGCCCTTTAGTCGTTCCCTGCTGTCCTGTCACTTGAGCCAGAACTTGTGCATTCTGCGCCTGCATCCCCTGTAATGGAGCCTGAGCAGACGCTTGAGCCTGGGTTTGGGCTTGGGCGAGGGTTGCTTGCTCTTGTTGTCGATACTCTGCTGGTGCAGTTGCTGCATTTGCTTGAGCCTCTTTCTTTGAACCTAGAGCAGCTTTAAATTCTGGCTCATTAGATTTTTCCAGTTGCTCGTCAGTAACTTTGGCATCGGTCATTTGCCGATCGAGCGATCGGCTACCCTCCTGCATTGATACCTCAGATGCATCTTTAGGCTTCGGGGTTGCCTGACTTGCACCAATATCTCCGGGAGGCTTAGCTGGAGTTGGTGGAGGTAAGGGAGTAACAGGTTTTTCGGGAATTCCACCTGTTTTCGGGGCTTCCTTGGTTTTCTCTTCGATCGGTCCCGCTGCTTGCTTCTTCTCATTCCCGACCTGAGAGGACAAATCGCTCTTAACCGCACCTAGCTTATTACCATCCTTAAACTTATCCGCTTCATCTAGATTCTTAGGTGTCGCTGCATTAATTTTTTCCATCAAAGCAGCTTTAAACGCTGCCGTGTTGAACTGTCCAGGCTGCTGCTGGTTCATCTCCTGAACCTGACGATCCTGTGCTTTACTCTGCTTCTCGTTTGAGGGCGGTACGGCTGCTGCTTGTGCTTCTGTAGCCTTCGCTTTTGCAGGTGGATGTTTCTTTTGCTCCTTTGCTACAGTCTCCGTTCGCTTCACTACTGCCTGAAATCCTGGATCAGCTTGGGGTGATCTCGGAGCTTGTTTACCCTGGATAGTGGCACCTTCAGGAGCAGCACTAATCTTAGTCTGGAGTACGTCCTTAGAAGATTTCAGAGCAATAGTAGACCTACGCTGTAAGGTTTTAGCACCTGTCTGCTGCACCACATGAGTCAACTCGTGGGCTGTCAACTCATTTTTTCCTGGTGACTTTCCTGCACCGAAATAAATGTTGCTACCATGCGTAAATGCCTGCGCTCTCAAATCTTTGTTCATCTGGATGGCAGATGAATCGGTATGCACTCGCACATGGCTAAAGTCAGTGCCAAAACGAGGCTCCATGTGCGATCGCACCTCATCACTTAGAGGACTGCCGCCACCTCTGGAACTGGCAAGACGGCTCTCTAAATCAGGCTGAGCGATCGCACTACCGTCTGCTTTTGCCTGAACATCTTCTGTTTCCTCCTCAGACTGCCGCTGCACCAAAGGCGTAATTGTTTGCGCCAGCGGTTTCATCTGAATTTCTTCGCCTTCCTCCTCTGGGCTGTCTTCTGTCTGGCGTTGAATAGGTTGCGCTTCAGAATCTGGCATTGCCATCACTTGAGCCGCAACATAGTCGGCTTCTTGTTCGTAGCGATCGCCTGGTGCTCCGACTTTTAATTTGGTTTGTACAAGTTCTGCGTCTGCATCTTCCTGCAGTGGTTCTGATTCTTGGCGTTGAAGTGTTCCTGTAGGCGTTGGAACTATGTGTGAAGGCTGCCTGACCTGCCATCTGGGTTGAATGGCTGGGGGGCGATCGACATCGAGTTTAACTCGGTTCCAGTCCGGTTTAATGGGTTTAGGATGATCCTGCTTTGCCTGAAGTTCCGATGTTTCCTCATCCTGAGCAGGTGTATTATCGTAAAGCGGATCACCGAATGGACGATGGGAAAATAGATCTGAAGTGGACGCGGGTGAAGGCGACCATGTGGACTTTTTGCTGGTATTCGCTCGTTCACCCATTGCTTGGTTCTCCCGGTTAATACTTATGAATTTGGAATCACCTCATCAACTCCTAATCAACCACCAATCACTACCGTTGGATATCCTTGCGTAATTGCATTGGGCGCATGAAGTCCTTCAAAGATTGTGTCGCCTGCTCGACAAGCGGGTAAACCGTTGATCAATACAGTATTGCTGCCTGTTACCACAACTCCTGGCGCAGGCGTGGGCAATAAGGAAGCACAAGCGTGAGTTGAAACACCACTGGTTGCTAAGGCTGCGATTGCGTTTGTAACTCTCGCAGTCTGTTCTATTTTTGTTCTCCCTTCATTAAACTTTGCGTCAGGTTCAGCAAGGGTTCCTTTTACTGCTTGGGTTGCTAGTTCTGCTTTGTAAATCTCTTCTTGTGCATCTTTTACAGTGTTCATCAAAGCTGCCAGTGCTGCTTTGGGAACACCTAACCAGGCAGGTTGATTACCAATGAAAACACTGGGGCTACAGGGTCCGCCCGTTAAAACTGGTGGTAAGGGGTGCGCTACTGCATCCCCAAGTCGTGCTGCAAATTGATTCATTGGTTTACTCCTGTTTAATTCAGCCTGATAAAAGCACCTTTAATCGTAATTTCTCCGGTTGCGCTGATGTCGATATTGCCTTTTGCCTCAATTTTGAGATTTCCTGTTGAGCTAACGGTAACGCTGCCATCACTGTCGTTGAGATGAAGTTTGTGCCCTCCATTTGTTTCAACGTAAACTCCTTTTTGGCGATCGCCATTATCTTCTTCTACAAATTGAATTTGATGCCCTGTGCGAGTTTTAAATGTTCGCAAACGAACTTTGCCATTTTGGACACTGTGTTTTACCTCAGTAGGCGGCGCATCTTTACCGTTCCAAACCCCGCCAATAATGTAAGGACGATGGATATCTCCATGCTCAAATCCAACCAGGACTTCATCGTTGATTTCGGGTAAGCAATCAAATCCTCGGCGATCGCCTGCCCCAATGCTAACGACTCGTGCCCAATTGCTGGTGTGATCTTCCGTTAACGTTGGCAACTTTACCTTGACTCGTCCCCATCCTTCTGGGTCTTCGTTATCGGTTACAATGCCAACTAGGAGGGTTTCTCCGGGCGATCGCCTGGTTTGAGTCGAGAGTGCGGTGAGCAAATCTCCTTCCCTCAACCCACGCACACTAAATTCGGTACTGTAAGCCCGTTCTTGATAAGAGTGGCGAGTTTCCGTGATGTAATACTTGCCGTCATACTGCCCCATACCCTCAAGCTTGACGACACGTCCGACTCGAATTTGTGGATCTCCTTCAGCTTTTGCATCTGCCTGAACAAATTGTCCCTGTAGCTCATCACATAACGCTTGAGCCATGATGTCTGCCTCTTTAGGATTGAAGAAGGGGCGATCGACCACAACCAAAGTCGGTTTTTCGGGTTTACCGTTAAACTTGGTGCTGGTTTCGCTGCCTTTACCATTGTCTGTAGTTGTAATAATTTTTGCGGTTTCGGCAGTTGAGATAATGGGTTGCTTCTGGCTGTAGTCCCACGCTCTTACTTCCACTGATTTGACCTGCTCCGCAGTTGTCATGCGGACTCGAAAACTTCGTAAATTCTGTAGCCATTTCAGGCTTAATTCCTGTCCATCTGCTTTGGATTTGCGAAAGTTTAATTTGCCATTCTGCACAAATAGCTCAAATCCAGTTCGAGCAGCACGCTCTCGCAGAAATTCCATGTTAGTCTGGTTTTCCTGAAACACATAGTCATGCGGAGAACCACTGCTGTCAATCGCATTCGTTTTAATACCAACTTCTGCGGCAATCTTTTTGACAATATCGCTATCGGTCATATTCTGAAAAGAACGGTTATGCCGCCCACGATGCAGACGGTGGGAGACATCATAACCCCGCACAATAACTGGAGCCTGCGACCCTTCACTGAAATAGGTTTCGATCGCCGTAATTTCCCCTTCTAAAACGGTTCCTGGCTTCTCTTCGGAGGGGCTTTGCGATTCAGTGATACTAGAGCTGAAACCGAGCTTGAGTGTTTTACCAATTTGCAGCAAGTCTTTGTATCGCCAGGGTTTGTCATGCTCCTGTCCTGGAAAGTAGTCATTTTGAATAACCAGCATAAACATTCCCGGTCGATGTAGGCTTTCTTCGACACAAACTTGCAGAATGTCATCTAATAAATTTTGCGGTGCTTTTTCCCCATCAATTTCTAATGCAGGAAGAGCGCGATAGCCGACTGCTGCCATAACAACTGAACCCTACAAACTTGCTTTAAAATTTGCCTGCCCACTAATCCGTGCCTGAAGGCTATCTTTGACGCGATCGATTCCATTTGCCAACATGTTTTGTCCTGTTGGAGATTCATCAATCTCTTTGAGAGCAAGGCTGTCAATTACAGCTCGAACGGGTGTTCCATCTGGCAGAAACATAGTGAGTTTATACGTCAATTTTTCAATAAAGCATTTTCGTAAATGCACTTGATCGCCCCAAACAAATCGATAGGTAGGTGTACGTTGATTTTGAGCATTACCTTGTCCACCACTCTGACTGTTTGGCTGCTGACTAAGAGAATTTGATAGACTATCCAATGAGCTAGAAATTTGATCCAGTGGATTTGGAATATTTTGAAGCGGCACAGGTAACCCTTCTAAATTCAGCAGTGGCGCGGTGTGAGTACCAATCGGTCTGACTGCTGCTCTAAACGCTTCAATGTACTCATCTACAACATTTTTACCCTCTTCATAGGTATCAAATACAATTTTGCTAATCGTCACCTTATACGCTTTTGTATAAGAAAAACTTACCTTCGGCTGTTTCTTTTGCTCAGTACGCGCACCTGGATTTTCTGAAGTCTCCACAATTCCCTCAAACGTTAGTTCAGTCGGATTAAACATAAATCGAATTGGTGGAACGCCCCGCTCCCAGGGAATTAAAGTTGCTTTAACCAGAGGAGTATTACTCAAAGCCAGCTTAACTTGAGGAGTACCATTTGAAAGTGAAGCATTAAGTAGAGCCATATGTTTCTTCAGAAGATAAGGTTAATGAATTGAATTAGTGCAAGCGGCTTATCCGATATCCCGATCGCTCGTGTTCGATCGCCAATTTTTGTTGAATTTGACCGTAAACTTCACGAGTTAAAACTGATATGCTACTGTCCACTGAAGGATCATATGAAGGAGTTGGCGATCGCTCTCCAGTTTTGGTTGAATTTGATTTAATTTGAGCAGATGTTTCATAAACAGAAATAATGTTGCTTGACCAAATGGGATAGGCGATCGCGTGATAACCTGAACGCTCTTGATCAAGATCCATGCAGTGTCGCATTGCGTTATAGATGTGTTGAGCCAGCATCACAAGCTGTTGATCATCAACGGTTGATTTCTGCTGATTTGCGCTGCCAACTTGTTCGTTCGGTTTCGCTTGAATTCTAGGAGAAATTAAGGTGACAGAATTATCAACAGAATTATTAGTAGCGCTCTCTTCGGCTTCAGTATTATCCTCGTAGGACAAATTGCTTGAAGAATGGGTGTTATCCGCTAATTCAGCTAAGCTTGACCACGAGCTAGATCTATCGTCAGCAGCGTTAAACTTTTCAGCAGAGGGTTGTGGCTGAAATTCTGTTCGTTTTCGCCGAAGAGGAATAGGTTCAGCGATCGCATCCCTAGAGATTGATGAGTCTTTAATATCAGGGTTAGAAACCTCAGTGGATTTTGCTATCTCAAATGTCTCGGCTTGAGAGTAAGATGTAGAGTTTTCCCCTAGCAATTCTGCCAGGCTTGACCAAGAGGTTGGAGTTGCAGAAACATTGGATCTATTCTCATTCGATGCTTTTTCAGAACGCATTATTGATAATGAGCGATCGTCATTTTGTAAAGATTCTTCTGATATGTCTGAATCTTCCATAGAACTCATAGCCTGTAGCGTAGTTTCCGCGTGTTCTTGTAGCTGGAGTTGAATCGGAGAGATAAAATTCGATATTTGAGTGAGAGGCGTTAATGATCCTAAAGGCTTGAGTGAAGATAGAACATCATTGCTTTGCTCAATTGAAGCGTCAGTTAGAGGCGATTGCTCCTTACTTAATTTTTCTGGTTCTGTTGCAGTCTTCTCTTCAATTACCTCGACTGATTCAGATGGTAAAATTATCGGTTCATGGAGAAGAGTAGTTGAATCAGAAACTCTTTCTATAGATGGTTGAATAGAGTTTAACTTTGAAGAATTATCTTCTGTTTCAGAAGTTATAGTATCTGATGAATTTGATGAACTAGACCATCCATCTGCTTCCGAATTGGCTGATTGTGCTTCTAATATTGGCTCCGATTCAGGTACTTCCAGAACCTCTTGTTGTTCAGTAGTTCTTGCTACTAAAGATTCTATAGATTCTATTTTTCTCTGTAATGGCTCTAAAGGATCCTGCGAAGTCAGTGGTGTAGTTTCTACATTTTCTACTTCAGAAATTGTTTTATCCGTTCTAACAGAGTTTGAAGCAAGCTCTAGAGATTTATCTATGAATGTATCCGTTGTATCTTTTGTAGAAGAATAATTATCCGTAGGTGTGTTTGTTATGTCTTCTTGAGTAGATGCTGAACGACGCAGAACTATCTGAGCAGGATCTGTAGCTAACACCTCTTCTGTTTGAGGTTGTGACGGTTGCTCGATAACTTTGTCTTCTGGAATTGCGATCGCATCTGAAATAAAACTCTCTTTTGCAGTAGTTTCTAAGTATGGTTCAGCAGCCTGGACTATATCAGTAGAGAAAGCGATCGCTTCTCTTACTGGTTCTACAGGTGTAGTTTGAGATGAAGTATCGGGTGAATTGTTGGAAGCCCTTGTCTGTTTTTGAGAAGGAACTCTATCTGAAATAGTTGAGGATGTCTGGTTCTGTTCTAGCTGTACTGGTAAGGCTTCTGGTATAGCCTCTAAATTATTTGAACGTGTTGAAGTATGTTCGTCTTGAACTGATGCAGCAGGTTTGGTTGCTGAACTAATCTTTTCTCCAAGTTGGTCTTCATCATTCTGATCAGGAGATTGTACTTCAGCCGAATCTACAACAGCTTCTGATAGCAAAGGCTGTAAGGCAAGTGATTTTTTCTGAATTGGCTCTATTGGAGTTTGTTCTTCAAAGATACTTAAGTCTTCAGAAGAGTGAGTTTCTGTTGTTTCAAGTTTTTGAATTTGGCGATCGTTCTCCCCCGAAGTTGAGTTTTTACCTTCGAGAGGAGACAAGGAAATTTCATTTACTGCTGACGGTTGATCTAGTAGTACCTGCGGTGATTGATCTGAAGATTCTAAATTGCTTGATTCTTTTGTTGCAAAAGTGTTTTTTGATTCTGATGAGGCTTGTTCAGAGGAGGATGAGGGTTCTTCTCGCAATTGAGCTATTGGCTGAATCCTTGCATCTGGCGAGTTCGATAAGTTGGAAGCAGAAGCAGATTCCCCTGGTTCCTCAGAGGCTGTTAGCTCAAAGAACGGATCTAACGGTGCTGTTTGTAAAAGCAGATTAAGAGGTGAAGGAGGCTGGAGCGGTTGAAAGTTTTGTCCCAACGGTTGAGCAAATTGACCAAGTGGCGGCAAAGTTTGCAGAAATTGGCTCTGTCCCAACGGTTTAAGTTGCAGGCGGTTAGTGCTAAAACCAAGCGGTAGCAATGACATGAGCTTTACTTCCTGCCTTGGACGGCGATCGCAAATTAAAGATTGAAGGGATTCACAGCATTGATGAGGTCACTACCAAGACTGCTGCCTGACGAACTGCCTGAAAAATAACCCAATTTATCTCGTCCAGACGTGAGATTGATCGCACCTCCTCCAGCAGATTTTTCAATCTTCAAACCTTCGTAGGCTAGCGACAGTTCTTCGATCGCAACTGTAGTGGAATTTGCTTGTAAGGAAGGGGCTTTCCAGCCAGTGGGAACGGCTCCAATTAGAGTCCAGCACTGCATAGTCTCTCCCGCTTGACTGAACAGCAAAATGTTAATGTTGCGCCGCTGTTTTGGAACTCCGCCTAAGATCTGGCTTGCCCAAGTCCAGAAGACTAGATCATCGGTAATGCCACGTTTTAGCGTAATGTCTGTAAATTCAGACTGCCCTAGTAAAATGCGCTGCTGGTTGTTGACACCACCTTCAAAGATTGCTTCTCGCTTAACTTTAACGCCTACTCCAGAACATTCGCTGAAGGATGCTGTAATTGCGCTTTCCATTTCCACATAAAAGCGGTTAGCTGTAACATAGTTAAGTTCGTAGCTAGCAGAACCATTGCTCGGACTTGCCATTAAAATAATCTCCTGGAAAAAGGACAGCGATCGCGTTGATTTCGTAAATCTTGCAGCATAATCTCATAAACGCGATCGCTCAACTTTTGCAGCAATACTGGATCGCGTAATACCTGTTTTGCTAGTTTTGAAACCTCTTCAGAATCTTGCATTAGCGTTGATTAAGGTTGAGTACAGGGTTGTAAAGGAACTAAGCCTGCTTCACTCAGTAAACACTGTCCTTCATCTGTTGTGAGTAACTTAATAAAGTTTTCTGCGGCAATAGGAGACTCTTTTCGATACACAACAACAAGTTTGAAAGCTAATGGATAGTATCCTGATTCAAATGCCTCAATATTGGGACGGTATCTGCCCTTGCTGCACAAATCTGTTGTAGGTTGAATGGGTCGATTGTTGTCTTGAATAAGTGCCTGAACTTTCTGGCGTTCTCCTATTGCTAAAGGATAAACAGCACACTGCCCTGATAAACTACTGAATAGTCCAAAGCCAATTCCCAATTCCTGTTTTTCGTTTTGTGTTCCCTTTAAGATTACTCCAAAAATATTTGCTGTTCTTTCTTGATTAGTAAAGTTCTCGTTATGGAATTCATCATGTTGCTGCTGTCGAACATCCTCGGGTGACTCCCGAAGTTGCCCGCCCTTAAGAACAATTTGTTGAAATAGTTTTATTGCTTGATCCTGATCCACAAATGGGACATAGAGTTTGACTTGCCAAGTTTCTAAACCATCAGGCGAATTCCAGTTTCCATTTACATAGATTTCGCGCAGTTCATCAAAGGATAAGTCTCCGTCGAGTTGGCTTGGAATGTTTTGTCCTTGTGCAGGATCATTAAAGGCAACAAATACGGCGACCCCATCGTAAGCAACAGGCTCCAGCGCTAAATCAGCAGGAATTTTTTCAATAGTTGTTGTCAGAATAAAATCTACATCTCCCGCTCGTAGCTGTTCGATCGCTCCCTCATGAGAATTCCCTGATGATTCAAAAATATTGGGTTTAGGAGGATTAGATCCAGCCTGTCGCACTGCTATCTGCTCAATCAGTTTCTCTCCCTCTGCAACCAATCCAGTTTGGTCGAGCACATTGCTCCAACTACTGCCCTGAACATAAACATAGTTCATCGGTTCGTCTGAAACCTGGACATCACTTAGTTTAGATGTGGTCATTTCTTCAATAGTTGAGCGACTGATCCCAAACAGCCACACACCTCCCGATGAGATCATTCCAAATAAAATTCCCAACAACAGTGCTGTAAGCGGCTGTCGAATAATAAACTCTGAGTCATCCTCTTCTGCTTCAGCGATCGCGAGTGCAGAGTCAGCAGACAGCAATTTAGGTGCTTTCAGTAGCGCTTCACGAGCAGCGGCGGCACTGGTAAAAATGGGTCGCGATAGACCAACAAGCTGATAGATAAATTGCTTCAGCGATCGATCGCTAACAGCGTCCCAAGGCTGTTTAAGCTCAGGAGGCAGCAACCGGGAATCCAACGATTGTCCTGAGTTAGGAGCGATCGCTGTACCAGTCAAAAGGCTAAAACCAATGTAACCTAACGCTTTTAGGTCTTCAACAATAGAAGCACGAGATGGCGATTGAGTTTCAGATTGAAATAAGTCTTCCCAAGTTTCCAAAATGATGTAGATGAAGAACTGGGGATCACTCACGCCAACTGGAGAGTCTTGAAGTGCAAACAGCACGTTATCCAGCTTGAGATTGCCATACGGTTGCTTAACCTCGCCTGTGGCAAACCGCACCTTTTGGCTGTGAAGAAACAAGAGTGTCTGTAATACTTGCTTGAATAGTTGCCGCACAAAATTAGCGGGCATTGCTCCCACATGCTCTAAGTAGCCTTCGAGCGTGGTGCTATTGGCGATCGCCTCAGTCACAACATAGCAGCGATAGTCTTGGGATGATATATCAGTATCTAACGGTGTAATAACGCGAAACTCTGGTTTGTTGTTGCTGCTAAAGCTGATTTTTGTTAATTGCTCAAATTTAACTTTGCGTTGTTTAAGCTCTGTCGAGTCAAGGCGTTCTGAAAGAAAATATTCTTTAATCAAAACGGGTTGACCATCCGGCATTTGCATACCTTCATACAGGCGCATCCAGTCTTCTTCCTTCAGGAGCTGTCCGAGCTGGTATCGTCCCCGACGACCCATGATCCCGTTGACTGGACGAGGAGGTGATTGCAAAAGGGACGAAGTAGGTTCGACTGCAATCGCAGTGGCAGTATTTGAACTAGCTTCAGGTACGATCGCTTCTGGCGATTGGAAGAACCAATTGGGCTTAGGTGGTGTGGAACGAGTCGGGATTCTATCAGGCACCCTAATCTGCTCCAGTTTCTCTTGTCCAAAGCGTCTAGCTGTTTGTCTAGCAACCTCTTCAGGATGACGAAAAAGAGTCAGCCATTCTCTTGTCCGACTCCTGACAACATTAATTAATTCTGTGAGTTGCACTGCTACCTCATCCGGGGCTAATCGTTCCTTGCAGTTCTTCTGATTTCAAGGCAGACTGCAAATTTTGAGCTGTTGTATTATCTGATTCATCTTCTAACTCATTAATTTGTAAGTAGAAGCGATGGAGATAGTTTAAGTCACAGGCAAATAAACCTTCAATAATCGTGGGCGTGATTTCCTCTAACGCCCCCAAACAGGTAATGACGCGAGCTAGAACAATCACTGTTGAATACGCTGGATTTGCTTTAACACGTGGATCGCGAAGGGGCACGATTTCATCGATCGCCTTTGCTAGTCGCATCATGCCCCGACGATGTAAATTGCCGTGAGCATCGAGGTAGCCCTTGGGAAGGGTAAACTCAAATTCGGTTTGCAGCATGAGTTACTGTTGTCGGCTAAAGAGTTCGATCGCTAATTCCATTTCTTCAACTTCGATGTCATTACTGCTGGCGTTGAAGTCGGATACAACATAGCTAATAGGCCATGCGCTTCTAAACTGAAATATTGCCTGTGGGTGTTCTCCCTGGTCGTAGATCGTCAGCGACCCGTCTCGCAGTTGGTTTGCCCAATCTCCCCGCTGCACTGCTTCAAACCATCGCCAAAGAGTGGGCGATCGCGTCATTCCTCGACGTAGCGTCACATTGTTAGTTTTGACATTGCCTGGAACTTTGGTGCGAACAACCTGACCTGATTTTGCTTTCCCCCATTGCTGGGGTGTCACTTCACAAATTTCTACAACATCCTGAGTGCGCTTAAAGCCTTTACACTCCATGAAGTAAGCGTCGACCGGGTCTTGACTGCCGTCCAATTTCAGTTCGATATAAAAACGACACGTTGTGAGGATTTCTGGAAAATTCTCAATCAGATTTGGCATGAGTCAGATTTGGAATTAGATAGGCATCAGATAGAACTAGAGTTACTTCTCTCGCACGATTCCTTCGTGAACCAAGGTAATAGTTTCATTTGCCACATCGTTTGCACCCGCCTCCAGCTTTGGACCTTCATACTTAGTAGGATAAGCGTTGACTAGGTTCCAACGAGCTTTTTCGTCTCCGGCCTGGTCATAGACGGTAATAGAAGCCCCCTTGCGATTAGCTGACCAGTCAGATCTTCCGCCTGAGTTTTTGTTACAGCTATCGTACCAACCGTAAAGGTCCTTGTTGGTTGTGGCAACAACCTTGACAGTAACAGGAGAAAACTTGGTGCGGGTTGGCGCTGCCTGCCGCAAATTAACGGCTTGTTTGCCTGAACCCAGCACCTTATCGCCACCCGCTGCTGGAGTTTCTGAGGTAAGTCCAGACACTTCTAAGATCTGTTTATCAGTAATGCCATCTGCTTCAAAATAGAACCGACAACTGACTAAAATTTCATCGTCTGCCATGATTTCATTCCTAATTCATTAAATTCACTAACTAGTCAACATACTGATCAAAACAACGTTAGAAACTTTGTAGAAGTAACTTGCATAGACAAGGCGCTTAAGCTCCTTGTTTAAGCCATTGAATACGTTCAGGCAATCAACTTATTTCTACAAACTGCTTTACTCCATCTGTCCATTCCACTGGCTGACGCGGAATACCACAAATTCTGCAGGTCGTACTGGACGAACACCCACTTCGATATAGAGGCGACCTAACATCATTGTTTCTTCAGTGTTCAAGGTTTCATCGCACTTAACGTAAAACGCTTGCTCGGGAGAACTCCCAAACAACGCGCCTTCTCGCCACAGTCGTTCCAAGAAGTTGCTTACCGTACGACGAACTCGTGCCCACAAGTCCTGATCGTTGGGTTCAAAGACAACCCATTGTGTTCCCTCTTCGATCGATTTTTCGATGTAGCTCATTAAGCGCCGCACGTTGATGTAACGCCACTCTGTTTTTTCTTTTTCAACTAGCGTTCGCGCTCCCCAAACCTTGATCCCACGATTGGGAAAGTTGCGGATGCAGTTGATTCCCATTGGGTTAAGCAATTCCTGTTCGCGGAAGTTTACCTCATAAGACAATCCCAAAACACCACGAGGAGTTTCATTGGCGGGAGCTTTGTGAATGCCACGGGTTTCATCGTTTCTTGCCCACACTCCCATCATGTGACCGCAAGGTGGAACAAAAATAGACTTTCCTTCTTTGGCTGGATTCGCGACTTTAATCCAGGGATAGTAGAGGGCAGCAAACATCGATCGCCTGTTAATATTGTTAAGCCACTCTGCAACCTGCTGGGGATTTTTGATAGGGCGATCGCCCACAGGTGGCGGTGCATCTAAAACAACCATGCGGTTGGGTGGATTAGGAGCTGCATTTTCGCAAAGGCTAATCATTAAATCAACAAAATAGGCGAGTTTATCGTCATCCAACACGGGAGAACCATCAGGATTTTTCTCCTCGTAAAGGCGCATCAAATCAGGAAACGCCAGCATGTTGATATCATCCACCTCAAATGTTCCTTGAATTCCTGTCTGACGGTTGCGAACTCCAGTAGCATGACGCACAACCCGTTCCGTTGTCGGCACAATGATAGGCGCACTAACTTCATACGTTCCATATGCGGGACGGAGTGAAAGCGGCAATCGTTGGCGTTGACTTTCAGGGATGATGTTGGTGATATCGATGTACTGCGATCGCTCTAGTGCAGCAGGCGCAAACCCTCCCATTGCTTTGACAGCAGGATCGCCTAAATCTGCTTCAATGACGGGTGCCTGAGGATTCATCGTCAAGTTGAAATACTTTTCCAGTTCTTCGCTTTCCTGGCGGAAAATGGTTACATCAAAAAACTCTCCTGGAAGCGGTGCTGGAGCATCAGAATCATCATTTTCGTCAAAGGGTGGCTCAGTTTCAGGCTTAGAAATGTTGACATACAGCCGCCCATCTTCGGCGTGCTCGGGTTTAAGGGAAAACTGCAAGGAGTTTGTCTTGCGCGTTGTTTTTATTTCCAGCGGTACTGGCTGGCGATCGCCTGACTCCAACGTTTCACTTGGTTTTGGTAGTTGGGTTCCCAGACTTACTACCCAGCAGCGTCCACCACCATTGAGGAACCAGCCTTGCACTGCAAACGGAAGATAGAATCTTTCTGGAGAAAATCCTGTTGAGCCCTCTTTACTGAAGTACCGCAAATACTGATCCCAGCTTGTCACCAACATTGGTTTGAACTGTTCAGCACCATTACGAATGGCTTCTGTAAATCCAACAAATCCACCCACGTTGGTTGGCACCCCCTCAATTGGGCGACTGCCGCGATCGACTTCCTCAACATAGACACCCGGAGCAAAATAATCGAGCCTCGCCATAGTGCTTAGACTTCCTTGTGTGAAGCGATGGTGTGCTGACGGACAAAATATAGATAGCGAACAGGACTAATTACCTAAGGCAAAACAAACTGCCCGATGCAAAACCAATTACCTCAGCAACTGCTTACTGAAATTATTCTCTGAATGATTCCCTGTAATTACTTCTGCGATTTTTGAGTGGGAGACACATCTCTCAGTCAAATCTCAGTCAAAAGACTACTGGATTATTTACAGATGGAAAATGACGTTGTATCTGAAATCAACAAAACCTGGAACACACAAGATTAGCGAAACCCAAGCAGTGACAGTTTTAGAATTCACAAGGACACACTTGTATCTTAATCTAAAGGGAACCTGTGGTATCTATTCTAAAATTAACCTTAAATATACGCAGCGATCGCCCGCTTACCAGGACATCTTTTACAGTAGTAGGGTAATTCTTAATCAATTGATACATCCTTTCGTTCTACTTCATTGCTTTCGCAGCGATGATCGCACAGAATTGCAAACAAATTCAGCATTTGTGCAACTCAAGCTTATAAGGGCCAGCAGTCGATGAGTAATTATTTGGCGATCGCAACGGTCACAGCTACACTGCAACGCATTTTGCAATCGGCGCTACAGATTGACGTTGCTGGGGCGAGAGTGACAACAGTTCGACCAGATGCGTCAGGCAGCGGCACGCCTGAAGTTGGGGTCAACGTTTTTATGTATCAAGTGCTGCCAAATCCAGCATGGCGGAATTCTGATTTACGCAATCGCCGCCCAAAAGGAGAGTTGAGCAAACAGGCGCAAGCAGGCATTGACCTTTATTATTTAATGACCTTTTATGGCAATGAGGTAGAGCTAGAACCGCAGCGCTTGCTGGGCTGTACACTACGCACGTTAGTTGATCAACCAATTCTCACGCCCACTATGCTGCGCGACACCATCAACAACCCCACCTTCAGCTATTTGGCTGGCTCGACGCTAGCAGAACAGGTTGAACAGGTGACTCTGGTGCCTACACCAATGAACACCGAAGAGTTGTCAAAAATCTGGTCGGTATTTTTTCAAACGCCTTACGTGCTGTCGTTTGCCTATCAAGGAAGCACCATTCTGATTGAAGGCAGCAAACCTGGAAAACGAGCATTGCCATTGCGGAGCAGCCAATTTTTTGTCACATCTAAACAGCCTGTGATTAAAGACATTGAGTCTGATGATGGAATAAATCAACCAATCGGACTTGACAGTACGGTTACGATTACAGGTAAACAACTCCGCAGCAGTCATCCCCGAATCTTGGCAAAGGTAAGAATTGGGGATGCTCAAATTACGCCTCAAGAGGTCAGCGATACACAGGTTAAAGTTGACCTGTCGCAGATTGCAGAATCAGAAAAACGTTTGTTGAGAGCCGGAGTACAAAGCCTGCAAGTTTTGCATCCACTGCCAACTCAAGTTGCGTCTGATTCTGATTTAACAACTGCTGATCTGGAACGAGCGGTCGGATCAAACGTGCTGCCTGTCGTTGTTTATCCCACCATAGTTGATGTTAGCTCAACGAATACACGAAGCAATGGTGATGAACTGTATTCTGCGATCGCTACGGTGCAAGTCGATGTAATGGTTGCTCCTGAACAACGAGCTTATTTGTTGTTAAACGAGCGTGTCCTTCGCAATCCTGCTGCTTATGTATTTGGAGCGCGATCGCGTTCCGAAAGTCAGAATACGCTGACTTTTATCGTTCACGAAGTGAAAGCTGGAACCTATCTGGTGCGCGTTCAAATTGACAATGCTGAGAGTAAATTAACAGTTGACCCGGATGATGAAAGTCCAACGTTTGATCAGTACACTGAACCTACGATCGAAATTCGATCAACATAAGATTTAAATGCTATGACGTTTACCCTAGAAAATCAGCGAGAAGATGAGTTAGAAGCAAACCGTCATGACCTGATGAGTGCGATCGCTCATCTTCACAAGGTTTTAGAACAGCGGCTTGAAGCGACTGCAATTTCTTCTTGCCCCACGCTCAATCGACTCTGCATCCAATTTAGACTGTCTGAGTTTGAGCGAAACGTGCTGCTATTGTGTGCAGCAATGGAACTGGATGTGAGTTTTGCCAACCTTTGTGCTGAAATCCAGGGCGATCGACAAGCCTATCCCACTTTCAATCTGGCGATGACAGCGTTTGCAGAACCGCATTGGGGCGCAGTATTGCCCGATCATCCGTTGCGGCACTGGCGGCTCATTGAAGTGGGTGCAGGTCAAACGCTAATGTTGAGTCCGCTACGAATTGATGAGCGAATTTTGCACTACTTGGTCGGGCTACACTCGCTTGATGAACGATTGAAAGGGATGATTCAACCTGTGTTGACCCAGGATAAACTTGTGCCGTCTCATCAGCAGATTGCAGAGCAACTGGTTCGCGTTTGGTCGCAGCAGAGCGCTTCTCCAATCGTTCAGCTTTGGGGAAGCGATGGTATGAGCCAGCAGGCGATAGCTGCTGCCGCTTGTCGTCTTGCCCGATGGAGCCTCTACACGCTGCCCGCTCAAGCGCTTCCTACCGCCATTAGCGACCTCAGTAAGTTGCTGTTGCTGTGGGAGCGAGAAGCAATGTTGCATCCGAGTGCGCTGCTGTTGGATTGTAGCGCGATCGACACGACCGATACTAACCGCTCCCAAGCGATCGCCTACTGGATTGACACGACCAACACTCCGCTAATCATCAGCAGCCGAGAACGTCAGCAAATTCAGCAACGCCCTTTCATCACCATTGAAGTCTATCCCCCCACCAAATCTGAACAGCGTACTCTCTGGCAGCAAACTCTAGGCTCAGCTGCCCCAACCCTAAATGGACATATCGAAAAACTCGTCACTCAATTCACACTAAACCCGTTCACTATCCGCACCGTCTGTACCGAAGCTCTCACCTCATCCCCATCCTCCCCATCTTCCCTCCCCTCCTCATCCTCCCCTCCTCCTGCTCCCTTCCCTCAACTCTGGGACTCCTGCCGCGCTCAAGCACGTCCCCGACTAGATGATTTGGCGCAACGAATTGACGCGATCGCCAGTTGGGATGACCTCGTGCTGCCTCAAAAAGAAAAGCAAGTGTTACAGAGCATCGCAGCTCATGTGAGACAGCGAGAAACGGTTTATGAAACCTGGGGATTTGCTAGCAAAAGCGGACGAGGATTGGGGATCAGTGCGCTATTTGCTGGAGCCAGCGGTACAGGAAAAACGATGTCGGCAGAAGTTTTGGCGCTAGAGCTGCAATTAGATTTGTATCGTATTGATCTCAGTTCGGTAGTTAGCAAATACATTGGTGAAACTGAAAAGAACTTGCGAAAGGTGTTTGATGCTGCCGAAGCAGGCACAACGATTTTGCTGTTTGATGAAGCCGATGCTTTATTTGGTAAACGCAGTGAGGTGAAAGATTCCCACGATCGCTACGCCAACATGGAGGTGAGTTATCTGCTGCAACGTATGGAAGCGTATCGAGGACTGGCAATCTTAACCACCAACTTGAAAGATGCGATCGACCCTGCTTTCTTACGTCGCCTGCGATTTATCGTCAAGTTTCCCTTTCCCGATTTGGCACAGCGTGAAGACATCTGGCGACGCATTTTTCCGCCGCAAATTCCGCTGGCAAACCTTGATTTTGCAAAACTTGCTCGCTTGAATGTCTCTGGCGGAAACATCCGCAACATTGCCCTTAACGCGGCATTTTTAGCAGCCGATGCTGAAGAACCTGTCAGCATGAAACACCTACTGGAGGCATCTCGAAGCGAATATATCAAGCTAGAACGATCGCTTACGGATGCTGAAGTTAAAGGCTGGGTGTGACATCACAACAAAACTCAAGTCAGCATGTCTTGATACTGACGCATCATTTCAAGACAACCGTGCCACACTAATGGCAATAGCTAAATTTAGGCTAGGAGGCGGAGTGGATTATGGCTGGTCAAAAGCAAGCTCGGATGCGATCGCGCGTCCAACGCAAAACGTCTACCACTCCCCCTCCCGCCCACAGCAGCTTTTTCTGGCAGCGCCCTTTCACAGACTCGCTTCACCAAACGCCTAACTCATCTCAATCAGAGCCAACTCCAACCGTTGCCCTAAAACCCACAGCTCCTGTCTTGAGCCGAATTAACTTCGACAGTGATCGCCCAGCATCGGAACAGCATCGCCCTCTCCCCATCCAACCTAAACTCACCGTCGGCGCACCTAACGACCAATACGAACAAGAAGCCGATCGCGTTGCTGCCCAAGTCATGAGTATGCCGGACACAGCTATCCAACAATCCATCCAGCGAGAAGTAATGCCGGAGGAAGAAGAGCTACAGACTAAACCGATCGCCGCATCCATCACCCCTCTCGTCCAACGGGAGACAATCCCCGAAGAAGAGGAACTCCAAACCAAATCATTAGGCAATTCTTCCATTCAACGTGAGGAAATACCTGAAGAAGAGGAAGTGCAGATGAAAGCGGCACCTTCCATTCAACGCGAGGAGATGCCTGAAGAAGAGGAAGTGCAAACAAAGGCGATTGCAAATACCCTACAACGCGAAGAACTTCCCGAAGAAGAGGAAATTCAGACTAAATCTCTAAGTAACTCCTTACAGCGGGAGGAAATGCCGGACGAAGAGGAGGTACAAACTAAACCAGCGCTACAGCGATCGTCTGATGGTAGTTTACAAGCAGGTAGTTCAATCGAGAGTCGGTTGAATAGTAGTAAGGGTGGGGGTAGCCCGTTGCCAGATGAGGTGCGATCGTTCATGGAACCGCGCTTTGGAATCAAATTAGACCATGTGCGAGTCCACACCGACAGCGCTGCTATCCAGATGAACCGAGATTTGAACGCTCAAGCCTTCACGCACCAGCAAGATGTGTACTTTGGTGTTGGAAAAGCTCCTGGTAAAGATGCGTTGACTGCTCATGAACTAACTCATGTAGTACAGCAGAAGGACAGCCAAGCAAAAGTAGATAGAAAACTAATTACCCCAGGACAGGAACGTACTGAAAGAGATTGGTATGAAGGAGATATGAATCATTGGGCTTCAGAGATAGGAAGCTTGTCGAATACAAAGAATACCTTTGTCCAATCTGCGATCTATAATACTAAAAATAATTTTCCGGACGAGTATGTAAGTATTGCTCAAAGGAGTGCCTACTATGATGTAATAGATGCTTTAGCGGTAGAGGGCGTGCTACCTAAGAAAATTAGATTTTTTGGGGCAGCAGCAAAGGTAACAGGGCGTAATAGTGTAGGAAGTATAGAAGGACTAATTGGGTGGAGTTTGCATTCTAAGGAGGCGATTCAAATCCTCAAGGATATCAATAAGATATTGTTTGAATCAAATATGAAAATAATCAATAGACTCATGGGTGGCAAGGGCAAGCCAGCTGATCCTAGAAGCCCTGACTCAACTGAGGCTATATCAGCGATGCAGTTTGACTTAAATATGGTGGAAGTAGAGCAGAACATTGTTGAATCTTACTTGAAGGAAAAAACTGGAAAAATATCTGCTGAAGTGTTAAAGGATATTAATGATGACTTGAACTTTAAAGGCTTTTGGAGAACTCTTGGAGAGTACACCTTTGCAGACACTCAACCACTGGAATGGGCTAAAAAATTCCTAGGAAAAGACAAATTAGATTTCATGGAAGTTACTGATCGTGTAGCTATTGGCAAAGCATTAGTTTTCTCACTTCATTCCAACACGTTTGATGAGTACTCGCTTTATATGGGAACCGGTGTTATGCCTATAGACCGACTAAGGGAGGATTACCGCACTCCATTTTCAATGAGTGTTAGTCCAAAGTAATGGAATCACCTGTAGTGCGATCGCTCGCCCGTAGGTGGATTGAGGCAACGAAACCCAACATTTGTATAGGTGCGCGATCTCTAATATCGCTCACACAGTGAAGTCTGAAAGGTGATCGCACTTTGGTTGTTGAATGCAATTGAGATTAGGAAAGGATGCGATCACTACCAAGTGATCACTGTTAAAGGAGCTACCTTTGCAAACGCTTGATCAGCAGTCACTAAACTCGCCAAATTTTGGACTGCTATTGCCGCAATGACTGAATCAGGTGATTTCAATCGATATTGCTGACGAATTTCGATGATTTTTTCCAATCAATGCTGCATCACCCACTGTCAAACTAACAACTTCTACCCGCTGAAGAAATTGGTGGAAAAGCTGGCGATCGCTTTGTGTTGATCCAGAGAACGTTAGAAATAGCGCTCCCAGGCTGTGAGATGTTGAAGCAATGGCAGCACAGTGTAGGCAGAAGCGATCGCTCCCAATGAACAATAGCCATTGTTTTAAGATGGTATAGGGGAACCGCAGTTGCAATAAGGGGAAGGGCGATCGCTTTTAATGGGAAAAATATAGGGCGATGCGGTTAAGACGAGAGAGGGCGATCGCCAGCTAAATCTTCGCTCTCCAATATCACGCCATTTTTCCAAAGCTCATACTCGCTAATATCAATGTCTTCATTCCACGCGATCGCATAACCTCCCGGCTCAACTTTGAAGCTTCTGAAAAAGGCAGGTTGCCGAAGTGGAGCAAACATTGGAATCTGTAAAAGAGGACGAATATCGTATTTTCTAATCTCCCGATTAGTGAACTCAATGATTAGAGTCGTATCGTCGATCGCTTGAGCTTGATGAATTCGGGGATACTTCATCGTGTTCTAAACCTGCATTTACTTCAGAGGAGGTAGCTTGCGAAACTCCTGGGTATTCCACATTTGTAGCAAATCTTGCTGGTATAGAGTTGCCCACTCCAAAACGAGTTTTTGTGCCCGACTTGGTAAATCTCCCTCAATGATCTCAAGTGACTCAATACTGACTAACGCATTGTACTCGCCATAGATCGCATGAAAATGAGGCGGCGGATGATCACCAAAGAAAACCTTGATCACAATTCCATAGAACCGTGCAACCTCTGGCATACAACATTCAACAAGCAACGAACTCCTGTATTTTATCAAAATGTAAAAAGATGATCGTACTGCGATCGCCATCTTGTAGGGTGCGTCGTGACTCACCTACAACTGAGACATAGATCAATTTCTTCTCTTACTAAAGATATTCTTTACCCTCAAAAGGAAGCGGTTAAAATATTGAAATAAGGGGAAGGGCGATCGCACCTAATTCAACTGTGGCGGTAGCTCAAAGGGTGGTAACCCATTCGGATCAGATGGAACTCCGAGTGGATTGGGAGATGGTGCATCAGGGGTAGGTTGAGCCGAGTCAGATTGAGTCTGTGGTGGTGGAGTTGCTTCCATGACTGAAATCTCAGCCGTTCGCGTGACCTGTTCACCAGACTCATTAGTAACTTGTAGGGTAATAATCTGCTGACCTGGAACACTAATCGGAGAAGTGATGCTGCCCGAATTAAGAACAGACCCAGGAGCCGGGAGCAATTGAGCCTCACCATCTATAACTGACCAGTTCACGCTAAGCTCAATAGGACCTCTAGCAGGGTTAATAACGTACACCTGCCTGGGATTTTCTAAGACATTCTGACCGTTAATCAGAAAAGTGATGATTTCGGGTGGACGGGCTTGAATCTTGATGCTGGGTGTTATTGCCGCAATTTCGGGGACAGTCTGGGCAGGTTGCGATGTAGAAGCTGACGAGACAGGTGGCAAGAGCGGCACAACAACCAGCTTAAAGCGATATTCACCTACAGCTTCGATATTTGTAGGCAGATTTCGACAAACTAAGTTGGTAGCGATCGCACAATATTGCCTCAGTTCCGTTGGGACACCATCATTAACCGAATAGCGTCTGAGTTCGCGATCGACCGAACCATCAGGAGCAAGATTCACCAGCCGCAGTTCCTTAATCTGCTGAGGATTCGCAATTTCCCAATTCAGTTGAATTGGACCTGGTTTGGGGCGAGGGGAACTGTCTGGATTAGTTGAGGGAGAGAGAGGTGGACCTACTTCTTCATAGGTCGGTTGAGTCGAGAAGAAACTAACGACAACAGGTTCGGGCTCTGGCGGCAGAATGCGAATGGTGTCCGTAGTGAGTGTTGCAATAGGTTGTTCAGGGTTTTGAGCAGAGGAAGAAGCGGGCGATCGCCGTCCGAACCAACGCTGCCAGCGGCTTTGTGGTGCTGCGGGTGTGACTAAAGCCTCAGGGTTTGCAAAGACCTCAATTCTAAAAACAGAATCACCGCTTTGACTAGCCGAAGTAATGATTCTCTGGCATCTTAAAGTTGTGTCAAGCTCATCTAGAGACGGAGTTTGGGAGTCAGAGGATGGAGAGGGGGAAGGTTCGGGAGAGGATTGCTGAGGGATTTCTGAGAGCAAAACCTCTTCGCAAAAATTGTTTTCCTTAAGCTCACCATTTGGATAATTTTGTCGTTGTGCGATCGATGGAAGTTTATCGCAGTCAATATTACCTCCAGTTGCACGACGCTGCCGTAGTTCTGTAGAGATGCGACAAAATGCACCTTTATCGGGCAAAAAGCTATAGCTTTTTCGATTAATCTCCACATTCTCCTGTAGCTGAACAATTGTCACTTTTTGCACCCGATTGAGATATGAAATTTCCCAATCAAGACGGACTGGAGTGTTTTTGCCTTCCTGATAAGTGGCTGACGCTGCTTCAAAGCTGACTACTTCGGGTAAAGGAGGTGTGGGGGAGGGAGGATTTGTCCAAAACAGAACGCGCCAGATTATGTAAGCGATCGTTCCTAACAGCCCCAACGCCAACAGCACCAATAGAAGCAAGTGCCACAAGGGGCGAGCTTGCCAAACAATTGTGCCTTCTGGTGAAGCAGGCAAAGCAAGCGGTTTTGCTTCTAGTTCAGGCGCTTCCGATTCAGCATTCTTTAGATCAACTGTAAATGGAAATTGCAGTCCTTTTCCCCAAAAGGGTCGTCTCCACCACTTTTTAGGTCTGGCAACCAACGTGATATAGCTGAGTTGCCCTCGATCAATGATGGGTTTTGGTAAGTCGAATGTGTAGGCAAATAATTTTTCCTGATCCCAGCCTTGCAGCCGCAGTTCACGAACGATGTTTCCCTGATTGACTAACTTAATCTCAAACGTTTTTGGCTCCTCTGGAATGTGGCGAACCGCAGGAAACATACTGATTTCCAGGTTGACATTCGGCAGAATTTCTAAATACAAAACATCCAGCAGCACTAGATCTTCTGTGACACTAGAGGTAAGGCGAATCGTTGGTTGATAATAGCCTGCTGGCGTATACTCAGGTGCACACAAGGACGCTTGAATTGCACCCACCTGCCCAGGCAGTAATTCTAACCCATCTGTTTCAACAGTTTGCTGGACAGGATTAGAAGAGGATTGGAAATATTTGGGTTGGAATGTCCACTGGGACTCTAAATCTGGACAGAGCAGTTTAAATCGATCGACCCGTTTTGATCGATTTTCAACCTGCATTGTGAAATTGAACGGCTGTCCTGCCTGTAGCTTGTGGGGACCAGTGGGACTTGTAGCAGGTTGAGTGGTAAATCTGGGTGTATTGTCAAATGTGGCGCTCTGGTCAGACGGTAGAACCTGTAATTGTTGAGGACGAGTTAATTGTTTTGCTGGATACTCATTAGTAGTCTCAATACAAACGTCATAGTTATATGTGCCAGGACTGGCTTGCAGAGGAATTTCAAACGTTAGAGTAACTGCGATCGAATCCTCTCCTTTTAGAACTACTGTGGGTGGTACACTGATTTTGCACCAGCGCTGTAAGGGCAGAGAAAAACTATTGGTTGGATTAATCCAGATAGAAATTTCAACACTTTGTTCTGCTGCATTGGTGATTTTGATCTGCCGATCAATCGTTGCTCCGCGTGAAACTGAGCTGTTTTCAGAAAAATCTTCTAAGCGCAGGAGGTTACTAGTTATCTGCATTAGTCTTTTTTACGCTAAATAGGCTGACATGGTGCTGATCGTCTCCTGTCACCACTCGAATCTGATTGTTCACTACTTGAACATCGATGCTGTTAATCTTGGCGCTACTCCTAAGGTTTGGCAAATGCCAACGGTCGAGGTTTCTTGCTTCTTCTTTGATCCTTTCTGGGGAGAGCGATCGCAATTGTGACACAGGCGGCCACAACATCACCCGTCCATCATCTCCACCGCTGGCTAAGTACTCGCCCGTTTGATCAAACGCAACCGCACGAACAGCTTGTCTTCTGTCATTGCTTTGCCACTGGTTAACTATTAGTTCTGTCGCTGGTAATTCTGTCGTTGAGCACCTAAGCTTGTAAACAACGTTTGGCTCGTCACCTAATACATCTCTAATCTTGACAAGTTTTCCATCTGAAATACAACTTCTGATTTTATTCAAATCCCATAAAGTGATAAATCCATTTGTATCAGCCGTTACTAAAAGATTTTGTTGATCTGCGATCGCTAGGCTCTCAATATAGTCTTGTTGTCCAACGATGGGCTGTGGCTGCAACTGCTCCGGATATTTGTACTGCAACTCATACAGATTATGGTTCTGCCAATCCCAAAAAGAGAGCTTGTTATAACGCTCTCCGATCACAACTAAGTTGGGGGGTGAACTTTGACTTTGACTGACTGCTACAGCAGAGACAGGGAATTTGACATAAGCAGAATTCTTGCGTGTTGTTTCACCATTGGGTTCGAGCTGCCACTGGCGCACAAATCCGCTGCTATGCCCACTGTAAAGGTAGCCAGAATCTTCACTAAAATCTAGCCCGAACACTCGATCGTTGGGTTGAAGCGTTTTAGGATTCGGCTGTGCCTGCTTTTGAGCAACGTTCCAAAGCTTAAGGTCTCCGTTTGCGAGTCCAGCGGCAATGCGTCCATCTCGCTGAGGTTGCTGTCGCACAATTCGCACTGCGCCACCTGCTTCTGTAGTAAATGGGGATCGATCGCCTTTCAGGTAGACGGTTTTGAGTAGAGGCATTTCGCTGACTTGCCACCGTCGAATGGTGCGATCGCCAGAGCCACTAATTACAGTGTTTCCATTTTCAATTAAGCGCACCGAGTTGACAGGCTGCCTGTGAGATGGTGAATGAAGTAGGAGCATTAGTCCCAAAAATATTGCCAAGAGAAACGCTATCACTAGCTGTAACAACAGTGGCACGCTTGGTTTAACAATGAGTTCAAACGCTTGCACATTGGGGTCAGGATAGATTGAATCTGAGACGTTTGAATTACTGCCCAGCTTTGGATAAACGTGAAACAACAGTCGGCGATTGAGTCCAAGCAACGGGCGCTGTCTATGTGCTGTTAACGTGATAGGTTTGATTTCGTTAGATTCTCCAGGCTGTAGTGCGATCGGATCAGAAATTTTTAAGCGACATTGCTTCTGCTCCAACGGTGAAATTTGCAGTTGAATGTGCTGCGGTAAGTTGCTTCTGTTCTCAAATTGCAATTCATAGATCGCGGCATTGACATATTTTTTCGCTCGCTTGTTTCGACGTTGATGAGAAGGAATAGTTTGTTGAGGCGTTGGGCAACTCCATTCCACAACACCCCAAGGCAAAATTTCTAAAGTTCCCTTCTTAAGGGTGACATAGGAACTTGTGTCAGATTGCGCCTCGATTCTAAAGGGGTAGGGTTGGCTGAAGGCAGCAATACTTGCAGGAATTTGACAGCGAAAGCTAGTCTCGGCTGAACCACCTGCATTCACAGGCACGATTTGTTCAACTCCATCAAACCAAGATGGATGGAAACTTATTGGTGTATCAGAAGACGGGGTTATATTCTCGGCTTCTCCTGATTCAACAAACATTAAACGAATATTGGTGTATTTGGGGCTTAAGTTGTAAACCAATACTGGGATTTCGATCGCATCCCCAGGCGTAGCTTTGAATTCCTTTATAGGTAAGTAGATTTTATAAGGCTGTGGAGGTCTACTAATTTCTAGTTTGAGTTTTTGTTCAGCCGACAATTGCTCAGATTCAACCGAAAAAACTTTAAGCGTTAAATCAATTGTGGTACCGTATGCAGGAATTGGAGCTTTAACAATTTTGACTGTAAATTTAGTAATCTGTCCCGGTGGTTTTTTGGCTCCAACTTGTGGCTCTAATCGATACCAGCGCAACCCTGAATCTATGTCTAATCCTGCTGCTAATAGTTCTAATTGAAAGCTTGCAAACTGCTTACTGTTATTTGTTACAAAGACATCAAATTGCTGTTCTGGATTACTTTCGTCAAACTCTGATGCATCATCACCTTGTGGAACAAACCGGAGATATCTTTTACTCACCTCCACCTTGACTAACTCTGCCATACTCAAAAACACCCTTGTTAATCACAAATCGTTAACGGTTATTTTTAGTGATGCGATCGCAATTCGTTGACTGCAATTTACTGAGATAACTGCATTAACTGCTGCCGTCGCCAAGCAAAATTTAGGATATTAACTCCCAGTTCTTGAGCAGTGCGAATCTCATGACGAGCAAAGTTCAAGTTCTCATTTAAGCCCCACGCTCTAGACAATTCACCTGCCACTAAAACGACACCATTTCCTGCCCATAGCTGCATCGGTTGTTGAGATATCGGAAGCGCTGAGAAGAGAAAAGGTTGAGTTTTGAGAATTCGCAGTGAGGGGTTTTGGTCGAGATTTTTCCAGGAATGCAGAGAAGGCTGTAGCTGTTGCAGAGTTGATTGCACGTGATCTAGATTCACACTGCGATCGCTAACCTCAACTAAAACAGTACTTCCTGCTTCTAACCCGTGACGAAGCAACTCTAGCGCTCCAATGTTAAAGTTCAAAAGTTGCCATCCAGTGAGGTAGAGCAAGTCAAAAGGTAGAAGAGGCGATCGCAGCTGAGAAAGCTCAACAGGAATTCCTTGTAGAGACGGGTAAAGCGCTTCTAAGGATTGCAATAGGTAGAGCAGGTCAGAGATGCGATCGCTAAATCCAGTATCACCATCTCGCAGAACGGCAACCCGAACTAATCCCTGTGGTTTTGCTTGTGCTTGGTTACGATAGCGAAAATCAAGTTCATTTGCTTCGGGGACAAAGGCATTTTTGGCAGGTTTGAAAGCCACAGTTTCTGGCTGAAGCTTGATGCGACATAACTCAATTTGGCGATCGCCCGGGGGCTTAGTCGTTTCATCCAGGCGAAACTGTTCTTGGATAGTTGCTGCCTCTTGCTGATAAGGAGGATTATCCGGTTCAACGTAGCTGATTAGCAGATAAACTGTTACCGACCCTGTTGCAGGAGGCTCTGTTGCAACCCGATAAGTGAGCGGGCGATCGACAATAATTGGATTGCCTTCCATATCAATCGCAATACCGGGCTGCACTTCTAACCAGCGGCGATCGCGAAACCGTTCAGGCGCAGTATTCGGTGGGCTGATCTGCTTAACCCCTAAGCCACAAACAACTCCGGGCTGATGGAGCGACTGATAATGAACATTTTGGCGACGACGATGATACTGCTCAGCTAATAGCCAGCGGTCAGCATTCATCATCAGCCCGTCATAGACGTGAAGACGAGTGAGGGGATCGATAGATGGCGCAGGAAAAACCCGATCAATCACAAGTGCGCCTCCCTGAAAAGCTACTATTTCTGTAAAGCTAAACCGAGTTAACCAATCAAACCCACAGCAACCTAGCCTGAATCAACTAAATTCAATCGTTGCCACTCAAAAATTTGCAGTTCTATTAAATCTGATCGTTCAAAGGAACACAGCACTGAGAGAAATTTGAGTCCCGCAAGAAGAAAAGTCTACTTGCACATAGTGACCTAACGTAGGATTATGCGTTTAGAAACTCTAAGTTGATCAAATTATTAGAAAGTCTTCATAATTGTTAGGCTTGATTAGAAATAGAGGATTTGAGCCTGGAAATTTTTGTGTAACGCAGCTCAACCACGCCACACAAATTTTCGGATAAAAGTTCTTCATTGCGTTAGTTCTTCAATCACAACTACCCTGCGTCCCGTCGGGCATCGTTGCACCACAAAAATTGGTGTTATCTTGTCTGGTTCTAGTCAGGTCTGCTCCTCTAAGATTGGCATTACTGAGATTAGCTCTATTCAGATCTGCATTGGTCAGGTTGGCATTGCTGAGGTCAACATTTCGGAGATCTACTCCACTAAAATTTGCCCAACTCAAAATTGAGTTTGAGAGATTAATCCCTCTGAAGTCTCGAACAGAAATCCCTCTGAAATCATGACAGCTTAAATTACTGTCGCTCAAATTGGCATTAACTAAAATTGCGTCACTCAAACTCGTTCCGGTGAGACAAACTTCTGCTAAACTTGCATTTCTCAGACTTGCTGCTGCCAAATCAACGCTAGCGTTGACATTGCTCAGATTTACACCAGTTAAGTTAGCGTTGCTGAAGTCAGTTCCACGCAACGTTGTAGCCCGCAAATCTGCTTGGCTCAGATTGGCATTCCGAAAGTTAGCACTCTGTAAGTTTGATCTGCTCAAGTTGACGTGGCTAAGGTTCGTTTGATTCAGAATTGCGTCTATCAAGGTTGTTTCACTTAGATTGGCATAGCTGAGGTTAGCAAGCGATAAATTAGCTTCTCGAAGGGTTGCAGAATTTAAATTGAGATAGCTAAGATTGGCATTGCTTAAATCTGCTTTAGTGAGATTAGCTCCTTCTAGGCTGAGATAGCTGAGATTTGCACTACTCAAATTAGCAGCAGTTAGATCAGCACGGCTGAGATTAAGTTCTGCCCCAACTTGGTTGAGAATCTGCCACACTAAACGCCATTTAGGATCGATCGCCGCTCCATCAATCTGCGTTTCTCTCAAATCAGCTCCTGCTAGCACTGCATTGCTCAAGTCTGCACCCCGCAAATCAGCTTGTCTTAGGTCAGCATCCGTAAGATTTGCTTCGCCCAAGTAAGCATCGCTTAAATCAGCCCCACTCAAGTTTGCGCCCTGTAGATTTGCTCCACTCAAATTTGCTGATCTCAGATAAGCTTCAGTTAAATCCGCTTCTTGTAAATTACAGTTAGGGCATTCTCTGGTTTCTCGCAACTGTTGAATGTCTTCATCTGTGTCCGCGATCGCCCATTCTGCCTGCATTAAACTCAAAGCAGCGATCGCTATCAAGCCGATACTTGTGAGTCTTTTCATCCTGCACCCACCTTCCTTCAGGTTGTGACTAAGTTTGTCAAATCTTTATCAAGCTGAGTAAGCCAATGATTTTCTCTAGTAGCGTAACAGGTTCACTTGCAAGACAGTTCTTAATCGGGTTGGGAACAACTACTGCAATTCTAGAAGCTGTTGTTCCCCAATTCGCTCTTGGAACCAATAATACTCATGCTACATCTCGCGTAGAGATTACTCTATTAGCTCAAGCTAACTCCCCTCGGTTTGAGGTAGAGGACATTGAATTTTGGACAGACCAATGCCAAGTTTTGGTTCAGCAGCAATCCTACGCAGATGCTATTACTGCTTGCGAACAAGCCATTGCCTTAGAGTCTCGTGAAGATAATTTAGAGCTTTGGAGTGCCCGCAGCGAAGCGTTATTTCAGCTACAGCGATTTCCAGAAGCGATCGCTTCATACAATCGAGTGTTAATAGTTGCACCTAATAATTCATTTGCCCTAGCGCAACAATGCGCAGCATATAGGCAGTTAGGGCAGTATGAAATGGCGATCGATGCCTGTGAACAAGCGTTGAGCCTGAATGGAGATTGGGGAACCGAATCACCTGCAAGTGCTTGGTATCAGAGAGGCCTTGCACAGAGAGCATTAGGAGAGCTACCAGAAGCATTAACATCATTCGATCGCGCCCAACAGATCAATCCTGAAAATACTTTAGTACTTGCAGAACGATGCAGCCTGCTGATTGAATTGCAGCAAACGACTAATACCCAATCTAGTGCAAGTGATCGCTGCGACTCTGCTACTACAATTAGGCTCTATGAAAGCGTACTGGCTGCTAATCCAACTAATGCAGATGCATGGTTACAGCAGGGTATTGCCTTAGAGCAATTAGGACAGTATGAACGAGCATTAACCTCCTACAACAGAGTCGTTGCAATCAACCCTGATGCGTCAGTTGCGTTGGCTCATCAATGTGCAATGCTCAATCAGGTTCGTCAATATCAAGCTGCTCTAACTGCTTGTGAGAATGCATTACAAGGCGACGGCATTTGGCAGGAAACCAGCCCTGCTTTTGTTTGGAATCAGCAAAGCCGCGCCCTCATTGGCTTGGAACAGTACGAAGCAGCGATCGCTGCTGCTGAGCGATCGATCGCGCTTGATGCTAGTAACGGCGAAGCATGGGATCATAAAGCTATCAGCCTATGGCAGCTAGATCGATATTCAGATGCAGATGAGGCATCTCAGAAGGCGGTCACAACTAATCCTTACTCTGCTCAGTCCTGGTTTAATCGCGGACGAATTCTCAGTTCTCTTTCTAACGATCAGCAGGCAGTTCAAGCCTATTGCCAAGCGGTGATTCTAACTGGACCGCAAAACAACACTCGACCGCAAGATAACACACCAGATGATGCTAATCCTGAATCGAGAATTCAGCGACAGTGTCGATTAATTTGGAACTGTTCAACAGAGAAGCAAAGCACAATCAATTGTCAAATCATTACTGGCATTGATTCTTCCGACAACGTCTTTCGCGCCAGCATTCGCGCAAATTTAGCGGCTGCCTTTCTCAACACAAACCAAAATTCTTCTGCGTTAACATCTGCTCAATCTGCAACAGAGTTCGATCTGGAATCCTTTGCAGGTTGGTATAACCAGGGTTTGGCTCTGTTTAGGTTGAGAGAGTACTGTGAAGCAATTACTGCCTACGAAAATGCAAATCGTCTCAGCCCTAACAACGTCTATGTTTTGACTGCAATGGGTGCAGCACTCGCTAGAGAAGGAAGAACTGAAGAAGCGATCGCTGCCTTTCAGTCGGCTCTCAATCTTTCTCCAGACTTTTCTGCTGCTTTAAACGGATTGAGTGATGTGTACAGTAATCCGTCTAATGTGGCGTTTCTCGATCGAATGAGGTACATCTGCAAGTCCAAACGATATGTGAGTCATGCGTTTTGTTGTACCTCACATGAGTAGGAACCACTATAGTATTACAGTTATAGATTTAGGATTGAGACCGTTTGCGGTAGTGATGATGTCGAGCCATTGCTTGATGCACCCTGCGCCAGTAAGACCAGTGCAAAATGAATTGGAGTGACCAAGCCTTCGGAAACAAAAGCTGCCACAACCACCGCTTTTCTCACAGGCTCAACTTGATGAGAGTCCTCTGCGTCCTTTGAACTCAGCCAGAGAACCCGTTCGAGTCAAAGGGGGGTAGACTATCAGAGCCTTCTATCCTCGGTTCCACTTGAGCCCGCGACACACTCAAAAATACTTGTGCAGCGAAGACTAACGTCATGTGCTAACGCCAACCTGTCCAAGAGCGCACCTTATATCTGCTAGCCCTAACTGGCTCTTTGCCAATTTGAAGCACTCTTCAATACACCACCGGTTTCCTACTACTTTCGCGATGGTTGCCAACGATGTATCTTTCGGGGCAAAGACCTGGTAGTAGCTGATGTGCTGCGATTGGTCGAGATGTTCGAGCGCACGACGAAACACTAACCACCGTTGAAAGTCTCCAGAATCACCACAGTTGAACCGCAACCCTAGCCCATTCGTACTCCCGTTCTCCCTTACTGCCCTAAGCACAACTCAACCGTTGCCATTGCTGGGCTAACAAGGATTGGCATACTGCTTCGGCTCGATAGGGTTGCCAACCTATCACCACCGAGTGCTGCTTGTTGACCGTTAGCACATAAGGCTGTTGTCCAGTCTGCTCTAGCCACCGCCCAAAACCAGTATCGTTGCCATACACTTCGTCGGACACTACCCAAGTAGAACGAAGTTCAGCCTCCCCTGCCGATTGCAACATCTGCTGAGCCAGTTGTGCTTTAGTGGCAAATTTGACTGTCTCTGGTACGCTGACTTTGCCACGCTTTTGTGGGTCTTCTGCCCAGGATTTAGGCAAATATAGGCGACGGTCAATCAGGCTATCCCCTTGGGTTGTGACATAAGCTAAAAGGACACCGACTTGGCAATTCTCTAAGTGTCCTGTTGTACCGTAATACTAAACTTGTACTCCGACTGACTGGTTGCCTTGTTTGAGAAACCCAGTTTCATCAAGGGCAAAAGTGTCTTCTGGTTCCCTCAACCCTTCGACACCATAGCGGCGAACTTCCTGACAAAGTTGCGTCTCATCCCACTGGGCGCGTTCTAACAAATGTTGAACTCGATAATGATTTGCATCGCCAACTTGTTCCGTCAGCTGTCAACCATTCTTGCGTTCTACAGGACACAGCAGGGCTTGAATATAGTTAAAGGCAGCTTGACGAGCTTCACAACGAGCAAAGTAGGGGCTCAAGCGTTGCTGAAACGATTTGAGGGTGTTGCTCCATTGGCAGACTGTCTCTAACGCACTACCTGTTAGAAACAACTGAGAGGGGTCAATCAGGGCTTTATCCATAAAATGGGTGTTTCAAGAGTAGATTCCTTCACCCTAACCTATCTACAACTGTAATACTATAAACGCCGCTTATGCTCCTCTCCTTCATAAATACAACCATAGAGTAAGTGAGGGTTCATTGTGTTGGTTTGGGCCAGGGGTGAGTGATTACCCTGGAAATGGTGTTTTGAAGCCGCTTAACTGCCTCGATTTTTACAAGGAAGTCATTGTCCTCATTACGATGGAGAAGCGAATCGCAGACCTGCCTATCATCAAATGGTGGCAGAGGGACTCCTGTCAGATGGGTATGCTGCTGATGATGGCGTTGGCTTGCATTTCATCAACGGGACACTGGCAAAAATTGTGAGTTCTCGACCCCACGCAAAAGCTTACCGTGTGGAACGGCAGGAGGAGGGTGTTCAGGAAACCGTGCTGGAACCAACTTATCTCGGAGGCTAAAAGAGGAAAAGCCATGCCCTTTCCAGCACACTTTCTCCCTCAACAAACTGAACGACTGACGCTGAGGCGATTTATTGAAGCTGACCTCGATCGCTTCCTTGCCTATCGCCATGATCCGGTTGTTGCCCGGTTTCAGAGTTGGTCCATGCTATCAGAGGATGCAGCGGTCGCGTTCATCCATGAAATGAGTTCTGTCCCCATTGGAATTCCAGGGGAGTGGTTTCAAATTGCGATCGCCCTTCAACAATCCGATCAGCTAATCGGTGACATTGGGATACAGGTGAGTGAACACGATGCAACAACGGTAGAAATTGGTTTTACGCTACATCGAGAAGAACAAGGTCAGGGCTACGCGAAAGAAGCAATTCAAGCATTGCTTCACTCATTATTTGAGCTTGAAAATATTACTAGAGTTATCGGCATCACGGATAGCCGCAATCATCCATCAATTAATCTTCTAACACGATTGGGAATGAACCTGGTCAGTTCTGAAGAGGTTGTATTCAAGCATGAATTATGTGTAGAGCAAACATTCGAGTTGAAAAAGGAAGATTGGCTGTTGCATACAGCTAAAGAACCGAAACCAGAGTATATTCTGGATGGTCGTCGCACCATAACCCTTGAGACATTCTGCGATGAAGTCGGACAAGTCTTGCTGGCGGGGCAACCCTGGGATGAGAACCTCGATGGTTTCCAGGCGATACTCCGGGGTGATTACGGGTACTTACCTGATTCGTTCCGATTGGTATGGCGTGAAGTAGACTGTGCGAGAGCAGCTTTAGGCTATGACGAGACTGTTCGCCAATTGCTGAAACAGTTGCGGGATTGCCCTCCGACTGCGTTAATTAAAACTGCCTGGGCACTACGAGCAGCCCTAAGAAGACAGGGACCAACGGTTTTTGACTGGTTGGTAGACACGGTAAACCGTTATCCGAATATAGAGCTAGTGCTGGTCGAAACAACGGATGCTGGAGAGTAGCGATTTATTGTGGGCGGTGCGAAGCAGTTCCCCCTTACGCGACAATCGCGCCTAATCAATCCACTGCTGCTGATACAAATACTCCAGTACCCGTTGAGTAGCTGGAGCACATTGGTCTAAATCTGTGTACCTCAGCCATGCGATCGCTTCGATTTCAGAGTTTGCCATGATTTCACCCCTGTAGTCTGCTTGGAAGCAGCGCATCATCACCTGAGTTGGTTCTGCATAGCCATGAGCGGCTTCCTGCACGACCAGCACTTCTGTTAAGGTGTCAGCAATCAGTCTGACATTGAGTTCTTCCTGAACCTCTCGGCGCAGGGCTTCCCAGTCAGACTCACCCTTTTCCCGTTTTCCACCGGGCAGATAGAATACATCGTTGCCCCTTGTCCGGGCACACAAAACCTGTCTATCCCTGATGCAAATCCAGGCGACAACATCAATAAGCGTGGTGTTCATCGCTAACCTATGGGATTTTAGCCTCAATAAAATATCATGCGATCGCCTTCAAAGAATGGAGCCTCCCTCGTTTGGAGCTTTGACCATATTCATCCTCGATCGAAAGCGAAAGTACTTCTTTGTGAAAAGGACGAGCCACGATCGCTGCATTATAGATGAACAATCTAGCTATAGTAGCTGCTCTGGTCCCGTTGGGTTATCAGTGGGCTTGTCTAATAGTCAGGGAGCCTCAAAAAACTGTGCCTTTTGGGGCTGATACCGCTAACGCAATTTCAAGGTTTCAGGCAACTCTTCCCTAGACATCAGATGCACCCGTTATAAGTGGCTGGCATCCCCCTACAACTTAGTGAAAGTTTTTTGAGAAGAATTATCCATATTTTGCTGATCTCTAATATCATTGGTACAAATCTACTACTTGTCGGGGGATAGAAGGAATTATGGACCTGCCTGAAGCCAATGAGCATTCTGATCAGCAAGAAGATAGCGATTTTTCTTTAATCTACGATGATGAGGATTTTGATGCTGGAGAACCTCCAATTGCTGATGAGATAGAAGAAGTGGTGACAGGTAAGCTAGAGGTTACGTTTCAACCTTCTGAAGAGTCGATCACTTGTTATGGCGCACCAGAAGACGATGAAGCGATCGAGTTTCTGGACCGTCGGTACGCTTTGGAAGATGAGATTCTCCTTGAAGATGGAGAAAGAGTTATGCTCCAACTGGATGATGAGCAGAAACTCAAGCGTGAGGTCATTCGCAGTTTGTTAGAGGCGCGCCATAACCGCAAGTTGTTTAGCAAATGTCTTAAAGAGGGAGCAAAAAAGCTTGACCTTTCTACACGTCAAGTAAGACGCATCTTTAAAGCCTGGGTTAATTTAGGAACTGCTTCATTAGTCAAGAAAGCTACAAGCGATAGTGATGTTAAGCCTCGTCGAGGTGAATATTGGTACAACCTGAGCCTCGAAATATATGAGGACGGAAATAAGGGCGACTGCGTAATGACCCGTACCCAGGTTGCCAGTCGTATTGAAGACCAAATTTATGAGTACGTGAAGCTGGAGCTGTCGGATGAAGTCGCCAGACTGGAAGTGGCAGGCTTCTCCGGAGAGGAACTGGATCTAGAACTATCAAGGTTAATCGAAGAACGTCAAGAAGTTTGCAACCAACAGAAGTGCGAGATTCAGCAAGAGATTTTAACTCTAAAAACTAAAATTTCTGAGCTACGAAAACAGAAGCTGGATACACAGGCATTTCGCGATTGCATCAAACGTCTTAAGGAACAGAAAAAAGCGATCGTAGCATTCGAGTTTTGGCGAGAATACGGTCAACCCCCCAGTACCAGAACTGTGGAAATTTGGTTGAAGCCAATTGAGGAGAGGAACAATAAAGCAAAAAGTAGTCGTAGTCCCGGATGGCATGGTGATACTTTAATTCTCAGAACTCGTGACAGGGAACATATCTCAGTCACTCGGAGTAATCAAGTCTGGCAAATTGATCACACTAAAGCAGATGTTTTACTTGTCGATGAGGATGACGTGGAGATCGGTCGTCCTATCCTCACTACAGTCATTGATTGCTACTCACGTTGCATTGTGGGGTATCGACTAGGACTGAAAGCACCCAGTTCTTTAGTAGTTGCCCTAGCGTTGCGACACGCAATGACACCCAAGCACTATGGTTCAGAGTATCAGATGAGATGTAAATGGATTACGCATGGTTCTCCTCTATATGTCTACACCGATGGTGCTAAAGACTTTAATTTCTTGGAGTATGTGGGTGATCAACTTGGTTTTAAGGCAAAACGCCGAGAACAGCCCTCTCAAGGTGGAATCGTAGAGCGCCCTTTCCGCACCCTGAGTGAGCTTCTAAGTGAAGCTCCAGCGCTGTTGCCAGCAGAGAGGTCAATACCTGATGGGCGATCAGATAACTTGTATTTTCGGCGATCGCTGGATTTAACCCCCGTAATGCCCGACTATTCAATACATCGTACAGTCCCTCAACTTCAGAATTAAGGTGCAGTTTCGGTTGTGGTTCTGAGTAATCGAGTGAGAAAAGTTGAGATTTTTGATTCCCCTCAAACTTCTTCCATTGAATCTTAAGAACATCGCGCTGAGGCGCAACAGGTTCTTTGAACAATACTAGATGGGTTTTAGACCATGCCAGCCTTGCTCCCATATCTCTGGCATACCCTGATGGCAGATCATCATTTTTTGTTGTTCTAACGAGAACAGCCTGAAATTCAGCCTTACCAGCCCAGTCGTTCAGGTTCAGACGAATTGTTGCCTCGTAAACCTGCCCATCTCCAGTGAGTTCAAAAGCTTGTCTGGAACGAGACTCCATACTCTGACTCACCAACCAGAGTTTTGCAGGTGGATTGTTTTGCTCTGAGTCAGCAAAAATTGATTCCCAGAGTTCTTCCGGCACGATCGCCGATACTCGCATTTCAATCCTGGAGCCACTGCACTGGTAAACTGACACGCTTTCATCACTTCCCGAACGCTCCATCTCAGGAATGTCCAGGTACATGAAAATCATGTCAGCAGCAGTACGGTACGGGTAGAATACTGCAACGGGCATCAGCGACCTCCTCTGCCAGGTTGAATTTCAATCCGCACACGGGTGCGCTGCAAATCTGGCATCAAAGCATTTTCATCGGCTGCTTTTGTCGTGCCCTCAAACTCAACTTCCTGGCTGGAGGGTTGAACCACACACTCTGCCAGTTCAGACTTGATTTTCACTGCTGCATCTCCGCTGGCTCGAAGCGTTCCAATCAAGAGCTTTTCTCCTTCTCCAGCTTCACTATCAAGCCGAATTAGTAGCGAAAAGCCCCAGGGTTTGTTAAGTACACCTGTTTGAATTACACGTCCCGAAAATTGCCAGACTCCTTCGTCAAAAAATGCACTCAAGCCGACTAGTTGTAATTTTTGCTCATCCTGTTTCTGGGTTTTGCCGACCTGAGTAGTATCTCGCCTGAAAAGACGAGCAAGTGCTTCCGGCGCTTCTGCATCTGAACGAATCTCCTGCCCGCATAATTCGACAACTGCTTCATCCAGATCGCGCCAAAGGCGAGCGAGGCGGCTTCTGGAACCTTTGCGATATTCTTCCTGAATCCGTTCAGTTGCCTTCCACTGGTCATGAGATGGAGGTTCTGCATCCTTCAAAAATTCCTCCAGGGCATTATCTGCTTCTGAGAAACCACGGGCATTTCCTGCCAGCAGTACCCCAAAGAAAGGGGCACCGGAAATTCGCCTGGATGTAGAACGATACTCAACCACCATTCCTGATCCACGAATCAAAGCAATTCGATTACCCCAGGGTGATTCCTCCAGATCATCCTCACCCCGAGTTAAACGAAAAGCCAGTGTCGCCTCGATCTCTGGAGTGTCACCAGATTTTTTAGCAGGAATCTTGAACTTTAGCTCTTTCTCTGCCACCTCTCCGTAACGGAAAGACTTAAAAACAATTTGCTCTGGAAGCACAGTCTGTATGAAGGGTGCAAACTCCCTACCGGGAGTAGATTCACTTCTGAAACTCAACTCCTGACCTTCGTAAACCTCTGCAGAGACCTTTAACGAAGGACGGTCAGAAATCATGCAATTCCAGAACCAGCGAGCAGCAGAATTTAGGATATCCTGAGCGACAGTGTTGAGAGGGCGGGCTTCTTCCTGAGCAGGCTCGTGAAACCCCACAATCAAAATTGATGTACCAGTTCCTAACTGAGCGGGACGATAGAGGTGAATCGCACGAGTGATTTTCTCTGCATCCTCATCCCACATCGATATAGCTCGCTTACCGTTACGAACGGTTTCAGGAAAACCATACCAGCCCGACCCGTTCCAGCGTGATAAGTCAATTTCATGTGATGGGAGTTCCGTACGGGCAAAAAATCTGAATTTCTGCGGAGACTCTTCCTCAATTCTCGACGAGAATAGTACGGTAGAAAGTGCCGAAAATTGCCAGAGTAACGCTTTACCCAGACCATAGCTACCTCCTTTTCCCAGGGCATCTTTGGTCGTATCGAGAATGTTCCGACAGAGGCTGCTGAAATTTGTACCAGGTGTATCTTCGTCTCCTGTTAGTCCTTCTGTGCCAGAATCATCAATCCTCAGAAGTGTCAGTGCGCCACTACCCAGATCTGCGGTCGCATTAGCTAAAAGTGCAGACATTGTATTGTTACCATTTGCAACTGCCTGTAAATGAGTCTTCAAATAATTCCAGCCAATCGCGTCGAGAAAACGCTGTTTGTCTTCACCCTGCAACCGCCTGAATGTGAATCTTACTTCAACAGGTGCATCATTACCTGTCTGTCTGGCATCCAGGCTATTCTGCAAAACTTCTCTCACAAAAGTATCCAGTTCAGGCTTGAAAACATACGCAGAAGGAATGCCTCCTGTAAACTGCCCTGATGGAGGAACCGGATCAAATACCCATTCAGGTTTGCGTCGGCTGGAAGACTTGGCTGGCATTACTGGTGAACTCGGCTGATTGCTAACTGTTTGACCCTGAATTGAACGCAGTAAGTATAGTTCGACTCGCCCATTTCGCGCTAGCTATCAAGATTCATCGTCAAACAATTGTACTACTTCTTAGCAAAAACTACGTTAGAGAATTCAGTGAATCCTGATCCAAGTTTTGTTGCCTCAGAACCTGCTCAACAGTTTTGAGGGCATCGATCTCTGCCAGTCGTGCCTGATACTGTGGTGGACAGCTTTCAAAATCAGGGGCGGTTCCCCAAGTTCTGACTGTCTTGATCGAAATCTGGCAGCAGTGGGCTAAAAGTCTTTCCCACTGACCTTTATAGCCCCATTGCCCCTCAGGGACTCTGGCATATTTCTGGCAAAAATTTTTGGGGTTCAAGGGTCAGTAATTGCAGTGTAAGACGTTGTTGCGGACTACTGAGCTGTATGGCTGTAAGGGGACAGGCTACCTTATTCTAGGTCGATATATTTTCTATTTTTTAGCAATTCTTGAATGCTTCCTTTTCTAATACAGTCGATGCAGATAAACATGGGGCTGCAATAACTTTTGCAGTAGACTATGTCGGGAGGTCGTCAAGAGCTGTTCCAATCCCTGCCAATCCTCGCTCTGCACAATGCTGGGTCAATTACGAGTCATCAACGTAGTTCTTGGTCTCAAAGCCTTACCCTAAGCAGGGTTATAGCGGAATCTTACGGGCTTTTAGCGCTCAAGTACCTTAACTAAAATTTTGCATGTCGCTCTGCAACAGCTTATATCGTCTAAAGCCGGACATACCCCACCCCAACGACATGCTGATACCGAACTCCTTTATCGTCCTCCACCAACCACTCTGACGAATGCCCTGTGGAGTGAAACTCGATTGGCATTGGCTCCCCGCGATCGTCTGCTACCTGATCAACAGCATTCTCTTTGCTTGCAGCTTCGATTTTTACGGGTCTGTAATAGACTTCCTTGATAAAAACGTAATAGGTACCCACAACTAACTCTCCAGTAAATGTGTAGTTAGCCATGCTGGAGAACATTAGCCCATTGCATGGATGGAAGTATAGGCGCTCTATTTCAGTGCGCCAGATTATCCCTCATTCATCACGTTGAGAAGAGAATAAGTTCTTGTTCTATTGACGTATGGTTCTGCCGAATTTATTTAGTCCAGCCACAATGAATTTATGTCGTTTCAGCTATTCTCTAGCGAGAGTGATGAAAGAGGGTTACACCAGTTCTCAATTACATGCGTACAGTAGTGGCGCACCGAGCCACTGCTGTATGTCATGCTTTGTATTCCACTCAAGCAAGAACCGCTATAAACCTCTATACAATGCAAATGCATAGGTTCTTCTGGTCCAAGAGAAATGAAATTTCTCTGCTGTTTCGAGCCAAACCCATCTCAGATGAATAGCACGATCGCCCCAAAAAGCTTACAACTAAAGCCTTGCGCTGAAAGTGCATAGTTTGTACTGGTGCGCTGGAACAATCAAAATAACGCTTTTCTGATCTTGCTACCTTTCCTCCTCCCAATTGGATAAAGTCGAGCCGAACTTATTATCCCAATTTCTCTAATAACTGTTGCCATTGCTCAATCTGCTGTTGTAAAGAAGTATGCTCTCCTTCTACCTTTCGTTGCTGAAACAACGCCTGACTCAAGACCTCATCCTGTGAGATTACAATCAGGTTTTGCAAAGCTTTTTTACAGCTTCTCTATCCTCCAGCGAAAGAACCGGAATTAAACCACGCCCAATCTGTTCAACCAACTCTGACCTTGACAAATTCATCGCGGTCGCTAGTTCGTCAAGTCCTTGAACTCCGGTTTTGGTAAGCGCTACATTCACTTGTCCCTTCACCTCGCTGTATATCTCAGGCTGACCTCTGAGTTTCTTTTGCCTCTTTTGGGGCATGAATCTCTACCTGTTGATTATAGTACATTTAGATGCTATATAGTCTCTAAGTTCCCTTAACTTCTCGGTTGAAGAGGCTATGTAGTCTCTGAAGGAATTAGGCCAGGTTGGATACTCCGATCTGGCTTGTTCCCTCAGCTTTGCTATGCAAGTAAAGCTCACTAGAGTATCTCAGAAAAACAAGCTATCTAGCATCTCTACTAAGCAAGCTTCTTCTCAAATCCTAGAGAACTTCGCTTTTAAGCACATCACAAATATTTACTGAAGCGCGTCTTTACAAAAGACTCTACTGACCTGCTTAGTGCAAACGAATCATCATGGCTAAAACGTCCTCCTCCAACTTTTCTTTGCAATTACCAGCCGAGTTTCCAAAAGACATCCTGTCTCCCAAATTTAACCTGGGCGATCGCGTTTGTTGGCATCCTCTACCCAGCCAAGACTTCGGTACTATCACTGGATTACAATACGCTCCAGCCCCACACCTAAATGCTTGGGGTTGGCAGTACATAATCTTCTTGTCTCCTCATAGTCTGTCTAGTGCTTGGGTGCAAATTGATGTTGCTTGGGAGGAAGACTTGGCGCTACAGCCGGGTTGTTATTCCGCTGAAGCTGATGAGAAAGTCGCCTTAGAGGAGAACTAGTGATGAGTTTAAGGAATTTGGGACAACGAGAATTGTTGCTATTTCGTCTCTATACCAATTGTCAGCTTAAGATGTCTCACCGCGACTTCTACGCCAAGTGGAACGTCACCCATGCCCAAATGGCGCAGATTTGTGGTTGTTCAGAGCCAACTGTTGATCGTTGGTTTGCTAGAGAAAGCAATTACCGCTCCCCTGCACCCGTTCACCTACGGCGGTTAGCAGAAATGGACTTGCTGTGGGAGTTCTACGAGCAGATCCCATTGCCTCTAAGACAATGGCTCTGTCCACCACCACGTAGCAATTACAAAACCTATCACCGTGATAGCTAAGGTTTGGTCTACTGTCTAGGTCAGCATTACTGTGAGGATAGTTCACTCACACATTTATTTCCCTTTAAATGACTATTCAACTTGTCGTAACACGTCGGCAACTTCAGCTAACTGCTACTGAGCAATCACTTGCGAAAGCAGCAGCTAGCAGACATGCAATGCGTTCTCAATTGCAATCTCAACTCTCTAGCAAAACATTCGCTTACAGTTCAGCTAGTTCTTTACCCATTCACCCGAATACTTTGAAGCGGATGATCAGCAAGTACTCTGAGCAGCTAGTATATCGCCCACTTGAGGAAATGCAGTACTGGTTCGCTTACTCTAGCGGTGCATTCCTGGAACCGGGATACCCACCATTGTTTTACAGTAGAACAGAGCACAAGGTAATCACGCCCAACAAGAGTGCTGTAGCAGGGATTGGTGAAGGGATCGCAGGGTTTCTAGCACAACGACTTTATCAATGTCGTAAGCTTGCTCGTCCTAACCACGACTACCCAGACATTGTCATGGAGGGTAATGACAAAACATACTTAGTAGAGTCTAAGGCAACAGCCTTATCTCTTGCCGACATCCAGCAGGTATTAGATGAGGAGTTAATTCGGATAGCAGCTTACACTGCTTCCTGTGCTGAATTAGATGCTCGTCCGGTAATAGGGATCTTGGTGGGCACGGCATTGATCAGTGAGACAACTTATCAATCCTGTATCACAGAGGTAGTGGTATGAGGTTTAAGGTCTTTTCGCTGGAAGCATTCGTTATGCAGAGTTTGATTAAGCAAGGACAAACCTTACTTGACCAGGACTGGGAGAGGCACAGTGTGAAAATTGAGCTTGGTTTAACTGAGTTAGTTAAGAACCAAATGCGGCAACTTGCTCAGGAGGATCGAGATGATAAACAGATCAATCTTCTTGAACAGGCGATACGAGTTATTGAGCAGAGAGTTCAGGAGCAGATGAGTGAGTGTGATCTTCAGTTCTGCTTTGCTGCTTACTGGGCAAGTGTTCGTAAAGCTCTAAAGTTTCCTGCTAAAGAAATTGCTGAATTAGGAGAAAAGTTGAGACAATCAAGGCGTTTGGAGCGGATCAGCGAACGGCAACAGATAACAAGTGCAAATCAAGTACTTTTTGAAGTGATAGAAGTCGGTCTACAAAATGCGATCGAGGGGCTGATTGCTGTTCCCTTGCCTACTGTGCTTGAACTTAATTTGGAAGGAATTAGACAGAACTATCTTTTGGAGGGGGATTGGTTTCCATTTCAGGTTGCAGTTGAAAAGTTGCAGTTTGTGTTTGATGATGACGGAACAATCTCTGTTTCAACAGAAAACTTTCCTGAGCAACTGCTTCTTAAAGCAAGACAGGTACTTTTAGATTTAGCAAATCAGTCTTATATCAGTTTAGATTGAGGTGCTATTAATTGTAGAAGTAAGCTTGACTTGCTTTTTGTCAAACTGTAGTCGGTGCGATAAGCATCAGGATGGCAACTAGGACAAGTTGTTCGTAGTTGAAGTCGTACTCCTAGTAAAGCTGATTTGGGCTAATGTCGGTAGCTGGCAGTTACATAAAGTCGGAAGAGCGATCGCTCCAAATCTCTCAAAGGGTGTTAATCTGCCGAGCGACTCATGAATCAGCCTCCTTGTAATTGTTTAGGAGTGGAGAGGGAGGTATTAGCTCCAAACCATCTTCACCCACCCAATCGACTGCAACCTGCTACTTTAACGACCTATTAGCATCCAACAGCAGGTATAGCCATGACCATTCATAAGAGAATGAGCGATCGTGGTTGGTAAGACTATAAAATTGCTCAATTGCTTTCCCGGATTCATATCGGGGTTGAGTATCCATCGGCATCGGCTTCCCAGATTAGATTTAGGAGGGAAAGTCATTTCTAGAAGCCCGACCGGAAGATTGTAGGAGTCGAACTCTGAAAATTACAGCACAGTCAAATTTCTGAGGAAACCCTTGAAGACAGACAAACTAACACTTGCTGTGTGCCGATCTGAGTTGTCATTTGAGCAATCTTCAAGTTTCCCCATAACAGGTAATAGTGGTTCGCAAAATTTTTATCTGAACTTAAGCTTGATAAGCCAATGACCAAAATGTCTATTAGCCCATTTATACCAAAAAAACTGTAGCGGACGAGACCTATTTCTATTGATTAAGTAATGAAGTAATTGCTTCCCCAATAACCACAGCAAAGTTATCTAATCACTACAAAAAACTTGCCATTTGACAAGCGACTTTTTATCGTTTTCGATGTTTTTGGATGTACATCTCACGGAGCGTCTGAAGATACTCCGGTTCAGTCTCGATCGTTGTCCAGATATGATGAGCGAGCGCAAGCTTCTGCTTGTGCTTTTCAGAAGGAAACCTACGATGCTCTCCCTGCGAGAACCAGTGATTCACTGTAGTAAGCGAACAGTCGCAGATATAAGCTATCTCTTCCCTTGTCACATTCCAGTGTTTTAGAAACTCATCGAGTTCCATGTGCTCATCTTTTAAGGGTTGGAGGTACGCTTCTAACACAGCCCAGTGTCTATGAGCCGGGGTCTGAGGAGCAATAGCCATTGTCATCTTATTTGCCACCGTGACAATTTAGAATCATTATAAACTGGTAATTTTCACTGTGGCTGTTGACTGTCAAAATTAAGCAGTATTGGCATTTGAGACAAAAAGTTGAAAAAACCTGGCTTAAACCAGTAAATTTGTACTATAAGTACTTTAATATGCTGTCCACGTTTTCTGAGTTAAGAAGAACAAGCAATTTTCCCTTCTAGAAATGGCTTTTGAAAGGTTAGCTATCAAGTTTGCTCACAGATACATCTAAGAGTCACAGAGTACGCATTATGAGCAAAGTTACATATTCTTTTCGCTTAGATGCTTTAGGGAAAACGCCTAAAGCCAGGGAAGAAGTGCGGCGCTACTTCTGGGAACTGATGATCCAGCAGCATACTCCACTGATCAATCAACTAAATCTTCAGGTAGCTCAGCATCCTAACTTTGCTAATTGGCAAAACAATAACGCGGTAGACGCTGATGATTTAAAGCGTCTGTGGCGATCGCTTAAGAAGCAACCCCAATTTGAAACCATGCCTGAGCGTGCTTTTGTTTCAGCACGGCTAGTTACAAACAACACGTATGAATCCTGGTTAGCTCTACAGGCAAAGCGTCAGGATGAGTTGAACAAACTGCTTCATTCCATTGAAGTTCTGAAAACGGATGTTGAGTTGATAGCAATCAGTGGCTGTGACCTGGATGTGATACGAAATAGAGCGAAAGAAGTTTTAAGTGAAGCGAATGCCCAGATCTCTGAGGATAGTAAGAAGAAAAGTAAGAAAGCGATCGAGGGGGGAATCTATAAAATCCTATATGACAAACACCGCATAACAGACGATTTACTAGAGAAGTGTGCAGTTGCATATTTAATCAAAAACAGATTCAAAATCAAAAGTGATGAAACTGAGGAGGATGTCAAAAAACTGGGCGATCGCATTCACCGCAAGCAAAAAGAAACTGAGATCCTTCAAAAACAATTGCAAAGCCGTTTACCGAAGGGGCGTCCGTGGGTGGGCAAAGACATTCTGGATGAAATTGCATCAATCGGTGTTGTAGAAGATGAAACTGAGTGGAATTCAATAGAATCGGCATTACTCAAGAAGCAAACTTTTCTGCCACATCCGATTCTGTTTGAAAGTAGTGATGACTTAATCTGGGCTGAACCTGAAAGATGTCAGATTAAGGATATACAGCCAGATGAAGAGAACTCCAAGGATACGGAGATTGAAGGGGTAAAAGCCAAGAATTTGCAAGCTGGGAAAGAGAACTCCAACACTGAACCTCGAAAGCGAGTTTGCGTTTGTTTTAAGAGCTTTGACGAAAAATATGCTTTTGAAGTTGCTGGTGATTACCGTCATATTCATGCTGTACGGCAAGCTCTAGAAGAGCGCAAAATTTATGACGAAGATACAACCCAAAATACATCTGCATTGTTTCTGGTTCGCTCTGCAACTTTGATCTGGAGGGAGTACAAGAAGAATGAAAATAGAATCGTGCGTCGTCGGAAAGTTGCAAACAAGCGAGCCAATCGCGAAGGGCAGTCCGCTGACACTAAGCCCGATAGTTTACCTGCTCCGGAGTTTTATGACCCGGACTTTCCCTGGAATCGGTATCAATTATTCTTACATTGCACAATAGAAACCCGGTATTTAAGTAAAGAGGGAACCGAGCTTGATATCGAAAAGCAAAAGAAATCCACTGCCAAAACACTTCAAACCTTAGAAAAGAATATTGCCGAATTAGAAGGGAAGGGTGAATCAACGAAAACTCGTAAGGACCGTCACAGTCGTCAATCTGGAACTCTGAGACGACTAGAGAATTATGACAATAACTATGAGCGTCCCAGTAAACCCCTCTACGCTGGACAACCTCATATTGTTACTGGTGTTGCGCTTGGTTCAAGTGGGTTGACCACAGCAACGATCGCAGATGCTACTTCAGACAAGATTCTGGAATGTCGAGGTCTCAAGGCATTACTTGGCAAGAACTACGAACTAATCAAACGTAGACAGTTTGAACGGCAACTAAACTTGCGTCGCCGTACTCAGAACCAGAAGCGGGGTGCTAACGACCAGTTTGGAGAATCAAATTTGGGTGACACAATCGATAAACACACTGCAAACGCTGTAATTGATTTTGCCAAGAAGCATCAGTCAGGTTGTATCGTTTTACCTGACATGAATGATTACAGGCGACGGAAGCAGGCTGAAATTGCAGCGTTTGCAGAACGTGAGTGTGGCGGATGGAAAGGTATTGAGAAGAAGTTTGCAAAAGCTCAAAATGAGAAGATCCACTCGTGGAGTTACGAACGTCTGATCAAATACATCACCAATCAAGCCGAGAAGGAGGGGATTTTAGTGAAGATCGGGCGGCAACCGCTCCAAGGCAGTTCTCAGGAACAGGGAAAACAGATGGCGATCGAGGTATACAAGGCGATCGAGGCATACAAGAATAAAGCTAAATCAGAAAAATCTCCTTCTAATAAATCTGCTTAGCAATGAACGTCACCGCCGCAAGCGGACGGTGTATCATTTCGCTCCACTCGCACGCTTTGCGGCTCGACTCCGCTCAACAGCACCCTTCGGACGCTGTTTTCTCAGAACGCAGCAAGCTGCGGGGAATCAGACCCAAAGAGATTGAAGTTTTTGTGATTTCTACGGTACATTAGTACTGGCGCACGAACCAGACTAGCGTCACTACGATGCGAGTTCTAGGAAATGGGACAGGTTCAATTGCTTTCCGTCCCTAGCACTGCCCGCTTACTCACGCTACCGCAAGGTGGGGACAATTCAGCGCTGTGAGTTCGCGATTCTCTACTGTTTGTGACAAACGTTTGTTTGTCTGGCAGTACAGCAAGATTGTGTATCAGACCAAGTTTGGCGAAGATGCATGGCAGGCTGAATCGCCGATGAAACCATCGGACTTCCCTTAAATTTTTGGCAAACCGAAGCGGGATGAAAAATCCCAGTACCTTTGCCAAAGTTCTAAAATCCCCATCAGTTCAAAGGTTTGGCAGCATAAGTAAACTTTCAATCCAGACTGAATCTAATTTTTCTAAGGTGCTGCATATACCTTTGGCAAAACCGCTGATGAAACTCAGACTGATGAAAGGTTTTAGACCATGGAGGCGCGATCGCCTTTTTGGATACGGGTAAGTTGAAAGGAACCCAACCACACCACTGCTTATTGGTGTTCGTTGGCGCGATCGCCTTTTTGGATACGGGTAAGTTGAAAGATTTCTTAATCTTGGGTTTAGAAGGGATGCGGGTCGGCGCGATCGCCTTTTTGGATACGGGTAAGTTGAAAGATAGCAACCCTCAATATGGCGACAATTAGTCGCATAGGGCGCGATCGCCTTTTTGGATACGGGTAAGTTGAAAGCAAAACCTTCTCCCCGCCGAGGGACTGTTGGTTTGGGGGCGCGATCGCCTTTTTGGATACGGGTAAGTTGAAAGATTGAGCGCTATAGGGGGTCGATCTAGGATGTTTCACGGGCGCGATCGCCTTTTTGGATACGGGTAAGTTGAAAGATCTGATGGAATGCACTTAGCCCTGTAGCGAGTAGAGGGCGCGATCGCCTTTTTGGATACGGGTAAGTTGAAAGGGTCTGAGCCAATGATCCAGCCGGGAGGGTTGTGTGGGCGCGATCGCCTTTTTGGATACGGGTAAGTTGAAAGGATACTCCCTACACCGACGACCAGGCGCTAAACATTTTGCAGGGGCGCGATCGCCTTTTTGGATACGGGTAAGTTGAAAGATAGAAATAACCGGGCGTTGGGATGAGCAAACCAGGAGGCGCGATCGCCTTTTTGGATACGGGTTAATGAAAGTGCCGCCAATCTGCTAAAAAGGGAAAATATTCCTCGAAGGTGCAATTGTCTCTTTGGATATGGGCAAGTTGAGGGCGCATCTCTTTATACTTGATAAGTGTCTGCGGGAAGTTGAAAGACTAAGCGTGACGATCCCAATGCTTAAGTTGGAGGCGAATTGCTTCGTTGAACTTGAGTAAACGAAGAAACAAGTTACCCTAGTTTCCAGTACAATATCTGGGGCGCAGTCATCTTTTAAAGCATTGTTGAGATCTTCCCTCATTCCTTAGTCATACCAATTTGTCTGTAGTAGTAAGACTCTGCTTCTTGCAGCGATCGCTCCACAGCACTTAGCTATTTGCAGACCCCTGCCTCTTTCCCTTCCCCTACAAGTATTGTGAAAGATAAGCAAACCTTTTTGCTTGCCATAAGGCAAGATCTATTCCAGGTGCAAGCTAAAATTTTGGGAAAGTAGGAATAAATAGGTCTTCAAAATTGACACGTATTCCTTCGCTATCACCTACAAATTGACACGTATTCCTTCGCTGCCTCTCACGAATTGACATGTATTTCTTCGCATACCCTACGAATTGACACGTAATTCTTCGCTATCGTGACATGAAATCCTTCGGTTTGGACATGAAATCCTTCGCTGTGACATTTAATCCTTCGCTACGGACACTTATTCCTTCGCTCTACAATAAATAGTGAATGTACAAGAAAAGGCGGCACCCAGATTCGAACTGGGGGTAAGGGATTTGCAGTCCCCTGCCTTACCACTTGGCCATGCCGCCGCTCGTTGAACCATCAATATATCAAATTTTGGGTCTTCCGTACCATCTTTACGACTCTTCTAAAACTCTGAAGGATGTGCCTCGCTGAGGCACATCCTTCAATTTTGCTTGGCTGAAGCAAAATTGAAGCAAATCGGCGAATTGCGATGTAAATCACAAAAAGATCTGTATGCGATCGCGTTTTTAAGTTTACTTCAAAGTTACTTTATCAAAGCATCATCTTCATTTCTAAAAAATCTTTGCGGCTCTCACCTTAACTGCTATGCTTCCCCCCTCCCCCCTCCTCATTGCTCAGATTACAGACACTCATCTATTTGCGGGCAAGAGTCAGGAATTGCTTGGTTTACAAACTGCCAAATCTCTGAACGCAGTGTTGAGTTGCTTACAAAAATTGCAGCCTCAACCAGACTTACTCTTGTTGACAGGCGATTTGTCTCAAGATGAGACAGTTGAATCCTATTATTGTTTATATCAGTTTTTACTACCTCTAAAAATTCCCGTTTACTGGCTACCTGGGAACCATGATGTTCCTTCCGTTATGGAGCAGGTTCTGAATACTGCGCCCATCTCAGCCGAAAAAACGTTTCAACGAGGAGGCTGGAATTTTGTGTTACTTAACTCAGCAGTTTCGGGTCGAGTGGACGGCAAGCTCTCCTCCCAAAGCTTGAATTGGCTGGAACAGCAGCTCCAGGCAAATCCCCACCCTACCCTGTTGGCATTGCATCACCCGCCTTTTCCTATTGGTTCAAATTGGATAGATGAAATTAATTTGCAGAACTCAGCAGATCTGTTTGCCGTGCTCGACCGCTATTCTCAGGTCAAGCTAGTACTGTTTGGTCACATTCATCAAGAGTTTGATCACTGGCGGCACAGTGTTCGCTATCTAGGAACTCCCTCGACCTGCGTGCAATTCAAGCCCAACAGCGCAAACTTTGCCCTGGATCAGCTCAAGCCAGGATTTCGATTGCTGTATCTTGATCCAGACGGAAACTACAGTACTCGGGTAGAGCGTATAGACTGTGTTAACCAATTAGACTTTGCTGCAACGGGATACTGAGCTGTTACGCCATCGCTGAACCACAAGCTGTAGTGGAGCGGATAACCAACTATCGTACTGAGGATAAATCGGTAAACGAGGCAAAAGCTGCCAGCCCGCTTCTACTAAAGTTTGATTCAATGCTGCATCCCGTGGATGAGGGTAGTCCGGATTAACCTCATCTTTGGGGCTAATACCACCTAAATCTCTTGCACCTGCTTCAATGCAAGCAATTAAAAGATCTGCATCAGGAATTAGATTGGGAGGAATTTGAAGGGTAATTTCTGGCGGCAGCATGTCACGGGCGATCGCCACCATTTCCAATAGTTGGTCAATCTCAAAAGCAGCTCCCTGCCAGCTTTGCTGCTGTCCGGGGCTGTGGGGCTGCAAAATTACTTCTTGAATGTGTCCCCAACGCTGGTGGACTTGGGCGATCGCTTCTAATGTTTGCAGGCAATCGGCGACTGTCTCACCAATCCCTAGCAACAGCCCCGTTGTAAAAGGGATACGCAATTCTCCCGCCCACTCCAACTGTTGAAGACGCAGAGCGGGCACCTTACTGGGAGCGTGCCGATGCACAGTCTTGAGCAACTTAGGTGTGACTTGTTCTAGCATTAGCCCCATCGACACATTCACCGTTTTAAGCTGAGCCATTTCTGCAAAGCTCAACGGTCCAGCGTTTGTATGAGGCAAAAAACCTAGCGACAGTGCCAACTCACACAGATGATAGATCCGGTGAAACCACTCGTGCCGTCGAGCGCTAAGCGGATGCACTTCACCACTCAAAATCAGGATTTCAATAATTCCCCGATCTTGAAGCCGCTTTAGCTGCTCCTCTGCCTGTTGCAAAGACATCCAGTCATCTGTTCCTGGATCGACGCGAAAGTTGCAGTAGGTACAGCGGTTAAAGCATTCGTAGGTTGGCACCACCGTATAAGCGGGGCTATAGGTCACAACCTGAGTAGACAAAACCGATTCCCCTAAAACATCAGCAGCCTGTTCTGCCCTTGATGGCTGCGCCTCTTAGCATAGACGTTTTTGATGTGGGTTTTCACGGTATTCAAACTAATGCGTAAAGCTTCAGCAATCTCCTGATAGCTATATTCCTGACGCAGCAGTAACCAAATTTCAGCCTCTCGCTCCGTCAAGTCATACTTGCGGCGCTCAATCCAAAGCTCCTCCTGCAAAACTTCGTTATGGCTCTCAATCAGAAGCAGGATGAACTGACGATTGACAGGACTAGCGTTCTCCCCGTGAGCAGGTTTTGGGCTAAACCAGCGCGCTCGAATACGGAGTCGTAGTCCTGTAGAAGTTTCACTTTCTACAATTAGAACGTGTTCCTCTGAACCAGACTTCCTAATTAAGCGGTGGCAAATTTCAGCTAGCGCAGAGGGCAAAACACTGAGTTCACAATCATTCTGGGTGAGCTGTTGACAAAGTTCTCTAGCCTTGAGATTGAGGTGAACCAAACGCATGTTTGGGGCAACAACAATCACTCCCTCTGGCAATAAATCAACCAAAGCACCCCAGAATTCACTTGAATCAGTAGAGTCAGTTGAAAGAATTTCTACTCTAGGAGGTTCAGATTTCGGGGCAAGCTTGTTTGGGACAAGCTTACTTGGGGCAAGCTTAGAAGGCTTCAAGCCAGCATTTGCTTTGTTGAAAAGAGGCTTTGTTGACAAACCGTACTCAACTGAAGAATGCATCGTAACAAATGATTCTTGAGAGGTGGGGCAAAGACGGATTGACATAGGTTTAGTACTCATCAAGCTTTGAGGTCATTCTGCTGGTTGCAAAAGTGAACTCGCAATGAGCTGGCCGTAAGTAGCCCTAGTAGGGTGAAGTTAGCACATATAAGCTGAAGTGGGGTGAAGCGCACTGAAGCAGTGTGAAGTTTTTCTATAATTACGGCAATCTGTCCGCGAAAATGCGGAATAATGACGGATGTAAAATTAGTGGATCGGGTTGCTCTGCAATATCCAATCCTTGAATATCTACCAAAAGCTCGCTCTGCTAACGGGTCAATCTCGTTTGCCCAGTAGAGTTACTTGGCAGAACTATGTTCTGCCTCATTGCTGAGTGGACTAGCTTGTAGGCTTACAGCGTTTGTGGTGAAAACCGTCCACTTTCCGAAAGAGAATCACTTGGAAGTGGATCAACCGCTGTTGTCTACAACTCGATCCTATCCATTAGGTAAAACGCTCAGTTTGGGTTGCTTAATCAGGTGATGTTTAGATTATCGAACTGACGCTTGTGAAGTGGCTCACCCGTTTGGGTACATTCGATACTTAAAATTACACGTTTTTTTGTAATGCGATCGCAAATCCTCATAACAGACAGCGGAAATAAATATGGTTTCTGTTTCTCAACCGATGGTTAACCCAGAGTCACTAGATCGGTGGTTTCCAATAGAACGGCAGCGCAGCTATATCACCGCTTTACAAGAAAGAGGGGGACTAACGCGCCTTCGAGCAGAATATTTTGTCAAACTGTGGGCGTACTTGCTATTGAAGTTGCAGCAGGAGCGAGGGGAGTCGTTAGACCAACCGCTTACTCGACTTTATCCGATGACGGAAATGATTCCCTGTACCCACCGAGAAGCAGCAGAGCTATTTTATGGTCAACAGGAAAAAGGGAGCGATCGCGCTGCAGGAATGATGCTCGATCGCTTGATTGGTCTAGGTTTGTTAGAAAAACGATTTGATGGACAAACGCTCTGTTTAAGAATTCGAGACCTACCAGAGCTAATCTTTGCTGAGCAGTCTGAATCTCTAGAATCCGTCCAGCTTTACCCGGATGCTTTTAATCCACGAACTGACGTTATTCCGGTTGCTAACCTATTTATCAAAAACTACACCGAAATTCTTCGAGATGTTTCTGCTGCCGCAGCCGCCCGTAAAACCGCTAAGTGCTTGAGAAACTGGTCACAGAACTACTCTGCTTGTATGAGAGTCTTACGCAGATCGGACAACCTGAACCCAGTTGGCATTAGTATTTTCTATCCGGTCAGCAGCGAATCAGAGGATAGTTTCTTCTTGCCGCCCAGCCGCAACTTCTTTTTGACAGCCGATACCGATGTCGATCCGTTTAAGATGGCTGCTCCCGGGGATCTGGACTGCACTTCTGTCTTCATTCGCGCTTGGATCATTGACACTCCCTACATGCAGGGACAGCACATCTACAGTTTTTTGAAGGATGCTCAGCAAACCCTGGCTCAAATGCAGAACGATTTTCCGAATCTTTGTGATTTGTACTCGCTGGTCGTTAGCCCTTCCTGTGAAGAGTTGCGGCAGGCGTTAGGTTTTCAGAAAACGCATCAGGAATCTCAGCGTTCTTATTACAGAGCTTATCTAGCGCTAGATCATTTCCTGGCTCTAGACATTAAGCAAGCTTTGAGTACTCTAAAGCCCAAGACGGCAAGAGCAGAGTAGGTTTGAGTCTTTGGGTTACAGCTTCATTGCACTGTATTTAATGAGAATCTCCCGTCAAACTTTACAAAAAGCAACGAAAGTCTTATACTCCTAATACGACGCAATTATCTGGTGCGTCCTCTTACTTAACCAAGCACTCAATAACTATGACAACGACCTTACAGCGGCGCGAGAGCGCATCACTGTGGGAGCAGTTCTGCAACTGGGTGACCAGCACCGACAACCGCCTGTACGTAGGCTGGTTCGGCGTTTTGATGATCCCCACCCTGCTCTCTGCCACCATCTGCTTCATCATCGCCTTCATCGCAGCTCCTCCGGTTGACATCGACGGCATCCGTGAGCCTGTTGCCGGTTCCTTGATGTAT
>JACJOC010000037.1 GCA_014695345.1 Cyanobacteria bacterium FACHB-471
TGAAGATTGGCAAGCGATCGTTGGGTTGAAACCTGCTGCATAATCTTGTGATTCCAACTTGCCAGGGATTATCGTGCTTATTCTTAAATTTTTCTGGTTAAGTTGACAGTACCTGCTGCTATTGCCTGATGGTACGTTTTTATTCATAAGCCCTTTAACGGGCTAAAGTTTCTCGATTGGCCCTTTCTTCCTCGCCTTTGAGGACGGTTGGATCAAAGTCAACTTTGATCGTTTGCGCTGTTTTCTGGCCGTTGACAACCTCCTCGAAGGAGCCGGATGAAAAGTTGCAGTATCCTCGACGTTCACTGGTCAGTTTTCCACGAATGTAGTCTCTCGCAAAACAATTTGCGTCGCTACCAGAGATAACGACCGTCCGAAACTGATCCCCAGGCCACAGCAAGCTTTTATCAACTGTCAGTTCGACAACGATTCGATTATCAGTTTTCCCTGTGTCCAAATCGTTGTTAAAGACTTGCGTACTGAAAGGCTCTGGACTGCCGTTGTTAAAGGTAATTTGCCCTTCGGTAATAGTGCGGATGGCAGGAAGGCAGCCAGATAGAAGAATTAGAACGGACGAGAGCACTAATTCTAATTTGTTCATTATCGCTTAGTTCAGAGCCTTCCTGCTATGTGTGTCCTAACACATAAAATCTACTCACCTTTCTCTAAAAACATGATCAAATCTGTGACACTGCTATTTGTGGTCACGCTTGTCCGGAGACATTCAATGGGGTATGGCACCGATTCATGTAAAAAACGCAGCTACTCAACGACAACTATGGATTCTCGGCTCTTGATTTTGTGGGTCAGCAGTGCCAGATAGAAATCTGCTCATCACCTTTAGCCCAATTGCAGTCCACTAGGGTAATCTGGCTAAATATTCGACATAGGCTCAGCTTATAAATTTAGTCCGTTCCAGATGAGCGGAACATAAAACCGATTACTCCCTTAAACCCTCTGCCAATAAACATATGCGCTTCAGATCACAATTTTGCCTCGGCCTAGCGCTTAGCTTGAGTCTCAGCTTGCTCGCACCTTTAAGTGCGTCTGTATCAGCGCAAACGCCTGTGCCTGCGCAAGTGCCCGCACCCACCCCAGCTCCACGAACCTCCTTTAGAGATGTCCCCGCCGACTACTGGGCTTATGAATACATATCAGGCCTCGCACAGTTCAATGTGATTAGCGGCTTCCCCGATGGCACGTTCCAGCCTAACGAACCTGTAACCCGCGCGCAGTTTGCGGCGATTTTGAATCAAGCATTTATGTCAGCGCAGCCTTTTCAAGTACCGAATGAGCGGTTGAATGCAACGCAGCCTAGTACTCCAACCTTTGCGGATGTGCCTAACAATCATTGGGCGGCTGGGTATATTGCTAAAGCTCGCACTGCGGGCTTTCTCTCAGGATATCCGGGGAATCAGTTTAAGCCCAATCAACCGATACCCCGCGTACAGGCCCTGATTTCTATCGCCAATGGATTGGGATATCAGGGCGGTAGTATGGCGGAACTATCTGCCTATAAAGACGCTGCTGCCATTCCGGAATATGCTCGCCCTGGCATAACCGCTGCCAGAGCCGCCAACATCGTTGTTAACTATCCTGCCTTCGATCAGCTCCTGCCCAATCGCCCAGCGACCCGCGCTGAGGTGGCGGCTTTTGTCTATCAGGCGCTGGTCAATGATGGGAGGGCGCAACCTGTGGCAGCAGCCGGTGCTCGCTGGAATAAAGTCCCCATAACAACCCTGCCAACGGCAGCGGAAGTGTTTAGCTTTAGCGCGGATGGACAACGGCTGCTTGCCCTGCCAACAGACGGTGCAACGCTTCAGGTATGGAATACGCAAACAGGGGCGCTAATCAAGGAGATTGCCGCTGGTGATCAGACTCGTTTTGGTGGGGCGGCGATCAGCACGGACGGGACGAAGGTGGCGGCGATCGCGCTAACGTCTCCCACAAACACCGTGGAACTAGCGGCATGGACTATCGAGACCGGTCAGCTGCTGTGGAAAAAAACAATCAGCAGGTCAGAGTCAGCCATCGATGGGGGTCAGATTGCCTTTAGCAATGACAATCAGCGAATTATAACGTTTGTGAACCCACAGCAAGACGGCGCTTCTGCGCCACAACTAGCGCTGTGGAACACGGTGAATGGTGAAGCGGTGCAATCTTTAGACACCAGCGGTAGATTTGCCATTAGCCCCAATGGTCAATTTTTAGCCATTCAGATCTACCCAAATGATTCATTGGGTCGTGTAGACCTATGGCAACTCAATCAGAGCGGCATTTTTGAGTACGCTAGGACGCTGCCGCCGGAAGATGTCCTCTTCTGGGGGATGAATATAGCCTTTAGAAACGATGGGTTGCTCAATGTGCTAACGCGATCGCCTTACGATGGGCTGCTTGTCACTTGGAATCCACAAACAGGCGCGCGCGTGACCAGCACTGAGCTACCGGCTGATCGATCAGATGATGCCATTGGACTAAGTCCAGATGGCGATAGCTATTTTTTCGGGGGGCCGGTGGCTGGAGCGCGCTTGGGCAGTGTGAAAACTGGAGAAGTTCAGGACTGGCCCAGTGGCTATGGCTATCGGGTTGCGTTTAGCGATCGCGGCAACTACCTAGCGATCCTGAACAACAACCCCGGTGAAGTATGGACCCTAGGACTACCCACGCCATCCATTAGTATCTATGCCAAAACTGCCCATTAGGCCAATCTCCAATGAAAGACCGGGAGAGAAAAGGAGGCGGGTCGGATACAGCTATGGTGATAACCATACTCAGCCGTGAGCCATCGTCAGGACTCTTTGGCGGGTTGCGAGGGGTGTGGACAAGATGCTGGGGAACAAGTTATGCGGCAGCGGCAACCAATAAAATGCTCCTAGCGATCGCTGGGGGCGATGTGAAATTCCGTTTACGCCAAACAGCTACCTCTATAATCGCCTCTACCGACGAGGACACCCTAGATAGGCAGTAGGCAAGAGGCCTGAGTCGTATGCCTTAAGGTGGTACGAGAAGTTTGTGTCCAGTGGCTTTAACCTGCTGAAGGCTTGTGGATTGAGTAGTTGCCTGCGCGCGCAGCTATCCAGCCGGGTCATTTTCGGCAATGATGTTATCTTTCTATTTTTTAGTTTTCTGCTTCGCAGATGCTGTTAGTGTTATCTGTTCGCTGGGAACAATAGTTGCGGTTATCTCGAGGACAAATGAAGCGCTTGGTTTACAAAGCAAACTTATATCTGAAAGCTTTCAAGACACATGTTCCTTTAATTACTCTCCTGTAGACCAGTCTGTATGTTATTAACACCCAAATAAATTTGACGAGTGTATGCGGACGTCACGCCTGCCTTAACCATGTCTTGCTCAAGCTTTTGCTTACAGCATCAGTATAATTGCACTCAAATCTTTCGCCCATAGATAGCCTCTCAAGCTTTAGGGCTACCAGATCAAGAAGCGATTGCCGATTCGGTGGTGTTCAAGCAACACCCCGCTTAATCAGGCTGCTTTTGCCTGCCTATACAAGCTCCGATTGCCGATTCAAAAGTTTTAGTTCCCCGCCCCAAACCTCCTGATTTGACTACTCCCACCCCATCCAATTCTCTAATTCATTGATTAAGGAAGTAAATTCATGGCAGTTTCAATTGATCTGAACGGAAGTGCATCAGGTGTTAATGCTCAAGGTAATGTGGCGATCGGTACTCCCGTCACTGTTTTTCCACCTAACACGATCAGCATTACGTCCACTAGTGGACAGTTGAATAGACTTACTGTCAACATCAACAGCTTATTAGGTCCGCTTCTGTTCAGTGAAAACCTAAGTGTTACGGCGGCTTCTGGAGTTTCTGCTAGCTATAACTCGCTACTAGGAGTACTCACTCTAACCTCTACAACCCCTATCACTGGAACCTCTCCTGTAAGTGCCTTCCAGCAAACTTTGGGGTCTTTACAGTACAGTACCCAGCCTTTAGTTCCCTTCGTAACGCCTATTGGTGCACGGAGTATAACAGTTACGGGCTATGAAACTGCTTTGTCTGTTCTACCTCAAGCTACAGCATCGGTCACGCTGGATGTCACCAATAACCCTTCCCCTCTTCCCGTTAATACCCCTCCTGTTGCCCTACCCGATGCAGCTACTACTACAGCAGGTACAGCAGTTACGACCGGGAATGTTCTGAGCAACGACACTGACTTGAACGGAGATACCCTTACTGTTTCAAGCTTTACTCAAGCAACAAACGGTACAGTTGTAAACAACAACAATGGCACCTTCACCTACACCCCTGCTGCTGGCTTCTCAGGAGTAGATACCTTTAATTACACTGCCAACGATGGCAAGGGAGGAACTGCGGTTGGAGCAGTTGCGGTGACCGTTAGCCCAATCGTTGTTCCGCCTGTCAATGTGGCTCCGGTTGCAATTGCAGATGTTGCAACGACGAACCAGGGTCAAGCTACAACGATTAACGTTCTAGCCAATGACACCGATGTCAACTTAGGTGACACTCTCACCGTCGAAAGTTTTTCTGACCCAGTCAATGGTTCTGTGACGAAGAATCAGGATGGCACGTTGAGCTACACCCCGGATGCAGGGTATTCGGGTGTTGATAATTTCACCTATGTGGTCAGCGACGGCAAAGGTGGTACCACCACTGGCAATGTTGCCGTGACCGTTAGCCCAATCGTTGTTCCTCCTGTCAATGTGGCTCCGGTCGCAATTGCAGATGTTGCAACGACGAACCAGGGTCAAGCTACAACGATCAATGTTCTAGCCAATGACACTGATGTCAACCTCGATGATGTTCTCACAGTCGAGAGTTTCTCCGACCCAGCCAATGGTTCTGTGACGAAGAACCAAGACGGCACGTTGAGCTACACCCCGGATGCAGGGTATTCGGGTGTTGATAACTTCACCTATGTGGTCAGCGATGGTAAAGGCGGCACCAGCACTGGCAACGTTGCGGTCACTGTTAGCCCAGTCGTTGTTCCGCCTGTCAATGTGGCTCCGGTTGCAATTGCCGATGTTGCAACGACAAACCAAGGTCAAGCTACAACGATTAACGTTCTAGCCAATGACACTGATGTCAACCTCGATGATGTTCTCACAGTCGAGAGTTTCTCCGACCCAGCCAATGGTTCTGTAACGAAGAATCAGGATGGCACGTTGAGCTACACCCCGGATGCAGGTTACTCAGGTCTTGACAGTTTCACCTATGTGGTCAGCGATGGCAAAGGCGGCACCACCACTGGCAACGTTGCGGTGACCGTTAGCCCGGTTGTGGTCAATCCTCCTGTCAATGTGGCTCCGGTTGCAATTGCCGATGTTGCAACGACAAACCAAGGTCAAGCTACAACGATTAACGTTCTAGCCAATGACACCGATGTCAACTTAGGTGACACTCTCACCGTCGAAAGTTTTTCTGACCCAGCCAATGGTTCTGTGATTAAGAACCAAGACGGTACGTTGAGCTACACCCCGGATGCAGGGTATTCGGGTGTTGATAACTTCACCTATGTGGTCAGCGATGGTAAAGGCGGCACCAGCACTGGCAACGTTGCGGTCACTGTTAGCCC
>JACJOC010000038.1 GCA_014695345.1 Cyanobacteria bacterium FACHB-471
CTATTTTTCAGGAACGGTTTCGCACCATCGAGCGTGTGTTCGCTTGGGAAGATAAGTTCAAGCGTTTATTGCTCCGCTTCGAGCGCCTCAGCGGGTTGCACTACGCCTTGAAAACCTTGGCATACGTAATGATCAATCTGCGGCATTTCTGCCAGGGCTAAAGGTCTCGTGATCCATTCTCCCAGAGGTCTCACACGAGAGACCTGAAGTTGTCATGCTTTAGAAACCAAAAGATGGAGAAAATCAGCCAGAAAAACATCAAAACAGAACGTTTTGTCTTGTCGATGGCTCAATCTGACCTTGTTGCTCAAGATTCCAGATCAGCTTCTACACGAAACCCGCAACCAGTTGAATGGAAAGCATCCCCTGTTGACCACCACCCCGTCTGCCAAAAAACTGCCAAATCGCCACAAAGATTAACGGAGGAATTACCCAACCGAGTAGATTCGTCACCCAGCCGTTTCTAGGGGGAGGAGCCGCTGCAAATTCAACACCCTTCTCTTCTAACAGATTGGGTAAGTTCAAATCAAAGATCGGAGTAGTGGAAAACACCGTTCCAGGTATTCCAGCTTCTTCTGTATCTGGTTTCAGTTGGAACCGAATTTGCTTTTGCCCCACTTCCACCCGCTCGACCTCTCCGGTTTGCACCTGATGGATGAATAGGCTGTAGGGGACTCCAGGAATCTGAGGTCTGAAGAATAGCGGCACAATAAAGTTGGCAATCAGGAACAATCCTGATAGCACCAGAAAAACGTTGCTGAACCGACGTGTAGGCGTTGGATTTTCTCTAATTGGCATGGATAAACTCAATCTTTTTTACTACAAATGTTGAATTATGTTCGCTTACAGGGTAAATCTCACATCTGATGAATTGCCCTACAGCATGGCAGAGTAGTGTTGCAATTCCGGTGTGATTTGATCGACACGACATGAAACATAAGAAACCTATCAACGACCTAACGCCGCGTTGCCATTTGTCTGGAAGACATTGCAGCCGATTCATAGTCTAAGCAGTTGATCGCCTCTACCTGAGTGCTTTGTAGGGATGTAGAGCACACTTGACATGATATTCCCCTGTGAAAAAGACACAGCGATTACATGGAATTTGATGCAATTGTTGCAGGTTTGTCCAACCTTGCCGCAACGATACCCAGAGTGACCAGAAAAAACTGAGTAGAACCAGCCCCATGCAAATGGCAAAAACAAAGTTTGCAACGGAAAAATCACCCTGAAGTGGAACTGTAATGAACATGGTATTTGACTCAGAAAGAACCTGATAGGAGAATCCGCGCGAACATTAGCTCAACCCATGGCTTCTATCGCCACAAATTTCGGTTGCAGTTCAATGGCTCCCTGCAATTGAGGTTGCTCTAGGCTAGACCCATACAGTTCAACAAACCGCCGAAACAACCACATTGGTTTGCTGTGCAGCTTGTTAGGCTTAATCGAGTGACAAACCCTACCTTCAGCAAGTTTGCGGAGATAGGGTAGATCCTCAAACAAGGTTAAGCTGGAAGCAAAATGTAAAAGGATTTGCAGCAGCGGCTTGGGAAATGCCAGATCGCTGTAAATATCAATGAACAGCTTGTGCTCGTTGTGGCTGAGTGGCAGTATGTTGAACATCACCCTGATTTTCTTACCGTTGTAAACAGGAACATTCAGTTCAACGGTATAAGGCGTGTGCAAAATTAATTCCACTTCCACCACAGGCGGTCTCCAGATTCTCAGTAAACTGAGGGGAGAATTTAAGGTCGTTTGAAACTTGATGCTGCCACCAATCGTAGTCTCCGCAAACTCACTCACCTCAATTATTTGCAAGCCATTGAGGCTGAAGCCATGTACCGATTCCAGATGCTTCAAGTTCAGCAAGTGGTAAATCTGACAAACATAAGGAATCGGCAAAACGTATTCCTGGCTAATCATGTGGTGGGGTTCTAAGTGAAGCATTCTTGCCGTGGTATGATCCAGGTAAGCTGGATGCTGGAGAGTATCGGAATCAAGTTTGTAATACTTGAGGGCACGGATACCTTCAGCATTCAACTCATCGACGAGAGGAGCTTGTACGGACGCACCAGAACCCATGACTTTAGAGTCATTGTGTCGGGATGAATAGGTAATCATAAAATCGAAAGCTTGGTCTACGGTTGCACAACCAACATGACTTTCGCTTTCTGTAATCCAGGACGCTTCACGGCTGCCAATGTCTGATGTACGGCGTACTTCTGATTAATGCTACTAATCAATTCAGCCATATTGTGTTTTTTGGCTACGCCCCAGAGATCCGTGACTAAATCAAGCGAACCCTCTGCGTTACGAAACCAACCTAAATCGCAGTCACCCTCAAGCACGGCAACAATATCAGCCTGCGCGCGTTGACGACCGATACCACGCACTTTCGCATTTGTTTGCACGACGAGTCCCAAATCGCGGAGAGAAGCTTTGAGAATTTCAACATCCGTCAGTTTGCTATGGAGTGTGCTGAAGTGAGACATGATTAAGTTCCTTTGATAAGTTTTTGAGCGATGAAGTAAACGCAGTCTGTGAACAACTGACTAACCTTATAGAGAGGCGGAATCCACATCCCGTTTCCACTCGTGCTTCAGGAGTTCCTGATACACTTTTTCCTGAACCATCATTTGTCTGCGCTGAAACAGCAAGAACTCCTGAGCCTGTTCAAGGGACATCCGTTGCACTTGATCAGAAAAGTTTCTGAAGTTGAGTTCTTGCTCTAATGTGAGTTCGATCGTTTGATTCATATCTATCTTCTTCTCCTAATTGGGATAACAACTATCAGCTTGGTGCTGTGAGATTGATTTGCATTTAGGATGCATGAAATTTCTAGTGATGAAGGGTTCTACACATCCCTTCAAGAGAAAAACTTACTTGTCTTTCCACTGTGCAAATAGAACGATGGTTGACTGATTCGTTGTCCTGCCTGAACAGTCAAACTGGTGCAATTGATGAATGAGTATCGTTTTCCTAAGATTTGAGAACTTTTGTTACAAGTAGTATCTTATCGCGTCTTTTATGCTCTCCAATCTTTCCTTTGACTGAGTTGTATAAAACCCAGTCAAATATTTTGCAATTATGTTCAACATCAGCCTCTAAAATGCTTGTAGCACCAGTGTTAAAAACGTGTACATATAAAGAACTGGCTGAATGGACAAGCTTCAAATTTGAGGCTTAGATTAGATGTTCTACTTTTTGTCTTGTCCTTAAACATTTTTTATCAACGTTAATCCATTACTGGAGGCATCACTACTTTTTGGGCTAACCCTAACGTTTTCAGGATTTGAATTGCCCACCATGTAATATCCACCTGCCACCATTTCCAGCCAGCCTTTGCCACCTTAGGATGAGCGTGATGGTTGTTATGCCAGCCTTCCCCAAAGGTCAGCAGGGCAGCCCACCAAAGATTGCGCGATCCATCTTCCGTTTCAAAAGTTCGATTGCCAATTAAATGCGTGGCAGAGTTGATTAACCAGGTCGAGTGCCAGAGCAATACCACTCGTACAAACACTCCGTAGACAACGAATGACCAGCCGCCCAGTGCATACAGCAAAATTCCTAGCGGCAGTTGCAGCAGTAGAAAGTAGCGATCGAGCCAGGTGTAAAACGGGTCACGTGCTAAGTCTGGCGCATATTTATGATAGGTTGCAGTCGCAAAGAATTCAGCGCGGGGATACATGATCCAAAGTATGTGACTCCACCAAAATCCCCGTTGAGCGGAGTAAGGATCTTTATCAACATCTTCGGTAAAGGCATGATGCAAGCGATGCCCAGCCACCCAAAAGATGGGACCACCTTGCAGGGCAAGTGCGCCTAGAAGCGCGAAAGTGTATTCCAGTGACCTCGGAACCTGGAGGCTACGATGCGTTAGCAACCGATGATACCCCAAACAAATGCCAGTGCTGCCAAAAAGCCAATGAAGCGCGATCGTCACTCCCAGTGCTGACCAGGAGAAAAACCAGGGCGCAAGCAGCGCTAGAGCATGAACAGTGCTGAAAAAGGCAACATTCCTCCAGCTTAATATAAGCGGTTGCTCGCCTGTCGGGGCAGAGCTGAACGATTGAACAGTCACAAATTCTCCTTAGAAATCTCTTAAAAATGGTTTTGATATAAGACTTTGTGCTTACCACTTGAAGCAGATAGGTAATTTAGTAGGCAATTAGCAAGTGTAGAGTAAACAGTGGTTATGTTATGGCGAAACGTAGCATCAAGAATTTATTAACACAGTGATTGATGCAACTAGAAGCTTGGTTAACAGTTTTAATTTTGGATCAAACTGCACACAAATCTGCCTCATTGAGCAATATCATCGTTTCTGCGCCCACTCTGCCAAAATCAGGATCTAACCCCAATGGCATCTCGACAAGATATGCCCAAGTTCCAGCATTAGGCTTGTAGCTTCGCACAATTCCCTCTCCACCCACAAAGCTAACCCATTGCATTGGACGAAATAAGGGTCGCTTGATCAAGATTGCAGTCATCAGTCAGACTCTCCAATTTCTTGTTTGATGCTTTCTACTAAAACAGAAAGCATCAAATACGTTTTGTATCTTTTTGGGTAAAGAAGTCAGACACCATCTGTGACTTCTGAATGTTTTAGCGGCGTTTGTATAACTTATACACAAGTAAAACATTCGCTTAGACATGATCTCGAACTGCGAAGCGTCATACTTATTTTTGTAGAAATAAGGAGACATCAATGAGTACATCCGAAATCATGGAAAATACCTTTTTAACTGTACGTTTCGAGACAGTGATGGCAACATTGTGATTGCTCAGAAGCCAAATCTACCGATTTTGGTCTGGCTTGCAGCAACTTTACTCGCATTCTTGCTTACCAGTAGCAACATTCACAGAGGTCTAGATGCCCTGGCTTTTGGCTCCTTATTCACCTGGGCGTGGCAAGAATTGTTTCAAGGCGTTAACTATTTTCGGCGATCGCTCGGCTCAATTGTGTTGCTAGGCGCGATCGCTTCCACACTTCAATGGTCATAACGCTCTACAGGACGCATCACCATGACTCAAATTCTAGATAGCCTGCCTGTTGACTGTGCTAACGGCATTCTTTGCTGCTACGTGAATGACACTCACCATCTCAAGATTGCTCGAATCGCAAATATTTCAAATTGGTACTTTGAACGCGTTATTTTTCCAGGAGAAAAGTTGTTGTTTGAAGCACTACCAGAGGCTCAGCTAGAGATCTATATGTCAAGGTTTTCTACTGTTGTTCTAGTTGAGGTTACGACTTGCGAGCGTTTGGCCGTCAAAAGTTCACAAGCTCAACAAGATTGCATTGTGCAGCACAACTAAAGTTTACGTCGTTCGGGTGTCTCTTACTTCAGCTAATTAACAACTTCTGGCAAATGCAATTAATTAATTTTGACCAACAACACAGTCCTGCCAGCAAGCCAGCCAATAAGCAGTGGCAGCCAACCCTTGCCTTGGAAGAAGCTCAAGATGAAATTATATTTTTGCGTGAACAGATTAGTTCCCTTCAGCAATATTTGTCTGAGCATTTACAGCAACAGCAAGTGATAGAACAGGAGCTAGATGAGACTAAGCAGGATCTGGAACTGATGAACGCAGAAATCCAGCTAATGGTTGAAGCAAAGTGGTTGTTTTTTGAAGAAATAAAGGAATTTATGAGAATGCTTCCAAGCAATGGAGAAATTAGCAGAAGGGCTTTATTGAAATTATTCAGAAAATTCTACAATGAAATCGATGTTTCTAAAGAATTAGAGCCTGCTAGGTTCACTTTGAGTGGTAAAAGATAGGCAGTGTAAAAGTATTCGTGTTCACTTAGTAACCACTTTGGCAAGGAGTTATTCAATGACAAGTATTGCCTCCAAGAAAAAGATTTTAGGAAAAACAACTGAGACAGCATCTCACTCAAAGTCAAGGTTTATAGCTACTGTATTGAGCGATGACACGCTCAATCCGTCTGCTGATGAAAATTGCATTTCTAATCAAGGCTTTGTTTTTCCGGTGCCTCACCCATCGCTTGCAAGGCTGACCGCTTGAGCCACTTCCTTCAGCGATCGCCTGGTGCCGTCTGAGGTGCCAGGCGATCGCTTTCTGATAAGCAGTCCAGCCATCCTCCAACCGGCTCAGAGAGGAGCGATTGCTCTACCCGTGATAGCAATGCTAAGGTTGCTTCACCTGGCTTTCAGGCACTCTGTCCGGGCTTGAGTACGATCTTGATACAGTTATCCTTTTTGTGCTTAAAGATCTCGTAACTATGTGGGGCTTGCTCTAGCGGAAGCGATGGGTAATCACAAACGAAGGATCGATATCCCCCTTCTTGTGCTTGTTGTGCAACCCTCGCGTTTTCGAGCCTCACCGCAGTAGAACAGGTTGAGTGTCGATGCGAACGCGAAAGAGCGTATACGGCTTTTGGCGCAAGTCTTTTCCCTTTTGGTATTTCGCCTGACGATGCAACTGATTGGCTGTGACGTAGAGGTATCCATCTGCCGCAACGGACATCGTATCGGGCCACAGAAGACGGGGGTCGTGTACTACCGTTTCCCACTCCCCACCAGAACGGCGACGCAGAACCGCATTGTGCTCGTAGTTCGTCGAGTAAATATACCCTGCCGCGTCTGTTTCGAGTCCATCGGAAGCACCGCCCCTGTCTCCTTCATCAATTACGGTTGCAGCAACGGCACTTTCGTCAATCGAGCGATCCACGAGTGCATCAATGGCAACACTGTAGAGCCGTCGGCTAGCAAGCGGGCAATAGTACAGGCGTGACCCGTCTGCACTAATGGCAATCCCGTCTGACCCCATTTGCATAGGCTTGGTCTTTCCATCTGGCTGACGTTCCAACAACGGACGACCCTCAACGATTGGGCGGAAACTTGATAGCGCCTCAGCCTTTGTAGATGGATGATCGTGCAGCTTGCGCCAGCTCTCGCCTGATGCCAAATCTACTACAATAATTCCGTTTGCCCCTTGGTCAGACGAATCCGTAATGAATGCCATGCCCTCAGCACCGCGCCGCAGGTCGAAGCGGACATCGTTCAGGTAAGTGGTAGGCAGGGCGACATCTTGGGGAAAGAGGATTGTTTTGATAACGCGATCGCTCGTCAAATCCACACAGACGAGCTTCGGTCCACCATACTGCGTCGGCTGGAACATGGGACTGCCCGTGTCGAGAATCCATAGGCGATCGGCTGGATCGACAACCACACTTTGCACAGACACCAGCGTCCCAGCGAGGTCATTTGGGTCTGTACGATTGATTGCCTCGTCAGGGTAAGCCACAGGACGACCCTCCCGGATTTCCGCTACTGTGAATGCGACCTCATCACCCCACTTCGGAAAATTGACGAAGATGCGCCCCTGATGTGACACTGTCACCCCGGTTAGCATTGCGCCGTCAAAGTGAGCAACTGCCTCCAGTGTGCCGAACGACTCATCGGTGGGTAACTTCTGCAACTGACTGACCATTTTTCTATGTCTCCTCTAAACGTCGGCTGTATGAATCTCGATTCCGTCTGCTCCACGCTCGTTTGCCCTGGCAAGCTTCTCCCTTGCTGCCAGCTAGATTGTGTGAGCTTGCTGTTCCAATTTCAGCCCTCTCAGCCCAGGACGGGGTTGAGTTAGACTAAGCCGACTAACCTCGCGCAGTAGCTACTCGCTCAATTACTCAGCCTCGTTCGGCTGCTCTCCAGGCTTATAGCGCGGCTTGGGCTGTGGCAGCAGGAAGAAGGCGACGCACAGCAACGCGATGACCACTCCGACGCGCGGTGCCGCAACCGCGACCGGAACTGCGGCGATCTGGATCAGCGCTGCACTGCTGTAGCGGCGCGTCATCTGCCGGAGGAAATCGGACGCGAGCCGTTCGTCCATCACCCGACGTTCCGGCTTTGCGTAGAACCATTTCGCCATCCAGGTGCAGACGGTCAGGGCAAGACCGGCAACCAGGGTCACTGACGCGACAGGCTCGAAGCCCGTGCCGAGGTGGAAGCACCAGACGCGGATTGGATAAGGAATGACGACGATCGCCAGCAGGAAGAGATTGAGCGCGCTGAACCAATGATCAGTCTTCGCGTAGATGCGACCCGAATAATGGTGCTGCAGCCAGTAGGCACCGATCACGACATAGCAGAGAACCAGCGCGAGATATTCGCGCCACTGCCCGACCATGGCGCTCGCCAGGTCGCTGTAACCCTGCGGACCCTCGGGCGATCCGGGGGCCTTGATCTCGACGATCAGCAGGGTCAGCGCGATTGCGAAAACTGCGTCGCTGAACCCCTCGAAGCGGCCGAGCCCACGCTCGGCACCGTGTGTTTCCGCGTTGTTGCGTTGGTTAGGACCTTTGCGTAGAATCATGTGAGTCGTGTCTCCCATGCAGAAGCCGATCCTCGCGACGCAGCCGTCGCTAAAGTAGTCAGGCTATAAACATAAATCACCCTAGGAGCGCGTAATCTTTGTAGGACGATCTCCTAGGCCCTTAACGAGTGCCAAGGCCCCAGCGCGGCTCAAGAGTCTGGTGATCGCTTTCGGGTAAGCAGTCCAGCAGCCCTCCAACCTGCTCAAATAGGATCGATTGAACTACTAATGACTCTGGACTGGCTGAATCATTGGTAGTTCTAAGGTTGCCTCGCTGGGATTTTAGGTACTCTGTCCTGGCTTGAGTACGATCTTGATGCAGTGATCCTTTTTGTGCTTAAAGATCTCGTAACCCTGCGGGGCTTGCTCTAGCGGTAAACGGTGGGTAATCACAAACGAAGGATCGATATCGCCGTTCTGAATGTGCTCCAGTAGCGGGGCAAAATACCTGTGAACATGGGTCTGTCCCGTTTTCATGGTCAAGGCTTTGTTCATAAAAGCCCCCAGGGGAATCTTGTCTACAAAACCACCATAAACACCAGGAACGGACACAGTGCCTCCTTTACGACAGGCAAGGATCGCCTGCCGCAACGCAGGGGGACGATCGGTTTCTAAACGGACTGCTTGTTTCGCTTTGTCATATAGTCCCTCCAGTCCCATCCCGTGGGCTTCCATCCCCACGGCATCCATCACGGCATCAGGGCCACGACCTCCCGTCATTTCTTTGAGGGCTTCCCCAACATCAACCTGTTCAAAATCGAGGACTTCTGCCCCGCCGTCTTTTGCCATCTGGAGGCGTTCAGGTACACGGTCGATCGCAATTACCCGTTCTGCCCCAAGTAAAAACGCACTACGAATCGCAAATTGAGCAACCGGGCCACAACCCCAAATGGCAACCACATGACCGGGTTTGATATCGCAGTTTTCTGCTGCCATATATCCAGTCGGAAAGATATCCGAAAGGAACAGCACTTGTTCGTCCGTCAACCCGTTGGGAATTTTGTATAGACCGACATCAGCATGAGGAACGCGGGCATATTCTGCTTGACCGCCTGCATAGCCCCCTAACATATGGGAGTAGCCAAAAATGCCTGAGGGCGAATATCCCATCAGGGCTTCTGCCATAAAGGCATTAGGGTTGGTGTTATCACACAGAGATGTTAGCGTTTGTTTGCAGAAGAAGCAGTGACCACAGGCGATGGGAAATGGATTGACGACGCGATCGCCCACCTTAATTCGCTTCACTTCACTGCCGACTTCAACGACTTCTCCCATGAATTCGTGCCCCAGAATATCACCCTGCTCCATTGTTGGAATGAATCCATCGTAGAGGTGTAAATCAGAACCACAAATTGCAGTGGATGTAATTCTGATCACGGCATCTCCGGGATTAATAATTTTGGGATCGGGGACCGTTTCGACTTCCACCTTGTTAGCACCTTGCCAGCAAACTGCTTTCATTGTTTTTCCCTCTTTGTGAGTAATTGTTTTGTGAATTGAAAATGGCGTTAGCGGTAAACCATTGCGCTAATTGCAATAATTGCAATGTGATGTTGATGCAGCGTTTCGGGCTGTGACTGCATCACTCAAAATCTTTTATTTGATTGAACTCTGCTTAGCTTCGTCGTCCTGATGGCTGACCTTCATTAGTGGCAATTTCACCTGTCTCCATCAGCATTTTGAAGCGGGCAAGATCGTCTCCAATTTGCTGTTTTGGGTTTTCACCAAACAGCTTGGCAATCGCATCTCCAACGACTCCAGCAGGTGCATCATAGGTTGTGATGACTTTTACTTCAGTCCCCCGATCGCCAGGAGCAGGTTGAAAGCGAACCGAACCAGAGTTCGCAATGTCTGCCCCTTCCACTGAAGTCCAGGCAATCACCTCATTCGGACGATCTTCAGTGATTCTGGCATCCCATTCAACGCTGTTGCCCATCGGTGCGCTAGTAACCCAGTGCGATCGCCCATCGTCATAGACTTTCACGCTTTTAAGATGCCTGGTAAAATGTGGTAAGTTTTCTAAGGTGTGCCAGAAGCGATAAAGATCTTCTGCGGATTTTTCAATGGTTACAGTTCTTTCGACTTTGATAGGTTGAGCCATCTCAATGTCCTCATTTGTGAGTGGGCTTTATCTGTTCATCCAACAGCCAGCAAGGCTTCAATTTCAGGATTTGCCCCTTCGGCTGCTATCTGTAGAAACTCTGTAAAAACGTTGAATCATCATGGGCATATCCCATCCGAATAAACTGAATCAACTTCTCTTGATTTATTGACCGTTTAATCTTACTCACCCAAAATCGACCCACATCTGAAGGGGCTGTTCTGGGATTTCCTTCGTTTTGTTGAAACTGTCTTAAGCCTAAGGTGTCAGAGCTGGATATCGTCTGCCAAAGGTTACAAGAACGGTTTGTAAGTAGGTAGGCGTAATTAAGCCGAAGACAGTTTTCAGACGGTGCAAGGATTTCGGGCGCAGCCATCTTGTCTTTAATTTGACCCACCGACCGATCGGATGAACGGGGAGCTTCTGAACAGCCTTTTTTTGTTCTGTTCTATACTTATTTTGTTTACAATACTGGGATTCTTTGCATAAACCCTCGAAAAGAAATGGTTTTTTATGGTTGAGTCTACAGTGATGCCTATTCCTCATCTGTAGTAATCATTCGTTTTGTGGCAAAGCCATTAAGAATCAGTCCCCGAATCAGCGCTACTTCTTGATCTAAACCCTTTGCATGTTCCTCATATTTCGCGGCATCGTTGAGTAGATTGTAACTTTCCATCCGCTCAGCCATTTGACGTGCAAATGTTACCTTTTCTTCCATTGCCCGAACAGCTGACCACAGAGCATTTTCCAAATTCTGAGTTTGCTCTGATAGGAATACATTTGCCGTAAAGGAATGCCCTGTATGACAGCGAAACCGCAGTGGTTCTGATGCGCCAATTTGCCAGATGCTACCGTTGCACTCGGGGCAGGTGTAAGTCGTGCGAGTGCCGATCGCTTCGACATGCTCTAAAAACTCCTGGGTGTTCATTGCCTGTTCTGCGATCTTGGATTCAACTTCGATTTCTTCAGTCACAGGATATACCTCCTCCTCAGCAACAGGTTCCTTGGACAACCGCACTAGCAAGTCTGAAATTTCTGCGAGCGGCAAGCAGTAATCGACCTTGACAAACCGCAAGGCACTCTTTGCCATGCTGGGATACTCGGCTTCGCTTGGGTCTTGCACGATCGCAACTCCGCCTAGTTTCTTGATTGCCTGTAACCCTACTGTGCCATCATCCAGATAGCCAGTCAGCACTACACCTACCACTCTGGGACCATAAGCACGGGCAGCAGAACGAAATAGCGTGTCGATCGCGGGTCGAAATCGATTTTCTTGAGGTCCACGCACCACGCGCATTACACCTTGATTAACTAACAGGTGATGATCGGGCGGCGCAACGTAGATTCGCGCTGATTGAATTGGCTCTCCATCTGACGGGTGAGCTACGGGAAGAGCACTCACATCGGCCAGCAGTTGAGGGAGAAGACTGGGTTTATCAGCCGCGAGATGCTGAACAATAAAGAGGGTAGCATCCAGGTTAGGCGGTAGGGCACCTAGAACCATACCTAGTGCTTTAAGTCCACCGGCTGAGGTGCCAATAACGATAATGTCATGTCCAGACATAAGTTCCTGATTTGCTCAACTTGGAAGGTTTAGTAATGGAAGTTTAAGCGTGAAGTGAAGCTGTCTTGCTGTGCTTTCAACGGCGATCGCTGGGGTGAGCGCAGACGAAGCTGCCAATCTTGCAGGTTGTCTAACTCCTGTAATCAATCGAGGGTGCGATGAAAGGTGGTCAATCCATCTACTGATCTTGACCCTGCCCTCATTCTTCGCTTACTCGTCCCACTAGGTTTGCTACCATCCAAATCAACTGAGTCGGGTTAATCGGTTTAGCCATGTGCATTTGAAACCCAGCCTCGATCGCCTGCTGCCGCTCTCGATCACTGACATACGCTGTAATTGCTGCTGCTGAAATCTGTCCTCCGACAACCACATCAAGTGCTCTTACCTGCCGAATCAGAGAAAGCCCATCTTCATTTGGCATCCCGATATCTGCCAAGAGCGCATCATATCGATCAGGAGATTTAGTTAGAGCCTCGATCGCCTCTCTAACTGAGGTAACCGTCACAACGTCTGCTCCCACCGCTTCTAAAATGTACTTCATCAAATCGAGGCTATCCACCTCGTCATCAACCACCAGAATATGTAAGCCTGTCAGTGACGGAACCTTCTGGTTTACAAGTTCTGAAAGCTCTTCTGCTGTAGGTTCTAAGTAGCTCGGCGCTGTAAACTCTCGGGCCGTTGAGCGAAGAGGAAGTCTCACGGTAATGGTTGTTCCTTGCCCTTCACCCGGACTCTTGGCTCGCACCGTGCCGCCATGCAGTTCTACAATATGCCGGACGATCGCTAAGCCTAACCCCAACCCCTGCCTCGCTTTCGTGCTGCTAGAGTCTCCTTGACGGAAGCGATCGAACACGTAAGGTAATAACTCCGCCGGAATGCCTTGTCCAGTGTCGCTAACTCGAATTTCGGCATAACTCTGTACGGGTGCAACTGTGACTTCTATCTGTCCATCAGCAGGCGTAAACTTAATTGCGTTGGTTAGGAGATTCCACATCACTTGCTGTAAGCGATCGCTGTCGCCCACAACCATTGCAGCATTTAGCTGTAAAACGAGTTGAATTGTTTTAGCCTCAGCCGCGAGTTGAACCGATTCGATTGCGTGACTCACAATGGAGGCTAGATCCAGCAGCCTTGTGTTGAGGTGTAGTTTGCCACTGGTGATGCGCGAAAGATCCAGCATGTCTTCAATGAGTTGAGATTGTACCTTGGCACTCCGCTCGATCACTTCTAACGCACGATCGACGGCTGCCTCGTCGAGCTGACGGTTACGGAGGATTTGCGTCCAGCCCAGCATCGTGTTCAGCGGGTTGCGGAGTTCATGGGAGAGATTCGACAAAAACTCATCTTTGGTGCGGTTGGCAACTTCTGCCTGTTGACGGGCAGCCTGTTCCTGGCTCAGAAGTTGCGATCGCGTGGTTTCAAACTGCTTGCGCTCAGTAATGTCTTCGATCGCTAACAAAATTCGTTGAGTCTCTTCAGCTTGAACAATATTCCATCCATTCAGCAGCATCACTCTGTGCCCAATTCGATCAAATTCATGCTCCACCTCAAAATTTTGCAGGTTTGTATCGTTGGTCAGAATACCTTCCAGGAGCGATCGCAGTCCGGGAATATTCCACTGACCGTTGCCCAAATCAAACAGTAGCGTCTGCGCGGTTTCAGGAGGAGCCACCTGAAACGTGTCATAGAAGGCTCGATTGGCGGTATTCACTCGGAAATCAGACTCCAGCACCAGCAGCGGCACTTGCACTGTTTCGACGATCGCTTCGGCATAGTTCCGGGCTGCTTCGAGGGTGGCAGCACTACGCTTGACGGCATCAATATCTAGCAGCACCATCACCACGCCATCGATCTGGTTCTCAGTGGTGCGGTAGGGGCGCATCCGCAACGTATACCAGTGCCCTCCCTGAGTTTGCACCTCTAGCTCCTTCACACTGAGGGTTTCCAGCACCTCCAACAGTAGCGACTCTAAGTCTGGGATGTTGAGATTGGCTCTGATGTCGCTCAGGGGTCGTCCGGCATCGCCAGGAATGAAGTTAAACAAACACTGTGCCATCGGTGTAAAGCGGCGGATGCGTAAGTCGTTGGTCAACATCAAAATCGGAATGTTAATGCTAGCCAGCAAATTGGTCAGATCATTATTGACCTGATGCAATTCTCCGTTGCGGCTACGAAGTTCTTCATTCGTCGTGTTTAGTTCTTCGTTGGTTGCCTGTATCTCTTCTTTGGCAGTTTCTAGCTCCTCATTGGTGCTTTGCAGTTCCTCATTGCTTGACAAAATTTCTTCATTGGCAACTTTGATGTCTTGATTAGTATGCTCCTGGTCTTTGATAATCGCCTGCAAATATTCCTGAGTTGCGGCTCGTTCCTGATTGGCGGCATCCAGTTCTTCCCTGAGTCGTGCGTTCTCCCGTTCCAAATCTCCTTGAGGAAGATCTGAATGGCTCGGACTAGGGCTGCCAGCGGGAGGTGCATCTTCAAACAGCACTAAAAAGCGGGGTTCTTCAGTCATTGGAACTTGAAAGGGAATCACCTGAAGGTTAATGATTCTCGAAGGTTCACCCCGTGTCTCGGAACGAGAGTCGCCCTCTTCCAGGCGCAGTCCGTTCTTGATGACGGGTATCTTTTGCCGTTGGGCTTGATAAATGGTGGCACGTACCTCGACCAGCAGTCCATCCCTTAATAAGTTGAATAGGTTGAGGTTCGCAACTCCAGAAACGAGTTTTAGATAGCGATCGACGTTTCCCCGAAATTGCAACACCTGCATTTTATCGTCGAGCACCACTCCCACGGGAGCGTAATAGTGGGCAATCAGGTGATTGACCTTTTTTTCTAAGTCAAATTCTTCGCTTGGAGCAGGAATAGGCTGGCGATCGCTCACCTTCGTCAGCGGATAGCTGCTTGGGATAAACGAAAACATCGGACGAGTTGCGGTGAGATTCTTGGTGTAAAGTCTGTATTTTTTCTCGACTAACGTAAATAGGTCTGAAGCTTGACCCGTGCTCTCGGCAGTGCCCAGAAGCAAAAAACCTGTCGGGTTAAGGCTGTAATGGAAGATCGGCATAATTCGCTTTTGCAGCGCATCTCCCAGATAGATCAGCACATTGCGACAGCTAATCAAATCGAGATTAGAAAACGGGGGATCGCCGCCTAAATTTTGACGGGCAAACACACAGAGTTCACGCACTGCCTTATTAATTTGAAATCGCTCTCCCTCAATAGCGTGAAAGAAACGGCGGCGTATAGGGGACACTTCCACCATCTGATTCTCGGCATAAATGCCGGCTCTGGCTTTGTCGATCGCCACTTCGCTGATATCGGTCGCAAAAATCTGGATTGGAAATTGGGTCGCTTGATCTTCCAAAAATTCCAGCAGACAGATGGCGATCGAATATACTTCTTCGCCAGTCGAACAGCCCGCCACCCAGATCCGAATGGGCATATCAGCAGACTTGTTTTGGGTAATGGTGGGAAAGACTCGCTCCTTCAACAGGTCGAATGCATCTGGGTCGCGGAAAAAGCTAGTGACATGGATCAAAATTTCTTCATAGAGCGCTTTGACTTCCGCTGGGTGCGCTTGTAGATAAGCAACATAGTCTGCCAAATTCTCCAGCTTATACAGCAGCATCCGTCGCTGAATCCGCCGATCGATCGTGTTGGGCTTGTAGCGGCTAAAGTCAACCCCTGTATTCGAGCGTAATAAGGCAAAAATTGTCGCCAAAGCATCAATAGGTTGAGACGATGCTTCTGTCAAAATGGGCGGCCGTGGACAAGCCAGCATGGGATTGCGGCTCAGGTTTGCCAGTTCCTCAGCAATTTTTGCAGGCGGCAGCACAAAATCAACATTCCCGGTGGCAACCGCCGTGTTGGGCATACTGTCGAATTGGGCGGTGTCTTCACACTGAGCAAATGTGACTCCTCCAACTTCCTTAATGGACTTCAGTCCCAGCGAACCATCGCCATCCGATCCCGATAAAACGATGGCGATCGCTTTGTGCCCGCGGTCGGCTGCCAACGAAGCAAAAAAGGCATCTCCTAGCATATACTTGCCCAACACCTTCTCACGCGGCGACAGTTGCAGTACACCGTTTGAGAGCACCATTTTGGCGTTAGGCGGAATCACATAAATCTGATTCGGCTCTACAGTTGTGTTGTTCTGCACTTCGCGGACTGGCAGTTGTGTTGCTCTAGCGAGAATCTCGCTCAACAAACTCTCATGATCCGGCGCTAAATGCTGAATCAGCACAAATGCCATTCCCGTATCGGTTGGGAGATGACTAAGTAAATGCGTAAAGGCTTCTAACCCGCCCGCAGACGCAGCCACTCCCACAATGGGAAAGGGTGCCTCAATTGGCTCCCCACTCAATTCAAACATCGGTTGCTGCGAGAAGTCAGAAGTCATAGTCTGTAATCAATCGCATCAGCGCGACAGTTCTCCCCTCTACTTTAAGACGGTTTACTCAATAGCGCTGTGCATGATTGAACTTCGAGTAGAAGCAGTAACACACCCCTCTCAAGGCTAATAAGGGAATGCAGGCTACTGGAAAGGCGAGTATCACGACCTAGAACAATTTATGCTGGCAAAGGCAGGGTTTGGCAGATGATGGCGAACAATGTTGCTGGTAAAGGTCATTTTTTGCAGCTTTACCCTAAAGCACCACTGCTCTCCAGCGATTGCACCCGATGGAATGGAGTTCATCTGGAATATCATCAGCAACCACCTCATCAAGTTCCTGAAAATGCCTTAAACCAATCCCGAATTATCATCCATACTCAACGGCTCTCTTCTCCCCTCGTTGAATATATGCCGCCACAATCTCTGCAATTTGGGAAAACAAAACGGGGAGATGTCACAATCATTCCGGCTCAAGTCAATAACTGGGCGATTTGGGAAAAGGAATGCCACTTTATTCTGCTTCAGTTCCATTCAACTATTTTTGAACAGTATGCATCTGAAGGGATTTCTGGTAGCGACATTGAACTCATTCCCAGCTTTAGCCGATCTGATCCGCTAATTTATGGAATTGGGTGGGCACTCAAAACGGTTGTGTCGCAAAAACTTATAAAGGACAAGCGATTGGTATTGTTTTCATTGCCTTAAGTAGCAATTCCAAAAATCGCTTCGATAAATTTCACTCCAGACACACTGTCCCCTG
>JACJOC010000039.1 GCA_014695345.1 Cyanobacteria bacterium FACHB-471
CGCCTTAGAGGTCATAGCAGCGCCTCGGTCGGCATGAATCGTCAATTGTCCGGGCTCGATCTGCTGCTTGAGAGTGGTTTGCTCAATCAAGCGTTCTGCCAGGTTTGCCGATTATAGCCTTCTTCAAGGTGTTCAACGGGTTGGAGTGGAGGTAAAAAACTGTGATTGTTCGCCCACTGTATGACTTGCCCAATTGGTTGACCTGGAACGCCAGATAAGCGATCGCCCACAGTCTGTTGCAAATTGTTTGCCTCACTAACAAATGCTTGACGAGTCTGCCGATTAAAGAGACAAAGCACCTGTCCAGCTTGATTGTTCATATTAGGCTGTGGATAGTTGCCACTCACCAGCAGTGCATCATAGCCAACATCATCTGGAAAAGTAACGATCTCCCCAGCAGGTTCAGCATTGTTTAAGCCACTAACGTTTAAACAACTCGTCCTTACTTCCTGGTAATGTTGTTCCCAAGCCTCAGGTGAAGATGCTTGTACTGTAATTGCTGTGACTAGTAACCCTGCGGTGGTAAGAGTAAGTAAGCTTTTTGAGCGATTCATATTGACCTCCAATTTTGCTGAATAAGGATGATGTGTTCTGTTCAAACTGCTAAAGTTTCTGGTGGTGAGTACGGCTTAGATACCCATATCCTTGTTGAAATCTGCAACTAAGTTAAAACCCATCTGTAAACCCCTAAGCAATCAACAAAGATGAACAAAGAAGCTGCGTAGAAGAGCATACTATTGTCTTGGTCTTGCAGGCTGGCGAGTAGGAGTTGACCGGAACTGAGTGCCAAGAATATAAATCCGTACTCACTTGCTGAAGTGTTTGATGCCAGCAAAATTCCTCCAGCTAACGCACAAGAACTGCTGGAAAGTTTCAAAGCGCGACTCGAAAACTTGATCCGGGGTAGATACCAGCTTGGGAAGTTTTTTGACTTTGAGAAATGTGGTGTATGCATCTTGGCTTCTTTTCCTACTAGCTTTGCTTTGACTACGACCTAATTGTTGATTAAAGAGTCGATTGCGTTAACGAGAGAGGCGGGCCTAATCCTCAGTGACCCACTGAGAGTAGAGTTTAAGATTTTCGTCAACTAACCAACGAGCTACCAGACGATTTTTACGAGATTGGGTAGCGGGTACATTGTTTGACACCTGAACTTCACCAGTTCCATGAGTGTCACCAATGGTATAATTTGAGGGCTTGAGTAGAGTAGTAATCATGGCTTAAGATTTCCTTTGTAGAAATTGAGTCGGCAAGAATAAGAGCTTGAGATGAAGGGTTAATTGTTAGCTCTTGCAGGAACGATCGCTAACGGTTGTTAAGTTGTAGAGGCTTGACTGCCGTAAGGTCAGGAAGTATGGCAGCCAAGCCAACGATTTCTGCCATTAATGGGCTACCTTGAAGTCGAGATACTATCGAGAAGCCATGTTTGTCACTTGGGTCGCGATGCTAGATAGAGCTTGTACTTTCTGTCCTTGCTCCGGGATGGCTTCTGCGATCTGTTGAGCGGTTTCAACTTGTCCAACTTTTGCCATCTGTTGAGCGATCGCCAGCAGCATTTCACTCCTAATTCTGGCAGCGCCCCAATTCTCATCAAGCGGCATTTCCTGCACGACTTCAAAGGCGCGATTAAGTGTTTCCACATCCTCAATGTGAGGAATTACAGACTGCCAGGTCCGTTCATCCTGGATTGGCTCAATTAACGTTAAGGCTTGCTGCGGTTGCCCCACTTCTGCTAGTTGCGCGGCGATGCGGTTGACAACATACTGCTGGGTAGCAGCAACCTGTAGTGCCAGGTCAATGTGTCTTGCATCAACGAGGTTAACTCCAATGTCTCCCCATGCTCTACCCCCATCCCAGTAGTTAGGATAGGTTTGAGCAAGCGCTTGAGCTTGAGTGATGAGTTGTTGAGCCTCAGTTTCGCTCCATTGTGACAGTGAGAAAGCAGTAACGCTAAGCTGAGCAAAGTCTCGAATTGCGGCATCGTTAATCTGTTGAGCAACCTGTCGAGCTGAAGCGGATTCGCCTGCCTCGCTTAGCTTAACGGCAATTTCAAATCGCGATCGGTTTTTAGCGTATTCGCCCTCTAACGTTGGCACAACTGCTTCAACCTGCATCAATGCTTGCGGAGTTGTCAGGACACTAATAATGCCTTCCATTCCAATCTGCTGATAGTCAGTGCCACCCTCAGAACCAGCAGCTGAGCAGCTGGATACCGATTGAACAACATCTAGTGCCTGCTGTAATTGCTCTAGTTGAGTGAGGTTTTTGGCGATCGCCGTCAGCACCTCATAGCGAAAGACACTACAGCTTCCATTGCTAATGTATCCCGCATCTTCTGCGATAGTTTGAGCCAGGGTGAGAACTTCTGGCAAAACTTGTTGGGCTGCTTCTAGCTGACCCGTTGCAATTAGTGCAGACACAATATTGTTTAAGGCAGTTGCTCGACCATAATTGCGTTCGTATTCATTCTCTCCATAGAGTGTGTTAGTAAGTTGCAGTGCCCGATCAAGAAATCCAGCCTCGGCTAGGCGAACGGCAACTTGACTTAGCTCTGTGTCTTGCTTCCAAGTGTCAAGTTCTTCGCGTCCTAACTGTTCTGCCTGAGCAAAAACCTGCTCTGCCTGATTGGTTTGTCCCACGCTTGCCATGTGCATTGCAATCGTGGACATGAGTCTCACTTTTTGGGCAACTGGCTCCTGTCCAAATTCGTCAGCAGGAAGGTTTCGGGTAATCTCTAGCGATCGCGCAAACAACTGTTCTGCTGAATCAGACTGGTTAGCTGCTGCTGCTTGGATTGCTAAGGTTGCATTGAGTTCAGCTTGCTCAGCAGAAATGAGTTCAGGTGTGAGTTCTAAATCAGAAATTTGAGCCAGAGCAGGAATAGCAAAAGAGCCAAGAATTAAGGTAGAGAGTAGTGAAACACCAAGGCTTAGAGGTTTCATGGTTACGATGACCCATTAAATTGAACATGGTTGAAAAGGTAAATGCGATCGCACAGTCTTGAATGAACTTGATGATCAAAGTCCGCTATAAACCGTGCCGCGATAGGTCAATGGGTGTGAAACTTGAACACCAGCGAATCTTGTGGCGACTGTGACTTGCTGTTTGACTCCACGATATTGAGTTAGGATCAAACGTTGAGGAGCATTGGATGTAGCAGTCAATTTAGTAGTGTAATCTGTACCGCGATAGCAAAGTTTCACGATTGTTCTCCTAATAGATTCTCGTTGATTTTGCTTGGAGTTGAGTTCTTTGCTCAACTGTCCTTATCGTAGAGATCTCACTCAAAAGAAACATCTGAAAAACGTCTTTCACTGCACCCTAGCAAAGTAGATTAACAATGTTCGACTTCTGTCAATGTACTGAGTGTTTATACTTAACACTTTTGCTAATTGATTGATTACAGTGATTGAAAATCACCTAAAGCAGTGATAGTGATTGAAACAACTTCTGCTATAGCCAACAACAAAAGAGGGTACAGGTCATACCTGTACCCTCTCGTTAGTACCAATTAAACTTCTGTTTATTGTTCCTGACAAGCTGGAACATCAGCATCTGCTGGTCGCTCTGATAGGTTGACCTCCCACCCAGGCAAGTCCCACCAGTTAATCCGTTGGTTAGGCTGTACCCAAAAGTCTAGCTGTGTAATAGCTCCATCCTCAAATATGAGTGTTGGAAAATCAGGATAACTGGTGTCATCCACTTCTGTGTAATTGCGTCCAAAATAATTCATGCAAACGGACAGATCTTGCTCAATACCTAAAGTCTCAACTCCAGCTCCCTCCAGGGTAGCATCGTCATAGCTAAATGTACCGCCGTAAGATTGCCCTGCCAATGGACCCTGAGTCACGTTGACTGTGAAATCATAGGTGAAGATAGACGCTTGGGCTGGACTAATTGTGAGTGCAGCCCTATTTAGGGCAACAGCGGCAAATGCTATTGAAAGCCTTGAAATTGGGTTGCATATAGCAGTATTGAATCGATAATTGATGGGTTGATTTCGAGAGCTAGTGATGCAATGCTCCAAGATTATCTCCTTAGAGAGGGACTTGAAGCCAGCATTGCGATTGATGCTTGTATAGTAAGGATTTCATTTTGGAGAAACATCTGAGAAACGTCTTCACTTATAGATTCACGAAAGATAGTAATTGCACCTTACTTTCGTATATGTGTGGGGAATGTCAATCAACGAAAGTTAATTAGAGTTGTTCACATTCTATAGTGAGTCAGGCAAGACGTTCTTCAGATGATTGTTGTAAATCAAATCCCTACGATAAGGGCAATTGGTCAGGAAAACAAACCTCGTTCTCAAAGGAGTCATTACCATGCCCTTGTCACAAACTGTACTAACCATTGAATCAACTTCATTGTCGGCTTCTAGAACAGATGCGGATCAGCCTAACTTGCCTAGAGAGGAGATTCTGCCTCAGCATGAGTGGAATCCAGAAAGCGGCTTTGCTACGATTAAAGATGCTTTGGCGATCGCCACACCTGTCAATGACAACGTTCGCATCATTGGATATCCTGCTCTGGCTGACCCAAACGCATCACTGAAGCTATTTCTAGTCCAGTCCAGTGGCGATCCGTTTGAACAGCAAGACTTAGCTCGCTTGATTGCACCGGGTGATATTGCGATCGCCGTTGGAGGCTATTATCCCGAAATCCATGTCGATGAAGTTCCCCATAAGCGAAACATTGGACATGCTTGCTTAGCGGTTGGGGTTGAGCGTGAGGTTGAACAATTGCTCGACGGACAATCCACAATGGTCAAACAGCATGGAGTGTTGACGATTAACAACCCGCAAACTTACCTTGGTGGAGCATTTGAAGGACGGGGCTACGGTTGCTTCTTTATCCAAAAGTTCAATTTTCCAGAAGGTACAACGCCAGAAGAAGTAGCTGCCTACAAGAAAAATGTTGTGACGATGATAGCGCTTGCCAATACGTTCATTCCTTTTGCTCAAGAGAACTTTAACGGTAAAGATCCGTTAGGAACTCACAATCAGGAAAAAGTGCGTGAGGCAGGAGAAAAGTTAATTTTGGCAGTTTATGGCGATCAGGGTGCGATCACCTGGCTATCTGAGAGCCGCAATACTGCTTATTGTGCTGAATTAGTGAGTGCTGGCATTAACTTAGGCACTACAACAATGCTGACCAAGGCAACCATTGAACAATTGCGTCAAAAGTTAGCCGAACAAAATGGTGAAGACAAATACCCTGATCTTTATGAGGTGGTCAGTCACCGCATTAATAGCCGTGAAGTGCTGCAAACCAATGATAACCAAAACTTGCAGTATGTTGAAATTGGGATGATTGATGAGAAACTCAACTTGCAGCCCGTTACCCAACGTTTTCCAGATGCTGATCAGTCTGGAACAGGCTTAGCATTTATGTACTATGACTTTGCTGACATTGCATACGGCTCGATTCGAGATACCTATCCTCGCAAGCAAATAGATGGATTGTCCGGTGAGGAATTAGAGCAAGCAAAAGCATACAACACTATTGTTTCAGAAGTTCAAGTCAAAGCGTTTGAGCAAGTAGCCGAGAAGTTTAAGCAGCTTGCCAATCTGCCTCCTGATACTGAAGCAAAGTTTGATATTTACGTCAATGATGAAGTATTGCCAGCCCTCAAAAGGGTTTATGACTCTGAGGCCGAACATGATGCTGTATTCACCGAATTGTTCCAGAAGGGCAAGCAATTCACACCAACTGGACCTAATGGAGAAGGGATGTTTACCCCACCTGATCTTTACTTGCTTCCGACCAAAGGTTGGGCAGAAGTTTACACTGCTGGAGTTGCTTTCTTTGAGCCTAATTTGAAGCAGATTGAGTCTTAGTGTTAGTCAAATCGTTACTTAGATGATGGGTAGGGGGTGATCGCCCTCTGCCCATCTTGTTTTTTAATGGAAATCGTTATAGCTAAACGTACCTCTGTAGGATTGTCCTACTAATAAACCTTATTGCTTCCAAGTTTTGTGCTGAGATCGCATCCCCTCACACTAATGCGACATAATGTATCTAGCTAGCCTTGATTGGTATGGTTAAAACTTCCTCTCAGTGTCTGACAATTCCCCCTTTAAAGAATGGCGATCGCTTAAGCCGCTGTGAATTTGAGCGTCGCTACAATGCCACGCCCAATCTCAAAAAGCTGAACTAATTAAGGGAATTGTTTATATGCCTGCTGCCTTGCGGTTCAGGAGTCCTGGTCAACCCCATAGTCGAATAATTGGGTTGGTTACCTATGAAGCAGCAACACCCGGTGTAGCAGTAGGAGACAATCCAATCGTTCGGCTTGATAGAAAGTCAACAACATGTTTCCAATAATATTTGAAAAGCAGGATTGAAGAGTAACGGAGAGTTGATATGACCACGACTACGAATCGCTATATAACTCTGGAAGAGTACTTGAACTACGACGATGGGACAGATACGCGCTATGAATTAGTCAATGGGGAATTAATTGAAGTGCCTTCTGAAAGCGACTTGAACAATTTAATCGCGATCTATCTCTTAGCTGAGTTACTTCGATTTCTCCCTGTTCGATTACTCCGTCGAGGCACCGAAATAGTAGTCAGCGGTTATCGAACCACAACTCGAATTCCTGACCTAATGGTGTTAACAGAAGAATTAGCAACAGCTCTAGCTGGAACTCAACGCAGCGTAGTCCTGCCGAGTATGCCTCCTCCTGTCCTCGTAATTGAAATCGTGTCTCCTGGAACTGTCAATGAGGAGCGAGATTATCGCTACAAGCGTTCTGAATATGCTGCACGAGGCATTGCAGAGTATTGGATTGTTGATCCACAGCAAGTTAAGGTTACAATTTTAACGCTTGTGGCAGGTCTATATGAGGAAGCTGTTTTTAGTGGAGACAGTCACCTACTCTCTCCCACATTGCCTGATTTAGAATTGACGGTAGCACAAGTGTTTCAAGCTGGTGGAGAAGGTTAAGGATTGAGTGCTGAAGCGATCGAGTTTGCGTAAATTGCGAGTTGCGATCGGTTTTTGAATGTCAGACGGTTGAGCAAATGGGTCACATAGGTTTTGACGGTTCCTTCTGCCAAGTGTAGCTCTGTTGCAATTTCTCGGTTGCTACATCCCTGACCAATTAGACGCAACACATCTCGTTCCCTAGGTGGAATCTGAGCTAGTTCTTCTGGTGCAGATTGGTTTTCCTCACTTGAATCTGACACGTTGGTCATTAGTCTTTCCATCAATCCTGGAGCCATCTGGCTATAGCCACGATGCACTAACCGAATGGCTTCTGCCAGTTCTGGGGCGGGCATATCTTTGAGCAAATAGCCTTTTGCGCCTGCCCGCATCGACTGGGCAATGTCGCGATCGTCATCAAAGGTACTTAGTACTAACACTTTGATATTGGGAAGCTGTTCGTTAATCAGTCGGGTTGCTTCAATGCCGGTCATTACAGGCATCCGGATATCCATCAAAACCACATCAGGCTGTAATGTTTTGGCTTGCTCGATCGCAACTTGACCGTTTTCTGCGGTTCCAACTACCTGTAGATCAGTTTCTTGATTCAATACAGCCTGTAGCCCCTGGCAAATTAAGTTTTGATCATCCACAAGCAATAGACGAATCATAATTGCACCCCTGATAAAGGAATTTCAACCTTGATCTGACAGCCTCTTCCTGATTCTGTAATGAGGTTAAATGTACCGTCTAGAGCCGCAATTCGTTCTTGCATACCTCGTAAGCCAAATCCACCCGTCGCCTGATCTAAACAAAACCCTATGCCGTTGTCTTCAATCTCTAGATATACCCGATTACTTGTTGTTGTTAATTGGATTTGCACCTGGGTTGCCTCGGCGTACTTGGAGATATTGGTCAATCCCTCTTGCACTAAGCGATAGACCGTTTTGGATACTGTTGGTAAAATTGCTTCTGTTGAATGAGTGTGAATGATTGGAGTAATACCCGTGACTTGTCGAAACTCTTCTGCTAGAGCAGCGATCGCCTCCTCTAAACACGGTTCCTCTCGTTCCCCCGATCGCAGTGTCCTGACTGATTGCCGCACCTCCTGCATGGCTGTTTTGCCCAGCCGTTGGGCTTGAGTCAGAAAAGATTGAGCCTGAGTGGGATCGCTGAGCAGTAACGATGCTGCTGCTTGTAGCTGCACGTTCAGGGCAGTCAGAGAATGTCCTAACGAGTCATGAATCTCACGGGCAATCCGGTTGCGTTCTTCGATCGCCGCCATTTCTTCGATCTGCTGTTTCAGCGATCGCTCCTGTTCTAGAGCCTGCATCAGCTCTGCCTGAGTTTGCTGTAACTGGTAATTCTGGGCTTGAAGCTGTGTTTGTAACCTGCGAATCGTTAGTTGATTTTCAATTCGGGCTAAAACTTCTTCGACCTGAAATGGTTTTTGAATGTAATCTACACCACCACTGGTAAAAGCTTTCACTTTATCTAGCACTTCATCCAGCGCACTGATAAAAATAACGGGAATCTCGCGGGTATGCTCATTCGCTTTGAGGCGTTGACAGACCTCGTAGCCATCCATATCGGGCATTTTGATGTCTAGCATGATCAGGTCAGGTGGGGCAGCTTGTGCGCCCATTAGCGCCATTGCGCCATTGATCACGCTACGCACTTTATAACCGCGATCGCTCAGAGTTGACGACAGTAGACGTAAATTGTCCGGTGTGTCATCCACAATTAGGATATTGCCTTTGGTGTTGCCAGAATCCACTATACAGCCACTCCTCAAGCAATGCTTTTAGGATTGGGATTGAGTCAATGCCACAATGCGATCGAATCGATAGTGATCAATCAACTCAGTCAAAGCCAGAGCCAGAGTATCATGTTCTGGCCGAATCTGCCGAATTAATTGCAGTATCAGTTCCGCGTCTACTTGAGTTGCTGCCTGATAAAGCTGATCTCTCCATACCACAGGCATCACCATTAGTCTTTCTGCACTCAATGGCTCAGCCGCATCAGATTTAGGAGCAGGAGCAGGCAATTCATAGATGTAGCGCACTCCTAGGTAATGAGCCATTTTCTCAAAGAGTTCTGCTTCGCGAAATGGTTTTCGCACAAAATCATCACATCCTGCCGAGAGTGCCACTACTCGTTCTTCCTCAAAGGCACTGGCTGTTAATGCAATAATCACGGTTGCCTGACCTTTTAACTGTGATTTGATGTGTTGGGTTGCTTCATATCCATTCAAGATCGGCATTCGCAGATCCATCCAGATTAGGTGAGGTTCAAAACGTTCCCACTGGGCAATTCCTTCTTGTCCATTGGCGGCTTCTTGCACCTCAAATCCTAATGGCTCCAGCATTTTTCGCAATAGCTGCCGATTTTCCCATTTATCTTCAACAATCAGCAGCCGATAGCGGGGCTGTCCTGGCTCTAACCCAATTACCCGCTGATGAAGTTTGCGAATTGAACTTTCAGAGGCTGAAGCGATCGCCACTCGCACCTCAAATTCAAATGTGGTTCCCCGTCCTACCTGAGTTTCTAGTGTGATATCGCCACCCATCAATCGCACAAATTCTCGGCTAATCGCCAAACCAAGTCCAGTGCCCTGCTGCGATCTGCGTCCTGTTTCCGTTTGAGCGAAGGCATTAAACAAGGTGTCGACCTCTTCTGGGGCAATTCCTTGTCCAGTATCTTCTATCTCAAAGTGGAGAGTGAGATGAGAGAGTGCGACGCTGGGAGAAGCCTGAATCGCTCCGTGTTTCACCCGTACAGTGACACTGCCAGTTTGAGTGAACTTAATCGCGTTTGATAAGAGGTTCATCAGGACTTGGCGTAACTTGCTCTCATCACCTCTAATGTATTGAGGAATAGTAGATTGGCGATCGAAGATTAACTGAAGCCCTTTATCGGCAGCTTTAGGTTGCCACATTTCCTCCAACGTATCGAGTAAAGCATAGAGGTCAAAGTTAGTTTCATTTAACCGTGCTTGCCCTGCTTCAATTTTGGACATTTCTAGCACATCATTGATCAATTCCAGCAGATGTTCACCGCTGCGAGTGATAGTGCTGAGGTAGTCTTGCTGTTGAGTGGTAGGAATGTGATTAGCGCTAGGCGCAACTCCGTAGGAACCGCGCTGCAAGAGTTGGGTGAATCCCAGAATGATATTGAGAGGAGTTCGCAGTTCGTGACTCATGTTAGCCAGAAACTCACTCTTGACTCGATTTGCTCGTTCGGCAGCTTCTTTTGCCTGTTGTAGTTCCAGTTCAGCCGCTTTGCGATCGGTGATATCTCGCGCGACACCAACGCAATACAGCACATTGCTTTCTGTATCCTGTATCGTTCCCAAATTGGAGACATACCAGCGCCAACTTCCATTTTGATGCTGAAGGCGGTATTCTAACTCTGAAATAGGTTGGTTTGTCTCAACGAGTTGAGTAAATAGCTCCACACAGCGTTGACGGTCGTCTGGATGAATTGAAGGGGCGAAGTGGGTTCCAATAATCTCACTAGATTGATGCCCTAAGAACTTGTCCCAATTTGGAGAAACATAGGAAAGGATACCATCCGGAGTCAGGATTTTAATGATATCGTTGACGTTTTCCACCGTACTGCGGAACTTGAGTTCACTTTGACGTAATGCTTCTTCGGTTCGCTTGCGGTCAGTGATGTCACGCACCATTACCATCACTTCACTGTCTCCGATCACCACAATCCGCACTTCTTCATCCAGCAGTTGCCCATCTATTTCAATCTGCTGTTCATAAGCTTGGATCTGACCCGTTTCTAATGCTTGCCGAATAAATGTGAGTCGCTGTTGTGCCAAGGCAGGAGGCAACGAATCTTCAACCCGTGTACCAGGAAGAAACCGATTTGGAGCAAAGGATTTTTGCTTTCCTTGACTCACTACGTTCAAGTAAATTCCGTCTCCTGTAACCCGCATCAGCAAGTCGGGAATTGCGCTGATCAACGCGCGGTTTGTGGCTTCACTTTGGCGTAGGGCTGCCTCTGCTTGCTTGCGTTCTGTAATGTCTTCCGCAATCCCAGCAACGCGATAAATAATTCCTCGTTCGTTAGAGACAGGAAAACCGCGATCGTGAATCCAACGTATTTGTCCATCAGGACGAACGATACGGTATTCTTCATCATATTCGCCTTGAGTCTGATGAGATAACCTTGCCTCAATTCGATCGCGATCGCCAGGATGAATTGCCTTTAACCAATTAGCAGGGGAACGATACAACGATTCACAAGAGTATCCCCAAATCTGTTCATAAGCTGGAGATACATAGATCATTTGATGTTTTTCTACGTCAGTTATCCAAAAGACGCTTGTAACATTCTCAGCTAATTGTCGGAACCGCTCTTCACTTTCACGCAGCGCCTCTTCAACTCGTTTGCGTTCATTAATATCTTCAGTTGTGGTAACAATAAGTATCACATTACCATTTTCATCTCGCACTGCTGCGACAGATAAGCGCACCCAGACTAAATGCCCTTCCTTGTGGATATAGCGTTTCTCCATCTGGTACGATTCACGCTGGCCCGCTAGCAACTCACGATAAAGTGCTAAATCTGCTTCTAGATCTTCAGCATAGGTATATTCTGTGAATCTCAGTTGGCGCAGTTCGGCTTCACTGTAGCCCAAGATCCTCGTTGCAGCCAGGTTCAACTGCAAGTTTTTACCCTCAACGGTAGCGATCGCAATTCCCAATGCAACATTCTCAAAGACGGCACGAAATCGTTCTTCACTTTGACGTAAAGCTTCTTCTGCTTGCTTGCGATCACTAATATCTGCAATTACCCCTTCCATGTATCCAGCAGCTGCATTCAAACGAGAGGAGTAAAGCCCCCAAAAGAGCGTGCCATCTTGTTTTCGCATCTGCACTTCAAAGTTCTGCAGTTCACCATGCGTTTTTAGCTGTTGAATAGCCTGTTGACGATCGCTCAGATTCACATAAAAGTCCGCGGTGTGTTTGATACCAATGATTTCATCAGGCGAATTGAAGCCAAACAAGTTTGCCAGGAGTTGATTGGCATCGAGAATTAATCCATCACTCAAACGTGTGCGGAAAATGCCTACCTGTGAGTTCTCAAAGATGTTGCGGAACTTAGCTTCATTACGCTGTAATGCCTCTTCTGCTTGTTTACGATCGCTAATATCGCGCGCTACACAAAGCACCGTATTCTCGGACAATCCAGAGAGAGTAGCAGAAAACCAAACTTGTCTACCCTGAATCGGCAAACTGTATTCTAAGTTTATACCGCGTTGGTTAAGGGAAGTTCCTTCAGAGCAGTCCACACTGTTATCCGACAACTGATACAAGTACAGTGCCCGACGAATTGCATCAACTAAAAGATCTGCCGTCTCCTGAGGCAAGATTCCATGTACCGTTTTGCCAATTCGATTGATTCGAGGTTTATAGATTAGAGCGGTTTCAGTTTGAACATATTTTAGATAGCGTCCTTCAGCATCAAACACCGTAACAGTATCCGTCATCGCCCCAAAAATGAGCCGAAGTTCTGCGTCAGAATTTTTCAGTGCCTCTTCTGCTTTCTGGCGATCGCTAATCTCTTGTTGCAGGGCTTGAGTTCGCTCTTCTACTTTAATTTCTAATGTTTCGGAGTAGTCTTCTAAACGCTCGTACAAGCGGGCATTTTCTAAAGAAATAGCTGCTTGCACGGTCAATAGTTTAAGCACTTCTAGGCGATCGCTAGTGAATACGCCAACGCTAAACTTGTTTTCTAGATAAAGAATTCCGATTAGCTGACTTTGCTTAAGAATCGGAATACAGAGGAGCGATCGCACCTGTTGGTCTTGAATATAAGGATCAGTTGAAAAAGACGGCTCACTAACCGCATCATCAAGCACCAAAGTTTCTTGAGTGCGTTCTACCGAGTGGATGATAGAGACAGGAATCGTTGCAGAATCAGCAACAGTAGTTTTTGCCAGGTCACACTGTCCACTACTGCATTGAGCAACAACAGTTAGCTGATCATCTTCCAGCAAGATCAAAGATCCCTTCTCAGCTCCTGCATTTTCAGTGACTACCTGCATCAAAGTTGCAATTAATTGATCAAGGTGAATAATTTCTGACAGGGCTTGAGCCGCTTTCATCACCGCAGCTAAATCGATTGTGGCGATCGAACGGCTGGTAGTTCCCTCGGTTAAGGTTGAATTCGATTGCCGAATTAGCTTAGAGTTGAGTAGTTGTGGATAGCGATTTTCTAAATCTTTAACTTTGGCTTTTGCACCCCAGCGTTGATAGCAGTAGTGCGCCTCTTTCATATAAGTAGAGGCAATTCTCTCTCGTCTCCGTGTCAAGTAGAACTTGGCAGCTAACTCATAAGCTAGCGCTTCTTCCTGAATATATTCGTTCTCACAAGCACCCAAAATTGCTCGTTCATAATACTCTTCAGCTTCAGGAGTATTACCTAACACCCTGGCTTTCTCAGCTTCCACCAAATCGTATTTATGCTGAAAATTCATAGGAGCATAAAATGCCCATTGCTGCATCTTCTCCTGATTTTGAGCAACTTTAAGCAGCAACTCCTCTGAATTAGAAGCAGAATAAATCGCTAGCTGAATCAAAGAATCATAGAAACGGAACACAGGCATTGACAACTCCCCAGTGACACCGCCGACCCCATACTGTTCCGCAAGAGCAGCGTTTTCTAAAGCTTGAGTCAATTCCTCAAACAGATAGCAAAGAATCACTTTATTGACGTAAAAGTAGAAAAGTCCAGTGATGTCATTTGCTTCTAAGTGAAACGGTACTTTTTCCAATTCATTGTAAGCTTCACCTACGAGCTGACATGGATCTTCTGCCTGCCCTAATAGGTTAAAAACAGTTTGTCGATAAATTTCTTGATAGTTTAAAGTTAGCTCTTGTTTCAGTTGAGCAATCACATGGGCATAGCTTGTCATCTCTTGCACTAACTCAGTCAGCTTTGTGCCACAAAAATAGGAATACTGGCACCCATCTTCAGATGCATAACTGGCATATTCAAAATCTCCGCTCTCCATTGCACTTTGATAAGAACGTCGAAAAAGGGGAAGGGCGTTTCTAACATGATCTCTCCCATGCGTTGTGCCTACTGCAACCATATGCAGGGGTTTATATTCTACTTCTCTAGCGTTGGCTCGTTCAATAATACTTAACGCTAATTGTCCTAATCGATAGGCTGATTCGACATCATTTGCGGTTCCGCTTAAAAGCAGCCCGTAGAGTGCAAAAGCTTGTGCAGAAGAGGGAGCCTTACCGAAGTGAATGGACAAATTCACCTTCTCACACACAATAAAAGGAAGTAGATCTGTAACCGCTTGATATGCAGAGGAAAGCGATCGCGACAAGATTTTCATGCTGGCTAGTTTGTAGGCATCAGTCATCGCAGGCAGATTGATCAAGTTTTCCATACCCTGCCGTTTTACAGTTGCTGCTGTTTCCTCCAGTTTTTGTTGAGTCTCTAACTCTGTCGGGTTTGTTGGGATGTTGATACCCAACTGTTTTAATACTTGTAGCCCAAGGGCGATCGCATCCATTAATCTGGTCTGGGCAACACAGGTTTGGATCTTTACCTCATATACTTTTACTTTATCTAGAACAGTTTTTGCCTGTTGTAAAACAACAGTAATCCATTGTTCCATTTCAACAAAATCACCGCATAAATAGGCAGCTTCTACGGCTTCTTCATACAGAGCTAAGGTGAGCTTGTAGTCGTGTTTCCAGCTGTCAACTGTAAGTAACTGTATTCCTGTAATGAAATACTTAAGTGCAACGCTGTACGCGATTGCTGCTTTTGCTTTTTGACCTGCCAATAAATTTAGTTGAGCGATCGCATCTCGTTCTGCTTGCTCCGTCATCAGATCAATTCCTTGACTGAGATGATCTGCAATCGCAAAGACTTGATCAGCTAACGTCTCATTCGTTGTTTCTTGCCATAGTTTGCGACCAATCTGTAGGTGGATAGCTTGTTTCTGATTCTCGTCAATCAAAGCATACGCCGCTTGTTGAACGCGATCGTGCAAGAATTTGTAGTCCTGAATTAACAATTGCTCGTCTAATTCAGAGTTAGGCAAAATTACTCCAGCTTGAATTGCTGTCACCAGATTAGAAAATAGCTCAGACGAAGATTTCTCACAGATAATTGTTAGAGTGTTTAAGCTAAAATTTCCGCCAATACAGGCAGCTAATTGTAAAATCTGTTGAACTGTTTCTGGTAATTGCCTGAGCTTACCCAACATCAACTCAACCACATTATCAGTAAAACTTTGGGCTTCAATCTGAGCCAAATTCCATCGCCAAATGCGACGTTCAACATCCAGCTGAATCAGCTCCTCTGTGTACAGAGCCTTCAAAAATTGCTCAACAAAGAATGGATTGCCTAACGTTTTCTGCTGGATCAGTTCTGCTAATGGTGTAGCTGAAACAACATCGGTGTGCAATGTTTCAGCAATCAATTGGCGAGTATATTCCAATCGTAGAGGCGCAAGCTTAATTTGATTAATCACAATAGCTTTTCGCAACTCGCGCAGCAATACCATTAATGGATGAGATGCATCTACCTCGTTATCTCGATAGGCTCCAATCAGCAGGAGAGACTGCACTTCAGGGTCAGTTGCGATCGCTTCAATTAACCTCAGTGTTGCCGAATCAAGCCACTGCAAATCATCTAGAAAGATCACCAGAGGATGTTCTGGCGCACAGAATACCCGAATAAACTTTTGAAATACGAGATTAAATCGATTTTGTGCTTCTGTTGAACCCACCTCTGGTGCGGGGGGCTGAGTCCCAATGATGAGTTCTATTTCAGGAATCACATCAATCAAGATCTGTCCATTTGCACCCACAGCTGCTAAAATTTTTTCTCGCCACTGCTGTAGCTTTAATTCCGGTTCACTTAGCAGTTGCAGAATTAGGGATTGAAAGGCACTGGCGAACGCGGAATACGGTGTATTGCGCCCAAACTGGTCAAACTTACCTGTAATTAAAAAACCTTTCACTTGGGTTACAGGCTTATAAATCTCTTGCACCAAGGCAGATTTACCAATGCCTGAGTAACCGGAAACTAGCACCATTTCAGCAGACATGAGGTTGTGGGGTCGCGGGGTCGCGGAGATATTTTCATTCCCCCCGTCTCCGCGTCTCTCCATCTCCGTATTATTTTCTCCTGCTACTCTCTCAAACGCTGTCAGTAAAGTCTCTAGCTCCGCCTCTCGTCCATATAGCTTCTGCGGAATTTGGAATTGCTCAGAAACATCTTGAGTACCTAGTTGAAATGTTGCGATACAACCAGTTGTTTCCCACTGCACTAAACAGGCTTCTAAATCCGATTGAATCCCAGTTGCACTCTGGTATCGATCCTCAGCATTTTTTGCCATTAATTTGAGAACCATGTCAGAGACGATCGCTGGAATCGCTGGATTCACTTCATGCGGTGGCACAGGCTGTTTGGCAATGTGACAGTGAACCAACTTCAGCACGTCATCGGTTATAAACGGCAATTGCCCAGTCAGCAATTCGTAGAGAGTTACTCCCAAGGAATAAAAATCGGTTCGGTAATCGAGCATCCGGTTCATTCGTCCCGTTTGCTCAGGAGAAATATAGTCTAGAGTTCCTTCCAAGACGTTTGGATTCTTAAAACCAGGCGCAGTATGACTAAAGTGGGTAGCAATACCAAAATCAATAATTTTGACAACGCCTGTAACAGGATTGAGAACAATGTTGTTGGGGTTAATGTCTTTGTGAATGACATTAGCAGTATGAATTGATCCCAAAATCTTTGTTAACTGAATCGCTAAACGGAGCAGTTGCGCGAGAGGCATTGGGCAATACAGCTCTGGTGCCTGCTGCCGCAGTTTCTCTAACGACTCGCCACCAAAATCTTCCAGGAGCATCACTAGCGATCGCCCATACGGCAACTGGTCATACACTCTGATTACGCCCTTCAAGTTGAGTAATCGGGTGATCTTATATTCCTGCTGATACCGAATCAGTTCTGAAGCAGTAGGATAATCCTCTTTGAGAATTTTAAGAACGATGGGTGTGCCATCTGACATCCTAATTCCGCGATACACCAATGAGTTAGGGCTCGAATAGATCTGAGCCTGAATCTCAATGTTAGGTAGTGCAATCATTCTGGGTACCCCACCGACTCTCAAAGGGAGGACTGTAAAACCAACTTGGCTTTACGTCATTGTAAAACTCCTCCTCAAGAAGTCAATTTGCTGTAATTGCCCAACTGGGTCAGCAATTCTCATTTTGGCGAAAAGCGGTTCAAGCACTGAAAATGCCGGTATTGCTAGTGACATCTGAGGGTTGTGTCGCAAAAACTTTTTAATGACAAACGATCGACATCGTTTGCGTTGCATTAAGCGGTAATTCCAAAGATGGCTTCAATAAACTTGGCTTGAGACACACTGTTCCCTTGGTCGATTCCGTTCACTTGTCCTTTACGAATCATATTCATCGCCTCAATCCCGCTCAATGTTCGTCTGGCAGTTTTAAACGACTTGAACCCCATCATCGGTTTCACGATTCGTTTAATGGTTCTGTGATCCTGTTCAATCACATTATTCAAGTATTTACTCTGCCGTAATTGAATCTCTGCTGCAAGTGTTTCATCCGCTTTGAGAGCGCCCATTGCCACTGGATAAGCCGCATTTTTATCTACGGTAATCCCTCGGGGAGTTTGAGTGTGCTGAGCTTTGAGCACTTTACGAAAAAACCGTGTCGCTGCCTTGCCATCTCGTTTCGCGCTCAGCATGAAGTTCAGCGTGTTGCCCTCTGAATCCACCGCTCGATATAGATACTTCCACTTGCCTTTGATTTCGATGTAAGTCTCGTCCACTCTCCACGAATCGTTCGTCGGGTTCAAATGGGGTCGAACTCGCTTGCCTAGTTCTGGGGCATACTTCAACACCCATTGATTGATCGTAGAGTGATCTACCTCCACCCCTCGCTCTGCCATCATCTCTTCTAAGTCCGCCACTTAAACAGAGAAGAAGTAGACATCGGAGCGTTGGGAGGGCAATCCGGACTTTCCCACCTTACCATTGACCTGTTTTTGCGACACAACCGTACAAAAGACGGTTCTATTAAGCTGTACAGATTTGACTTGCTGCTGCGGGGCGCAACTACTCAACGACAGAATAAGGGTTTCAGTCTCCTAAAATCCTCAAAAGTAGGCGATGTACTACCAATTTCTGAGTAGTACTTAGTCCTAAACTAGTAGCTGGCCACAATAATTTTGATAGGCAAAGGCGACAGCCAAATGTCTGGTATAGGGATCTGCCAGCTTTTCAGGCTATGTGGCTTCTCGTATCACCTGCCAAAATCCCTGTGGCAGACTACTAGTCCAAACCTGTACTATCAAGGATTTCAGAAGCACGAGGTACAGTTTTGATCTCTAAATATCAGATGCAATGAGCCTTTTGGCGTTTCGTGGCACTAAATTACACGTATCCTGATGTGCGACTCGTTTCTGCCCAAGTCAAGCCCTTCCACAAGGCTTGAAATAAAGCAGAGTCAAGGTCTTGAACCCTGATAACTCAACTTCTGTGTGGTGAGTCTAATTGGACAATTCCATCTCCCCTACTGAAGCAGGGCTAATTTATTGTCAGCGGAGAAAAGTTAAGCTGGCCGAGAAGTCTGCATCGAGCCGATATGAGCGTCAGTTTAATTGAAACTCTCAAGCAAGTCGAAGACTTTCGCAGTGCACGGGGCAAGCGTTATCCTCTATGGGTGGTCTTGCTGCTAGTGATTCTAGGCATGATGAGCCAGGCTCAAGGCTATCTGTCGCTCGAAAGCTTTGCAACTCGGCACAAAGATGCGGTGATTGCTGCCTTGGGACTCCCCCTAAAGCGATTGCCCTCGGATTCGACATTTCGGCTGATCTTGCAGCAACTTGATTATGCTCGACTACTTGAGGTGTTCAACCAGTGGGCACTCGAGCATTTGGAGGTGGAAGCAGGAAGTGCTTTATCAATCGATGGCAAAGCGATTGCAGGAACCATAGTGAACTCCAAAGCCACGCAGCAGAACTTCATGAGTTTGGTATCGCTTTATTGTCAGCAGCAAGGGGTGGTCTTGAGTGTCCAAGCGTTTGAGAATCAACACCAAAGCGAAATCGAAGTGGTGCAACAATTGCTCAGAGCGCTGCATCTGGAAGGAAACATCGTCACCTTAGCTGCACTTCATGCTCAAAAAAAACCATTGAGACCATCTTGAAACGAGGCAACGACTTTCTGATTGCGCTCAAAGCGAATCAAGGCACGTTACTCCAAGCGCTGTTGTGGATGCGACTCGAACAGAGTCCCAAACAGACCCGGGTGCATCACGAGGTCAGTCGCAATCGCACCGTCACCCGAGATGTGCGAGTCTATGCCTGTAGTGGCAAGTTCGAATCAGAGTGGATGGGCATTCGCAGCGCTATCTGCATTGAGCAAGTCGGAACTCGGGCGGGCGAACCTTATCATCAACGGCGCTGGTTTATCAGTTCGCTGTGTGCCAGTGCTGCCACTTTTGCTCAACTGATTCGCGACCATTGGCGAATTGAAAATCCGTTGCATTGGGTCAAAGATGTCGTCTTGAATGAAGATTGCTCTGGATTACGCCACCCGAATGCGGCGATTAATACTTCGATCTGTCGCAATTTTGTGATCAATCTCTTGCGTTCGCATGGCTTTGCCTCGATCACTCAAGGCTTGAGATCCCTCGCTCACGATATCCCCCGTCTTTTACTTCTTACACAATAAATTAGCCCTGCCTAGTGCTGGGGTAACAGCGTATCCCTCAGATGTGCGACTGACCCTCAATTGTCTGAAGCAGGGATAAAAGGCGGTCACTCAGAACCCGACTGAGAATCCCGTCGAGCAGAGCTGAATACGGCTAATGCAAGTGAATCCATGCTTGAACCATCGTCAACGTGAACAAGCCTACGCGGGTTCAGGGGCTTGCCCAAAATGGGGATAGATTTAGAGGCAGATCGTTGATCGGGACGATCTGTTAGCACTCTCAATAATCTCGGTGGAAAGTGGGAGCCTACAGTCAGCGTAAAACGGAAGTTGGGAACGAAGTAACCTCCTCAACTGCTCTCTGAATCGGTCAATATCAGAGTAGGTAGTCAGCCGCATGGGTTGAGGAGGAAGGATTGTCTCAGAAGCCAAGGCCTTTGGGAAAGCCAAAGGATATGCAAACGGAGACACAACAATTGGGAAGGTAGAGTTGCCAGTCGCAATGCACACGTCATGAGCGAGTTAACGACTACGTATGAATGGAAGACGCTCCCCTGGCGCAAGCTGGAGCGGAAGGTCTTTAAGTTGCAAAAACAAATCTACCGAGCCGCTTGTCGTGGTCAACGGGCAAAAGTCAAGAGGCTTCAACGACTCCTCATCTGCTCTTGGGCAGCGAGAATCCTGGCAGTTCGACGAGTGACGCAAGATAACGCAGGCAGGAAGACAGCAGGCATCGACGGCTTAAAGTCGCTTCCACCGAATTAACGGCTGTCCCTTGCCCAACGTCTCAAGTCTGGGTGGGGCAAAGCCTCGCCTACTCGGCGGGTCTGGATTCCTAAACCGGGCAACACCGAAGAACTCAGACCGTTGAATATTCCAACGTTAGAGGATAGGGCAAGACAAACCCTGTTCAAACTAGCGTTGGAACCTCAATGGGAAGTCAAATTCGAGCCAAACTCGTTTGGCTTTCGCCCAGGGCGCTCCTGTCACGATGCAATCACGGCGATCTACCTCCAGGTTTGTCATCAACCGAAATGGATTTTAGATGCAGATCTGGCAAAGTGTTTCGACACCATTGCACAACAACCCTTGCTCAAGAAGCTGAACGCCAGTCCGTTTATCATTCGGCAAATCCGAGCATGGTTGCGGGCAGGGGTAATGGATCACTTCCAATTCAGCGAAACATCTCAAGGGGTACTGCAGGGTGGAAGCCTTTCACCTTTACTAGCGAATGTGGCACTGCACGGTATGGAGAACTACATTGCCCGCTATTGTAAGGGGGCAAGAGTGATCCGTTATGCCGATGATCTGGTGGTTATTCATCCTGAACGTCAGGTGATTGACCACGCCCAACAGTTACTCTCTAAATGGTTAGAGAAGATGGGATTGGCATTCAAACCGAGTAAGACCCGCATCTGTCACACCCTGAATCCAGTGGATGGACAGGTTGGATTTGACTTCCTGGGTTTTTCTGTTCGGCAATACCGAATGAGTAAATATAAATCCGGACGGTCAATGAAAGGTTTCAAGACGATTATCCAACCCAGTAGAACAGCGATGTACAGACATGTTCAGCGATTGCAGAACACGGTTAGAAGCCACAAGGCAGCCCCACAAGCTGCTTTGATTCAACACCTCAACCCGATTATTCGGGGATGGTCGGCTTACTTCTCCGCTCAATGCAGCAAGAAGGCTTATGCAAAGCTCGACTACTTGCTCTACCAAAAGCTAAGGGCATGGGCAAATCGTCGCCACCCGTACAAGAGCGGATACTGGCGAGCCAGTCGTTACTGGTCAGTCAATCAAGGAGAGGGATGGGTCTTTGCGACCAAACAGGGTAATAAACGGATGCGGCTTCGCACTCACGTTGAAACCCCGATTGTTCGGCATGCCAAAGTCCAAGGCAGTCGCAGCCCCTTCGATGGGGATTGGAGTTACTGGGCAACTCGGATGGGTAAACATCCAGAGCTACCAGTCAGGATTGCCAGACTGTTGAAGCAACAACGTGGACGATGTTCGTACTGCAAATTGTACTTCATGTCAGATGACCTGCTGGAAGTCCACCATGTGGACGGCAACCACCATAACAATAAATGGGACAATCTGACACTCCTACATCAGCATTGCCACGACCAAGTTCATTCAGGTGTGCAAGACAAGCACCCAGTTGTTGAGGAGCCGTGTGAGGCGACAAGTCTCATGCACGGTTTTGCAGACCAGCGGGGTGGGTGACTGCTCCGCTGAGTTTAACTACACCCCAACACCGCTGCACTTTTGAATTAAAAACTTAACCAGCCAGACGGTGTAGATACTCCTTCAGTCTTTCTCAATCTCGTACAGAAAACTCTCTAGAACCTTTCGGCTTTGAGCCAGTTCCGCCGCTTTCTGGTCAACAAGGCGGATTTGCTCGTGCAAGACATAGCGCAGCTCATCGCACGGCTCGAAAGCGAGCCCCTCCCCTCTTACACACGGTAAGAAGAGAGCATTCTCCTGTAAATTCCAAACTCAAGTTTGAAAACGCTAAAGAAGCGATCGCTCACGGCAAAAGGATGATTGATTTCTTGCTGGGGGAGTAAAACTAGAGGCTTTATGTCAAGCTCAAACTGGCACAAGCAAGGCAATTGCCTGTTACTTCCTTCACTAGCAAGAGAGCACTAAGCCTACATAAATGCCTCGCCTTGGCAGCACTGCTAGAGCTTTTATCTTGCCTTTACTCCGACTGTGCTGCTTCTGGCGGATCGCAAACCTCTGAACATACAACACCTTCAGATTTCCTCCTGCGTCAGCCCGAGCGCACTACACACTAATTTAATGCACTGCCTCGACTGGTTAGACCGCTTCACGAATCTTCTGCCGAACAGGAATTTGAATGATAAACTCCGTTCTCTTGCCAGGAATTGAGAAACAGGTCAACTTACCACAATGTTTTTCAGTGATAATCTGATAGGTAATTGACATCCCCATGCCTGTTCCTTTGCCAATAGATTTTGTTGTAAAGAATGGATCAAAGATCCGGTTGCGAACAGACTTATGAAGCCCAATGCCGTTGTCTGAGATTACAATTTCTATCCATTCTGAATCAATTGTGGAAGTCTGAATGTTGATCTG
>JACJOC010000004.1 GCA_014695345.1 Cyanobacteria bacterium FACHB-471
CGTTCGTTCGCCGTCCCATGCCTTGTTCTTTGAACTGCCTCAATTATCCATCAGATGCCAGGGTGCAGAGAAATAGCGTTATTATTCTGACAATATTCAGGTAGAGATAAGTGCAATTATCGTTTACGGGCAAGTTGTAATTTTTCAGAATTTTTAACTGGATTGCTTACAGCTCACGGCTTTGAGCGATCGCGTGGCGCTTTTTGCAGCTATGCTGATCCTGTTGGCGAAACATTGCTTAACGCACTGAAAGACCTGAATCTTTGTCGTTTCCTCGCTAAAATTCATTGAGCTTTGTGAGTTAAACAACGAAGGAATGGGTAAGTTCAGCTATGAAGGAACAATCCGCCAACAGTGTCTATGCTACCTTTACTCCTAGAAGCTTGAGATAGCAGGCTTTTCAGCCTTGACAACTAGTTTCTGTCCGTTGCTAGAATTAGCCGCATTGGCTTCAGCCACCTCTTCCGGTCAATTCACATCTTGTTGCCAATCAGTTGTGGAGGACGATTGGCAAATGAAAACAACGAACAGAGAGAGAATCGCTGCAAAGAAACACCAAACGGAGACAAAGACTTGGTGTAGGAGCCAATGAGAGGCGATCGCCGACAGCGCGATCGTTGCCCCAAACCCTTTGAGCGCACGATTGGAAGCAAGTGCAAAGGGAATGAGGATAATGAGTGCATAGATAACGCGATCAACTTCCTGAGAGAGCCAGGGGTCAAAAATTAAGCGTGTATTGTACTCAATGGAATGATGGACAACCTGAACCGATAGCCAATCGGATTGAAAAACCAGTGGAAGGTAAAGCAGCGCCCCATACATAAAACCAAGGACACCTAAACTCCAACCTACTCGTCGCACGATGAGACTGGATTCGGAGAACGCCACCGACCAAGGTGCCCAGAAGAGCCAGAACCAATAGGCAAACCCTAAAAAGCCGAAAACCCCCACATTTACTGCAGTGGAAGAATTCGTTCCCATGCCCAACCAGACCAATCCTTCGCAGGCTTGCTGAACCCCAAAAGCGATCGGAATAGACGCAAGTGGAAGATAACTGGAGTTTTGCCCATAAGCTAACCGCAACGCATAAAGACCTGCTGGGATTAACAGGGCACTGGCAGTAAAGCTAACAGGGGCAGAGAAACACATTACTCATACTCAGGACGGCAATCGGCAAAGGTAATGGCTTCACTATCGAGGAACCCTGCGATTGCCATTTCAAGCACCATTTCTGGGGGGTAATCAGTTTCTTTAGCGTGAGCTAGCAATGCTCGTTGAATGCGCTCCGGCAACGCTGCCAGGAACATTTTTGCCGCAACCGGGCTGAGATGCTCATCATTTTGCTGGGGAAGTCGGGATGTACTGGCTGATTGCATTAGTCCCTCGCAGGGTATCTGGCGTTATAGGGTGGCTTGGCAGCCGCAATAATCATGGCTTCTAAAGACGATGATAACGTCTGAAGCTCGATGAAATTGAGTGGATGCAGCAGGAGCCTGACATCTTCGGGGTTGTAGCGATCGAGCCAAGACCAAAGAAACGCTTTATGCCCATCTCGACACCGCTCCCTGCTGTAGCGAGTCTTACCCACATAGAGAAGACCTAACTCCCGATGGCGAACTGCATAGATGCTGGCACTAGCGGTCACGTTCTTAAAAGCGCGAGTAATGGAGATACATTCGTCAAATGGGGTAGAAACGAGAGAATCTAAAATAGCTAATGCTTGGGCTTCGAGTTCCCCAGTCATGCTCAGTCAAAAATCTTGGGTTGAGGTCAATGAACTGCCAGAGAGGATTGTAGCCCAAAGTGGAATGCCTAACGTCGCTTAAACACCACAAACTGGTAACTCAAGCTAATCAATCAAAAATAAGCCTAAAGAACCAATACTCCTCAATGAATGGGCGTTTCAGAAGTTGAACTTGGTTAAACTTCTGAAACGAGTCTATAGCGGTTCTTATTTGAGTGGAATACAAAACACGGCATACAGCAGTGGCGCGGTGCGCCACTGCTGTATGCCGTGCAATTGGGAATTGCCATATTATTAGCTCTCATCCTCCTCCCCGATCGCCTTCAGATACGCCTCAGCTGCAGCCTGCTTAAACACGCCCCTGGTGTAGCGTTGAAACACCCGGTCGCTCTTGATCCCCATCAACTCCTTACCAAACAAGGGGTC
>JACJOC010000040.1 GCA_014695345.1 Cyanobacteria bacterium FACHB-471
AGTCATTTACTTGGCAATTCAAAATATTGCCAAAAAGTGGACCATGCCAATTCCTAATTGGAAGCCTGCTCTAAACCGTTTCGCAATTGAGTTTAGCGAGCGCTTTCCATTCTAATCTTTTATCCTTGACACAATCTATTTGACATACCCCTAGAAATTGCATTTATAGAGACTCAGTACCTGTGAAAGCTATGTCTCCGCTAACTTAGCCTGTAGGAAGTTGAGAGCATCTACTTACCTTTAAAGAACTACCCTTTCTTCTCCAATTGAACGATCGCACTTCTACACTCAACTTTAAACTCTGCTCATATCACAGTAAGGAACGCTAATCTTCTGGTGGATGCTAACCAGCTACACTCAATAGCTCCGAATAGCGATCGCATCTACATCATCTAATTCGAGCAACAGCACGAATCCGCTGTTCAACCTCTTTAGATGGGTGAGGAAAAATCCTGCTGCTTAGTGGTTACGGCGGTTTTTAGTAGAAACAGTTGAAAAGCTTGCTATGTAGAGTTTTCAGGGATTTTTCTCTCTATTTCCCCGACAACTCTAGTTAGCACATCCTCAGGTCGTTGTTGCTTTAGGGCAGCAACTTCTCTAACTCACTGTGCCAAAGGCTCAGGAAGCCCAAGGGTAACAACCTCAGCCATACGTGGGGTATCTTGCAACAAATTAGCATTTTTTCATCCTGTCGGAACTTCAATGCCGTGAAGCTGGCGATCGCCACAAGTCAGGCAAACTTAGAACAAGACAGGCATGAACTCAGATAATCACTTTGTTTGATGAAAGAACGAAAACACTTCAAAAGAAAGGTAATCTCATGTCTCCGTCCCAAGAACTCAATGCGTCTCTCAGATCTTCTCAAGTTCGATGGGTCGCTGACGACACTCGGCTCTCAACTCTGACGCAGGCTGAAAAAGCAAGGCGATTGGGGGTAGTCGTCAATCAGGCAGCGCTAGCAGCAGCAATGGCTCCTCGCGCTCAGGTAGAGATTCCTACGTTCGATCACGAAGTCGATTGGCGCAACCGCAACGGCAATAAGGTGACATCCATTGAAAACTAATGAGGATGCGGTTCCTGTACATCATTTTGCGCGGTAAGAACAGTCGAATCAATGGCGCTAATTGAGTTGGAGCGATCGCACTTGCTTGGGAGTAGAGGCGATCGCCATTCACAATTAGGCACCACCGTTTAATGCTTTTCCTAAGTAGTCAACTGGTCTACTGATTAACTACTCAAACCTACCAAGAACAAATCTAAAGACACTCCCAAGAAATCATTGAATAGGTCTAAAGAACCATTTAATGAAGAGCAAGGAATATCCAAATGAATCGGCTAAGTGTTGAGGCGTGTTCTAGACTCCCTGGTTAAAGTGGCCGGTTGAATAAGTGAGGGGTGTAGCGATTGCAAGCCACGCAAATTTGATAATGTCCACGTCCGCAGTGAGCCGTCTCGTGACCAAGATTCTGATTTTATCTGCGAATCCCAGAGATACAGAGCAGTTGCGCCTGGGTGAGGAGGTGCGAGAAATTCAGACGGCACTGGAGCGCACCAGAAGCCGCGACCAGTTTGAGATCATCACGCGCTGGGCAGTGCGAGTGGATGATTTACTGCCTATTTTGCTGGACTACGAGCCGCAGATTGTTCACTTTTCAGGGCACGGTGGCGGCAGTCATGGGTTGGCACTAGAAAACCATGCCGGAAAGATGCAGCTTGTCAGCACAACTGCACTGGCAAGACTGTTTAAGTCGTTCAAAAACAAAATTAGCTGTGTGTTTTTGAATGCCTGCTACTCAGAAGAGCAGGCGATCGCTATTCACACGCATATTGATTATGTGGTGGGAATGAATCAGGCAGTGGGCGATCGCGCGGCGATTGAGTTTGCCACTGGGTTTTATACGGCACTGGGAGCAGGGCGATCGATTGAAGAAGCCTTTGAGTTGGGGTGTACTGCGGTTGACCTGGAAGGAATTCCTGAGTCGTCAACGCCAGTGTTAAAGGCAAGAGCGGGTACGGGGTTTAATCCTGTTCAGGCGGCTGATCCTGCTCAAGCGGTTAATCCTGACCCACCTGCAACCGTGGAACTGGAGAGCATGGCAAGAATGGCTCCAGGTAACTCGTCGGTAGTGTCCGCCAAAGTATTTATCAGCTACCGCAGTCAAGACCCGGATATGAGCCTTGCCCGTCAGTTTTATGACGCACTGAAGGGGGCAGGGCATCAGGCGTTTATGGCAGGGGAGAACATTCGTCTGGGCGAAAACTGGGCGCAGCGAGTGGATGCTGAACTGGAGCAGTGTGATTACTTCCTGCTGCTGCTGTCAGAACAGTCGGCAGTCAGTGAGATGGTGACAGAGGAGGTGCGACGAGCCAAGCAGTTGCATGATACTCGGGCAGAGCATAAACCTGTGATCTTGCCGATTCGGGTCAACTTTCCAATGAATTCGCCATTGAACTATGACCTGCGCGGCTATTTGCAGCGAATTCAGCAGCGGGAGTGGAAATCAGCCTCGGATACGCCAGAGATTTTGGGGGAGATTTTGGAGCGATTGGCAACAGGGCAGGCACCTCTAGTCGATGAGGTGCAGGAGGCAGTTGCCCAGCAAGATAGCCCGGATCGCCCGCCTTTGCCTGTGGCAGAGCCAGAACTTTATCGAGAACCGGGAGGGTCCGTGCCACCGGGTTCTGGTTTGTATGTCGAGCGGATTCCGGTTGAGGCAGACTGCTATGCCGAGATTATGCAGCCGGGGGCACTGATTCGGATTAAAGCACCGCGACAGATGGGTAAAACTTCTCTGATGGCAAGGATTCTAAACCATACCCGAGAGCAGGGCTATCAAACAATTCCGCTTAGCTTTCAGCGGGCAGACAGCAAGCTGTTTACCAACCTGGATCATTTTTTGCGCTGGTTTTGTGAGCAGATCGGGCGACGGCTGAAGCGGCTAAATCAGCTTGAGGACTATTGGCAGGGATATGGCAGCAAGGATAAGTGCATTGCCTACCTGGAGGAGTGCATTTTAGATGAGATCGATAGCCCCATCGTGTTGGGACTGGATGAGGTGGATCTGGTATTTCCACATCGTGAGATTGCAGATGACTTTTTTGGGCTGCTGCGCTCCTGGTATGAGTCGGCTCGCTATGGCGATTTTGGTAGCGACCTGTGGGCAAAGTTGCGGCTGGTCGTGGTGCATTCGACTGAAGCCTACATTCCGCTCAACATTAACCAGTCGCCCTTTAACGTGGGTATGAATGTGGAGCTACCTGAGTTTAGCTCAGCCCAAGTGCGAGATTTGGCGTGGCGTTATGGGTTGGGTTGGCAAGCTCAGCAGGTTGATGAGCTAATGAATCTGGTGGGGGGGCATCCTTATCTGATTCGCAAGGCATTTTATCATTTGCGACGGCAGGATTTGACTCTGGAGCATCTGAGGCAGACAGCGCCAACCGAAGCTGGAATTTATAGCGACCATCTGCGGCGGCATCTCTTGAACTTGCAGCAATATCCCCAATTGGCGGAGGCGCTGCGGCAGGTGGTAGTGAAAACCAAACCTGTGGAACTGGATGCAGAACTGGCTTTCAAGCTAGAAAGCATGGGACTAGTGAAGCTACACGGCAACGAGGCAACGATGCGCTGTGATGTGTATCGGCAATATTTCCGGGATCACTTGTCGAATTAATGCCAGGAATAAGATGAGTACAGCACCAGGCTCAGCATATAGATACCAGGTCGGCGGCAGTCTAGATCGAGATGCACCGAGCTATGTGGTGCGACAGGCAGATCAAGAGTTTTATGAGGCACTAAAGGCGGGTGAGTTTTGCTATGTGTTTAATGCCCGCCAGATGGGTAAGTCGAGCCTGCAAGTCCGAACGATTCGACGGCTTCAAGCAGATGGAGTGGTCTGTGGTGTGGTCGATATTTCTGGGTCGGGAAGCCACAGCGCGACGGCGGCGGAGTGGTATTTAGGAATTGTTCGTAGACTGAGTCGCAGTGTTGGCATTAAGCTCAACGTGCTGAAGTGGTGGCAAGAGCGCGAAGGGCTATCACCCGCTCAGCGGCTAAGTGAGTTTATTGAAGATGTTTTGCTGGTCGAGATGACTCAGAACATTGTCATCTTTATCGATGAGATTGACAGCATTCTGCGACTGGAATTTAAAGACGATTTCTTTGCGCTAATTCGAGCCTGCTATAACCAGAGAACCGACCAGCCAGACTACGGTCGGCTAACGTTTGCTCTGCTGGGCGTAACCACGCCTTCAGATTTGATTCAGGATAAGAACCGAACCCCGTTTAATATTGGTAGAGCTATTGATCTCCAGGGGTTTCGGCTGGATGAGATAGATTCTCTCGCACCTGGATTGCAGGAAAAAGCAGACAACCCGGCAGTGGTGCTGAGTGCAGTACTGGATTGGACAGGAGGACAGCCATTTTTGACACAAAAGCTGTGTCAACTGATTCTCAGTTCGCCTCTTACGATCGCAGCGGGGAGTGGGACGGAGCAAGTTGAGCAGTTGGTGCGCTCTCGCATCATTGACAACTGGGAAGCGCAGGATGAACCCCCGCACCTGAGAACGATTCGTGACCGCATCCTGCGAACCGGAGAACAGCGGCGGCGGCGACTGTTGGGCTTGTGCCAGCAGATTTTGCAGCAGGGCGAAATCACAGCAGACGACAGCCCAGAACAGACTGAACTGCGGCTAACCGGGCTAGTTGTGAAGCAGGAGGGAGTGCTGCAAATTTATAACCGCATCTACGCAGAAGTGTTTAACCGGGAGTGGTTTGAGCGGGTGCTAGCCAATTTGCGCCCTTACGCGGTTGCGCTGGACGCATGGATCGCTTCAGAGCGTCAGGATGAGTCACGCCTGCTGCGAGGGCAGACCCTACAAGATGCCCAAACTTGGGCAGCAGACAAAAGCCTGAGCGATGTAGACTATCAGTTTTTGGCGGCGAGTCAGGAGGTAGACAAGCGAGACGTTCAAAAACGGCTAGAGGCAGAAGCAGAGGCAAAACAGCTTTTAGCAGCAGCGAACCGCAAAGCCAAACGCCAAATTCGGATTGGAGCGGTTGTTTTGGTAGGTGCGTTGGTTGGAGCCATTGGAGCGATGTTCTTTGCAGGGCGAGCGACCCAAGAGGCAAACGCTGCTAATGAGCGAATCAACACCGCCAATCGGCAGGTAGAAAATGCCAGAGCAGAGGCTACTGGTCTTGAACAAGAAGCAAACCGGGCAAGAGATAACCTTGCAGCCGCAGACAAAAATCGGCAAGCCGCCGAAGCCAGATCGCGGCAGGCAGATGAGGCGCTACAAGCAGCAAAGCAGCAGGTGAGCGTTGCGACAGAGAAAGTCAGAACCGCCGAGGCAGGCGTACAGCAGGCAAAGCAGGAACGAGAACAGATTCAGCAGCAGGCGCAACGGGAGCTTCAGTCGGCTCAAGCGAATTTAGAGCAGGCGCAGGCCAGCCTTGAAGCAGCAGAAATACAGCAGGAAGAGGCAGAATCGGCAACTCAGCTAGCCAGAGAAGAAACTGAGTTTGCTCAAACGGTTGCTGCGATGGAGCGAGCCGGAAGTGCAGCGATGGGATGGTTTGAAGTTGATCAACTCGATGCGTTGCTGAGGGCGATGAGGTCTGCTCAGGAGCTGAAGAATTTTGTGCAAGACCATAATCTGCTCAAACCGCAGGACTATCCATCTGTCAGTCCAATTTTAGCCCTGCGAACTATCTTGGATGAGATTCAAGCCCGAAACAAGCTTGACAGACACCAGGATGATGTCTTCAGCGCCAGTTTCAGCCCAGATGGGCAGCATATTGTAACGGCCTCCTGGGATAGCACAGCACGGATATGGGACTTACGGGGACGAGAAGTGGCAACTCTGCAAGGACATCAGGATAACGTCCGGAGCGCCAGTTTTAGCCCAGATGGACAGTACATTGTGACTGCTTCGGTTGACCGCACAGCACGGGTATGGGACTTACAGGGACGAGAAGTGGCAACTCTGCAGGGACATCAGGATAGTGTCTTGAGCGCCAGTTTTAGCCCAGATGGGCAGCACATTGTGACTGCCTCCTGGGATAGCACAGCACGGATATGGGACTTACAGGGACGAGAAGTGGCAACTCTGCAAGGGCATCAGCATAATGTTTGGAGCGCCAGTTTTAGCCCAGATGGACAGTACATTGTGACTGCCTCCTTTGACCGCACAGCACGGATATGGGACTTACAGGGACGAGAAGTGGCATCCCTACAAGGGCATCAGGATGATGTCTGGAGCGCCAGTTTTAGCCCAGATGGACAGTACATTGTGACTGCTTCGGTTGACCGCACAGCACGGGTATGGGACTTACAGGGACGAGAAGTGGCATCCCTACAAGGGCATCAGGATGATGTCTGGAGCGCCAGTTTTAGCCCAGATGGACAGCAGATTGTGACTGCTTCGGTTGACCGCACAGCACGGGTATGGGACTTACAGGGACGAGAAGTGGCAACTCTGCAAGGACATCAGCATAATAATGTCTTGAGCGCCAGTTTTAGCCCAGATGGACAGCAGATTGTGACTGCCTCTGCTGACGACACAGCACGGATATGGGACTTACAGGGACAAGAAGTGGCATCCCTGCAAGGGCATCAGGCTAGTGTCATTAGCGCCAGTTTTAGCCCAAATGGGCAGCACATTGTGACTGCCTCCTTTGACCGCACAGCACGGGTGTGGGACTTACAGGGACGAGAAGTGGCAACTCTGCAAGGGCATCAAAGTAGTCTCACGAGCGCCAGTTTTAGCCCAGATGGACAGCAGATTGTGACTGCTTCCGATGACGGCACAGCACGGGCGTGGGACTTACAGGGACGAGAAGTGGCAACTCTGCAAGGGCATCAAAATAATGTCTTGAGCGCTAGTTTTAGCCCAGATGGACAGCAGATTGTGACTACCTCCCGTGATGGAACAGCGCGGGTATGGGACTTACAGGGACGAGAAGTGGCAACTCTGCAAGGGCATCAAAGTAGTCTCAAGAGCGCCAGTTTTAGCCCAGATGGACAGCAGATTGTGACTACCTCCCGTGATGGAACAGCGCGGGTATGGGATTTACAGGGACGAGAAGTGGCATCCCTACAAGGACATCAGGATGATGTCTTCAGCGCCAGTTTTAGCCCAGATGGACAGCAGATTGTGACTGCTTCCGCTGACCGCACAGCACGGGTATGGGATTTACAGGGACGAGAAGTGGCATCCCTACAAGGACATCAGGATGATGTCTTCAGCGCCAGTTTTAGCCCAGATGGGCAGCACATTGTGACTACCTCCCGTGATGGAACAGCGCGGGTATGGGACTTACAGGGACGAGAAGTGGCATCCCTACAAGGACATCAAAGTAGTCTCACGAGCGCCAGTTTTAGCCCAGATGGACAGCAGATTGTGACTGCCTCCGCTGACAACACAGCACGGGTATGGGACTTGCAGGGACGAGAAGTGGCATCCCTACAAGGGCATCAGCATAGTGTCTTGAGCGCCAGTTTTAGCCCAGATGGACAGCAGATTGTGACTGCCTCCGCTGACAACACAGCACGGGTATGGGACTTGCAAAATCTGGACCAACTAATGATGCGGGGCTGCAATTGGCTGCAAGATTACTTGATTACTCATCCTAAAGATTTGGAGACTTTGGAGGTTTGTCATTAATGAATCGATACTGGTGGCAGCGCCACCTCTAGTTCAGGCAGGCGAAGCAGAAGCTAGGGAGGGCGATATTGACGGCGTAATTATAACCTTTCGCTAAGCATTAGAGTGGAATCCAAGCTTAGATCTTGCTCCCGAATCTAAAGCACAGCGATCATCAGCTCCCTTTTTTGTCGAACAAGGTGAGGCGCTTGTCCAGCAAGGTCAGGTGGAGGAAGCACTAGCTGCCTATGCAGAAGCTCAAAGGCGCGATCCAGCCGTAGAAATTTCTGGTGATTCCTGGAACAGCTTGTGTTGGAACGGCAGCCTGTATGGACATGCAGCAGAAGTACTGGATGCCTGTGAAAGAGCTGTTGCACTTTCACCTGAGAGTGAGTCAATTCTAGACAGCCGTGGTCTTGCCAGAGCGCTGACTGGTGATGCTCAAGGTGCAATTGAAGACTTTCGGGTTTTCGTAAGATGGGCTGACAGCAGTGGCGACGAGGAGTTAAAAATTCAGCGACAACGCTGGATTAAGGTTTTAGAAAACTGGCTTGAGCATTCAGAGCGACCTTATCCATTTACCTTTGAGGCTTTACAAGCTGGTCAAGCCCCATTTGAACCAGGAGAGCTAGATCGCTTACGTGGTCAATAGCTGATGCTGTCGCTCGCCCTTTAACCTCAACATGAATTATGGTGTGAGCACAAGTCCTCTTCACCCCCTAAATTTCCCATCTTACGGGACTTTGAAGTTTGAAGGCTACCTAGAGTGAGATGGGACAATGCGGTGTGAAAGGGCGATCGCAGTTGTAGAAACAATTGCTGGAGAGGGGCGACCGCCTCTCTATTCACCTCAGCGATCGCAGTTAGGTCTCTGGAATTCTATTGTCTGGAAACAAATGAGTGTTGGCGATCGCCACTTCTATCTGCTGCAACTTTTACCATCTGCAATGACTTATGGAAGTTAAATGTTAAGTCAGAACAAGTCAGCCATTCTCAGACCTGAACTCAGGTGACTAAAAGTTTTGATAAATCTAGAGAGCCAAAGAGGTACACGTAAAGCGTTTCACAGCTTAATACTTAACCCTCTGACGCTTAACCAAAAGGTACCCATAAGGGTGTCGCCAAACCAGAATGAATTTCTCATGATAATGTGCAAACCTCACTAAGTGTATTTGCCGACCTTCAAGGTTCAAATTTTTCAGTTTAGGGTGCAGTTCTAACCGTAAATCTTTAAGTGTCAACCCACTTGGTCTGCTGCCATACCAAATTCACCGCTCAAGGAAACACAACAATGTCAGTTAATAGCTTTCTGGCTCAGGGATTAGTAGATGCTGAAATTGCCAATCAAGTTCTGACAACTCTTAAAGAAGCTGCTGTGGCACCAGATTTCATAAGCAAGATGGAAACTGCCTTTGGCGATCGCTTCGATACCGCTAAACTGCAAGACTTCCAACAGCAATGGGCATCTGGCAACTTTGAAAACCTCCCTAATCTTGAAATTCGTCCTGCCGCAGATATTAACAACGCCAATGGTGCTTTCTCTAGCACCACCAATACAATCTATTTGTCTCAGGAGTTTGTGAGTCGGAATGAAGGAGAAGATGGAGGGGCGATCGCCAACGTGCTTCTGGAAGAGATCGGGCACTTTGTTGATTCTCAAATCAACTCATCTGATGCCTCTGGTGATGAGGGAAATATTTTTTCTAGCATAGTTCAGGGCGTACAGCTAGACAACTCAACTCTTCAAACACTCAAAGCTGAGAACGATGTAATTGCACTCACGCTAGATGGGCAACTGACACGAATCGAGCAAGATAATTCATTCACAGGAAGTTATACCGAGGCAATTAACCAGATAGACACACTCCTAGACAATCTACAAAATGCTATCACTAGCCGTGTATTTGAAGAGGACATTCCTATTCTTGGTGATGAGTTAGCAGATTCCACAGACAATGCAGTGCAATTTATCAACAACATCAAGAATTCAATCCAAAGTCAATTAAATAGCATTACTGATTTATCAAAAGCAGAAACTGCTGATATCGCTAAAGCATTTAATGACGCTTTGGGAGAGAATGGTCTTGATCTATTAAGAGAACCAATTAGCTTAACTGAGCGTGATAATGAGATCATTTTCAACTTGAAATTGAGCCCAGATAAAGCTTCTAGTTTTAATAATTCTCTATCTTCTGATTTTGGATTACCAGGAATTGATCTCGATCTGAGTGGCAGCACAAATGTTGAATTGGACTTTGACTTCGATCTTAAGCTTGGAATTAACAAAAATGAAGGATTCTTTATTGAAACCTCTGATTCCAATGAGCTTAGCATTGACCTGAAAGCGTCTGCGCCAACTTTCAATGCAGCAGGAGAACTTGGCTTTCTTAAAGCTGTTGCTACAGATGAAGGAACCAAATTTCAAGGTACTTTCAAAGTTGATTTAGCTGGCTCAGGTGGCAAACTAGAGTTTGATGAAACTCCTAATGCTAATGATCTTGTTGATGCTCAGCTAACTGCTAATGCTGATGTTAGGCTCAATCTTGCTACTAGCTTCGATGGGTCTGCTAAATTTCCTAAGCTAAATACTGATTTAGTTTTAGATTGGGATTTCAATGCTGCTGATGTTGATGATGCTAAGTTTGGCAACTTACCGGAACTGAAGTTCACAGATGTCAAGCTTGACTTAGGTTCATTTCTTAGTGATTTTGCTAAACCTATTGTAGGTGAAGTGCGTAAAATCACAAGACCTGTTGAACCTATTCTCGACGTTATTACGTCTCCCTTGCCACTGCTTGATCAGTTTGGTATTAAGGTTAGCCTTTTAGATATTGCTACCAACCCGGTTTTTGCAACTGGAGTACCTCAACTAGATTTCATTGATGCAATTAAAAATGTTGCTGATGTTGCTAAAGTGCTCGATAGCATTGATACTGACGAAGGATCTGTTTTGATTGATTTGGGTGGTTTTAGTTTACCTAACGCAGATATTCGTGAGGTTTCTAACTTAAATGAAATATCAATTGACTCAAACAACATTATTGCACCTTCTGGTAATCCATTACAGCAAGCAACTAGTCAATCAACAACAGCTAACAACTTCTTTGCTGAGGCGCAGGGAGGTGGACTCAGTTTTCCAATTCTTGAGTCACCAACAGAAGCGTTCAAGCTTCTACTGGGTAAAACAGATGCGACTCTTTTCAAGGCTGACCTCCCTGAACTTAGCGCAGGCTTCAACTACAGCGTTGATGTTCCGGTGTTTCCCGGAATTTTTGTCAAGGTAGGGGGCGAAGGCGGTTTTGGGGCAAATCTAGATTTTGGCTTTGATACCGAAGGTCTGATTGCAGCAGCCTCACCAGGTGGAAGTGCATCTGATGTCTTTAATAAAGGTTTCTTTGTTGATTCCAGCAGTAACTTTAAGCTGAATCTGGGATTCTTCGCAGGTGGGGGTGTTGGTATCCCTGGAGCCGCTGAGCTAAGCGCCGAACTCTTTATTAGTGGTGGTGTAGTTCTAACTCTTGATGATCCTACTCCTAGTGACTCTAAAGTTAGACCTCCCGAAATTCTACAGAACCTGTCAAAGGGCATCAATTGTGTTTTTGAGGTTGAAGGTAAAGTTGAAGCGGGTGCCCGTGTATCTTATGAACTTCTGTTTGTCTTTGAAGATAGTTTTGAGATTGCCCGTTTCCCAATTCCTGGTTTGAACTTTGAATATGGTTGCAGTAGTGGAACTAAAACTCCAGTGTTGGCTACTGATTTGGGTGGGAACCTGCTGCGCCTAAACATGGGTCCTAATGCAGCCGATCGCGGTGCTGATACCCCATTCTTGGATGAAGTTAATGAAGTTTTTGAAGTTCAAGCAGGAGCAGAGCCTGGTCAAGTTTTTGTCGGAGCATTTGGATATGTGCAACCTTATCCAACAAATAGTCCCGGAGTGGACAAAATTATTGCTGATGGTGGTACTGGAGATGATGTAATTATCATCCAATCTGGCGTAACTGCTGAAGTAGACCTTTCTGGTGGTGAAGGTAATGACGTTTTATTAGCTGGAGATGGTGCGGCTACGTTACGTGGTGGTGCAGGCAACGACGGGCTTACCGGAGGAATAAGCAATGATCAGATCTTTGGGGAGGATGGTGACGATGCGCTTAAGGGTAGTGCTGGTAATGACAATTTGGACGGTGGCACTGGCAATGACATCGTAGCTGGTGATGCAGGTGCTGACATATTAAAGGGAGGGAACGGCGATGACCGGCTTTCTGGAGGCGTTGACAGAGATCTATTATCTGGAGGCGACGGTGACGATCGCCTAAGCGGTGGTGACGGGGAAGACACATTGGACGGTGAAGCAGGTAATGATACTGTATTTGGCGATGCAGGCAATGACACTCTAAATGGTAATGACGGTAATGATGAGCTAAACGGTGGATTTGGCGACGATATTCTTAGCGGTGGAAATGGTGACGACATCATAAAGGGTGGTTTCATTCAGCAGGTTACTCAAATTGGAACTGTACAAGATGGACCAAACAAAGGGTTGCCGATATTTAGTGATCCAATAACTATTGCCGATCCTGGTAACGATATTCTTGATGGCGGTACTGGCAATGATGTTTTAGAGGGAGGTGCTGGTAACGACAGATTGAACGGTGGTATTGATAATGATGCTTTGAATGGTGAAACTGGTGACGATTTTCTAGTTGGAGAATCTGGTAAAGATGTAATTGATGGTAGTAATGGCATTGACACTGTAAGCTATGCCAGTTCACCTAGTGGAGTAACCGTTAATATTGATGAGACAATTGAGTACGGAAATACTGGTGGTTTTGTTCACAACACCATCTTTGTTCCTGCTCCTGTTTCTACTGACACTGAACCGAGCTTTGCGATCGCCCCTTGCACTGCCAACGATGGCTTTGGCACCGTTGATACCCTGCGAAATCTGGAAAACATCATTGGTTCTGAGTTTGACGACATTCTAATGGGTAATAGCTTCAATAACACAATTGAGGCTTTAGCGGGTAATGATGTCCTGATTGGTAATGCAGGAGATGACACGCTTGACGGTGGTGACGGCTCTGACACTGCCAGCTATCGTCGTGACCCTGGAAAAGTACTCGTCAACCTGGAGCAAAGTAAAGTCATCGATGGCTTTGGGAATACTGACACTCTCAGCAGCATCGAGAACGTGATTGGCTCTGGATTTGATGACCAAATCATTGGCGATGGTAATGCCAATATCATTTACGCTGGCGCTGGTAGCGATCGCATCGAAGCCCGTGGCGGAAATGACATTGTTTTTGGCGAAGGCGATAACGATACAATCCTGGGTGAAGCTGGAGATGATTACCTTGTCGGTGGTACAGGAGCAGATTTGCTGAATGGCGGAGATGGCACCGACACAGCATCCTATTTTACGGCTGAGTTTGGCGTAACGGCTAGTCTTACTACAGGTCGCGGAACGGCTGGAGATGCTTTGGGGGATGTCTTCCAATCCATTGAAAATCTGGAAGGCTCTCAGTTTGGCGATCGCCTCATTGGAGATGAGCGCACTAATATCCTGGCTGGATTGGACGGTGATGACTATCTAGATGGCCGAGGTGGAGATGACACCCTTTATGGAGGCGATGGAAGCGATCGCGCTCAAGGTGGCACAGGAAAAGACAACCTCTATGGTGAAGCCGGAGATGATGCGCTCAACGGCAACGCAGGAGATGATCTGCTAGACGGCGGCGAAGGAAACGATGACCTCTGGGGTGATGAAGGCGCTGACACGCTTTATGGAAGGGCAGGAAATGATGCGCTGAGCGGTGGTGATGATAATGATACGCTCGATGGCGGTGCAGGCAATGATGTGCTGGAAGGTCAGGATGGCAATGACCAATTGCTAGGAGGTGAGAGCAATGACTTTCTCCTGGGAGGTGAGGGAACGGATTCCCTTGATGGCGGGTCTGGTAACGATAATTTAGACGGCAGTGATGGCAATGACCTGCTTGACGGTGGAATTGGAACTGACCTGCTTTATGGCGAAGAGGGTAATGACCAACTGTTGGGTGGGGACGACAGCGATTATCTGGAAGGCGGGACAGGAAGCGATCGCCTATCAGGAGATGAAGGGGATGATTTCCTCTACGGACAACAGGGCAATGACATCCTGGATGGTGGTGCTGGTGTAGATAATCTTGTGGGAGACATGGGTGACGATACACTCAACGGACAAGCTGGAGCTGATTTACTGGAAGGTGGTGTAGGAAGCGATCGCTTTACCGGAGGAACAGAAGATGATGTTCTCATTGGCGGCGGTGACCAAGATACATTCATCGTGCGCTTAGGCGATGGCACAGACTCGATTACTGATTTTGGCGGTGTGGGCACTGGCTTTAAACCCTCCAGTGCAGCCCTAAAAGAGTTCGATTCAATTCGCTTTACAGGTACAGAGCTTACAGCTAGAAACTTGCTGCTCACTCAGGAAGGCAGCAATTTAGTCATCACATTTGAGGGAATTGAGACGAACAAACTCATCTTGCAGAACTTCGCCCTGCAAAACCTGGATAACCTGACGAAGAAAACAGGTGCATCCGTTGATGTGGCCAACCTCTTCTTTGATGGACAGACCAAACTTACAGATAGCTTTGATGTTTTTGATGCCAACGAGCGGATCAGCAAGTTGGATAATGAGAACACCGTGTCTTTCCTCAATGATCTCGATAACGCCGTTAAAGGGTTTAATGGGTCAAACGATGTGATCAATGGTCAAAGGGGCAACGATACGCTAGAGGGACTAGGTGGTAATGACCTTCTCCGGGGTGGTGAAGGTAACGATGTTTTGGTAGGAGGCGATGGCAATGACATTCTCATTGGTGGGTTGGGTCAAGATACGCTGATGGGTGGCGGCGGCAGAGATACGTTCGTCCTGAAACCGGGTGAAGGTGCTGATATCATTAACCAGTTTGAAACCAATCGTGACCTGATTGATTTGAGTGGTCTGTCATTGGGACAAGTGGCGATCGCTCAAGATACAGGTACGAATGCGAATAACACGCTAATCAGCGTTAGCAGTACAGGCGAATTGCTAGCAACTTTAATAGGAACTCAGGCAAATACGTTAATGGCTACCAACTTCGTTTAGATTGGTTCCTGTTGCTCGATCGCCCTATCAATTCTGGATAGGGCGATCGAGCAACAGTATTACAGTTGTATTTAGGTAAATGAGGCAAGAGAACGCTTTTTGTAGTGGAAGAAGCGAGCAGTCGCTTGATGTGATCGTTGCCAAAGAAACCATTGTAAACCTGCTGTACCATCTCAAACACGAGGAATAAAAGCTTCCAGAGTAGCTTTTGTAGTTCTGGAAGGCTCAATGGGACAATAATCCTCGCAACTCCAAATGGCGACCAAACTCTACATTTCCAAGCGCCGATCGCCATCCCACTGGCTCAATTCCTTCTCAATCCCATTCAGGATAGCGATCGCCCCCCCTTGATTAATTCTGCATCAGCCGCCAACAACGCAAACACTGACTCGATCCGTCTTTGGTAGTTCGCAGGGCAAAGCGTAAAGCCATTAGCAAGGCCACAGCGCCCTTCTCATTCAGCAGGTATGTCTCATTCAGCGCGAAGAGTATCTGATTCATACATGCCACACTGCGAAAACAGCAGCCTGCGGCATAGGCAACATCACCCCGTGCAACTGCCTTTTGAGCAACCACCAGCGAGAAACTGATTTCCCAGGCAAACTTGTCAATGGTTGCTTGCTTAAGCTTTGCCGGATAAGGCGTTGTCTTAGCCTTCAAAGCAGCTAAAACGCCATTTGGATCGTGAAGTGGCAGACAAAGGGCAACTTCACCCATGTAGATTGAGGATACAAAGCCATGCGGGTGTCCGGGTTGGTAGTCGATCGCAATTTTTCCAGCATGACAATCATCGATAACCTGAATTACCTGAGTCACATCCCGATAGAGGAAATCGACTGGAATGCCTTCTAACTTGAGCCACCCCCAGCCATTAATCCATTTTCCCCACTCGCCGATCGGGGTAATTAGGTTTGTACGATGGTTGTCAGACAAGGCGATTGAGCGCAAGGAGATCAGGCGGGTTCTCTGGTTGATAATAAAGCCCCAGATCCACATCTGACTTGGGGGTATGGGTGCCCCTTGCTCTTGAGCCACCCAAAGCGATCGCCACAACCCCCTCAATTGCCTGCAAGCGATCGACAACATGATGAATGAACTGGGACAACTGCTGATTCATATTGCTCCGTCCCATCGCTTGTTCTAAGCAACAATTGGGTGAACTGAAGCAGCGAAACTCACAACTCCAGTTCACCTACGACAGATTGCCAATCTGGAACTGATTGTACCTGCTTCAGCCCAGGTTCAGTGCTTTCGAACCATCTGCACTCTCTTTTTTGGGTCTTACTTGTGAACCCAAGCGAGGAATTTTTGTCGCTGTGGGGCTTGCTTTAGCTTCTCCAGAGTACTCAGATGCAGTACCAGATGAGAGTTGTCGTAGAGCGTGTGAATTCGTCGGTGGCAGGCAGGAAAAAACTTTCACTCAATTGTAGGAGGATGCCAACCACTGATCACCCAACGCGAACGAGCAGCTACGATGACCGAATTGTTCATCCGTAATGCAGCGATCGTGGCTCGTCCGACTGGCGTTTGCCCCTCCACTCGTGTTGCATCCAGGCTCCAAGCAAAGTGTTCTGACCACTGCTGTGTCCTTGGATTAAACAAGGGAACGATTTCCCCAGTGAGCAGATCTTGAGCTTCGGTCAAGTCGGACTTGTACTCATTGCAGGAGCGACAAGCCAAGCAAACATTTTCAAAGGAAGTATTCCCGCCTTTGGACTGGGGATGAATATGGTCAAAGCTCATGGGAAGACCGCTATTGGCTTCGCTAGTTAAGCAGTAGCAGCAGCGGTAACGATCGCACCCTCGAATTTGGGTCTTTAGATATTCAGAAATATAGGCAGACACAAGCGATCAGGGATGGGGAACACGATGACCACGCCAACGTAAAAGAGCAGCAGCATGGGCTTTCCGTAACATGAAAAGATCCGCCTGCGATCGCAGTTCTACCAACTCCACCTGCTCTGCTGAGGTAAGAGTATGTTCCTTGTTACGCTCCAACAACTCGAAATACCGTGCCATCCCCTCCTCAGTCTTGTGACCTGTGGTAACCCTCCATAGAGCCTCATCTTCCAAACGGTCAAGAGCGGCTAAATCTGCCTTAAACTCATCGGGTACATTCTCCCAATCTGGAGGACTACCGACTTTCAGGGCATGGAGCATGACCTCTTCAAGCGATCGCCCTGTTGCGATCGCCGTATTGACCAGTCGCTGATAGATAGGATCTGGAAGTTGCAGTGTGACAGTTGCAGTCATACGAGGACAACAAGTTTATCTCCTTATATTCTACCGGGAGCATCTTGAGGAGGATAGCCATCGTGCAGCTACACTGATCCTATAGGGGTCGCTTCCAGGAACACAGCAACCTATTTAGTAATCTCTGAGCGAAGTTTCCCTATAGTTGGTAGGCGATCGCCTTTGGCAAAAGCGAAACTCCCGCAAAGCTGAAGGCGAAATTGCTCCAACGAAATGACATGTAATCCTTCGGTAAAGTTAGTAGAGCTTAAAACTGTTCATGTATATAGGTTCTAACTTCTGAGCCAACGAAGTGACACTTATTTCTTCGGTAGCCCACGAAATGACACATAATTCTTCGGTAAATCTAGTAAGGCTTGAAGCCGCTAGTACGTAAAGGTTTCAGCTTTTAAGCCAACAAAGTGACATGAAATTCTTCGGCGATCGTCACAGAACGGTGAAATTGTTTCAGGACAAGGGTTTCAAGCAACGACTTACGAAATGACATTTATTTCTTCGGTAGCCCCACGAAATGACACGTAATTCTTCGGTTGAGTTTTCTTTAAAGATCGATAGCCAAAAAATCTAAAAAGCTTGCAGGGTAAGGCTTTGAGGCGAAGAGCGATTGTGACATTTATTCCTTCGGTTGTGACACTTATTCCTTCGCTCTACATTTATTTGTCATCGTTAACAGATTGGTGTCGCTGTTAACAAATTGATGTCGTTCTAACAGAATGTTGTCGCTTTGGTATTGGTAACAAATTGATGTCGTGTATACGCCAGCAGTCCCCTGCCTTACCTTTCAACCCACTGTTGTAACTCATTGTAAGAACTAGCTAATAGATCTATATTAAAGTGTCGCTGGCTCTCTCAGTTCTTTGATGAAAGCAGCTATAGCTTTCAACCCAACCCATTTAGGGAAAATTTTTGCTGTATAACTTCAAGCATAAGTTAATCCCCTTTAAGCTGCCCCAGCTCTAAAAGGCGATCGAAATGCCTATTTGCCTGTCGGATTATCGACTAGGACTGAAAGCTTTTAACCCACCTTAGTTTTAGAGGGTACTGTCAACTTAACCAGAAAAATTTAAGAATAAGCACGATAATCCCTGGCAAGTTGGAATCACAAGATTATGCAGCAGGTTTCAACCCAACGATCGCTTGCCAATCTTCA
>JACJOC010000041.1 GCA_014695345.1 Cyanobacteria bacterium FACHB-471
TACGGCAACCAGCATCTATCAACTCAAGAGCAGACTGTTATCCCACTATTTGATTGGGCAACTCAAATCACCCACTCTTGCTATGAAGTTGGGCTAAGCTGACCACCACATTTAGTACATCTGCGTAAGTCCTGTATTAGTGAAGTTTCAAAGGCAACTGTCCCATTTATGGCTGAAGATCGGACAGTTCAAGTCAATTGCTCGCTGTAAGGAAGAAATTGCTGGAAGCTTTATACTACGAGCTTCTCAGCCTTGGCGACCAAAATTTTCTCTGCTATAACGGAGCCTTACCGCGCTCTATCACCTATTCCTAGTGCATCTACATAAAGGTTCTCACCATCATTTCACAGTCGCCCGGATCTGGTCACGGAACCACGCCTGTTCAGAATTACCACCAAGCCGAGGATGCCAGACGATTGTGTAGGGGAAATCACTGATCTCTTGAGGGGGTAATACTTGCCGAAAGTTGGCCAATTTTGAGAGTTCGAGTGCTATGCGCATGGGGACGGTGAATATCAGGTCGGTACCCACAATACTCAGCGCGGTTGACATAAAGTAAGGTGACTGAAGCACAACATTCCTCTGCTTTCCCAAATCAGCAAGCGGACGATCAATCATGGTTTGTCGCCCTTCGGCGGTTGCGACTACCGCGTGTGGGCGGCGCAGATATTCGTCCAGAGAAAACCGCTTGCCCTTAAATTTGGTGTCTGTACTCATCAAGCACACGAAGTTCTCCTGGTACAGCACTTCTACCTTCAATTCTTTGGGCAGGGTTGGCACGCTGCCGACGCCCAGCGCCACGTCGCAGCGACCCATTTCCACATCACGATAACTGTCTTGTGTCCAGCCAACGACTTCAACGCGAACGCCGGGAGCAGATTGGCGACAGAGCCGCACCGTGCCACTGACAATAATGGCGGCTGCATAGTCAGTGCCTGCAACTCGGAAACATTGTTGTGAGGTGGAGGGATCAAAGTCATTACTCCCAATCACTGCATTTAAGCGAGGCAGGAGAACTTCCAACTCTTGCAGCAGGCGATCGCCGCGCGGTGTTCGCTCGTACCCGACGCCGCTACGAATGAGCAGGTCATCGCCAAGTGCCGATCGAAGCCGACCCAGTACGCGACTCATTGCTGGCTGGCTGAGCGAGGCTCGAGCAGCTGCTCGAGCCTCGCTCAGCCAGGATGGCTTGCAAAGCCAGAAGTTGATTGAGGTCGATGCGCGCGAGATTGGGGAACTGTTGAGTCATAGCTTCATACTATATCACTACTGATATAGCAGACATCTTCAATATGCATTGGACACATTATGTTCTGTGTGTAACGATCAACATAGTTTCATTCGTGTTTGTTCTCAACTAAGGCTTCTATGCATTCGTTAGTGATGATCAAACTTCAGCACTGACAGTGGCGCAAAAACAGTCACTTGAAACGTTTTACTAAGCATTCAGCGATAAAACCCTCAGCCTTCCCGACAAAGCCGTGACCCCAGATCGGCAAGATATTTCGCGCCCGATAAGCTCCTGGTCCTGAGGGTATGAAGCCGCTAATGCCGGTGTTTTTTTACGGTAATGAGTAATGACTAACAGCAACCTAGAAGATAATGCAACACCCAATAACAATTATTCCCGTCCAGCAATTAGGCGAAATATTTCCCGTCGGTCTGCGCTTGGATTGTTAGGATTTGGTGCCGCCGCCGCTGCCTTAACACCTACTCTTTTGAAGACGGCACAGGCACAGAATCAAACTCAAACTCAACCGTCGCAACCTGCTCCAAATCAACCCGCGCAGATCATCACGAGAGAGATCCCGCGCACAAAGGAGAAACTGCCTGCAATCGGGCTGGGAACGTTCATGACCTTTGATGCTTTGTCTGATCAGCCCCGCGATCATCTTCAACAAGTGATGCGCCGCTTTTGGGATGCAGGCGGGCGAGTGGTCGATACCTCACTGCTCTACGGGATGTCGGAAGTGAATGTGGGCGAATTTGCCAGAACCCTCGGCTTGACCAATAATTTGTTTATTACTAACAAAACTTGGGCAACTGGAGAGTATCTGGGCGATCCCAGCCAGGCGCAACGTCAGTTTGAACAATCACTGACACGATTATCTCGCGATCGCATTGATGTGTTGCAAGTTCACAGCTTGGTGAATGTAGACGCAATTTTACCCCTGCTAAAGGCATGGAAAGAAGAAGGTAGAATTCGTTACGTGGGCGTTACCCATCATGATCCGTTGTATTTTGCTGCGCTTGAGAGGTGGATCGAGAATGGCGACCTGGACTTTGTTCAACTTCGCTACTCAATCCGTCAGCGTGGAGTTGAAGACAGAATTCTTCCTGCGGCGGCGGCGCGAGGAACAGCAGTCTTAGCCAACATGCCTTTTGAGAAAGCCCGTCTCTTTGAATTGGTAGAGGGGCAACCACTACCCGATTTTGCCAGCGATTTTGGCTGCGAAAACTGGGCCCAGTTTTTTCTCAAGTATGTGATTTCTCACCCGGCTCTAACCTGCGCAATTCCCGCGACCACGAACCCAGACCACGTTGTTGAAAACATGGGTGCATTAAGGGGATCGTTACCCGATGATTCCATGCGTACCCGGATGGTGGAACACATGGAAAGCCTTCCCGGTTTTGACAATCTTCTCCAAACGCCCTGGTATCCTGGCAAGAATTTTAATGGGTTGGTTCGCCTGCCAAATCCACGTCCAATCGGTTGAGATGGAGTATGTATTAGGGGTCAAGGTAGCAGTGCGATGTAGAAAGTTGAGTGTTAGAGGATTAAGACAATCCTCCTAAGTGAGCGGAGAGCCGTCTCTCCCAGTGGAATCTGTCCCACCGTCCCCCCGTAAAAGAGTCTCCGACTCCGGTCACGCTAGTAGTAAGTGATGAATCTAGTGGAATGCAGACTACGAACGTATCCAAGCCTGGAAGCCTCAATCTGGGTAAGGGCAAGGGGAAGCCTGAAAGGGTTAAGGTAACTGAACCGTTGTTTGAAGCTTCGTCATGTGCGCCAGTCAGTGAAATGGGCTGAGACACTGAGACCAAAAGGTGAGTGGGTGGGTTAACAGCTTGCTACTCCGTTAAGTGACAGAGCTTAATCCCATCGGAGTGAAGACGGAACCCGACCCGGACCCATCTCAAACACTTGGAACTACAGAAACCCAATGGATTCTCTGGTCTTGAGGTCAGAGTAGGCAAACCGTAAGGAATGCACAACTATCCAGTGGGTAAAGGATGCTGGAGGAAGCGAAAGCTCCTGGTAATGCGGGAGATAGGGGTTCAAACTTTGCACCGCATTGAAAGACGGCAGACTTCTAGCAGGTTATCGACGATAAACCGAAGTAAAGGAACTGAATCGCCTGTGAAAGATACAAAGCTCAATTAGTTTCAGCAGGAGAATGACAAAGATTCAAGGCTTCGGAGTGTTAAGCAATATTTCGCCAACAGTCCTCATGAACTGCGTGCACCAGCACTCATGAAATATGGTAGATTCGGCATTAAGGCTGGACTTGAGGTCGATGATCCTTGGTGCTTTGAGCCTGCCCAACAGTCTGACCGAGACACCTACAAGCACCACTCACTGTCACTCTCACTCCGGTGGGAAGCACGCAAGTCAGAATTTGATTTCTCGGTGTCTACTCC
>JACJOC010000042.1 GCA_014695345.1 Cyanobacteria bacterium FACHB-471
GCTATTCCAAGTCCGTAGAGATGCTCAAGCATTCGGTTCGATTGCTACTTCACTATCTGAAGTTCCGCGATGTCCCTGTCCCCACATGATTCATACCCTCATCCAGCAACGCCCGCTAATCTGGTTGCCAGAGAGTTCAAGTCTTATCAGATTGGTAAGTTGGGCGATCGACTCTGGTATCTCTAATAAACTAATGCTGGTCAAATTCAAAGCGTTTAACTGCTGAAGCTCAAAGACGCTTTCGGGAACGACAGTCAAAGGATTGCCACTGAGGTTCAGCGTTTTCAAATTTTCTAACGCAGCGAGTTCTCCAGGTAGCGTGGTTAGTCCATTCGTGACCAGCGTTGGAATAGGTTTGTTGTCTACCCATTCCCACTTTTCTACTTTCCCCAACGTTAGTGTCTCAAGCTGTGTTAGTCTGCCGATCGCCCCAGGCAGTTCAGTCAATCCCTTGCCCGATAAATCTAGTTCTGTCCAGCCTTCAGTGGCAGCTTGGTCGATTAGCGCCAGCAATTCCTCCTGCGTCATAGGTGCCCTCGGCGAACGGTGGTTCTATTGTGGCAGAGGAAAAGGAAGAAGGGAAAAAAGAGGGGCGATCGCCCTTGTGCCAGTTCTGAAGCTTCAACTTTGGAGAGCGAGGTTGAGCTAATCAGAATTTTGAACAAGGTGGCACTTCAGCAACGTCCGGTTTTCACTACCCCAAACGCAGTTGAAATCGCTATAGTGGTGAAAGTGATAGATAAATTAGCCCGTTCCAGCGACTGAATTGATACTAATAAAACAGCACTTTACACTCATTGGATCAACAACCTCAGCAACTTTTTTAGTGCAGTAGAACGATTAATCTAAAGTTAGAAAACTCTCTTTCTCACCGAGGTAGAGAGCTTTTTATTGAGTAGTTTGAGTTCTGGTTCTGCTTGAAGAACAGTGAGAAAGATTATTGTAGCGATCGCCCTCGCACTTGTGACATTTATGACAGCATTAACCCTCTCGGCTCAACGGTTTGAGCCAATTGATCAACTGGTTGTATTTGGTGATAGCCTTTCGGACACAGGAACAGTGTTTCGAGCAACTAATGGAGCCTATCCACCTAATCCACCTTATTTTCAAGGACGTTATTCTAATGGTCGAGTTTGGGTAGAGTATCTGGCTGATCGTCTCAGTCTCTCTACTAGCCAAATCGACAATCATGCTTATGGTGGAGCAACGAGTAGCAGCTATTCTAACGGTCTTGTGCCGGGATTGCTCAGTCAGGTGCAATCTTTTACCCAAACCCATTCATCTGTCAACTCTACTGCTTTGTATGTCGTGTGGGCAGGTGCGAATGACTATCTGCAAGGGGTTAATGATGCCACAACTCCAGTGAAAAATGTGATAGAGGCGATCGCCTCTCTGTCTAATGCAGGGGCAAAGCGAGTTTTGGTGGCAAATCTACCCAATTTAGGTCAACTGCCTGCCACGCGAAATACTGCTAATTCTACCAGTCTTGTGGCACTGACTCAGTCACACAACCAGGGATTGCGGCGATCGCTCAAGGTGTTAGGGCAACAGCAACCTGATCTTGAGATTGCGGTTCTAGATGCCAATACGCTTTATCAAGAGGCGATTACTCATCCAGCAAAATTTGGATTTACGAACGTGACGGATGCTTGTGTTTCGGATTCTAGAGCCTGCGACCAGCCTCAGCAGTTTTTGTTTTGGGATGGCATTCATCCAACAACAGCGGCACACCAGATTTTAGGAGAGCAAGCCTTTGCTGCAATCGCGGAACATCTGCCATTAAATGCTGGAGTGCTGCACAACAAACTGTAATGCTAAGGGTTTATTGAGACTGTTGTTCAATCTCGTGGAGCAATGCTTCGTCTGAATAAGCGCTCTCCCAATCCCCTGACAGTTTCAGCCGAACTGACTGTGCCCCACCGCTAGGGGTACATACAACCCAATAGGTGTCTTCCTCCCCCTTCACCTGGGCAGCATCCTGGTGTTTCGGCTGGTCGGATAATCCCGTAAACGCCTGAATGCAAGTCCAGGTAATGCCGTTTTGATCGCTGACAACCCGCTCCACTAAAATTCTCCTATTGCTAAAGTTCAAATTTGAGCGCGATCGCCCTCAGAAGGCTCAAGGGTTATGGTCGCTGCGATCGCTAAAATAAATCACACAATCAGCTCCCAGTGCTAAAAAGACTTTCCCCATTGCCATCTGATCATCTGAATTGATATCTTAAATTGCTAGCTACCCCGCAGCATCTCACTAATGGCGTGAACATTGAGGCGATCGCTACAACCCTATGCAGAAGCAAAATCACCTGTTTTTGAATTAAATATGGTGGGTATCTTAATAGATGCCCAATATAATGGCTGGCTCCAAGGATAGAACTGGGTGACAGATTACTTAGAAGAAACAATCTCTTCAAGTCAAGAGATCTCCTCAACCGTCCTGGCGTTGGAATCTTCGGTTTCCAAAAGCCTTCCAACAAAAATTTCAAAGGATGAAATTCGGTCTAGCCTCCGCGCTTCAACCCTAGATGGGGTTTTTGCTACCATCTTTTCTACGATTACCGGAGGCGTGTTGCTCAGCAATTTTCTTGTGGAGCTAGAAGCAACTCCCTTGCAGATCGGGATGCTCGCTTCAATCCCGATGATGGCAAATTTGCTGCAACCCTTAGGAGCGTATTGGGCAGATCGCACCACCAGTCGCCAGATCTACGGTCTATGGGTCTATGGCATTTCTCGCTTGCTCTGGGTGCCGTTGGCGATCGCAATCATTGTATTTAGTTGGCATCCTGCCCATCCACAGCAGATGATTTTTGCCACCCTGGCTGCGATGCTGGTAACTCATGTGCTGGGGGCAATGGGCAGTGCTTCCTGGCTGTCTTGGTTAGCGACCTTGGTGCCTCGGCGACTGCGGGGGCGATATTTTGGCTTTCGCAACAGCACCTTTAGTCTCACCAGTTTGGTGTCCCTGCCATTATCAGGAGTTGCAATCTCCCACTGGACGGGAGGAAGCATTCAGGGGTTTGGAGTGATGGTAATCCTAGGCGTTGTCACAGGACTGATTAGTTTGGGCTTTCAGTTACAGATGACGGATGTGAATCCGCAAACTTATTGTTTTGCGACTTTAGAGCCTGCTTCAATCTCTAAACCAGAGAACTCAGATATTCTAGATTGTTCCATCGTTCAGGAAAATGAACTGGAAAACTCTGCCATAACGGTTACTGAGGCTTTGCCAGAAACCGCTCACCGCAGTATGCTCAACAACTCCAATTTTTTGCTATTCCTACTCTACTTTGGTGCATGGGCATTTGGATTGAACCTCTGCAACCCGTTTTTTAACCTGTATTTGCTTGATAACCTGGCTTTAGATTTAAGTTGGGTCACGCTTTACAACACGTTGGGAGTAGGAGCAAATTTACTCATGCTGCTCCTCTGGGGCAAGTTGGCAGACCAGATTGGGAATCGCCCTATTCTGTTAATAGATGGAATATTAGTTGCGGTCACACCGCTGCTTTGGTTAGGCACTGGCGCAAACTCAGTTTCGCTGTGGCTGTGGTTTCCGCTGCTGCACCTGCTGGGTGGGGGTACGGGTGCAGGGGTTGACCTGTGCATTAACAACCTGCAACTGGCGATTGCCCCCATGCAGCACCATACTAAATATTTCGCCATTACGGCTGCGATCGCAGGAGTCTCTGGAGCATTGGGAGCATTGGTCGGAGGGTGGCTAGCTCAATTTGCGGATGCAGGCGGCATGATGGGGCTATTTGCGCTCTCCAGCATTTTGCGGCTTATAGCGCTGCTGCCCTTGGTTTGGGTGCAGGAACCGCAGCAGCGATCGCTCAGGCAGACTCTACAACGATTCATTCGACCAGCCCAATCCTGGTTTTTAGGCTCCAAGGTAGAAGTCCCAACGAAGCTATAGATCAGAGAAATTGGACAAATTTCCGAGGCGGATGCGATCGCCATTGCTATACCTGGGAAACCACAGGTTAAACTTCTTCTACTGCTGCTTTGCTTACAATCATGGACAGCTCATTTCCCCAGGATCTGTTTTGTGACAGAGAAAGTGTGTTGGCAACAATGCATCGAAAAGAACAGGCAATTGCTCCGATTGTGGAACAACAGCTCGGAGTAAAAGTTGTTGTTCCTCAAGGATTTAATACCGATGAGTTTGGCACCTTTACTCGTGATATTAAACGCGCTGGAGATCAGCAGAATGCAGCTAGACTCAAGGTCGAAAAAGCAATGGCTTTGACCGGATTAACGCTTGCATTTGCCAGTGAGGGAAGTTTTGGACCTCATCCAGCGATTCCGTTTGTGGCATGTGATTGCGAAATTGTGTTGTTGAGCGATCGCACTCACGATCTAGAAATTGTGGGACAAGCTATCTCTACAGAAACGAACTATAGTCACAAGTCTATCCAAAGCCTTGAAGCAGCTCTCACCTTCGCCCAGCAAATTGGCTTTCCGACGCATGGTTTAGTTGCCATGTCTGAGGCACAACCAACCTCGTCTTCTCACCTTGTTAAAGGCATTACCGATGAGGCGCAACTGATAGAAACAGTGGACTGGTTCCTAAAGAAGTTTGGTCAGGCGCATCTTGAAACGGATATGCGGGCAATGTATAACCCTACGCGAATGAAGGTGATTGCTCAGGCAACTGAGGATCTCGTCCACAAGATTAGCCAACGTTGCCCTCAATGTGGTTGTCCGGGATTTGCTGCCGCTGAACGCAAGCCAGGCTTGCCCTGTGGACTTTGCGGATCGCCAACTAATTCAACGCTTGCTGTGGTTCATCGTTGCATCAAGTGTGACTTTAGCAACGTAACGTATTTCCCAGACGGACAGGAGTTTGCCGATCCAACGTACTGCTTTTTCTGCAATCCTTGAGAGTTTACAAAGTTATACCAATTTAATTGAAGCATGTTGCAGACGTGGGTAAGGGCGCACCGCAGTGCGTCCTTACAGAAATTGATGTGTTGCGAAATCTGTTTAAGTCGGTATTACTTCTTCTCTAGGATTGCTGATCGGATGTATGAATTTCGTAGGGGTATGGCATTGCCATGCCCCTACACAGGGGATTGAGATCCGTGAATCATCTCCGCATTCAGCAACGCTTTCTTCTCTAGGATTGCTTCCCAACATTCACAGAAACCATGTCCATAACAAAGTGTTTGAATCTTTACTTGAACCATAGAGCGATCGCTCCTCAAGGTCAATCCGTAATTTGAGTAGTTTGCATTTGGGATCTTGTCGCAAGTGAGATAAAACTCACTTCTGGATATAAAGCTTCATGAACCATTCCAGAATCACATGCGATTAGCCCCGAGGAGATCGTGTTAATCGTGTTATTGATTGTTCCAAGGTTGTTTTGTGCTTGAGAACTCATGACCAATATTGGCAAACCCCCTTGTGATGAAGCGGTGATTCGGTCAAAACCTTGTGTAGAGCCCTGCAAGCGAAATTTGCGCCGTTGGATTTTGGCAGCGACGATTCTGGGCTCTAGCATGGTGTTTATTGACGGCAGCGTGGTGAATGTGGCGCTGCCTGTGCTGCAATCTGAGCTAGACGCAACAGCAGCCCAGGTGCAGTGGATTGTAGAGGCTTATGCTCTATTTCTAGCAGCGCTAATTTTAGTGGGAGGGTCGCTGGGCGATCGCCTCGGTCGCAGGCGGGTCTTCATCTGGGGAGTCGTCATCTTCGCGATCGCCTCTCTCTGGTGCGGCTTTTCTCCTGATGTAAATCAACTCATTCTGGCGCGTGCCGTCCAGGGAATCGGTGGAGCACTGCTGACTCCAGGAAGTTTGGCAATCATCAGCGCTGCCTTTAGCGGCGCAGAACGAGGACGGGCGATCGGTACCTGGTCTGGATTTACGGCAATCACATCAGCGTTAGGGCCCGTACTGGGCGGTTGGTTGGTGGAATCGGTGTCTTGGCGCTGGATATTTTTCTTGAATCTACCGTTGGCAGCAATTGTGTTGGCGATCGCGCTCTGGCGAGTACCCGAAAGCCGAGACGAATCAGCGGCTCGACTAGATTGGGCTGGCGCACTGTTGGCAACGATTGGTTTAGGCGCACTGGTGTACGGCTTAATCGAAGCCTCAAATCTGGGCTTAGGCGATCCACTGGTGATTACAGCAGTAGTGATTGGCATCGCGACTCTGGCTGCCTTCATTTGGCTAGAAGCTCACAGCCGCTATCCTATGATGCCGTTGAGGCTGTTTCGTTCCCGCACGTTTAGTGGAGCAAATTTGCTCACGCTGTTGCTCTACTCAGCGGTAGGCGGAGTGTTGTTTTTCTTCCCATTTAACCTAATTCAGGTGCAGGGCTATTCTGCAACCGCAACGGGAGCAGCGTTTTTGCCACTGATTTTGACCTTGTTTGTGCTGTCTCGCTGGTCAGGTGGGCTAGTGAGCCGCTATGGCGCACGGTTGCCGCTGACGATTGGGCCGATTGTTGCCGCAGTGGGATTCGCTCTGTTTGCCCTACCCGGAATTGGCGGCAGCTATTGGACAACCTTTTTTCCGGCGATCGCTGTTCTAGGGCTTGGTATGGTCATCAGTGTGGCTCCCCTGACCACAACAGTAATGGGTGCGGTTGAGGCTCACCAGGCTGGAATTGCCTCTGGCATCAACAATGCCGTATCCCGCGTAGCCAGTCTGTTGTCAGTAGCCGTCTTAAGTCTGTTAGTGCTGGCTGCTTTTAGTCGTGGATTGCGCGAACGGTTAGCAGCGCTGAATTTACCACCTGAGGTTCAGCAATTGGTTTATGAACAACGGGTCAGGCTAGCAGCCATTGAGGTGCCCGATTTACCTGCTGGGTTAGGGGAAGAGGTGGAAAGGGCGATCGCCGAATCTTTCGTTGACGGCTTTCGCCTAGTTGTCTTCATTGCCGCCGGACTGGCACTAGCCAGCGCATTCATCGCAGTACGGATGATTAGAGGAGCAAGGGGGTAACGGAATAAGACGGTTTTCACGCTCCCACTTCCCTATCTTCTTCATTTCTTCTTCAAAAACTAAAGCCTATAAAGTCGCTTTGATAAAGCTTTAATGAAGCTAACTGAGCAGTGCATCTGAAGCCGTGCTCCTTCCGTATCCCTAGCACAACGACGCAAAAGACCGTGAACTTACGGAATTCTGCTCATCGTTCTTATCGCGCCTTTAAACAAGATCATCATTTAATGCGGAAGGTTCCCATGACACTGAACAGGCTCAGCACAATTCTTGCTGCTACAGCGGTGACAACATTAGTTGGTCTATTTGGCGCTGTTAAACCTGCCTTGGCAGCGACCGTTCAACTCATCGGTTTGACTGACAGCAACTCACTGGTTCTGTTTAATCCTGATGATCCCACTAAAGCCCGCAGTGTAGCAGTGACGGGTGTTAACGGCAATTTGTTGGGAATTGATATTCGTCCGGCAAATGGATTGCTCTATGGCATCACTGATACAAATGATATCTACACAATCGACTTTGGAACAGGTGAAGCAACTTTGGTGAGTTCGCTTTCTCCAATTGAGTTTGAAGGAGGCAACCAGTCAGGATTTGACTTTAACCCAGTGCCCGATCGCCTGCGATTAGTCGGTAGCAATGATCAGAACCTCCGAATTAATGTAGATACGGGGGCGATCGCTGACCTAGACCCTAACACTCCAGGCTTCCAACCTGACGGAACTTTGGCTTATGGCGCAACTGATGTTAACGCAGGTGCTGACCCCAACATCACTGCTGCTGCTTACACCAACTCCTTTGCTCCGTCTCCCGACCCCACTCGGATGACTCAACTGTTTGGAATTGACTCTGCTCTGGATGTGCTGGTATTGCAAGCTCCTCCTAACGCTGGCACCTTGACGACCATTGGTTCTTTAGGAATTGACTTTGATGTCGTAGGCGGATTTGACATTCTTGCCGATGGCATGGGCGGAAATGTTGCTTACGCCGCTTCTAACTCCACGCTTTACAACATCAATTTATCCAACGGTAGCGCCAGCACTTTGGGCACGATTGGTGATGAATCCGTTCAGTTGGTTGGTTTGGCAGCGACCACCGTTCCTGAACCTGCAACGGGTGCAGCTTCTCTGCTGGGTCTGGGTGGCTTATTCCTGGTGAGAAGATTCCGCAAAGCATAAATACGTCAAAAGTTTCCTCTATCCTCGTGAAACTCAAGGGAAGCACAGTGTGCTTCCCTTTTTTCTCATATTTAATTCCAATATTTTTTAGGTATTACCTGAAGGAGTTGCGAACAACTGAAGTGATGTATGAACTGATGAATCCTAAAAGACCCAAAGCACTAGATGGAATTGTGACAATGGGACCCCAGGCACCAATAAAGACCATTGTTGTAACTAATTCTCCAAGTCCAGGATTAGTAGGACATTGATAATTGAGACCCATTTCTAATTGGCAGCCCAAAGCTGTAGCTAAGGAAGTCCCGATAAGACCAAGCAGAAGCGGTAAAACTCCGTACAAAATGCAAGCGCCAAGCAGAAGCAGCTTCCGAGGAGTTGAGCGAGAACGGATTGCGAGAAAACAGAGTGCAGGCCCAATTAGAATCAGAGCCCAACCTAAGACTGTGGAAATAATAGTTCCAATGAAAACTGCGATCGCGGAGGTGATAGTTCCAAGCGGGGAAACCATGTTTAAGCAGAGTGCTAGCTGTAGTAAATTCAGATACCAACACCAGTGACATGATTTCGGACATTACAGGTTAGACAACTACTAATCATGTGTTTGTGCGATCGCCTGGAGTATGCCGTTACGTTTTCCACCAAAGGGTGCAAAAGACCTCTACGCTTCCAATCCTAATATCAATTCAACAACTCCTCCGTAAGGTGCGTTGCGATCGAGCAAATGTACCTACAACTGATTTCCTGATTTACTATGAAGTATCACTTGCATACTCAACTACAACAATGTCCTCCAGACATCGCTCATTTTTAGCCAGCCCAGATGGAGTAAATCGCCTCAACGCTGCAAAAGCACGGCTCAACCTGACCAATACTGCCATTGCAGAGCGAGCGGGAGTGAGTGCTGATACGGTTGGCCGATTGTGGCATCCAGAGCGGGGCAGGCGGGTGAGTCAAGCCAGTATCATTGCTATTGCCGCTGTGCTGGAACTACGACCCGAAGAGATTGTGCCAGTAGTTGAATGGGAGATTAGGCTGGAAAAGAGTTTAATCTCAGATCAAGTAGTAGCAGCACACTCACAAACTGCTCAAGTTGAATCTAGGGAAAAGGTAGGTTTGGCTAGCATTTTCATAAGTTACCGTCGGGAAGAACCGGATAAAACTTTAGCTCAATTCTTCGCTCAAGAATTAGAGCGTGTGGGGCTTGATGTATTTATTGATACAGGAATAGAGACTGGAGCTGAGTGGGAAAAAGAGATTGATGAGGCACTAAATAGTGCAGATTATTTCCTCCTACTATTTTCTGAGAAAACATTTCAGGGCAAGTTTGTTGAAGAAGAGATTATTACCGCGCTGGAGAGGCGTGAGAAATGCGGTATTCCAGTCATCTGGCCAGTACGTATTTGTCTTCCTAGAAAACATCGCGAAAGCCGCTATCCTTGGGGACGTATCTATCGATTTCAGCATGAGTTCTGGGAGAGCGAAAATGATAATACCCGTATTTTGCTAAAGTTTATAAATAAAGTACGACAAGCAAAAAGAGTTGAGGTTAGTAGTGGCTCTCAAAGCTTCATAGATACTCAAGAATCAACATCGAGTCCTCCCTCTCCTCTTATAAATATCCTTAAACTAGATGGGGCTGCTCTTAGTGGTGATTCAGCCTTTTATGTTGTGCGTGAAGCTGACAAGGAAGTTTTGGAAAAAATGCAGCAAAAGCGAGCACTTATTCACGTAAAGGGAGCAAAACAGACTGGCAAAACTTCACTAATCATGCGCCAATACAAAGCCATAGGGGAATTGAATTTTAATTTAAGAACTGTCTTAATTGATTTTCAGGCTTTGCCAGGGTCAACATTTGAATCTCTCAACTCTCTGTGGTATGCAATAGCTGAGCAAATTTCAAGTACGCTTGCAATTGATGATTGGGATAATTCGTGGAGGAGCGAAAGAACTTACAATATTAATGTAAATAAATTCCTGTCAAGTTTTATATTTAATAACCTTAAAACACCTATACTAGTTGGCTTTGATGGAGTGGATTACGTTTTTAATACCCCAATAAAGAAAGAGTTCTTTTCTTCTATTCGCTCATTCTACAACTATGGAGCTCATGATTCTAAGTGGGAAAATGTCAGATGGCTACTTTCCACATCCACGGAACCTGTATTTTTTATTGAAGATCTTTCCCAATCGCCATTTAATATTGGAACACGTATAGATCTAAACTATTTTGAACTTACAGAGGTTCGCAAATTAGCTGAAAAATATGAATTAAAACTAGAGGAAAGGATTGTAGAAAAAATATTCAATTATCTTGGTGGACATCCCTATCTAACACATTTAATAATTAATCAATTAGCGTACGATATTGATTCTGCTGATTATCTATTTAATGCGGAAACCGCTGGAAATGGCTTTTTTCAGGATCATCTGAATCGGTATGTACGACAGTTTCAGAAAGAAAAATCTCTTCTTAGAGCAATGCGAGAAGTTATTAATGGTGATGGCTGCAATGACTTTAGAGTTGTGGATCAACTTGAGGGGGCTGCTTTAATCAAAAGGGATATTTATCAAAGAGTCATCCCTATGTGTGAACTATATGAGAAGTTTTTTGGAAAGGTGTTATGCAAATGAAAAACTCATCTTTTCAAATTGGTGGAGCACTTAGCAAGGATGATCCAGGCTATATTAAGCGTCCGGCGGATGATGAATTGATGGCGGCACTAGATCGAAATGAGCTTTGTCTAGTATTAGCTCCCAGGCAAACAGGAAAATCTAGTCTTATTGTACGAACATGGAAAAAGCTTAACGGGAATGGCAAGTGTGCCGGTATTGTTGACCTCCAATCCCTTGGAAGTGAACAGGATGAGAATCAATGGTTTAGCAGCATAATTTTTCAGATTGGGCAGTCTCTTCGTTTAAATACAGATGCTATTGAGTGGTGGGAAGAACAAAAGATTGCTCCTACACAAAGATTTATGACCTTTCTTGAGAATGTAGTTCTTTCGGAATGTGATGGACAAGTAGTTATATTCTTTGATGAAGTTGACTCTATTTTGAATTTGCCATTTTCTGATGATTTCTTTACTTGTCTTCGTTCGTTATACAATTTTAGAGCTACAAAATCAAAGTTGAATAATTTGACATTTGTACTTGTTGGTGTGACGACAGCTTCTAACCTCATCAAAGCTCGTTCGCGAACACCCTTCAATATTGGTAAATCAATTGAGCTAAATGATTTTAGCTTGGAGTCTATGAGATCACTTGAAAAAGATCTTGGAACTGATAGCACTTTTCTTGTAGAACGAATTTTTTACTGGACTAATGGTCAGCCATTCTTAGTAATAAAACTTGCAGCAGCAGTCATATCTTGGTCTCAAGAAGAACGTACAATAAATCGACTAAACAGAGAGGTTAAAAAAAATTTTTTTGACTGCCAAGTAGAGCATGATACTCATTTTCGATTTATAGAAGATTATTTACTTGATGGTGATAGCTCAGAAGTTAGCAGAATTCTTGCTGAGTACCAAAATATACTGGAAGGTCGTAAGGTATATGCTGTAGAAACTTCTCCAATACATAATCGCCTTAAGCTCTCAGGAATCGTTAAGTTTGAAGGCACTATTAAATCTAGAAATAAAAAGATTATTCCTCGAAATCGTATCTACAAGAAGATTTTTAATCTTGAGTGGATTGAGCGGGTTTACACAAAGACTATCAACAATCTAATCAAAGGCAATAAAGCCTCTGAAGAACTAAGCGAACTTGAAAAAAGAATCTCTAAGGCTATCAGAGGAAGAGAGCCTGAAATTGATTTATCTGGTGTTCAATTAACAGATCTTTCAACTTCAGTTGTTCAAGTTACTCATCTAGAAAAACTTTGTTTAGATCATAACTTGATACAAGATTTGCCTGATGAAATTGCACAACTTAGTTCTCTTATAGAGCTATCGATTAGTAATAATCTCTTGAGAAAATTGCCTGATTCTATAGGGAATCTTATAAATCTAACATCATTTTCTGTACAAGAAAATTCTTTAATTAGCCTAACAGCATCAATTGGTCAGTTAACTAATTTACAGGTTCTTGATCTTCATAGTAACCAATTAACAAAGCTGCCAGATACTATAGGCCAACTAACTAGTTTACAAGTTCTTGATCTTCATGATAATGCTCTCACGGCTCTACCAGAGTCCTTGATACAACTCCCGAAGTTACGGAGACTATTCCTCCACGACAATCCACAACTCGGTATCCCCAATGAAATTCTCGGTCCTACCTGGGAAGAAGTTGACAAAGGTGCTACCCCAGCTAAACCCCAGGATATCCTGAATTATTACTTCCGTATCCTGACCGATCGTCAACCGTTAAATGAAGCCAAACTAATTCTGGTTGGGTTTGGGGCTGTAGGCAAAACGTCACTTGTCAATCGGCTAGTTTATAACAAGTTTAATAGCCATGAAACGAAGACAGAGGGCATTCAAATTACCCAGTGGAGTTTACGCCTGCACAATACGGAAGACATCAAACTCCACGTTTGGGACTTTGGCGGGCAAGAAATTATGCACTCTACCCACCAGTTTTTTCTCACAGAACGCAGTTTATACCTGCTCGTGCTCAACGGTCGTCAAGGGCACGAAGACACCGATGCCGAATATTGGTTAGAACTGATCCAAAGCTTCGGGGGCGATTCTCCCGTTATCGTGGTACTTAACAAAATAGAAGATTATCCTTTTGATGTTAAGCGCAGTGCCCTGAAGCAAAAGTTTCCTAATATTCACGACTTTGTTGCAACCGACTGCAAAACTGAAATTGGACTGCAACAACTTCAAACTGCCATTGAACGCGAGACGGACCAATTAGAGCATCTGCGCGATCCTTTGCCAGCAAGTTGGGTCAAAATTAAAAATCGCTTAATGGGCATGTCTCGCAACTACATCTCCTTTGAGCAGTATCGCGTCATCTGCCAGGAGATCGGCGAATCAGACCGGGATGCCCAAAACTCGCTTGCCGTCTATCTCCACAGTCTTGGCATTGCCCTCAACTACAAAGACGACTCCCGCCTGCGAGATACCTATGTTCTGAATCCCCAGTGGGTGACCAATGGCATCTACAAACTGCTAAACGCTCCTGAGCTGACGCATAACAACGGTGAATTAGAGGTGGCAGGCCTTGCTCAAATTCTCGACTCCGAAGACTATCCTCAAGAAAGTCACAACTTTCTACTAGAACTGATGCGGAAGTTTGAACTCTGCTTTCGGTTTCAAGAAGATGAAAACCGCTACCTGTTTCCCGATCTTCTAGACAAACAGCAGGCTCCCGAAGCGGAAGACTTTCACCCCGAAGAATGTCTCAACTTCCGCTACGAATACCCAATTCTGCCAGAAGGCTTATTGCCCCGCTTCATTGTGCGAACCCATATTCTGAGTCCTCAGCAACTCCGCTGGCGCACGGGTGTCATCCTGGAATTTGAAGGAAACCGGGCACTCGTCAAAGCCGATCGCCAGGATCGCTCTGTCACCATTAACGTGAGTGGACCAATAAGCGGTCGTAACCGCCTGTTAGCCATTATCCGATCTGACTTGGAGCGAATTCACAGCAATTTCAAGTTCAAACCCAAGGAGCAAGTTCCAGTTCCCTCCTATCCTGGAGTGATCCTTAATTATCAAGACCTGATCGTGATGGAACAGGCAGGACTAAAGGAGTTTCCTCAGGTCATCAATGGCAAAGTCATTCCACTCAACGTCCAGGATCTCCTGAGAGGCGTTGATTTGGAAGATACCCGTAGGAGAAAACCAGAGGTGATTCGTTCTCAGGCACTCCGAATGTTCTACAGCTATTCCCATAAGGATGAAGCGTTGCGGGATGAACTGGAAGTTCGCCTGAAATTACTCCAACGCCAAAGCCTGATCCAACCCTGGCACGATCGCCGCATCCTTCCTGGAACAGACTGGAAACACGAACTAGACACTAACCTGGAACAAGCTGACATTATCCTATTGCTCGTCAGTCCCGACTTCATTAACTCAGATTACTGCTACGAAATTGAGATAAAACGGGCAATAGAACGTCACAATGCAGGTGAAGCCCTGGTGCTTCCCATCCTGCTGCGCCCCGTGAACTGGAACGAACTGTCATTCAGCCGACTCCAGGCATTACCCACAGACCTTAAGCCTGTCACAAGATGGTCTGATCCAGATGATGCGTGGCTCAATATAGAACAGGGCATCCGAGAGGCAATTATCCAAAGACGCGATCGCCCTATTGCCCGATAAGAAAACTCCCCTGATTAACCAACAAACCTCTGTAGGGGCAGGTTTACAACCCTGTAATCGTTACAAAACCAGGGACTCAGCGAAACTTGCCCCTACGGTGGAATGCGCTTCAGCCGCGCGGCTTTGCCGTTACCGCAAGGGTCGCCCCCACCGATGCATTACGCAGAACGTCTCTCTCCTGAACTAGTGTTGCGCGACTTCACCACAATTCCCAACCCTTCCAACAACTGCCGATTGCTCTCTAACGCCAGACGAGCAATGCGGGTAAAGTCACTCATCCACGATTGTAGAGCAGCGATCGCCTTCTCCTTTGTTTGAGTAGCGGTTTGGGCATCACCTTTTTCGGTTTTCTGAGATAGGTTAGCCGCATCTACTGCCTGCACCTCTGCCTGTCCTGCCTGGAGTTTGTCTGCGGTAATGCCATATTCACGCAACTGGGTCAGCAATTCGGGAGCATTGAGCAGATTAGTGTAAAACTGGTTTGCCTGGGCTAGCCAACCAGATAGAGTCTTTTTGCGATCGCCTTCCAGTTCCAGACGGGTTGCCACACCTACATTATCCTTAAATGCAATACGGGCGACCTTAACGTAGCGCATATAGCTTTTCTTGGCAGTTTCCCAAGCCTGTTGCAAGGCAGTGGTGGCAGTTCTTTGATTACCATAGTCAGCGCGCTGTTGCTGATGAGCGGCAAGGGCAGCTTCGTAGAGCAATTTGCCCTGCTGAATCCGCTCTGGTGTATAGCCAAACTCCTTGAGATAGGCTTGGATCTGAGAATTGGTGAGAGAATTGGCGATCGCGACGTGGGCAGAATTAAGCAGGATGTCGATGCTTCGCTTGGAAGGCATGGTAGGTGCACCTGAGGAGTGGATTTGTTCTACATAAGGTGCCCTTGAAGAGACTGATTTGCACACCTTCCCAGTGGTTCCGCATTGCTACTTCTTAATCCCGCATAGCTGCTTTGCTGTTCCGCATTGCTACTTCTTAATCCCGCACAGCTGCTTTGTTGTTCCGCACAGCTGCTTTGTCATTCCGCATAGCTGCTTTGTTGTTCCGCATAGCTGCTTTGTTGTTCCGCATAGCTGCTTTGTCATTCCGCATAGCTGCTTTGTCATTCCGCATAGCTGCTTTGTTGTTCCGCATTGCAATTGAAAGATTTTGTGAGATTGCCGGAGGGTAGCTAGCGGTAGGGTGCTGTTGGCGATCGCGTAATACCAATTCCCTAAAGAGGAAAAACAGATTGGGTAGGGGCGTTTCGCGAAACGCCCCTACAGGAGCATTTATGTGTAGGCGTAGGTTGGGTGGAACAATTTGAAACCTAACGTTTGTCTATATTCTGTTGGGTTCCGCATTCGCTTCACCCAACCTACGGAAGCCTCTGTGTTTTGTAATATTTACTCGGCAGTAACCTGACTCAAAACTTCTTGAAGCTTTGTGCGAAACTCACCTTTAGGATGTCCGCCTTTGACTTCACCCAGAATCTTGAAATCTCCTTCAGGTGAATCGCAGACCAGATAGGTAGGCCATCCCATTTCTGCTTTGTCAGGATATTGGGTGAGTAAAATCTTGCGATATTTGCGGTAGGTTGCTGTGTCCTGCATTTTCACGCTGACAAACTGTAGCCCCAACTCTTCTGCTACCTTTTGATCATAAAAGGACATCTTGTGGCAAATACCGCAGTCCTCAGAGGAAAATTTGATTACCGCTCGATCCATGTGCTTTGACTCCGAAGCTTCAAAAACTGAGTTAATTTCAACTTGATCAAGATTGGCAAGGATTTAAAAGTATCGCAACCGAATTTAGCAAAGTGCTACATTTGGTCGTATCTGAGTTGCTAACGAAAAGATGCTGCACCTTAAACCTGTTGGACGGTCTGTGCTTGTCACATGGAGAAGCAGCTTGCCAGCAATTTCCTTGCTCGTCCTTTTTGCGTTATCAACTTTAGGCTGTGCTTCATCTCGTGTTGAATCTGCTGACTTCCAGGGAGATCCTCAAGCAGTGGTCAGTTCTGAGTATGCCTGTCCTAACGGAGAGGGAGCAAGTGTATTTGAAACTCGCCCCTGGAAAAGGGGTGTGGTTGTGGTGTACGAAGTTTGGTGTGACGATTCAGAACACTTATCAGGACACAGCGTTTTTAGGCAAGTTAGAGATGGATGGAAATTGATTGACAGGAAGGCATCTAACATCTCTACAGAAGAATTCTCGACTACTGGAACATTAGTAGATTACTACTTCAGTGGAATAGATGATTTCAGTGTGAGTTTTGTAGATCAGCTTCAAGAATTTATCCCTCACTCACTAAGGCGTGAACGAATTCGACCCAAACATTACTATGGTGTTTACGGTCGAATTCTCTCCCCTGAAGTCGCTGCCGTAGAAGCAACATTCGACACTGGAGAAACTTTGCGCGATGAGGGAAATGGAGGTATGTTTGCGCTAACCTCATTTCGAGCAGCCGAGATCTGTGAGTTCAGAGTTTTGGGTGCTAACGATCAAGTTTTGCAGCATGACAGTAGTTTGATACAACTGATTGGTGCAGAGAGACAGTCCTCATGCTCTAGATAAGCTCTAACCGTTTCAAATGCCGCTCACCCCAGTTGCAGAGCGTTTGCAAAACAGGTTCGAGGCTTCTGCCGTACTCGGTGAAGGAGTATTCCACTTTAGGAGGCACTTCTGAAAAAACGGTACGGTTAACTAATCCATCGCTCTCTAATTCCCGCAGTTGTTGAACTAGCATCTTCTCAGTAATTTCAGGAATGAGTCGCTTGAGTTCACTGTAACGTCTGTCGTCATCCTTTAAGTGCCACAAAATTAGAAGTTTCCACTTGCCCCCTAAGACCTTCAAGGTTGTCTGGACAAATAGGGTTCCTTCGGTCTGATTCTCCTGCATTGGCATCCTCTCGTCTAACACTGGCAGCAACTTACAAAAAAGTAAGTACTTCCAAAAAAGTTAGTGGAAGTATACCTTGATGAAGGTTGATGATCAGTTACTAAAAGGAATCCTCTATGCCATTGCAAGGAAAGGTTGCGATTGTCACAGGTTCGTCACGGGGAATTGGACGGGCGAGCGCCCAACGGCTAGGACACGACGGGGCAAACGTCGTCGTCACCTACAGCGGCAACCGCGACAAAGCAGAAGAAGTGGTTTCAACCATTGAGGCAAGTGGTGCAAAAGCAACAGCAATTCAAGTGGATGTGCGAAAGCTTGAGGATGTAAGGAGCCTATTTCAAAAAGCGATCGAACACTTTGGCAAAGTAGATATTTTAGTCAACAATGCGGCTGGAAAAAACATCTTTAAGCCCACAGCCGAAATGACCGTCGAAGAGTACGACAGCATGTTCGACATTACTCGCGGAGTCTACTTTACTCTTCAACAGGCAGCTCAACACTTAGCGGATGGCGGGCGAATTGTTAGCATCTCCACCAGTGGCACGGTGATGGCAATTCCTACGGGAGGCGCGTATGCCGGAGCTAAAGCGGCGATCGAGCAATTTAGTGCAGGTTTGGCAAAAGAACTGGGCGCAAGGGGCATCACCGTTAATACCGTTTCTCCCGGTGTAACCAACACAGATGGTCTTGTTTTAGATCAAGCTCAAGTCGATCAGCTGATTGCTCAAACTCCATTAGGACGGCTGGGACAACCTACAGATGTAGCCGATGCCGTAGCAATGTTAGTTTCAGACGATGCCCGTTGGATCACCGGACAACACATCCGCGCCAATGGTGGAATTGTCTAGAACTCATCAGATCAGGGACTATGTGTTGATTCTTTTGCCCTTCGCTATACTCCATACAATTGAGGTAGCCATCCAAATAGCCATCGCCGCTCTATGTCTGACCTCAGCGTTCAATATTCTATCGTGCAAGCTAGCGATCGCCTCCCCGAACTTGTTGATCAAGCCGAACAGGGAACTCCTATTGAGTTGACCCGACACGGTAAACGCGTTGCGGTCATTCTCTCGGCAGAGGAGTACGACCGAATGTTTTCCCAAAAAGGAGATTTTGGGCGATCGCTAGCAGCATTTCGCCACCGCTTGGAGGTAGAGAACATTGATATTGATCCAGATGAGGTATTTAAAGATGTGCGGGACAAATTCCCCGGACGCGAGGTTAATTTGTGACAATTCTGTGATTTCTGTTGGATACTAACATTCTGTCGGAACCCTTACGCCCTCAACCTAATCCGCTGGTGATTCAGCGATTAGTTGACCACAGCGAGGTTTTATCAACGGCATCAGTGGTCTGTCATGAAATTCAATTTGGCTGTTATCGTTTGCCCGCTTCCCGGAAACGCCGCACCCTTGAAGCTTATCTACGAGACGAAGTAGAAGATAAATTTGTAATCCTCTCCTATCTGCTTCATGCAACCTACAAAACTAGAGTTGGAAATCCTTCATACCGTTGGGTGCGATCGCCCTTATGGTTTTCCATCCCTGGTGTTGTCAGGTAGCCTTTAGGTTCGATGTAACTGTAGATTGCTTTCTCTGGCTGTTCGTGCCAACCGATGTTGAAAGCACAGAGTTTAGGAAAGAATTGCATAGAAGCATAGGGAAGATGGTCATGAATCCACCAGGCTAGGGATTGCCAGTCTCCTGTTTGCTCATAGCGATCGAGATACCAGTTGACGACAATACAGACCATCGCCCCCATTTTGCCGTTTGCGTCGGGAATATCCCAAATGTGCTTTGCATAGTTAGACTCATTACTGGCACAGTTATGTCCTTTCTCATTTCCCAGTCTATTTACCTGAGGAGAGCGGTAACCAGAGCGGATAGAGATGCGCCCGAAGGTTGCTTGCAGAGGTTCTAACAATTCTTCGCACAAGCGATTGCCAGCAGCGATTGCCAGATCTGGATTTTCGGGGATGTTGGGAAGTCTGTAGAAGTTAGCGATTTCGCTATAAAGGAAGTCGCGCATAAAGAAACTTGGCGAGAGACGCCCCCGCCCTAATTCTTCCAGTCCCTTGACTGATCCTGGTTTTCTCATACACCTCATAGCTATTAACCGTAGAACGCATCACGATGCACCCTACTTATTCAACTAAGGGCAAGGGGCTTAAGCCCCTTGCCCTCCCAAAAGTTCATCTAATCAGCGTGAATTAAGCGTCATCCAGGGCTGCGATGCCAGGAAGTTCCTTCCCTTCTAGCAGTTCCAAGCTGGCACCACCGCCAGTGGAAATGTGGCTCATCTGTTCAGCGACACCAACCTTTTCAACGGCTGCAACGGAGTCGCCGCCACCGATGATTGTGGTGACACCCTGAGGAGTCAAACCTGCTAGCGTATGGGCGATCGCCTCCGTTCCCTTGGCAAACTGGTCAAACTCAAACACACCCATAGGTCCATTCCAGATGACGCTCTTGCATTGAGTCAGCGCATCCTGAAACACTTTGATCGAGTCAGGACCAATATCTAGACCCATCCAGCCATCGGGAATGTTTTCAATGCTGACGGTTTGAGCGTTGGCATCAGGGGCAAAGTTATCAGCAACGACAACATCAGTGGGCAACAACAGGTCTACGCCCCGCTCTTTTGCCTTTGCTTCCAGCGTTTTGGCTAGCTCTAGTTTGTCTTCTTCGACCAGCGACTTACCAACGTTCAAACCCCGCGCTTTGTAGAAGGTGAAGATCATGCCGCCGCCGATTAGCAGTTTGTCTACCTTGTCGAGCAGCGTTTCGATCACGCCGATTTTGCTGGAAACTTTGGAGCCACCAATGATTGCCGCTAAGGGCTTCTTAGGATTCTCGATCGCATTCTGCAAATACTCCAGTTCCTTCTCGATCAGAAATCCGGCGACGGAAGGTTTCAGGTAGTGGGTCACACCTTCAGTCGAAGCATGAGCACGGTGAGCAGTGCCAAAGGCATCGTTGACATACAGATCAGCTACAGATGCTAATTTCTTAGCAAATTCAGGATCGTTTTTCTCTTCTTCGGCATAAAAGCGGACGTTTTCTAATAGCGCTACCTGTCCAGGCTGCATCGCTGCAACAGTGCTGGCAACCTCGTCACCAATGCAGTCATCGCATTTAATCACGGGCTGACCGAGCAACTGGGAGAGGCGATCGCTTACCGGGGTAAGCCTCATGCTGTCTACGACCTTGCCCTTGGGACGACCAAAGTGGCTGGTCAAAATCACCTTAGCTTGCTTTGAAATCAGGTCTTGAATCGTTGGCAGAGCCGCCCGGATGCGCGTGTCATCCGTGATGTTGCCCTGATCATCCAACGGGACATTAAAATCGGCTCTGACTAACACGCGCTTGCCTGATAAATCAGATGCCGACAAATTTGCTACAGATTTCTTTGACACCGCAAGAACCCCCTAATGAGTCTTTATACCTATTAATTAGATTAGCGGTTAACAGCCAGCAGTTAATAGTAAACTGCGAGTTTTTTTGATGGTGCGCTTTCAGTCGTTAGCTTTTTCTAAAGGATCTGGTATTTAGTTCATAACTCCTTCACACTAGAGGTGCAGGAATCGGCGGATCACTAGATTGCTCTAGCTTTATTGCTGAAGCTAACGGCTAAAAGCGAATTGCTAACTGCTCTCTACGCCGTCCACATTTTACCGGAGTCTGCACCCCAGAGAGGTATGACATGTTTAAGACAGTTTTATTTCCAATTGATCAAACCCGCGAATCGCGGCAGGCGGCTGAAGTGGTCGCCAATGTTGTAAAAACCTATAGCAGTCGGCTAATTATTCTATCTGTAGTAGAAATTCCCGAAGAAGGAGAGTCCACTAACCCAGACATGACCTCAGCGGCGGCAATCGCCAAGCTGCTAGAAGATGCCAAAACTCTATTTCAATCCGAGGGAATCAATTCTGAAACAATTGAGCGTCAGGGCAAACCCGCCTTCACTATCTGCGACGTTGCCGACGAAATCGAGGCTGATCTGATCATCATGGGCTGTCGGGGCATCGGTCTGACAGAGGAAGGCGTGACTGATAGCGTCAGCAATCGGGTGATCAACCTATCGCCCTGCCCCGTGCTGGTTGTTCCGTAAACGGAAAAGCTTCTACCATCGTAGGGGCGAACAATCGTTCGCCCTACCAGTTCACCGTTAGGCACGATAGAGGTTATGACTTCACCAGCAATCCAGTGGTATCCAGGGCACATTGCCAAGGCTGAAAGGGCGCTCCTGGAACAGCTCAAGCGAGTCGATGTGGTGCTGGAAGTGCGAGATGCGCGAATTCCGCTAACGACTTGTCATCCGCAGGCTGTCCAATGGATCGGTAATAAAGAGAAGGTGCTGGTCCTGAATCGGGTGGACATGATTCCGCTTGTAGCTCAGCAAAAGTGGACAAGCTGGTTTCAGCAGCAGGGAGAACAGCCCTATTTCACCAATGCTCAGCACGGCAAAGGAATTGCGTCCGTGTCTCAGGCAGCACAGGCAGCAGGCGAGAAGATGAACCAGCGGCGGCGCGATCGCGGCATGTTACCCCGACCCGTTCGTGCAGTCGTGATTGGCTTCCCCAACGTGGGCAAATCTGCCCTGATCAACCGTCTGCTGAACAAACGAGTTGTTGAAAGTGCCCGTCGCCCCGGTGTCACCCGTCAGCTTCGCTGGATTCGCATCTCCGAGCAGCTTGACTTGCTCGACGCGCCCGGTGTCTTGCCCTCGTTGCTCAAGGATCAGGAAGCAGCACTGAAGCTTGCCATTTGTGATGACATTGGCGAAGCTGCCTATGATAACCAGCGAGTTGCCGCAGCGTTAATCGATTTGCTGAAGCACCTGCAAGCTAAAACTCCTGAAGCCGTACCAGGAAACCCGCTTCTGGATCGCTATAGCCTTGACCCCGCTCACCTGACCGGAGAAAGTTATCTTGCAGCGTTAGCCGATTCTCGTCATCAAGGTGATATAGAGCGCACTGCCCGGCAAATGTTGAACGATTTCCGTAAGGGGATACTGGGGGCAATCGCTCTGGAGATTCCTCTCTAAAGTTCTCAATATTGCTAGTTCTAAATCTCCAAATCCGGAAAGGCAAGCTAAGAGATGCAAAGTTTGTCCACAGCCGGTAATTGGGAATGCTAGCACAGTTTGTTCGTGCGGAGGTTGGGTAATCTGGGCAGCGTGAGAGCTTATATTTCTTCCGACTATGAGCGAGCGGCACTTAAGCAAGGAAAGATGGGGCGAGCACCCCGACCTTCCATCCGACTATGCTAGAACTTCTCATCTGTCACTGCATAGTTCGCTTGCTAGCTATGCTTAAAGGAAATTGGCGGGTTCAGCCTTGTAGGCTTTATGGAGCAAGCTGATGAAGGTTTTTGCTTCCGCGATAACATTTGAAGCAAAGGCAGTGACTGGAATACCGGGGGTCCATGAATTCATCACTGCGGCGCCAGACAGCTCTCCAAGACGTTCGAAAGTGATGGCTTCGAGGCGCTGTGGAATATCAAGGCGTTCTAATTGTCGCTGAATGATGCCCATCATGGTGCCTTTTAACATGGTAGCTTTTGGCCAGATAACCGTTCCATCATCCCAAAAGACAAGATTCCATATTGTAGCTTCGCTCAAGCACCCATGACTATCCACGAAGGCGGCGTCATCGAATCCTTGCCGTATGGCTT
>JACJOC010000043.1 GCA_014695345.1 Cyanobacteria bacterium FACHB-471
CCAGAGTTTATTCCATACATTGAAAAAATGGCAGGAGCGCCAAGTCTTCGCGTTGGAGTCGAGGCGCTAGAGCAAGGATTAACCAATGTTGATTTGTGGGGATTTTTTCAAGTCCACACTCGTTTTTTACAGCCACATCAAACCTTTTTTCGATCGCTGTTTCAACCCGTTCCTGATCTCAGGGATGCGCTAGAAGTTGGGCTAGCTAAGTTGCGATCGCAAGGCAAAACAATTATTGGGGTGCACGTTCGACGGGGTGATTTCGTTCGCTTACCGCTTTCAGGATTTACCCTAGTTGTACCGCTAGCGTGGTGGTGTGACTGGCTCGATAGTATATGGGATCAGTTTGACGATCCCGTGCTATTTCTGTGCAGTGACGAGTTAGAGCGTGTTTTGCCAGCCTTTGCTAAGTTTAACCCCATCACCAGCAAGGATTTGTCTATTGAATTGCCGCAGCTTCAGACTATTAATGCTGAGTTTTATGTTGACTTCTTTATGCTAAGTCAGTGTGATGTGGTCGGCATTAGCAACAGTATTTTTAGCTTTGCAGCTTGTTTGTTAAACGAGCGAGGACAACAGTTTTTTCGCCCCTGTTGGGACTTCTCCATCAAGTTTATCCAGTTTGACCCTTGGGATAGTTTGCCACTTCTTTACATCGGCGATGGACAGCCCAAGATTTTGAAGGGCATTGATGAGGCTGCGGCGGTTGCTCTTGCGACTCAAGGTAGACTCGGACTTTTGAGGTGTCTCTGTGTTCAGGTGCCGATTAGTTTAACCAGACAATGGCTTGTGCGAACCTACTTAAGCTATCAAGGGGCAGGTTGGCGAGGCGTACTTAGGTTATTCAACATAACTTAATTCTTGAGGTAAGCCACTGGTTCGACCAGTGCGACTCGACCAGCTTTGAGCGTTGCAGCAGTAAAGTAGCTCCCACGGTGGCTTGGTGAAGCAAAACCGTAGGAGAGAATATCATGTCGCAATTGTATCAAAGCCTCTCCATTCCAAGTGGGACTGCAAGTATCACATCGTGTTCATACCCAAATATCGTCGTAAGGCGATGCTCGGAGAGATTCGTAAATTTCTCGGTCCGATTTTTCATGAGCTAGCGCGGCAAAAGGAGTGTCGCATCATCGAGGGACATCTGATGCCAGACCCTGTTCATATGTGCATTGAAATTCCACCAAAGTATGCAGTGGCATCGCTCGTTATTCCATCAATAATTAGAAATAGCGTGTCTATAACACACTCGCCTAAAGCAATTAGTTTAGGTCATGCCGGGGTCATGCCATTTGCCACGTCATCTCTTGACCTGCCCGTAAGGGCACAAGCCCGGATTCAGTAAATGGAACTTCATCGGGAACGCGCCAAGTCGTTCTGGTTAAAGTAATTTGTTCAGTATTGCGCGGGAGTTGATAGAAATCTGGACCATAGAAGCTGGCGAACGCTTCAAGTTTATCAAGTGCATCAACGCTCTCAAACGCTTCTGCATACAGCTCTATGGCGTGTAGAGCCGAATAGCAACCCGCACAGCCACAGGAACTTTCCTTGCTGTTGCGAGAATGAGGAGCGCTATCGGTGCCCAGGAAAAACTTAGGATTACCAGAGGTTGCTGCTTGCAAAAGTGACAGACGATGCTCCTCACGTTTCAAAATTGGCAGGCAATAGAAATGGGGGCGAATTCCACCTTGAAATAAGATATTGCGGTTAAACAATAGATGTTGTGGCGTAATCGTTGCAGCGATGTTGTTGGCAGATAGGACATACTGCACAGCATCTGAAGTGGTAACGTGTTCAAGCACCACACGCAGGTTAGGAAATCGCTGCTTGAGAGGGATCAAATGTCGCTCAATAAACACTTTCTCGCGATCGAACATATCAACATCTTGATCGGTCACTTCTCCATGCAGCAGTAAAGGCATGTCTACCTGCTGCATCGTTTCAAAGACGCGATCGCACTTGCGAATGTCCGTCACACCCAAATCTGAATTAGTTGTTGCACCAGCTGGGTAGTACTTGACCGCTTTGACAAACTGAGATTCTTTGGCCACGATAATTTCTTCGGGGCTTGTGTTGTCAGTGAGGTAAAGCGTCATCAGTGGCTCGAACTGTTGGCTAGCCGGAATGGCTGCAAGAATGCGATCGCGATAGGCTGCGGCATCAGCTACCAAGCGTATTGGAGGCTTCAAATTTGGCATGATGATAGCACGGGCAAACTGACGCACCGTATGGGGTAGAACCGCTTTCAGCGCCGCGCCGTCGCGTAGATGGAGATGCCAGTCGTCAGGTTGGGTGATCGTAAGCTTCTGCATCTTACAATTATAAAACCGTTAGTGCTTGGACAAGTGTACAGTGACTTTATGCTCAGTGCGAAACGAGACGGCAAAGCAGCAGCACGATTCTTTCGCAAAACGTTGAAAGCGCAGCACGTCAAGGAACCCCGTGTGCTCAATGTGGACAGAAATGTGGCTTATCCGATCACTATGGAAAGGCTAATGAATATGCTTCGTAAAGCACAGGTTCAGGGGGTTGAAAGTGGCAATATGCGAGCACAAGTAGAATTCGTGTCTCTAATTTTTGGACTTGTTGCTTAACTCGATTTAGATGGAGTGAGTCGTTTGTTCTTCACTAGTTTTTCCGACAGAGTCAAATTAAGCGCGATTATCCTTGCCAAGTGACAGCAAAAGCATATTTTTGTAAAGTTTGTGGCGATTCGCAGAATGCAGCACTCTGATAGGCGAATAGCTTTTAGAGAATTATTAGTAGGGTTCTTGGCATCGTTTGATCTAACCTATGAACTTGGACGAACAGCTCAAGCAACTTGCGGACGATTCGATTTCTAATTCGCACCGACGATTTGAGCTTACAGAAACTTCCCTGGCATGAATGGGATTTTCTTGAGCGCTATCCAAAGGCGGAAGTTGCTTTGAGTGCGCCGGAATACGAAGCAATTCACAGCAGCAAGATTCACAGTAATAAAACAGTTCTTGGCAATAAGACGGTTAAAGTTCTCGCGATTCTGGGAAACAGTGAGGAAATTGATCTGGAGGGCAATCGCCAGATTTTAGAGCAGCTACCGAATGCTGAAATTGATTTTTTAGTCGAGCCACACCGCCAACAGTTGAGCGATCGCCTTTGGAAAGCAGCGTGGGATATCTTGTTCTTTGCTGGACATAGTACTGCAATCGATTGAGCTTGCAGATGTTCCCAAAGCCATGGCAGTTCACTCTCTTCCAAATGGTGGTTCCAAGCAGCTCGAATCACGAACTCCGACTGAACTCGTTGGGCAGCTACAAAAAACTCATAAATATCGCTCTCCCTATCACAGATAGTGATGTCAGTGCAACAATATCCGGTAGGCAAATACGCTTCCAAACATGGATTCAAGACCCTGATTAAACCCAACCAATAGAGTCAACATCGCCACTTGGTACAATTGAAAAAGATTATGTCATCTCATGGTGCAACCACCCAAGCAGGGTTAATTGCTCACCTCAACCCAATCATTACTGGATGGTGCCAATATTACGCTACGGTAGTGAGTAAAGAAGCATTTGCTTCAATGTCCTACCACCCGTCTGGGCAACTGTTGCGTTGGGCAAAACACAGACATCCCAGACTCAATACCCATCAAATTGTGTCGCTATATTGGCGAGTGAACCAGGGAGACGGATGGGTATTTCAAATCGAGGTACACCACCAAGATGGAAATCATGGCAATCAAAGCCTGAATAATCTGAAACTGCTACACCGTCACTGTCACGACCAAGTACACGCAGCAGCGACAACACCTAAAACTGGTATTCCTGACAATGAGCCAAGTTGGAGAGGAGCCGGATGCACGGAAACGGGCAAGTCCGGTTTTGAAGCCAAGCAGATGGGGCGACCTACCTATAATGTTGTCTCAACCCGCGATTCCAGCTTGTCTTTTGGCGGCCACAGCGTTAATTGTCCGCCATGTTGATACTCTTCCAGCGTAAATGAGTCTACCTGGATCGCATCATTGCGAGCAGATTCGGCTTCTCGTAGAAGAGCTGCATCCTCCTCGGTAATCACGCCAGCAGTCAGCGCTGCATCAATCAACTGTTGTGGCTTCATTTGTGGTAGTTTCCCATCGCGACTCGCTGTCTTGATCGTCTTGAAGATAGCTTCAGCTTGAGATGAGAGACCGAACGCTTGTTCTAATCGTCCTAACGCTTCATCAGGATGGTCTGGGACATAAATCCCAGGTGTGAGGCGATCGCGTATTGCTCCAGGAATTTGAAGCTGTTGGGCAATAGTGCTGCCAAGTTCGTCTGAGGGTAGCGCACCAATGGAATTGAGCCGCCACCATGCCAGCACAGGACCCCAGAAGAGAGGACCGAGAACAGGGATAGAAAAATTGGCAAAAATCCCCTCAAATCCCTGTTGAATTTGAGCGAAGGCATACTGCATCGCCCAACGAACAGCGGGTAAATCTTCGGGATTTTGTCCTTCTGCCTCAAAGCGGCGCAAGGTTGCCATTCCTAAATACATCCAGGACAGGACATCAGCAAAGCGTCCTGTGAGCTTTTCTCGGCGTTTCAAATTGCCACCGAAGCCGATGAGGGCAAGGTCGGTCATCAAGGCAAACGTTGTAGACGCCCACGCCAGCTTGCGATAGAACTGGGCAGTGGGTCCTGAAACCGGGGCAGGTGCAAGATAGCCGCGCGATACACTCAGCAACCCTGCCCGAAAACCGTTTCGCACGATCAAGCCCATGTGATGCCAGAGGGCGTGATCAAAGGCGATCGCATCTCCCCGATTTAAAGCTTGAACTTCTTGATAGATATAAGGATGACATCGGATTGCACCCTGTCCAAAGATCATCATCGTGCGGGTGAGGATATTGGACCCCTCAACCGTGATCGGGATAGGCGTGGCGATGTAGATACTGGACAGCAGATTGCGTGGACCCCGACAAATCCCTGATCCGCCTAAAACATCCATGCCATCGTTGATCAGTTTGCGCGACAGTTCTGTGAACTGATATTTGGCGATCGCAGAGACAACAGATGGTTTTTCGCCCTTGTCTACGGCTCCACACGTGTAGATGCGAGCTGCATCCATCAGGTAAGTCAGTCCGCCAATGCGGGCGAGCGGTTCTTCAACTCCTTCAAATCGCCCGATCGACAGCCCAAACTGTCGTCGCACCGTAGCATGAGCGCTGGTGACGCGCGTTACTAATTTGGCAATGCCGGTGCAGGTTGCCGGAAAGCTGATGCCCCGTCCGGCAGCTAGGGTTTGCATCAGCATCCTCCAACCTTGACCCGCCTGCTCTACTCCGCCAATAATTTGGTCGATCGGGACGATAACATCCCGTCCTTCAATAGGAGAGTTGTAGAACGGCACTCCCAGCGGATCATGGCGTCGCCCCAGCACCACTCCAGGGGTATTGGCAGGAATGAGAGCACAGGTGATGCCTACATCTTCTCCTTTGCCGAGGAGATGGTCGGGGTCGCGCAGCTTGAATGCGAGCCCGATCAGAGTGGCGATCGTGCCTAGCGTAATGTAACGTTTGCGGAAGGTTAGGCGGAGACACAGTTTGCCATTCTCATCCTGAAACACCATACCCTGCGAAGTAATGCTGGCAGCATCTGATCCAGCTGTCGGCTCTGTCAGCGCAAAACAGGGAATTTCCTCACCTCGCGCCAACCGAGGGAGATAGTAATCCTTCTGCGCCTGAGTACCGTAATTGAGCAGCAGTTTTGCTGGACCGAGCGAATTCGTTACACCAACCGTAGCCGTGTGAATAAACGATCGTGAGGCGAGCTTTACCATCACTGCGCTGTAAGCCAAGTTCGAGAATCCCAATCCACCGTACTCTTTTGGAATCATTAGCCCAAAGAAGCGTTCTTCTTTGAGATAACTCCACACGGCGGGTGGCAAATCTTTGCGACGTTGAATTTCCCAATCGGTTGCCATCCGACAAACTTGCTCTACAGGACCATCTAAAAATGTTTGAATTTCAGGCGGCAGTTGAGGATATGGCTCACTTCTCATGCGCCTAAAATTAGGTGCGCCTGAAAAGAACTCACCATCTACCCAAACTGTTCCTGCTTCGATCGCCGCTCGTTCCGTTTCTGAAATGCTGGGCAGAAGTTTGAGAGTTTGAATGCCTCCCATGACGGGTCCAGTGATGAGCGTACGACGAAGCCAAGGAACATTCAAAATGACAGCCACAACACCAAAAATGGACCATCCCAAAATAGGTGCGTTGATAACTAAAAGCGTGGCTGCAACGTACAGCGACCACATCCACAGCGGTACACCGAGATAGCCAAATAGCAGTAAAAGAAGGATAAGGCTGGGAATGCTGATGACTGGCTGAATGAACGGCATAGTATTCCCCCTAAACCATCAAATTCTCAAGTACCCCTGCAGCACCCATACCGCCACCAACGCACATGGTTACTAAACCATAGCGAACGCCGCGTCGTTTCATTTCGTGCAGCAAAGTGGCCGTGAGTTTTGCGCCTGTACATCCCAAAGGATGTCCGAGGGCGATCGCACCCCCATTGACGTTAACAATCTCTTCATTCAAATCAAGCTTGCGGATAACAGCCAGACTTTGGGAGGCAAAGGCTTCATTGAGTTCAATCAAACCAATATCGTCCAGCTTCAAACCGACCTGGTGTAGCACTTTTGGAATGGCGGCCACGGGGCCAATTCCCATGATTTCAGACGGCACTCCTGCAACCGCAAAACCGAGCAATCGTCCCATTGGCTGCACCTCCAGTTCATCGACCAGGCGTTTGCTTATTAATACCGCCGCCGCCGCTCCATCCGACATTTGAGAGGAGTTTCCAGCCGTCACGCTGCCGTGAATGCGAAACACGGGGGGTAGCTTAGCCAGGGCTTCTAGGCTGGTGTCGAGACGCGGTCCCTCATCCACCTTAAACACAGTGTCGAACGCATGGGGGCCACTGTCCACATACAGCGTTTCATGTACGGGGAGAGGTACCACTTCTTCTTCAAAGCGACCGGATTGAATGGCGTCGATTGCGCGATGGTGCGATCGCAATGCAAAGGCATCCTGGTCTTCCCGGGAAACCTGGTATTGCTGCGCCACATTCTCTGCTGTAATGCCCATCGTGGAATAGGCTTGGGGTGCTTCTGCAATCAAGTCTGGGTTGGGTGCAAACGCATTTCCCCCCATCGGAATCAAGCTCATCGATTCTGCGCCTCCAGCGACGATCGCTTCAGCTTGCCCCAGCGTAATCGCTTGGGCTGCCATCGCGATCGTTTGTAAGCCAGATGCACAAAACCGGTTGACGGTGCAGCCTGCTGCTGAGTCAGGTAATCCTGCCCGTTGAGCAATGACGCGCCCTAAATTAAATCCCTGTTCCGCTTCTGGGAATGCACAGCCAAAAATAATGTCGTCGATCTGATCGGGTTCTAATCCTTTAACTCGATGGATGGCTTCTTTAACGGCGATCGCACCCATATCATCGGGACGCATGTTGTGTAGCGTGCCTCGCGGTGCTTTTCCTACCGCCGTCCGAACGTTGCTCACGATGTATGCTTCTTTCATAGCTTTTGTATTTGAAATTGAAAGTTGTTATTGAAGTGAGAGGTGAGGAGTGAGGAGTGAGGAGAGTTTTGAGTTGAGAATTGAGAAAACTTCCCTCTCTCCCCTCGCTTAGTTCCGCAATGGTTTCTTGGTCTTGAGCATATGCACGATGCGCTCTTGTGTTTTGGGCTGGCTCAGGAGTGGGAGAAACGTTTCCCGTTCCAGTTGCAGCAGGTAGTTTTCGTGGACCAGAGCAGGGGCGGAGAGTTCTCCTCCGGCCATGACGTAGGCTAGCCGCCCTGCGAGGTAGCAATCGTATTCACTGGCAAACCCTCCCTGCTGAAAGACATAGGCAGCGTGTTCCAGTGCGGCTCTGGCGGGTTGACCCAGCACCATAATGCTGTTTTGTTCTGGAGGGAGAGTGTAGCCAATTTGGCTGAGGTGCAGCGCTTCTGCTTTGGCAACGGCTAGGCGGCGATCGCCATTCATCACAATGCGAGCGGTTAGCGGCAGAAAACCAATCTCTTGGGCTTCAGCCGCACTGCTTGAAACTTTTGCCATGGCGATCGTTTCAAATGCTGCCCGGAGAAAGGGCTGAATATGGCTAGGGGATTCTGAAGCGGCTCGTTCAGTCACTCGCGCCACCGTTCGCATAATGCCGCCTGCCCCCGGAATTAGACCCACACCTAACTCCACCAGTCCAATGTAGGTTTCTGCGGCAGCAACCACGTGCGGGCAAGCCATGACTAATTCACATCCTCCACCCAAGACACGTCCCTGAATGGCAGCAACGATGGGTTTGGACGCATAGCGAATGCGCTGGAGGATGGTCTGAAATTGCACAATCAAGTTGTCAAGGGCATCAAAGTTACCAGACTGAGCCAGCATCCCCATTTCAGCCAGATTCGCTCCTCCAGAAAAGTGGGGGCTATCGTTCCCAATGACCAAGCCTTTGAAGTCATCGCGGGTTTCTAAAAGCTTGAGGACCTCATCTAAGCCGTCAACCACCTTCAAACTCAGCGTATTGCCCTTTGAACGAAACTCATACAGCACAATTCCATCGCCTAAGTCCAATAGAGCCGCTTCTGGGTTATGCCAGAGAGTCCGCTGTGGATCAGCTTTCACAGTCTCTAGCTTCATTTCATCCGCCGGAATTTCTAGGGGAATGTAATGCAGCTCGTTGCTCCGCCCCAGCTCATAGACGTATTGGTCATTCCAGTAGAAACTGCTGGCACTGTTGCGGTGCATTATTTCTATCCATTCAGGGATGAGAATATCGGCAGCTCTCATGTCAGTCAATACGGTTTCAAAACCCAAAACATCCCAAATTTCAAAGGGACCTAACTCCCACCCAAAGCCCCATCGCATCGCCCGGTCAACATCAGCCGGACTATCGGCAATTTCAGGAATGCGGCGAGCGCTGTAGCCCAAAATCTTCAGCATGGTTTGGCGGAAGAAAGCTCCAGCCCGATCGCGATCTTGATATAACGCTCGGAGGCGATCGCCCAAATCCGGTAGCTTGTTAAGAGCTTCAACATTGCCTAGATTTAGCGGTTTAGCTGATTCATAAGTTAGCGTTACAGGATTGAGAGAAAGAATTTCGCCACCTTGTTTCTTGTAAAATCCTTGTCCTGTTTTCGCTCCCAGTGTTCCAGTCGAGACCAGTTTACGCATGATCTCAGGAACGCGAAATACATCTCGACTTTCATCATTAGGAATAGCCGGATAAAGATTTTCTGTCACATACAGCAGCGTATCCAATCCCACTAAATCAGCAGTTCGGAATGTTGCAGACTTAGGGCGGCCCACTAGCGTTCCGGTGAGAGTATCAATCTCTTCAATGGAGTAGCTCTGCTCTGTCCAGGCTTTCAGCCCTAACATCGTGGCATACATGCCAACGCGGTTTGCGATGAAGTTGGGGGTGTCTTTTGCAAACACAACCCCTTTGCCTAAACACACTTGTCCAAACCACTGCATGCGCTTTAGAACCTGTGGATCGGTATCTGCCGTTGGAATCACTTCCAATAATTTGAGATAGCGCGGCGGGTTAAAGAAGTGCGTTCCTAAAAACCGCTTCCGAAATGGCTCTGATTGATGTTGAGCGATCGCATGAATCGGTAATCCACTGGTGTTAGTTGAGACGATCGCATCCTCATGAATGACACTTTCCAATCGCTGCATTAGCTGCTGCTTGATGTTTAAATTTTCAACGACCGCTTCAATGACCCAATCCACATGAGCGAGTCGATCAAAATGGTCATCAAAGTTGCCGAGAATGATCCGACGAGCTGTTTTTTCAGTGAAAAAGATCGGTGGAGATTGTTTTCGCGCCTTCTTAAAAGCGGCTTCGACCAAATCATTTTTGTTGCCGGTCTTTGCAGGCAGATCAAGTAGATGTACGGTCAAACCTGCATTGGCGAGATGGGCTGCAATTTGAGTTCCCATAACGCCCGCACCCAGAACGGCGGCTGTTTGAAATGGTTTAAACATTGTTTTGAAACCTTTCTATAGTTAGGTGGTGAGTCGTGGGTTGAGAGATTGAGCAACGGTTGGACAAGACGCATCGGGGATAGGAGGACAGGAGGATACCAGGGCAGAATGGGGGGCATCGCTATGGCGTTCTCCTGTATCGCCTCTGTGAACTTCCCTTTCTCCATATAGGGCGTCAATTTCGGCAGCAAACACTTCAGCAACTTTGGCGCGATTGATCCGCCCATCTGCCATGAGCAGTCCATTCTCAACAGTGAACGCAGCATTTAATAATCGGAATCGTTTGACCGTTGCCCAGTATGGCAAATGGCAATTAGCGCTATCCACAAGAGATTGATACAGAGCAATAGTGCAGGGATGTTTCAGCAATTCCTGATTGGATAAATCAAATCCAACAATTTGAGCGTGATGGTGCAATGCCTCCAGGCTTGGGGCGATCAGCATCGTACAGAATTTGCGTTCAGAGCCAACAGCGATCGCCTGGGACACTAACGGCGATTGTTTCAACCGCTGTTCGATGGGTTGAGGTGCAATATATTTGCCTGTTGAAAGCTTGAAGAGCGATTTTTTCAAACCCGTGATTTTCAAGAAACCTTCGTCTGTGAACGCACCTAAGTCTCCGGTGTGCAGCCAACCCTGTGCATCAATCACCTCGCGTGTGGCTTCGGGGTTTTTGTAATAGCCTGGTGTCACATAAGGACTGCGGGTCAACACTTCTCCATCGGAGGCGATCGCAACCTCGACTCCTGCGATCGGCTTACCGACCGTCCCTGCTCGGTTAAGAGACATGCGATTGACACACACAACAGCACTTGCCTGAGTTAACCCATAGCCCTGCATCACTGGTAGACCTGCTGCTGCATACAAATTGGCTAACTCAGCTTTTAATACAGCCCCTCCACTAATCAAATAGTGAAGTCGACCACCAAACAGCGATCGCCATTTTGAAAACACAAACCAGTCAGCTAGCCGCAACAGCAATGCATACAATCCTTTGGTTCGTCCCAGCTCATATCGCTTGGCAACGTTTAGCGCCCAATTAAAGATGAGCTGAGCTGTTGTAACTTGCAACGCCTGCGACCAAGACAACCAAATATGCTGTAATCGGCTCAAAGACCTTGAGAAAGGGAAACGAGTTGATTCAGAGAAATACGCCAGAATCGTTTCTACATCGTCTCTTGGGTCCTTAATTTCCAGTTTCTTTATAACGCCGTTCCGATGTCCGCCTACCTCAAGAACCTTACTGTAAATCTTCTCTAGAAAAAGAGGTACCGTCACTAGAATCGTAGGTTGAACCTCCTTGAGATGTTTCATCACCCGAGTAGGGTTGGAGAAATAGATGCTGTGCCCATAGTTGATGTTTCCATAGAGCAGCGTTCGGGCAAGAACATGATTTAAGGGCAAAAATGTCAGCACCGTCTCTGTGTTACCCCTTCCTAAGCCCGGAAGGCTCGCAAATGAGGCTAACGCATTGGCTGAAAGGTTTTCATGGGTTAGCATGACGCCCTGCATTTGCCCCATTTCGTCGGGAATGTAGATGATGGTTGCAAACGTGTTAGGAGTCAGCGTGCTGTGAAGTTGATGCAGTCGATCGCTTGAGTATTGAGCTTGCCCCTCACGTTGAATCTCGTCTAACGAAAAGAGTTGAATGCATTGTGGAAACGGAGAGCGAGGTTGGTCTGCCTGAGCAGGATGTAAAAACATCGGAATCCAAAGACAAGCAGACTCAGAAATCGCGTCAGAGTTGAACTCGTCTGGATGAACGGGCTTTCCCGATTGCACCCACTGCGATCGCATCTGCTGCCAGTCCAAAGGAACATTGGCAACAATAATGTATTGCAGGTCAGGAGTGTCCCAGAGGTGCGGCACAATTTGTGCCAATAGCTCTAGGTTGGAGATGATGAGTGCTCTAGCGGCACTATGTCGCAAGACAAAGATGATGTGTTCGAGCGTTTGTGTTGGATCAATCGGTACATTCGTTAAATTTGCTAGAAGACACCCCAGGTCTGCAATGCAAAAGTTCAGATCGCTGTGCATTAACAGGGCAACGCGATCGCCCTGCTCTAAACCCAAATTGACGAGTCCCAATGCCAAGGCTTCGACCGTTGCCTTAAAGTCCTGATTTGAGAGTGGCTGCCAACCTGTCTCAGTCCATTGATTGAATGCTTGAGCATTTGGGGCGCGATCGCAAGCCTCATTCAACAATGAAGGTAACGTCCGCCCCAGAAATACATTGCCAGAATCTAAGGAAGTCTGATATGTCTTCTCATCAGTGCATAACATCTTCTTTAGAAGAGCAGAATCCTCTTCTCCTTATAAACAACTATTTCTAAACCCTCTAAAGCAAATCATTGAACAAAAAATCATGGAGCGAAAGAGAAGTCTACGCATTGAATTGTTGCCAATCCAATGCGTCTAACCTCTCCCGAGGTGCTATCAAGAAATGAAGCAATTATGTAGCGTCGAACATTTGCAATTCAACGATGCTTTAGAGAAGTAAGATGCAAGACCCCGCAGAAATTTAGATGTTGACTTCTGACAACCGAGCTTTAATCAGTCCCCAGTATCTCCTTTCAGTTTGGTAGCAATTAGAAACAATTTCATATGCTTTGAGACTTCGGCTCTATCATGCCTAAACGCCTCTAGCTCTAGTAGTTTCAGTGTAGCCGGTTAGTATTGAATTAGTTGATTTTTTATATATTTCTTGAGGAAGTTGAGGGTAAAACATTACGTTTTGCAGCGATCGCTAAGTAAATCTCTCTTTAGTAATACTCGTCAAGATAGAGCTTTCGTCATAAATAGTTGATGATTTTTATTACCTACTCTGTACGCTATAAAAATCGGCATTTCTTTATCTTGGGATGATGCACGGCTATCCATTCCAAAGTAGGGGCGTTTCGCGAAACACCCCTACTAAAATGCCCCTACAATTCATACCGTAGACCAGTAACGCCGTTACTTAAGATCTAAGATAAATCCTTTAGGATGCATACAGTTCTGACGACCCGTAAGCCACTGTTGGGTCTAAATGTTTCCCCAGCCAATGTTCTAGGTCTGTCAGAACTTGATAATCCACATCACTGTAGAGGTCATGGCAACAGCCCGCATACTCGTGATATTCCTTATCGGAGAACATCACCCGTCGGAAGAAGTCGCGGCTAGCCTCGGGGAGCGTTACCGCGTCTGTACTGCAATGCAGAAGCAATAAAGGAATTTGCAGATTGGACGTGTGTTTATAAATCCAGTCTACAGTTGCAAAAAACTCTGTTGCTAATCGAGCACTGCCATACTCATGGCGCAGTGTATCTTGGAGATAGACTGCGCAGAGTTCTGGATCTCGTTCGCAAAAGTCATTTGGGATGCCCAACTTTAGGCTAAACCGTGGCCAAACTCCCGAAAGCAATAGACCTAATCCTAGCTTCACTGGAGAAATGCCAACTCTGCCAAGAGCAGGTGCTGTAACTATGAGTCCTTGAAGTCGTTCTGGCGATCGCAGCACATAGTCGAGGACGATCGTGCCCCCCAAGCTATGTCCCCACAGAAAATAGGGTCCTCCTAATCGCTTCTCGTGAATCTGCTGCAAGAATAGGCGTAAGTCCTCACGAAACTCGGACCAGGAGTTAATATATCCTCGCTGCCCTGGGGAGCGTCCATGACCGCGTAGGTCAAAGGCATACACTTCAAAGTTTTGGGAAGTGAGAGTTTCTACAGCAGGATTAAACAAGCCGCTGTACCCTCCTAAACCATGAACCAGGGCAACAGTTCCCTGAATCGTTCCCCTTGGATGCCAACTTTGATAATAAAGGTCTAGCCCTTCAAAGCCTTTGAACGTTCCTTCAACGTGTTGCATTATTATGTCTCCTCAAATGCGTTTGCTGCTGTGGGTTCAAACGCTACTAAGGACTAACATAGACAGACTAAGTTAAAGGGATGAAGCGAAAAAATTGCTGCATTCCTATCAGTCGCTAGTAGCCTGAACTCACCGCTACTAACTTGAGGAGATTACTGAGTATGGAATTGGAGTAATTAGAAGTCGTACATCATACCTAGCATTATATCTAACCCTTATGAAACGGCAATTGCTAACGTTCTCCACCGTAGGGAAGAAATATTCTGCTCAGCAGATCTTCCGGTTATGTCGCTTGAGCTACCGAGATTTGGAGGAGATGATGCAAGAATGGGGAATGCGTTGCGTATTGTCTGACTTCCCAGTTTGACTGAGGAACTCCTCAGTTTGCCAGTGGCCCATCTTGCAGGATTGCGATCGCTTTGGTTCTTTCTTCAAATCTATAGAATTGCAAACAGCAACAGTTCACGCTAAAGCTTCCAAATATTTTATCGGTTCGCTTCAACCGCTCCTAACTGCTTCAACACTACTTTTTGTCCATCACTTAAACCTGTCACGCCTTGAATATTCATGCCTTCGTAGATTCGCTCGGGACGCAAAATTTTTAGACATTCACCTGCTTCGATATCCCAAAAGCGAATTGTTTCGTCATAGCTTGCACTAATCAAAGTGGAGCTTTTCTTGGGATGAAACGTCACCGAGGACACAATATTGCTATGTCCTTCCAGTCGCTTCAGGCATTGTCGTGTCGAGATATCCCAAATGTAGATCTTGCGATCGCAACCCGCCGCTAGAAATCGACTATTGGGGCTAAAGCTAACCGCCATCGGCACACCACACAACTCGTTGAAAGTCGCGATGCATTCACCAGAACTCGCTTTCCAAAGTTTTACGGTTCCGTCATGGGCACCACTCGCTAAGAGTTCTCCGTGCGGATGAAACGCGATACTCCAGAGGCGTGCGGTATGACCCAACAATTCTTGCACTATGGTTTTAGAGGCATCATCCCACAGTTGCAGCGCCCCATCTTCACTGCCAGTAGCAAAAAGTTTACCTTGCGGGTGGAACGCGATCGAAAAGATATTGCCTCCCCGTGGCACCGCGAGCGTATGCACTGGAGTTCCATCTAAAGACCAGAAGCGAATTGTCGCATCAAAGGCACAACTCACAAGTAACGGTTGAGTGGGATGAAAGGTTACGCAAAAGACCCAGTTTTCATGTCCTTTGAAAGTGTGTAAACAACGACCCTGAAAATCCCACAGTTTGAACAATCCATTCGATCCACCAGCCGTAATACACTCTATTTCAGGATGAAACGCACTCGTCACGATTCGCATATCGTGTCCGGAAAACGTTTGCAAACATTTTCCGGTCGTCACTGACCAGAGCCGCACATTATCGCCACCGCTCACCAATAAAGTGCCAGTCGAATTGATGGCGATGGTATTTAGTGCCAAAGGTTTGCCTTGAAAGGTTTTCATGCAGCGCCCAGATTCCACTTGCCAAATTTTTACCTGCGCCGCTTCGCCTCCGCTGATTAAGGTTTGTCCCTGCTGATTAAACGCCAGTGCCCAAGCTACACCACGATGCCCTTGCAGCGTGCGTAGCAATTTCCCACTCTTCACATCCCACAGACGCACTGTTGAGTCATGAGAAGCACAGGCTAACAGGCGCTCGTCCGGGCTAAATCGCACCTGAGTGATTTGATTCACCTTGCTTTGCTCTAGCTGCCCAAAGTCTGTGTGTAGCGTGTGCAGACATTCTCCAGTTTTGCTATTCCAAAGTTTTGCAGAACCATCCGAACTCGCACTGGCTAAATACTCACCGTTGGAACTGAAAGTCAGATCCCAAATTGCGTCGTCATGTCCATCGAAGGTCGCTAAACATTCCCCAGTTGCACAATTCCACAATTTGATTTGGCGATCGCTACTGCCTGTTGCCAGATGATGAGTTTGCGGATGAAATGCCAAACCTCGCACGACTCCCGAGTGGTTTAGCACTCTAAGCAGCTGCTGCGTGTGTAGGTTCCAAAGTTGAGCCTTGCCAGTTTCATGACCGCTGATCAGCCATTGTCCATTGGCACTGAGTGCTACACGCCAGATCGGGCTATCGGTCTGCCATTCCTGTAGACATTGCCCAGTTACCACATTCCATTGCGCGATTCGTTGATCAAAACCTCCCGTAAATAAGGTCTGGAAATCTGTGGCAAAGACAACTGCGATTACCCAGCCCTGATGGGCAGGCCAAGAATTGATCCACTGTCCCGCTTTGAGATCGTAGAGAAATACTGTCCCGTTTAAGCCTGCCATTGCCAACAAATCATCATTGGGACTGACTGAGATTCTGAAAATATCAGAAATCGATTCGGCAAATCGGGTGTGCTTCAAGTGGGTATTCGATAAATTCACCCGATGCAGCGGCGTATCGGCTAAATCCACTTGTCGTAGCGTCAAGCCTGATAGATCGACTCCTGTTAAATCTGCTTTCAAATGATTGAGGAGGTTTAATAGATTGCCTGCTGCATAGCAATTGGATGACGCAGTCTCTTGCTGACATTGGTGGAGCAGTTGCCGCAGATGGTGAGCGATTGCTTTGCAGTTTCCCAAAGGGGTAATCGCATCATGGCTTAAAAAATGTGCCATCAGCCGAGCAATCAACGGTTCTAGAATTAACTGTCTCTGACTTTCGCGAACATAATCTACCGCTTCTGCTTTCAATAACGCATGAGTCTTTAAGTCTCGCAATGTTTGCGCTTCGATTTCATGGGCTGCGATAGTCAGAAGTTTTTCAGCGACGTATTCCATGACAACGGGTTGCTGGGTAAAGCGAGTTCCCTGCTGTTCAATTAAGCATCGAAATCTTAAAGATTCCAAACTTTCCAGCAATTGATCTTTGGAAATAACAGGGACGATATCAGCTTGTAATTCGGCAATTCCAGTCCATTCTCGGTTAATTGCTAACCAGTACATGATGCTCTGCTCTAAAGCAGATAGGCGGCTAAACTGCTGATCGAGTAATCGTCGAATTCCATTAAAAACAAATGTGTCTTCTTGTAGGAAGTCGTTGATGTTGCGATCGAATAACTCTTGAATGGACGTTGCAACAATTTTCAGCGCCAACGGACTGTTGTTGTAATGTTCACTCAACAACTGTTTCTGTTCGGTTGTGCCAATCAATTGCTTATCTTGAATAATAAATTTGGCTGCCTCTGGAGAACCATCGAGTTTCATCGATCGCACTGCCGATTGATCCCCTTCTAAAATGGCAATTTCTGCGGGTTTCTCACGGCTGGTCAACACAACGCAACTTTGATGTCTCGCTTCTGCAACAGACCGCAATAACTCCCCATAGGCTTCAAACCCATTGCGGAATTGCCCCACTTGTTTGGCATCTAAGATTGTTTCTAGATTGTCGAGAATGAGCAGGCAGCGAGATTGCTTCAAGCAGTTGAGTAATCGACTCAATTCCAGCCTGGTTTCCTGTTGATTGGATAGAAAAGGAATCAAATCACCCAGTAATGTCTCAATCGACGGTGCATTCCGTAGCGATCGCCAAATTACATAGGTAAATTGATCTTGAATTTCATCAGCAAACTTTACCGATAAGGCAGTTTTGCCAATGCCACCCATGCCCAAAATGCTCACTAGGCGACAACGGTCTTGCAGAATCCACTGTTGCAGGGTGTTCAGTTCTGGGGTGCGACCATAAAAGAGAGAAACATCGATCGCTTCACCCCAATCAACCCAAGGAGCAGCCATCGAAAAAGTTACTCGATCTTCACTGCCCCGTTTTTCAACTTCTTGTGTCCTAGCTTGCGTGTTCTCTAGTTCTTTGGCTTTTTCTCGAACCTCTTGATCATCTTGCCGCCAACGATGCTCTAGCGAAGCCCGAAAGTTGGTCTTGCTAACCTCTTCGCCTAGCGCATCAGAGAGTAATTGCCAGAGTTTGGGACCCGCATATCGTTTCAAGTAACTGGCGGCATAACTTGCCTTGCTAGCAATCTCTTCGTAGGTTTCTCCTTGCCAGGAGCCGCTCAAAATCGCTGCTTCTACAGGGCTAAGTCGTCGTTTTGCTTTTGCCAAAACAACTCTATTCGCGACCTCAAGCCCCTGCTCCGCATCCATCTGCTGCCAATCTAAGCGACGAATGATTTTATCAGAGATTTGAACAAACTATAGCGAGGCATTTTACCTACTGTAATTTTCGTACAAAGTTCTTCATCAGGGAACCTATGAACTTCTATCTATTGACGATTCATTCATTGTTCGATATTGGGGTAGCTCATTGGCAAAAGATACATAGATAGAAGTTCATACCCTTTATATCCCTCATGCAATCGGGTGAAGGGCTTTGAATCAGCAAAGAACTAAGGTCTAAATATCGAAAGCAACAACGCATCCAATCACTTCTTTATTTGTTGGTGAATATAACTTCTACTTTTGCGTTGTTTGTATCTCATTAAGTGTTCTGCGTTTGCAAGGTGCATGAAATTTTTCATCCCAGCGATCGCTTCACTTGATGTCTATTCGATTGTTTTGCAACTCAAACCACAATTACTTCAGAAGAAATCGAAATGACTGAACCTATTTTTGGAAATGATGAATCAAATGAACTCAACGGCGATCTCAATGATCAGGCAGAGAACGATACCATTTACGGACTAGGAGGAAACGATACCATTGGCGGGCTAGGAGGAGATGACATCATTTATGGTGGCGATGGCATGGATACAATCGGTGGTGGTGATGGTAACGATTGGCTTCATGCTGGCTCTGGTAACAATCAGGGTATCTTTGGTGGCAATGGCGACGACACGATGTTGGGTGACGGTATCGAGGTTATGGTTGGTGGTACCGGCAACGACCTTTACTATGTCAACCGTGTAGAAGACGCAGTGATTGAGGAGCTTAACGAGGGGGTTGATGTTGTCCGCGCTAGCATCAGCTATACGTTGCAAGGCAATGTCGAAAAATTAGTTTTGGAGGGCAATGCCGCCAACGGCACGGGTAACGGTATGGATAATGAGCTCTATGGTAACGCCGCCGACAACCTCCTCTCAGGTAGCGAGGGCAATGACGTTCTCCGAGGCGGTGATGGCAATGATGTGCTCCGAGGTGACAACGGAGACGATCATCTGGTTGGGGGGTCAGGCAGCGACCATTTGGTTGGGGGAAGCGGCAACGACGTTTACTATGTCGAGAATGCAACCACCACCATTTTTGAAGCTGCTTCCGGAGGAAATGATGGGGTGCGCTCTACCGTCAGCTTTACCTTGTCAGCAAATATCGAGATTCTAGCCCTAGATGGCACTGATGCCGTTAACGGGACGGGTAACGGCTTAAATAATAGTATCCACGGTAACGCTGGCAACAACTCCATCTCCGGTGGTGGCGGAAATGACTATTTATCCGGTCTCGGAGGAAATGACATTATAACGGGTGGATTGGGGCAAGATGGCTTTCTCTTTGCTGCTCCACGACAGGGAATTGACACAATCAAGGATTTTAGCGTTGTGGATGACAACTTCTGTATTGAGCGAACTGGCTTTGGAGCTGGATTAGCAGCAGGAGTTATCACGGCTGATCAGTTTCGGATTGGGTCGAGCGCTCAAGATGGTAGCGATCGCTTTATCTACAACAAAGGCACTGGAGCGGTATTCTTCGACGCTGATGGCATCGGGGGAGCAGCTCAGGTTCAGATTGCTAAAGTATCGACTGGTTTAGCGATGACAAACAAAGACTTCTTTGTAGTAGGCTAACCGCTGATAAATGGACTGGTGGGGGCTCTACTCCCCACTGGTCGATTACCGTCCTTCGTTCAAATTCAAATGATCAAACGCGCTCTGGTTGCTCATTAATTGTATGAGTAATTTGCAGGGATGGTTTTACTGCGTCGAGAAAATCAAGGAGATAAAAATGACAGCACATACAATTAATCTAGCCACTCAAGATTCATCCTTTCAAACTCACTGGTTGGAATTGGTTGAACAGTTAGGCAGACAGTTTGCCGAACGATCGCAACAGATTGATGCGAGCGATCGCTTTGTCTTTGAGAATTATTCTGACTTAAAGGCACATGGATTTGTATCGCTAGGTGTGCCGCAAGTATTCGGTGGTGCCGGGCTGAATCATGCTCAGCTTTGTGAAGTCTTGCACAGACTGGGTCAACACTGCGGCTCAACTGCACTGGCATTTGCTATGCACACTCATCAAGTTGCAACAGCCGCTTGGCGATGGGAACACCAGAACGCTCCAGTTGAAGGTTTACTAAAACGAGTTGCCAACGAGAACATCATCATCCTCAGCAGTGGTGGTTCAGATTGGCTAGAAGGCTCAGGACAGGCTGAACGGGTAGAAGGTGGTTTTGTGATTAATGCCCGCAAGGTGTTTGCCAGTGGCTCACCAGTTGGCGATTTGCTGATGACCAGCGCCATCTATGATGATCCAGACGCAGGAGCAACAGTCTTACATTTTGCCGTTCCCACGTCTGCACCAGGAGTGGCGATCGAGCCAGCCTGGAGAGCCCTAGGAATGCGAGGGACAGGTTCTCATGACATTACCCTCTCGAATGTATTTGTTGCTGATGCTGGCATTGCAGGTAAGCGTCCGCAAGGCAAGTGGCATCCGTTGTTTCACACCATCTCGATGATTGCCTTTCCGTTAGTTTACTCAGTGTATGTCGGCGTTGCCCAGGCAGCTCGCGATCGCACCCTTGAGCATGTTAAAAAGCGTCCCCAAGACAGCCATCTAGCCTATCTCGTCGGTGGTTTAGAAAACGAACTGACCGCAGCCCATCTAGCGCTCAAACACATGATCGCGGTAGCTGCTTCCAACCAACCTGGACTGGAAACGACTAACCAGATCATGACAGGTCGCGCCCTAGTCGCTCGCGCTGTTTTAAACGTAGTGGAGATGGCAATGGAGGCGACAGGTGGTACTGCGTTCTACCGTTCCAAGGGCATTGAACAACTGTTTCGAGATGCTCAAGGTGTGCGCTATCACCCCTTACGTGATGGAGATCAACGCCGTCTGAGTGGACAACTTGCCTTGAACTGGACGGTGGATCACACCTAGTAATTCAAGCCTTACAAGGAGAAGCACCATGATTTCCCCGATTCATTCCGCAGCAACTCATGCGATCGCAATAGAGACTCCAGCGGCGCAATCTGTTGCCCCTACTGAAAATAAACCCAGCAGAAATAAACCCAGCAGAACAAGGCTGTCTGCTCACTGGGAAGTAATCGACAATAAGTTGGTTTGCCAATGGCGATTGTCTGATTAAACTGACCACGAAACCAAATGTTTCCCTAGCAACGCATTGTTTGTCACGAGAGATGTGCTACTGGACAAATTTCAAGTGTGTTTCGCGTTGGCTTTACGTTTTGTCGGAAGATTGACCACTCAAAAAATGGAAACTTACTAAGAGAATTAACATAATTTACAACGGTTCAGAAGCTAGAGACATCTTTAGCGGTAGCGAGGATGCTGACCTTCTCTTTGCCCATGGTGGAAATGATGAAATTTATGCACTAGGAAAGGATGATTACATTAATGCAGGATGGAGAGATGACATTGTTGCTGGAGGGCAAGGAAACGATTATGTTTTGGGACTCTCAGGCGATGACACTATATGGGGTGATGACGGGGATGACATACAGTCAAAGCTATCCGAACCAACCTGGCATTGCTACAGATGGTCAAGTGAGAGGATGGCAAGCCGTCATGGATACAGTACATGCCGCAGGAGGAAAGATAATGGTTCAGCTCATGCACTCTGGAGCACTCTCCCAAGGCAATCATTATCGCGATCGCACGATTGCCCCTTCTCAGGTTCAACCCAAAGGTCAGAAGATGGAGGAATATGGCGGGGGCGGAGATCCTTTTCCGCTTCCCCACGCAAACCAAAGTCAACGACTTTGAGTATCGTTGGACTGGTGGCGAACACGATGGTCGAGTCATCTTTGCTGCCGTAAAAGCAGCCGGAGCCGATTTTATCCACATTGCCAGTGAAGGTCGAGATTGGTTATCGACTGCAACGCTAGGAGGCAACCTGACAATTACGCAGCTTGCAAAACAGGTGGCTCAGGTTCCTGTGATTGCCAATGGGGGAATGCACCATCCTGCTCAAGCGGAAGTATTAGAGGAAGGGCATAGCGATATCATATCGCTGGGACGAGGGGCGATCGCCATTCCTGATTGACCGCTGCGATTAGCTCAAGGACTAGCCTTTAATCGATTTGACCACGCTATGATTCAACCAGATGCCACACTCAGTAACACGCAACACTGGCTCGTCCACCAGTCCGCATAAGCCTCAAAACTAAAGGACAGACACCTCGAAATTCTAGGTTGTGTCGCAAATTTTTTGCGACAACAGAGCAATTCTAAAGCCTTGTTTGATGAGAGTAGAAGCGTTGAATAGCCTGGTTTTAGCAAAAAATTAGGACACTTGCCCTCAATTCTGTCGTGGATTCATCACGTTTACTTAGCATTCAACACTTCTAGGTTTGCTCATAATCTGGTCACAGAGCAGGCGATCGCTCTCTTCGACATTAGGGTTGGTCTGCAAGTAATCTTGCACCCAATTACTCCCTCGGATCACCAACTCATCAAAATCCAGTATTTCGGCGTTCCAAAGTTTGACTGTATTGTCCATACTGGCAGACACGATCGCCTCACCATCCGGGCTGAAACACACTGCAGAAACGCTATTTCCATGCCCTTTTAAGGTTTTGAGTTCTTGACCCTCTAGATTCCAGAGCTTGATGGTTTTGTCTACACTAGCAGATGCAAGATATTGCCCACAGGGGCTGAAACTCAATCCTTGAATTCTTCCTTGGTGTCCAGTCAATGTTTTCAGTTCTTCACCTGATATGCTCCAAAGTTTGATAGTTTTGTCATCACTTGCTGTCGCAATGATTCGACCATCAGGACTGAAGCAGAGCCGCCTCACCGTGTCTTTGTGTCCGCTCAAGGTGTTCAGATTTTCCCCATCTAAGTTCCATAGCGTTACGTTGGCGATCGCATCAGCCGCTGCGATGATTTGACTGTCAGGACTGAAGCGCGCGTCCAAACGAGCACCATCAATGGTTTTTAGTAACTGTCCCTTCAAGTTCCACAACCGAATTGTACCATCTTCCCACCCTACCGAGAGCAACAACTGACCATCAGGACTGAAACTAACGCTGTAAACTCCCCGGTTATGCCCAATGAATTGCTGAAGTTCGTCTCCATCTAGATTCCAAAGCCTCACTGTCGCTGTATCGTTGTTACTGGCAGTCGCAAATGTTTGACCATCAGGGCTAAAACCGATGTCATTAATGCAGTTTTGGTGTCCTTGAAACAATTTAAGCAATTGTCCTTGCCGATTCCAGATAGCAATGATGCCATCGTGACTACCTGCCACAACCCACTGCCCATCAGGGCTAACACCAATACTGAGGAACCCATGCGATTTGTTACTTGTTAACGTTAATAACGTTTGATCAGATAAGTTCCAAAGCCGAACCGTACCATCAACACTGCCGGAGGCAATAAGATTGTTTGTTGGACTAAAGCTGATGCTGCACAATTTACTAGTATGTCCTTTGAGAACGCCCAACTCATGCCCTTCGGAACTCCAAAGTTTAACCAATCCATCTTGTGTAGCCGCCGCGATTGAAGTTCCATCAGGACTAAACCGAACATCTAAAACGGCTTCACAGCTACCCTGATTTCCCATGCAATCGGCATCCAGGCTCTGAAGTTCTTGACCATTCAAGCTCCAGAGTTTAATTTTACGATCCCAACCGCTGGAGGCAATGACAGTACCAGTGGCATCAAAGCAAACTGCCATTACTGGTGCAATATGCCCGTCGAGCGTTTGTAATTCCTGTCCTGCAATTGTCCACAACCTGACAATCTCTCGCATTGCTGCCGCCTGCTGCTGCAATGATAGTTCCGTCGGGGCTAATATCAATGCTGGTTACATAGCCTGCGGTGGGCAAGGTAAGTATTTCCTCCCCCTCAATCGTCCATCCCCTAACTGCACCATCGTTGCTCCCAGCAATTAACAGAGCACCATCCGGAGTGAATTGAATATCCCCAATACCAGTCGGGTCGTGATAGTGTCTAAGACGCCGCCCCTCTAAACTCCATAGATAAATTTCCCCACTGGCATCACCCGATGCGATCGCCTGACCATCAGGGCTAAAGCAAACACTCGTGATATAACTTTCATGTCTTGCCAAGGTTCTGATTTGCTGTCCTTTTGAGCTCCATAAAATGATGCTGCCTTTTACTTGTGCATTGACGACTGCATTAACAGCGGCAGCAATGAGAGTTCCGTCTGGGCTGAAACAAACTTGTTTGACAAATACAGGGTCATCACCTATTTCTAGGCGATTGCGTTCTTTTACCCCATAAACTGCTTGTTGCAGCGCTAACCTGACCTGCTTTTGCAAATTAGCTTCTGTCCACGTTGCCAACTTTAAGCGTCGAACTGCTCGCAATGCTTCCAGCAATGCTTCAAATTCTTGGTTTGAGATAAACAACGCCTCTGAAGATTTGCATAATGCCTTGACTTCATTCCTCTCAGCTTCAATTCGGCGTTGCTCAGCCTGCTCATAAAGTGATTGCAGGCGTTCGATCTCCTGCCGTTGCCACTGCTCACTGGCAATCACATAGTGATTTTGCAGTTCTGTGGGTCGAGGTTGTTTGTCTTTGCTGTGGGCAAGCCATTGTTCGATGTCTGCCAATCCGTTGCCTCGCAACAAGAAACTATCATCTCGCCTACTCTTTTCCCATTCGATCGCCTTAATCAACAGTTTGGTGTGTTGTCGCACATGCTCAAGATCAGTGTCGAGCGCCTCCAAAAGCTGATGAAATGCACGATCAAAATCATCCGTTTCTCGAAAGAAGAGCCAGTTATGTTTTTGCAACGCTGGATGAACTTGACTCAAATCAAACTCATTACGCCGCACAATTGGAAATAATCGCTTGTGATGCAAAACGGCATGATCAATTTCTTGATTGCAAACCGTAGAAACAACTGAATCAGAGCTGATGATAAACACAAACGTATCAGCAGACTCAATACCAGTCTGAATCTCCTGCCACCAGTCTGCCGTCAGGGGAATATTGCTCCAGTCAACCCAGGTGCTGCGATTGCGTGCTTCCAATGCTGCATAGAGGGCTTTCACAAAGTCGGTGTCTTTGCGGGAATAGGAAATAAAAACATCGCTCATAGGGGGTTTACATAACGAGGATAGTTGTTAATTCAATCCTTGCACTTCATCTTCGGAAGAAATCGTAAATCTTTCAGAATTTGTACAGTGACTTTTTATTTATCGTGATGGCGAGTTAGTGACAACACGGATATGAAGCTTATTTCTGTTGAGGCTTATCTTTAAGGATGGGCAAGAAGTAAATGAACTAGTACCAAGCTCAGTGATTGAAGGCGTGCAGTGAATAGGCTAGCTTGATAATACGAATCTGTCCTAATGTCATTTAGTTGGGCACTGTACAAAAACTCGATCCTCTTCACTCACAAACCTAAAAATCCAACACGTGCGATCGCACAGACATTTAACGCCCACAAAGGTAAATTCGCTGATGTAAGCGCTAATGCGTCTTTGTAATCACCCAGGCTGACTCTGCCCCATTGCGACCAACCCTAACAAACGACAATATTATTAGAAGCAACTGATTTTAGAGTGAACAAACTAGATGGCAGGTAAAGTTGAAGGGAAAGGTCAGGCCAAAGTTTTAACTCCTGCCGAAGTGGAGCAAGTTTTAACCTATGCTCGCGAACCCTGCAGAACGGCGATCGCCATCGCTGCTTACACTGGCTGTCGGATGGGGGAGGCGATCGCCCCAAAGGGGAACTGTCAAGTAAGGCGACAAATGCTGCGATGATCATGGGCGATCGCTCGTGGCAAGGAATTGAAGTGCCTGGAGCGAGAGATTGAGGTACTACGGCAGAAGGTTGAGAGAATTGAGCGGTTGAGCAAGCGCACAAAGGCGTTTTTAGGATGTTGGACCACGGTTCACCAACAATGTCAGTTGCGACTCAGTCCCCTTAACCGAGTCCATAACTTTCCCTAACTTCTAGCCATCGCCACCGGCAAGACCACCGCCTACAGTAAAAGAGTGATGAGAAACAGCTGAGAGAAACAAAGCAAAACACGGTTCCGGATTTGCTCTAATTGCATCGGTTGACAGTGACCCTTCAATCACCCTAAGTAGACATCAGTTGTCACTCTCGGAGTTCTCTTGAACTGTCCATATAACGGTAATTAATTTAGAGGAGGCAATCATCATGAAAGTCGAACATCTCTCTACTGAGGAACTTTCACCCGAAGAAATTAAACAATTAGAAGAGCTGAGGAGGACGATTGAAGCGGCGATTTCAGATGATTGGCTCTCTCATGATGAATTGGAACATATCAAAACCATTGCTTTTGCACACAAAAAGATAGTTCCAGAAGCATTGCAACTGTACTCGAAACTTGTAGGTAAAATCAATCGGGGCGAGTTGGAATATGAGTGGTAATCGTACTTCTGTATAGTTCTTGCCGGAGAATGCTGAGGGTTAAGCTGGAAGGCGATCGCGGTTGGTTTGTTATCCTTTGTATCAACGATTGTGTTAAGCATCGCATAGGCATCTGCTACATCCGCACAGGCACCACCTACACTAAAGCCAACGACACCACCCCAATTTGAACATTCAGGGGTTGAACATTTAGGAAACATTGAAGTGGCTCCGATTAAACTGGGGTGTTTGAAGCGTAGCTGTCATAGAATGCCATTAGGCTGAAACCCTTCTTCATTGTTTAACGTAATTGCGTTGTTTCAGGTCTCGGATTTGCTCTAATTGCATCTGGTGACAGCGACCCTTCAATCACCCCTATTAAAACCTTTGCTCGCCCCTAACCAACCAAACAGTGAACCGCGCTTAGGAATCGTCGCTTGCAGATAGGCTGGCGTTAGGTTAAACAGAATATCCGTAAAGCTCCCGGACTGGTTAGCAGGCTTTGTTGCCGCGAGAGTAGAGATAAATAAAGCCCGACCTAACGAACGGTGAGATTTTGTGTTCATCGAATCACTTCCATTGATTGAGCATAGAACTGAGAGCAAAATTTTTTCAGTGGAGTTAGTTAAGGGACTTCTCCATCGCATAATTAATGAATGTTTCACCCCGTCGAGTAACTTCCTGCTCTTTAACAACTGAAAATCTTGAGTTCTACCGCTCCCGTTTCAAACTCGACCTCTAGCGTTTCTCCAACTGCGAGTGTTTTCCACTACTCTGTATCGACTTGCAGGCGCGATCGCCCAAGCATAAAGAATTTGTGCAAGAACTTACCAATCTCTCCCTGGAATTGTGGCGTGATAGATGCGATCGAAAAGTTGAGTTAGTACTGGGCAGTATTATCTTTATCAAACAAGTAATTCAAACATTCCCCAATTGAAATCACCGCATTACAAGACGGAATATCGACTTTAAACAACGATTCAACTCGAAACTGAGCATCTGGAACTCTGGCTTGAGTAAGTGCAATCATCGACTCAGAGATATCAACTTCAAGCACCTGATAATGAACTTTCGTAAGTTCTAACGCCGATCGCCCACTACCGCAGCCCAAGTCAACTCCTAAACCTTCTCGAATATTGTTTTGAGTCAGGATATCGAGAATACCTGGAGCAGATTTGAGCGCGTAATCACTGTGACCCGCATCGTGAATATAAGCAAGGTCTTCTTTGTACCAATCTTTCATATCTTTTCACCCGATGCGGAACAAGTTGTAATGGTTGTTTTGCCCATAGAGTGACCAGCCGTTTTCAGGATATTCAGCCAAATTCTCCAGATAGTCTTGCTCTGCCTAGGCAAGACAGTTCGCTTGCAGCAGTACTGGCTTTAAAGTTTGGCGCACCATTCAGAAAGTTAGTGCAGTAGATGGTCAGGCTAGATTATGTTGGGGCAATAGTAGCAACAACCGTCACCAGAACTTCAATCTATTTTCCAAGCAGGAAGCAAGATACTGCCTCCGTATACAATTCGGGTGCTGTGGTCATTGCTTCGTGTCTCTGACCCAGTAATGTCTACTTCTTCTCCCTTCAAATGGCGACACTTTCTGCCTGAAATCATCTTGCTCAACGTTCGCTGATACCGCCGTTACGCTTTGAGCCACCGCAATCTAGAGGAGATGATGCAAGAGCGAGGTGTGAACGTAGACCACTCAACGATCAACCGATGGGTATTGAAGTATGCCTCCGATTTGGACAAGCGAGTTCGACCCCGTTTGCAGCCAACGAATGATTCCTGAAAGGGATGAGACGTACATTCAAATCAAAGGGGAGTGGAAATATCGTATCGCGCGGTCGATTCATAGGGCTATACTTTGGACTTTATGCTGAGTGCAAAGTGAGATGGCAAAGTAGTAGCACACTTCTTCCGTAAAGTGTTGAAAGCCAATCATGTCACTCAACCACGTGTCGTCAATGTGGACAAAAATGCAGCTTATCCGGTCGCCCTTGAAAGGCTCTAATACGATTTTTTTGCAGCCAAAGTTTTGCCAGCTAAAGGAGTTTGATCGAAGCGTTATCCCTGCTTGTTCCACTTACAGCAGTTCTCAAAATTTGACGCGCTGTGATTTATCGACCTGGATGTTCACGCAGTGTGCCCGTTCGCGATCGCATCTAGTTTTGCCTGATCTAATACTAAAATCTTCCCGCCCCGACGGTAAGTAACAACTGTCTGAATTTGCTTGAACAGTCGGACACATTCTTCATAGGTAATCCCGATGCTGCGAGCAATCTGGTAGTAGGGCAAGCGCGATCGCAACTGTAATCCCTGATCTATTACATCTGTTCCTTCAGCAATCGCCGCCGCTTGAATAAATTGTGCTAACCGCACGATCGCCCGCTCTGAAACCAGCCCATGTACGACTTGATGGAGATGTTGGAGACGCTCTGTCAGGACTGCAATAATTTGCAATGCTACTTCTGGAGTGTTCTGAATTATTTCTAGTAAAGTAGTGCGTTCAACCGTGAGAATCTGGCAGTCCTGTTCAGCCACTACCGTTGCCGGGGCTACACCATCGCCAAATAGTGCAGGTGCAGCAAAGAGTTCTCCAGCGGGTAATGCTCGCAAAATTGTTTCTTTACCTGTAGAAGCCGTTTTCTTGATTTCAATTCTGCCACTGAGAACCGCGAAAAGTTGAGCAGGTAAGCGATCGCCTTCATGTAGAATGATTTCTCCTTGCAAATAGTGCTTAACTGCCGCACGAGCTTGTAGGTGAGCAAGCTGATCGAGATCGAGTTTAGAAAGCAGTGGAATTTGCTGGAGTTGGTCTATCGTCACCTGCATCGTTGAACTCCTCGATCAAGCAGGCTGGATTTCTCCTTCAGTTTAATGTTTTCCCTGCGTTTAGTCATTTTATGAGGTAGCTCATAGATAGATTCATCAGAATTCGGCAAACTATGAACAGTAAACAAGAGGAACTGCTGCATGGCTTTGAATATTGAATTGTTAGAGTCTAGTTTTTCACGGATTAAAGCACAGGAAGCTAACTTCATGAATTACTTTTACTTAACTTTGTTTGCAGACTATCCACAGGTCAAGCCATTGTTTGTTAACACCTCCATGAAAAAGCAAGCAAAGCAGCTATTCAAATCACTCGTCTTTGTTGTAGAAAATCTTCACTGCCCCGATGTATTGACTAAATCACTTAAGGCTTTAGGAACTCGCCATATTCAGTATGGTGTCCAGCCTGAACATTATCCCATGGTGGGCAGTACACTTTTAAAGGCATTTGCGATTTGCTTAGATAGTGCTTGGACACCGAATACCGAGCAGGCATGGAGCGAGGCGTACGCAGTCATCACTGAACTCATGTTGAGCGGTGCAGAGTATCCAATCGAAATTCTAACTCCCCAACAAAATGATCGAACAGTTCTAAGTGATTTGAACTGATTCTTGCTTGCAGCCTAGTCTATGAGCTAGTTCAAAGAAATGGCTGCAAGCAATGGTCACAGTCAAGGTAGTTCAAAACGATAGAGGTAGTGGTATGGTTCTCACAAAAACACAGACAACTGCATCTCAGGTAGAAATACTTGCCAAACTCTACCTAGAAGGCAAGCCAGCTGAGATTTCTGATGAAACTATCGCCCAACTCTGTGATTGGCTTATGGATGAATTCCATCAATTGCCTCTAAATCTGCAATTTTCAGATTACATGCGTTACGCCAACGTGAAAGAGCTGTTTGCGGATATTGAACAAAGCCATCTCTGGGTTTCTGCTGACAGTTACGATTCTTCTGTATATCCCAATCCAATCTACGGATTTATCTTTCAGGGAATGCACGACTACGACCACTACTTGACGGACAGTGACTTCAGCCTAAAAGGGGAAATCGCAGCTTACAACTTCACTGCAAAACGAGTTCCCAGTTTGGAGATTCAGAAGATTTTATATTCGGAAATTGTGCTGCGATCGGCTGCTTATCTTCATCTAGGACATGCAGCTGATCCTAAGATCGTTTTTCCATAAACAACGGCAAAGATAACAATCATGCACAACTGTCGTATCGCTCTGGTATTGTCATTTTATAACAGAGGGGTTGGGCGTTAGCATGGAGGGAGGGATTGTATGCGACGCGATAATTTTCAGCAAAGCTGGCGGGGTTGAGACACCTGAACTTGAGCTTCACCGATATCATCGATATCACTAATGCAAACGGATGATTCTGTTTGATCAGCAACCGTAAAGTTTTCTCCAAACGCTCTGTAGAATAAGTCGGGCGTTGCACAATGGGTGAATGATCATCTCAAAGCAGGCACTTGTCGATGCTTCAAGTAGTAAATTAACAAGCGAATCGATGCCTGAAGCATCTCAATTGACTTGGAATAGCA
>JACJOC010000044.1 GCA_014695345.1 Cyanobacteria bacterium FACHB-471
CCGATAGCTGAGCGGAAAGGTGTAATAGAGCCAGACGCAATAGCTGATGATTTCGGCAGGAAAGCGGTGACGAGAATACATAGACAGAACAGACAGGCAAGACGGAATTCTGTATTTTATCTCTTATCCAAAGTTAAGTTGACAGTACCCATTCGATGCATTACCAACGGACACTTTTGTTGCTAAGGTTCATCAGCGTCTAAGTGATAGTGAGCTTGATACTACTAGTTCAGAAAGTCAAAGTTATATACGTGAAATAGCGCGCAAGTTTGGCTTAGTAGTAAGAGCAAATTCAAACCTCGATAATTTACGAAAAGCAATTGTTGAGAAAATCGAAAGTAATACTGGAGGGCTAGTCATTTCAAGCTCAGCATTTCCCAGCTTCAACAACATTCAATTGGATGGGCGACAGTTTGAAAATGTATCTGATTTTTTTAAGGAGGTTTTTTTAAAAGAGAAGCAAACTAGTATATGGCAGGAGTATGTTGATGAAAACACGACAATTGAAGATTTTATAAAAAGTCGAATACAAGAGTATTCAAATGAAATATCACAGCAACTTAAAAACTTAGGAATACTTGACAAGATGCGTATATTCCTTCGAGACCTGACAGACGTAAAAATTGAGCTAACGCATCAACCTCGAAATTTAAACATAGACGCAAAAGCGATATTTCTTGAAGATGGTAACGAAATTAATATAAACAACAAAGGAGATGGTACAAAGCGCAGGATCACGATGGCTCTTCTTGAGTTTAAAAAAGAGAAATCACTAGTTCCTGGAGACGATAAGACTGTCTATCTACTTGACGAACCAGACACACATTTGCATGTCAAAGCTCAGATGGATCTTATAAACACCGTTGAGTCATTCGCTTTATCTGGCAATCAGGTTATTCTAACTACTCACTCGCCATTTATTGTGAATTCTGTGAAGCCAAGTCAGGTTAGATTGCTTAGTCGGAATAAGAGTAGCACATCCATCAATTTTCTAAAGGAAAACCCTTCTGCAATAACACAGCTACTCAGATCAATAGGGGTTGAAAATACTCATTTGTTCTTCTCTCGTCAAATTGTATTAGTTGAAGGTGAAACCGAAGAACATTTTATTCCATCATATTATTTAACAAGCACGCAACGTACAATTTCTTCTGGACTCATAAAGGTTTTGAATGCTCAAGGAATTCAAAACATTCCAGGCTTTGCAAGAGCAATGCTTGAGCTTCATGGTTCAGAGAAGATTTACGTTGTGTATGACAATGATGCTTCACCAGAACTTTTAGACCTCATTCGTCGGCTTGACCTTGGTGAAGATCAAAAGTTTCAAGTAGGCGACCGTGAGTTTGAAGATGCTTTTGATTCTCCAGTTCTGCATCGATGCTGGACCGAGTATCACAATGAATGCAATCGGAATCCTTCATCTGATTGGTGTGTTGATGCAATTGAAGATCTTAGAAAGAACTGTACTATTAATGGCGACAAATTTTCTAAAGCTCTAAGATCCTTAAACCGTGGTGGGAAAAAAATGACTAAGCCTCTTTTCGGACAAGCTCTTGGAGCATACATAAAATCTCATGAGATTCCTGTAGTATTAGAGAAACTTTTCAGTTCTCTAGGCTGAGTTCTATCTCTGACCCAATACTCTTTACTTATCAGCACAACTTACTGTGGCAGACACTAGAGTGCAACGAGGTAATGTGTTAAAAGCCATTCTATGGAAGTGGCGATCGCCTTTGTGGTTACACCAGTAGCATCAGGTAACAAGTACGATCGTCAGCCTTAGTAGTAAAGGCTTACAAGCACAATCGCACACGAAGGGCATTTATTGAATCGGTAATGATTGTGACTGTATCGTTGTAATGCTAGATAGCTTCAGATCGTTTGTTAGCAAGAGTGCATTCAGAGATTGAGTTGTTGCTGAAACAATGGCATCGGGTAGTTTTAGACGGTGCTGTCTACGAACGCCATGCTTTTAATTGGCTCATCAATATTAACAATTAGCAGTTGAGCTAGAAAGTTTTGAATTTGCTGTTCTTCTATCTTGCTGAGATTAGGGTAGGAGAGCAATTCCATCTCAGTGATGATAGAAGCATGATACAAACTGATAGGTAGAGGAGCAGTTAAGCGCCCGCCCAGATAATACAGAGCAATGTTTGTATCAAGCACAATCAGGGGTTAGCTTATGACCATTCGTCTCTAATTTGCTGTTGATAGTCTAAAGGGTCAACGGTAAGTTGAATCACACCTGCATAGGTAGCCAATGCTGATGTTGTATCCTGCTGCTGGTGGGTTTTCAAGATTTTTTCGATCGCCTGCCAATCTTCATAATCAATCAAAACAGCAACGGGACGCATCGCTTCATCAGTGACAATTTGCTTTCTAATCGGTTTCATGGTTCATCAAAGCTGGAGAACTATGATTTAGCTAACCCATATTGTGACTGACTTTATTGTGACTGACTTTCTTGAAGAGAAGATAGACATCCTGACTTTGAATTCCAGGTGGAGCCTGGAAAGGAGGGGTTGTTGCTCTTATTTCTCAGCATCTTAGCTTGAAGGACCTAAATCATCAGGTAGTTCAGCAACTGAGCATTGCAAAATATGAAGCAGCGCCTTGAACTGGCGAATAGTTAGCTTTGGTTCCGCTCTGCCCACTTCCCAATTGCTGACCGTCTGCACTGTAATTCCAAGAGCGTCTGCAACTTGCTTCTGAGTCAGGTTACGAATTCGCCTTAACCGGACTAACGCAGATTCTTGTTCTAGCTCCTCGGTCATTTAAGCCTAAATTGATTTATATAAAGTAGATTGACAAGCAGCCCTAAATCGATTTAGATAAGGTAGAGGCTCAAATCAAACCGCCTCGTCAGAGACAGCACTGGTCAGAGGTATATCCTCACCACCTGGCATCTCTAAGTTTCTCACTATCCAAGTAATTTAAGGCATTTTAGCCCAGTCAGATGACTGTTTGTTCTGCTTGCTCTTAAGCAGTCCAGTCATGCTGAGGCTTTGCCATGCCTATTTACCCTTGCTGCGACGCAATAGCGCGATCGCACCATTTCCCATGCCATCCTATCGAGATTCCCTGCATCCCTGGTGCATCGTCCGCTCTTTTCCCAACGCTCATACCCTGGTTGTCGCTCGTTTTCGTCGTCGCAGCGATGCAGAAACTCAGCTGAGAGCCTTGCAACGTCTGATCCCAGCGGCTACCTTTTGCATCGTGTTCGATGCAGGACAACATTCTGACCAGCCTGAAACCGAGGGAGAAGACAGCTAAAGGCGATCGCTAATCATGGCAGCACCCACTTGTGAGGGCGATCGCTGAACTTTCTGATGGCGGAGAACAATTTGCCTCGCTTCACAGATGCCGTGTCTCTGCGGGTGCTGCCCACCAGTTGTTGTTGCGTCCATCGGCATACTGAACCGGAGCATCAACCAGCTCTTGCAAATCTACGTTGTCGAGGGCAGCCAGTTTGACCGAAACGTAGTCACCGCCAAGCTCTTCAAGGTATCCACGTCCAAACGGGCGGACACCACAGCGTTTACAGAATAGATGATGACTGCTCTGGGTATTAAACTGGTAGTCACTCAGATCGTCTTCACCCGCGAGCAGTCGAAATGCGTCAGGCTTGATGATTACGCTCCAGTTTCGAGTCTTAGTACAGATTGAGCAATTACACTTGCCTGTGCCCAAACTCAGATCGATATCTGCTTCAAAACGAACAGCGCCGCAGTGGCAGCTTCCAGCGTATGTCTTTTTCATGGGTGCATTTCCATAACGACCTCATAAGAACTTTGCTGACCGAGTTTCAGAAAATTCTTATCCTCAACCTCTCAGGAATCAGAACAATGGTGGCTCGCTTTTTCTCTCGTATTATCTCTCGCCTTAATAGAACAAGGTTTCCTGCGATCGCTTTTGTTGGCTTTACAGCCTTGCTTCTGCTCTGGTTTATATCTCCCGTTTTGTCTCAAGAATCGTTAGAAGAGAAGGTGTTTAACGAGGTTTGGCAAACAGTTAATGATAATTTTTATGATGACAATTTTAACGGAATTGACTGGGCAGCAATGCCAGACAAGTATAGACCTCAAATCAGGCAAGTACAAAGTCGTCAGCAGTTTGCGGAGGTCATTAATCAGATGCTAGCTGAATTGCAAACCTCCCACACCTACTTTTACACCCCAAGCGAAACTGCTTACTACCAACTTTTAGGGATTTTTCAACCTGAAATCAACGATCTACCAGCTGCTGCAAAAGCACTATTTCCCAACGATAGATATGAGTACACCGGCATTGGTATTTTCACTAAAACCAGCCACGAAAAAACTTTTGTCAGCGCGATTTTGGAGGGTAGCCCAGCGGCGATCGCAGGTTTAAGGGTAGGTGATGAATTACTTAGCGTAGACGGCAACCCCTATCAACCGATTGAGTCATTCACAGGTAAAGCAGGACAAGACGTAACGCTGTTGATTCAGCGATCTGCTGATCCCACTAGTCAGCAGGAGATTAATGTTACTCCTCAAACATTCGACACAACGATCTTGTTCAAAGAGGCGCAGCAAGCAAGTACTCAAGTGATTGAGCAACAGGGTAAACGCATTGGCTATATTCACATTTGGTCCAATGCGGCTGATCTTCATCAACAGCAGATGATGGAAGATTTGATGTTTGGCAAGCTCGCCGATGCCGATGGTTTGGTATTAGATATTCGTGACGGATGGGGAGGAGGTTCGATCGCTTATCTCAATTTCTTTACGGGTGAGAGTCCGAGCATCACCAGTATTAGACGAGATGGAAATGCATTCATCGCCGATTACCGCTGGAAAAAACCCGTAGTTCTTCTGATGAATGAGGGCAGCAGAAGCAGCAAGGAAATTATCGCCTTTGGCTTTCGGCAATCTGAAATTGGGACTTTAGTCGGCACAACCACCGCAGGCGCAGTTGTAGCAGGACGTGGCTTTGTGATGCAAGACGGCAGTTTGCTATATGTTGCTGTAGCGGATGTGTTGGTAGATGGCAATCAGAGATTAGAAGGAAAGGGAGTAACCCCAGATATTCCTGTGGCTTTTCCGTTGGAATACGCAGAAGGCGTTGACCCTCAAAAGCAGCAGGCGATCGCTACATTAGTTACTGCTATTGAACAGCAACACCACCATTAACTGCAACCGCTTTATCAAGAGAAGATAAGAAACAAAGCAGAGTTTCCTACCCGCTAACGTAGCGCTACGCACATACTTTAAATTCGATGTGTAAATTTTGTAGGGGCATAGCAATACCATGCCCCTACGAGGGGGTTGAGAGCCGTGAATCATACCCGCATTCAGCAACGCCTCAATTACTTTTTGTTTACGGTGTGCCCGTGTTCGACTCGGTGATGTCGTTGCTGTCACTTGGAGGTGGCTCTGGCTCTGCACCTGAACGAAGTGCAGCGTTCACCGTAACACTTTGAACACCCTTGATTTCTCTGGCAAGTGTCTCAATCTTATCGAGTTGAGCTTGGTCAACCACTGTGCCTGCAACTGTTACCGCGCCATCTTTTGCTTCAACTGTTAACTCAGCTGCGGGTAGATTAGCTTCAAGTTTTGATCTCACCTCACTCCGCAGATCGCCGTCCGCTTTCTCAGCATCGCCTCCCGTTATGTCATTGCGCTGCTCAGCAGAGCGAATATCAGAGTTTAGCTGCCTGCGACGTAGCTCGGAAGTTGCATCGTCTTGGTTAGTTTCGGCAGTGGGTTGATCCAAATCAGCTTCAGCATTAGCCGCCGAATCAGGAGCACTGCTGCTGGTTCGAGCGGTAGAGCAACCTACGGCACTGATTAACAAAACGCTACCCAAAAGTAATGAAGTTACTTTTTTCATAATCTGAATCCAATGATGTTGTTAAAAACGTTTACTGCACAAACTTTGAAGGCAAATTCAAAGGCAAATTATTTAGCAGCAATGCATTAGAAATAGCCTGAAATTTCTAATATTCATCTAATGCTTTTAATGCATTGCTGATAAAACTACACCTAAGTGCGATCGGATGGAAAATCAACCGGTCCCTCTACTCTTGGATGCCCTTTAACTTTGACATCCAGTTCCTCATGACGAACGGTCTCTTCAGCATTCACAACTTCCTGGTTGACTTCCTTCCGTAAGCTGACTTCTTCTCGCACAAAGGCTTGTTTTTGGATGTTTGGTGTTTCTTCGTACATCTCCATCCGCATTACTTCGCCTTCACGGAAGTCCGCATCGCTAGGAGCTACAGCTTTACCGATTTCAGACGAAATGCGCTTAACCACAATGCGCTCTTTCTCGATTGGAACTGCAACCCTAGCTGTCTCTGTTTCAACGTGCTTGCTAACCGTTACCTCGCCTGCTTTTTGCCGGGTTTTCCCGACCCGCAGTTGTTCTTCGTAAAGCCGAACTGATTCACTATCAGTGACTGCTCGAACCGGGGTTTCAACGGTGCTACTCGGCGGGTTGATTGGAGCAGCAACAGGTTGCGCCTGCTCAACGGTTTGGGTGTGGGAAGCATCCGTTACGTTGTAAATGCCCCAGTCTTGAATGGTGTGCCGCTTGAGAACTTGTTCAGCGTGCTGAACGTCGGCATCTGTACCTTGCACCATGACCAAGTAGTCACCACGAGAAACGCGATCGCTATAGACCTGCGCTTCTTTTTCAGGAATGCCTAGCCCAACCAACGCTCCTAGCAAACCACCTGCTGCTGCTCCAATTGCGGTTCCCGAAAGAGCCGTCGCCAGCACGGTTGCTCCAGCCCCAGCTAACATCACAGGCCCGATGCCAGGAATTGCTAAAACTCCCAAACCCACTAACAACCCAGTGAGTCCCCCCAAAGCGCCTCCTGATACTGCACCTGTTTTGGCTCCGTCATCAGCTTTGTTGCCTACATGCTCACTCACGCTTGCACCAGCAAGTTTATCAGTGCGGTCATCTCTGGCAATTACAGAGACTTTATCCATTGGGAAGCCACTACGCTCCAGCTCATGCAGCGCTTGTTCTGCTGCACGTCGAGTGGGAAACGTTCCGATCGCTCTTCTGGTTTGAGTTAAAGCCATACTTCCGCCCTTTCATCTAAAGTAAACCTGTATTTCTTACTTCATGTTGGGTCAGCTTGACGGCAGTCGTGTTCCCCTAAAGACTGAGCCCAAAATGCTCGAAAGAAATAGCTTTCGGCTAATACCTTATATTGCTTTCAGCCCTATGAATACTTTTGTTCACTCCTTTTCCACTAAATAATTCAGGGATGTATCCCTGCTTCCCTTGATCTTTTAGTACCTAATCTTTAATCGGGAAGAGAGTAAAGTATTTAGATAATTTTTACTTGAGGTGGTAGTGGTAAGATTAAAATACTCTACACAAGAGTGTTCGCGTAGCGCTTGCACTAGACTTGACTGCCCAATTGGGTTGTGTGATTGAAGCACAATTCAGCGATCGCAAACACAAAGTAAATCAATCTGATATTTCTAATCCCTAACACCGAGCTTTAATCCTTGCTTTACCCGTATGAATCCTTTGAAGTTGCGCCCTGAAGATTGCTCAGCCTTTGGACAGTTGGTGTTGCAGTATCTTCAAGACAACCCTCAAACCAACATGAGTCAGCTTGCTAAGCAAGTGCATATTTCTCGTGCTGGATTGGGCTGGATTTGCCTCAAGCGCAGTGGTCCCGATGAGGAAACTGCTAAGCGGATTTCAGAGGTGATTGGCGCTGATCTACGAGAGGTTGCACGACTAGTGCATGAAAACAAAGTAGAAAATTTGTCAAATTTGGGTGGGTTAAACTACGTTGCTAAGGTGAATGGCAATAGGGTGAAGCGATTGATTCCTGTCTCTGATGCTCTCGCGGGATTAAATAGTCTTTATCAAGCATTTCATCAGGTCACAAGAAGCGTCTCACTTGCCGAGAAGCCGTCAGAGTTCCAAATTTACAAGCAGTCGTTTGAACTGCTAAAAGCACACCTTCTCAAACCGAAACAGAGATCTTCTAAACATTCTGATAGCTTTAATTCGCCTGATCAAAATTGATATCTTTACCAGATTGATATCCTTGTCAGGCTGAAGCAATGCCTTGCTCAAAGGTTCGCTCCAGACACACTGTCTCCTGACTAGCGTTTCATTCACCAATGACATGAGGAAGAAAAGCCCGTCTCACTTCCGATGCTCCCCGTAGGCTTGGCTCAATCGTCGCTGTGAACCAGGATAGATCGCCTTTGAGGAAATGAGCGTGGAGATCAACGAGCTTTCCATAGCGGTTGGCGATCTCTTGAATTGCTGTATTTATGCGCTGTAGGTTTTTGCGGGCGAGCGCTGGCTCAATTCCTGAAAAATTGAGCCTGTCGTCTCCCAAAGTTGGATCGTACACATTACCTAGCAAAACAGGGCGAATGGGAAGGCGCTGCACAAAGGTGTCGAGAGCGTTAGCAAAGGTGGCAATTCCTGGTCCTGTATCTTGCATGAGTCCACGAAGCAGATCGTTCCCACCAACCGTGATCAGGGCAATTGCTTTTCCTTCAACCCGCAATCCTTGTGCTTGAGTGGGCAGACCCGCAACTGTTGCCCCATCAACGGCACGATGTTCAAGTCGGGCAGATCCATGTGAGGTAAGGTCTTGACCCTGAAATTCGGGAAACAGGCGCTCGTCGTTCTGAACCAGCAGTTGTCCTGGATGAACGCCAAATTCGTTGTATCGTCCACAGTCTAAGATCGAATCACCGAATGTATAAAGGGTTGTCATGGTTTGCTCCTGCTGAGTGTTTTGCTCCCGCTGATTGCAGCCCAAAAGTGCCAGAAGGCTTACTCCTCCGACTGCCCGGAGCAATTGTCGTCGCGTCACTCGCAACGAAGTCATCTCTATTCTCCTCCTTGTCCGACGTTGATTAAGCCGGATAGATCCGCAAACGACGGTTCGGTTCTACTCCAAAGCTGCTAGATTTGAGCCGATAATGCTCAATAAATTCATGCTGCAACTTGCGGACATGAGCGGAGCGCGGCAGTAACTCGACAGGCTGACCTTTTGGAATCACCACTTGCTCAACGGCTAGTCGCGCTTCTTCCAGGGCATCCCACTCATCATCTTCATCACCGCTGTAAGCAGACTCGCTTGATTCCAAATCAGGCTCTACCGATTTGTCCTCTTGTCCCAATGCCTGCTGTAAGGTGCTGGCAATGTGAGCAACGGTGTTGGCTTTAACCGCATAGATCGGCAGCCCATAGCCTTCTGCCATCCGCCGTAGGTTGGCGTGTTTTCTTAAGTTTGCCTTCAGCGTCAAAATTGCATCTGCTCGTTCAACCCCACCCACGACTCGAACCGGCAATTTCAGTTGTTCAATTACTTGTTCAACCAAACTCCGACTCATTTGGTAGGGGTAAAGAGATAGCGATGTCTCTGAGCTGTTTTGAGCCGGTGGAATTGCGTCTATCTCCCAATCGCTCAGTAAGCGCTCAGGCTGGGGAATCACCACCGGTTCCGTCTCCACGCGCTGTGGAAATGGCAGCACATGCCCTGCTGCATGTCGTTTGAGTGTTGGTGTGGATGGTGTGGAGTATTGCCCACCCCGACCTGTTCGCCGCCCTAAGGGCACTTGTGGAATCTCTTGGGTAATCGTAATCTGTCCCTGCTCATTCACAGTTCTGATTTGACGCGCAGGTTGATTTCCACGCAGGAGGCGATCGACGGTGTCGGTTACACTCTCATGCACAACCCACTTTTGGCGTTCCTGCATTTCAACCGCGATCTCGAAGGTTGGAGGTGCTTTTCGCTCTAGCACACTCTTCTGGGAACCACGACGACGAGCTTCGTCATCGCCTAGGGTTACAGATTGGATACCACCCACTAGATCTGATAGGGTTGGGTTCTTGATCAGGTTCTCCAACTGATTGCCGTGAGCCGTACCGACGAGTTGCACCCCGCGTTCGGCGATCGTTCGGGCTGCTAGTGCCTCTAGTTCAGTGCCGATCTCATCAATTACGATGACCTCTGGCATGTGGTTTTCCACCGCCTCAATCATCACCTGATGCTGTAACTCAGGACGCGCCACCTGCATTCGTCTTGCCCGTCCAATCGCTGGATGAGGAATATCCCCGTCACCTGCAATTTCATTGGAGGTGTCTATGATCACGACCCGCTTGTTCAGGTCATCTGCCAGAACACGAGCAATTTCCCGCAAAGCTGTCGTCTTACCCACACCTGGACGACCCAACATCAGAATCGATTGTCCTGTTTCGACTAGGTCGCGAATCATGGCGATCGTTCCTTCGATCGCACGACCGACCCGACAAGTTAGTCCGATGATTTCGCCTTGACGGTTGCGAATGGCACTAATGCGGTGCAAGGTTTGTTCAATTCCTGCCCGATTATCTGCTCCAAAATGACCCACGCGATCAGTGCAATCTTGCAATTGCCCCTGAGTGACCACTTGCTCTGAGAGATACTCGGCTTGATTGGGAAACCGGGCTTCTGGTCGTCGTCCTAAATCAAGCACCACTTCAACCAAAGCGTCGCGCTGAGGATGATGATATAACGATTGCCCAATCTCCTGAGGCAGCATCTCCAGCAGTAGCTGAAGTTCGTTTGTTGTATGCATTCTATAAACTGGCGTATCAGCGCCGATAAAAGAACGTAATTTATGTTGCAAAGCTTGCTTTTGCCAAGTCCCAGGTAGCAAAACGTAGCAGATGAGTGGGGACTGGGTGGACTGAGTGAATTGTATAAATGTCTTTGATTTACATCCTAGACCTAGGAATCTTGCTATAGAAGATCTTGATTGTAACAAACCTACCTTTAAAGTATTGGATGAGAACCGAACGTTTTAGTGCGGATCGTGGCGTTGCCAAATGCGGGTACGACTCCCGGATCTCAATCCCCTTTGTAGGGGCATGGCATTGCCATGTCCCCACGAAATTCATACATCAAATTAGCAGTAAGTTGGCAATGCCTGGAGCATTTCTTTCAATACAAAAGCTGCTTAAAGAAAATAAGCCAAATGGTAGAACGCACACAGGGGGAAAGCTCCCAGTTACAAAACTTTAGATGGAGCAAACTCAAGTATTGGATAGATTAACCTTAAAAGCATATTCTAAACAACACTTCCACTATGCAATCTGAATTCTCAATGCCCTATCAGACTGGTGCAAAAATGCCTCAAAACTCCAGTCATGTTAAAAACTCCAGCAAGGCAAAACTGACGACCTCAATTTCACCTCCCAACATTGAGGGTTCTCCAAAAGAGCAAAATTGACGTTCAGGAGTGTTGCAGTATCTCCAACAGTTGCTTGGAAGGTATGCTGAGGCGTTTCGCTACGAAATAGGTAGTTTGTGTGGCGATCGCCCTCATCCAGAGCTTGCTCGAAACAACCATTTTCTACAACTTGCCTTTAGAAGATTACATCCAAAGTTGAATCTACAGACCGGAAGGAAACGTTTCTGGAACTTCTGTCCCTTCAGGCTGACCTGGGCGATCGAGCGGTTCTACTGCGTGGGTATGGTCAATGTGAATTACTGCATCAAATTGTGCCGGAAGTTGAGCTTTAAAGTAATGGCTTCTACGCTCAGTTCGGGGTGAATAAACCACCCCGATCGCCCTTTCTAGGCGTGCTTTTTGCAGTTCTGTGATGGCTGAATTCTCCTGACGTAGATTCAACCAAAACTGAGGCAGTTCAACCTGATGAAAGACTGCTTCGTAGCTTCCGGGTAAAGCCGGTCTAACTTGCTTTACCTCGACCGGATCTCCCCAATGAGAAGCTGCTGCTACTGTTCCGCTGTAGGTAGTAAAACCAATGAGAACAGCCTCTTGTCCATAACGTTCTCGCACCAGTTGCCCTAAGTTCCACTCACCTGCTTTTTTCATATCGGTTGCCCGTGCATCTCCCAGGTGAGAATTGTGCGCCCAGATAACAATCTTGGGCTGTTTTCCCTGGCGGTTAAGGTGGGCAGTGAGATGATCTAATGCCTCTGCCATGTGGCGATCGCGCACATTCCAGGAACTCTCTCGATCTTGAAACACTGAGCGGTAATAGGCTTCTGCGTTTTTGACTAGACGGGCATTTTGTTCTGCGTAGAAGAAGTCATCCTCTGCTACACGTCCATCCCGTTGAGCATACTCTCCCTTATGGCGCTGCAATTCCATCAATTGATTGATAGCTTCATCTTCGCAGGGAGTGGTTAAGCCAAAAGTGGTCGCGTACCCGTAGCTTTGCGAGTCTTCGCCAGCCTGGTCAAAGCAGGAATAACGGTGACGGGCCTGTTTTGCTGCTTCCGGGTCAACCTGTTCTAGATATTTCAGCACGGCCTCAATGGAGGCGTACATACTGTAGAGATCTAGCCCATAGAACCCTACTTTTGCGCCATAGGCAGGCAGGGTGTCGTTATATTGACGAAGCCAGTCTACGAAGTTTAATACGTCGGTATTTCGCCACATCCACAGCGGAAAGTCTTGAAAATCGTCCAAAGCGTCTATTGCTGTTACATCTTTGCTAATGCCCCGGACAAAGCGATCGACCCGATCAGCGTTGGGAAAATCAGCTTCTACTGCTACTGCGACAAAACCTTTCTCCTGAATTAACTGTTTTGTCAGGTCTGCTCGCTGCTGATAAAACTCATGAGTGCCGTGGGAAGCTTCTCCAATCAACACAAATCGAGCATCCCCAATAAGCTCCAGCAAAGAATTATAGTCTTGCTCGGCTCCAGTTAAGGGATGAGCAAGTTGTTGAATACTGTTTATTAGAGGGGCGATCGCTTCCGACATGACTTTCAAAAAGCCTCGATTGAATTTAGCTATGATAGTGCCTACATCAGATCAATTTCGCGAAACAGTTTCCATCGCGATGATGTTATAGTGCTTCCCTTTAAATATCAGTGATGACAAAAAGCTGTGTTACTCTTTCGTGAGTTTGCTTTCATAGTATTGAGGGTCGAAAATAGCTCCATCCACCCTTAGGATTAGTGCCATTTCACAAAGGACAGTATTCAGTGTCACGCTATTGGTAATTCACAACAGTGTATGGACCTTTCCAACTTTGAATAACTGAGAGCAATCCTAACTGGATTGTGAGAAGACACTTTTTAGGGGGTGCCTCTCACAACCTGCTCATCTCACCAGTGATTTAGGACTGCTATAGATGTAGTGAAAACTACGAAGCTTCACGTGAGTCTAGCGACACAGACATGATGATTGATGCCAATCTTGCTATTTAATCTTGCTAGAAGCCATTTTCAACACAGCTTGTAGCAATGTATCTGGGTCAACAGGCTTGGCCAAATGCTGCTGAAATCCTGCCGCAAGTGCTTGCTGTCGGTCTGATTCTTTAGCATCGCCTGTTAGGGCGATCGCTGGCACCTGTCCCCCTTGCTCCGCCGTCAATTCTCTAATTCGGCGAATCAAGGTATAGCCATTCTCCTCAGGTAACCTAATCTCGCTCACCAAAATATCTAGTTGTCGCTTTAGAAACGCTTGCAGTGCGTCGCTGGTTGAACGAACTGCTGTTACATCCGCACCGTAAGTCTCAAACAGAAAAGCGAGAAATTGAAGGTTGTCATTCCCATCGTCTACGACCAACACCTTCAAACCGTTCAGGTTTAGATCATTATTTGAAGTCATAGAGCAGGAGCTTTAACAAAGTCTTTGAATATGGTTAATTATGCTCACTGAGAAACTCGCCTATCGTCGTCTAGCTTACCAAGCTTCAGATCTCCATCTTTAGATAGATGCATTACAAAGGTTAGTAGTGGCGATCGACACATTGGCGGATTAAGCGTTATCCCTGCTCTTTCCATTCCCTTTAAAGATAGATGTTGTTCAAGACAGTTCAGGCAATGTTGGAATGACTCAATCAAAAAAGGGAAGTTATGGCAATCGAAGGGGTAATTCTCGATGTGGACGGCACCCTGGTCGTGAGTAATGATGCTCATGCGCAAGCCTGGGTTGAAGCATTTGCGGACTATGGCTACGAAATTTCTTTTGACCAAGTTCGTCCTCTCATTGGCATGGGTGGCGACAAGGTTGTTCCTCGCATGGTTTCTTCCCTGAATGGCAAGAATGGCACTGGCAAGGAAATCGCCAATCGACGTAAGGAATTGATTATCAGTAAGTTCGGTGCTCAACTTCCACCAACAAAGGGGTCACGGGAGCTAGTGAAGAAGTTGCAAGCAGAGGGGCTGCATTTAATCATTGCCAGTTCTGCGACTGAGGAAGAAATGGGAGTTTTACTCAAGGCTGCTCAGGTCGATGATTTGATTTCGGAATTCACGACTTCTAGTGACGCAGAAGAGTCGAAACCAGAACCAGATTTGGTAGAAGCTGCTTTGGATAAAGCCCAGTTGCAGCCCGATCGCACCATCATGCTAGGAGACACACCCTACGACATTGAATCAGCAGGGAAAGCGGGTGTGGGCGTAATTGCCTTTCGCACAGGTGGATTCAGTGATGAGCAGCTTCAAGGAGCGATCGCCATCTACGACGATCCGAGTGACTTGCTAAATCACTATGAAACCTCGGCGATCGCAGGGGAGGGTTGACCTTCTGCTAGAGCTACAAACCGGGGCGACAGCAGCGCAAAACGCAATGGATTAACTCAAAGGTTTTTGAAGCACTGGTTTGTAGTTTGAATACCACTACAGCTTCATCATCGGCTCATTCTAAGGATATGGCGATCGCCCCTACACTCATTCCATTAGTTGGAGGGAAGCGAATAGTTCATAGCCGTAGAATGGTTGCCAATGCTCCGTTTTGGAGTGATTTTCGCGTCACATTTTAGAGTTAAATTTTCACAACTTTTTAGCACCATAACAATAAAAATGTTCCTCGCCCGGATTACGTTATCCTCACTGCGTGCGTATTGGATTCGGCTGCTCAGGCGACCCCAGGGGCGATCGCTGTCATCGTTTTCTCTGGTGTTTGCGATCGCCTTGAGCTTGAGTCTTGTGCTTTCTGCTTGCGATTCAGGTCTGTTGAATAAATATGTTGCAGTACCTCAATTTAGCATTGGGTTAGATCGAGAAAATGTGATTCGGTTAGGGCATCAAAAATATGGAATGCTGAGCATTGTGAGAATGCAGCGGTCGGTCGAAGAACGACTGAAACCCCTCGGCGTTACGGTGCGCTGGAATCAATTTTCCACCGGGCCACAATTGCTAGAAGCGTTGAACGCGGGTCGGCTTGACTTTGGCCATGCTGGAGAAGCACCTCCTGTCAACGCTCAAGCAGCAGGAGCTTCTCTCCTTTACGTTGGCAGCCAACCTCCCAACCCCGCAGGCGAGGCAATTTTAGTACTCCCAGATTCTCCAGTTCGTCAGGTTGCTGACCTAAAAGGCAAAAGAATCGCATTCAACAAAGGCTCAAACGTGCATTACTTCGTAGTGAAAGCACTGGAAAAAGCCGGATTAGACTATAGCGATATTGAACCTGTTTTCTTGCCACCCGCCGACGCACGAGCCGCCTTTGAGCGCAAGAATGTGGATGCTTGGGCAATTTGGGACCCCTTTTTCGCAGCGGCTCAATATGCAACTGATGCTCGAATTCTGACAGACGGGCAGGATATTGTTGCCAATCGTGAGTTTTTTCTATCTTCACAGCACTTTGCCCAAACCCATCCCGATCGCCTTCAAATGGTTTTAGATGTCATTGCAGAGACGGCTGAATGGGCAAAACCACGACCCAGAGAGGTTGCCGCTTTAATATCCCCCCTACTGGGCATTAATGTTGAGGTTTTGACACAGGTTTCTGCTCGAACAAGCTATGGTCTGAATCCCATCACACCAGAAGTTGTCGCTTATCAACAAGAGTTAGCTGACACATTTCATCGTCTGAAGCTAATTCCAAATCAGATTGATGTCAAACAAGTGGCGATGATGAATCCACAGATGAATCAACAAACAAATCAACAACAGTCATCATCGTTAGAGCGATCGCCAGTTACCACTAACCCATGACCTAGAAAATTGATATGCACCGCAGACTTCCTAAAGTAGTCATAGGACAACTCACTCCTTGGATTTTGCCCATTACTTTGCTCATTCTTTGGCAAATTTTGGTACAAATAGGCTGGCTCTCAACCAAAGTATTGCCTGCACCATCTGATGTGGTGATTGCAGGAGGACGGCTAGCTCTGACAGGAGAATTATCTCGTAACCTGATTATTAGCACCGTGCGTGCCATCATCGGATTCTTAATCGGAGGCTCCATCGGCTTTGGTTTAGGATTGCTGAATGGTATTGCCCGTCCTGCCGAAAAAGTGTTAGATACCTCTGTACAGATGATCCGCAACATTCCCCATCTAGCCCTGATTCCACTCTTCATCCTGTGGTTTGGCATTGGCGAAGAGGCAAAGATCTTTTTAGTCGCGTTGGGTGTCTTTTTCCCAATCTATCTCAACACCTTTCATGGAGTTCGCTCAGTTGATCCAGAACTGATTGAGATGGCAAAGTCCTACGGTTTACAGGGCTGGTCTTTATTCAGAAAGGTGATTTTCCCAAGAGCATTAAGTTCAATTTTGGTGGGTGTGCGCTATGCGCTCGGCATCATGTGGCTGACGTTGATTGTGGCTGAAACCATTACCCTGGACTCTGGCATTGGCTACATGGCGATGAATGCGCGTGAGTTTATGCAAACCGATGTCGTCGTCTTGAGTATTCTTATGTACGCCATTCTTGGAAAGTTAGCCGACGTTGCCACCCGTGCGGTCGAGAAGAAATGGTTGAAGTGGAATCCAAACTACCAGTCGGTTTAAGCAGAAGTTTTAAAGCATGTCATTAATAAGAAATTAATAAAGGTGTATCACTATGGAAAGGGCAAGCGGTGCAGATGTAAAAATCATGGGTTTAACGAAAACCTATGGGGATAAAACAGTTCTACAAAATCTTGATTTAGAAATTGCACCCGGAGAGTTTGTGGCGATCGTTGGGCGCAGCGGTGGCGGTAAAAGTACGTTCCTGCGGCTGATTGCAGGATTTGAAGAGGCGACAGACGGAGGCATCCTGATTGATGGAATGCCACTGCATGGACGCAATCGAGCAGCCTGCACCATGTTCCAAAATGCGCGTCTCCTGCCCTGGGAGCGAGTGCTTGAGAATGTTGGATTAGGACTACACCAGAAAAACTGGCGACAACAAGCACAACAAGCGTTAGCACAAGTCGGATTAGCGGAACGAGCTGGGGAGTTTCCGGCTGTTTTGTCGGGTGGTCAAAAGCAGCGGGTTGCCCTCGCTAGATCTCTGGTTAGAGAGCCGCGCTTACTTATGTTAGATGAACCGCTTGGTGCCCTTGATGCCTTGACTCGAATTGAAATGCAGCGGCTAATTGAAAGCATTTGGCAAGAAAAACAGTTCTCTGTGTTTCTCATTACTCATGATGTGGATGAAGCGGTAATGCTTGCCGATCGCGTCCTCTTAATCGAACATGGTCAGATCAGCCTGGATATGCCTGTGCCACTGCCCCGCCCCCGTCAACGAAAATCACGGGCGTTTGTAACCTTGGCAGAAGACATTCTAGAGCGGGTAATGGGAAATCAGGTTAATTTGATGAGTGTTTAATTAGCTCAGTATTTAAGGGAAGCCAAAACCTCGTTGTAAGGGACAACGCCTGCGACAGCATGGTTCACCTACTTAGCCATACGAGAATTCTGTTTCATCAACATGGGCGGACTTAATTTTGATTGCTTCTTCTACAAATTCATTAGACTGGAGGGATATCCCTATCTGCTGAAGACTTTCTGTGCGGCTAACGAGAGCGGAAACTTATAGAATGACCGTCAGGTAGAGCTAATGGAGAGGCAACACCACCAAGCATGATTTATGAATGATGATCCGGTCAAACTTCATTTTCAAGTGATCCGGCAGCGAATTACGGCGTTGCAACAGGAAGATGCAGCAGCTTGGCAAGGAATTGATGTTGCGCTTGAAGACCTGCAGGTGATGTGTGAGGAGATGCAGAAAAATTTGGAGGCAACCGAGGTTGTCCAGAATGATTTACTGCATTATCGCGATTTGTTTCGGTCCTGCCCGATCGCCTATTTAGTCACTGACGCTGATGGGGTGATTCTGGAAGCGAACGAGGCGATCGCCAAACTCCTCAATGTACCGGAACGTTATTTAGTTGGAAGACCTCTCGCTTTATATGTGGCAGAAGGCGATCACCCCGCTGGAGAACTGCGAAGCAACCGCTTGGACTTTCGGACTCGATTGAACCAGCTTTCTGAAGCCCGTGAGACACAGATTTGGCAGATAAATTTATGCCCACGGGACGGGCAACCGTTTGCGTCTGAGTTGCATATTGCGCCCCTTGCGGTATCGACAAAGCAGCACGCTCATAGTCCGAATGGGCTAATCGAAATGCGAATTGGGGTGTACGACTTAAGCCGCTCTCAGCAGATCGTTTCGCCTACAGATTTGCACGAAACAATGGCTCGTCTGGCTGAGCAACAACCTTGGGAAGCCAAACGAGCAGAAGGGATATCCCTAATGAAAGTACCTCATGCTCTAGATGGCTTACGAGTGCTGGTGGTCGATGACGAAGCAGACATCCGTGAATTTATCACCACTGTTTTGAATCCTATGGCATTGGGGTCAGGGCAGTTGCTAGCGCAGCGGCAGCGCTAGAGGAGCTAGAGCAATTTCATCCTGATATGTTGATGAGTGATATTCGGATGCCCAATGGAGACGGTTATAGCCTGATTCGGCAAATCCGGGCGTTAGAAGCTGGGCAGGGAGGGCACATTCCTGCTGTCGCAATCACCGCTTACCTAGACGAGGATCGGGAGAAAGCGTTGAAGGCGGGCTATGAGACACATTTGCACAAGCTAGCTCATCCCACTACATGGATTGAGATGGTGGCTCAATTAGCTGGATATTGATGAAAGCGGTAAATTTTGAGGGCTGGGCATCGGGATTCATCCTGATTTTCTGCCTATGTCTTTGATCGCTTCGCTCAAGCGGAAGTCTCCAGCAGCCATTCACCGGGAGGAGTGGGAATTGGGCTGGCGATCGCACGTCACCTAACCGAGTTGCACCACGGCAGGATCGAGGTCGCCAGTGAGAGAGCAAGACAAGGAGCAACCTTGACCGTCCGATTACCATTCATGAACGCGGCTGAACTGAACTCAAACGCCTCGGAACAGAAAGCGTAAATTTTATGCAACTCGACAATGACAAGCAGCTCTGCATCAGCGATCCCTTGCAGGATTCGGAAGTACTCCTGCGGGCGATGGTTGAAAATCTGCCGGGTGGAGCTGCGTTTGTGGTTGACTCCGATCTACGCTATCGGCTTGCTGAAGGTGAAGCGCTCTCCGCTGCTGGTTTCAAACCCGAAGATCTGGTTGGGCATACCATTTTTGAGGTATTACCGCCTGACTTAGCTGCGAGCTATGAGGGGCTGTACCGTAAAGGGTTGGCAGGTGAACCGTTTGAGCATGAGCACAATGCTCACGATCGCTTCTACATCTCACGGGGCACGCCTTTACGGTCTGCAAATGGTGAAGTCTACGCCGTGCTGGCCGTCTCCTACGACATTACCGATCGCAAGCGTGTCGAAGCTGAGCGCAAACAAGCCGAAGCCGCTGCTGCTGCCGATCTCGAAGACACGCAACGGCTACGAGAACTTAGTACCCGACTGGTGGCTGAAGACGACATTCAAACGCTGTATCAAGAGATTGTAGCCACAGCGATCGCCCTCACCCGCGCCGATGCTGGATCAGTGCAAATTCTCGATGAAGCTACGCAAGATTGTCTGCTGCTGGCGGCTCAGGGTTTTGAGCAAACTATAATCGAGCGTTTCTATCGCGTTAACGCGATAGAAACGCCTCCTGCGGTATGACGCTGGCAACGGGCGATTGCGCCTTCATTGACTTTGATGGGCCCCATAAAGACCTCGATGCCTCAGTACGATGGCACTTTGAGGCAGGCTATCTCTCGGCTCAGTCTACGCCGCTGATTTCGCGTTCGGGCAAAGTGATTGGTATGGTTTCGACCCATTGGCGCAAACACCACCGACCGAGCGATCGCGAACTGCGCTTTCTAGATTTGCTTGCCCGCCAAGCGGCTGACCTGATTGAGCAGCGGCAAGCCCAAGTCACCTTACGCGAATCGGAAGAAAAATATCGATTGTTGTTCAACGCCATTAATGAAGGATACTTTCTCATTGATGTAATTTTTGATGAAACTAATCAGCCCGTTGACCTCTTGTATCTGGAGTCCAATCAAGCTGCGATCGCCATGACTGGGCAAGATTTCACCGGACGACGGCTGAGCGAAATTAACCCGAATTATGAACTCTTTTGGTACGAAATCTTTGGTCGCGTTGCCCGCACCGGCAAAGGTGAGCGATTAGAGCGATATGCCAAGCCGGATCAAAAATGGTACGACTTCTACGTGGTTAAAGTCGGTAATGCCAGCGCTCGCCGCATTGCCGTCGTCTTTCAAGACATCACCGAGCGCAAACAGGCAGAAGAAAAATTGCACCGAGCTGCCGAGATGGATGCCTTTCGGGTCAAGCTGTCGGATGCACTGCGATCGCTCACCGATCCGGTTGAAATTCAGGCAGTCGCCGCACGGGTGCTGGGCGAGCACCTCGGCGCGAATCAGGTACACTACGGCGAAACCATCGGCGAGTACGTGGTCATTAGTCAGGGGTACGGTAACGGACTTCCACCTATGGTCGGGCGCTTTCGCTTCATTGATTTTGGCGAACGACTCATAGCTGACTACCGGGCAGGTCGGATATCGCTATCGCGCGATGTGGTCAACGACCCCAACATTACCGAGTCCGAGCAACAAGTTATCACTGGAGCCGGTTTCCGCGCCTATGTCGCTGTGCCGCTCACCAAAGCAGAAGGATGGGTTGCCACCCTCGCCGTTCATAGTATCGCCCCCCACGGCTGGACGACCGATGAAGTAGAGTTGGTGCAGGAAACCGCCGAGTACACTTGGGCAGCGGTTGAACGTGCCCGCGCAGAAAAAGCCCTACGTGAATCGGAGATTCAACGGATTCAAGAACAATCTGCCCGTGAGCAAGAACGCCAACGCGCTGAAGCACTAACAGAACTCGATCACGCTAAGACTGTTTTCTTCAGCAACGTCAGCCACGAATTCCGTACTCCGCTAACGCTGATGCTGGCTCCCCTACAAGATGCCTTGAGCGATCGCGCCCTCCCTCCTGCTCATCGAGAAGGCTTAGATCTGGCTCATCGCAGCAGTCTTCGCTTGCTGAAACTGGTAAACACCCTGCTCGACTTTTCTCGCATCGAAGCCGGACGGATGGAAGCCGTTTATGAACCAGTCGATTTAGCACAGTGCACAACCGAGCTAGCGAGTGTGTTTCGCTCTGCGATTGAGCGGGCAGGTTTGCGACTGATTGTCGATTGCCCTCCCCTACCAGAACCTGTCTTTGTAGACCGGGAGATGTGGGAAAAATTGTCCTCAACCTGCTCTCCAACGCCTTTAAGTTCACCTTTGAGGGCGAAATTACCTTATCCATCAGAGCGGAAGCAGGGGAAACGCTTCAGGCTTCGACTGCCAAAGTTGATAGTTTCACCTCAAAACTCTAAATGCCAGGCTCTGAACTCGAAACTTCGAGCTTGGAACTCGAAACTTCGAGCTTGGAACTTGGAGTCTTGAGATCAGAGGTCAAACCATCACCCTCAATCCCTCGTGTCGTTTTAGAAGTGCGAGATATAGGCGTTGGTATCTTGCTGGATGACCTGCCTGATCTGTTTGAGCGGTTCTATCAGGTGCGAGGCACCCAAGCACGAACCCACGAAGGATCAGGAATTGGTCTAGCCCTGGTAAATGAACTCGTTCGACTACATGGCAGCACCATCAACGTGAGCAGCACTGTAGGACAGGGAACTTGCTTTACGATCGCCCTCTTCTTTGGCACAGAACACTTGCCCAGCGATCGCCTTCAGGTTGAAGGCGATCGTATTCAGCCAACCCGTACCCTAACATCAACCGCGATTGATGCAGCCCTTTGTGTCTCGGTGGACTCCTCTGGAGTCCACCGAGACACAGAGATACGGAGGCACGCAGAATTCTACTGTTTCTCCCTCTCAACGTCTCCCCCACTCCCCGCCTTCCTCTTCCCGCGTCCTCCTGGTGGATGACAACGCCGATATGCGAGAGTACCTGACCCGAGTACTCAGCAAACATGTTCAAGTGGAAGCCGTGGCAAATGGAGGAGCGGCACTGGCAGCCGCTCAAGCGCAAGTGCCCGATCTAATCGTGAGTGATGTGATGATGCCAGAGCTAGATGGCTCTGGGTTCCTTCAGGCATTGCGGGCAGACCCACGCACGAAAGAAGTTCCCATCATCTTACTGTCGGCGCGTGCCGGAGAAGAAGCGATCGTGGAAGGACTGGAAGCCGGGGCAGACGACTACCTGATTAAACCCTTCTCAGCCCAAGAACTGGTGTCTCGCGTCAATGCCCATCTTCAGATGGCACAACTGCGTGGGGAAGCGCTTAATCAAGCAAGAACCACCATTCGCAGAAAGGATGAACTGCTATCCACGGTTTCCCACGAACTCAACACTCCTCTAGTCTCGATTTTGGGCTGGACGCGCCTGCTAAGAACTAATCCCCCCAGTTCGGCCATGTTAACCAAAGCGCTAGACACGATCGAGCGCAACGCGACGCTGCAAGCCAAACTCGTGCAAGATTTGCTAGATATTTCTCGAATCACCACAGGCAAGCTGCGGTTGCAGCTTCAACCCGTCGAACTAAAAGCCGTAATCGAGACGGCGATCGCCTCTATCCATCATCTCGCTGAAGCAAAAGAGATTGATTTGGTGAGTCGGGGCACAGGTCAAGGTCAAACGGTTGATGCTGTGGTGATGGGAGATGGCGATCGCCTGCAGCAAGTCATCTGCAATCTTTTGACCAACGCGATTAAGTTTACGCCAGAAGGTGGGCAGGTAGACGCTCACCTTATCACTCATGCAATTTTGCAGCCCGCAGACTACGCCGAAATCCGTGTCACCGATACAGGCATTGGGATTGCTGCTGACTTTCTACCTCATGTCTTTGATCGCTTCCGCCAAGGCAGAGATTCCGATTCAGAGAATGGGCTGGGATTGGGACTGGCGATCGCCCACCACTTAGTCGAACTCCACAACGGGATAATTCACGCTGAAAGTGCAGGAGAAGGAAAGGGCACAACCCTGATCGTCCGCTTGCCGCTGCTAATATCAATGCCCGTTGAGCAATCGACAGGACCATCATGACTTGATGAAAGATACTCCCCTATCCGCAACAGATTTGATCTGCTCTCCTGTACCTTTTCTCTGCCATTTGACAGGGGCTTTGTTTCAGGGAAATTCCTACGATCTTTGTGTGGAAAAACACATTTTCATTTCTCCTTAATTTCACTTCTCTTTGATTTTTCCTTAATAATATGAGCTTCCTTTCGATTGAAGAACTGAAAGAACTTGTTGACCAGCCGCAAGGATTGTGTGTATCGATCTACATGCCCACTGTGCAGCTTGGTTCTGAAACTCAGCAAAACTCTGTTCGCTTTAAGAATCTAATTCGACAGGCGCAAGCAGAGTTAGAAAAATATGAATCGCCACCTCTCGATCTAGGTGAATTTCTTCAGCCTGCGATCGCCTTGGATACGGATGAATTTTGGCAGCATCAGGACGCGGGTTTAGCTTTGTTCGTCTCAGAAGGATTTTTCCGCTTCTATCGCGTGCCGCTCGAAATGATTGAACTGGTGGTCGTGAGCAATCGCTTTCATCTCAAACCATTAATTCCGCTGTTGGGCGGAGATAACCGCTTCTACATTCTCACGCTTGGTCAGCGCGATATCCGTCTTGTGGAAGCTAATCGCTACGGCATTACCCGTGAGGTTGAAATCGAAGGCTTGCCAAAAGACATGGATGAAGCCTTGCAGTATGACGAAACATCAAAAGATCAACAGCGGCGGCAGGAGGGCGGTGCAGGTCGTGCAGGCTTACAAGGTGGCGGCTCATATCACGGACAAGGAGCCGATCGCGAAAACGTGAAGGAAGATTTGCTGCAATATTTTCACTTAGTGGATAAAGCGCTGCACGACTTCTTCCGCAACCGTCGCTCTCCGCTTGTTCTAGCTGGCGTTAACTATTTGCTGCCAATTTATCAGGAGGCAAATACCTACAATTTTATTGTGGAAGAAGGCATTCAACACAATGTCAAAGAGCGATCGGCGGAAGAGCTTCATGCGGAGGCTTGGGCGATCGTAGGGCCACAGTTTGAAGCAGACCAGCAAAAGGCGATCGATTACTATCATGAGTCGATTGCTAATGGTAAAGGATCAAACGATTTGAATGAAGTGATTCAAGGTGCGTTTTATGGTCGTGTAGAACAGCTTTTTGTTCCGGTTGGAGTACAGAAATGGGGGCATTTTGATCCGGACTCAATGCAGCTTGAAATGCACGATGAGACTCAACCGGGTGATGAAGATTTGCTCAATGCAGCAGCTATTCAAACGGTTCTTCATGGTGGAACGGTGTATGCCGTTGAGCCAGAAGGAGTACCGGATGAGACACCCATTGCAGCAGTGTTTCGCTACTAATTGCGATTTATAGAGCGACACGTCAATTTCTGTGAGGGCGCACCGCGGTGCGCTCCTACCCACATCTACAACATCTTCAAATCAATAGAACAAAAAAGAGGACGGAGCTTTAGCTCCGTCCTCTTTATCAACTTCGTGAAGGTGAGGGTGTGACCGTGACAAGTCGAGTGCTTGAGTCGATTGCCACTTTTGCCAGTCCAAATTGCTCAATCACCCAGGCATTGGTGATCAGATGAGTACTGATTTCTGCCACTCGATATTGGCTGGGTTCCAAAGCTAAGGCGGCTGGCAGGAGGAGCTGATCCGCTAAATGAACATCAACGGGTGCTCCATTTTCGTGGAACGCTAGAAACTCCTGGGTGGCGATCGCAGCAACTTCTTCGGCAGGTAATCCGATTTTTCCAACTGCCCCAAAGCCTGTCCGGGTATGCTCATACTCTGCCATCAAAAAGATGCCCGTTCCGGGACCAACGCCTCGTTCTCGTTGGGGCTGCACCTGAGCTTTTAACTGCGCCTGCTCTAACAAATTCTGTGCTCTGTTTGCCATCCGTTGAGGAATGTGGGACGGCAGCTCTGTGGCGATCGCCAATCCTTTAACCTGATGTAAGTCTCCCCGCTCTAGCAGGTGAATTGGTTGAAGTGAACCCACTCCACCATTTCCACTAACCTGCAAGTTCAACTCACCGCCACCCCGCGGATACCAGCCCCAAGCCTTCAGTTTCACGGTTGCCTGTACACCCATCTGCTGCAAACAGGGCAAATACACCTGTTCAATGTAAGGAGCGGGTGGACTCCAGGGAATAAAAGTGCCTCCTCTCAAAGTCACGATCGACTCCCCTTGAGTAAGTGCCAAGGGCAGCAAAACCGTTTGTAGAGTTAGGGTTACGGCTCCGGCTGATCCAGTTCCTACCGTTTGTGCAACGTCAAAGGTATATTGTCCCGCTTGAATGGGTTGGCTGGGAGTAAATTCTATCTGGGTTGAACCAACGCGATCGCCTACAACCTTCGCTTGACACAGCATTGCGGCTGCCCGCACTCCAGTTAAATGTTGGATTGCCAATCCTGGCTTTTCCCGTTTTGCTCGAATGCGATCGATCCGAATCGCTCGCCCGGTAATCGCCGCTAAACTCAAGCTGGTGCGAAGGATTTGCCCTCCCCCTTCTCCATAGGAACCGTCGATATGTAGCATCTTAAATATCCAGAATCACTTGTGCCATCCAACCCGACTCTGTTTTTTCGAGTTGAAACTGATGGAGCGTGACAGCTTTGACATCCACTCGCTGATGATGGCGATCGCGATCTAACCTTTCTCCTTGAGTCATGGCTGTCAGATGATAAATAGATTCCTTTTGGGCAATTTCCACCTGTTGGGCTCGGAGTAATAACAACTCACTGTCCTTGTAATAAACAAATTCTTGTAAAAAGTTAAATAATAGTAAATCCAGCTCATCATTTTCTAGTTGAAATGTGCGCGCTTCAGTGAGTGCGATCGCTTCGAGATTATCAATCATTGTGTTAATTACAGCATCTCCTGCCGCTCTGAATACTTCCTCCAAATCGTCTCCCCAGGCATGGAAGGCAATATCAGCCGTAGCGATATCTTCAAGGAATTCGTAGGGCATAGCACTTACTTTTGCTCACAGGATTGAAGGCGATCGCAAATTTCAGGTTTTTGTTGGGTGACGTGTTTGCCGATAAAAACAAGTTCTGTAGAAGAGGGTTCAAAGAGTTCTAAGTCCCAACGTCCGGCAACAAAATTGAACAGGTGGGTACCTTCAGGAAATTGCACAAACCCCTTGGCTCGATAGATATCAGAACTGAGAGAATCGGCAAATTCAGTAAAACAGGTGCGATCGTAAACTGCCTGTGATGTGTAACTGAAAGACTCAAATTCAGGTTGATGGTGATGATGGGGCGATGGCTGTAAGCGATCTCGACCAATCCCAAATAACAAATCGGGGTCGATCTGACAGCGAATCGTGGAAATGATCGAGGCAATTTCATTCAGACTCTGAAGCTTGTCCGTAATCGTTGCCAATTCCTGTTCAGAAACTAGATCTACCTTGTTGAGCAGCAAAATATCTGCGGATTCAATCTGGATGCGACTGGTGTGTCCCACTTGAGGATACTTCACCAATCCATCCGCATCAATGACGGTGATAACGCCATCTAGTCGAACCTGGGGCAAACTTTCTTGAATATCAAACACCAGAGCATCAGGTTCTGCCACCCCAGTGGTTTCGACGACAAGATAGTCTGGATTCACCGTTGCGATAATTTCATCAACCGCCGCTTCAAATTCACCCAGCAGCGAACAACAGACACAGCCGCCGCCCAAATCTGCCATCTCTACATTCTTACCTTGCAGAATTTTAGTGTCGATCGCGATTTCGCCAAACTCATTCATCAAAATGGCAATCTTGCGCGGTACCACCGTCAGAATGTGCCGCAGCAGCGTCGTCTTACCGCTACCCAGCGGCCCCGTAAGAACAGTCAGTGGTGTACGTCCTGGCATACCTCACCCCTTCACATTGCCGATCGGGGTTAGTCTGACCACCCGCCGACTGATGCCTGCTAACTCTGCGGCTTCGATTACCTCATCGACATCCTTGTAAGCACCTCCCGCTTCCTCCGCCAACCCTGCATAGGAGGTACTGCGAACATAAATGCCCTTTTGCTGCATTTCTTTCTGAAGCTGCTGCCCCTGCCAGGTTTTGCGGGCTTTCGTGCGGCTCATCGTGCGTCCGCTGCCGTGGGCGGTGCTAAAAAAAGTTTGATCGCCTGTAGCTACGCCTGTAAGCAAATATGATCCCGTTTCCATGCTGCCACCAATGATCACGGGCTGACCGGTTTCTTGATAACGGTAGGGCAAATCACTCATGCCAGGACCAAAGGCGCGGGTGGCTCCCTTGCGGTGAACGAGCAGCGATCGCTCCTTACCATCCACGATATGTTTCTCTAACTTAGCGGTGTTGTGCGACACGTCGTAAACCATGTGCATTCCCAGATCTTCGGGCGATCGCTCAAACACTTGCGAAAACACCTCACGAATGCGGTGCAAAATCACTTGTCGATTGACAAACGACATATTGATGCCACATTTCATCGCCGAAAAGTATGCTTGTCCTTCGGGGGAATTAAAGGGGGCACAGGCTAATTCGCGATCGAGAATTTTGATGCCATACTTGCTGTCCATCACCTTGAGAAAGCTTTGCAGATAATCCGTCGCGACCTGATGCCCAAACCCACGGCTGCCGCAGTGAAACATCACTACTACCTGATCGGGACGGGTAATCCCCATCGCTTTAGCTAGATTCTTATCAAAAATATTTTCCCGTTTAGCAACCTGAATTTCCAGGTAATGATTACCGGAACCCAGCGTACCAATTTGGTGAACGCCGCGATCGATCGCCTTTTCACTAATCTTTTTGGCATCGGCTCCCTTTAAACAGCCTTGCTCTTCGATTAACTCCAAATCCTCTTCCCAGCCATAGCCATTATGAATGCACCATTGAGCTCCCTGCTCTGCCACCTTACGGAACTCATTACGGGAGAGTTTCACAAATCCAGTACTGCCAACGCCTGCCGGGACCCGCTCATACAGCTTATCCACCAACTTTTTAATGTGGGGTTTGACCTCTTTGTAATCTAGATTAGTCGTCACCAGACGCATTCCACAATTAATGTCAAATCCAATGCCACCAGGAGAAATTACGCCGCCCTGATCTACATCCATCGCTGCTACACCCCCAATCGGGAAGCCATAGCCAAAGTGTCCGTCGGGCATACACAAAGCATATTTGGTGATGCCGGGCAAAGTCGCGACATTGGTAATTTGGTCGTAAACCGCATCATCCAATTCTCGAATCAATTTTTCAGTGCCGTAAATCCGCGCAGGTACCCGCATTCCATCTTTGTAAGAGACTGGAACCTCCCAAATTACATCCGAAATTTGGTTTAATACATCGATAGGAGCCATAACTTTACCTCGTGAACTGCGCGAAGGGTGCCTTCTACTTATGGATAGAAATACACCTACGTTCTGAATCGTCAAATTACTCAATTCAAAACTGCTCCCTGAGCATCTTCGTCCTGTCTATTTGCGATTTATAGGGACTGCGTCCAGTTTCTAAAGACCCGGCAAAAAGAACCTCCCCCTATGGGTTTATCCATTGAGCGATGGTCACGAGTAAAGTTCGCATGGCTTCAGTAAGGTGCAACTGGGAGAATATCGACTTCTGTCACCACGGTTTCTAATCGCGTTATTGCACAGGGCTCAGCCCCTTGACAACCGCTGACACGCACTTGCCTATACTCTAAGCTAACTCGTTGGTTCAGAAAGCGGTCCTGCTCGGCGCAAATGTCAAAGGTGGCTCCGATATTCTCATATCGATCGCCTTCATCATCCACAATAGTCAGATAACACAACACATCACCAGTCACTACGCTTTCAACTACACCGACGGTTGGATGCTCCTCTGAATGAGGGGTTTGAGCAACAGCAGGAACAACAGAACCAAGAATTAAAGCAAAGAATAACGAAACACCAAAATTTAGACGCTGCATAGTTGGATGCCCCTATTAGATTGAATACGGTTGAAAAGGTAGATGCGATCGCACAACATAAACGAACTTACCAGCCAAGCAGACGACTAACCAGAAGGCAGTGAAGCCCACACGGCAACTAGCAAAGCCAATACCAGCAGATAAGCGAGTGGTACGAGGCTGATTTTGAAGGCGATTGCCGTTCTCCGAATTTTGGCCATCACCAGAGTCATGACAAGAGATACAAAATAAACCAATGGGTAACTGATAGACCCAATCAGGACGCTCTTAGCAACTACCGTCAATAGTGGTTCATTGTCCGTCCAAGGAGCAGCAAGGCTAATTGATACACCGATAAATACACCTGGATATATCAATAATGGCAGCCCTCCAGCAATTAGGGAAAGCGCTATTCTGAAACGAACTGCTCTGCTACTTCGTAGCCGGTAATTTGAAATTCTTTGAGACATAGATGCAACCTACTGTTCCGAGTGTATAGGTAAGGCTCCGGGTAGCCCAATTGCTATTTGTGTTTGGATAAACTCACTGTATGAAATTGGCTCTGGCTTGTCGTCCACTCAGAGTTGGCACTTTTATTAAACAAGTGATCGATCGTGAATCCATCTTGCAACGGGTTCTGAATGCCAACTTTAGTTGGCATTCAGAACCCACCATAAGCACAAGTTGCAAACTGACAATGCTCTTCTTCAACACTTAATGCAGTGGCATTGCACAAATTGAGAATGATGCGGCGGAAATTCCTAATGTGCAAATAGTCCACTGTAGGGGCACGGCAATGCCGTGCCCCTACGAAAGTCATTCGTTAAATGGGCAACCCCTAATGCAGTTGCCCCCAATTGTATCAATCTCAGCAAAATCCGGAAGATTAAAGTGAAGTTGATTAGTATTAGCCGCTACATTGGATAAGCTGATGTGCCAAGTTCCTATTTGTCGTGTAGCTACTCGTCTCGTAAAATGCTACTGGAATTTTTTTTGTTATCCGCTAATCTTTCAGAGGCGATCGCCTCTTGAATATTAACAAGGTGAAGTATTATTGCTTCCACACCCGCTCTAAAACGTGTCATCTATCGTAGGGATAGAAATAATCAGTATGCTGTTCATCTAATCCTGCTCAAAAGCCCACCCGATTGCCCTTTCCATACCTAATATGAATAAAAGCCGAACCTAGCCCTCTACTTCTATCCTAAGCACAAAAAAGAGAATGAGTATTACGATCGCTGGCTACGAGTTGCTCGAATTTTTATATGAAGGAGCCACCACCTGCGTTTATCGAGCTAGGACGGCGTCTAAAAGCGATCTGAAACCAAATTCTGTCATTATCAAAACCCTAAAAGCCGAGTATCCGACCCTTGATCAATTGACTCGGTTGAGACACGAATATCAGATTCTTCAAGACTTAGATATCGCGGGAATTGCTAAACCATTAGGCTTAGAAAACTACCGCAATGGACTAGCCTTGATTCTGTCTGATTTTGACGGAGAATTGCTGGTTAAATTGATTGATTCGCAGTTCTCCAACGGGGTTGTCACCACGCGACAGTTCGAGATAAACAAATTTTTACAAATTGCAACTCATTTAGCTTCAATTCTGGCGCAGCTTCATCAGCAAAACGTTATTCACAAAGATATCAAGCCCCATAATATTCTCATTAATGAAGAAACGGACGAAGTCAGGCTGATAGATTTCGGTATTGCAACCCGTCTATTTAGAGAAAATCTAACGATTACTAACGTTAATGTTCTCGAAGGTACGCTTTCATATATGTCTCCCGAACAGACCGGGAGAATGAACCGTTCACTTGACTACCGCACTGATTTTTATTCATTAGGCGTTACTTTTTATGAGATGTTGACGGGGCAGTTGCCATTCCAAGCGACCGATGCCCTAGAGATCATTCATTGCCACATTGCTAAAACACCGGTTTCGCCTCATTTGGTCAATTCAGACATTCCAGAGGTAGTGTCTGACATTGTGATGAAGTTACTCGCCAAGACGGCAGAAGACCGTTATCAAAGTGCATTAGGACTAAAGGCTGACTTAGAAACGTGTCTAGAAATGCTGCAATCTTTTGGGGCGATCGCTCCTCTCAAAATAGGAGAGTTTGACCTATTTAGCCAATTTTCGATTCCAGAGAAGCTATATGGGCGCGATCGCGAAGTTAGTTTGTTAATGGAGACCTTCGATCGCGTCAGTGCTGGCAAAACTGAAGCCATATTAGTAAAGGGCTACTCTGGCATCGGTAAAACATCATTAGTCAATGATATTCGTAAACCCATTGTTGGAACGAGAGGATACTTCATCTCCGGTAAATTTGACCAGTTTCAACGCAATATTCCTTACTCTGCAATCATCACTGCCTTTCAAGCATTAGTGAAACAACTTTTGACTGAAAGCGAAACCCAACTCACCCAGTGGCGAACCAAACTTTTAACGGCTCTGGGCAACAATGGTCAAGTCATTATTAATGTTGTTCCAGATGTAGAGTTAATTATTGGCAAGCAACCTGCTGCTCCTGACCTAGCACCTACAGAAGCACAGAACCGATTTAATCTCGTTTTTCAAAACTTTATCCGAGTCTTCTGTTCAGCAGAACATCCTCTAGTCTTGTTTCTAGACGATTTGCAATGGGCTGATTCCGCCACGCTAAAGCTGCTGGATGTGATCCTGACGGACGTAGAAACAGGCTATTTATGCTTGATTGGAGCCTATCGAGATAACGAGGTTAACCCAAGCCATCCCTTAGTCATGGCTTTAAACGCTCTACGATCCAAAGGTGTTGTCATTCATGAAGTTAATTTAGCTCCCTTAGCCCTCGTAGATATTAGTAATCTTATTGCTGACACGCTGCATAGTGATGATTCTGTTCAACCATTGGCAGAATTAATCATCCGCAAAACATCAGGTAACCCATTCTTTGTCAATCAGTTTCTCAAAACGCTACATCAGGAAAACCTTTTGACTTTTGAAACTCCAGCTAGTGGAGACAAAGCTTATTGGCAATGGGATATTACACAGATTGAAGCGATCGACATTACAGACAATGTCATTGAATTGATGATTCAGAAGTTGAGAAAATTACCTGAATCGACTCAGCACGTCTTGCAGTTAGCGGCCTGTGTGGGTAGCGCGTTCGGCTTGCAGACGCTTTCCACAATTCATGGGCGATCGCCAGTCCATACTTATCAAGATCTTTTGCCAGCGATTGAAGAAGGTTTAGTCTTACCTATCTCTGAGCTAACCCTTACACAAAATTTGACTGATACGCATCCAGTCAACCTAGAATCGAGATTTCTGCATGACCGAGTGCAACAGGCAGCATACGCCTTGATTGGCAATAGTTCTAAGCAAGCAACTCACCTGCAAATTGGTCGTTTGCTTCGACAAAACATGTCACCCGAAACGTTATCAGAAAAGATATTTGAGATTGTCGATCATCTCAACTTAGGAATCGAGCTCGTTACAGATACAGCAGAACGAACCGAAGTCGCCCAACTTAATTTAATAGCTGGACAGAAAGCCAAAGCAGCAATGGCTTGTGCGGTGGCTACAGAATATTTGCAAACAGGGATGAACTTCCTCGCAGAAGATAGCTGGACTCATCAGTACGAACTTACGTTAGCACTGCATACCGAAGCGGCAGAGTCAGCCCATCTGAGCGGTGACTTTAAAGCAATGCAGAGATTCATCGACCCCGTACAAAATCACGGTAACAGCCTATTAGACAAATTAAAGGTTTATGAAATCCAGATTCAAACTCATGTACTGCAAAACAAGCTGCTAGATGCAGTGAATACAGCATTACAAGCCCTAAAGCTATTGGGGGTAAATTTTCCCGAACAGCCAACTCCATCTGATATTGGGCAAGCACTTTCAGAAACTGCGGCAATTTTGAACGGCAAGCAAATTGAGGATTTAGTTGATCTGCCTCAAATGAGCGACCCCTATCAATTGGCAGCTATTAGACTTTTAGCGAGTATCTTTGCTCCTGCTTATATTGCGGCTCCTACCCTGTTGCCGTTGACGCTATGTAAACAGGTAGATTTATCCGTTCAATATGGCAATGCTTCCATTTCTCCGATGGCTTATGCCAATTATGGTCTTCTGCTGTGTGGAGTTGTGGGAGATATTGATTCGGGCTATCAGTTTGGACAACTCGCGTTAAATCTGCTGTCAACATTAAACGCTCAAGAAATTATCACCAAAACAACCGTCATCGTTAATATATTTATTCGTCCCTGGAAAGAGCATCTGAGACAAACCTTAGAGCCTTTGCTATCAGCTTACTCTAGCGGAATGGAGACAGGAGATTTAGAATTTGGGGCTTTTGGTCTGTTAGTGTATTCCTATTTTTCTTACTACAGCGGCAAAGAACTGAATGCCCTTGAAAAAGAGATGGCAGTCAATAGAGAGGCAATTGATAAAATTAAGCAAAAAACAGCGCTTAATTATCATGAAATCTATTGGCAGTCTGCCTTGAATTTGTTAGGAAAAAGTGAAAATCCTTGCTGTCTTCAGGGTGAAGCGTTTGACGAGCAGATCAGATTGCCACTACACGAGCAAGCAAACGACAAAGCAGCGATCGCCTACATTTATTTGAACAAACTTCTACTCTGCTATTGGTTTGAAAATTACTCAGAAGCAATTGAACATGCTGCAACTGAAGAGAAGTATTTGGATGCAGTGGTTGCGACCCCTCACATTCCTCTCTTCCATTTCTATGATTCTTTAGCAAAACTGGCGGTTTACTCTGATGCTTCACAGTCAGAGCAACAAGGCATTCTGGATAGCGTAAAAGCTAATCAAGAAAAAATGCAAAGATGGGTACATTTTGCGCCAATGAACCATCTTCATAAATTTCATCTCGTTGAGGCAGAAAGGCATCGAGTTTTAGGCGAAGAAGTAGAAGCAATGGAACGGTATGACCAAGCCATTGCTCTTGCTAAAGAAAACGAATATGTGAACGAAGAAGCACTGGCTTATGAACTGGCTGCTAAATTTTATTTAAGCTGGGGAAAAGAAGCGATCGCCCAACTCTATCTGCAAAAAGCACATTATGCTTATCAGGTTTGGGGTGCTCAGGCTAAAGTTGAGCATTTAGAAGAGAAGTATCCCCAATTACTAGACAGAACAACCTATAGTAGAAGCAATACAGATCATCAAACAACTGTCTCTACTCACAATCATTTTGAAACTGGCACTAGCTTAGATTTAACAACCGTGATGAAAGCCGCTCAGGCATTTTCGGGTGAAATCGTTTTAAGCAGGCTGCTAAACAAGTTGATGCAAATTGTGCTTGAAAATGCGGGAGCAGAAACTGGGATATTAATTCTAGAAAAAGCTGAAAGACTTTTCATCGAAGCAACGGGACATGTTAATCAAAGTGAGATTGTTGTGCAGCAATCTATTGCTGTAGAAATGAATCGATCCTTGCCGCAATCTATCATCAACTATGTCCGGCAAACCCAGGAGAATGTTGTTTTAAAAGATGCGATCCGTGAGGGAATTTTTACGACAGACGACTACATTCTGAATCACCAACCCAGATCCATTTTGTGTACGCCAATTGTGCATCAAGGCAAGCTGATTGGCATTCTTTATTTGGAAAATAATTTAACAACAGGTGCTTTCACGGCAGAGCGAGTAGAAGTTTTACAGCTTTTATCGTCACAAGCTGCTATTTCAATCGAGAATGCCCGTCTTTATCAAGATTTAGCTGCCGCCAATGCTGATTTGAAGCGATCGCACGAACAGTTAGCCGACTATAGCAAAACCCTAGAAGCAAAAGTAAAAGAGCGAACCGTACAGCTTCAGCACGAAGTGCGCGATCGCCAATGTGCCGAAGAAATTGCTCAATCTGCCAATCGAGCCAAAAGCGAATTTCTGGCAAACATGAGCCACGAACTGCGTACCCCACTTAACGGCATTTTGGGATACACCCAGATTTGCCAAAAAGACCGAGCCTTATCGGAACAGCAAAAGAATCGCATTTCAATCATCCATCACTGTGGAGAACACCTACTCACGCTAATTAATGATGTTTTAGATCTTTCTAAAATTGAAGCTCGCAGAATGGAACTGTATCCGAGAGAGTTTCATCTTGCTGACTTCCTGCAAAGCATTGTAGAAATTTGTAGAATTAAAGCTGAACAAAAAAGAATTTCCATAACTTATCAATCGCGCTCTCCCCTGCCCAAAGTCATTCGAGCAGATGACAAACGCCTACGTCAAGTTTTGCTGAATCTGCTGGGCAATGCTGTCAAGTTTACCGAAACGGGGGCAATCGCCTTCACAGTGGGGTATCACGAGCAAAAAATTCGCTTTCAAGTCGAGGACTCCGGCATTGGCATTGCCTCCAATCATCTAAGTGAGATTTTTAAGCCGTTCCAACAGGTGGGTGAAGACAGCCGTAAGACAGAAGGAACAGGGTTAGGGTTAGCCATCAGCGGTCAACTGGTTGAGATGATGGGCGGAACGCTTCAGGTCAAGAGTACCCTGGGAATAGGCAGTACCTTTTGGTTTGATCTAGACTTGCCGACCGCTGATGCATTGATGGAGGCTGCTCATGCTTCAAAGCGCACAATTATTGGAGTCAAAGGTGACAAGCCCAAGATTTTAATCGTAGATGACAAACCCACCAACCGCTCTGTCCTGATTAATCTCTTAGAACCCATCGGGTTTGACGTGCTAGATGCTGTGGATGGACAAGACGGACTCAACAAAGCACAGTCTTTTCAGCCCCATGTCATCCTGATTGACTTAGTCATGCCCAAGTTAGACGGTTTTGAGGCAACCCGTCGACTTAGAGCCATGCCAGCCCTGAAAGACGTTATTGTGATCGCAGTCTCAGCCAGCGTTTTTGAATTCGATCACCAACAGAGCCTCCAGGTCGGCTGCAACGACTTTCTGGCAAAACCGATTCAAGAAGATAATTTGCTTCAGAAATTGCAAGAACACCTGAAACTGGAATGGATTTACGAGAATGAGAGTGAAGTCGGGGAATCCTCGAAGAATGTAGACAACCAGGACAGCCAGGTGAGTTTCTCAACTTCTGACCTCTCAATCCCGCCCGCAGAAGAAATCGCTATTTTCCTGGACCTAGCAATGCGAGGAGATTTGCGAGCCATCGCTAAACGAGCTACGCAGCTAGAGGAGGCAAACCAGCAGTGGAGTCCTTTTGCCGCTCACCTACGACAGCTTGCCAAGGGCTTTAAAGGACGGCAGATTCTGGAATTTTTACAGCAATTTTAAGAGGTTTTCATGGCTACAGGGACTGCGGAAGAAGGTGTGATTTTGATCGTGGATGATACCCCCACGAATCTAGATGTGCTGCTCGATTTACTAGAGGCTGCTGGGTTCAAAGTGGTGGTGGCTGAAGATGGGGAAAGAGCGATCGCCCTGGCAGAATACGCCCCACCTGATTTGATTTTGCTAGACATCCTTATGCCCGGTATAGACGGGTTTGAAACCTGCCGTCGGCTCAAAAGCAAGCCAGCTACCCAGGAAATTCCAATTATTTTTCTGACCGCGGTTAGCGATAACGACGACAAGGTCAAAGGCTTAAATCTTGGAGCAGTTGATTACATCACTAAACCGCTCAACCACGAAGAGGTTCTAGCGCGAGTCAACACTCACGTTCGACTGCAAAATTTAGCCAAGCGGCTAACAGAACAGAATGAGCGGCTAGAAAAGGAAATCCAACAGCGTCAGCAGCTAGAAGCAGAACGCGAGCAAGCATTTAAAGCACTACAGCGTAGTGAAGCTCGATTTAGACATTTAATCGAGTCCAACGTGATTGGGGTGATTTTTAGCATGGCTGATGGCAGGATTACAGATGCCAATGACGCCTTCCTCCAAATCATTGGATACAGTCGCGCTGACCTACAGGCTGGAAAGATCAATTGGCAGACCCTTACGCCTCCAGAATATGATTATCTCAATCAGGCAGCAATAGCAGAACTAGCCAGTTCTGGAGCGTTTAGTGCTTTTGAGAAAGAATATTTCCGCAAGGATGGACACCGCATTCCTGTGATGATCGGCGGGGCTTTGCTGGATGAATCTGAAGAGGCGATCGTTAGCTTTGTGCTTGATTTGACACAGTACAAGCAAGCAGAAGACAAGATCCGGGAACAGGCAGCTCTACTCAACATCACAACAGATGCCATCCTGGTACGAGACTTAAACAACAAAATTAAGTATTGGAATAAGGGAGCAGAGCAAGTCTACGAATGGAAGGCTGAAGAGGTCATCAACCAGGACGCAAATCGGCTCTTGTATCGGTTAGACTCGCTTGACCAACTTGAAACGGCTCAAAGAGGCTTAATGGAGTGCGGTACCTGGCAAGGCGAATTGCATCAGGTGAATAAACAGGGCAAAGAAATCATCGTCGCTAGCCGTTGGACATTAATGCGCGATGCCCAGGGGCAACCCAAATCTGTTTTGACGGTTAATACAGACATCACTGAGAAGAAACAGCTCGAGAGCCAATTCTTGCGAACGCAACGGCTCGAAAGCTTGGGCACTCTTGCAGGTGGTATTGCTCATGATCTCAACAACATTCTGACTCCCATTTTAAGTACGGCACAGCTGTTGCAGTTGAAGTTTCCCAATGCCGACGAGCAAAGTAAGCATTTGCTTAAAATCGTTGAAACCAACACCAAACGTGGGGCAGCTCTGGTCAAGCAAGTGCTTCAGTTTGCTCGCGGTGTCGAGGGCAAACGGACGATTGTGCAGGTCAAGCACCTAGTCCACGAGATTGAGCAGATTGCTGAAAAGACATTTCCTAAATCTATTGAGTTGTCGACTAATGTGGAGCCAGAGCTTTGGTTAGTGTCTGGAGACGCGACCCACCTACATCAGGTGCTGATGAATCTAGTCGTCAATGCGCGTGATGCGATGCCTCACGGCGGCACACTCACCATTTCTGCTAAAAACCTGTTTATAGATGAACACTACGCCCGCATGAATCTTGACGCATCCGTTGGTTCTTATATTGGGCTGAGCGTCAAAGATACCGGAACCGGGATGTCAACCGAAATCGTAGATAGAATTTTTGAACCGTTTTTCACCACGAAAGAGATTGGGAAAGGGACAGGGTTAGGACTTTCTACGGTAAGAGGTATTGTCAAGAGTCACAGAGGATTTATCGAGGTATTGAGCAAAGTGGGCGAAGGAACTGAATTTAGAGTGTTTTTACCAGCCGTCGAAGCCTCCGTTTCTCCCCGAGTAGAGCCTGCTGCCTCATCCAACGGGAATGCAGAATGGATTCTCGTGGTGGACGATGAAACGGCAGTTTTAGAAACAATCAAAGTTTCGCTAGAAGCCTACAACTATCATGTGTTGACAGCCAATGATGGGATTGAAGCAATTGCACTTTGCGCTCAATACAAACACAGAATTGCTGTTGCGCTGGTCGATATGATGATGCCCTCTATGGATGGCATCACAACCATTCAAACTCTCCTAAAAATTGATCCGCAGATCAAGGCGATCGCCATCAGTGGATTTGTGTCTAACGGTAAGTTGAGAGAGGCTAGCGGAATCAAAGGTTTTGTTGTGAAGCCCTACACCATTCAAGAGCTGCTGCAAACGTTGCAGGCTGTATTAGAACAGCCCGTTCAACCAGGATTTCAGCCCAATATCAATATCAATTCCCTCTAAGGCTATTTCTCAACGATTTCCCAAAGGTGCGTAACCTCAGCTTTAGCGTAGATAGACATCAGTTCAAATCCTTGTTGGGTCTGGAGCGTTTCACGAAATCTGTAAGACGCATCAAACAAGAAGCGCTCTCCCGGATAGGCAGGAATTCGAGGAATCTCAGGTGGGAAAACCAGCAACATGGGAGTATCTGGCTGTAAATAGCGGCTGGTAGCAAGCAGCGCAATGGGGTCAGCATCACTAATGAGCAAAGGTCGATTGGATCCATTTAGAATGTCGGCGACTGGTAGATAATGTCCGCTGCGATCGCGGCTTTTTGTCCACCAAACGTCTGCCTGCGCACTAAGGGAATTACCAATCACACCCAATGTAATAAGGATTGCCAAAAATGCTTTTGCAATTCTGCGTTGGCGCACCTTCTCACCATTCAGTTGGGTTGCAATTAGATAGGAAACGGCAAGCTGAACTCCTAAACAGCATGGAGTTGCATATCGCATCAGAGTAGAGCGTCGACCTCCCAGAATGACGTCTGGCAAGAGCAAGGTGAGCGCAGTCACTCCAGTTAAGCTAAGCACAAATAGCCAAACTGACCTGGGTGTTTTGCGGCAAAGAAAGTAAAGGGAATAGATCGTCAAAACCACAAACAGGATATTTAACGAACCTTGTTCATGGTCAAGAAAAATCCGGTTGAAATTGAGAAACCACTTGTCTATCAGTGATGAAAAAGTCAAGCCCCTGCGGGAACCTGCTGTGATGTCGTGAATTTTGAAAAACCCTGAAATGACGACAATTAACCAGGGTGTAAAAGACAAAATTCCAGCCCCCGAAGCGAGCAGGTAAGGCTTAAATGCTTTATCACGCAGATTTTTGCTTAGCAGAACATAAATGCCGTGGCTCACGCTCACCAACACCGCTAAGAGGTGAGCATAAAGCCCCAATGCAATGGTGATTGCGTAAAGCCCCCAGTTCACAGCTTTCCCCAGCCGAATTGCTTTGAGCAGGGCTGCACTAGATAGCAGAATTGTGACGGTCCAGAGGCTATATTCTCTCGCTTCCTGAGAATACAGCACGTGGAAGGGGGAGATGGCAATGACTGCCATTGCGATTAATCCGACCTGGGCAGAACCAAACAGTTCCAGGCAAAGCCAGTAGGCGCAGGGAAGTGCCAAAACGCCAATTACCGCAGTCAGGCTTCTCATGGCAGCAACTGAACTACCAAACCAGCTTGCCCACAGCCGCGCCATCAGATAGTAGAGGGGTGGATGCTCGGCGTTTCCGGCGAGGGCGGTGAGGGTATCGCCCAGGTCTTTTTCGGGGCTGGGCTGCTGGAATTGCTGAAGCTGCTCAGCGGTAATGATTTCACCGTCAAATGCTTTTTGAACCAGTTCTGTCTCGGTGTGACCAAAGATTCGCAAAGAGGTGAGCGTTTCGTCATGCCAGTAGACTTTGCGGTCGAGGTTAACAAAGCGAAAAAAGATGCCGAGAACCAGCACAATCGCGATGAAGACGTGTAACCCGGTTAAATGTTTCCTCAAACGCCATATTGATTTGCTGTTCATACTCAAAGCGGTTTCTCAGCAGGTTCGATCTTTCACAGAAGCTTACAATATTTCAGGCTGATTCAGTTGCAGGGGTGGACGATGGTTCACCCTACAATCGGATGTGAGCAACCTGTACCTTCCTTATCGCTGCTATTCTAATGGCTCGTCTACATCACTTGTTTATGTCTGAAACGGCTCATAAATCTGGGTCTCAGCTAAAGTTTTGGTTTGGCTTTAGTTTAGCTTTCGCGGCAATTTATGGCATTTTGGGGCTTCAGCAGGCGTTTGGCAGTGAGTATGTGGTGCAGGATGATGCTCGTCAACATGTTTTTTGGATGCAGCGGTTCATGGATGCGGCGCTGTTTCCAGGAGACTTGATTGCTGACTATTTTCAGTCTGCTGTACCCGTTGGCTACACCAGTTTGTATCGGTTGGGAGCTTTGCTGGGCATTGACCCGATGATTTTTAATAAGCTGCTGCCGATCGCCCTCAGTCTAATCACGACGGGCTTTGTGTTTGGCATCAGTCTGCAGATTTTGCCGATTCCGGTGACGGGTTTTCTAACGACGCTGCTGCTGAATCAAAACGTGTGGATGAAGGACGATCTGTCCTCTGCGACCCCTAGAGCCTTTCTGTATCCGTTATTTGCAGCTTTTCTGTATTTTTTGCTGCGGCGATCGCTCCTCCCGATGCTGGGGGCGATCGCCCTTCAAGGATTGTTTTACCCGCAATGTGTCCTAATCTCAGCCGGAGTTCTCTGCCTCCAACCGCTTCAGTGGAACCAGGGGAAACCAGGCTTTTCTAAAGTTCGGTCAGACTATGGATTTTGTCTAGCAGGTCTGGCTGTAGCGGTACTGGTGCTATTGCCATTTGCGCTGCAATCGTCAGAATTTGGCCCGACTATTACACCTGCTGAGGCGCGAGAACTGGCTGACTTTGGTGAGAATGGGCGATCGCGCTTCTTCATCAAAGATCCGTTTGAGTTTTGGCTGGTGGCAGAGCGCAGCGGTATTTTTCCGGCGCTGTGGGTGCCCCGATTGATGCTGAGCGGTTTACTATTGCCGCTCATCTGGCGCTTTCCCGATCGCTTTCCGCTGCTGCGGCAGGTGACCAGTCAGGGGAAGCTACTGCCGCAGATCATTTTGGCATCAGTGGGTTTGTTTTTCATCGCGCATCTGTTGCTGTTTAAGCTTCAGCTACCCAGCCGCTATACTCAGCACAGCTTTCGCTTTGTCATGGCAATTGCAGCGGCGATCGCTATTACGGCAATTCTGGATGCTCTATTTCAGTGGGCAAATCGACCAGGCGATCGGGTTGCCTACAAAAAACTTCTAGCCGTGGGGCTTACTGCCCTACTGAGCGGCGGACTGATTTTTTACCCCAGCCTGGTCGAAGAATTTCCTCAGCCTAACTACAAAGTCGGTGAAATTCCAGCCCTATATGAGTTTTTTCAGCAGCAGCCCAAAGATACGCTGATTGCTTCCTTGTCTAACGAAATTAACAACATTCCCTCCTTTGCTCAGCGATCAATTTTGGTCGGTCGGGAATATGCCATTCCCTATCAGCTTGGCTACTATCGCAAGTTTCGAGAGCGTGTTGTTGATTTAATTCGAGCGCAATACAGCTCCGATTTATCCGCTGTGAAGGCGTTTATTCAGCAATATGGAATTGACTTTTGGGTGCTGGAGCAAGATTCACTCACCGCCGAATATGTCGTAGACGAACGCTGGGTCAGGCAGCACGAAGAAGTTGCGGCAGAAGTAGTCACCACGATGCAGCAAGGCAACGTCCCTGCGCTGAGCCGCGCATTAGAACAGTGTTCTGCCTTCGAAGTTGAAAATTTGATCGTGTTACAAGCTGACTGCCTTTTAGGATTGTCAGACTGAACTCACAGCCGTTTCCCCTTGGATAAACCACAAATCCCTGTAGGGGTCGTTCGCGAACGACCCCTACGCTATGGACCCATCGGAACATGGCTGTAATATTGCTTCTATACCTAGCTATATTCCGCCAAAGGTTTTGTCTGCAGAAGTTCCTGGCTCAGTGCCTGATGAATTTGCCCATTGGTTGCCAGAATTCGTCCCGAATTAATCACAAAAGGGCTTTCATCATAAGCAGTCACCTGACCGCCCGCCTCTTCTACCAAGATGACTCCAGCAGCCATATCCCAGGGTGATAGTCCCCGTTCCCAGTAGCCATCTAATCGCCCACAGGCAATATATGCTAGGTCAATGGAGGCAGACCCACCGCGCCGTACTCCCTGAGTTAGATGGGTCAGGCGGCAGAACTCAGCATAGTTATTGTCAGGGGTTTCGCGGCGATCGTAAGCAAAGCCTGTCACCAGTAGGCTTTTACCTAACTCTGCAGTTTTTGAAACATAGATGGGGCGGCGGTTGCGGGTTGCTCCCAGTCCTTTTGCAGCCCGAAACAAATCCTCGTGAAATGGATCAAAAATTGCGCCAACTTGTGGAACTCCATCAATCAGCAAACCGACCGAAACGGAGCAAAAGGGATATTGGTGGGCATAGTTGGTGGTGCCATCCAGCGGGTCGATCGCCCACAGGTACTCACTTGTCGCTTCTCCCAGTTGCCCTGACTCTTCCGCCAGGATGGGATGGTCGGGCAGATGCCGCTGCAACACTTCCAAAACGGCTACCTCTGACGCTTTGTCTGCCTCAGTCACCAGATCTCCGGGTCGTCCTTTTTCCTGAATTTCCTCCAGTTTCCCCCAGTAAGATTGCAAGACTGCTCCTCCTGCAAGGGCCGCTTCGGTTGCAATGTCGAGCAGGGTTTGGAGTTGGGTGGAGGAGTGGGGCATGGGATTGGGGGTTAGAGGTTGGGGAGGAGGGAAGATATTAACTGGGGCAGGAGATGGTTTCGTCCGGCGATCGCTGTTGTCGAAATTCACAGGGTAATTGTCGCATTGGCTGCTGCGGATTCCAAATGCCAACACCTAAGAGTCGCGCTTTTTCTTGGGCACGAGTGAGGCGATCGCCATATTTGGGGTGGGGCGGCCCAACTGCTAGCGCCAAACCGTCCTCAACTAGCTGCTGGTTGACGAGCACATCATTCAGCCAGACATAGCCCCAAATTCGGTCATAACTGTCTCGCGTTGCTACATCTGCCTCTAGCAAAACCGTCTGTCCCTCTACCAGTTCTGCCAATCGTTCTCTCGCCTCAGTTCCCCAAGGTTCCTGCTCTGGATGAGGCGCATCAATTCCCATCAGTCGAACTTCCTGATTGAGAACTGTTTGTCCAGTCGGGTCTAAAACCTCAATAGTTTGTCCACTAACGGCTCGCGACACCTGCACCGCTGTGCCTTGAGGCTTAACAGACGATTGGCAGCCGATGAGCAACAGACAGCAAAGAAGCAGGAGAAATTCCCTAATCTTCATCCAACGGTAAACCTGCTCGAACCCGTCCTTTGCCAAAATAGCGACCAAACTGAAGCTCATACACCTCGTCTTCATTTTGAGTCTCTACCTCCAGATCCGAGCGAGGATAGCTGACACATAACAGCGCATAGCCAGAATCCTTTAGCTTGGGAGAAAGCCCCATTGCTTCAGGCTGGTGAATTTCACCAGAGAGTACTCGCACCGCACAGGCTGTGCAAGCTCCATTGCGGCACGAAAAAGGCAATTGCACGCCCTGCTCCTCAGCAGTTTGCAAAATATAGCGATCTTCAGGAACCTGTACCGTGTGATAGGTTTCTGTCTGGCTATTGTGAATCCGGACAGTGTAAGAGCGAATCATGGATCTCGATAACCAGAAAAACACACAACCTCTGTATGATAAAGCGCTCTGCGCCCAACAAAGCATCACTTTAAGAGCTACCGTTCACGCACGAGGTCTAATATAAGACTGGGTTTGCTATTTTTAATAAAGCTTAAAGTCGTAAAATCAGACGTTTTGGATCAGCTATTGAACGACCCAACCGATCAACCCGCTCAAGCCAAGCGTCGCTGTGTCTTGGTTTGCCAGCACCGCTCTTGCCTGCGAAGTGGCTCGGCTGATGTGTTGGCTGCCTTTCAAGCTGCTGCAACTCCTGGCGTATTTGTCAGCGCTAGCGATTGCATGGGGCAGTGCGGTTCTGGTCCAACGGTGAAGGTTGCTCCTGACAACACCTGGTATTGCCGGGTTAAGCCCACTGATGTACCTGTGATCATTGAGCAGCACTTGCAGTCGGACAAACCTGTAGAAGCATTGCTGCATCCCCGGTTTCATCCTCGGATGGATGCTTTCTCATCCCAAGACTAAAAAAGCAGGGGCGGAATGCACCCCTGCTTCAAATTTAATAAAACTTATATTCTAAACTTCGCCGTGTGCCTCATCGTTCTTGCTGGGTGACGAGTTGTAGAGTGCATCAAGCTGCTCACGCGCATCTTCAACTGTGAAGGAGCGCATCACTAAGAATGGCTCATTCACAATGTTTCCAGCCTCATCCAACAGTTCTGGGTGGGGCACAGAACGCACTCGCCCATATCCTACTTGAGGCTGACCCGTTGAGTTGGGTGAAAATCGACCTTGCGGAGCATAAGAACGCTGAGACTCAATGCCAAGAGTCATTAAATTGCGAATCAAATTGCCAACCGCTAGAAACGCCAAAACTGTAAAGGCAAGAATGTAAATTAGATGTAACATAACCGCTCTCCTTTAGACCGACTGCTCACCGGAACAAAATACTCTTACTAAAACGCGCTCTTGGTAGTTACAGAACCTGAAGCCATGCAGACGACTAAATCGACTGCAACAAAAGTACCTATCTAACTTGTAGGGTATTCAGCTAATCTAAGCATCCATATTTTCTCAGATTTTTTGCCTCAACCATAGGCTTAGGAACCTAATCAACCGGATTTTCTAAGCGAAATTGAATGGCAACCTGCCAGCACTCCGTAACCAACTGATGCCAAGGCATTAATACCGAAGTTTCTACCCCAACCTGGTTGTCGGTTGCTTTCATCAACATTTGAGCAGTGCTAACCTGCTGCTGGGCTTGTTTGACTCGCTCTAACAGGTCTGCCTGCTTCTCGTCACCCAAAAAGTTGATGGTTTGGGATTCGAGTAAAGTGCGCGATCGCCCAAACCAATACTGAAAATCTTCCAGCAGAGGCTCCAACAAAGTCTTGAGCAATTCAGGCTCAGGCACATTGAAATTAGAAGAGTTAAACATTGATTCAGACATAAAATTCTAGCTTAACTAAAATCTTAACTTAATTTACGTTTCGTAACAATTATTAGAAGGGAATTAGGGGCTAGGGGCTAGGGGCTGGGGGCTAGGGTTAAGAATAAGGATCACCTTCTACTCGCTAACTTTTCATCCTTCATCCTTCCTCGTCCCCCGTGTAAGATAGAGGCTGTAGAATACTCAACCCTATGACCTATGCGAACTAGCACAGCTTTAACCCCAAACCGAACTACGGAATTGCTGAACGACTCATTCTTTGACCGATTTTGTCCATTTGTAGTCTCTATCAACCGATCACCAGACAATGCCTAACCTAGAATCATCTCTTTCCCAACAGCCTGAACCGCTTCAACAGCAGTCAGAAAAGCAGCCAGAGAAAGTCTACCTGCCGCGCACCAGCGAATCTGAGCATTTAAGAAAAATTCGTCACACCGCTTCACATGTGATGGCGATGGCCGTACAAAAGCTATTTCCCAAGGCGCAGGTAACTATTGGACCCTGGATCGAAAACGGTTTTTATTACGACTTTGACAGTCCTGAACCGTTTACCGAGAAGGACTTGAAGGCAATTAAGAAGGAGATGACTAAGATCATCAACCGAAAGCTGCCCGTGACGCGGGAAGAAATCAGCCGGGAAGAAGCTGAACGCCGCATCAAGGAAATTAATGAGCCTTACAAATTAGAAATCCTGGAAGGGCTAGAAGCCCCGATTACGATTTACCATTTGGGTGACCAATGGTGGGATTTGTGTGCTGGACCGCACCTGGAGAGCACGGTTGAATTGAATCCTGATGCGATCGCCCTGGAAAGCGTGGCGGGTGCCTACTGGCGCGGCGACGAAACCAAAGCGCAGCTTCAGCGTATCTACGGCACTGCCTGGGAAACGCCAGAGCAGTTAGCTGAATATAAGCGCCGCAAAGAAGAAGCCCTTAAGCGCGACCACCGCAAGCTGGGCAAAGAACTAGGGCTATTTATCTTCGCAGATCCGGTTGGACCGGGTTTGCCGCTGTGGACTCCTAAGGGAACGGTATTGCGGTCGACGCTAGAAGATTTCCTTAAGCAAGAGCAAGTCAAGCGCGGCTATCTGCCTGTCGTTACACCGCATATTGGACGGGTTGACCTGTTCAAAATTTCGGGACACTGGCAGAACTACAAAGAAGACATGTTCCCGATGATGGCGGAAGATGACGACGCCCGTCAGGCAGAGCAGGGATTTGCGCTAAAGCCAATGAACTGCCCCTTCCACATTCAGATCTATAAGAGTGAATTGCGCTCTTACCGAGAACTGCCCATGCGACTGGCAGAGTTTGGCACGGTCTACCGCTACGAGCAATCGGGCGAACTGGGCGGACTGACCCGCGTTCGAGGCTTTACGGTAGATGACTCTCACCTCTTTGTCACGCCCGAACAGCTGGATGAGGAATTCCTCAGCGTTGTGGACTTAACCCTATCGGTGTTTAAGAATCTGCAGCTGAAAAACTTCAGAGCCAGACTTAGCTTCCGTGACCCTGCGCTAGATAAATATATTGGCTCTGATGAAGCCTGGGACAAGGCAGAATCTGCCATTCGCCGTGCAGTAGAAACGCTGGGCATGGATCACTTTGAAGGCATCGGGGAAGCAGCTTTCTACGGGCCAAAACTCGACTTTATCTTCCAGGATGCGCTCGATCGCGAGTGGCAGTTGGGTACGGCGCAGGTTGATTACAACTTACCCGAACGGTTTGAACTGGAATATGTAGCCAAAGACGGCACCCGTCAACGTCCCGTGATGATTCACCGTGCCCCCTTTGGTTCTCTAGAACGACTAGTCGGCATTCTAATTGAAGAATATGCAGGCGACTTTCCACTCTGGCTATCGCCCGTTCAGGTGCGATTGCTGCCTGTGGGTGAAGAGCAAATGCCTTTTGCCAAAGAAATTGTGGCTAAGATGCGATCGCTTAACATTCGAGCTGAAGTCGACAACAGTGGGGATCACCTGAAGAAACAGGTTCGCAATGCTGAGAAGGAAAAGATTCCTGTGACGGCTATTGTTGGTGCAAAAGAGGTGGAAGCAAACTCGCTCAGCATCCGCATCCGTGAAGCCGGAAAGGCAACTCAGGATCTCGGCGCAATTCCGGTTGAGCAAGTGATTGAGCGGGTGAAAGGGGCGATCGCCAACTACACCCACTTCTAACCAAACTTAGTGGGGTGCGTCACGACGCACCCTACTTCATGTCTTAGCCTAGTTTTGCCCGATGCTATTTATCAAGGATATAAGTATGAAATGGTACAGCTTCAGCTAAGGCAAATTAGAGTTCCGCCAGGGCAACGGGTATTGCTTGAAGATGTAACTTGGCAAGAATTTGAGGCGATTTTAGTAGAACTAGGAGAACATCGGGGAACTCGTCTTGCCTACAGTGAAGGAACGTTAGAAATTGTGGCTCCGCTCCCAGAGCATGAGGTTAGCAAGGAAATCATCGGAGATATGGTAAAAATCTTGCTAGAGGAACTAGAGATCGACCGAGAGTGCTTTGGCTCTAGTACCTTCAAGCGAGAAGACATGAAGCACGGCATTGAGCCGGATAACTGTTTTTATATTCAAAATCACCAGCAGATGAGAGGTAAATCAAGAATTGATTTGGCGATTGATCCGCCTCCCGATCTGGCGATTGAAGTAGATATCACTTCCAAAACACAACTTAGCGCTTATGAGGCATTAGGTGTTCCTGAACTGTGGCGTTACGAGAATGGCAGGTTAAAGGTTAGCGTTCTTCAAGCTGGTAAATACAGTGAATCTGCGACCAGTCCGACCTTCCCTAATTCGCCTATTGTTGAAACCATTCCTCAGTTCATAGAACAGAGCAAAAGTAAGGGTACAAGCCCTGCTTCAAGGGCATTTCGGTAGTGGGTAAAGGATAAAATTTGCTAGAAAGAGGAAATCTCTCCATCTGGGGCGGTTGTCTGGGGTGAATTCTATTGGCTCAAGATCTATCTTGAAAGAGCTGATGAATTGGATTTTGTGTTTTGAGTTTGAAGATTGCCACGCCACAAGAGCAAGACCGTGAGGCGCTTAACCGCCTTCTCAACATTCAGACGATCTATTATGAACCCGCTGTTTTAGAAGTTCCGCGAGGGCAGGAGATTTTTGCTCAATATCCCGATACGCAGCGAATTGAGGTCGAGTCACACTGGCAGATTCCTGAACTACATGGCAACGAGGGAGCCGTAGAAGACTGGAACCGGATCAAGCGAAGTGTCTTAATTCTGGGTGTGAAAAAGTCACTTCAGGCACGTCCTAACTCTCGCAGTTCTGACTTTATTGCACCTTCCCATGCAAATGGCTGTGCGATGGCTTGTTCATACTGCTACGTGGCCCGGCGCAAGGGCTTTGCTAATCCTATTACTACATTTGTCAACATCGAGCAGATTCAGCGATATCTTCAGCGTCATACAGCTAAGCAGGATAACAAGTCTGAGCCAAATCAGGTCGATCCACAGTATTGGGTTTATGAGATTGGTGAGAATAGCGATTGCTCGGTAGATGCAGCCATTTGTGACAATGTGAAGGATATCATTCAGCTTTTTCGCACCATTCCAAATGCAAAAGCAACTTTTGCCACCAAGCGTGTTAATCGTGAGTTGCTTGACTATGACCCACAGGGCAAGACTCGCATTCGGTTTAGCTTAATGCCTCAGTCAAAAGCGCAGATTGTGGACATTCGCACTTCTAGTATTGGCGATCGCATCTCCGCCATCAACGATTTTGTCGAAGCGGGTTATGAAGTTCACATTAACCTTGCACCGGTGATCTACACCGATACTTGGCTGACTGACTACGAGGAGCTGTTGCAGCAGATCGACGACACGCTGTCACCCCAAGCAAAAGCCCAACTGAAAGCAGAAATCATTTTCCTGACTCATAACGATAAACTGCACGCGGTTAACATGGGCTGGCATCCGCAAGGAGAGACCCTACTCTGGCAACCTGATTTGCAGGAACAGAAGCATTCTCAGACGGGTGGCAAGAATGTCCGCTATAAGCGCGGCTTTAAAGGAACTCTCGTGGATGCCCTTACTCAGTTAATGCAGGAGCGCTTACCCTATTGCACCATTCGCTACGCGTTTTAGATGAGAGGATTAGAGTAGGTCTGTGGGCATCCAAGAAACCACCCTTAAAACCTGCTCCTTGTATCTTTCGGAGATAGTTGTTATTGGTCTAAATTGCTATCTATCGTGCTATCAATTCCCCCTGACTGCAAGAACTCACGCCAAGTCGTATCGACACTTAGATCATCAGGTTGGCTGCGCTTTAACTCAAATAGGAGAGTAAGGGCATCGTACCAAATGCCATCCTCTTGATATAGTGCAATACGTCGGGCAGGGGGAGATTGCTCAATTTGACTCAGACGGACTGGGTTTAGCTCGATACGTTGAATGCTGCCTGTAACAAACTGATCTTCGAGACGATTGTCTGGGTTGCAAATGATAGCAAATGACCATGTATAGAGACTGCCAATTTCTAAAGGAGCAACCTGATCGGGAAGGGAAATGCTGATTAAAGTAGGAGTATCCGTTAGGGGGACTGTTGTTCGATAAATGCCTCGTCCGTCTCGGCTGCGAAGGCTAAACTCTGCGTTCTCGGCACTGGTGCTGGGCACGTATACCAGAAACGTAGGGCGCTCTGCCAGGCTTAAACCCGGTGTAGTCGTTGGGCTAAGAGCAGTCAATAAGGGATCGGTTGTTGCCGCGATCGCATCTTGGGGGCAGGTGGATGCACTGCGCCGTCCTCCTGCGGCTGAGCTACCTGGATTGTTAGGCGGGGGTGGGGGTAAGGTTTGCTTGAGCGTCTGCTGAACAGCCGTTGCTTGGGGGGCGATCGCCAGTTCTAAAATCAAGACAACTGCAATAGATAGGCGGCACAGCAAAGATTGGATGTAAGTCATGACGTTGTTATAACCGGTTTTCTAGAAGGGCAAAACTTAAGTATCAGGGAAACGGTGGATTAGGTAACTCCTTTCAGTGTTGCCACGTGAACAAGTGGCTGGTTGATTGAAGGAGTTCTGCACGACTGGCTCAGGAGTGATAGCCCTCAGGAGAACCTCTCCAGTGGAAGTAGTTTGCCATCCCGTAGCTTCGGTGAGTGGGATATTGGGGACGTGGGGAGGGTTTGCGATAAATTCCCCGGACCCCCGTGTCTCTATGTCTCCCCGACCTTCCCCCTCATCCCTTTGCTGAGTTATTGTTAACCTGCGTCTATCCTGCCAACCTGCGTCATCGTCTAGTTGCTGTTCGAGGTTGGGGGGCAAACCCCCTCGACCACTAATGACGAATGAATTGCCCTCGTCTGCCGGACAGCCTTGAGCAATTAACTGGGATGAGTCTACTAAGTCAGTGGGAAGTTCAACTAAACCGGGTGTGGGATCAGTTCCGGTAAGGGTGAGGGCAATGGTTCCATCTAGAGCGGCATTTGCGCCTGTAGCGGTGATGTCGCTTAAAGGGGTAGGAGTAAGACGCGGCTGGATACCCAAAATACCAGATGCGTTGATGCTGATGTTGCCACCCCGAAAATTCTCTGAATTGGCGCTGATATTGCTATCTTCGTTGGACACAGCAATTAGAAATTGAGTATTGATTGCAATGTTGCCGCCAGGAATGTTGCTTCCAGTGGCGTTGGTTGTGATGTTGCTACCGTTGCGTAGGAGAATGAAGGGCGATCGCAAGTTAATATCACCCCCACCACCAGACGTGTCCGCCCGAATACTACCTTGATTATTGAGAAAGATCTGACCTGCATCTACAAACAGGGAACCTGCACGTCCCCGACCTGAACTACTCACCGTCACTTCTGCTTGATCTTGAATGTTCAGCGTTTCGGTTTGCAGGTTTAGGTTACCTCCCGCTCCTCTGCCGCTGGTTTCGGCTGAGATGATGGAGCCATTACCTGTTAACGTGATAGACTCTGGAGCCGTAATGGTCAGCGCTCCACCTCGACCGCCCCCAGAGGTAGAAGCAGAAATTTGCGCTCCTTCCTGTAACTGCACTGTTATGCTCTGCCCGTTCCCTTGGGGCTGAATCCTCAAGTTACCTGCATTCGCATCGGTGGTTGTCTGAGCGAACAGTCCACTTGATGCACCAGAGAGCCGCAGATTAGATGAGTTTACTGTGATGTCTCCGGCATCCCCTTGTCCTGCAGTGCTGCTAACTAGACGACCACCATTCAGCAATGAGAGGAAGTCAGTAGTAAGGGCGATCGCCCCGCCTGCACCACTAGAGTTAACTTCAGTGTTGGTAAACAGTCCACTAGCCGCACTCACCGGATCAACCGTGGTTCTGCCAAACCGAGCTAGTCGAGCGTCAAAGGCAGAGTCACTGCCTGCGATGTAGAGGCGATCGCCCGCATTCACAGTGATGCTTCCCGCTTGACCGCTACTAAAAGCAGTGGTGAGTAGTTGTCCGCCCCCAGTTAGATCAACAGTTTCAGCATTCACAATAATTTCACCCCCTCTTTCGGTGCTGGAAGAGCGGGCACTCAAGACTGCTCCCTCCTCTACCCGCAAGGCGTTAGTATCGATACGAATGGCACCGCCCCGCCCTGTTGATGTGTTCTCTGTATTGGTGAGCAAGCCGCTGGAAAATCCAAAGGAACTGGTGCCGGAGAGCGTCACTGCATCGGTCGCCCGAACTCGAATGTTGCCTGCATCCCCTCGTCCAGACGTACTGGCAACCAATCGCCCACCCGCTTCAACGGTTAGTTCGCCCGTCGCTATCCGAATACTTCCTCCGCGCCCGATCGAGTTTGGTTCTGTATTGGCATATAGCCCACTGGCTGGACCTGCACTAATCGCATCAATCTCATCATCAGGTTGAGGAACACGACTGGTGTAGTTTGCATCTGTTCCAGAAATGGCTACCCGCTCTCTAGCGTTAATTGAGATATTTCCGGCTCGCCCCTGACCTAACGTAGTCGTCGCCAATTGTGCTCCATTGATCAACGAAACTGAGTCTGCTGTGATCTCGATTTGCCCTCCGATGCCGATGGCTCCAGCGTCTACACGAGTGTTAATCGCACTGGCGGATACGCGATTTGCTCCATCCAGGAGAACGGTATCACGAGCATCAACCGTTACATTCCCAGCATCACCGCGTCCCCTAGTGCTGGTAGACAGTTGAGCACCATTGAGCAGAGTGAGCGATCGCGCAGCAATATCAATATCACCGCTTCTACCAATGGCATCTCGATCTAATGTGCTGACAGCATCTCCACCATTAAAGGAAACGGTATCCCTTGCCTGAATTCGGATGTTTCCAGCCCTGCCTTGTCCCTCAGCATTGGTGATAATCCTTCCCCGATCAGAAACGGAAAGTGAGCCTGTGGTGATGATGACATCTCCTCCGTTGCCCGTTGATCCTTCCGTTGCTGAGGTGAATATTCCACTGCGGTTGGTAGTCTGAACGGGGGCTGTACCACGAATCTGTATAGCGTTACGAGCCTCGATACTGACGCGACCTGAGTTACCCGTTCCACCAACATTTGCAGTATTGATTGCCCCTCCATTGGTCAGAAACAGTGAGCCAGTTGTGATATTTACCGCCCCTCCCTGCCCCACCGCTCCTGGCTCCACTCGTGTAAAAATAGTGCTTGCAATGGTGCCATCGGAAGACTCACCATCCAGGGAAACGCGATCGCGCGCATTGATGGTAATGTTGCTGGCATTCCCCCGTCCAGAAGTTCCAGCAACCATTTGAGCCCCATTGGTGAGAGTGAGTGTCCCCGTCGTGATATTGATACCGCCAGCATTACCGATAGCAGTTGAGCCCACCGTGTTGGATATCTGTCCACCCTCCATCAAGACGGTGTCGCGAGCATTGATATTGACACTGCCACTATCCCCTTGCCCTAGCGTGGATAACAGCATCCTAGCGTTTTCTGTAAAAGCAAGTGACTCCGTAGTAATGTTAAGGTCACCACCGTTGCCAATACCCGTTGGTTCCACATAATTGAATACAGCACTGTCCTCTGAAAGAACGGTATCACGGGCATTGATATTAAGATTGCCAACGTCTCCTCTCCCTGCTGTGAATAGAATGAGTTGAGCGTTCTCGGTAAGAGCAAGAGACCCTGTGTTGATATTGATGTTGCCACCGTTGCCGGTGCTCGTTGGTTCTACGGTATTGTATACAAAACTGTTGTTGAACAAGACGCGATCGCGAGCGTTGATGAAGATATCACTCGCATCCGTTTGCTGAGAGGTATTGGAAATTAAAAGTGTACCGTCGAACAAGATTGTTCCCGCTGAGATGGTCACATTTCCCGTATTGCCGCTGCTGCCAGGTTCGGCTGTGCTGAGCAACCTATTTCCCAGGATCGTGATGCGATCGCCTGCTGTGAGATAGATGCTGCCGGTATTTCCCTGTCCAGCCAAGATGTTGGTTACGGGAGTGTTGGAAATTGTGATCGAGCCAGTTGCATTTAGCTCAAGATCCCCAGTTTGAGTATTGGGAGATCCTGTATCTCTTAAAACCCCAACTCGAAGTGACCCTCCAAAAACCTCAATGTTTTGGGCAAGAATTCTGATACTGCTACCACTGTCTCCTTCGACACTAACATCAGGACTACCATTCCTTAAGAAAACATCCGCTCTGGTTACTTCATTGGGTATATTTAATCGCCAATTCTCGCGCACCGTGGATAACCTGATGGTTCCCGCCTCACCAACACTTCCTAATTCGACATGGCTCCCTGGACTAATCAGCCGCCCGCCATCTAGTTGAATTTCTCCTCCAACTAGCAATAGATTCTGTCTAGGAAGAACTTGTAAACCCTGCTCGTTAAAGATGGATTGGTTAACAATAGGCTGTGGAGTGGGTTGGTTGAAGAAGAGCGCATTGGGATTAATGCTGAGCAATTGATTGGGCAGGGGTTGAGCTATATCGCTGCTGAACACTTCCCCATTGGGAAAGCTGATCGCATCCGCAGTCGTAGCAACGAATGAGCCACCAATATTAAGTGCCGCATTCGGCCCAAACAGAATGCCATTGGGATTGAGCAAAAATAGGTTAGCAGTCCCATTCGCTCGAATCACGCCATCAATCTCTGAGACTGACCCGCTTGTAACGCGGCTGAAAATGTTTTGGATACCGGCAGCATTATTAAAGAAGGCAGAACCGTCAGTAGGCACCGAAAACTGGCTAAAACTGTGGAATAGATTTCCCCCTCGCCTTGCTCCACCATCAATCTGAAAATTGGGGTTGCCTGTAACTTGCGATCGCTCCCTTGCAGGCAGAGTAACATCAGGAATGACCTCTGCAACACTGGGTTGCACCCAACCCAATATTCCTACAGCACTGGTCAGCAGAAACCATACATTCAGATGCCCCTTACTCATCTAGTCTCGTCCCCAGAATTGAATAATTTGGTGCAGACAGTCTTGTTGCATAAGTGCGATCGCGCTATCCGTGGCTAATCCTCTCCTAAACGCCATACAGTTATCCCGATTCAGCCATTATTTTCTGGCTGACTTGCTTTCAGTCAATATTTAACGGGTAGGGACTCCACAGCTCCTTCTCAAATTTCCGTTTTTTATTGTCGTATTTATTTTTCAACATTTCTTCATTTCTTACCACTTAAGTTCATTGAGTTAACTCTTAACTTAAGCTGACATCAGGTTATTGCTCAATTAAATTCGATTTAGGCTACCTATATCTTAATAAAGCGTTATAACTCTATAAGCCGGAGTATCTATATTGTGCTGATACCCCATTTGTTTGAAATGACTCTGATACCACTTAGAGCCCAATTTGAGGTAGTAGTGTAGCGATCGCTACAAAATTTCTCACCCTTAGAAGAGTGGTTGAGAATGTGCTATCTATGCTGTTACGAGTGTTATGTCGCAAAAACTGTTTAAGGACAAACGATCTGTATCGTTTGGATACTCGAAACGTAATTCCAAAGAGTGCTTAAATAAACTTGGCTGAGAGACTCTACTTCCTTAAGGACGTTGCTGAATGCGGGTATGATTCACGGGTCTCAATCCTCTCTGTAGGGCATGGCAATGCCATGCCCCTACGAAATTCATACATCAGATCAGCAATGCCTCCTTGAGCAATTCCATTAACTCGTCCCTTGCGGACCATATTCATTGCTTCAATTCCACTGGAAGTTCTTCTCGCGCTATTGAACGATTTGAATCCCATCATCGCTTCACAACACGGTTGATGCTTCAATGATCTTGCTCAACGAGGTTATTCAAATATTTGCTTTGCCTCAATTCGGTCTTATTTCCAATCGTCTCATCTTCCTTAAGAGTCCCGTTGCCGCTGAGTAAGCGATATCCTCGTCCACCATAATCACCAGTAGAGGCTAGGTGTGCTGTACTTGGGCGATCGGCAAAAAGCCAATCGAAAAAACCAGCGTGGACAAACCAGGATTAAAACACCTTGTATGGATAACCTCCTGAATTGATAGCCTTGACTGGTTTTACAGAATTACAGCCGTTTTCACTCGTATAAGCCACAGACCGCTATAGGGGCAGTTCACGAACCGCCCCTACGCTATGGCTTACCCATCCGAAAATGGCTGCAAGTTTTGGTAACTTCCATAAATTAGCTACAAAAAATTAGCTACAAAACAACAGTGAAACCTTCTTTATTTCAAGTAGTGTTCTAGATGTTCCACAAGATGTTTCTTTAAAACGATCACCATTTGCTACTCCTTGCCACGATTGGGTGAGGAGTCTCAGGAGTTGGACGTGCTTGAGGTACAAACAGCGTTTCAAGGAAAAAGGAATGACCAGAAAGTTCAATACTCGGATTTCACCTTCACTATCTGAACCAGTTACCTTTAATGGTTGGTAGTATTGCAAAATGGTAGTTCTGTCGCAAAAAAAGTGACTACTTTATATCAAGGACAAAAGTTTGTTAGAATCCCATATCGGTTTCCTAAGCATAGTGTCCCTAAAAATTCTTGCGACAGAACCGGAACGAGCACTTTAACAGTACGGCTCCAGAGGAGCCTAGCTCACCAAGCTCACCTCTCCTGTATCAAGGTCGTAGTAGGCTCCAACCACCTTAAGCTTGCCTTGTTCTACTGCGTTGGCAATGACTGAAGAGGTTTGTAGCCGTTGCACCTGAAGTCGAACATTCTCTTTGATCGCATTTGTTAGTCGATCGCCTGATTGTCCTTCAGATGCTCCAACAGCAGGTCGAATGGCGTACACGAGGGACTCAATCACACCAGGAAGTTCTGTACCAACTTCTAGAGCAGCTTGCACTGCGCCACAGCGTTCATGTCCCAAGACAACGAGTAACGGTGCTCCGAGCACGCCAACAGCAAACTCTTCACTCGCAATACCTTCTGTAATGGCAATATTGCCTGCAACCCGTACCACAAAGAGATCGCCGATGCCCTGGTCGAAAACCATCTCTGAAACAACCCGCGAATCAGCACAACCGAGAATGGCAGCAAAGGGAGCCTGTCCAGTTGCTACCTGGCTAATGCGAACGCTGTCTTGATTGGGATTCAGCCGTCTATTTGTCACAAAGCGCTGGTTGCCCTCCATCAACTTGGTTAGTGCTTCATCGGGAGTCAAAGTGGATGAAGACGTATACGGAGTACTGCCCGAAGCTTGAGCCACTTGAGTTCGATCAGCTCGGTTTTGAACGGTACGAGCCAACGCTCCAGACCCTAACCAAGCAGTGAGCGAAGTTGCACCCACGAAGACGCTACCCAATTGCAAAATGTTTCTTCTTGAAACCAAAGATTTATCTGAATGCTGCTTCATATTCTCTCCTCTCTGCGTAGATCTCCATCACAATTCGATCGCCACGCAAAACGAACTCAGCTGCCCAAAATGGTAGAAGCTTGCTGTACTAATGAGTGCGATCGAGTGTTGATTGAGTTTCGAAACAGCTTATCATAGATTAATCTCAATTCTCGCGAAATAAACCATTGAATTTAATCGATGGTTTTCATTAGTGCAACACGACCCGATCGCACCGTCACTGTTTTTTATTCCTGCTTAGATGAGTAGAGAAGACGCATTGTGCCATTGATGAAACCCAATCCCGCGCAAAGGCTTAACCACAGCATGACATCCAACATCGCTCGGAACAGTTTGTCGTAGCCAAAGATGTGATCGCAAATAGTCTGAAAAGGGTTGACCGCTGACCACTTCCACCACTCTCGCCAAAACATCATAGTTAGGATTGAAATAGTGAAACTCAGTTCCGGGAGCCGCAACTGGATGGGCTTTGTGCAAACTATTTACTCGTTCTGCATTGGTTGTGGGTTGAGGTTGCAGTGATTCTGGAAAGCCACGATCAGACAATCCACTGGTCTGATTTAGCAACTAGGGAAGTGAGTTTTAAGGTGAGTGAAGGTCGGAGAGAAGATAATACTACCATCACTTGCTCTCACGGTAATGCTGCGTAGCTTCGTGTGGGGCAATTCCAGGAGACGATCTGCTAAACCCATCTCCTCCATAATTTCCATTGCGGAGGGTTGGAGGGTATCTCCTCGAAAGTCGCGATCGAAGTCCCGATGGGCTTCCAAAAGCGTTACGGCAATGCCTTGACGAGCTAGAAGTAATGATAGAACTGCGCCTGCTGGGTCACCTCCGATAATGCAGCAGTCTACTTCCTGTACATCTGCTATTTCATGAGTCTGGGAAACTGGCTCAGTTTGAGGTGAACTGGAATGGATTGACATCGCGAACCTCCTCGGGATGTTTTGCTCCCTCTTCTACAAAGCTCAATTAACAGAGCCTTGGCGAAGGAAATAAATGCTCCCACGATTCTCTTGTAAGCTGCCACTCAATCTGATTCCATCCTCGCACATTCATCCAATCAGGACTGGGTTGTATACCAATCTCAACGAATCCGTAACGTTTTGCTAGTCGGGATACCCTCAGGTTAGCGCTCACAGAAATACCGATGATTTCTTTTAGCCCCAAATCGCGAAACCCAAAGTCAATTAACGCCTTACCGATCTCAATCGCGTAGGCATAACGTCCCCAAAATTGAGGTGCCAGTTCAATTCCCAGTTCTGCTTGTTCGGAGCCATAGCCATTCTGTCGCAAACCGCCGCAGCCAACTAACTCTAGAGTCCGGTGATCGACGATCGCTAACTGGTAATTGCGTCGAGGAACTTCGGTTGCCCACTGTCTGAACCGTTGAAACAGTTCTTGAATAAACTCTGGTGTCGATTCTTCTGCTGAACAAAATTCGGCATATCGAGGCTCAGCATGATAGGCAAGAAATGCAGGCTCATCCTCTTGAACAAAATCACGCAGAATAAATCTCTTGGTAATAATCTCCATAATCAGTACTCTGCCCTCTTATTGCTCAGTGTAGTTACTCGGTGTAGTAACTTATGTTTACGTTTCTCCATCAGGGCTAGAAAGAAAGCCCGTCTCATTCAGCAACTGTTGTAGTTTTTTGTGAGGTAACTCTGTATCTTTTTTAGGATTGCTCCACATTGTAGAAAAGAAGTTTTGCATCAACACGACAATGCTGTGATATTTAACAACGCTATCCACATAAAACTGATCTAGATTCAGATCCTCATCCACATGAATCTGTTTGATGTTGTTGAGTAGTATGGCTCCCACTTGGTAAGGTTGTAGACCCTCGTTTATGCCATATTTCTCCATTATCTTGCGTTTGCTATTGTCTGAGCATGAATCAAATGCCCAGCGAATTGGATGTCCTAAATTTCGCAGGACTTCCCCGTAATCATAAAAAGTGTTTTGCTCAAAGAAATTTTCTTCCTCTTCCGTCGGTGCAAAACTCTTGTCCAAAGCTAGACCAAAATCGGTTAAATAAGTTTGTTCGCCATCAGTGAGAACATTGCGAAAATGTGCGTCGAAATGGATGATGCCCTTCGTTCTCAAGAAAGCGATCGCCCTCCACAAGTCGTTGAGAGATTGCCGAAGCTTGCTAGGGTTTTCTTGCAACCATGTTTCTAGCACATGAGGAACGTACTCCAGAAATAGAACCAACTCGTGCTGAGCATTTGACCTATCTAACACATATTTCTTGACGTTGATATGATTGCCCCAGTGCTCTACATCAATCTCTAAATCTGCACGCTCTCCAGTGGAAGGAACAATTCGATAATGGTACATCAATGGAAATGTTGCGTGAGCGTCACTGCTGGAGGCGATCGCACCTTCTAGTACCCAGTGAGTTGTTTTGAGATGAGTCACAAGTTCACGGAAAATCCCTAACCCAGTAGAACCGAAGCCATAGTTGTAAGTGGGCGGAAGATCATAAAGATTTTTAGTAGAAAATAGGTTGTCATATTCAAGATCCGTAACTGGAACCCGTTTCACAAAGACTTTAGATTGTTCAAAGATGACGATGTGATTCATCCCCCAACCTGTGCCCGATTCATTCGATGCACTTTGGTCAAGCAAAGAACGTAGTTCTCTATCATCTAACTGGGTAAGTTTTGAACTAATCTCGAAATATTTCTGTCTTCTAAGTTCTAAAGAGTTTCTAGGCACGTCCTAAACACCTCATGTAGGTCGAGCAATAGTTTTATCCGTAGTGTAGCGATCAATCTAGTTCAAAGACCTTTCCATCTTTGCTCAAACTGTGCCATTCTTGCATTCAAACACAGCATCTTTGAAGAGGTTCATTCAACATCTGTGTAAAGTGCGATCGTCTCCTTAGCCGCTTGTACAACGCGATCGCGCAATTCTAAAGGTTCAATAACTTCCATCTGTGCACCAAACCCCAACACATAAGCACAAGCCGCTTTCTCAACGTCAAATCGTAACGAGACGGGAAGCCAACCCTCGGCATCAGGCGCATCAATCATCTGTTCGATGCGAGCAAAGTATCCAGCGTAGCGCAACCAGGACATTGCTTCTGGCGCGACCCGCACCGTCACGCCATAGTACGGTAGATTCGCTTTGAACTCTACCATTGATCGCTGCCAATAGTCAGCTAAGTCGAACCCAATTGGACGAACACAGTGAGCATCCATCAATACAGCATTCTGCACTCGTGAAATACGGTAAGAACGCACCTCTCCCTCTACGCCTGCCACTAAGTACCAAACACTGCCTTTGGCAACCAGTCCCAAAGGGTTAACCAATCGTTCAACCCGCTTACCAGTGCTACGCTCATAGCTCAAAAAGACTTGCCGCTCTTGCCAAATTGCGGCTTGCAGAACCGGAAATGCTGACATCTCTTCGTCCCAATGATGCCATCCGGTTGGGTCAACATGAATGCGCTGACTCACCACTTCTGCCTGCTGACGATTAGCAGCAGGCAATGCTGCTAGAAGTTTGAGTAGTGCGGCTTCAAACGCCTGATTCCAGCCTAAATCTGCTAGCACATGGGTCGGTTTCGGCAAAAATAGTGCTTGAATTTCTGCCAGGTTGAGTCCGGTCAGGGTGGTTTGATAGTCCTCCAGTAAGCCCCATCCGCCGCCCTTGCCGCGCTCTGCCACCACCGGAACCCCGGCACTGCTGAGGGCATCCATATCGCGGTGAATAGTGCGCTCAGACACTTCCAGCCGCTCTGCCAAATCTCGTGTGGTTAACCGAGAATGAACCTGCAACAACATCAGAATGGAGAGAAGTCGATCGGCACGCATAACGATTTTTAGAACGATCGCAACTTCTTCTACACTACTGCTGAAATATGACAAAGGGTGTCAGGAAGTTGTCTTTATGCTGTTAGCTAGAACGATTTTGAGAGGTCATGATGCAGCCATTAAAAGATAAGATTGCGATCGTTGCAGGAGGTACGCGCGGTGCAGGACGGGGCATTGCGACAGAACTGGGTGCAGCCGGAGCAACGGTTTATGTAACTGGACGCACAACTCGCACACAACAGTCAGACTACAACCGCCCAGAAACCATTGAAGAAACCGCAGAGCTAGTGACTCAGGCGGGTGGACAAGGGATTGCAGTTCAGGTGGATCATCTAGATCCGGAGCAGGTGCGATCGCTCGTAACTCGGGTTGAACGAGAGCAAGGACAGTTAGACATTTTGATCAACGATATTGGAGCAGAACATTTCGTAGAATTTGACAAGCCCGTCTGGGAGGTTGATTTGGAGCGGGGTCTACGCTTGTTGCGATTGGCGATCGATACTCATCTCGTTACCAGTCACTTTGCCCTACCGCTACTGATTCAAAAGCCCGGAGGATTAGTGGTTGAACTCACTGATGGAACGGCAGACTACAATAATCAGCACTATCGGCAAGCATTAATGTATGATCTTGCCAAGAATTCAATCATTCGCATGGCGTGGGGACTGGCGCAGGAGCTTAAACCCCATCACTGCACGGCAGTGTGCCTGACTCCAGGCTGGTTACGATCAGAAATGATGCTAGATCACTTTGGCGTGAGTGAAGCCAATTGGCAGGATGCTACAGCAAAGGAACCGCATTTCATCATTGCCGAAACTCCCCGCTATGTAGGACGTGCCGTTGCCCATCTTGCTGGTGATCCAGAGGTGGCTCGTTGGAATGGTCAGTCTCTTTCCAGTGGGCAACTCGCGAAAGTTTATGGTTTTACGGATCTGGATGGTTCTCAACCGGATGCTTGGCGTTATATCCAGGAGGTGACAGAGATGGGTAAACCTGCTGATGCGACTGGATACAGGTAAGGTTAACCATTTAATTTGGAGCAATTAAAGAGACTTTAGCCAGAATTGAAATGCAGTTCGTGCCCTACATACAACTTCTCTTGATCACCTCTGCAAAACACAGTTATTTCACTATATACTTCCGTTTAAATTGCTTATGCAAGTTTTGGGTTGCAGTCTCACCAAATGACGCTTTGACAAGCGCAAAACTAGAAAAGTCTTTTGCACGCCACTCATTTTGTGGGACCTCTTCAATGTAGTAAAAATAATCCCAGAGGATGGCTTCCCAGCTTGTGCAGCGAAGCAGTTTGCTGCCAAGACTTCCCGTAGGCTCTAACGTGCGGTGTGTCGCTGTATTGCCTCAATCATGATGAACCAATCATCATGATGCAGCTCATGTCCTGTCCCAGGCAACGTGAGTAATTCAGCGTTAGGAATCTCTGCTTTTAATGCCAAAGCATGAGCATAGGGCAGCACAAGATCTTCTGTACCGTGAATAATCAGTGTTGGAGCAGCGATCGCGGCGAGACGGTTCAGCCATTTCTCTCCTCCTTGAAGCAGGGCATGGTTAAAAGCAGTTGTTGGATTGGGTGTGCGATCAAAATCAGCAATCACCAATTCACGTATAGCTGATTCATCAAAGGGATGGGCCGAGCCAGAGAGCAACCGCCATGCCTCAACCTGGTATTCAACCACTGCCTCACGGTTCGTCCAATCCAGTTCACTGGCTTTTGCATGATAGTTGAGGACAGACGGATCAATCCCAGGTATAGTGGGGTCTGTCTCAGCCAACCGTTCTGAGGCAATCAAGGTTAAACTTTTGATGCGTTGAGGATGCTTAAGCGCCATGAGTTGACTGAGATAGCCTCCCAGTGACATCCCAACTAAATGAGCACTCTGAAGACCATAGCCATCGAGTACCCCAAACGCATCATCTGCCAGATCTTCAACGGAATAGTTGATCTGTCCTGGCTCGTAGCTGGTTGAGCATCCAGTATCTCGGTGATCATAACGAATCACATATCGTCCCACAGCAGCCAACTGACGGCAGAATGCTTCCGGCCACCAGATCGCTGAAGCCGTTGCTCCCATGATTAACAAAATTGGAGTATCCTCTGGAGAACCAAACGATTCTGAAAAAAGGTGAACTCCGTTGATGCTAATTTGTTTGCTTTTCATACGTTGCTTTATTCAGTTCGGTTTTGTAATTCCAGTTGCTTGAACTGGTGCTGCATATTTAGTTCGCTGTAATTGGCGATCGCTTCTAAATTCGCAATCGTTCCTCAAGGAATTACATGATGAACGCTGCAAAGCTCAAGCTATGTCTCCATCGGAACTCCAATTAATGTTTATTGTCATGGTTCTAATGGTTCAAAGGGCTTGGCATCTGAGAAATCATAGATTTCGACCGCTTCTTCACGCCGAATCATCCGTTTTCTCAAACGAGGAAACTCAGCAATCTCAACATCCAGGTTCTCTCCTCCTGCCAGATACACGAGGTCTTGAGTCCCTGTATTCCTGAGATGGTGAGCTACTGAAGGGGTAGGAAATCCCATAAAATCTCCAGCACTCACCTCAAATTCTGCCCCATCAATTTCTGCAACACCATCACCCGATAGGACATAAATCCATTCTTCTTCCCGATGATGGGAATGATAGATAAACGATTCTTTACCGGGAGGCACTTTGATGAAGTTCACTCCTGTACGCTGTAGCCCAACCGTTTTGCCTAACTGCATTCCTGCCAACTCAGAGTTTGGATTCCAGGGATGTGAGAAGTTTTGCAAGTTTTCAACAATTTGTTTGGATTGGAGAAGCAAAGGGTGTTGATCTGTCATGCTAATTATCCTCCGAAAACTAATTAGTACAGCTCACTCGTAAGTTGGTATGCCCTACCGTACTCTAACTTTGGTTTGTGTGCTGGCGAGATGGATGCGATCGCACTCAGTCGCAGGATGAAAGCCGGAACTCCCCTAGCTTGCCATTTCAGTGAGCGAATCCCTGGATCGGGAAAGCGAGTCAAGGAAATACGATATCCGTTGGCACGTTGCTCTAGCAGTTTTGCTCCAATATGACTAAGCTCAACAGGCAGTATCAACTCAGGTGGAGACGCATAGGGCTGTGGATAAAACACATCTGTTTCGCCAACTCCTAGTACAGCTGATAAATCACCTGATTGCATGAGTAATGCATCATCACCTTCTGCACAAATGATACCCACCTGGCGACTTTGCAAAGTTACCATTTCAATTTTCAATCTTGCTACTTCAGCCTCTGACTCAGCGAGTCTAGCCTCCAGGAACTTCAGTTCTGCATCACTTGTAGAAGCATTGCACGAGGCTAGACTGGCGAAACAAGCAGTAGCAAGAAATACCTGGTGCCAAGAAAGGTTAAACATTGCTTCACACTCTCAATTGAGCAAATTGAGGCGATCGCTTTTCAGGTCGTGGATTTGCTTTAATTTATCTAAGCAAAATAACTCACGTAAAGAAATTTGCTCAACATTATTTTTTCCGTACTACGCCCATCCTTACAACTTTTCTAGAGTAGAGAAATTGTTTGGATCTGGCTATCTGCTTCCTGCCATACTATCAAAATCTTGCGACCAGCTTTCAAAAGCCAGAGTGAGCCGCGCAAAAGTGACTACAATCGAAACAAGGCTTTTCATATACACAACCAGATTTATAGAATGAGACATCAACAACCACCTAGTAGCTTTGTATGAACCGTGCTGTATCTTTATTAATGGCTGTGTGTATTAGTTTCACTGCAGGGTTACTCATTTGCATAGGAACCTATTGGTTTGTCCAAGCTTACTTATTTCCACCAGCAACTCTCGAAGTTCGTGGAGTTTTGAGGTTTCAATCACAACCCAGTGCTCCAAGTGCCACTGGTAATCCTCCCAATGGCTATTTTATTGAATCAACTGCAATTGATCGATTTTATCTGGAGGGCGATTTGATCAAGACTTACGTTGGTTCTCTAGTTCTTGTGAAAGGAACGATTTCGACCGTGTGTGGTCCTGATACTTATCCTTGTTACCCAAATCTCTTAGTAGAATCTGTAATTCAAGTTCCAGGGTAAGGCTAATGATCGAGAGGATCAAGACTCATCAGGTCTAAAACATCCTTTAATACTCTACTAATAAAAAGGCGATCGCACTAACTCAAGTTTGACAATCAAGTGAACTTAAGTTCACCTTGTTCCAATACTTTAGATTGCTTGATTAGCAATCGTTCTGTTACTTAAAGTGCAAACTCTAAGTTGACGACGGATTTGGATTTGTTTCCTATAGTGAATACTACAAACTGCTATCCAAGATTGAAGAGAAGCGATTTCACAGTGCCTCTAGTACAAGAATTTATTTTTCTTCAGAGGTTTAGAATGAGCCACGATATTTTTACTGAAACAGTTAGCGATCGCGACCAATTAAGTGTACCTCCCTCAGAACAAGATCATCTTCAGGGATCGCTCAGTGCCAAAGTTGTACTTGTTGAATACGGAGATTATCAGTGTCCTCAATGTGGAAAACTTCATGCTTTAATTCAGACGATCCAAAACCATCTCAATGCAGCCGGTTCTCAACAAAATAATCTCTGCTATATATTCAGGCATTTTCCTCAGCCCCAAATTCATCCATACGCTCAAAAGGCAGCGGCAGCAGCAGAAGCAGCGGCAGCACAAGAGCAATTCTGGCAGATGCACAAAGTTTTACTGCAGCATCAGCTAACTTTGAGCGATGGTCATCTAGCGGAGTATGCTCACAATTTAGGGCTTGATGTGACTCAGTTTGTTCGTGACATTGTTAGAAAAGTGTATGCTGATTCCATCAGTCAAGATGTCACCAGTGGAAAGCACAGTGGCGTGATCAGCACTCCGGCTTTGTTTATTAATGGTGTTCGTTATAGAAACGCTCTAGAACTTGAACCGTTATTGGCTGCGATCGCCAAATCTGACAATTCTCCATGACAAGCCATTCGCGTTTTAATTGTCGATGACCACTCTATTGTTCGGTGAGAAATTATGACCCAACATCAAGATCAATTCGATCAGAAGCATCCCAGTCAGAATATTGAAGGACAAAAAGAATCTCGTTATAAAGACGAAGCATCCATCAGCGGAGTCATGGATGAGGCACAACTTAGCAATGAAGAGCTTGCCGGTATTTCTGGTGGCTTGAAAAATTCGAGCGACTTACTTCAGCAAGAAATTTCACACGATGTCCTTGGCGAGGAAACCAAGTCATTTGAACCTGAGCCAACTTTTCCAAAGCCATCTCATCTAGAAGACTTGTCATAAGCATCGTCGATTCCAGACTTAAGGAGTAATTCATGACGACCTATCGCACGGTTGCGATCGATGGTTTAGATATTTTTTACCGCGAAGCAGGTTCTCGTGATAATCCAACAATTCTGCTGTTGCACGGATTTCCGGCTTCATCACATATGTTTCGCAATCTGATCCCTACGCTTGCTGATCAGTTTCATTTAGTTGCCCCCGACTATCCGGGCTTCGGCAACAGTTCGATGCCAACTGTAGATGAGTTTGATTACACATTTGATCATCTGGCTGAGATCATCGAGAAATTTATCGATGCGATCGCCGTCCAGAAATATAGTCTTTATGTGATGGATTATGGTGCTCCCGTTGGTTACCGCATTGCAGTTAGACATCCAGAGCAGGTAGAAGCATTAATTGTCCAGAACGGGAATGCCTACGAGGAAGGATTTGGCAAGTTCACGGACCCGATTAAGGAATATTGGCGAAACCCTTCTCCTGAAAATACTGAAAAGATGAAACAATCTTTCATCCTGGAAACAACAAAGTGGCAGTATACCAACGGTGTTAGTAATCTAGAAGCAATCAGTCCTGACGCCTGGACGATGGATCAATTCTTTCTTGACCGCCCAGGAAATGAAGAGATTCAGCTGGCACTGTTTTATGATTACAGAACGAATCCACCGCTCTATCCACAATGGCAGGAGTATTTTCGCAATCATCAACCTCCTACCTTGATTGTTTGGGGTCAGAACGACGACATCTTTCCTGCCGAAGGCGTTTATCCCTACCAGCGTGACCTGCAAGACGTTGAGTTTCATCTGCTCAATACCGGACACTTTGCGTTGGAAGAGGAAGGAGAGGCGATCGCCAATTACATCCGTCAATTTCTCACATCACGACTGCAACCCATTTCTGCTTAATCAAATCGCACAAACAGCTATCCCGACCACTACATCATCTGCGGTTGATGTAGTGGCAGCAATTCAGCGTCAACAATCGCTCGTGCCATCCTTGGGACAGTTTCTATGCAGAAGGACGGCAGGTCATGACTCCTTCCCTCTGAGTATCGGCATTAGGGTTACTGCCCATTGCCCGAACTGTAATCGTAGGTTCATAGCCAGGGTAACAACGGATCAAAACAGTGTCTGCAGCTTGGGTCACGTACAGCACATAAACAGGTCTACCTCCTAGTACAGCAGGAACCAAGTCGGGGGGTGCCGGAGCAGTTGCAACAAGTGTTGATTGATTCAGAGCATCTACATCCGGCGTTTCAGATAAAACAGACCGTGCTTGAACAGACTGCAAACTGATCAGGACTAATGCCACGAGAGTAGCTAGTGCAGCAAAGAATTTAGCGGATAGTTTGAACATGACTTTAAAGTATGTGTGTAGCGTTATATGACTTTAATTTAAGGAACAAATTCCAATCTGTCGTCAACTCAAAGTCCTGATTTGAAGCAACAGAATGATTGCTTACTGGGCAAACTGAGGTACTGCTGTTGCATCAAACTTAAGTTCACGCAACATTACTACAGGCTAAGCAATATTCACTGTCCTGCTAGAGCTTGAGCCTGCTCTAACAGTTGTTCAGCATTCTCTGCCCATTCTGGCTGTGCCTGAGTGGTAAACAGATCTTTGGCATATTGCAAAACTCGCTCGGCACTAGCGTATTGCCGCTGCTGAATAAATACTAGTCCGGCTCCGTAATATGCATTGGGATAATTAGAGTTGGCTTCGGCAGCTCGACGAAATGATTCTAGTGCGTCGTCCAGATTACCCTGAGCAAACTGAATTGAGCCCAGATTGTAGTGTGCCTCTGGATAGTTGGGACTGATCCGAATTGCCTGACTAAAGGCAGTAGCAGCTTGTTCAAACTGTTCTTGTTGAAGGTGAACCAAGCCTAAGTGATAGTGTGGCTCTGGTGCGGAGGGGCTGAGTTCGGTGGCGCGTTGAAAGGCAGCGATCGCCCTACCCCAATCTTGCTGTTGTTCTCGCACCAGTCCCAAATTGTAATGAGCTAAACCTAAGTTTGGATCAAGGGCGATCGCCCGCTCCAAATAATCGTCTGCCTGGTCAAAGTTGTTTCCCTCTAGCAGTGCTGCTCCTAAATTGGCAAAAGCCAGAGCAAATCTTGGTTCTGCCTGAGTTGCTTGATAAAAGGCAGTGGCCGCATCCTGAAGCTGTCCTTGCTGGCGCAAAGCTAATCCCAGGTTGTAGTGGGCGGGTGCAAGTCCAGGATTCAGTTCAGTAGCTTGACGGAAGGCGGCGATCGCCTCATTCATCTGCCCTTGCTGCACAAACTGCAAGCCTTGATTCAGCCGATCTTCTGCCGTTTGTGAAACCGTCTGTGCCTGAGCCACGGAAATCGCACTTAAACCAATCGGAGCAAACAGCACTGGAATCAAAGACAAACTAACGAGTAAAGATCTTGCAACCATGCCAACCACACTCCTGGGCGATCGCCGCTATTGTACTGCGTTCATCGTTCTAATCGAACTGTCATCGAACTGTTGAAGTCTGACCTGACAAAACCAATCCCTTATTATTAAGTCAGTGAACTGTTGCGATCGCCCATACCATGTCTGCCCCAGCTACCGAAATAATTGAAACCGTCCTGGAGGAAGCGGTAGACGGCATCGTCCTTCCCCCTAGTGACCTCTACAGCGACGAACCCCCTTTGGAAACACATCTCCACCTGCAGCAAATGCTGCTGCTGCTTAAGTGCCTGGATTGGCTATGGCGCGATCGCAATGATTACTTCGCCACGGGCAACCTCACAATTTATTACAGCTCTCGTCGGCTCAAGTCAGAAGATTTTCGTGGTCCAGACTTTTTTGTAGTGCTGGGTACGGAATGCAAGCCGCGCAAAAGCTGGATGGTGTGGGAAGAGGAAGGAAAATATCCAAACGTAATCGTTGAATTGCTCTCAAATTCCACCGCCAAAACCGACCGAGGGTTAAAAAAACAAATCTACCAAGACACCTTTCGCACGCCCGATTACTTCTGGTTTGACCCCGATTCGCTGGAGTTCAAGGGTTTTCATTTGGTGGATGGCACCTATCATGACCTTCAGCCAAATGAGCAAGGGCAGTTGTGGAGCCAGCAGCTAAACCTTTACTTGGGCATTCACAACCATCAACTGCGGTTCTTTACTCCAGAAGGACAACTCATTCCCACTCCAGAAGAGTCTGCCCAAGCGGCTGAGGCAATGGCGACAGCGGAACGACAGCGGGCAGAAGTAGAACGGCAGCGGAATGAAGTAGAACGGCAGCGGAATGAAAAACTAGCAGCAAAGCTACGAGAGCTAGGCATTGATCCCGATACAGAGGTCTAGAACACCTTTGAGGATGACTCCGATCCCGCAAAAAATTCTAGGTTTTGTTTAATTCTCAATCTTAAGCAAAGTACACTAGAAGGAATTTAGTGGTGGTGAAGTGGGACGTACAGAATGTCTTTAAAGATTGAGCAGGGACTATTTAACTCAGACTTCATTGACTACCATGCGATTTTGGGAGTTCCCGTTGACGCAAATCCGAAAGAAATCCGGAAGCGCTACCTCAAAATTGCTCGACGGCTCCATCCAGATAGTTTCGCGACAGAAGATCAGACAGAGCGCGATCGCGCCAGTGAATTGCTTTCAAAGCTGGTCAACCCCGCCTATGAAAAAATCTCTCAGGAAAAAAGCTACAGCGAATACTGTGTTGTGCTGCGGCTCAAAGGACAGCAGGCGCTCAAGCAGCAAGATACAGTCGTGTTGATGAACGAAGCCTCTCGCACTCTAGCTTCAACCAACGACTTGGAAAACTACTACAAATCGACTCTAAAAGAGTTGGCAGAGCAGCAGTATCAATTGCTCAACCAAACTCTAGAACTAACGGGGCGGATCAGCGAACTCAACCTGGTCTACCTGATGCGTAAAGAAGCGCGCGGAGAGCCTGCAAACCATCAGCCCGTTCAGTCTGATTCTAAAAAAGGCTCGACGCAAAAAGCTCCATCCGCCCCAACAACGCCTAAACCCCCACCCACCAAAGAGGCGATCGTAACAGCCTATTTGCGTCGAGCTAAGGAATTTGAGGCAAAGCAGGATTTTCCCAGGACAATCCTTGAACTGCGTGAAGCGATTCAAATTGACCCTCGCAATAGCAGCTGCCATAGCCGCTTGGGAGCAGTCTACCTGAAGACGAATCAAGCGACGATGGCAAAAATTTACTTTAATCAAGCATTAAGCCTTAACCCCCAAGACCCAATTGCGCTGGAGGGTAAACGTCAACTTGAGGAGGCAGGCGGTCAGTCTGCCAAATCTCAGCAGACGAGTGCGAAGAGCAGCAAAGCCAGTAAGCCAAGTGGCGGGCTGTTTGGATTGTTTGGCGGAAAGAAGAAGTAACAAAGAAGTAGCAATGTATCAACCTCCCTCTGGAGCCAGAGATCTGTTTCCTCTGGATGTGGCTCAAAAACGCTGGATCGAAAACCGTTTGCAGCAGGTTTTTCAACGCTGGGGCTACCACCGCATCATCACCTCTACCCTGGAACGGGTAGATACGCTGATGGCAGGTGGGGCTGTGCAGCAGTCTACGGTCATTCAATTGCAAGAACTTGAGGATGAAACGCTGGGGTTGCGTCCAGAGTTGACCGCTTCGATCGCCCGTGCAGCAGTGACTCGTATGGCGGGCGTGAGCCATCCCCAGCGCCTCTATTACAATGCCAATGTGTTTCGACGGGCGCAGCGGGGCAGCCACAACCGCCAGCAGGAATTTTACCAGGCAGGGGTGGAGTTGTTGGGCAGTGGCGGCATAGTGGCCGATGCTGAAGTGGTGCTGCTGTTGATGGATTGCCTTAGCACGTTGGGACTAAAAGATTGGCATCTGGTTTTGGGGGAGGCTGGGCTGACGCGATCGCTCCTTTCCCCTTTCCCAGAGGAACTGCGCGACCGGGTAAGACGGGCGATCGCCCACCTCGATCGAATCACCCTAGAAACTTTGCCCCTATCTACCGAGTTGCGCGATCGAGCGCTGCTGCTGCTAGACCTGCGCGGTCGTCCGGCAGATGTGCTGCAACGAGTTTCCAGTCTGGACTTGGATGAAACCCAGCGGGCTACTGTGAATGCCCTAAAGTCGCTGATGGAAGTGTTGCAAGCCAGCTTTGAGGCTGAAGGGGAGGCAATTGCCCCCTCCCTAATTCTGGATTTAAGCTTAATTCAAACCTTTGACTACTACACGGGCATCGTCTTCGAAGTCGTAGGAGATGCCAACACGGGGCGGCGAGTGCTGGGTCAGGGCGGTCGCTATGATCAGCTTTTGGGCATCTATCACCCACAAGCAGAAACCTATCCCGGTGTCGGATTTGTCTTTAACCTGGAAGAGGTGCACCAAACGCTGCTGCCTACAGGTCAACTGCCCCATAACACTCCAGCGACCAACTGGTTAGTTGTTCCATCTAGCCCACAGGACTGTGCAGTTGCCTTTGCTTATGCCCAGAAAATTCGCGAATCAGCCAACCTGGTCAGGGTAGAAGTTGACCTGGATCAGCGGGACAGCCAGGATGCGGTGCGCGACTATGCCCGTCATCGCGGCATTAGCCAGATTGCCTGGCTCAATGCTGACGGTGTGCCTGAGATTGAGACCCTGTCTTCTGTAGGATAAATCTCACCCATAAATCACCTCTTGAGACGTGAATGGTAGCGCGGTTCCATCGTGCTACCATTCACGCAAGAAATCTAATGAGCCTTTGCCTGTAAAAGTAGATACGGTTGCAGTCGTGTCTACACCTGTTAGGCTAGAAAAAGCTGAATCAGGCTCATCCTGCTGATTCTTCAAGAGAGAACACTGAGAGAGAACACTGTGCCGCATACGATTCTGACCAATACCTGTGAGGGCATTGCTGATTGCGTTGATGCCTGCCCGGTTGCTTGCATCCATGAAGGGCCAGGCAAAAACGAAAAAGGGACAGACTGGTACTGGATCGACTTTGCTACCTGCATCGACTGCGGCATCTGCCTGCAAGTCTGCCCGGTAGAAGGGGCGATCGTGCCGGAAGAAAGACCCGATCTGCAAAACACGCCTGAGTAGGGTAAAAGATCTAACCGATCTGACCATTAAAGCGGGATTGCGGCTAGCTGCAATCCCGCTTTAATGGCTTATACCAGTTCTCCAAAGTAAGGGGATAGATGGTGTAAAGCTTGTAGAGGGTTCAACGGTAGGATATGGCAGGAGAATCCAGGCTAGAGATTAAAGAGATCTCAAGCAACTACCCATTGGAGAATGGCTGTAAATTACTGCTTCCTCCACAGAAGTTTATTGCTTTCATCCTTTGCAACACAACCAAACTGAGTCCATGGAGGAGTCATAGTGAAAGGGTTAGGCGATCGCTAAATCTTGCTCCTTGCGGATAAAAACAGCAGGTTGTTGTAGGTCATCAGACATATAAGCAACTGCCATATCCTGGGAGTTATATGCCCAGCCGATCTGCCCGTCTCGGTCGAGCAAAATGCAGCCTGCTTCTCCCGGAACCCGCTGTTTTAGTACCTCAATTGCTTTCTCCGCCGCTTTTTCGGGATGGCAGGCGACGATTCCATTCATACTTGCAGCATTACCTGACAGAAAATCAACCGCCGTCTTCGCTAATACGACTGGAATGATCGACTCACCGTCGCCCGTCGTGGAGCAAGCACCCCGACCATCGGCATATAAGCCACAACCAACCAACGCTGTATCCCCAACGCGACCCTGATTTTGATCCGTCACTCCGCCTGTCGAAGTACCAGCGACCAGTCTGCCATTAACATCTAGCGCTACACAGCCAACAGTGTTAGGACGATCTACAACTTCTGCCTCTTCTTCCCACTCCTGTTTTTGCTCCTCACTGACTAAATCCTCTTTAGCACACAGTTCCAGTCCATGCTCCAGAGCAAAGCGTTCCCCGCTACGGGCTACTAGCAGTCGGGGCTTATCTTCCATGACTTTGCGGGCCACGGAGATTGGATGACGGACTCCTTGCACTGCGGCTACAGATCCCCATCCGAAATTCATACTCTCCATGATTGCAGCATCAACCTCTACCTCTCCTTCACTGTTGAGGGTCGAGCCAAACCCTGCATTAAAGGTCTGGTCAGATTCGAGCACTCGAATGGCCGCCTCAACTGCATCTATGGCATCCCCGCCCCGTTGCAGAATTTCCCAGCCTGCCTGGACAGCTGCCAAACAACCGTCTTTATTGGGTTGTTCTTTACCTTTGGAAATAGTTTTTGCTCCACCGTGCACAATAATTGCTACAGTCATGTTCTTTTACCAATCGGGTGTTCAGTTAATCAAAAAATTCTCAGTCCAGTTCAGACTGTGTTACAGCCACAAGTACAGTGACTAGCGTGTACGGAGACAGAATAAATCTCATTTAGCCTCTACCGCTGAGGGTAGGTGTCGCTAAAAGTGTTAGTGCAGCTACTCCTAACGCAGCGATCGCTTCTTGCTGCCACAATCGATTTTGCGCCTCTTTGAGCAAACTGGAGCGCTGTTTCTCGTCCGATGCCGTTGGAGGCACCAAAGATGACAACCACCTGCTGGTCTATAGGCTTCAGATTCATATTGCTATTCCAAAAGTTCTTGCGGCGATTAGCCTGGAAGCGATGTCGTATTTTATGAGTAACAGCGTAATGGTTGCCTTTTCGGTCAGACTCTACCGCAGGGACAAGTTCAGCTTCTCTGTGGATAGAATTGTGAGTTAAGTAAAGTGGTGTTTCGTAAACGAAGGCACTAATCCTAAACTTAGGTTTCAGCTTTCACAGGCAAATTGCCTGAGCAAATCCATCCTAATGAGTTCTCCGTTCGTGCAGCCCGTAGTGCCCCGCTGCCAACATTGAACTAGTTTTGAAGATGGCGATCGCCCTTTGTATACTCCAACACAAGTAAAAGTAACATTAGCTGTCGTGTAGTTACTATTCTTAAAGTAGTGTAAACCACTTTTTTAAGGACGAATGCAATAGCCATTACACAATATATTTACAATAAATCTTCCTGGAGCAGTTGCCAGAGTAGGAACATAAAGCGAAGCTTCAGATTATCCATGAAACTTTAAAGATAAACTTCTTGTGTCACAACCTGAACAGACCATTTTAGTGACTGGAGGGGCAGGATACATTGGCTCCCACGCGGTACTAGCGCTACAAAGAGCAGGCTATCGAGTGATTGTGTTAGACAACCTCTCTGCGGGTCATCGAGAGCTAATAGAGCCATTGCAAGTTGAGTTGATTGTGGGAGATGTGAGCGATCGCCCCTTCCTTGACGACCTGTTTGCAACCCACTCGATTGCAGCAGTGATGCACTTCGCCGCCTACATCGCAGTGGGTGAGTCAGTAACAGACCCAGCGAAGTACTATCACAATAACGTCGTTGGCACACTGACCTTACTAGAAGCGATGGTGGCGGCATCGGTCAAAACTTTTGTTTTTTCCTCCACCTGTGCCCTGTATGGTGTACCAAAATTTGTTCCCATTACAGAAGAACATCCCCAAGATCCAATTAGTCCCTATGCCACGACGAAGTGGATGGTAGAGCGAATTCTGGCAGATTTTGACGCAGCATATGGTTTAAAGTCAGTGCGATTTCGCTATTTCAACGCGGCAGGAGCTGACCCCGAAGGGTTACTTGGGGAAGACCATTCTCCTGAAACTCATCTAATTCCGCTGGTACTGTTAGCGGCTCTGGGAAAACTTCCCGCCATTAAGATTTTTGGTACGGATTACCCAACTGAAGACGGTACCTGTATCCGAGATTACATTCATGTTGCTGATTTGGCACAGGCGCACGTTTTAGGACTGAAGTATTTGCTGGACGGCGGGGATAGCGATATGTTTAACCTGGGCAACGGCAGCGGGTTTTCAGTCAGGCAAGTGATTGAGGCAGCCCAACAGGTTACTGGGAGGGAAATTAAGACGGTGGAGAGCGATCGCCGCCCTGGAGACCCATCCATTCTAGTAGGCAGCAGTGAAAAAGCTAGAAATATTTTGGGCTGGCAGCCGCAATATGCAGACCTAAACAAGATTTTGGCTCATGCATGGCAGTGGCACACCCATCGGCACGGGCAATCTTAAATGGAAAACCCATTTTCCCAACCTGACATTACTTTTGGGAATGCCAAGACAGATGGTGTTGAGCGCCGAGGCTGGTTTGTAGGGCACTTTGTCAACGCTGCTAACCTACGCTCAACCGAAATTCTAGAAGTAAAGTGGGGCATTCACGCAGCAGGAGATAGTCGCTCAGAGTGGAGCGTTAACCAGGTCGCAACGACGCTATCTATCCTGATCAAAGGACGCTTTCGCCTGCAATTTCCTGAGCAGGAGTGTCTATTGGCTGAGGAGGGCGATTACGTCATCTGGTCAGCAGGAGTGCCTCATACCTGGATTGCCGAACTGGCTTCTACGGTTGTTACAGTTCGCTACCCCTCGCTAGAAGGAGATAGCATAGAGAAAGCAGAGTAGAAGCAAGTTTGCCAAGATGACCAGGCCTTGTCAAGATGATGTATGGCCTTTATCTACTGACTCAAGCGAGGGAGCTGTTCCTTTGACATCTCCAGCTAAGTCTGCTAACAAAGGTTAAATCATAAATCAATAAGGGCACCCTTTCTTGAGCAGCTAGGGTTGAACTTTAATGAAAACATTCGGTAAGTGCCTCGAAGACCGCTATCCTTGCCCCATTGGGACTGACGACGTTCTACAAACGCCTCTACAGGGGTATCCGCGCCCACAGTTGCAGCGATTGCACTGGCTTTCTCTCGACGGGCCGTGGAAGTTTATGTTTGATGATGAAGGGCAGTACACCAAGCCCGACCAGATATCCAGTTGGAGTCATACTATCGAGGTTCCCTTTGCACCGGAATCTACCCAAAGTGGGATTGATGATCATGGCTTCCACCCCAACTGCTGGTACGAGCGAGAATTTCTCTTGCCAGCTAAAGAAGGACGAGTACTGTTGCATTTCGGTGCAGTAGACTACCAAACACGGGTTTGGGTCAACGGTCAGTTCATGGCAGAACACGTAGGCGGACACACCCCGTTTAGCATGGACATCACGCCTGTCCTGAATGCTGATGGAGTGCAACGGGTTACCGTTTGGGCACAGGACGACCCTCACGATTTAGCAAAACCGCGCGGCAAGCAAGATTGGCAGCTTCAACCCCATAGCATTTGGTATCCACGCACTAGCGGCATTTGGCAAACCGTCTGGGTGGAACAGGTGCCAGAAACCTATATCGACCGTCTGCGCTGGACTCCCCATTTTGAGCGCTGGGAAATTGGCTTTGAAGCCTTTGTCAATGGGGAAGAGCAGGGCGACCTTCAGGTTAAAGTGCGGCTAACCGTAGGGCAACAGCTTCTTGTCAATGACACCTATGCTGTACTCAATGGAGAAATTCATCGCCGCATCGCGCTGTCTGACCCCGGTATTGACGATTACCGGAATGAATTGCTCTGGAGTCCTGAGAAGCCAACCCTCATCCATGCTGAGATTCAGCTTTGGCAGGACGGGCAGCTTTTAGATCAGGTGCAATCCTACACCGCTATGCGAACTGTGGGAATTCAGCGCGATCGCTTCATGCTCAACGGACATCCCTACTACCTGCGTTTGGTGCTAGACCAGGGTTACTGGGAAGAAACACTCATGACCCCTCCCTCCGACGAAGCCCTGCGGAGAGATGTAGAGCTAGTGAAGCAAATGGGCTTCAATGGTGTCAGAAAGCACCAGAAAATTGAAGATCCTCGCTTTTTGTATTGGGCAGACGTGCTGGGGCTACTCGTCTGGGAGGAAATGCCCAGTGCTTATCGCTTTACCCCTAAAGCCGTTGAACGCATGACCCGAGAATGGGCAGAAGTGATCGAGCGAGATGCCAGTCACCCCTGCATTGTTGTTTGGGTGCCGTTTAATGAGTCGTGGGGTGTGCCTGACCTGACTGCGACTCCCGCCCACCGCAACTACGTTCAAGCGCTTTACCACCTGACCAAGACGCTTGACCCGACTCGCCCTGTGATCGGTAACGATGGTTGGGAAAGTACAGCCACCGATATTTTGGCAATCCACGATTATGACAGTCATCCGCAACGGTTAGCAAACCGTTATGGTCCTGAAGTTAAGCTGTCTGACCTGTTCGATCGCCAGCGTCCGGGTGGGCGTATTCTCACCTTAGATGGCTACCCTCACCAGGGACAGCCAATTATGCTCACCGAGTTTGGTGGTATTGCCTACACACCCCCGGATGAGGCTCACAAAACCTGGGGCTATGCCCGATCTGACAATGCTTCTGAGTTTTATCAGCAGTACGCAGACTTGTTGAGAGTAATAAATCAGGTTGAGATCTTTAGCGGTTTCTGCTATACCCAGCTGACCGACACTTTCCAGGAAGCAAACGGGCTGCTCTACGCCGATCGCACTCCTAAGTTCGCATTAGAGGCGATCGCCGCTGCCACTCATGGTAGAGGCTTCAGCCCTGATGTCGTATCAGGGCAGTGGACACCCCCCTCCGAACAGCCTCAACTCGTGGCCCACTGCGGACCTAACGGTTGTTGAAGTTCGGGAAGAACAAGAAACAAAAACAACTGCGCCCACTCCAGTTCCTCTCCTACGGGAGAAGGACTGGGGTGGGCGGAATTAGGACACCCTACTGGCTAGACCTACTGGCTAGACTAAGGATTAATCAGACCGTAATAAATCGCTGCGATAAAAAGAAGCGATGCCAGAAAAAGTCCTACAACAACCCTAAAACCTAGTGAATAAGCAGAAGCTTTGTTAACGTTTCCCCGATCCACTTGGACCTGTTCTAAGGGTATGGTTGATGTTCCTAAAACGTGTATTTGAGCGGAATAATCACGGTCGAGAGCTTCGCTCGTAGATTTTTTTGTTCTCTCTTTTGAATAACTCATTGTTCGCTTGCCACTTTAACCCGTGGTGGGATATGAAGAGTTCGCTTGAAAAGAAACAAGCGCCCAATCCAAAAGATCTCCGGGTTGGGCACTTATCAATGGTTAACGATGAGGAGTTAGCGACTTAAGCAAATCTACTGGCGGTTGAGGCTATCAGGAAGGCTGCATAAGTGAGAATGTAGCCAACCGTAAAGTGAATTAGACCGATCAACCATCCCTGAACAATGGACAGAGCAACAGGCTTATCCTTCCAGCGAACCAAGTTCGCTAAAGGCGTGCGTTCATGGGCCCAAACAAGAGTTTCAATTAACTCTTGCCAGTAACCTCTCCAGGTAATCAGGAACATGAAACCCGTCGCCCAAACTAAGTGTCCAAATAGGAACATCCAATCCCATACAGCAATATTGTTCATGCCGTAGGAGTTGTAGCCATTGATGATTGGCGCAGAATAGAGCCACAGATAATCCCGTAGCCAACCCATCAAGTAGGTCGAACTTTCATTGAACTGAGCAACGTTGCCTGACCAAATGCCCAGGTGTTTCCAGTGGAAGTAGAAAGTAACCCAGCCCAACGTATTCAGCATCCAGAACATCGCCAGGTAGAAAGATTGCTGCCACGCAGAAGACTGACAGGTGCCGCCCCGTCCAGGACCATCGCAGGGGAAGGAGAAGCCAAAGTCCTTTTTGTCAGGAAATAGCTTGGTTCCACGTGCATCCAGGGCACCCTTCACACAGATCAAGGTGGTGGTGTGCAGACCTAGGGCGATCGCATGGTGAACCAGAAAATCGCCAGGTCCAATGGTTAGGAAAAGAGAATTGGTACCACTGTTGATACCTCCTAGCCAACCCGGTAGCCAGACGTTGCCGTGATTTGGCCAAGCTGTAAAAGCAAGGCTGTCTGGGTTAGACAGAAGTGTGTCAAAGCCATACAGTGCTTTACCATGAGCAGCTTGAATGAACTGAGCAAACACAGGCTCAATCAAGATTTGCTTCTCAGGCGTTCCAAAGGCAACCACCACGTCATTGTGAACATACAATGCCAGCGTATGGAAGCCCAGAAATAGCGATACCCAGCTTAGGTGAGAGATGATTGCCTCTTTGTGCTCCAAGACGCGAGCTAGCACGTTGCCCTGGTTCTGAACGGGGTCATAGTCCCGCACCCAGAAAATCGCACCATGAGCAAACGCACCAATCATTAGGAAGCCCGCAATGTACTGGTGATGAGTATAGAGCGCTGCCTGAGTGGTGAAATCCCTGCCCATGAAAGCATAGGGTGGCATGGAGTACATGTGCTGAGCCACCAGAGACGTGACAACACCTAAAGCTGCTAGGTGAATGCCTAGCTGGAAGTGCAGGGAGTTGTTGTAGGTATCGTACAAACCCTGGTGAGGCAAGTTAAACTGCCCTTCAGTTTTGATGCCGAAGAAGTTCTTGGCGTTCAACATCTCCTTGATGTTGTGACCAATCCCAAAGTTGGTGCGGTACATATGTCCCGCAATGATGAAGATCACGGCGATCGCCAAGTGGTGATGCGCCATATCCGTCAACCACAGAGACTGAGTCTGAGGATGAAAACCACCCAAGAAGGTCAGAATTGCATCTCCAGCACCTTGAGAGGTGCTGAAAAGGTGATCAGGGGTGTCAGGATTCTGAGCATACACGCCCCAATTGCCCGTAAAGAATGGTTTTAGACCAGCGGGGTGAGGTGGGGTCGTCAGGAAGTTATTCCAACCTACGTGCTGTCCGCGAGACTCGGGGATGGCAACGTGGATTAGGTGACCTGCCCAAGCCAAGGAGCTAACCCCAAACAAACCAGCCAGGTGGTGGTTAAGTCGAGACTCAGCATTCTTAAACCAGGACAAGCTAGGACGGAACTTGGGCTGGAGGTGAAGCCAGCCTGCAAACAGAAAAACTGCTGCTAGTAACAACAGAAAAACTGCACCCATGTACAGTTCTCCATCGGTTCTCATGCCGATGGTGTACCACCAGTGGTAAACACCCGAGTAGGCAATGTTAACCGGGCCAGAAGCACCACCTTGGGTGAACGCATCAACGGCAGGTTGACCAAAGTGAGGGTCCCAAATCGCGTGGGCGATCGGTTTAGTGTTCAGCGGATCTTTGATCCACTGCTCAAAGTTGCCTTGCCAGGCGACGTGGAAGAGGCTGCCAGATGTCCAGAGGAAGATGATTGCCAGGTGACCGAAGTGCGAGGCAAAAATCTTTTGGTAAAGATTCTCCTCGGTCATTCCGTCATGGCTTTCAAAGTCATGGGCGGTGGCAATCCCATACCAGATCCGACGTGTAGTCGGATCTTGAGCCAAGTCCTGGCTAAATTTTGGGAATTTAGTTGCCATATATTTTGCCTATTTCATCCTTTAAGCTATGGCGCATTATTCTTGAGTTGAACCACTGTATCTTGTGGCTAAACGTCCACTGAAGTGAGTTATTAAGTTATCTCTCAGACAAGCTCCAAACGCTGCTGCAAAGGGAACTAAACGGCTAGCGTTCTGTAACTATGTTTCGATTAGCCGATCTCAACGGTTATACCTTTCCTCCTATAACCACAGAAGGAGAGCTATTTAGCTAATTACTCTACCGACTACCGCTTTATCTCAGGTCTGACCTAGGAAGGAGTATTGCATTACAGGATTTTGTGATACCAAACACTATCTATGTTTTTCTAAGAAACGTAAATTTTGTTGAATTCCTGTTTCTTAAACAAACAAATTGTGTGTCCCATCCAAGCGGTGCGCAATGCTTACTCTGCCAATGCTTAATGACGTTTTTTAAAAAGAGGTTACAGATGGAAGGGCACCCCGCAGCGCGGGGTGCCCTTCCATCTGTAACCCTAGTTTTTGGAATTGCTATAGTGCCAAGTTGGAGATTCAGTATGAAGTTGAAACAGGCTGTTGTTTACTGGGTTGGCTAATAGCGTTAGCACCATAATCTCTTAGCTATTTCTATTACCCATGCTTATCATCTGCGGTGTCCAGGTAGGTCCGTTGCAACGTGGACCTTCTGGTGTCCAGACCAGTTTATCCAGGCACAGTCGGCGGGCAGTTCGATTTGTATCCCAAGCGTGGTAGACGATGTATTCAGTTTGGCGATCGGGAGCTAGCACAATGGAGTTGTGTCCTGGACCTAAAACTCGGTGAGCAACGGTTCGTAACACTCGCGGACCTGCCTCATTGCCTGCGTCAGAGTAAGGCCCCATCACCTGGTCGGCAACACCATAATCCACTCCATAGTTTTCTGTTTCCCAGCGTCCACCACTATAGAAGCAGTAATAGCGCCCCTCATGCTTGCGAACCGATGCACCTTCGAGGGTATGCCAATCATAGGTACCGCCGTACATCGGGCGATTTTCCAGAAACCGCTGCCAATCCTGATGAGCGCGTAGGACGACTTTTGCCTCTCCTGCTAGCTTGGTCATGCTTTCCAGGCGATCTACCATTAGTGCAGTTCCGGCTCGTGCATCTCCTTCCGTATCTAGGAAATCACAAGCATAAAATAGATACCATTGCCCGTTGTCATCTTGAAACGGATGGGGGTCGATCGCAAAGGGATAAGGCTCTGCTTCCAGGAGTGGCTTGCCGATATCTTGGTAGGGACCAAGGGGGCGATCGCTAGTTGCTACCCGCAACTGGTGATTTTTGTCCTCATGCCCGACAGAGTAGTAAAGATAAAAGGTGCCATCCCAGTAGGCAACTTCGGGTGCCCAAAAGTTATTGCCAAGGGAAGTATCGGGTCGCAGCATAGCTCGCCCGGCTGCCTGCCAGTCCACCAAATTGTGAGAGCGTAGAAGTGGAAAGACGCGCTGTTCGCCAGCTTCATCTACTTCTCCTTCGGCTTCGGCTTCCCCCGTGCCGATCGCGTAATAAACCCCTTGATACTCCCAAACAAACGGGTCAGCAAAGTAGCTGGGATAAACTGGATTGGTGTAAGCGAGTGTAGTAGACTCTATTGGCGTGGATTGAGACATTGTGACTTTCCTTGAAGCTACCGAGTGCAGGAGTACTAAAGCCGTAGGTAAAATGCGGCAATAATTTCGCTAAACAGAATTGCACTGACATCAACCAGTGCGCTTATTCCTTATCATAGAAGGCGCAATTTACCGCTCGGTACACTCCGTAACATCGAGGTTGGTGCTAACACTTCGAAAAGTGAATGTAAAACAGAGTAAAGCAAACGTGGGGGTGGGCAATGCCCACCCCCACGTTTGCTTTACTCTTGTCGGTTCTTAATACTTAAAATTGATGTAACTTTCGGCTTTTTCTGGCAATTGATCTACCACTTCACAGCGGAGTAATTGCCGGGTTTGCTCTGGTAAGCTCTCGTAATAGTCTTGCGTTACGGTCAAATCAACCTTGGGAGTATGTAACCAGTGCATCACGTAACCCATCACAACCATTGGACGAGGTTGTTCCGTTTGGTTCGGTGAGCCTCGGTGTAGTGCCAGGGGCGATCGGATCATCACGTCTCCTGGCTTTAGGTAGAAAGACTCCAACGGAATTTCGCCAGCCGTGACTTTGACTAACCCTTCTTCACGGGGAAGAACATGAGTACCACGGGCCATTTGAAAAGGACCATTGTCTGCAGTTACTTCAACGAGTGGAAAATTTACCGCCACTGCATATAAAGGTGTAACGATTTGATCGGAGAAAAGCGGGCGAAAATCCCGATGAATTTCTTGATAATCTGAGCCTTTTGTTGGAATATCAACCCCCAACTGAACCAGGCGATATTCCTGATGAAAAACTCGATTTAGCACAGCCAAAATTACCGGATTGGCAAACACCTCTGTATTTGCAAAGGGGGCAACCCAGGGCAGGGTTAAATAGTAGCGAGCTTGCTCACGCGGGGCTAATCCGCCTGGTTGGTTTTGGCGCTGCTTAAAGAGTTGGTTGAAGGCTTCTGCCCACTCTTTAATCAGTTGCGGATCGAAAAGTTGACGAATAATGCAGATTCCATCTCGATTCAGGTCTTCGGCAAGCTGATTGAAATCTGCTGTTGTGAATTTAGTAACACCTGTAGCTTGAATCATTTCACTATTTGCTGAACTCGGGCATTAAATCTAGATGCTGCCCTTGGGGGCAGACTGAATAGAGAAGTAGCGCTCTATACACTTTCAATTATTCCCCTGGATAGAGGCAATGGGGCGATCGCCAACCAAATTGTAAAAAAAGTTTGAAATACCTCTCCCGATGGGGTGAACCGTTAGGAAATTTAGCCAAGAAATTGTTGGATTAAATCATGAAAAGTGTGTTTATTATCACGAATTCCTGTTACAAAGAACCCGTCTTTAAGGGAATGTGTGAAACAGCTTGAAACGTAAAGCTTGATATATCCTCTATTTGTGTCCAGAGATGCATTCTCAGGAGTTGTCCAAGCCGGATGGTCGAACGTTGACTTTGTACAGTCGTACTCCGATTGCGACAGACATTCAGGCTCCCAGTCCAAGCAATGAACCTGTACAGGCAAATCCCCATTTGCGTTGGCATCCGCTGCGGGGTGAGTGGGTTGCCTATGCCAGTCACCGGCAGGGACGAACGTTTATGCCGCCCCCGGAGTATAATCCGCTGGCTCCAACTCACAATCCTCAATTTCCGACTGAGCTTCCCCAAGGCAAATATGATGTGGCGGTGTTTGAAAACCGTTTTCCATCAATGACTCCAGCGGCTCACGATGCACCTCCTGAAATTGTCGAAACCTTGCCTTCTAACGGAGCCTGTGAAGTGGTGGTCTTTACTCAAGACCCCCAAGCTTATCTCGGTTCTCTAGAGCTGGATCATTTGGAACTGCTATTGGAGGTGTGGGGCGATCGCACCCGTCAGTTAGGAAATATCTCTCAAATTCAGTACGTGCTGCCCTTCGAGAATAAAGGGGTAGAAGTCGGCGTGACGCTACACCATCCGCACGGACAAATTTACGCGTATCCGTTTGTGCCACCTGTTCCTGCGCGGATGCAGTCCTGCCAACAAACCTATTACGACCAGCACCAGCAGGGACTGTTACAAGACCTGATTCAACAGGAAATTAAGGACAATCAGCGAATTTTATATCGAGATGAGTGGGCGATCGCCTTTGTACCGGTGTGTGCTCGCTACCCCTATGAAGTTTGGATTGCCCCCATTCAACCCGTGCCAGGTTTTTTAGAACTCACTTCAGAGCAGCGTGGGGGACTGGCTAGAGCCATCAAAACAGTCACCTTGAAATATGACGGACTGTGGAATCGTCCTTTCCCCTATTTGATGGCGTGGTTTCAGGCTCCTACCGATGGTCAACCCCATCCAGAATGGCATCTCCACGCTGAGTTTTACCCTCCTTACCGCACCTCAGAGCGGCTGAAATACTTAGCAGGAACGGAGCTAGCAGCCGGAATGTTTGCCAACGATGCGCTACCCGAGGAGAAAGCAAAAGAATTACAGGCTGTAAATGTCAATTTGGAGGAATTACACACTGTATAAGAGGGCGTTTGGAAAGTAGCAAATTCCGTAGGTTGGGTGAAGCGAATGCGGAACCCAACAGAGGCAAAATGCGAACAGGCGTAGGTTGGGTAAAGCGAAGGTAGAGCTACGAGACTAGGCAAATGTTGGGTTCCGCCTTGCTTCACCCAACCTACATCAGAGAGTTTTTAGTCAAACAACTTTTATCATTTTTATTCATTTATATTCACGTTAAACCAATGATTTCTACCTCAGTTCAAAACTCGTCATCTAACACTCACTATGCCGCCGAAATTGCTCGCAAACTAGAGCTGATGCGGGCGGCTCTAAGCGATGGAGTGACAGGGCTACGACTGCGCGGCACAGATTGGTTTTCTTGGGCAACTGCCGGAGCAACACACACTGTTTTGCTTGCAGCGGAAACTGGAGCCGCAGAAATTTTAGTAACGTCTGAGGGTGCCTGGTTGTTGACCGATGAAATTGAAGCCCAGCGGTTTATAGATGAGGAACTTCCGGGACGAGATGAGTCTGCTGGAGGCTATAAACTCTTTGCTCACCCCTGGGCTGATTCAACCGCACAAGACACTTTTGTGCAAGAGGTGGCTGGTGGCGGAAAGATTCTGAGTGACAAACCCTCTACGTCATCAGATTTCACTGAGCTTCCGATTCCGGCATCCCTAATCACCCACAAGCGAGTCATGATGCCTAGCGAACTGGAGCGATATCGACTAGTTGGGCGGTTAGCCAGTGAAGCGATGACAGAAGTATTACTTGAAGCACAACCAGACTGGACAGAATATCAACTCGCCGGAGCCGGAGCAAGAGCAATGTGGGCAAGGGGACTACATCCCGCGCTAACCCTAGCAGCAGGGGAGAAACGATTGCCTCTCTATCGCCATCCTGTTCCTAAGCATGAGGCACTTGGGCGAGTCGCCATGCTGGTCTTTTGTGCGCGGGGCTATGGCTTGGTTGCTAGTCTGACCCGCTTTGTTTACTTTGGTGGATTGTCATCGGAGCAGGCGAAGTTACATCAGCAGGTGCGAGAAGTAGAAGCAGCAACACTGGATGCGTCTAAGCCCGGTGTGTCTTTGCGGGAAGTGTATGAGGCGATCGCCCAGTCCTATACCCAGCAAGGCTATCCCCAGTCCATTCAAGAACATCATCAGGGCGGCACCGCAGGCTATCTGGCACGAGAAGTGATTGCAACGCCTACCAGCACCGATTCCTTAGCCGAAAACATGGTTCTGGCGTGGAATCCTAGCCTGCCTGGAGCAAAAGTTGAAGATACCTTTGTGCTTTCTAATGGCGGTTTGGAAAATCTCACCCTTGACCCTAACTGGCAAAGCATTGATGTGAATGGACGTGCCAGACCCTTACCTCTGGAAAGGTGAGAAATCTACGAGGACAGGCGGTTTGCCTGCCTCACACTCAAAACAGGCAGGTTGTGACTTATGGACTTTCAACAGATCTTTAATGCAGCACCCACAGTCCAATCCAGCGCTCCGGGACGAGTAAATCTGCTAGGCGAACACACTGATTACAATGATGGCTTTGTTTTACCGACGGCGATTCCTCAGGAAACAACCGTTTATTTAGGGCTTAGCCCAAACAATCAACACCACCTTTATTCTGCGGAACTGGAAGAATGGGTTGACATTACCGATTCAAACATGGACTCCTCCCTAAAGCCGCAAGGATTTGCCAGTTACGTAGTTGGCTGCATTCGCATGTTGGAACAAGTAGGACACTCGATCCCACCTGTGAACATATTTATCACTTCGGCTGTGCCCATCGGTTCTGGACTGTCGAGCAGCGCCGCACTAGAAGTTGCGACCTTACGAGGATTGCGATCGCTCCTCCACCTCGACTTAGACGATGTAAAAATCGCCCAACTAGGACAGCAGGCAGAAATTCAGTATGCCGGGGTTAACTGCGGTATTATGGATCAAATGGCATCCAGTTTGGCAGATCCTCAACACCTGCTGTTTTTGGATACTCGAACGCTCGAACGTCAAAAGATTCCGCTTCCTCAAGATACAGAAGTTGTTGTAATCGATAGCGGCATTCCTCGGAAACTGGCAACTAGCGGGTACAACCAACGTCGAGCAGAATGTGAAGAAGCAGCCCGGCTATTGCAGGTCAAGGCACTCAGAGATGTAACTGACCCAAAAGTCGTAGAGATATTACCCGAACCTTTGCGACGACGGGCACGTCATGTGGTAACCGAAGACAATCGGGTGTTGGAAGCGCGTCAAGGCGTTTCAGCAGAACGGTTTGGTGAGTTGATGAATGATTCTCACGCTAGCCTCCGAGATGATTACGAAGTATCCGTAGCCGGACTTGATCAGCTTGTAGAACTTCTGCAAAAAACACCTGATGTATTAGGGGCACGGTTAACCGGAGCAGGATTTGGTGGGGCATGTGTGGCTCTGGTAACTGCTGGGAAAGGAGAGGCGATCGCCCACGAAGTCCTCGAAAACTACAACAAATTAGGCTATTCAGGACATATCCTGGTTCCAGAGTAAAACCAACCTTCTGTACAGCTTTGATAGACGATTACTGTGGCTTTCCTAAGTGAAAGAAAGCAGTTGTTACTCTATGCCCACTCGCGAAAGAAGCTAAAGTTCTGCCAGTCAGCGGCTGTGCGTTGCTCGATTGCAGTCATTTCTTCACTTGTTAAGGGTTGAAATGTTTGAGCTACAGTAACGTTGTGTTCTAGCTGCTGCACGGTTTCTGCGGCAATGATGCAGCAGTGTACTCCCGATTGAGACAGAGCATATCCCATTGCCTGACGCATTCCATCTACAGCTTCCGTTTCGATTAGCCGACCATAGGCAGGAACCTTCATTGCAATCAACCCCGTGTTGTGTTGCTGAGCAGTAGGCAAGACTTCTGTGATAAATGGGCTAGCAGTATGTTTATCAGCAGCATTAACCGGAATCAAGGCTGTATCAAACGGGTAACGACGTAACCCCTCAGCAATGATTGCTGGGTTGTAGTGTCCTGTGATGCCAATGAAACGAATGATTCCTTGCTGGCGTGCCTCCTCTGCGGCTTTGATTGCACCTTGCTGCTGATCTAGCAGAGTGTTCAAATCCCAATCGTATGTCAGAGCATGAAACTGCCAAAGATCAAGATAGTCCGTTTGTAAACGCTGGAGAGACTGCTCTAAGTCTTGCCATGCACCATCCCGATCTCGGTGGCCTGTTTTGCTGGCTAAAAATAAGTTTGCTCGATGAGAAGGTAAAACTTTTCCCAACCTTTCTTCACTGGGGCCGTAGCTAGAAGCAGTATCAAAGTAACGAATTCCCAAGTTTAAGGCTCGTTCGATGATGGTGATCGCCTCTTGCTCTTCTCCAGCACGAGATAGCGGAGTACGACCCGCTCCTCCCAAACCCAAAATTGGTATATTAACCTCGGTACGTCCGAGCACTTGTTGGGGAATTTCTACTGGAGCAGAAGGTGTAGATGACGAAGTAGCAGGCTCAGAAAGTATAGAGGATGAGTCGTTTTGTACTTGGGCTGTTGTAGTCGTCTGAGATTGTTGGCAAGCCCCATTACTCACTGCTCCACCTGCCGCAATCATGCTGGTAATCAGGAAATTCCGCCGCGTTGTTTTAGAGCTTGCCATAGTTCACCTTTAATGAATGGTAAATATTACTCAATCATCGTTCTTATACCTTTTCGATCGAAAACGGTTATAGATGAAAAGGCACCTCACTTAGCGGGGTGCCTTTTCATCTGTAGCCTTAGTTCTTGGAATTGGTATTACGGTTCTGCTCAGCCGTCAGCTTTGCAGCATCTGGCGTAGTGATATCTGGCTTGGATATACCTGCTTCATGAATATCTCCAGTATTAGGGTCTTGCTTTTCCCCTTTGCCGGGAACAGCATCTAGCTCAGTTTGAGGAAGTTGTTCTAAGCCAAGGGATTCATCCTGTTGTTCATCAGACATCTTAACTTCTCCTTTAATGTGGCTTCGCCACTTATTTTTACTCCTTACCCATTACACTGACTGTCGCTCGCGCAAATAACGGGCGATCGCCTGATCCAGCTCAGGCAACAAGGTGCCCCGCTCGCTACCCAGAGCACTGTAAACCGGGCGAGGTGCGACCCAGCCAAGTGAGTGGGATGGGCGGGCTTCGATGCGGCTAACATCCATGCCTGCTAGCTTCGCGGTGAGTTGGGCTAGCTCTGCCCAGGCGATCGCTCCCGGATTCGCTAGATGCCACAGACCACACTCACCATCAATTAACAGATCAAGAGTGGTGTTAACCAAATCAGGAACATAAGTGGGAGAAACAATCGCATCATTCGCAGCAACAAATGGATTTCCATCCGCAAGCGTCTGCAACAGGATCGTGAGGAAGTTATGACGATCCCAGGGCCCAAAAAAGGCACTAGTGCGAATCACCAGTGAACAAGGATGGGTCTGCAACACCCACTTTTCGGCAACAGCTTTGCTGTGTCCATACACGTTGAGCGGTGAAACTTGATGGCTTTCTAGATAAGGCTTTGTGTGAGTACCATCAAACACCAGATCAGAGGAGAAAGTCACCAACCCAACACTTCGTTCAACACAAGCCTGTGCTAGAATTGCGGCTCCATCAGCGTTAATTTTCTGACATAGATGAGGTTCACGTTCGGCATCGTCAACTCGCACATATCCTGCTGTGTTGATCACAGCCCAGGGTCTTAATTCGTCTAGCGATCGCTCCACTGATTGAATATCTGTAATGTTCATTTCCTGTCGAGTTAACAGTCGATAGGAAATGCCTCGGATATCACAGATTCGAGCAAATGCTTGTCCTAGTGTTCCGGTTGCACCCGTGATTACGAGTGGAGAGAGAGAGTCATGACGTGCTGGGGAAGTAGTGGATGATGAGAAATTACAGTTAACAGCGGGGTAGAACAAGCGTTCTGGGCGTTGCCACCATCCTGGTGTTTCGAGGATAGGGTGCTCGTAAGTTTTGCCTTGGGAGAAATGGCTCACCATTGTAGCCAAGGCAGTGGCACGAGGGGTAGGCGATCGCAAATCAAACACACCCGGTTCGTAGAAGTTATTGGCACGAGTGACTAAACTGTTCCAGTCATAGGCTCCTAATAACGACCAAGCCGTGATCGCCCGGATGTCTGCTCCTTCGCCGCGTAACTGTTGCGCTGCCTCCCAGGCTTGCTTGAGCCAGCGCAACTGCTCCTCACGGGTACAACATAGGTGAACTTCTGTCACCGCAACTGGGAGTTGATATCGTTCCCAAGTTTCTCGTAGCAGGCGATAATGTCCAGCGACTCCCTCTCCACAAACCCGCACAGCTTCTACATCAGCGTATTCGTGCTGACCGTTACCACCGTGAAAGTGAGTTGGATATTTTTCCAACTGTTCATCGAGTAGGCGATCGCTCGTCAGGTAATAGTTGATGCCAACAATATCTGGCGGGCAGGGATGCTCTAGGAACCATTCCAATTCAGCCGCCTCAATGTCAGCCTGACAAAAGTAATGCCAGAGTGGATGATCTGGATTAATCCGACCGCAGAGCAAATCCAGGCTCAACCAACGGCGTTGGTTTTCCAGTTCTGCCTGGTATGCCAGCAGGGGTGTGCTAAACGTTTTGCCCATATCCTCAGTTTGCACCAGTTGCGCATCAGGATTGACCTGACGGACGGCTTGCATGGAAAGAGCAACGCTGCGGCACTGAACCAGCAAAGCACGCAGAAAGGTGCGATCGTCGCGACCGTGCGGATACCAGTGTCCGTACAGTCCGCTAAATCGAGCAGTTGTGAGCGGTTCATTCACGGGTGTGTAGTGAGTCACCCAAGGATAGCGATCGCTCACCGCATGGGCAAACTCCGCCAGCCGCTCTGGAAATGCTGGATCAATCAAACTGGTATCCCGTGGGCCACTGCCATGATGCACCAATCCTACAATTGGACAAATCCCCAACTCCCGCAGCCGTTCCAACCGTTCATCGGTCCAAGTCCAATCTGCCTTTTCCAATCCGTTTGGAGCAACCCGTTCCCACAGCACTGGATAGCGAATGGCACGAATGCCTAATGCAGCAAAGCGATCGAGGTCATTTAGCCTCGTCGCGTGACCATTGCGCTCCAACTGATCAAAATACTCATCACCCACACGATTAACCGTACACTCCACTCCAGCCCACATCTCCAAAGGTGGAAGTGAGAGAGGTTCCAAGTTCATCAACGATTCTCCTAGTTAAATTTGATCTAGCAGATTCCTGGTTCCTAACTCTAGCTTAGGAACCAGGAATCTCACGCTTTACCTACGCTCTAGCTAGTTGCTTCTAAGCGTTGTTTGCTAGCAATTTGCTTGTATACGTTGAGTGCTTGAGCTACACATTGATCCATGTTGTAGTACTTGTAGGTTGCCAGCCGTCCAACAAAGTACACCCCAGGAGTAGTATCTGCTAGCGCTTTGTAGTTCTTATACACTTCAGCGTTTTCGGGGCGCGGCACAGGATAGTAGGGATCACCCTCAGCACGGGGAAACTCGTAAACGATACTGGTCTTAGAGTGTTCCTGTCCGGTCAAATACTTAAACTCCGTGACGCGAGTATAGAGATGCTCGTTAGGATAATTGATTACAGGAGCAGTTTGATGGACAGGTGTATTGTGAGTTTCGTGTTTAAATTCCAGCGATCGGTAGGGCAGCTTGCCATAACGATATTCAAAAAACTCATCAACTGGTCCCGTATACACCATTTCACGACAGGGAATCGCTTTCTCAATCTCGCGGTAATCGGTGTTTAACATTACCTTGATATTCGGATGGTTTAACATGTTTTCAAACATACGAGTGAAACCATGTAGCGGCATCGCCTGGTATGTATCCGTGAAATAGCGATCGTCCCGATTAGTGCGTGTGGGAATGCGAGCAATTACAGATTTATCCAGTTCTGACGGGTCAAGTCCCCACTGCTTCCGAGTGTAGCCCCGGAAAAACTTCTCATAGAGAACCCGTCCAACCTTGCTTACTACCACGTCTTCAGAAGAACGGATCTGCTCTTTGGGTTCCGCCAATGATTGTAGAAACTCTTCAACCTGGAATGAGTTGAGGTTTAACCCGTAGAGTTTGTTGATGGTATTCAAGTTGATTGGAATAGGAACTAGCTGACCATCAACACTGGCAAGTACGCGGTGTTCATAAGAACGCCATTCTGTGAATTGAGAGAGGTACTCAAATACCTCACGAGAGTTGGTATGAAAGATGTGAGGACCGTACTTGTGAACTAGAACGCCCGCATTGTCGTAGTGGTCATAAGCGTTGCCAGCAATATGGTTGCGACGATCGACTATCAGCACTTTTTTGCCAGATTTTGCCAGTCGCTCTGCAATGACGCTACCCGAGAAACCTGCTCCCACGATCAGATAGTCAAATACAAAGTCTCTGGTTACAACCGCTGGGGTTTGTCCATATCCTGTTGCGTGAGTAGTCGTGAGATGGGTAGATGAATGAGTATCAGCGATCGCCTCTCCAATCAATTTTTGCATTGAAGACAGCGTCCGATCCCAGGAGATCTTCTCCAGGAAAGCATCTACTTGACTGAGCCAGCCCGATGTTGGAGTGTCTTCTCGCATCGCAGCTTCAGCCGCCGCAACAAAATCTGCAACGTTGTCAGCAATTCTCACCATACCCTGCTGTCCATAAGGACGAACTACATCTCGAATGGAGGTAGATACAACGGGTTTCCCAGCGGCCAAATATTCGGGAGTCTTGGTGGGGCTAATGAATCGAGTCGATTCATTACGAGCAAAGGGCAGCATTGCCAGATCCCACCGTGCCAGATAGGAGGGCAACTCTTTATAATCTTTGCTGCCCAGGTAGTGAATGTTTTCACCCTGCGGCAAATTGGCGGGATCAACCTTAGCAACGGGTCCAATCAGAACTAAATGCCAATCAGGACGGGCTGCAGCAATGCCTGCGATTAGCTCGATATCCATCCGCTCATCAATTACCCCATAAAAGCCGAGTCGAGGATGGGGAATGTTTGCTTGATCTGCCGGATCTTCGGTGAGTTTTCTAGATTGAGCGAAGTGAGGCACATCCACACTGCTGGGGAAAGCATACACATTTGGATGATGATCCCGCTTTGATTCGTATAAGCTTTGCCCACCCGTAAATACCAGATCAGCACGACCAAACAGCTCAGCTTCCCGCTGTTTCATGATAGGAGAAGCACCCTTAAAAGCTGATAGTTCATCCATGCAGTCATAAACTACTGCCAGTGGCTCAAGGTGACGAGTGAAGGCGATCGCCATTGGCGTGTAATACCAACAAATGTACTTTTGAATATTTCGCTCTGCTAACAAGTCATCAATCAAACTCCGTTGAACCGTGTTGATCGCCTCTTCACTCATCCCTTCAGGCAACTGTGGCACAACTACCCAAACACCAGCTTCAGGCTGGCTTACCTCTAGCTGTGCCTGAATAGAAGGGTGAAAAATAGGTTCTTCGATAAAAAAGATCCGCTGCGTTTGAGCACAACGGCTCAGCAATTGCTGCGGCCGCTGGTAAACAAAATTCCACCGTAAATGGGATAAGCAAACCAAATCAGGCGCTTGAACAGACGCAGTCACAGAAATACTTTTCTCAATTGTGGATTGAGAGTGAGATGAATATAGGCTAGACGAAGGTGTACTCATTGCTAAAGATTTTTTAGAACTTTGAGATTGACCGTTGCGTTCATCAAACGTCTGTTTTTTTTGTGGCATAGGGCTACCAATATTGCTGTTTTTAAGGTGAGGTTTGCTTTGGGACTAGCGACAGAAGAATCACGAGTCCCAAAATTGGCAACTGTTTATTTGAATCAGGGTGATACGAGCGGCAAACATCAGCCAGTAAGGTGAAAAGAACCTAATTACTACTCGGCGATCTCTACCAAAAACTATGAGTCAGATAAAACCAGTTTCAATCGTCGAGTAAAGAATTCAGGCAATAGGCTGAGCTGATTCTTTAGCCATTAACTAAGAACAATATCTGCTGTCATCTGCTTTATCCTCTATCTCAGGAACAGCGTGATTTGCGTCTGAGGAGTTATGCCATGTTACGGAAGATGATGCTAACGGCTACAGTTTCTTGTTACAAACTACGATTTAGGACTGATTTTCTTTAGAGCTTTGTATTTTGCAGCTTGTATAGAGTACGCTACAAAATGTGAACTATTGTGTGGAATCGGTATAATTTAGTTTTCAATAATAAATAAAACTCCTCAAGAAATTGTGATCTCGAGGAGTTGGTTTGAGCACGAAAAATCCTCAACAGGCAACTGTTTCCCATCAGTCATCCTACGAGAAGTTTCATTTGCTAGCTGCTAAGTTATAAATTTACTTTTGCCTTCCTATCCAATCTTCCACCCGGAGGAGGGGGATTAAATGAAGCAAGTTTGTGATTCTGAAAACATTTGAGCTTGAGAATTATTTACAGGTTCACTCCAGGTAATATCCTTTCGGTTTGCTCTCGTGCAATTAATTTTGAGGAGGAACTTTACAATCTGTCCAAGCTTAGTGCAGGGCTAAGGGAAGAACCATCGGGCAGAATTGTTCGACTCAGAATTGCATCGTCTAAGTCTGCACCTTCTAGGTTTGCGCCTGCTAGGGATGCCCACTTCAGGTTAGCACCCACCATCCTTGCTTGGGACAAGTTTGTTCTAAGTAACAGTGCAGCAGACAAATCTGCACCTCTTAAATCTGCACCTTCTAAATTAGCGTCTGTTAAATCTGCATTTGCTAGACATGCATTGCTTAAGTTTGCCTGCTGTAGATTAGCTCCGATGAGTCTAGCTCCTCTTAAGTCTGCTTGAGACAAGTTGATGTTGCTTAATTCTGCTCGATTTAACTTTGCATTGGCTAGTTTTAATCCGACAAAATCTCTTTCTCCTGCCCAATAACGCTGCAAGACATTGGTGTCCATTATGTTTAAAGCCGTTTCAGTTATACGGGTATGGTTACGTGATCGATGAGTTGTAGTAGTCGCTGTCGGAGAGTGTCTAAGCCCAAACCTTTAGTGGCTGAAATAAACACTGATTGTGGATATTGTTGCTGGGCGATCGCCAACGTCTCACTATCCACCTGATCTAGTTTGTTAAACACTAGCAAGGTGGACATTGGCAAATTTGGGTCAGGAAGAGTTGATAAATCTGCCAATACTGCTTCTACCGAATGGATATGACTTTCCCAGGCGGGATGAGACAAGTCAATCACATGCAAAAGTGCATCTGCCTCAGTTACTTCTTCAAGTGTGGCGCGAAATGCATCAATCAGTGCAGGTGGCAGTTCGTGGATAAAACCAACCGTATCAGTGAGCAGCAATGGACGCTGTTCTTGAGATAACGGCTCAGAAATCGTGAGTCGGCGAGTTGTGGGATCAAGGGTTGCGAATAGCTGATCGGCAACATAAACCTCAGCCTGGGTCAAAACATTAAGCAGGGTCGATTTGCCTGCATTAGTGTAGCCAACCAATGCAACGGTAGGAATATCCTGTTGTTGGCGCTGTTGGCGTTGGCGAGAACGATGTGCCTGGAGTTGGTTGACCTCATGCTGGAGATGACTAATTCGTTGTTGAATGGTGCGTCGCTCTACTTCCAAGCGGGTTTCTCCTGGTCCTCGCGTGCCGATGCCAGCACCCAAACGAGACATCTCTCGTCCGCGCCCCCGTAGGCGAGGCAGCAGATATTCCATTTGCGCTAATTCGACTTGCAATTTGCCTGCTTGAGATTGGGCGCGTTGAGCAAAGATATCCAGAATAACCTGAGTTCGATCTACAACTCGAATGCCAATCTGTTCCTCCAAGTTGCGGCTTTGGGAGGCGGAAATGTCTCGGTCAAATGCAATCAAGTTAGCGTTTAAGGTTTGAGCCTGAAGCGTAATTTCTTCAACCTTGCCTTGACCTACCACAGTCTGGGGATGAGGGCGCGATCGCTTTTGCCGCACTGTCCCCACGACTTCGCCTCCAGCCGTTTCTACGAGTCGAGTCAGTTCTGCTAAACCATCGTGAAACCGTTGTTCTGTTAGATCATCGGTCATCAGTCCGACCAGAAGGACGCGATCGTCATCAGACTCAATTTGCTGAAACTGCAATGCTGCAAAGCCAGATTCCTGAAACTCCGTTTCCCACTCATCAACCCAATCAATTGAGTCCTGTTCCACCAAATCTTCTAGTTTAAAGGGGGGTGAAACAGCCCAAGGTGTTTTCAGGTCAGATACCAAATGGGCGAGATAGGCTTCTTTGATTGAGGCTGGATTATGGTTTCCCGGTCGCTTCCCATCTGTTTCATTCGGAATCAGGATGACTAGTGCATCTAAGCGTTGTCGTACCATTGCAAGTAGGCTTGCAGCATCAGGAGGGGTAGGCTGGACAGCCACACAGTGAATGCCACTCAAGCGTTCAGCACTTTGCCGAGGTAGCTCAGAAGCAGCAAGCTGAGTTTGGGCAGGAGTTCCTATCGCGATGCGGACAATTTGCCCACGACGATTGATGTAGCTGCATAAAGGATGGTGAGTTTCAAGGCTGAGAGCCGTTAACTGTTGGGCAAATTCAGAGGTTACAAAGCGATCGCCCGGCTGTCGCTGCTCATACAATTGCTGAAGCTGTTTGAGATGACTCGATCTAATGCCTTGTGTATTCCCGTAAACTTTTTCCATCGTTTTAATCTGTTTACTCACACAGGTTCTTTAAAGTGATATTAAGTCAGTGAAGTAGATGCAACCAAGCATGCCCTAAAAACTGGAACCCTTTGAGGAGCGCGCCTCCAGCTTTTACAGTTGTCCACCTCATTCTTTAATCACAGCAATTAGATTTGAGGGCACGACAATTGCTGTTTTTATCTACCTGAACGGTTTAAAGTGGCTGTTAAGCCAACCAAATCCTCTGCTAATGCAGACAGGGCAAACATTGCCGTAGATGCTTCCTTTGTCATCACAGACCATGACCTGTGCGGCTTGCATTTCAAAGGAGCGATTGCAAATCTGGCAAACCTGCTGTTTTCCAACTGTGTTACTGCACTCGACTTGAAGCTGCATAAGTTTCTCTTAATATGTTTAATAATTAATGTGTTTGTTAGAAGCGAACTAGTGATGGTGAAGAAACGAGGTTAAACTTCACCCCTAGAGTGTAGAGGGCGATCGCTCTAGCTAACGTCTGCCTCAAGCGCTAGGACTACTCTGTCTTCAGAGTTGAACTAAAGGTGAAGCCGAGGTGTGTTCAGAAATACAGTTCGTAGACATATGAGTGGAGGCGATCGCTCAAAGAAAGAATCAATATTCTAGATTGAACTTTGGCGAAAGGATAGCTTATTGAGTGACAAAAGCTTAGCTTAAATCAACACTGTGCTTTGAAGAAAACTCCTGCCGTAGCGATAAGCATCGTCTTTAAACACAGAGCAGCAAATATATGCTCTATTATCAATCAGCGTGAGTGCTCCTTCCTTATACGTTGTTTGAGTAACTGCCACGTTGCTCCAGCTTCTATTAGTAACAAAAGGATATGCACGAGCTCGATCGCCCACTATAGCCATTGCCACATCTATTCTGCTCCAGCTTGCCCTAGATTCATTAAGAAAGCTTATTAGCACTTAAGATTTTAGGTTAATCTGGTCTAATTTCTTCGGAATCCTCGCTGTATCAATATCAAGCTCTACTAGTGATATCAGTGAATGGTTGTTTGAGTATTAGAAAATTGAATCGACAGCGAAGGTCTATAACTATTGGCTGAAATAGCTTCTAGAAAGTCTCAGCCTTGAGAAGATGAATTACTAGATCCCAATTGATATGCTCTAAATAGAAATAAGAGAAATTTATCTTTCAAGAGGATTTACTTTATGACGAGTGCAAGCAATAACCAATATCCATCTGGAAATCCTGATAAAAACATTGTAAGTCAGGATACTAATTTTCCTTCTACCCAATCCGAGCAGACAGAGAAGGACAAAAAAAATCAAAGCGGTGGACATACTGTAGCTAAAGCAGTTGGCGCAACCGGAGGTAGTGTTGCAGGCGCGGTAGTTGGTAGAATGGTCGGTGGTAAAATGGGTGCAGCCGTTGGTGCTGTAGGTGGCGCGATCGCAGGTGCAGCTATTGGTGACCAAGCCGCTACAAATATGGACCAGCAAGTAGAAAATGCGGTGGGATCAATTAAGGACGCAGCTGAAAGCGTTACCCATCGGGTTGAAGATGCTCTCGATAGTGTCAAAGAAAAGATTGATGAAACAGATGTTAAAGGGCTAGCTGAGTCTGCAAAGCAGAAGATCGAGGAAGCGGATGTTCGCGGTGTCAGCCAATCTATTCAAGGCAAAATTGACGAAGCAGATGTTCGCGGCGTAACCCAGTCTGTACAAAGCAAAATCAATGAAGCAGATGTTCGTGGTGTAACCCAGTCTGTACAAAGCAAAATTAATGAAGCAGACGTCCGCGGCGTAACCCAGTCTGTACAGGGCAAAATCAATGAAGCAGATGTTCGCGGTGTCAGCCAATCTATTCAAGGCAAAATTGACGAAGCAGATGTTCGCGGCGTAACCCAGTCTGTACAAGGCAAAATCAATGAAGCAGACGTTCGCGGAGTCACCGATTCTGCTAAAAAAACAATCAATGATGATGTAAGGCCCGCGATTCAAAACACCATTAACCAAACCTCTCAAAAAGCTAAAGATGTTGCCGATAGTGCAACTTCGGCAGCAAAGAAGACCCTAGAGGAACCCTCCTCTGGAAATAGTGCGGAGCCAACGGGTTGGCAAGATCCTCTAATTGAGCAAAAGCTCCACGACAGGCGAGGAAAGGCTTAATTGTTCTGATTCTTAGTGCATGAAAAGTTGGGGAGCACCTCTTCAGGTGCTCCCCAACTTTTATGTTTGTGTACGCCTAGCTTTCCTGACCACTTCCAATCACAATGATATCTGCTGTTTCCATGACTACCTCTATTGATAGCTAGTCATTTTACCGAGTGAATATATTGGTCTTCAACTAACGCAGTGACCTGAATGCTGCGCGGATTTCCTCGGAAAAGAGCTGCGGCTCCTCCCATGCTGCGAAGTGACCGCCCCTGCCAGCCTCATGGAAGTAGATCAGGTTGCGATAGGCACGCCGAGCCCACGTCTCTGGAGCTTGATAGATCTCCCCTGGAAACACCGTGATGGACACTGGCAGCGAGATTTCGTTGGTCTTCTGGGCGATCGCGTTCAAGAGGCTGGCTTTGTTCTCCCAGTACAGCCGAGCTGATGAAACCGCGCTATTTGTTAGCCAGTACAGCGTGATGTCGTCCAGCACCTCGTCTTTTGTCGGGGACTTTTCGGAATCGTCGCCACTGGAGGTCCACTGCGCGAAGCCTGGATGCCCAAGCAGCCACGCCGCAAGTCCGGTTGGCGAGTCCGACAGACCATACCCGACCGTCTGTGGACGCGTGCCCATCATCACAGCGTAGGCTCGGTCCTTCTTATTAAACGTGTCGAGTGAGTCAAACGCTGCACGTTCCTGCTCGGAGAGGTCGGCTGGTGCGGGGTTGCCGCTAGCAAGCACTGTGGCTATCTCGGGCGGTATCGTCGCTGGCAGATTGAGGTGGACTCCGAGTAATCCTGCTGGTGCCTGGCGCGCCATCGCGCTAGTGATAGGAGATCCCCAGTCGCCGCCTTGGGCAACGTAGCGGGTGTAACCGAGGCGTTGCATCAGTTCTGCCCAGGCTTGTGCAATGCGATCGGGGTCCCAACCAATGCCCGTCGGCTTGCCGGAGAAGCCGTAGCCAGGAATCGACGGAATCACCAGGTCGAAGGCATCCTCTGGTTGTCCTCCGTAGGCAGTGGGATCGGTTAGCGGACCGATGACCTTTAGCTGTTCAATGACCGAGCCGGGCCAGCCATGCGTGATGAGCAACGGCAACGCATTAGGATTTTGGGAGCGGACATGGATAAAGTGAATGTCTAGCTCGTCGATGTTTGTTATGAACTGCGGTAAGGCATTCAGCTTCGCCTCGGCTTTCCGCCAGTCGTACTCCGTGCCCCAGTAGCGCACTAGCTCCTGCATGGTTGCCAGTTGCACACCCTGTGACTGGTCAGCAACAGTTTCCTGGTCAGGCCAGCGAGTCGCCACAATGCGTTGGCGGAGGTCGTCGATCGCCTCTTGCGGAACGTGGACTTGAAAGGGGCGAATTGCAGTTGTGTCGGTGGACTGCGCGGTTTCGAGTTGAGTTGTGGCAGTTTCATTGCCCAAGGGGCGGAGTGTGTTGTCTTGGGTTGCGATCGCCTCGGTTACAACCTGAGCTTGTGCGCCACTCTGTGTAGGCTGCTGCGCCAGCACGCGGCTGAGTGGTGCTAGAAACACTGTTGCCACAAAAAGCGCAACAAGGAATCGTGAGAGGAAGACGAAGGCACCTATCGTGCGGGTTTTGGTTGGGTAACGTACTTTTTTTAGTTGGGTCATGGTGTTTTCTCCGTGCTGTAAATTGTCTGTTCACGACTCAGGTAAAACACCATCAATAACCGTCAACTTCGACGATCGCATTTGCAAACTCCTGTGGCGCTTCTTGAGGTGGGTTGTGTCCAATGCCGCCACTGATAACCCGGTGTGAGTATCTGCCCGAGAATTTCCTGGCATAGGAACTGGCATCTGGGTGTGGTGCACCGTTAGCATCCCCTTCAAGCGTGATGGTGGGCACGGTGATTACTGGAGCTTCGGCAAGTCGCTTCTCAAGCTCGTCGTACTGCGGCTCACCTTCAGCCAGACTGAGCCGCCAGCGGTAGTTGTGAATGACGATGCTGACATGATCGGGATTGTTGAAAGACTCGGCACTGCGATCGAATGTCGCGTCATCGAATTGCCATTGCGGCGAAGCAAGCTTCCAGATGAGCTTGTTAAAGTCATGCCGATATTGTTCGTAGCCCGCGCGGCCCCGCTCCGTCGCGAAATAAAATTGATACCACCATTGAAGTTCAGCTTGCGGCGGCAGTGGCATCTGGTTGGTTTCAGGGTTGCCGATCAAATAACCGCTTACAGAGACGAGCGCCTTGGTGCGTTCGGGCCAGAGTGCTGCGATGATGTTGGCGGTTCGGGCTCCCCAATCAAACCCGCCGATGATCGCCTTCTCGATGTTGAGTGCATCCATTAACGCGATGATATCGACTGCAAGTGCCGACTGCTGCCCATTCCGGAGTGTCTCGCTCGAAAGAAAGCGCGTCGTCCCATAGCCGCGTAGATAGGGGACAATCACTCGGTACCCCGCTGACGCTAACAACGGGGCGACATCGACATAGCTGTAAATGTCGTAGGGCCAGCCGTGCAGGAGGATTACTGGATCACCATCCACAGGACCCGCTTCAGCGTATCCAACATTCAGAACCCCAGCATCGATCTGCTTGAGTGAGCCAAACGATGTGGTTGTCCCCGACTTCATCCTGTCCAGAGCGGCTAGTTTTGTTTGGCTTGATTGGGCGATTGCAGAACCAAATCGGACTAGCTGTGTAGTCGCAATGGTTGTGGCCGCAATGCCCAAAAAGCGGCGGCGTTGACGGTTGATTTTTTCAGACATATTCTCTGCCTCTTTTGAGGGGCAATGATGGCTTCCAGTGTGAGATTGACTGGTGCGCCTCCTTGCATGTGATAACTCTGCGCCTAGTCCTGTTCACCGATCGTCTGAGCGTAGGTTTTACCATACGGGTAAAAGAGTTCTTTGTGGCCTTCCTGCCACGCTGCTTTCATTTCAGGTGTTGTGATTTCCCAATCTGGTCGGCATTTCTTGAGAACGGCGCGCAGATCCTGACGCAGCTCCTCCAGAGTCGGTCGCCCGAAAAACCAGTAGCCCATGTAGATCTTGTAAATGACTAGACCCGGTTCCAGGACGATCGTGTATGGGATCATGGGATTGTGGAGCGGGTCGGTGTATTCGGCAATGTCGAGGTCTTTTTGAACTTTGCGGCCGGCATCGGAGAGAAATGGCCAGTGGGCCCCAACGCCGCTGCGATACTCATTCGTTTCGGTGAGGTTGTCAGTGCTGATCGTGACCAAACGGCAATAGCCGACCTCGATCTCACGATGGAGTTGGACTAGTCCCTCAGCTTGTCGGCGATCCTTGGGGCAGTACCCGCCACGACTGAGGACGAGGACCATCGGATGTTGTCCTTGCAGCTCGGAGAGCTTCCGGCGCTTGGTAGTGTGGTCGGGCAGTTCGTAGTCGGGAAAGACCGCTCCTGGAACAATGTCAGATCGCATATGAAATCCTCCTAAATAGTTTCATGTACGTTGTCGCGCTTTCTAGAGATCGATGACCATGTCTTCCTGCGGGCGTGAGCAGCAAATCAATAGGTTCCCAACCGCCGGAGCGTCGAGCGGCTCAGGGTCATATTGCACCGACCCGGAAATTAGCCCAGACTCGCACATGTGGCAAACTCCGCTCCGGCAGGACCAACGCACCGGGACATCACAGGCTTCAGCAAGTTCTAACAGGTTCTGAAACTTGGAGTCCCAGGAAACCGTGAGCCCGGTGCGGGCAAATGAAATGCTTGGACCTTCGCCAGCAGGACCATCCGGCGCGTGTGGTGGACGGTGTGCTGCGTTCGTTACGCCCGGGGTGATGGACTTGCCTGAACCGAAAACTTCGGTGTGGATGCGATCGCGCACTACTCCTCGATCGGCAAGTCCGGCGGTGAAGTCTGCTAGAAACGCGGGTGGTCCGCACAGATAAAAATCGGATTCGAGGGGAAGCTCCAACGCTTTGAGGACAGTGGCAGTCAGGCGACCGGCTGCATTGAAATCAGAACCTAACTGGTCAGTGGAATCAGGCTGGCTGTACTGGACGTAGTTCCTGGCGTTGGGAAGCTTCGCCAGCAGATCGCGTACTTCCTGGGCAAAGGGATGATCCTTGCGGTTCCGTGCGCCAAAAATCCACCAAACTGGGCGCACCGATGCCTGGGCTGCCAGCGCATGGAGCATAGCCAGCACCGGAGTTACGCCTACGCCCGCGCTCAATAGCACCACAGGGCGATCGCCTGGTTGCAGGGTGAAGGCACCCCGTGGCTCGCTGACCTCTAGCACATCGCCAATCCGGAGCTGTGTGTTTACGTAGGTGCTGGCGAGGCCGTGCGGCTCCTGCTTAACACTGATGCGGTAACGATGGGCATCCGGCAGACCCGAAAGTGAGTAGCTGCGCAAAACTGGAGGTCCATCCGGTTGAGGACGAAGTCGCAATGCTACGAACTGCCCAGCCAGAGGGACGGTGAGCGGACGATCGTCTGTTGGCTCCAGTATCAGCGAGACGACGCTCCTGCTCTCGCGATCGATCCGAGCTACTTTGAGGGACCGAAATCCAGGAGTGGCTGTAGCCATCTGTTCTGGTGAAGCGAGACCCGCATTGCCGGTGCGTGACCCCGATTGTGCCATCTGCTGGAGCATCGCCTCAAAAGAAGACTGCCAGCCAGGGCTCAGAGCTGAGATCCGCAGAGCCCGCTCAACGTCTTCTTTGGCAGGTTTGGGAAGATAGAGCAGCGCATCGACTGCGGCAACCGTCAGTTGCTCCGTCCCCTCAGCAACTTTAATGATTTCGTCACCAGCCTCAACCTCGCCTTCTTCGAGCACGCGAAAGTAGAACCCTGGGCGGCGATGCGCCACGAGCAAAGCCGGTATTCTGGGATCATCCATGCGGATGCCAACGCGATAGCAGGTTACACGCGGCTGGGTGACTTCAAACAACGCTTCGCCAATCCGGTAGCGATCGCCGATGCAGACCTCACTATCAGCCAGTCCCTCCACCGTGAAGTTTTCACCGAATTGCCCGAATGTGAAATCACTCCGATCCAGTTCACGTTCCCAATAGCGATAAGACTCGATCTGGTAAACAAACACCGCGCGCTGTTCGCCACCGTGACCGGCCAGGTCGCCTTGTGCATCACCATCGATGTTGAGTCGTCGCACCATGCAACGTCCTTCGACCGGCTCCTTCCATACTGCTGTATATACGGTCTGCCCGCGCCATGAAATCTCGCGAGGAAGACCAACGTTGACTGATAACAACCTTGCCATGGGGACTATCTCCCTCCTTTGAAATATGGTGTGAATGTTGCAGGTTAGGTGATAGTCAAAGCCGTTTGGGCCTCGGTTTTAGGCGCTGACTGGTGAGCTGATATCCACGCCGACGCGCCGATGGGCTGCTTAATCGCGTAGGTAATGGCAGGTGTATCCGCCGGGATGCTTGCGCAGGTAGTCCTGGTGGTACTCCTCAGCGCTGTACCAGGTTGCAGCGGGTTCAATGCTTGTGGTAACCGGTCGCTTCCAGTGCCCTGACACGGCGACACGCGCGATGACACGTTCCGCGATCGCCTGCTGCTCCTCCGTCTGCGGAAAGATCGCCGAGCGGTACTGCGTCCCGATGTCGTTGCCCTGACGGTTGAGCGTCGTGGGGTCGTGCAGGCGGAAAAACCAGCGATCGAGCAGATCCTCGAAGCTAAGCACCGATGGATCGAAAGTGACGCGAACCGCTTCGGCGTGTCCAGACTGGCTGTCGTGCGTGTCCTCGTATGTCGGGTTCTCAAGCCAGCCGCCCGTGTAACCGACCTCGGTGTCAATCACGCCAGGCACCTCACGCAGGATGTCCTCGATGCCCCAAAAGCAACCGCCAGCAAGCACGGCTACCTCCACCTGCTGCACATTAGTCGTCACCGGGAGAGCCGCTCCATTCTCCTCGTTGATGTCGCTTGATCGGGGGTCGGCGATCGCGTAGCCTCTATCCCACCAATTTGTGACGAATGCCGCGTACTCGTCGGCAGCATCCTCCCATGTGAAGTGCCCCGCTTCGAGGACGGCAAGTTTGCTCGCGGGCAGTCGTTCGAGGAGAAACTCCGCGTTGACCAGGGGTACGACGTGATCCCGTCGTCCGGCAATGATCAACACTGGCGTTTGGATAGTCGGCAGCAGACCAGCGAGGTCGGGAAGCTGCGTTGGATACGCACGCACGTAGCGCATTGACTCGACGAACCTTTCACCCTCATAGGACGAGAGATAATCCTCGCGTGCAGCATCGGTCGGCGTGTATCGCTCGAACTTCGCGATCGCTGCACTGACAATCTGTCGCCCATCGATGTTGCGATATGGCTCGATGTCGGGAGCCTCGACCCACTCCTTCAGCAGTCCACCCAACTGTAGCGGAACTGCCGCACCCCCGCTCCCGACGACAAGGCTGCGTAGCCGTCCTGGATGGAGGGCTGCGGCGAAGAGCGCAGCACTGGTGCCAACGTCAGGTGCGACAACGTGCGGCTGCTCTAGCCCGAATGCGTCCGCAAGGTGCACGATAAACTTGCCCATTGCGCGTGAGGACATGAGCGCGTCGCGTCGCTCGGAGTGTCCGAAGCCTGGAAGGTCCACCGCCACAAGGTGCGCGTACTGGGAGAGCTGCAACCACGTTGGCTCAAACGCATATAGGCTCTCCGGCCAAGGGCTGAGAAGGAGAGCATGCACACCTCGCCCTGGGTCCTCGCTCTCGGCATAACGGATGGATAGCCCGTCAATGGTGCGGAATTGTGGCTGGATGGGCAAATGCAACGGGACGGTTATGGGTTTATTCCTTCCGATCGCATTGGCATCAGATGCCTGCCCGCTGTTTCGTTGTGTAACTTCTGATTGAGTCATAATGTCCTCCTTTTGAGTAGCTTTGAATTTTTTTTGTTTGTAAGTGGTGAGCCAACTAGCGTCGCGATCGAAACGCAGCACGGATCTCCTTAGAGAAGAACTGCGGCTGTTCTCACGCGGCAAATTGTTCGGCGTCTACTCGGTGACATCTGGGCGACCTGCCCTTTAAGCCGCGGCTTGACTTCGCGTGAATTCTGCGGCGTGCAATTTCACGAAGTCGTATAGGCTCGTTGGCGTCTTGCCCGTGAGCTTGAACAGGTCATCCGTCATGCGGTCATACCGCCCCTGAGCATGAAGTTCAGCCATCACCGCGAGGTGGTTGATGAGGTGCGTTGGCACTGCAAACTCACGAAGCGTGTCAGTCCACCCGGAGAGCGGCACGTCGCGATAGCGAATCGTTCGACCGAGTGCTTCGGAAAACGCGCGTGCATAGTGGTCGAGATCGGCTGACTCAAATCCGGTCAGATTGTAAACCTGACCGATGTGAGGGGCAGGGTCGTCGAGGATCTCGGAAACGGCGCGCGCTACATCAACCGCTGAAACTGGTGAAGTCTTGCTGTTGCCCAGCGGCAGTGCCAGTTCGTCGTTATCCCGGACGCCAGCAGCGGCGAGACGCAGGAAGAAGCCTTCGAGGAAGACCGTCGGCCGCACTGTGACGACCGGCAGCCCCGACCACGCCAATGCCTGTTCTGCAAGCCAGTGCAGCTTGTGCTGCGGGCTGTCAGTGGTCTCCGTGATGCTCATCTGCGTCACCGTCATCTGCGACATGTTCACGAAGGCTTCGACGCCGTGGTGTTTTGCCACCGCAGCAGTGTTGACCGTAGCTTCAAGATAAGCTGCCGAGACTGACATGCCAAAATAGACGCGCTTAACCCCTTCAATCGCCCGGTGCATTGAGGCGAGATCGGTCAGGTCGCCCTTCACAACCTCGGCACCAAGCTGACGCAGCGCTTCAGCGCGTTCATCCTCCCGGCGGACCAGGGCGCGCACCTGGTGCCCTTTGTCGAGCAGCATTGCAGTGAGGTTGCGACCAATCGCACCGATATCGCCAGCCGCTCCAGTCACGAGGATTGGGCTGTCATGTGTGGAGTTCATCGTCATATCATTTACCTCCTTGTCACTTGTTGTGAGGACATATCTGTTTGCGTGATCAACCAAACGTGAATGCAAACGCCTCTACCCCAGCATCTAGAAACTCGATCTCGAATTGGCGATCGCGGATAGGCTCCGATTGCCGAACCAGTTGGTACAACCGCTGTTCGGTCACGGTGCCTTCGCCTCGTTCATCAACGTCAAGTCCACGAGCCTCAACTGCTGGCTGCCCATCTATGAGCAGGCGAAACCGCACGGACGTTCCTGGTGCGGACGGACCCATGACAAGATGAAGGTCACGGGCGTGGAAGCGGTACACAATTCGCCCACCGGGCTGGCTTAGGACAATGGCTTGTCTGCCGATTGTCCAATCGCCCGAAAGTGCCCATTGATTTCGTTGCAATTGCGCAGGGGCGGTATACGAATGAGGCTTGTTTAACATCGCGCCGGAAGACGCAAAATTGTCTGTTCTTGCGTAGCCGAGGTAGTTTTCAGGCGATCGCAGACTGTCCCAATCAGCAGCAGCCTCAAGACCGCGAGCGTTGACTTCGACCATTTCCTGACTGACACCACCCGCTCCAGCTTCTGATAGGAGCTGTTGAATGACCCTTTCCGATCGCTCATACTCGCCCTCGCCGAAGTGGTGATGACGGATGCGTCCTTGCGTGTCTATAAAATAAAGGGCCGGCCAATAACGGTTCCCGAACGCACGCCACACTGCATAATCGTTATCCACGGCGATCGGGTAATCAATTCTCATGTCCGTCAAAGCTCGGCGGACATTATCGAGATTCTTCTCGAATCCGAACTCCGGTGTATGTACACCAATTACTACTAGTCCCTGATCCTGATACTTTTCGGCCCACGCGCGAACATAAGGAAGTTGGCGCAACCAATTAATGCAGGTATAAGTCCAGAAGTTGATGAGCACAACTTTTCCGCGCAGTTCGTCAACCGTTAATGGCTGCGAATTGAGCCATGTGGTTGCGCCGACCAGAGAAGGGAGTTCGCCTTCAATCGGTAACTCAGCCGTTGCCGGTGTAGCGTGCTGTTTTGTGAAACCAAGCCTGCCAAGCTGGGTAGCAGCAATGGTTTGAACCGTGGTTGTTAAAAAGGAGCGGCGATTAGGATTGATTGCTTCGGACATGTGCTGACCTCCCTGTCGTTGGTTCAGGTACGGTGGAATTAGAGAACTTCGACTGGCCTCTCCTCCGCGACAGCCATCAGCAAGCCATCAGCGTTGGGGTAGGCGGTGCGCTCATGGACGTACGATGCGGGTGTCCGGTCGATCAGCAAGCTGAGCAGTTCGGGGCGGCTGTAGTGACCACGCGCATCCATAACTCTTTTGCGGGCGTCAATTTGCGCAAAGTCAAGATCGGCAATTATTTCGCCTTCACCAGCCTGGATCGGCCCATCAGTAATCGATCCGTCCGGGCTCACGATCGCAGTAAAGTTACCACCCGAAATTGGTCCGATCGGACAACCCGTGTCTTGCATGATCTGGGCCTGCTGATCGGCATCGAGCCACGCGGTCGCACTGACGACAAAGCAGCCAGATTCAAGGGCGTGCTGGCGGACGTTAATTTCTGCCTGCTCCGCGAACAACGGCCCGGCAAACGATCCGGGATACATCGCCGAGTGAATCTGCTCACCATCGGCGATCAGCGCGTACCGTGCCAAAGGGTTGTTATGCTCAAAGCAGGCAAGTTGTCCGATGCGCCCAACAGCACTATCGACGGCGCGCAGTCCCGAGCCGTCACCCTGACCCCAAAGTATCCGCTCGTTATAAGTCGGCGTGATCTTGCGGCGACGTTGGATCAGCGTACCATCTGAGTCGAAGAGAAGCTGCGTATTGTAGATCGAGCCGCCGTCGCGCTCATTGACGCCGATCGAAACGACCATGTTTGCTTCTCTCGCGGCTTCGGCGATCGCCCGGGTTTCGGCAGACGGCACCGTGACTGACTCTTCAAGCAACCGCAGATGTTCCTTAGCCAGCGCGAACGGGGCTAGCACATAGGTGAAGTAGGGGTAATAGGGAATGATGGTCTCGGGGAAAGTGGCGAACTGGACGCCTTGTTGTCCCAGCTCACGAATCTTCTTCACGACCTTTTCCACGGTGCCCTGCCGACTGTACAGCACAGGGCTGATCTGCACGGCAGCGGCTTTAACGATTGGACTAGCAAAGGTATTTTTCATGATTAGCGCAGCGACCTGAACGCTGCCCTGAGTTCTTGAGTAAAAATTGTTGGCTCCTCCCACGCTGCAAAGTGTCCGCCTTTGTCGAGCTGGTTGTAATAAATGAGATTGGGATACGCCTGCTCAGTCCAGCTTCGTGGGGCCTCATATTGCTCACCAGGAAAGATGCTCACCGCCACCGGAATGGAGACACCCTTAGCGTTGAAAAAGCCACCCTTGTATTCCCAGTAGAGACGGGACGCAGAGACTCCCGTATTTGTCAGCCAATACAGCGTAATGTTGTCAAGGATCTCGTCGCGGGTCAGCTCGCCAGTGGTGCTGCTCGTTCGGTTTAGGGCTGAGGCGACTGCTGCCGCTGGCTGACCGCCAGCATCATTGTGGTCTAGAAGCCAAGCAGCCAGACCGACGGGTGAATCCGCAATTCCGTACAAGGTTTGCGGGCGCGACGCCATTAGTCTGGCGTAGTCCACTTGCTTGAACGTTCTGACCAGTTGCTCATAGGCGCGCTGTTCGTCAGATGAGAGACCCGATGGCGCTGGGCTGCCAGCTAGGAGCGCCCTATCGACATCCTCTGGAACGGTGGCAGGCATGTTGGTGTGGATGGCGAGCAATCCCGCTGGTGCCTGCAAACCCATCTGATCAACAACAAACGCACCCCAATCGCCGCCCTGGGCGACGTAGCGGGTGTAGCCCAAACGCTTCATCAACACATCCCAGGCTTGACCCATGCGCTCGGGACCCCAGCCTGTGGTGGTTGGTTTGCCGGAGAAGCCATAGCCCGGCATCGACGGAATCACCACATCGAAAGCATCGGATGCGCTCGCACCATACGCTGTGGGATTAGTCAGTGGATCGATAATCTTTAGCTGCTCGATGATTGAACCGGGCCAACCGTGCGTGACGATGAGCGGTAACGCGTTCTCATGCTGCGATCGCACGTGAATGAAATGAATGTCTAGCCCATCGATCTCGGTGATGAAGTGCGGCAAGGCTTTCAGGCTTGCCTCAACCTTGCGCCAGTCGTAGTCTGTCGCCCAGTAGTGCGCGAGTTCTTGCATCGTTGCGAGCTGCAAGCCCTGCGACTGGTCGGGGACAGTCTCCTTTTCGGGCCAGCGGGTCGCCACGATGCGTTGGCGGAGATCGTCGAGGTCTGCTTGCGGGATGTTGATTTGGAAGGGGCGGATTGCGGTTGGATCGGTGTGTACGGTTCCAGATTGAGCCGTGGTAATTTCCTTGGGGTGTGGTTGGCTTGATTGAGCGTTCGCAGAACCGAATCGACCTAGCTGTGTAGTTGCGATCGTCCCGGCTGCAATGCCCAAAAAGCGGCGGCGTTGATGGTTGATTTTCTCAGCCATTGATCTTTCTCCAATTGATTTAACTCAGCCTGCTCTGATCAATTTCGTGATACCTGTCGTGCTTTTCGACCCAGAACAGAGACCAGTTTCGTCGGTGCTGATACCTCTGGTGGGCGATCGCGATCTACGCTGGCAGCAAAGGTCTTTCTCCCATTAGTGCTTGGGTCCAATTGCCTGCTGTGCGAAACTTGAAGCGGGTTTACGTACTCTTTTACTCCGGCGAAGCGGGCCGGGTATAGAGGCTCCATTAGTGCGCGTGCGCGCTCTGGTATTCAGGGATGGTGAACATCTGCGTCACCACCTGTCCGGGGAAAACGTTGTGGTTAGGGTCAACTAACTCGATCTTTACCTTGTGCGGTCCGGGTGGCAGTCCGGCTATGTCGATTGTGTTGGTATCACTCGCATCCGCCCACCACCAGGGCAGATCGTCGACGGTGATGTGCAAATGCCCGACCCGCGGAGAGGTCTGGATTGCACCTGCTCCAAAAACGGGTACGATACGCAAATTCTCTACTCGGTACTGGGCCCAGAAGATGCCCAAAGCCAGCCCTTGAGGAAGTGGGGGATCTACGATCAGCTTGGGTTCGGGCTCGTTCTCGAGCGGGAGATACGGTGAAGCGCCGCGAATGTCCCTCGCGCTTGGGGTGGAGGGGCGGATTGCGTTTGGGTCGGTGGACTGCGCGGTTCCGGGTTGAGGTGTGGCGGCTTCCTTTGGCTGTGTTTGGCTCGATTGTGCGTTCGCCAAACCGAATCGACCTAACTGTGTAGCAGCAATGCTCAGGGCTGCAATGCCCAAAAAACGGCGGCGTAGTGGGTTGATTTTTTCAGACATTGGTCTTGCTCCAATTGGGTTTAACTGAGGTTATGTATTGGTCATCCATATGACTCAGTTGTGATGGCGGGGCGAGCTGTGGGTTTGAGTTCCGTCGCTCGCCCCATCGCTCAATGCAACGAGGAAAAGGCGATCGGTTATTTGGAAAGAACAGGCAAAATTGTCTCCATGTATCGGTCAGCAGCTGCGGCAGCTTCTTCTGGGTTGCTACCACTCTGACGTGCACTTAAGTAGGGCGCATACCAGTCCCACCAGTTATGCTCGCCGTGAGTCTTCTCGTAATGGTCGTGACGCTCTGCCGTCTCGTGGAGAAGGGTTGCAAGGGTGGCAACGTCTGCTTGTAGAGAGTCCCACAGGCGACCAGGAAACCGCGTTGTGATTTCCTGGAGCAACCAGAGGTTTCCATCTGGGTCTTCAAAAGAGGCAAATGAGAAGTAGGAACGACCTTCCGGGTCGCGCCCGCTGACGCGCGGGTTCTCCACCGCGTTATTGAAGGGACCGCCAGCGTAGTGGAAGATCTCACTGACGTTGACACCACGATCGAGCAAGTCTTTGCGGGCGGCATCGAGGTCGTCTACAGCGAGAACCAGGTTTTGCACCGAGCCAGAATTAGCTGGAGTGACTCCCTTGCCGAAAATGATCGAGGCGTCTGACTGAGGTGGCGTCACATGCACGTTGCGGTAGCCGCCCGCTGCGATATCGATATCGAGCCGCCAGCCGAGCTTCTCGTAGAATGCCTTCGTGCGATCGACGTCGGAAACGGTGAACACCACGACTTCGAGTTTCATGTTTGGACGGTTTACTTGATTGCTACTCATCTTGTTCTCCTTTTGGTTGGTAAGTTTGCTGTTCAAATTCGTTACTTTTCATTCTTCTGCGATCGCCCTATTTACACCACTCAAGTTATTTGAGTTAACACGCGACTTAAATGTGTGTTCACTAATGAGAAGTGCAATGAAAAGTGTGGTGGTTTTACGGTGCGACTGAGACTGTTTTTACAGGGGTTTGCAGCTGGTATTCGAGCTGTAAAATTTCCGCTGCTCGCTCCCCAACGATCACGCAGGGAGCCATCGTGTTGCCCGTCGTTACTCGCGGCAGAATTGAGCCATCCGCGATCCGGAGATTGTCGATTCCATACACTCTCAGGTTGCTATCCACCACCGACATGGAATCTCTACCCATCTTTGCGGTGCAGGTTTCATGCCAAAAACTTGTCGCAGCATCTCGAACAAAGCGTTCGAGTTCGGCTCCTTTCAAATTCCCTGGCATGACTTCGCGCTTGATAAACGGACGAAGCGGGGCGGAGTTACCGACTTCGCGGCAAAGTTCTACGCAGGCGATCGCGGTTTTGAGATCGTCTGGGTCAGACAGCGTATTCGCATCAATCAGAATCGGGTCGGATGGATCGGCTCCCGTCAGGCGCAGACGACCCCGGCTTTTGGGGTGCACGATCGCCCCAAATAACGTCCAGCCTGCATCAGGTAGCCCAAACCGGGCGGCATTCTCAGCAGTGGTTTTTGGCACCTCAGCCTGGCAAACAAATACGTCTGGACTGTCAAGCCCGGACTGGCTCGTCGAGAAAAAGATTGCCTCGGACAAGTTGTTTCTGGGTTCGAGAGCGGTTTCATATTCCCAGACACAGTCAAATGCAACGTGGTCTTGAAAATTTTGCCCCACACCGGGAAGGTGCTGCACGACAGGAATTCCAAATCGTCGCAACTCGGACTCATCACCGATACCGGATTGCATCAGCACTTTCGGCGTATGAATTGCACCCAGTGACAGCACGACTTCGACTGCTGCACCAATGCGATAGATCGCGTCACGATAAGCAATCTCCACGCCAGTGACCCGCTTGCCCTGGAACGTCAGCCGTGTGACTAGTGCATGACTGAGAACCGTCAGGTTTGGACGATCTAGATAAGGGAAGACGTAGGAACGGAATATCGATTCGCGCTTGCCATTGCGGACTCGCACATCGGTGATAGAAGCACCCTTCGCCGCTTCCATCATTTGTCCGTTCGCATTTTCAAACGTAGGAATACCGACTGATCGCGCTGCTTCGACCGTTGCGGGTGCGATCGGGTTTGAATCTGGTGCAGGCTGGACAAATACTGGTCCTCCCGTTCCGCGATACATCGGGTCCGGTACACCATGCCAATCTTCCAGGCGGCGATAAATCTTCAAGACAGATTCATAACTCCAGGCTGGATCGTTGGCTTCGGAGGCGAAGAAATCCCAATCCTGTTTGTGTCCGCGTGCCCAAACCATGACGTTGATGCTCGATCCACCGCCGAGTACCTTGCCCATCGAGAACGGAATCGAACGACCGTTCACATGTCGATTTGGCTGTCCCTGAAAGCTCCAGTCGCGATCGCTTCCAAGGTTCATCGGCCATTGATTGGCTTCCAGGACGGTTGGCAGATCATCGCTGCCTCCAGCTTCAATCAGCAGAACGCTGACATCGGGATTTTCAGCCAGTCTACGGGCGACCACTGAGCCAGACGATCCAGATCCGCAAACAATAAAATCATACTGGTGTCTTAGCTCAGAGGTAAGCTGGCGCTGGTTGTTGCGAACCTGTTCGGTGAAAACATCGTGGCTATCAGTTTCACGTTGATAGGTTTCACGCTCATCCTCAAAGGATTCGTTCTCAAAATTCGTCTTCATCGCGACTACCTCGCTTTCAAAATCGAATTAACTGAGTCCGGCGATCGCCCCACCGCTCACTTCACCGAGGAAAAGGAGGTTGGTGCCAGCAACTCGCTATTGATGTTTTGCACAAGTTGACCATCCTTCTCGCTTTCAGCCTTGATCGCAATCCATTCGGGGTCGGTGAGGAATGCACTCCAACGCTCTTGGCGCTCAGCCATGCTGTCCCAGGCAAGCAGGTAGGTGAGCCGGTTACTCTCACTCTCGCCGATTAGCGTTGTCCAAAATCCTGCCTGGCGAATGCCATGCTTTTCCCAAATCTGTATCGTATGGTTCTGGAAGCGCGACAGCAGCGCGGGTAGTTGTCCGGGCATGGCGTAATAAATGCGCAATTCGTAGATCATGCTTTTTCGAGTTGGGTCATGGGGTGCGTTCCTTTGTCAGCAGGTTGGACGATCGAGCAATTTTATTTGGGAGCGTCATTGACGCTCCCTAGGTGTAAGGCAGTGTCAGTGCCCCGCACTCTGTCCACCATCGACGTGAAGGATTTCGCCCGTCACAAAGTTAGCTGATTCGAGGTAGAGGATGGCATCGACGACATCAGACATCTCACCCAACTGACCAACCGGGTGCAGGGCAGCGAGTTGAGCATGGGTCTCAGGGGGATGCATCGGCGTTTTGATAGTTCCCAGCGCGATCGCATTCACCCGGATACCGCGCTTGGCATACTCGATCGCCAGTGATTTGGTTGCGGCATTCAGTCCACCCTTTGTCAGTGATGCGAGCACAGAGGGTACACCAGCGATCGGGTTGTCAACCAGGCTTGTTGAGATCTGCACAACATGACCGCTACCCTGCTTCTCCATCTCGGCGATCGCCAGTTGCGTCATGTGAAAGAAGCCAGCAATGTTGGTGCCCAGGTACACGTCGTAGTCTGCCTGGGTGTACTCGGTGAACGGTTTGGCGATGAAGATGCCAGCGTTATTGATGAGTGTGTCGATGCGTCCGAAGTGTGCAACGCCTTTGGAAATCACAAGCTCAGCGGTTTTTCGATCGGCAATGTCGCCCGGCACTGTGAGAATTGCGTCATCGTTGGATGGCTCGATCGAGCGCGAGGTTGCAACTACCCGATAGTTGCGATCACGATATGCCTTGACTAGAGCTGCGCCAATGCCTTGTGATGCGCCGGTGATAATAGCAACTTTCTGTTCAGTGCTCATTGGAAAACCTCCTTGATATGTTTGAGAGATGGGTGGAATGAGGGTCAAAGGTCAGATATGTTGAATGGCACAGTGCAATTACACTTCATTCTTTAGCGATCGCTCTTATTTAGACCATTCAAGTTAGTTGAGTTAACTGCCAGTTAAGCTTGCTCAATTCAAAACTGGCAGGTTCGATGACATCCGAGGGTTAGAGTTAGGGGCAAGATGGTCTAAGCCGCGATCCGCTGGTCATGGTCGGTACTGGTCGCGACTGGTAGCCATGCTTGAACGTCCTGTGCTATTTTCGCAGCGCTGCTTCGGTATAGGGCGATCGTGTCGTTGCCGACGGGTAAATGCAGCGGTGGACGGTCTGTATTAGCGAGTTGAAGCATTACTTGAGCAAACTTTTTCGGATCACCGGGCTGATTTCTGTGTAGCGCATCGGCTCCGCTCCGCATCGGTCCTACCGTTTCCTGGTAATCGTCGATGATGGTTCTAGCCGCGACATAGGAGTCAGTGCTCAAGAAGTCGGTGCTAAAAAGACCAGGAGCGACTACCGTGACATGAATGCCGAGCGGTGCCAGTTCGACTGCCAGCCCTTTCGAGAGTCCTTCAACTGCAAACTTAGTAGATCCGTACAAGCCCCAGCCTGGAATTGCGTCGTAGCCGAACAGTGATGAGATATTGATGATGTGCCCAGACTTTTGTTGGCGCAGGTACGGCAACACGGCACGAGTTACGTTGAGTAAACCAAACACGTTGGTTTCATATTGTTTGCGAACTTCAGCATCCGTGATTTCTTCGATCGCACCAACCATGCCAAACCCGGCATTGTTGACTAAAACATCAACCCGACCGAAACGAGTAATACCTTCCTTAACAGCTTCACGTACCTGGTCTTCCTGAGTGACATCCATCTGCACCACGTACAGATCCGGGTGGTTGTGCAGGGTATTGGTGAGTTGTGCGGGATTACTGCGAACCGTTGCTACGACCTGATCGCCTGCTGCCAGAGCGGCTTGGGCAATTTCTAACCCAAATCCTCTGGAAGCTCCGGTAATGAACCATACTTTCTGAGTTTTCATCTTCTTTCCTCGCTTAAGTGTTGTTTTGTGTGTTGGCTTTAGCTTGGTAAGCTTGCTGCTCACCTCGATTAACTTCATTCTTCAGCGATCGACCAATACACACCACTCAAGTTCTTTGAGTTAAAACGCGACTTAATTATTCAGACTGAAGGAAAGCAGCAGAAAGTGAAGTCATTAGACCTGATACGCTTCAGATGAGCTGCGTGATGAAGTGATTCTGAATTGTCGATACATTAAAATTTTTGTGTGCAATTTTGCGCCTCACTCTTCGTCGTTTATCACCAGATTCTGTTCATCGGTATCGACGATAAGCACTGCTAGCAAGCGTGCGGGTTCAGTATCACTGGCATTTGCGCTGACACGATGATGATCGCCAGGTAGTTCAGTGAAATCCTCACCAGCGTGATACACCTGCTCTGGATTGTCATTGATTTTGCTACGAACCGCACCTTCCAAGACTGTTGCATAAATGAAAGCTGACGCTGCATGGGTGTGAGGGATCGATGAGACACCTGGTTCATATTCGACCGTCTGGACTTTAATGCTCTTACCAGGCACATTGGGAAGGGCACCATCGAAGACCAACGTTACCTTTTCACCCAACACACCACCGGCTGAAGCTGCGAATACGGGGGAAGTGGCAAATATAGAGAGCGCCATGACTAGGGAGAGAGTCAGGAATGCAACTCTACAGAAAAATCTAGTGAACATTTAGGTTCTCCTTGCGTGAATACAAACGTGAATACAAACAGTCCGTCCTCTAGGCGATCGCGCGGTTAAGCCATTCCTCAAAGTGTGTCGAACCGATGAGCGAGTTACCCTGCGGAACGAGCTGATCGTTCAACGCTGCACCAAAATAACGGGCGTGGCTGTCTACAACCACCTGACGTGAGTCGTGAGTTGCGCTTAGGAATTGGTGGATGATTTCCTCAAAACGGAACCGATCTGGACCTGCTAGATCGATAATGCTGTTGGCTGGTGCTCCCAGTGTGATATCCACCAGCGCGTCAGCAACGTCCTCTGACAGGATAGGTTGGATAAAGGCAGGAGGCAGGTGGACTGTTTGCCCATCCGTGGGAAATTGAGCAATGATCGTCTCGATGAACTCAAAGAACTGCGTAGCGCGGACGATTGTATAGGGGATTCCTGCGGACTGGATCAACTTTTCCTGAGCGACTTTCGCACGCATATAGCCGCTATCGGGAATGCGATCGGCACCCACGATCGACACCACAACGTGATGAGCTACACCTGCGGCTGCCTCTGCTGCCAGCAGGTTCCGGGTTGACTTCTCGAAGAACTCTAATACCGCCGCATCCTCAAAGGAGGGCGAATTCGTCACATCAACAACAACTTGAGCACCCGCCAACGCCTCAGCCAGTCCCTCACCTGTAACCGCGTTGATACCTAAAGAAGGGGATGCTGCGATCGCCTCATGCCCAAGTTTCTGTAGCTTGCTCACAAGCTTCTTGCCAATCAGCCCACTGCCACCAATAACAACAATTTTCATGACAACACCTTTGATAACTTAATGCGATGAAACCATGCTGCTTACGCAAGTTGAAATGCTCTACTTTGTTTAGACAGGAGAATTGAGTTTGGCAGTCACCGTTGCGAGTTTGCGACCAAGTTGCAGGATGCTTGTCTGTTGGGCTTCATCCTTCAAATTGCCATTCTCATCAAACGCTTGATACGCGCTGCTAATTGCCTGCTGATCTGGCAACACTAAAACCCCAATGTTGCCAAGAATGGAACGGACATGAACTAATCCTCGTAAGCCTCCCAAAGCTCCCGGGGACGCACTCATTAACACCGTAACCTTTTCTGCAAAACACGCCAATGGAGGTTCGCCCGGTTCAGAACGTGAAGCCCAATCGATCGCATTTTTTAGCAGCGGAGTGATCGAACTGTTGTATTCTGGGCTGGCAATCAGGAATCCCTGATGCGCTTTCATTAGAGCCTTGAGTTTGAGGACATTCTCCGGCAGTCCCTCAGCCTCCTCTAAATCGCCATCATAGAGTGGTATGGGCAGATCGCGGAAATCCAGGTAGGTCACTTCTGCACCCGCAGCTTTAGCGCCTTCAACGGCAATTTTAACCAGTTTTTTATTAATAGAATCTTGGCGAGCACTTCCGGCAAAAGCAAGAATTTTGGCAGCGGTCATGAATTTCTCCTTTCCTTCGAGTTTTCACATAATGAGTCTGTGGTTGCTGAGTTTTGAGCCATTCGGTTAAAACCGTAGAGAGAAACTTATATTGCTTTCTCTGATGGCTGAATCGTTCTCAATGGGTTAACTAGCATGAGTTACAGCAGTCTCAACCACCCATTCCAACGGCCGCGGTTGAAAATCCAATTCACGTTTTGCCTTGGCATTCGAGGCACCTCGCATTTGAGTCTGGTAGTAAACAATATCCGTACCACCCTCCAATTTGAGAGCATCTTCAACCGATACTCGTGGCAGGGGTGGAGCATTCAGTGATCGAGCAAACGCGGGGAGCCAGTCGCGCACTGCTAAAGGCTGATCATCCACAATCAGATAAACCCCAGGATTGCCTTGCTCTGCAGCTGCAACAGTGGCGATCGCTGCATCCTCAATGTGTAACCACGACCAGACGCCATCCCCATTACCCACAATTGGAAACTGTTGCTGCCGCACCTGTTGCGCTACATCACCATCCGGGTTGAACCAGGTGCCGGGTCCGTAGAAGAAACCATAACGTAAAGCGATTCCTTCTAGATCAGGCGTTTGGAGCAAACGACGTTCAGTGTCAAGGACGAGACGAGCATCGGCGGCAACGGCAGGGGAGGCATCAACCGATAACGGGGTTTCCTCATCTGCCAATCCAGCACCGGGAATTCCCCAGAAGGCCATCGACTGTTTCAGGAAACGGCGCACCCCTGCTGCCTTTGCTGCTGCCAGCACATTGGCACTGCCTTCCGAGCGAATGCGCGTATTTAGAGCCGCTGTCGCATTCATGGATTCGCGAGTGTAAGTTCTGGGTAGAGCGGTGAGTTGTTCAATCACTACGTCTGGTTTAGCTTGGGCGATCGCTGCTTTGACTGAATCTGGATCGAATACATCGGCGATCGCCGGTTCGATTCCTTGTGCCGCTAAGGACTGTGCTCTTTCTGGGGTGCGGGTCAGCGCGACAACATTGTGTCCTCTGGCAAGTAATTGGTCGAGCGTTGGGCGACCGATCGCTCCTGTTCCCCCGGCAACAAAAACCTTCATCTGTAAATCCTCCAAAACGGGTTGGCTAGTACAGCACTACATCGCGTTGATAGCGGAAGGGGTAGAAGGGTAAGGGGGTAGAAGGGATGATAAGTAGCTCCACCACCACTCCTCTACTTCTCCACCCACTTCCTTGTCATCATCTCTGTCGTGAACTTTGCTTCTGTCCTTATGCGATCAATATCCTGTTACCGTCCGGGAAGCCGCACCCTGACCTCTTGAAGTATCCAACCATTGCCGTCTGGATCACTGAACGAGGCGTAGGAGGCATAATCGCCACGCTTTGGATCGGGACCCGGTACTCGTCCCTCGGTGCCGGCGTGGTGGAAGATCCCGTCGATGTCGTGAAATACTTCACTCACCTCCACACCCCGCTCAACGAGTTCGGCACGGGCCGCTTCGATGTCGTAAACGATAAGATACAAGCCTTGAACTGAGCCTGGCTCGGCTAACGATACCCCTTTCCCGAAGATGATCGAGGCTTGTGATTCAGGTGGGGTAAATTGCACGACTCGGAAACCATTCTCGCCAGGGAAGTCGGCATCGAGTCGCCATCCCAACGTTTTGTAGAAGTCTTTGGAGCGATCGACATCGGCAACAGGTATCACCACAACTTCGAGTTTCATGGCTTGGCTGGTTACAGGATTGTTACTCATCTTGTTCTCCTTTAGATTGGTGGATTTGTTGTTCAGATTCGTTACTTTTCATTCTTCAGCGATCGCTCCATCCAAGCCACTCAAGTTCTTTGAGTTAAGATGCAACTTAATTATTTGAATTAGAGGAAAGCAGCAGAAAGTGAGCCAGAAGCATATACCTGACAGGCTTCAGGAGAAAATTGCATTATTCACTGATTGAGCAGCACACTGATGATCCGGCTGATGTCTAACTCATTGCGCTCTCATGGTTTCCCTCGACTTATTGCGTTGATAATCGCTGTAATTAACTGCTCTACATTCCAGCGATCGCTATACAGAATTCCATTAACAAACAAAGCAGGTGCAGCCTTTACTCCACTTTGATGCCCACCTTCGCTATCTGCGTTGATACGAGCGATATGCACTTTTCTAGATAAATCCTGCAAAAATCGAGAACCATCAAGTCCCAGGTAATTTGCATATTCCACGAGGTATCCGTCCTCTAGCGCTTGTTGATGGATAAAGAGTACCTCATGCATCTGCCAAAACTGACCTTGCACTGCTGCTGCTTCCGCTGCTTCCGCTGCCCGTTGAGCGTGAGGATGAATCAGTATCTGAGGAAAATGACGAAAGATAAAACACACATCATTCTCCTGGCAAGAACAACTTAATTGTTGTTGAGCAGCTTTAATCAACCGGTAGACGTTTGCACTTTGAAAACATTCATAATCTCCATACATGACGAGTACAGCACTGGCATTTGGCACACCCCGAATGTGATCCTGCATCAAAGGCGGGACAAACAAGGAATGTTGCTCACGGGCATTAGCCATCTTTCAAACCTGCCAAGCAAACTTAAACCCTGCAACTAAATTGCTGTTACCGTTTGCATGGATTCAATATAAATAAATAGTTTTTGTGTGTCGTCCACTCAGAGTCCACAGTTTTGCACAACCCGGGGATGCACGAGGTACCTATTAAAAGTAGACCATCGACTCCGACTAAAGTCGGAATCTAATTTTCTTAAAGTACAATCTATAAACTGACAAGCCCGCGTTTGACACCAACAATGACGGCTTGAATGCGATCGCTCACTCCCAGCTTGTTTAAAATACGAGTCACATGAGATTTGACAGTGCTTTCACCAATATTTAAAGCAGCTCCAATGTCGTGATTACTCAATCCCTGCGCCATCAAACGAAACACTTCTAGCTCTCGATCGCTGAGTACTGGGTTGTTCATCCGCTCTACTAGCTTGCTTGCCACAGTCGAAGAAACGTACTGCCTACCACTATGAACCATCCGGATCGCATTCAAAAGTTCATTGGGTTTTACATCTTTAAGCAGATAGCCCTGAGCACCTGCCTGTAACCCTCGATAAATATCTTCATCACCATCATAGGTGGTTAGCACAATAATTTGAGCTGACTTAAACTCAGCACGAATCGCAGTAATGGCTTCAACCCCTCCCATTCCTGGCATTCGTAAATCCATCAGTGTGATATCAGGCTGATGTTCACGATACAGGGCGATCGCCTGCTGCCCGTTCTCTGCTTGAGCAACCACTACCATTTCTGGATCATAGTTAATGATGTTTGCCAATCCTTCTGTAACGAGGGAGTGGTCGTCGACAATCAGAACCCGAATTGGGGGTGTGGGGTGTGGGGTGTGGGGTGTGGGGTGTGAAGAAGTCATCGGAGCATAGGGTGTGTGGCGTGGAGAAGTCAGTTGTCTATCCAAAGTTTCTAGTTCTTTGAGGCTTCCATTGGCAATACCGAAGAACTGAAGATACTCCTTACGATGATCCCGTCTATACTCCACACCAATTCTACGCTCAATCAATGGAAGTAATTCAACGAACACAAAAGCTCACTCTCACTGTTCGCTCACCCTTGCCGCATTAAGCCCGCTCTATTCTGCTCTGATTCATCAATTTTCAGATGCCTCAAGCCGTTGCCCCCACTTCTTCACAAGCTCTGCTGCCACTTCAACCATACGATCTTCAAAGGTGTTGAGATAAACTTCAAAGGATGCCAGTTGAGGATCAGCTTTTAACCGAGACAAAATCTCATTGGTTGGGTGGTCTATCGGGTAGTGAGCATTCAGTGCTTCCAGCAATGCAACTTGAAAAGCTAATAAATCTTGATGAGTTTCCATGAGCCCTCCATTAGCCGCAGCGCTTAACAATTTGTTTAATTCGATTGAAGTCCTGGCGAAACTGCTCAATCTCTGGTTCACTGTTGAGGGTATGCCCCAGTCTCTCAAGAATCACAGCTTTGACATTAGTGCATTGCTTCAGAACGATCGCTAGCAGATCAAACACAGCTTCGGGAACCGCCCCATCATGTGTATCTCGTCGTACCAGATTTGAATCAGGAGTTGTTCGGCTCCAAGAACCACCGGAAAGATGCAATTCTCGCACGCGAGCGAGTGGGTAACTTGCCAGGAGTTCAGGAATTGATAGCTGAAAGTTGTGAATTTGGCAAAAAAGATTGTGCAAATCTAGAAGCAAGAACCCATCTACAGGTTCCAGTAATTCAGTAATGAATTTTCCCTGATCTGCAACATCTTTTTGTCCAAACGCAAACGCTAAATTTTCAAGTCCAACGGGGACTTTGGCAGCATCGGCTAATCGCTGGAGGCGATCGCGACCCAAGCTCACTGCATCCGGCGTATAGGGCATGGGCAGCGGTGCGCTTCGAGCAAAATTGCCTGCCGACATCCAGCCAAAATGCTCTGAAATGTGGACATAGCGATGCCGTGAGCATTCTGCCTGAAACTGCTTTAACCAGCGCATTTGGCGATCGCTCCACTCTGCCGACAGCAAGGAATAGGTCACACCATGACCCAACAGGCGATCGCGCTGGCTATAAAAATCAATCAGTTCACTTGCCCAGGAAGGAATTGTGTCTTCCCAACCTGCATCAAAACTCCATTCCAACACTTCAACCTCTCCCTGCTCAAACAGAGGGCGAGTGGCTGTAAAGAAATGGGGGTCTGTCATCAAAGACAGACCCACCCAGGGCAAGTTTTGCTTCCGCTTAAACATAAGTGATGTGCAGTGATCCTTCAATCCATTCGACTAACCCATTCCGCAGGCAAGACAGGGCGAAGGAGGATTTGGTGTAGTGGACTGTTCTGTTTGAAGATCAGGTTGGGGATCTGATGGCAGCTCCGATAGAGTAACTGGCTGAAGTTGACTAGAATCAAACTGAACTTGAAAGTTTGGGCTTTGTTCTTTTGCCATGAGGGCAGCATTTAATCCAGCAATCAGGCTCAAAACAAAAGAAGCAGCGATCGTCAATAGCTTATTCATGGAATGATCCTTTTCATGAAATGACGCAATCAGACAAACAGAAACTCAAATCAACCCACCTTGAATAGGGTCTAGTTCATTTGAACTTCTGTTGGCTTGTAGACTAATCTAGCCTCATCCTTGCCCACTGGCGATCGCGTTTCACTTTTTGAACTCTTTGCCCTCAATGTTCCCGAAAGCAGGACAACAAAACCTGGATTGAGAGACGCTGTCCTCCTTGTCACCTCCTGCGCTGGTCTTTTCAGCATCATATTATCGCTCCAATCCCGCTGACAAATGTCTCTTGTGGTGCTCAAAGTCTTAAACCCATCATCGGTGACACAACCCTACGTGTTGAGAAGAGTAACCAAATGGGCATCCTTGAGAACGAAGGTCGCTTTACCGCAATTTTAAATCCGCTTATCAAAATGGAAAAATCTATGAAAGTCATGAAGAACAAATACTCAAGACAATTTTCTGATTGATAGCTGCAAACTACACCTTTAAGGAAGTTTTAGCAATTTTTTGCTTTAAGGAGCGACAAGTACTGTTCATACTCAACCTGTAAGTAGTAAGTATTTCTGTTTGTCAACCATGATTAGGATATGGAGTATTTGATGCAGATTCCTCTGCCAATTAATGAACTGGATAGACTTAACGATCTCTACCAGCATCAAATTTTAGATACTGAACCCGAACAATTATTTGATGACCTCACTCGTCTAGCTGCACACATCTGCCAAACTCCTATTGCACTCATAACCCTACTTGACACAGAGCGCCAGTGGTTTAAATCAAAAGTGGGTGTAGACATATCAGAAACACCGCGCAACATATCATTTTGCAACCATACAATTCTACAAACTGATGTATTAGTAGTTCCAAATCTTCTATTAGATGAGCGGTTTGCTGCCAATCCATTAGTTACATCAGAACATCACATTCGGTTTTATGCTGGTTGTCCCTTAATTACGTCCAAGGGTCATGCTCTAGGAAGCATCTGCGTTGTAGACCGACAACCCAGGGAACTCAGTGCAGAGCAAATAAACGCCTTGCGAGCATTAGGGCGTCAAGTCGTTTCTCAACTTAAGACACGACGGAACTTAGCTGCTGTAACCCGTTTAACAGTCAAACGCACGCAGACAGAAAATACGCTATGGCAGAGCAGAGAACAATTTCGTAGCCTAGTCGAACAGACGAACGACTGGGTGTGGGAAGTGGATGCCAAAGCTATTTTCACTTACGTCAGCCCAAAGGTAAAAGAAATTTTGGGACATAAGCCTGATTCTCTGCTGGGCAAGACGCTAGAGCATCTCATGCTACCTGATGAGGCGAAACGCTATGCGACAGTATTTGGTTACTCTGCTGCTCAACAGCAGCCCTTCACACAACTAGAAGAAACATTAATTCATAAAGACGGACACCCTATCGTTTGTGAGAGCAGCGGTGCGCCCGTATTTGACCAACAAGGTCAGTTTCAAGGTTACCGTGGTATTACTCGGGATATCACTGAACGAAAACAGGTGGAACGTGAGATTCGTAAAGCATTAACTAAAGAGAAAGAGTTAAATGAACTCAAATCTCGTTTCGTTAATACCGTGTCACATGAGTTTCGTACTCCACTCACTACTATTCTTGCGTCAGCTGAATCATTAGAGTATTACAGCCATAAATGGTCTGAGGAAAAGAAACTCACCTATCTTAACAGCATTCAATCTGCAGTCCATCACCTGCGTGAACTCGTTGATGGCGTTTTGGTGCTGGGGTGTGCAGAAGCAGGAAAGCTTGAGTTTAAGCCAACTCCTTTAGATTTAGAAAAGTTTTGCCGTGAATTAACGGAAGATATGCAGCTGAGCATTGGCAAAAATCATCAGCTAAGCTTTACTGTTCAGGGTCCGCGTACTCAAGCTTACATGGATGAGAGACTGCTAAAACAGATTTTCATCAATCTACTCTCAAATGCTATTAAGTACTCACCCAACAGAAGCCAAATTGATTTTAGGCTCATCTATGAACAAGACGCAGTAATATTCCAAGTTCAAGATAGTGGAATTGGAATCCCGCTAGCTGATCAAGAGCACTTGTTTGAGTCATTCCATCGGGCAACTAACGTAGGCAATATTTCTGGGACAGGACTAGGGCTATCTATCGTCAAACGGTCTGTAGAGCTGCATAAAGGTCGCATCTCGGCTACTAGCACGGTTGGAGTTGGCACAACATTTACCGTTATTCTTCCAACCCAAAATAATGTGTTCAACTAAGGAATGAAACAGATGAAGAAGATTTTGGTGATTGAAGACGAAAATGCACTTCGAAATGTCATTCTTGACATTCTTGAAGCTGAAGATTTCTACAGCATTGGTGCGGAAAATGGGCGAGTCGGAGTACAGCTAGCTCAAGAACATTATCCTGATTTAATTATCTGTGATGTAATGATGCCTGAATTAGACGGTTATGGTGTTTTAGCTGAGCTGCGGAAGAATGCAGCTATGGCAACAACTCCGTTTATTTTTCTGACTGCAAAAGCAGATTACTCCAGCGTACGAGAAGGAATGGAGTTAGGAGCAGATGATTATCTAGCTAAACCATTTCAGCGGTTTGAACTGTTGAGAGCTGTTTCCACTCGGTTGGATAAGCAAGAGGCAGTTGATAGAAAAGTTCAGGAGAAGCTCACCGACCTACGAGATAACATTGCTTTTGCGCTTCCTGCCGAGTTGAATACACCGCTCAGCGCGATCGTTAATTCTTCTAGAGTACTGGTTAATGAATGCAATCTAATGGAGTCTGATGACATTCTTGATATTGCAGAAACGATTCATTCTTCTTCCCAACAGCTGCACAGGCTAATTCAAAACTTTTTGCTTTATGCTCAATTAGAATTAGCGTCAGCAGATCCAGAACGGGTTAAAGCTTTGCGAACAGGTTCTACTCAGTCAGTCAAGTCCTTAGTTGTAGATTTGGCAACTCAAGCAGCTCAATATGTTGATAGACAAGCTGATTTGCAGCTAGAGCTTCAGGATGCAACCGTTCAAGTTTCTGAAATTAAACTCAAGAAGATTATTAGAGAGTTAATTGATAATGCTTTCAAGTTTTCTCAACCCGGAACACCTGTTCGTATTGTTAGCCTCTTGAGCAGAGATACTGTAGTTGTATATATCACTGACAAAGGGCGGGGAATGACAGCAGAACAAGTTGCTAGCATTGGCGCTTATACACAATTTGAACGTAAGCTGCAAGAGCAAGAAGGAACTGGATTAGGGCTAATTATTGCCAAGCGTATGGTTGAGTTACATGGGGGAGAACTTGAGATAGAAAGTATTCCTCGCAAAGAGACAACCATACGAATTGTTTTGCCAATAGTGTAACTGGTGGCGAAGATTTGTTGCAATCTGTTCACGGTCGCGACCAGCAGTCAGTTGATCAGGACTTACGCAGATGTACTAAATGTGGTGGTCAGCTTAGCCCAACTTCATAGCAAGAGTGGGTGATTTGAGTTGCCCAATCAAATAGTGGGATAACAGTCTGCTCTTGAGTTGATAGATGCTGGTTGCCGTA
>JACJOC010000045.1 GCA_014695345.1 Cyanobacteria bacterium FACHB-471
CCTAGGTCAAAGTTTCCTGCCAAGAAGCGTCATCATCTCAATCAGGGCACTCAACGACCGCAACTGATTTTTGCAATTCCTAGCTCTGCTTAAGCCTTATCCGAGAAGTATTGCTTAGTAAGGGTCTTCAACCCCCAACTTTTTCTAGCAAATCTTGTGGCTGAGACAAAATTTAGTTGAAGAGTTTTGTCAGCCTGTAAGCTACGAAAAATATCAAAACTCGGTAGAACATACGATTTGTATTTCTCTTAATCCGCGTCCGGGTCGGTTGCTGCAAGTGATAGGTGATTGCCGTCACACTAGTCTTTCTAGCAAAGGTGACCTGTCCATTGCCCGGCAGCTGTATGTCGAGTCGCTCACCAATTTATTAGAGAAGAAAGCTTATACGTACTTGGCATCTTTCATAAGACCGTGTTCCTTCGCGGAATTTAAACAAATATCCGGAAGATTGCGATGCATTTCATCCCACTTGGTTTGGGCTTGCAGCGCTTCTATCACAACTTGCAGCGGTTCAGCAAAAATGGTCTGAAAATCTGCCTCTTCGGGGAGCCGTATCTCGTATGCTAACTGTTCCTGAGGCGGAGTGAATTGAGCATTGATTCCGGTTTTGTTGCCCCTGGCATCAACCCTATACCAACCCATTTTAGATAAATGAATGGCATTGAAACCATGCAAGCTATAGGGCGCACCTTGATCATCAATACTCAATCGTTGGTAACAGAACCCTGTTGGAATCTGATTTGCTCGTAGCAATGCTGCCAGCAAATGGCTCTTAGCGTAGCAATAACCTGTTTTGTATTTGAGAACATCAGAAGCGCGACAAGTGACAGGATTCATCTGATAGTCAACGCTATGACAAATTTGATCTCGCACCCACTCAAAACACGCCTTTGCGATCGCCGTTGATGTTGGATGATCTGATGCAATTTGTTTAGCAAGCTCGATGACTTCAGGATGTTGCCAATCAATTACTTTAGTTGCTTTCAAATATTCTTTCATATCAGCCAAGTACTCTTAAAAATCTCAAAGACTCCCTTAACAAGGGAGTCTTTGAGTAGATTAACTTCCTCTTTTCCAAGAAGAGCAAGGAGGAGCAAAAGACTTTGAAGCATAGCTTAACGGTAATAGCGCTGCTCTAACCAAAAACGAACTTCTAACTCAGAATTAAAGCGAGCAGATTCGCCAGTGGTCGGATCGTAAACCCGCCAGAAGACTTCACCAGAGCGATCGCGCTTTTGGCTAATTTGTGGTTCTTCATTACCAGCCAATATACTTAGAATGGACGATAAAATCTGACCTAAACCAGCTAGAAACTTAGATTCACGTCTGTTTTTTTGTGCCAGACCACGGTCAAGATTAGATATCTTCGAAGCGGAGAAATTAAGTGTAGATTTCATGGCTTATTGCTTCCTGGTAGGGTGACGATGGATAAAGAGAAAAACTTCTTTCGTCGATGGATTCAATCTACGGTTTTCTCACTTGATATTCAAAAGGTAGTTTGAATAGCTTCTATCAATAAAATTCATGCAACATCTTCTGACTCTTCAGACATTCTCGGGACCAGTCAATATTCTTCAAATTCTGGGAACAGGAGGATTTTGCAAGCTGTCCTTGAGTCAGAACTAGCAACTTAATGGTTAAACCTATCCGGATCACCCTTCCCAGTTTGGAATGTATGTCCAGGATGACTAATTTGTAATCAAAAAAAATTCGAAATTATCCAACTGCACCAGTCTTCAGAGGGTGCAGAGGCTGAACTTGGGTGTCTAGGGCTGGCAACTATTGAGGAGTATCCAGGATAGTGAAACAGATTTATCACTTTGAATCGGTGACTGTCGCAGCAAGCAAAACTACTAATGTTAATCTGGCTGTTGCATAGATGGCTGTTTTGCTGATTGTTACTCTTTTCGGTGCAGTTACCTTATGTCAAACCTTTTTGAGAAAGCAGGTCTGCTGTTAGTCTCTGTTTCGATCGCTGGCTTGCTCGGTGAGGAACAGACGCAGGCTTATGTGCCGACGTTAGAGGCTGCGGGAGACGCGATCGCCGATGTGGAGAGCGATCGCACTGCTGCTGTTGGCTTACCGGCTGGTTTAGCTACCCCGACTCCGCCAGAGACGTTTGCAGTTCAGTTTGCAGGGAACGTTGATGGGGCGCTCGCTTCCTCCCGAGCACCTACCTCAACAAGCCCGCAGCTTGTCGTGCAAAACATTACTCCCGCAGCCGACGGTACCAATACCCGGGTTACTGAGCAGGGACGACGCACAAATATTAGCGGCGGGACTCTTTCTGAAGATGGAGCCAACCTGTTTCACAGCTTTGAAGAATTTGGCTTAGGCACAGGCGAAATCGCCAACTTCCTCTCAAATGACCAGATCCGCAATATCATCAGCCGCGTAGTTGGGGGTGATGCGTCTTATATTGACGGACTGCTGCGCGTTAGCGGAGGCGACTCTAATCTATTTCTACTCAACCCAGCCGGAATTTTGTTGGGTACAAATGCCCGATTAGATTTGCCGGGTTCTTTTACGGCAACGACTGCCAGCGGAATCGGGTTTGGCGATCGCTGGCTGAATGCGATCGGCAGAAACGATTATTCCTCCCTGGTCGGCAATCCGGATGCCTTTGCCTTCAGCAACAGCCAGCCTGGTTCTGTCTTCAACGGCGGAAATCTAGCGGTTTCAGAAGGGCAAAATCTCTTCCTGATCGGCGGCACAGTTATTAATACAGGCACCCTAACTGCACCAGGCGGCAACATTACAATCGCTGCTGTTCCAGGAGAAAGCTGGGTACGAATTAGCCAGGAAGGACGGCTGCTAAGCCTTGATTTGGAAGCGATCGGGAGACGGGGACTAGGGAATGGAAATCGCGGATTGGTGCCGTTTACGCCGCTGTCCTTGCCCGCTCTTTTGACTGGAGGAAATATTACCAGCGCAACAGGGGTAACGGTTGAGTCAGATGGCTCTGTCCAACTGACGGGCTCCGGGATTGCTATTTCTCCTCAACCTGGAACGGCGATCGCCTCCGGCACCCTCAACACCTCCCGCCGATCCCCAACCCCTAACCCCCAGTTCCCACCCCCCCAAGTCAACATCCTGGGCGATCGCGTTGCTATCCTCAACGCCAACCTGAATGCTTCAGGCAATGGTGGCGGTGGTACCGTGCGAATTGGCGGAGATATTGGAGGACGAGATACATTGCCTGCTGCGTCTCGAACGCTGGTCGATGAAAATTCGACTTTTCGAGCAGACGCACTGGGTGGAGGTAATGGGGGCAGGGTAATCGTTTGGGCAGATGATACGACTGCATTTTATGGAGAAATTAGTGCTAGAGGGGGCGATCGCACCGGCAACGGCGGTTTCGCAGAAGTATCAGGTCGTCAATCTTTAATTTTTGACGGAACGGCTGACCTTACAGCAGCAGATGGTCGCTTGGGTACCTTGCTGCTTGATCCCAGGGACATCTTGATCAATGACCTTGGACCAAACTCTCCTGGAGTCGATGCAACGCTGCCCGACATTTTTGATGACGAATTTGTTGGGGAACCCATCACCATTTCACGAACGGCACTGGAAGGGCTACCCGCAACTGCCAACGTCGTGCTAGAGGCGACCAATAACATTAACATCAATGTTTTTGGTGATTTTGTGTTTGCCGACGGTCCGGGCGGCTCAATTCGACTGGAGGCAGACTCTGACGGGAATGGTACTGGTCAATTTAGTGCAGCAAACAACATCATTGCTAGAGGGCGGGACATTACCATTTCAGGTGCTGGCGTCGGATTGAATGATATTGAAACCAACAGCTTAACGAGTGGGGACAGCGGCTCAATTAGCATTACCGCAACCGCAGGGAACATTGTTGGCGCGAACCTAACCACCTCTGGAACTACCGCAGGGGGAGCGATCACCCTCAATGCCGCAAACACCATCCAAATTGGGGATTTGAACACTTCCTCAACCGGAAATGCAGGGGCAGTCAGCCTAACCACAGCCAATACTCTAGAAACAGGCAGCATTACCAGCACGGGATTAGCAGGTAGTGGCAACCAAACCCTCACAGCTGGCGAGATCGACTTCAACGGAGTCATTCAGGGATCAGGAGAACTGATACTACAGCCCACTGATCCGGCTCAGGATGTGGCGATCGCAGGTGCGGCTGACTCTGCTGCGTTGGACTTAACCGCAGCTGATCTAGGTTTCTTGCAGCCAGGATTTAGCAGCATCACGATTGGTAGAACGAATGGCAGCGGCACGGTAAGCCTGAATCCATTTACGTTTAACGCTCCGGTGGCGATCGCTGGAGGTTCAACCCTGATTGGCGCTAGCCAAAACACGACCTGGCAACTGATTGGAGCTAACCAGGGGACAATCAGCGGATTTGCTAACGGACTTAGCTTCAGCAATATCGAGAATCTGCAAGGCGGCAGCGGCACCGATATTTTCCAGTTTGCCGATACCAGCTTTGAAGGGGCGATCGATGGCGGCGGCGGCACGAATCGGTTGGATTACTCGGCGATCGCCACATCCCTCACCCTCGACCTAGAAGCAATTCAACCCGAAAATATCCAGGAAATCGTGGCGGGCAGCGGTACGAACACCCTGGTCGGTCAAAACCTAGCAAACACTTGGACAGTCACAGGCACCAATAGCGGCACGTTGAACGGTGCCACGTTTTCTGGATTTCAAATCTTGCGCGGCGGCACTCTCAACGACAGTTTCCGGCTTAATGGCGGTCGTGTTGACCAGATTGATGGTGCAGCAGGAAGCAATACCTTAATTGGCGACAACACAACCAACACCTGGCAGCTTACAGGCACAGATATCGGATCGGTAAACGACGCAGTTGAGTTCTCCAACATTGATAATCTGACAGGCGGCAACGCAGCCGATACTTTCGTCTTTAGCGATGGGGCAACGCTCAGCGGCATCATTGACGGTGCAGCAGGATTTGACACCCTCGATTACTCCGACTACACCGCACCCGTTACGGTCAATTTTGACCAAAACCAGGCAACTGGAACCGCTGGAGTGTTCAACACAGAAGGAGCAATTCTGCCGCCAGAACCTCCAGAGCCACCTGGAGAACCACCTGTTATTCCTGATATTGACCCGTTGCCTCTGCCGCCTGATGTCAATGTTGCTGAAAATGTAGAACCACCTGGAGTCTATCCGACGAATCCCGTTTTGACTGACATCCTACGTCAAGACATTGCTGATGCGCTCGATAGTGGCAATCTCTCTGATGCAGTCACTCTAATCGAGCAACTATATAGTCAGGAATTTCAGCAATATCTAGGTTTACAGGAAACACCGAGTCTGACCCTGTCAGAAATTCAGTCTCGTTTAGCTGAGCTTGCCGTCCAAACCGGCAGAACACCTGCTCTGGTTTATCTATTTAGCCGGGCCGAGCAGCTTGATGTCATCTTAGTGACGGCGGCAGACGCACCCATTTATCGCAGCGTCGCGGCTGCCGATCGCGACTCTCTACTTCAAGTCACTACTGCTCTCAGACGAGAACTCACCGATCGCACCAAACTTCGCTCTACCAGCTATCTTCCTGCTGCCCAGCAGCTTCAGACCTGGACAATGGCTCCCATCCAATCCAATCTGCAAGTGGCAGAAGTCGATACGCTGCTATTTTCTGTTGATGCTGGCTTGCGCTCAACGCCGCTAGCAGTGCTTCAGGATGGAGAGCAGTTTTTGATTGAACAGTACAGCCTCTCGCTGATTCCCAGCTTCAGCCTGACCGATACCCGCTACTCCAGCATTGCCCAAGCGCAAGTTCTGGCAATGGGGGCTTCTGAGTTTACTGACTTTCCACCGCTGCCCGCCGTACCCGTTGAACTAGCGGCGATCGCTGGACGACCTACCCTGATTCCCAATCCGCCTGAAGATTCCAACAACAGCGACAGCAACCGCGAACCCACTCAAGGCACTGTAATCTACGACAACAACATTATTACTGGAACGGTAGTGCCCTCTAGCGCATCTTCGCCTGCTCCTGTAGGTTTAGCCGTTCCCCTAAATGGACTCTGGCAGGGGCGATCGTTTCTAAATCAAGCTTTTACTTTAGATACCCTGAGCAGACAGCAACAGCAGCAACCCTTTGAGATTATTCACCTGGCAACCCACGCCGAGTTTCGTCCTGGCGCACCCAGCAATTCCTTTATTCAACTTTGGGATACTCAACTGCGACTCGATCAGTTGAGCCAATTAGGTTGGAGAAACCCAACGGTTGAGTTAGTCGTCTTAAGTGCTTGTCGCACTGCATTAGGAGATGTAGAAGCAGAACTAGGCTTTGCTGGATTCGCCGTACAGACGGGTGCAAAATCAGCAATGGCAAGCCTCTGGTCAGTTAGCGATGAAGGCACACTGGCTCTAATGCAGGAATTTTATCGACAGTTAAGAACGACTCCCATCAAAGCAGAGGCACTCCAGCAAGCACAACTTGCCATGCTGCGAGGAGAGGTCCGCATCGTTAACGGGCAAATTCAGTACCCTGAAGGCGTTTTGCCGCTGCCACCCGAACTGGCAGAGAGCAATAACGTCAACCTGACTCATCCTTACTTCTGGTCTGGCTTCACACTAGTCGGGAGTCCCTGGTAAACGTTTTATCTCAACCTTGTGCATCGCCAATTTATCTTTAGTCTGTTTATTCCTGATTCGGGAGCGTCACTATGAATTGGAAATGCTTTTATCACCCTTTCTTCTCTCTCTCTTTTATAGTGGGGGCGATCGCGATTTGGTCATTCCCCCTTCCAACCCTGGCTCAGACGACTTCCAACCCATCTGCTAATCGTCCTGTAGCTCAGCAGTCCCGTTCTAGAACTGGCAGAATTACCTTTCGCCCGCCCAACCGAGGCGCACCTCCCGTCACTTCTGGAGCAGCAAGTCGCGGCGATTGGGGCGACTGCACCTCTAGCAGCGATGCCCTGACTGCATTGATTCCTTCCAGCACCATAGGACTTTCCATTTCTCAAGAGCCAGTTCTAATGGTGTACGTCCCCGAAACCTCCGCCGCATCGTTAGAACTGACCTTAGAAAACGAAGACGGCACAGAAGTTCTCTACCGACAAACCCTAGAAACTCCGAGCGCTGCTGGCATTGTGCAATTCAATCTGGCTGACTACACATCCACCCCATTAGCTCAGGAAACTCTTTATCGCTGGTATGTTTCCCTCGTTTGCGACAACGACGATCGCTCCAGAAATGCAGTCATAGCAGGTTGGGTTGAACCCGTTGCACCCAGTGCGGCTTTACTCAACAGCTTGCAGCAGGCTAATCCGCAAGATCGACCCCGGCTCTACGCCGAAGCCGGAATTTGGTATGATGCGCTACAAGCCTTGGCAGATTTACACCAGTCCCAGCCTCAAGATGCTATGTTGACCGCAGACTGGCAAGCACTATTGCAATCTGTTGGACTAGACGCAGCGATCGCCCAAGCCCCCCTAATCAACTGCTGCACCTCGACAAACTAAGCCAGGTCTAGCCCCCTAATTCCACAGCATCAAGGCAAACGCTCCTTCAAGAAGCGTCTACCTTGCCCAACTTACTACTGACCTGACTATGTGGACGAAGCTGAAGCCAATCCTCTGGCATTGGCGGGGTGTGGCGATCGCAGCCCCTTGTACTGCTGCTGCTGTCATCTTGCTTCGGCTGACTGGTCTACTACAAACGTTGGAATGGGCGGCTTACGACCAGTTTTTTCGGCTGCGTCCGTCAGAACCCCATACCTCTCGCATCATCATTGTTGGCATTACAGAACCAGACCTACAGGAATATGGCTGGCCGCTTTCGGATGCCACCTTGACCCAGCTCTTAAACCAGATCAAGCAACAGCAGCCCCGAGCAATTGGGTTAGACCTTTATCGCGATGTGCCAGTCGATTCAGGATATGCCGACCTGGTCGAAGTTTTTAGGACAACGCCTAACCTGATCGGGGTTGAAAAAGTAGTCGGGACAGCCAACGCTGGAGCTGTTGCGCCTCCGCCTGTGTTAGCCGAATTAGGACAGATTAGCGCCAGTGACGTGATTCTGGATGCCGATGGCAAGATTCGACGAGGATTACTTTCCCTCTCCAACAGCAATAATGAACTCGTACTAGGATTTGCCTTCACCCTAGCCGCTCTTTATCTAGAACCGGAACAAATTTATCCTAAACTCACCGATGAAGAATACATCCGTTTAGGACAAGCCGTATTTCCGCCACTGGAACCCAATGACGGTGGCTACGTTCGCACGGCAGCGGATGGATATCAGATTTTGGTAGATTTTCGGGGCGGCACGGGCAGTTTTGAAGTGGTGTCTGTGCAGGATGTGCTGGAAAGCCGCATTCCAGCAGATTTAATGAGCGATCGCATCGTCATGATCGGCGCAGTCGCAGAAAGCCTGCGCGACTTTTACTACACTCCCTACAACAATGAACTGCTACAGATCCTACCGCCTACGCCAGGGGTTGAAATCCATGCCAACCTGACGAACCAGTTGCTCACCTCTGCTCTAACCGGACGCACTCCCCTACAAACCTGGTCTGAGCTGCTGGAATGGCTATGGATTCTAAGCTGGTCAGTCGTGGGAGCGTTTTTAGTCTGGCAGCAACGACACCCCTCAGTTGCGGCTTCGGCGAGTGACAGAGGCATGACTTCAAACAACACAACCCTGATTCAAAGCCTCAAAATTAGTCTCAGCTTGGGATTAGCAGGCGGTGGAATATGGGGTATTAGCTACCTCTTATTTTTGGCAAATTGGTGGGTTCCTATCGTTCCTGCATTTCTAGCATTAGGTGGGGCAGCGATCGCCACTACGACCTACATCGCTCAATCTGCTGAAGTCATCCGCAATACCTTTAGCCGCTATTTAACTGAAGAGATAGTAGCGAATTTACTAGAAACTCCAGAAGGTCTAAGATTAGGCGGCGAACGCCGTAAAATCACAATTTTGATTTCTGATTTGAGAGGCTTTACTGCCATCTCTGAACAGTTTTCGCCAGAGCAAGTCGTCACACTGCTCAACCTCTATTTAGAACGAATGACTCACGTCATTAGTCAATATAACGGCAACATTAATGAGGTGATTGGCGACGGCATTGTTGTCCTGTTTGGTGCACCCACTCAAAGATCAGATGATGCAGCAAGAGCGATCGCCTGTGCAGTAGCAATGCAGTTGGCGATAACAGAGATCAACCAGCAGAACCAACAGCTCAATCTGCCAACCCTAGAAATGGGAATAGGAATCAATACTGGAGAAGCAATTGTCGGCAATATTGGCTCCCAAAGGCGGGCAAAGTACACCGCAATCGGCAGTCAGGTCAACTTAGCATCTCGGATTGAGTCTTCCAGCATAGGTGGGCAAGTGCTAATCTCTGAAGCAACTTTTACTGAAGTTGAACCCTTGCTCAGCATCTTCAGCCAAACCGAGGTTGAGGTGAAGGGATTTCATACACCCGTTAAGCTGTACGAAGTTGGCGGCATCGGGGGTGCCTATCGCCTGTCGCTTCCTGATCCCCACACTGTTCTCGTCCCCTTAGTTCCAGAAGTACCCATTCGATACGCCCTAATTGACGGCAGAAACCTGGTTGGGCAAATGGTTGCGGGCACTTTAGTTAAGTTTTCAGGAAAGCGGGCAGAGGTGCGCTCGCCTCATCCAATGCCATTCTTCAGAGACATCAAGCTCAGTTTGCTCAACCCTCACGAAGGTACAACTATTCCCGGCGATCTCTACGCCAAAGTCATAGGACAGTCTAACGACGTTGAACCCGGCTTCTATATTCATTTCACTAACCTTTCTCCTAGCGCCTCCACCCTTCTACAAAATCTGACAAAAGCTTAGAAATGTATCGCCTATGACATTTTTACAACATTGTCATCGCCTTACAGGATGAATTCATCAAAAACGTCCGGACGAAGAATCAAGGAGCAGTAGTATGGCTTATTACTACTTAACATGAACAACCGATTAGCTGATTGGAATTCTTCCAAGGCACACCATATTTCATCTGTTCCGAAGCTGTGATCCTGTGTTCTCTCTAGAAATTGCAGAAAGATGAAGGAAAGTTCCAGAGTGTTGGTGATTGCTGCCGAAGAACTGCGTTCTAGAGGCATTGGTTATGGTTCCGCTGCTGAATTAACGTTTGAAGAAAAGCAGTTTAAAAGAGTCTTGTCTCTGCGAAAACTTTTTCACAAAGTGGCAACTGACTACTGTGAAAGAGAATCTAAAGCTGGCAGATTTTGTTTGCTGGTTGAAGATGAAACTTTATTTACGGTCTGGCAAACTGAAAAGCTACTGGAGCCCATTCGTAATCAGCCAAGTAAGTTAGATGCTCAGGTTACAGAAACCTCATTTAACGACCAACTCAACCAAAGTTTGGGAACGAAGAGGCTCAACCCATCCTTACCTTCAAGCCAACCTCCAGTTAGAAACCTGACTGATATTGAGCCTTGGTTTGTAGAACGTTGTCAGCAAGCTCTGTCCTACTACGTAGGAGCGATCGCCAGCGTGTACGTTCAGGAAACCCTCGATAAGTTCCCCCAAATTACCTACCATCGCTTAATTAACGAACTCGCCACTAAAATTCCTGATCCTCAACAAGCAGAAGAATTTTGGCAACAGGTACTAACGTTAATTACTGCTCCAGCCAAACAGAAAGATTCGCGCCCTCAACGCGATCGCCCCCTTCCAACTCAATCTCTGCCCAAACAACTTCCTGCTCAAGAGACCAAAGCTTTGCCAAATGCCCCCTACCAACGAACCTACCGAGGGATAGCCTACTAGAGCAAATCCCGTGGCAGTGAGATTCCTTTCATTAGGGTGACGATAAACTAGGAATAGTCTGCGAGCGGTCTGCATTACCCAAATTAAGCAGCACCATCTAAGCAGACAAACTAGAGCAGCCTGACTGGTCTACCTTGAAAAGGCAACTTAGATGACAGATATCTACGAGCAAGAGGAAGCACAAGAAATCCTCAAAATTGCGTTTACTCGTCAAATTGAGCGCGGAGAAATTTCCAAAATGCAACTCCTGGAAATTGCAGCAGAACTGGGAATCTCGCCAGAGGAATTTCAATCCGCAGAGCAAGAATGGTTGACGCAACAAGGAGAAGCACGAGAGCAACGTGCCTTCGCTATGTATCGGCAAAGCAGGTTGCGTAGAAGCGTAGCCAGGTACGGCATTGTCAATACATTTTTGGTGATGCTCGATTTGCTCACCAGTAGTCCACTTAACTGGTCGCTCTACATTGCTTTGATTTGGGGACTGTTCATTGCTCTCAATGCTTGGAAAACTTACCAGACTGATGGAGAGGACTACGAAAAGGCATTTCAACGCTGGCGCTTAAAGCAGCAGGTGGGGCGATCGCTCAAAAACCTCTCTAACCGTTGGCTCAAAGGCTTATCTAACATTAGCTAGAGCTAGGAAACCCCTAAGCTAAGACGAATACGCCCTACGACATATCAACCTGCTTCATAAATTGAACTAGTTAGCAGCAATCCCTTTCGCAAGGGTGACGCTTCTGACCCGTTTGTGCTGGTTACATTGACTTTTGATAGTTAAGTTGCCTAGCCATCCAAAATAATATACTTTTGTAAAGTTAAAAATTGGTATGTATCCAGCGGGGGATAAGAAATGTACATTGTGCAGATTGCCTCTGAGTGCGCTCCAGTTATCAAAGCTGGCGGTCTAGGAGACGTAGTCTACGGTCTTAGTCGCGAACTAGAGGCTCGGGGCAACACAGTAGAAATCATTCTGCCCAAGTACGACTGCATGAGGTACGACCATATCTGGGGACTTCACGAGTCCTACCGTGATCTGTGGGTACCCTGGTACGATGCTGCTGTCCACTGCTCTGTATACTGCGGTTGGGTTCACGGCCGGCTCTGCTTCTTCATCGAGCCGCATGACAACGCCAACTTCTTCAACCGAGGCTGCTATTACGGTTGCTCCGACGACAATATGCGGTTTGCATTCTTTAGCAAAGCCGCATTAGAGTTTCTGCTACAAAGCAACAAACGCCCTGACATACTTCACTGCCATGACTGGCAAACTGGACTTGTTCCAGTCATGCTTTTCGAGATGTACAAGCATCACGGAATGGCAAACCAGCGTGCTTGCTATACCATCCATAATTTCAAGCACCAAGGTATGGGCGGCGTTGAAACCCTTCAGGCAACAGGACTAAACCAGGAAGCCTACTACTTCCAATACGATCGCCTCCAAGACAATTTCAATCCTTTTGCCCTCAACTTCATGAAAGGGGGCATCACTTACTCAAACTTTGTCACAACTGTTTCTCCCCACCACGCTTGGGAAGCTCGCTTTACTGATACCGGCTACGGTTTAGGTCACACCCTACACGTTTTTCAGGACAAATTTAGAGGAGTCCTCAACGGCATTGACTACAATGTCTGGAACCCAGAAGTTGATCGCTACATTCCTCACTATTTCAACCAAGAGAATCTGGAGGGCAAAGCAGAGAATAAAAAGGCGTTGCGCGATCGCCTCCTCCTGCGCCAAGAAAACAAACCCATCATCTGTTACATCGGTCGCCTAGACGACCAAAAAGGCGTTCACCTCGTACACCACGCCATTTACCATGCCTTGTACCGCGGTGCACAATTCGTGCTTCTAGGCTCTGCAACTGAAGCCAGCATCAACACCCACTTTCAACACGAAAAGCGCTTCCTAAACGACAACCCAGACGTTCACCTCGAACTGGGCTTCAACGAAGAACTGTCCCATCTCATCTACGCCGGAGCAGACATGATCGTAGTCCCAAGCAACTACGAACCCTGCGGCTTAACCCAAATGATCGGACTGAAATACGGCACAGTACCCATCGTCCGAGGTGTAGGAGGGCTGGTAAACACGGTCTTTGACCGGGACTTTGATCAAGACCACCTACCCGAACAGCGTAACGGTTACGTATTCCATCAATCAGACTTTCCTGCCTTAGAATCCGCTATGGATCGGGCTATAGATTTGTGGCACCAAGAACCCAAAGAGTTTCAAGATCTGATCCAACAGGGCATGAGCTACGACTACTCATGGAACTACCCTGGCAAGGATTATATAGAAATCTACGACTACATTCGTCATAAAGAATAGCCAACATTTCCCTCTCCTCACATGAAGGAGAAAACTAAAGTTCGTAAGGCGTGAAAGCAGTACTTTCACGCCAAAAGTCATCCTGATTTGACAACTCTGACCGAAATTTCCAAGTTAAGCTACTTCCGCTCTATCAGCTTTCAACAACGGAAAATCTAGCTCCTCTCGCTGCTTCAAATATAGATGAGCAACCTGCCGTGCCAAACCACGAATTCTGCCAATGTAGCGCGTCCGCTCAGTAACCGAAATCACACCTCTAGCATCTAGCAAGTTGAAACTGTGTGAACACTTCAACACATAGTCAAGTGCTGGCAAAACTAGCCCTTTCTCAATAAGCTGTCCAGCCTCTTGTTCGTACAGTCCAAACAGAGTAAACAACAATTCAGGATTAGATGCTTCAAAGTTGTAAGTTGAATGCTCGATTTCTCCCTGAAAATGCACATCTCCATAAGTTACCGCTTCATTCCACTGAATCTCAGTGAAAGCATTGACTTCCTGGAGATACATCGTTAGCCGCTCCAACCCATAGGTAATCTCGATCGAAACTGGACGGCAATCAATTCCCCCACACTGTTGAAAATAGGTAAATTGAGTGACCTCCATTCCATCCAGCCAAACTTCCCAACCAACTCCCCAGGCTCCTAATGTAGGAGATTCCCAGTTATCCTCCACAAACCGAATATCGTGATCCTCTGCACGAATGCCTAAAGCTCGCAGAGAATCCAAATAGAGCTCTTGAATGTTGTCTGGCGAAGGTTTGATCAGCGCTTGATATTGATAGTAATGCTGATAACGATTTGGGTTCTCCCCATATCGCCCATCTGTCGGACGACGGCAAGGTTCAACGTAAGCAACCGACCAGGGTTCAGGACCAATTGCCCGTAGGAAAGTGTGAGGACTCATTGTACCCGCCCCCTTCTCCGTATCGTAGGGCTGGACAATCAAACAGCCGCGATCGCCCCAAAACTCGCTCAGCTTAGCGATGACCGATTGAAAATTCACAAAGTTTAGCTTCCCTAGCGTCTCAAGGTTTTCTCTAACCCAATGTACCGTCGTCTAACGCCAAGTAACTCAGAAAAAATTACAGTCCCATCTCAAAATCAACGTCCTTGAACCAATTCAATCCCCTCCAAGGGTCTAAAACCCTTGTGGTATCAGCACTTTCAGCGTTTCCCGAAAAACTTTCCAGAAATGCTTGACAGTTTCTTGGATGTCTCGTTATATTGGTTAAGCGGTCGAGAGAGAGCCGAACGGAAACGGAAGGCACTGGCT
>JACJOC010000046.1 GCA_014695345.1 Cyanobacteria bacterium FACHB-471
CCGATAGCTGAGCGGGAAGGTGTAATAGAGCCAGACGCAATAGCTGATGATTTCGGCAGGAAAGCGGTGACGAGAATACATAGACAGAACAGACAGGCAAGACGGAATTCTGTATTTTATCTCTTATCCAAAGTTAAGTTGACAGTACCCCTTTTAGGTATAGAGCAATAGGTCAGGGACAGTCATCAAGCAAAATATGGCCATTTTGCTAGGGATGAGCAGTAAGTTTTTAATTTGAGTTGCAAGGGGCGCTCGCTTTGTCACTGGTTAGCTAGTCAAGAGCGGTAAAGGGTTGCCCATCAAGTCCCAAGATAAAGGAAAGGGTTCGCTGTCTATTCGTGTCGAGCAACAGCACCTTATGCTTACTTCTAGCAAGTGCAGCTCTCAGGTTCAGAGTAGATGTTGATTTGTCTGTGCCACCTTTGCAATTGAAAATAGCTACGTCTGCATTTCACTAGGTTTATTACTTACTACCAATGTGACTGGAGCCCAAAACTCTTTTACATGAGGGCAGTGGGATAGATTCCAATGGGAGAGAAGGCTCTCCACCCACTTAGGAAAATTGATTTAATTCTCCAAAACTTGGACTGCTATGTCGCACCGTTTCAATTAACCCTCATTGGGAATCTTGCACAGCTTGAAGTAATAAATAAAAAATGGGGTTGACATACACAAATTTTGTGTATTTAATATAGGTATGTTCAGCAATACAAGTGCATGACTAACGACAGAGTTTTTCCTAGCGGCCCATTAACTTAACGTAGTTGAACTGAAAATTAGCTCAGTTTCTACGCTCGGAGCCGAGTTTCCAGGATTGTGCGTAGTTGAGCACTCAACGGCAATTTGTTACCTAGAAGGATAAATATGAAAATTTCCCTCTTCTCCAAGTCAGTGCCTATAGGGAATTTCTCCAGTTCCACTCATATTGCAGCAAATTCAGCTTTAGACGACCTTTTGGATGATCTGGAAAGCGTAGCGATTGTGAGTAACGATATTGCCCCGTTTCAATCAGGTCGCGTCTATTTTCAAGCATCCTGGTGGACTGCCGTGTGCCCCCAGAATGTTCAAATCTCAGTAGGCAAAACTGTTCGAGTTATTGGTAGACGCAATATTACGCTTCTGGTCGAGCCAATTCTGAACCAGCAACGGCAATAGACAAAATTATACCTATCTATTCGTGCTCACGGAGGATTTTCTATGCACACTATCCCTGCCGATTCAGTTGGGTATCCCAGACCTTCTAGGGTCTATGCAGCCGTAAGGCATACCTATGGCAAAACCAACATTCATTTTTGCCATACCTATCCCAAATCGCAAAAAGCTATCGTCTTGAACTGTTGTCTGCATTATCTGCGTTATCGTGTCATCAAAATATTGTCTTTACGGGAAAAGCATACGCTTGTAAAAGCCGCTCCAGTATGAATTTGAAAGATGCAGAAGAGGAGTGTGTCCTCATATCCGGCTCCCTAGCACCAAAACAACCTGCACGGATTTCTAATACTTTCCGTCACTTGTTCAAGTCCTTAATCTCTAAACTTCGTCATTGGCAAGGAGCCGATAGATGCACAACATTAAAGTAATGGACGCTGCCAATAGGACAACCCCGAATAACAAAAATTTTGTTTATTTTTTGTATAAAGATTATGGGAAATCTTGTACAAAAGATGTGGTTTGTATAGTATGGGGTTGGTGGCTTCTTACCTGAACGTTTAACTGAGGAACGATTTTGTATGGTTACTGAAAAGGGAACGTCAAAGAGAAAGCGATTGAACCTGGATCTCACTCCAGAGGCCTACGAGCTTTTGCAAAAACTGGCGGATGAATCAGGCAAAAATATGGCAGATGTTTTACGGACTGGATTAGCTCTATACGGTATCGCTCAGGAAGAGTCTAAGAAGGGGCGTAGCCTTGGTGTTGTCGAAGGAGAAAAAGTGGTTAAAGAGATTGTGACAACTTAACTTTTACAACCTTTGAATTTGGCATTTGCAAGGGATGACCATATCAAACCGCAATGCCTGCCCCGTACCACCCCATAGAAATTGCAGGCATCATTGTACGAATAATGATGCCTGCAGCAAATCACAACACTTGTCCCTACGCCTTTACTGACCGTAACTTCAGAAGGTTTTCTGGATCAGATAACTTAAACGTGAGTTCGGATTAAGCCAAACGCCACGAAAGACCGGAACAAAGGCTTTAGCCAGATAACCGAACTACAAGCTCTTCCCAATCAAGTTATCTACTGCAAATATCTACATTTGTGAGTCTTGTTAATAAAAGCTTGATGAGAAAAAGGTCTTGGCGATCTTTTACTCTCAACTCACGCCGTCTCAAATTCTGAAGAAGGAAAGCTTTCTGGAGCCGCTGTTATCTGAGAACGCTGCGATCGAATCAGAGCAAAAATGGAAAGTAACGGGGGTTTTACTATGGCTGACGATCAGTTCTCTCAAGGACATCCGAAAGAAACGATTGAGGAAGCTTCGCGATCGTCCAATTGGAATTTTCCCGAGGATAGTTTGAAGCTGAGCGAGCTACGTAAAAACTTTAAGGTTGGTGTATCAGGAGAGTTAGCTAGAGGACTATGGTACCTCTTGGGGTTTGTTGTTGTTGTGCATTTGCTGACTGCAATCGCTTTAGCTTGGCGGCTGAGCAACAAACCAGTTGCTGGCGATACTGAAGAACAACGAACTGCACGAATTGAAAAAGCTCTATCAACCGTCAACGATACGGCAAAGACCCTATATCCAGTTTTGGGTGTACTGACTGCTGCTGTTTCAAATTGCTACTTCAGCAGTGCAGATTCTGAATCCTATGAGGGCGAGAAGGACAACTAATTTCTGACAGAGCTTGCAAAGGTTGAGTCTGCTTTTACCTACTCCTTATCCTCAGGGCTCCTATTGGGAGACTTTAGAATTACGCAATTGCTTTGAGATAAAGCTCAGGTCAAAAGCTAAAACCATTCAAGTGAGTTGCTTGAGCGATTTTAGTCGGTTTCAACTGACTTTAACCTGAGATTTATCTGCGTAAGTTCTGTTTTATTACCTCCCTCCCTCATTTGACTCGACTGAGAAACTGCTCACTCTCTATGGCGATTTCGAGCGGATGATGAATGTTGCACTGGGATGAATTGAAGTTTGCCCAGCCATGCCAAACCTTCTGTGCTTGCTGTTTGAACTGGGACGCTACTGCACTCCAGTCTTCATCTTTATTCAATTCGTTGAGGAATTGGATTACCTCTACTGCGATTTTATTTTCCTGCCAACCCTGATCCGCTTCGTTGAAGAGCCACTCTGATGGGTAAGTTCTCCCGTCCTCTTTACCAAAAGCAGACTCAAAAGACTTGCGGATGCGATAGTTACCTAAATTCTGAGCGGCGCGGGCTATGTTGTATAAGTTGTCAGCGATTAAACGGGTAAAGCCAATATATATAGCTCCTTTGAGCGATCGCAAAAAGTAATCTAGCGATCCGGCAAAGTTCTTCTCAATTAGCAACAACCGTTCTCCTCGGGCAATATTTACTTCTGCCCTGATCGCATCCTGGTATTCCATACTGTAAGTGGGTTCAATTGCGCGTCTAATAATCCGTTCTGCCAGCTCGGCAAAGGCAGTGGCGCGATCGCCCTCCCCCAAGCGGACACAAGAACGACTGGCATTACTAATCCAATGCGCGGCTCGGTGGCGATTTCCGGTTTTGGATGAACAGTACGCCGCCATTAGAAACTGTTGTACACTCGCAGCGAGGTGATCAATTTCATCCTGATTAGAGCAACAAAAGTTGAGCCTTGCTAATCGTCCCCACACTTCCGAGGCATGAATATAAATATCTGAGTCAAATCGTCCACAAATCTGCTTTGAGTCGTTAATGTGACAACTGAGAGCTTGAATAGCTTTGGGTAATTCAAGCCGCCATTGACGGGAATCAGAAAAAATGTTTGCATCGCCCTGGTAAAACTGTTGCAGGTTGTATTCCATGCTGTAGGCAGTCTGTAACAAGGGATGCTGTCGGCTAGATGTGTTGAGAAAATCCTGCATCTCCACTAACAGGCGAGAAGCAATGATCATGTTGCCTTCAATCATTGCCGAGTGAGCACACGCAAGCTTGGCAATCCAGTATTTGTGATCTAAGTCGGCTTCATAGCAATCTCGAAGTTTTGAATATTGCTTCAGTACACCCTGTTTGAGATGGTTGATTTTTTCAATCACCGCAGTTTCTAAATATTCATTGGCAGATAACCCTTTGCCATAGTCCACTTGTTGAATTCTGTACCCATTGAGGACTTTTTTTCCTTGCACCAGATTGTCATCAATTTCAGCTACAGTACGGCAAACCTCATAATAACTGCGACAGCTTGACTCATCGGGAAAGTTTTCTGCCAACCAACCGCGGACGGCAACTACAGCCGATTGGAGAATCCCTAGAACGGTACTGCGATCGATCCAAACGCTTTGATAGATTCGACAATTGTGGGGATCATCTTGATGGTTGATCGGACGAAAGGCTGTGGATGATCGGATCAAACTATAGTCTTTGTGTCCCAGGGTACGAGTGGAAAAATCTACCAGTTCTAACTCAGCATCGTATCCCATGCCCCGTCCTAATGCGGCCAGCATCGTTTCAAAATGGGTGGTAGAAGTGCTGTAGCGCCAACGCACAGACTTTCCCTTATCCTCAACTCTAAAATTGCAAGTAATTAAGGCTTCAATGACTGGCTCAGAAACAGCATCTTCTGGGTCACTACGGTCGAGAATTTCTGGGCGCAAACACTTTTCTGCCTTGAGGCAAGCTTCCTCAATGTCTTGCCAGATGTGTCCAGTTTCTCGATGAGACAAAAATGGCTTAAGGGGAAAATTTAGTGTAGTAAATTGACATTGCGTAATTCGCATTTTCAAGCATTCATCAATGTGACTGTTGAGCCGTTCATTCTCGGCGATCGACATATACAGCTCAAAGAATTCCACATTGTTTAATTCTGATTTTCCCGAAATTGCCAAACGGGATAGCGCCCCTTGCAATTTCTGTTTAATCACACCTTCTGGAGCGTTGGGTAAGCGATTCTTCTCTACCCATCGGTCAATCCGATCAATCTGCTTATCCATTGAAGTAAGCACGGTATCGTTAGTATCACATTGCATTAACTCAAAAAAAACTTTATGTTTTCCCGGAAATGAGTTAGTTACAAACATTTCCAGGAAATCAGTTAACGTTATAAATTCAGCAAAATCCGAAACAGGTAAGTTTGATAACCTTGAAACAATTCGATGGATTTGTTGAAGGCGACTAGGATGAACATCTAAAGTTGGTTTTTGAGTATGAGGGAGAAACCCAGCAGCTTTTAGCAGAGCATCGGGGCCCTGCTGGCGCAGCTTAGTGCGCTGCGATTGGGCTGCACTACTAAGTTTTTTTTGGGAGTGAGCGGGATCAGTCAACAAATCCCACAATCGCATGAGATTCCATCGCTGAATCGGTAGCCCCTTCTGAGCATCCTGCATAAACATCACTAGGGGTTGCCGACTGATCCCCATACACTGAGCAAGTTCTGTGTTAGTTGCCCCAAGCTCTGTCTTGTAGCGATCTAATTCTTGACGCAGCTGCTCCCAATACAACTGTTGCTGTTGAAAATAGGAATCTTCCTGAAGGGGTTTGTCAGTCATATCCAGAAACTCCACGGCTTAACTCTGTCATTTTATAGACAAATATCTGAATTAGATTTGAATATTTGCCCAATTAGCTCAAATTTATGTCATCAAATAACAAGATGTAATTTAACAACGATTGTGGTATTTTTGACAATGTATAAACACTGTATAAAGGAAATGTTTTTCCTAGCAGGTTAATACTCCACAAACTGCTGCATTCGTAAAACCCTTTGTCCAAAGGTTGCTGTTGAGCAAAGCCGAATGCAGGGTGTGTGTGATCTTGTGAAGTGGTACTCCGTCCGTTTGCGACAGAGCCAGTCATTAGAGAGACAGCAATTATGGTGTGGGTTCGTAGGTCGATCGCCCCGGTTATCTAATGGTCACCTTATCTGTGCAATCCCCCTCACAGCAGAGCATTCTATGAGTATTCAGCCAATTAGTCCAAATCGGCTTAGAACCCTGATATTAGCGGTACAGGACTGGATCAAATCCAATCGGGCAACCACATGGACTCGATATCAGTTCACAGTGGGGATCAGGCTTTTCTCTGCAAACCGCATATCGGCGATCAAACGAATTGCTCATCCTCGAAGGCAACCTAGAAGAAGGATCACTAGAAACGATCTCAAACCTAACGGCAGTTATATTGGTGCAGATCTGCGAGGGCTCAACTTACAGGGAATTGACCTGCATGGCGCAGTGCTGATTCATGCCAACTTGCAGGGAGTCAATCTTCGAGGTGCCAATCTAAAGGGGGCAGATTTAGGCAGTGCCAATTTAAGGGGCGCAGATCTTACCGAGGCAATTCTGGAGCGGACTGACTTGAGTGGGGCTATTCTTCAGGGAGCAATTCTGCACTCTACTCAACTTAATAATGCGGTGCTAAAAGCAATCGACCTGCGAGAGGCAGATCTCACCGATGCTAACCTGCGCGGGAGTGATCTATATAGGGCTGACTTGCGAGAGGCAAACCTCACCAATGCTAATCTTTATCAAATCAGCGTCACAGATGCCTGTTTACAGCGTGCCGATTTAAGCAACGTTGTTTTATCTGGTGCTGACTTAAGTGGTTCAGACTTGAGTTGTGCCAACTTAGCAAACGGGCAATTGCGCGGGACAATTTTGCGGCGCTGTATTCTAATCCATGCCGATCTGAGCCATGCCCAGTTAGCTAGCGCAAGTTTACGGGGGGCTGATTTAGCAAACGCGATGTTACAAAGCACTAACCTTAGTCATGCTAATTTAGCGTTCACCAATCTACAGGACGCTAACTTGAGCAACGCTGATTTGAGTGAAGTTAATTTGAGCGGAGCCAATCTCTCTAGAGCCACCTTGAGTCATGCCAATCTCAGCGGTAGCCGTATGGTCTTTGTCGATTTGACAGAAGCTAATTTGCAGGGGGCAACTTTGCTGCGGGTGAACTTGAGTGACTCCAATTTACAAGGAGCAAATCTGAGTAATACTCGATTAAACCGTGCTTACCTAAGTAGTACTAACTTTATGGGCGCGATTTTAACCGGAGCAGATTTGATCGGAGCGAACTTACTCCGGGCAAATTTTCAACTGGCTAATCTTCAGAATATAGTGCTCAAACGTTCTTACATGAGTGATGTTGATTTGCAAGGAGCAGACTTAGGCGAAGCCGACTTGAGCGGAGCCGACTTGAGCGGGGTACGGCTAGATGCAGCCCAAGTCATAGAGACTAAATTTTGGGAGAACTTGGGACTCTGTGAATCACTTCGCTTAGATCTACAGGAGCGTGGGGCAAGTGTGATTTCCTGCTCACCCAGGTTCAATCAGATACAAATATCGGATTTGTCTGGTTTGGATTGTGAGGAGTTGCTAGCAGAAAAGAGACGACGAGCAGATGAAGTCCGAGGCGATCTGCATGATCGTTTCCTAGATATTGAAGAGAATCTTCAGAACTGGCGAGAATTTCTCAACCTGCTCTTAGCTGATTTAGCTGCGTGGGACAACTACGGTAACTCTACTCCCAAAACTTTAAGAGAATACAACTTAATCCAACAACTTGCTTGTGCCTTCAAGTCCAGTTGCGCTGATTGCGAAACAGAAGTGCAACAATACAAAAAATACTTGTTTAGTCAGTTTGACCACATGGCAAGTAATGAGTTGGTTGATTGGATTACCATTGAATTTCCGGCAGAATTGGATTGTATCCACGAGCAAATACTTCAACTTAGGTCTTACCGACAAACTGCCCATGCCTTGTGGATAAGGCTTCATAAGCTTAGATAACTATAAACTTTGAAGTGAACCCTTTTACTGGTTGTGTCGCAAAAACCAGTCAATGGTAGAGTAAGCAGACTCAAACTTCCCTCCTTGCCCTCCGATGTCTACTTCTGCTCTGTTTAAGTGGCGGCGCTATCTGCCTGAAATCATCCTGTTGAACGTGCGCTGGTATTGCCGCTACTCCCTCAGCTATCGGGACCTGGAGGAGATGATGCAGGAACGGGGTGTAGAGGTAGACCACTCGACGATCAATCGTTGGGTCTTAAAGTATGCTCCAGAACTGGACAAACGGGTTCGACCGCACTTGAAGCCCACAAATGATTCCTGGCGCGTGGATGAGACTTACATCAAAATCAAGGGCGTGTGGAATTATCTGTA
>JACJOC010000047.1 GCA_014695345.1 Cyanobacteria bacterium FACHB-471
CCAGCTTAGTAAATGTCATCGCAATCGCTGTTTGATGCACTCATACTGGAACTGTAGCGAGCATAGCTCAACTTAACCACCCCCTATCCCTAGTGCCGCTGCGTAAGTCCTGTTCTACTGTGCTTCCCAAATCTTAATGGCATTGTCTCGACTGCCGCTGACCAGGGTTTGCCCATCTGGGCTGACTGCAACGGATGATACCGAATCTAGATGTCCAGAGAGTGTACGCAGTGGCTGTCCAGTGTGTATATCCCAAAGTTTGATGGTGTTGTTCTGATGGCTACTGATTAGGGTTTGTCCATCTGGGCTAATGGTCAGCGATCGCACCAAACCTGATTGGTCAGATAAAGTACGCCTGACTCGCCCTGTTTCAAGATCCCAGATCAGGGTTTTGTCTGCTCCCCCACTAATTAAGGTCTGCCCATCGGGGCTAAAAGCGACAGATTCTACTGCTTCTGCATGTTGGGCAAGGATGTGTACCCGTTTTTCCGTTTGCAAATCCCATACTCTGATAGTTTTGTCCTGACTGCCGCTAGCTAAGAGCCTTCCATCGGAACTGATAGCAACGGATTGAATCTCCCCGGTGTGCCCCATAAAATTGCAAAGGAGTTTGCCTGTGGCAACGTTCCATACAAAAACTGTTTGATCTCGATCTCCGGCGGCAAGCATCTGCCCATCAGGACTGAACGCAACGGACTGAATCCAGTCTGGATGATCGAGAGTGCGAATGAGTTCGCCGCTCTGCAGATCCCAGAGCTTAACCGTGTTGTCTCGACTGCCGCTAGCTAACAACTGACCATCCTGACTGATCGCAACAGAAACCACCTCAGCATCATGTCCTGATAAGGTACGAAGCAAATCCCCTGTCCTCAAATTCCAAACCTTAATAGTTTTGTCTTCGCTGCCGCTAACAAAAGTCTCACCGTCAGAACTGGTGGCGATCGCGGAGACTGGTCCTGTATGCAACGCTAACGTGTTGGCAAGAGCAAACCTTTGAGCAGAGGGGGCAATGACACTAGGAACAGTTTGAGCCGTAGTAGTGAGATTCGACGTAGATTGCACCCAGTATCCATAACTAGCTAGCCCCACTGCCAGCGTTGCCCCCACTGCCGCCCAGCGGCTACTCAAAACTCTTTGCACCCCCTGATTGCCAGTTTTGCTAACTGTTTTTTTACTGGGATCAACTACTGTTGCAGTCAACCAGTTCCAATCCCGTAGAGTAGGGCCTTGCAAAATCTGCAAGTCAGCTAGTACTTCCTCCACAGACCGATAGCGATCTTTGAAGTGAGTTCGCACCATTTTGTCGATGATGTCACCCAGCCTTCGCCTTACTTGAGCGTGCTCACGCCAAATCACTTCGCCCGTCTTAGAATCGTCCTGCAACTCCTGGGGAGACAAACCCGTTAGCGCCTGGATTGCGATCATCCCAACGGCATAAATATCACTGCTAAAGCGAGGCTTACCTCCCTGCTGTTCGTTTGGCATATAGCCTGGCGTACCTACAGCGATCGTTGCAGTTGTGTCACCCTGGCTCTTGGCACTAACGATTTGCGTGCTGATTTGCTTCACTGCACCGAAGTCAATCAGCACAATTTTGTTGTCTTCAACCCGTCTGATCAAGTTACGCGGCTTAATATCTCGATGAATCACACCTTCCTGATGCACATATTCAAGAACGTGCAAGATGTCTTCTAGCAGAGCGATTACCCATTCTTCAGGAAACTTTTGGCCTCGAACCAACTCGTGCCCGAGGTCTTTCCCCTCGATGAATTCCTGAACCAGATAAAACTCCTTGTCTTCCTCAAAGTGTGCTAAGAGCCTTGGGATTTGGTTATTCCTACGACCTAGCTCATAGAGACTTGCTGCCTCAGCATCAAACAAACGTCTGACAGTCTTGAGAATCAGGCTGTCTGCAGCCTGTGGTGCCTTGAGCCTTTTGACAACACAGGAAGGAGTCTTAGGAAGCTGTTTATCTACCGCTAGATAGGTGTCGCTGAACCCACCGCCGCCTAAGCGCCGAGTAATTGAATAGCGTCCACCTAATGTCTTGCCAATCATGATAATCACATGGTTTTGCGAGATCTCTGCTTACTTCATTAAATGCCTTTCCAACGTTGATTCTCTAGTTCCGGAGACAGAGAAAAAGTTATGGCTATTTGCTTTGTGTGAGTCTAGAAGAAGAGAAAACGTACGGTCTAGGAAGCTCAGAGCTAGGTGTATCAAAGCTCAGAGGATTGTAGAGGTTTGCAGAAAGCCATTCTCAATTTTGACATACTTGCGGCTTTAGCATGTCAAAATATTTGTCCGGACTTTAAAGTATGACGACTGTTCAACTCACCAAAATCTAACTTGCGACAAGCTGTCAATTTTCTGTGGATGCGTTGCAATAATCAGAACGTTCACGTTGAGAGATTGTATGGCGATCGCCCCTTATCAGCTTGGCTTCTCATCCGCCTGTCGTGAAGATGAGATTGGTCCGCTTCCGATTCAAGGAGCTATCCCTGATTGGCTGAGAGGCAGCCTGATTAGAACGGGTCCTGGGACTTTTGAGGTTGGCAAACAAACTTATCATCACTGGTTTGACGGACTCGCGATGCTCCGCAAATTTTCCTTTGAAAACGGAAAAGTTTCTTTTGTCAATCGGTTTCTTGAAAGTGAGGCTTACCAGGAAGCTAAAGCCAAAGGCAAAATCAGCCGAAGTGAGTTTGGAACTACGGCTCGTCACTCTTTGGTTGAGCGGATTCGCGCCCCATTCCCACGCCTCACCGATAACGCCACCGTCAACATTACCGTGCAGGGCGATCGCTTCATTTCGGTGACTGAATCTCCCATGCCGATTGTCTTTGATCCCAAGACGCTCAACACGGTTGACCGATTTAATTATCAGGATCAGGTTCCAGGGCAAATTACCACAGCTCATCCTCACTTTGACTTTCAGGAGAATGCAGTCTACAGCTATTTAGTCAACCTGATTCCCCAATCTAGCTACAGCATCTATCGCATGGATGCTCACACCAATCAGCGTGAGTTAGTTGGCTCTGTACCCGTGAAGCGCCCAGCTTATATGCACACCTTTGCGATGACAGAGCATTACATCATCCTTGCAGAATTTCCGCTCTTATTGAATCGCTTGAGTCTGCTATTGAGCGGTAAGCCAATCATCGAAAATTATCACTGGAAACCAGAGCAAGGAACCCGCTTTTTAATCATCAGTAAGGAGGATGGCAAAGTCGTTCATACGTGTAGAAGTGAATCATTTTTCGCTTTTCATCATGTCAATGCTTTTGAGCAAAATCACGAAATTATGGTGGATTTGGTTGCCTATTCCGATCCCTCAGTGATTCAATCTTTGTACCTAGAGCCGCTTCTGCATCATCCCGATCAGGTGATTGCCGCAGGAGAACTGAGGCGTTATTGTCTGCCTTTGGATAGTCCAACGGCGAACTATAAAGTACTGACTCCAGAGCCGATCGAGCTACCTAGAATCAACTACCAACGGTGCAACACTCATGATTATCGGTTTGCTTATGGAGTTGGAAGCTCTCAACCCGGTAACTTCACGGACCAGCTTGTCAGAGTCAACGTCGAGGATGGCAGCTCTAAAATTTGGCGATCGCCCAACTGTTATCCGGGTGAACCCGTATTTGTTGCAGCACCCAATGCCTCAGCAGAAGATGAAGGAGTAGTTTTATCCGTGGTGCTGAATGTGCAAACAGAAAACTCATTCTTGTTAGTGCTGGATGCTCAGTCATGGGATGAGCTGGCCAGAGTTGAGCTGCCCTATCACCTTCCCTTCGATTTTCATGGGCAATATTTTGAGGCGATCGCACCCACAGAACGAGCTCATCTGCATCGTTAAACCTTAGTTTGAAAGTTTGAAGAACCGTTTAGCGGTGGCAGTGGTAGCTTGGGCAACTTCCTCAGCAGGTTTGGCGATCGCGACTGCCACGGTTTGTAGCACATGGGGCAAAAAGGCTGGCTCATTGCGCCCTCCTTTCGGCTTCGGACGTAGCGTTCTGGGAGTCAGGTAAGGGGCATCCGTTTCCAGCATCAGCCGATTTAAGGGGATCAATCGCATGAGTTCCTGGAGATGCAGTCCCCGTCGCTCATCGCAAATCCAACCCGTGATGCCAATGTGTAAATCCCAATTCAGGTATGTCTTCAGTTCATCTCCATTGCCTGTAAAACAGTGCACCACCGCTGCGGATAGTTGATCCCGATAAGGCTTGAGGATTTCCATAAAGCGTTGGTGGGCATCCCGCTCATGCAGAAATAGAGGCAGCTTCAGTTCACAAGCCAGTTGCAGTTGTGCTTCAAACCATTGCTCTTGCTCAGGGCGAGGAGAATAATCGCGGTTAAAGTCTAATCCACATTCACCAATGGCTACGACTCCCGGTTGAGCGGTCAGATCTCGCAAGCTTGAAATAGTTTTCTGATCGCAGTGACGCACATCGTGAGGATGAACCCCTGCCGTCGAATATAAGGTTCCAGGATATTGAACGGCAAGCCTTTGAGCCTCGTGGCTCCCCTCAACCGTAGTGCCTGTGAGAATCATGGTACGAACTCCAGCGGCGATCGCCCGATCAATCACCTGTTGGCGATCGGCATCAAAAGCAGCATGGGTTAAATTCACGCCAATATCAACCAATGACATCGCCAACCTAATTCTCCCAATAATTTCCCTGTTTATAGTAGTAACGTTTCTCTAAAAAGAGCTACAGATAGAAGGGCACCCCGCTTTGCGGGATGCCCTTCTATCTGTAATTTTGGAATTGGTATAACTGCTGTACCTTAAAAATAATGAGGCAATACCGATTTAAATAGATTTCACGACACATCAGCTCCTTGTAAGGGCGAATGGCTATTCGCCCCTGCGGGCATCTGCATCCTTTTCAAATCAAACTGGTATAAGAATCCACAAATGAAGTACTCCGATCTCAAAGGCATTTTTGCTGAGGAACAAACCAATCGAGGTCTGCTGGTTATTGGAATCGATCGCGAAGGTCGTCGAGTGGAAGTCATATTTCATATCTCTACTGAATCAAAAGCAGATTGGGAAGCGATTAGTGCTAGATATTTGTAGAGAGTTGAGGGGCAATCACAGTATCAAAATAGGAAGCGATCGTTTGCCGAAGACTTGTAAATCTTAATGAGTTCTTAAGGTTAAAAAACTTTGTTTTAATGTACTGATATAGCTCATCATAATTGAAGCTAATTGTGCCATCCGGTAAGTTGAGAAGTTTGATAATTGCTGTTCAGTTTCAGACCACACTTGTTGGATCAAGAGGTAACTCTTCATGCGAGTTAGCAGTATTGTCTGAAGGCTCAGGGATTAAAACATGAGGCTTGCTGCACTACATTCAGCATATGATTGAAAAGGTCTTAAAGCATCGTCACCCTTTCGATAGAACTATGAGCTTCAAAAATATGAAAAAATTTTCATATATGTACTAATGTTTCTAAGCAAAAGATATTCGAAACTTTGATGCAACACGATCGCCTTTCAACTGGAGTTCCAGGATTAGATGAGATTTTATATGGTGGTTTAATTCCTCAACAGGCTTATCTTGTACGGGGTGGCCCTGGTGTAGGGAAAACGACACTGGGGCTAGAGTTTTTATCAGCAGGTGTAGCGCAAGGAGAAAACAGCCTCTTTATCGTTTTGGGCGAGGCTGAGTCACAAGTGCGGACGAATGGTAACCGTCTGGGGTTTAACACCGAAGCCATTACGTTTCTTGACCTTAGCCCCAGTTCAGATTTTTTTACGGAAGTCGAAACCTACGACATCTTTTCCCCCGCTGAAGTTGAGCGGGAACCGACCACCCAAAAAATTGTGGAGCAGGTCAAGCAGCTTCAACCCAAGCGTGTGTTTATTGATGCAATGACCCAGTTTCGCTACCTGGCAACGGATGTCTTCCAGTTTCGCAAGCAGGTGCTATCGTTTTTGCGGTTTCTATTAGAGCAGGGCGCGACCGTCCTGTTTGCCTCGGAAAGCAGCCCGACCATGCCAGATGACGACTTGCAGTTCATGAGCGATGGCGTAATCGAGCTTCAACAGACTAATGGCACCCGTTGCCTGATGGTAGTTAAGTTTCGAGGATCTGGCTTTCGGGCAGGCGCTCACACGTTTCGTTTGCTGGCTACAGGTATGGAAGTTTTTCCCCGGCTTCAGCCTGAGGCGTATGAGCGAGATTTCAAGATGGAGGCAATTCCTTCAGGGGTGCCAGAACTCGATGCGTTGCTCAATGGCGGAATTGAACGGGGAACAGTGACGATTTTTACGGGACCAACTGGAGTCGGTAAGACCACAATCGGCGTTCAGTTTATAAAAGCTGCTGCTGAACGAGGAGAGCGATCGGTGCTTTACGCCTTTGAAGAGCAGGTCAGCATGGTGCTGCATCGGGCAGAAGCAATTAGCATTCCAGTGCGGGGGATGGTTCAGCGTGAAACCTTATCGATTGTCGCCGTTGAGCCGCTACAGTTTAGCCCAGACGAGTTTGCTAATTTGGTGCGGCAGGAAGTGGAGCAAAAACAGGCGCGAATTGTCATGCTCGACAGTATTGCAGGCTATCGTCTGTCAGTACGAGGAGCAGATTTGGTTAGTCATCTCCATGCGCTGTGCAAATATTTGCAGAATGTGGGCGTCACAGTAATTCTAATTAACGAAACTGAGGGGATCACGGGCGACTTTCGCGCCACCGAGATTGGCATTAGCTATCTGGCAGACAATATCGTGTTTTTGCGCTATCTAGAGATGCAGGGAGAAATGCGTAAGGCGATCGGTGTACTGAAAAAGCGACTATCTAACTTTGAGCGCACGTTGCGTGAACTGGATATTACTTCAGATGGCATTCAAGTTGGGCAACCCCTATCGCAACTTCGAGGCATCTTGAGGGGTGAGCCAGAACAGGTAAATAACCAGTGTGACTGATGAAGCCCTCAGACCTCTAATTCTGGCTGTCGATCGCAACCGCCGCAACTTAGAATTGCTTACCCAGGTTCTAGCACGGCAGGGCTACCAGGTTCTGTCCAAAATCAGTCTAGAGGAGGTGGAAGAAGCTATGAATACTACCACTACAATCAAGCTGGCATTGGTTGATATTTCTGGATTTGATGCCAGAATTTGGAAACTGTGTCAGCGGCTGCGAGAACAGGGAATTCCTTTTCTTGTCATCTCACCCCAACACCAGGCAGCCGTTCAACAAGCTAGTGTTACTCATGGCGCACTAGGGCTGTTGGGAAAACCTCTGATCATGCGGGAGTTCTTGCAGTTAATTCAAAATTTGCTGAAAGGATCGGAATGAGTCGAATTTTGCTGCTGTTAGAACACCGTGAAAATCGTCGGCTCTTATGCGAGTGGCTAGAACCCCGTTATGACATGCTTGTGCCAGATTGGGATGCCAAGACCGTGAGTGAATCACTGGTGTCTCAACCCTTTGATCTGTGCATTATTGGAGCCAGAGCTTTAGACCAACTGTGGCAGGCTGTACAAGCCAGACGAACTGCCGAGAGTCCCGTTTTGCTACCGTTTTTGTTAGCAACGAGTCGGCAAGATGTGAAATATGTGACGCGGCAACTGTGGCAAAGCATTGATGAACTGATTACCCAACCGATCGAAAAAGCTGAATTACAGGCACGGGTCGAGATTTTGCTGCGATCGCGCCAACTTTCACTGCAATTGCAAACCGCAAACCAGAAGCTAGAACAGCAAATGGCCGCGCGGCAGCAAGCCGAGTCCAAGCGCGATCGGGCAATCCTGGCTCGAAATGATAGCGAGGATCGATTTCGTCAGATGGCAGAGACGATTCAAAGTGCCTTCTGGCTGCTCGACCTGCAAACGCAGCAGATGCTTTACCTGAGTCCGGCGTATGAGCAAATTTGGGGCCGCCCGCGTGAGGAACTGTACGCCGATTACGGGGTGTGGATGCAAACCATTCACCCAGACGATCGCGAGCGCATCCAAATGGCACTTGACCAGGGTCCTACCAGCGATAGTCAAGATGACGAATACCGGATCATTCGTCCTGATGGTTCAATTCGGTGGGTGCGCGATCGCTGCTTTGTATCTCGTAACTCAGATGGAGAGCCCTATCAACTAGCAGGAGTCACCGAAGACATTACCGACCGCAAGCAGACAGAAATTGCCCTGCAAAAGAGCGAACAACGGTATCGAGACTTAGCTGAAGCAATGCCTCAAGTAGTTTGGCTGATGCATCCAACGGGGACAATGCAATACTTCAATCAGCACTGGTATGACTACACCGGATTGAGCGAAGCAGAGTCAATTGGTTTTGGTGGCATCGTATCCGTTCACCCTGACGATCGCGATCGCACCATGCAAGTTTGGAGACAGGCGATCGCCACTGGAAACTCTGATGCAGTAGAGTATCGCCTGCGCCGTTTTGATGGCATCTACCGCTGGTTTATCAGTCAAGGAGTGCCGCTGCGCGACAGCCGGGGAACAATCACCAGTTGGATCGGCACCATCACCGACATTGATCACCAAAAACAGATTGAAGCAGCCTTGCGCGAACGAGAGGCACAACTGCAGTTTGTGCTTGATTCCTCGCAGATTGGAGAGTGGGAATTGGATTTAACGATCCCGTCACGCACTTCTCGGCGATCGCTGCTGCATGACCAAATCTTTGGTTACGAAACACTGCTGCCAGAATGGAATTATGGAACCTTTTTGAATCATATTCATCCAGACGACCGAGCGGACATCGAGCTGAAGTTTCAGCAAACACTCTCGACTTATGAAGATCTGGATTTTGAATGTAGAATAACTCGGGCTGATGGTTATCCCGCTTGGATTGCGGTACGCGGCAGCATCTATCAAAACATACAGGGTCAACCGACCCGATTAGTCGGAATCATTACAGACATCACAGATCGGAAACAAGCTGAAGCCGAACGAGAACAACTGCTGCAACGAGAACAAATCGCACGGGAGACTGCCGAGCAAGCCAACCGGATTAAAGATGAGTTTTTGGCAGTGCTATCCCATGAGTTGCGATCGCCCCTCAATCCCATTCTGGGTTGGGCAAAACTTCTGCAAACGCGTGAGTTTGATGCAGCAGTGCTCAAAAAAGCTGTTGAGACGATTGAGCGTAACGCCAAGCTACAGGCACAACTTATTGAAGATTTGCTAGATGTTTCTCGAATTCTGCAAGGCAAAGTCAGTTTCAATACGATCCCGATCAATCTTGTCACTGTAATCGAATCATCCATAGAAACAGTCCGTTTAGCCTCAGAGGCAAAAATGATTGAAATCCAAACGGACTTTGATGCTTCTACAGGAGAAGTCTTAGGAGATCCTAACCGCTTACAACAGGTAGTTTGGAACCTCTTATCCAATGCAATTAAATTCACACCTGAAGGTGGGCGAGTAGAGGTAAAACTAGAGCAGGTACAGGAAGGACAGGATTCAAGACAAGGGGACAAAGAAGCGAAGACAGTAGCCTCCCTGCCCCTCCATTCCTCTGTTCAACTCACCGTGAGTGATACGGGCAAGGGAATTAGCCCTGATTTCTTGCCTCATGTGTTTGACTACTTTCGTCAGGCTGACAGTAAGACCACTCGTAAGTTTGGTGGCTTGGGTTTGGGCTTAGCGATCGTTCGTCATCTGGTAGAGCTACACGGTGGAACAGTCTGGGCAGAAAGCCTGGGGGAAGGACAGGGAGCAACGTTCATCGTCAGACTACCGTTACTTAGTAGAACTGAAAAGGGATCAAAAACCGAGGATACAGCCTTCACCATTGATCACTCATCATTTAACGCACCTCTCACTAACCTACAAATTTTAGTGGTGGATGATGATACAGATACTCGTGACTTTTACATCGTTGTACTCAAACAGGCAGGGGCGACCGTAACGGCTGTAAGCTCAGCTGAGGAAGCTTTACAGGTGTTAGCACAGCTTAAGCCCAATATTCTGTTGAGTGATATTGGAATGCCAGATATGGATGGATATATGCTAATCCGTCAAATTCGAGCCATGGAAGCGCAAGACAAAAAAGCGCAAGACAAAATGATGCCAGCGATCGCGCTCACTGCCTATGCCGGGGAGCCTGACCAGAAACAAGCGATCGCTGCCGGTTTTCAGCACTACATGTCTAAACCGATTGAACCCCAGGAACTTGTTAAAGCAATTGCCAATCTAACCAGTGAAGCCCTGCATGAATGCGATTAGGAGCAGACAAGGCATTAGGAAAGCCTGGTGTTAATCACTGAAGCGAGGACAAAGAATGGGTAGAGGAAGTGCGATTACTTGCAAAGGAAAACTGCTTTGCGTTGCTTCTAATGCTTGTAATGCGACTCTTTGTGCTTATCATCGCAACAAGTGGCGACAGATGGGCTGACCTCGTACCCAAGAGCATTTTGTGAAGGATAGAGAAAAATATCTACTTCCGATTCGCGATTACAACGATTTCTGTGCCTTGTCCTAGTTGACTGTGAATGATTAACTCACCGTCAATTTGCTCTACCCGTTCACTCATTCCCAATAATCCAAACCCTTTACCCAGGGGAATTTGACTCACTTCAAATCCCTGTCCATTGTCCTTTACTCGCAGAAGACACTGTGACTCCTCACAAACTAGCTCAACCTGAATTTCAGTGGCGTGAGCATACTTAACGGCGTTAGTCAGTGCTTCTTGTCCAATGCGAAGTAAATGATTTTCCACATCGGGTGGCAAAGGGTAGGCAGTCCCGATGATGTCACACGTGAGATTGGTATTCGTAGTCGCTCTCATTTGAGTGGTCAGGTGTTTGAGAGCGCTAAATAAGTTTCCTTCTTCCAACAGTTTAGGACGTAGTGCCGCTACTGATCGCCGCGCTTCAGCTAGTCCAGTTCGAGCTAATTCTTCCACCGTTTCCAAATGAGCTTGTGCCGAGGCTGGCTTTTTGGTAATCTGCTCGCTTGCCGCCCCGACATGCAGCAGAATACCGGTAAATGCCTGGGCTAAGGTATCGTGAATTTCTCGCGCCATCCGATTGCGCTCATCCAAAATCGACGCTTCTTCAGCTCGCTTGCGATCGCTAATATCTTGTCCAATGCCAACGAATAAGCGCTCTGCAATTTGAACATTTGCCCATGCTGTGTTGACTAGGCGATCGTCCTTTGTTCTGATTTTAAGATCTAACCAGGCACCTGTTGCAGATAACATGTGATCTAAAATTTGCTGCTGTTGCTCCGAATCAGAACAACACGCAGCAATCAGGTCAATATGGTGCAGATCTGTAGTTGTCCACCCCAAGATTTGCTCACACTGACGATTCACGAATTCAACTTTTCCCTCCGCATTGTAGAGCGTAATCATGGCAGGAATGTGGTCCACGATCGCTTGCAGGAGCTGTTTTTGTTGATTCAGAGTATCTTCTGCCTGTTTTCGTTCAACAATTTCTTGCTCTAGTTTTGCAGTTCGTTCTTCCACTTTCTGTTCCAGATTGCGGGCATACCCCCTCAGGTTCTCCCACAGCAGGTAGCCATTGCTTGTAACGGCGGAGCCAGCGAGGGCTAGCAAGGATGGAATGATAATAATCCACCACCCTACTAAAAACAGTCCGTATGCACCGACTAGAAGCACAACTCCTAAAAAAGTAACTCTACATGCAGTCTGACGAGGCGATCGCGATATCCAACCCACAACAGCTCCAACCGTAGACCAAAAGATAATCCACAGCCATTCCAGTGGCTCTGACCAGGCATCTAATAAAGGACGACCATCCAAAGCAGCACTGAGCAATTGGCTGCTTAACAATGCATGAACTTCAACTCCTGCGGGTGCTGCAATTGAGTTAGTGGTGTAGGAGGTGAAAAATTTGTCTTCAAGGCTCTCGGCTGTTAATCCAATCAGCACAATGCGATCGCGCATTAAATCTTGGGGTACGTGTCCTTGCAATACTTCCGTTATTGAGACGGTGCGAAAATAGTCCTGGAGTTTTGGGAAGTTTGAAAGAATTTGATACCCACCGGCATCAACACTCACATAACCGCCATCATTCGGACGTAAGGAAGTAAAGGCCGCTCGACCTAACCGGAGTTGTCCTTTGGTGAGGTTGATTGTTTCAAGCTGGATGCCTTCTTCCTTGAGATACACCAGAGCTAATTGTGTTCCTAGAGTCGCGATCGATTTTCCATCTTGATTGCTGAGGTACAGCAAACTGCGGCGAACTGTACCATCGGTATCTAAGATAAGATCGCTAGCACTGACTCGATTGTGCTGCTCTAAGGCTGGTGGTGCTTGAACCACTTCACCTTGAGCTGTTTCAATCACTTTCTCAATCCCAATCAGGTTAGGGATAGAGGTAAAAACATCGATCAGCTCAGAGTGTCCTGGTTCTACAGGTAAATCTCGAAAGATGTCTAGTCCAATAGCTCTCGGTTGCTGTTGTTTAATGAATAAAATTAACTGAGCTAATACTGCATCGGACATTGGCCATTGCCCAAGTTGTTTGATGTCTGATTCATCTATAGTCACGAGGATAATTCGTGAATCAGCCGGTTCAAGGGGACGCAGGCGAAACAGCTGATCAAGCGCCATTAGCTCCATAAACTGAAGTGCGCCCAAGCATCGCAGCAGCAGCAATCCTCCGGCAACACTAGGGGCGGTGATGAGGACTCCGCGCCATCGCCAAATTTGCTGTCTTAGGGTTGTCCACATAGGATAAATGCGATCGCTTAATTTTTAGAGCCAATTGCCTAAAAGCACAAACGGTGACCAGTAATAAGGGGAGGCGTAATCCTGTTGTTGCAGCAAAGCAACCTGAGCCCGACGTAGAGCTTCGGCTTTGGTCATCCCTGGCTGTCCTAGCTCTCGGTAAAACTCAATCATCAACAATGCGGTGGAGCGATCGCTAACCGACCATAACGAGGCAAGCGTGCTGCGTGCCCCCGATCGCACTGCTACTCCTGCCATTCCCAGGGCCGCTCGATCATCACCCGTTGCCGTTTGACAAGCGCTTAATACTAACAGTTCGATTGGGTTGAGATTGCCCTCCCTAGTCCGAAGCAGTTGATCTAATTGTCTAACGTTGATACGTCCATTCCACGTCAAAATGAATGTATCATCTGCATTTGAGCTAAACTGACCGTGCGTGGCTAGATGCACAATTGGCGACGGCGTAGAATCAATCTGGGCTTGAAATGCTTCATTAGTAAATGACTGATCTAGTAACACCTGAGCCGAAAGTGCCGTTTCGATTTGATTAATCTCAACTGTGACGTTCGGCAGCGCTGGAAAGTCCTCACGAGCTTGACTCAATCCTGCCAGCAGTCCACGCAATTGCAGGTTTTCGAGCGGTTCGGGTTGCAGCAGGTGTAAGCCCGGATTGAATACCACTGCATAGTTTTCAATCAGGTAATGCTGACCGTCGTGGAGCACTGCCATTGGCAAACTTCGCAGCAAGCCATCAGGCACAAACACTAAAGTTTTAATTTCACTGGCTGCTAGCTCAGTCTCTACCGGACGCAGAAGTAAATCGTAAACCTGTTGAGCAACAGGCAACCAATCTTCGAGAAAGGCAGTCGGTCTGAGGGATTGGTGCAGTTGGGTGAGGATGCGTTCTACTTCAGCTTGAGTTAGTGGAGTGTTGTAATAGCGTAAAGGCTGGTTGGGTAACGCCAGAATTACCGCAAACTGGGTGGGCAGAATAATCGGGTAAATGACAGCAGCTTGCGGATCAATTTGGTCGATTTCGACCGGGCGAACATTGACACAGGCTTCTCGAAAGAAGTTGTCTAGTTCTGCTAATTGGAGGGCTTCGATGACTTGACGTGCCTGTTTCAGGTTTTCCTGGGTTGGTGTGTTGCGCTCAGACTGTAGGAGTAATTCCACAAACTGTCGGTAAACAGGTTCAACACTTTCTCGAAACGAGAACTGCACATCTGAATTGATTGCAACTAAATCACTGCGAAGGGATTGCAAGATTTTGACTGCTTCTGCATAGGCAATCGTTGCATTCTGCAAATCTCCTGTAGCTGGGCAGGGCCGGGTATTCTGACAAAAAATTCGTCCCAGTTGCCACTGCCACTGATAAGCCACATCAGGTGCATCAATGGACTGTGCCAAACTGAGTGCTTGTTGCGTCAGAGTTTTAGCGTTGCTCCACTGGTGAGTCGTTTCGTATAGGCTACCTAACGTACCAAGGGCATAAGATTCAGCTCGGCGCTCGCCCATACTCCGAGCTTGCTCAACCGCAATGGCGAGATCTTGGGCTGAGATACTGAGAAAATTGAAGGATGCCTCCCCTGAGCTTTCTATCTCCCTATTTCTTAATTTAATTACGTTTTGAGCCCAGTTAATTCGAGCATAAATAGCCAGACGACCAGGGGGTAAATCAGCGATCTGAGATTGGATCTCTGGCAATAGTCGCTGTGCCTCTGCCAATCGTTCTGCTTCGACTAGCAGACTGAACTGAAGCAGCTGAACTTGCGTTTTTGCGGTAAGCGAGGGAGCCGTGGTTGTTGCCTGTTGATAGAACGCGAGTGCGGTATCCGTTTCTCCTTGAGCGCGAGTTGTGTTACCCAAACTGAGCAAAATGCCGCTAATGTCGGACGCAGATTCAGGAGTCTCGCCTTGAAGGTCGAGTGCGATCGCCAAGCTGTGTTCCAAAACCGCTCTTGATTGAGCTAAATCGCCAACCAACCGCAGCATCTTACCCAGACTTCGCAATCCGGCTACCTTGAGCTGTGAATCGGGCTGGTCTTGTAAGGCTTGTTCGACCTGAGTGAGCAGAGTTGTGGCTCGTCTGTAAAGTCCCTCTGACTGCAACGCCCGTGCCTGGTTAATCTGACTGCCCAAGATACCGCTGGTATCATTCGTTTGATGGTAAGCCGTTTCGGACTGTTGCCAGGTTTCCAGTGCTGCTAATGCTTGACCTTGAGTGAACTGTAGCTCCCCTTGAACAGTGAGAACCTGGGCGAGAACAGCTGAGACATCTGGACTGGGTGGCAGGTTTGGAGCATTTAGCAGCAAAACTGCTTGATTAATCGCCTCATTTGCCTGCATCCACTGTCCCTGATCTGTAAAGGCAGTGGCAAGAAAACTGAGAACCAGTGCTTGATTAAGAGAATCGCCCGCCGTCTCATAGCGGGTTGTCGCCTGTTGCCAGAGCGCGATCGCCTCTGAGAGTTGTCCTGCCTGGTAATGGGCTTCTGCTTGCTGCACAAGCTGAGCGGGAGAAGAAATCGTAGAGGACGAAAGAGGATTTGACGTAATCCTGATTTGCTCCGTATTCTCTGCTCTCTTGCTAGGCTCTTGGAATCCCACTACAGTTCCGGCATGGAGACCAATGGTGATGAGCAGTCCCAACAGAACAAACTGCAAGAACCGCCACCATCCTTTGTCTGAGAAGAGCCTTGGGATGACGGGCACTCCTCGACTGATTCGCCTACTCCAGTGCCCCTTACTCATCTGCTCGTTCGACTCCTCCCGGTACTGATGTTAGCGGGTGTTTAGATCTTCTGGGTCGATCCATCATCTCAAGTTTTGCCAAATTAGACCAGGTAACTTAGGTGAGTTAAAGTATTCACGCCACACTAATTACCTGTATTCAACTGCTGCCTCATTTCCTTAAACTTCTTAATACAGTTAAGCCAATGAATGTAACTCATCTGTACTGCTCATCCTGCAACAACCATTACCCACCCCGTCGCCTCTACAACCTCTGTGAGTGCGGCAAACCATTGATGGTTGCTTATGATCTCGATCGCGCTGCACACTCACTGACGCACGAAGTTTTGCGCGATCGCCCGCCAACGCTATGGCGCTACGCCGAAGTGTTACCTGTTGATGATCCTGCCAATCAGGTGAGCTTAGGCGAAGGCATGACTCCATTACTCAAGGCAGAAAAATTAGGGCAACTGTTGGGACTCAAGCATCTTTACATCAAAGATGAGTCGCAAAACCCGACTGCTTCTTTCAAGGCACGAGGAATGACGGCTGCGGTGTCAATGGCAAAAGAGTTAGGCGTGAGAAAGTTAGCCGTTCCCTCAGCGGGAAATGCTGCGGGTGCACTCGCTGCCTATGCTGCGAAGGCTGGACTGGAAGCCTTTATCTTTATGCCAAAAGATACTCCCATTGCCAACATTATTGAATGCCAGCAAACCGGGGCAACCGTCACCCTGATAGATGGATTAATCACCGACTGTGGGCGAATTGTTGCAGAACGCAAAGCCGCAGAGGGATGGTTTGAGGTTTCTACCCTGAAGGAACCGTATCGGGTAGAGGGCAAGAAAACAATGGGCTACGAGCTAGCAGAGCAGTTTGGTTGGGAACTGCCGGATGTGATTCTTTATCCAACGGGTGGTGGAACGGGCTTGATCGGCATGTGGAAAGCCTTTGATGAGATGGAGCGGATGGGCTGGATTGGGACTCACCGTCCACGCATGGTGAGTGTACAGGCAGCAGGATGTGCCCCGATCACCCAGGCATTTGAGTCGGGCTTATCCGTGGGAGCAGAAATTGCCAATGCCCATACAGTTGCCTCTGGGTTGCGAGTTCCAAAGGCGATCGGAGATTTCATTATGCTAGATATTTTGCGTCAGAGCGGTGGAACTGCGATCGCAGTGACCGATGACGCTCTGTTGACTGGAGTAAAAGAGATTGGAAAGACTGAGGGCATTTTTGCAGCACCGGAAGGAGGAGCTTGCATCCCTGCACTGCAACAACTCATTGATCAGGGCAAGGTCGATCGAGATGAACGCGTGGTTCTGTTTAACACAGGCTCAGGGCTAAAATACCTCGAAGCCTTTGGCGCAAGTGGTAATACCAACTCCAAAAATTAGGGCTACAGATGGAAGGGCACCCCGCGTCGCGGGGTGCCCTTCCATCTGTAGCCTCTTTTTAGAGAAACGGGGTATTAGCAGCAAGTTAATTATACTGACGCTTAACTGAGGGATCTTGAGTGGTGAAATTTGAAGCAGTTTTGCAGACTGGTTTATAGATGTTTGAATCTTCCTCGTGAAGTTCGCTGCTATGAACCTGTTGCAATCACTCCGGCGCTGTGGACAATCCGTTTGGCTCGATGGACTTGAGCGAGGTTGGATTAGTCGGGGTGAGTTGCAGCAATGCATTGAGGAAGATGGTTTAAGGGGTGCCCGATCAAGCTTTGAAAGCTTGCAAGCGGCAATTGAAGGGCAAGAGTACGATCGCGACTTCATTATACTGGCGCAGAAAGGGATGAGCCAGACTGCACAATCGGATTATGACTATTTGGTTGTGCGAGATCTGCAATTAGCGGCTGATTTGCTGAAACCAGTCCATTCTCAGACGCAAGGACGGGATGGCTACGTCCAGGTCGATCTGCCGCCTGACGCACTGCTTCAGCCTGAAACCGCGATCGCCGCCGCACAAAAAATCTGGTGTTCCGTTGGATGGAGTAATTTGTTGCTGAGAATTCCAGCAACTCCATTGATGTTGCCTGTGATTACACAATTGGTTGGCGATCGCATCAATGTAAATGCAACGCTAGTGTTTTCTCCAGATGGGTATCAGCAGGTATTTGATGGGTATCTGAGGGGGCTGGAGAGACTGGTTCAACAAGAAAAATCGGTCAGTGATGTGGTTTGTTTTGTCAGTGTTTCAATGGGTCGTTTGGATGCAGTGATTGATCCACTCATTGCTAACTCAAAAACATCTTTCAGCCTGATGCAAGCCAAGCTGCTGTACCAGCACTATCGCCAGCTTTGTCAATGTGAACGTTGGCGATCGCTTCCTGAAGGGGCAAAGCCGTTGCGTCTGGTGTGGGATTGCACAGATATTTCACCTGAATCCGCATGGCATTATCTTCAGATGCTAGCGGCTCCTGAAACCGTGATGATGCTATCGCCATCAACCCTAGAACTGTATCGTGAGGTTTCTCTATTGCCCACCAGTTTGACTGACAATGAACAAGTTGAAAAAATTCTGGCGAACGGAGCGAGAGAACTTGCTTTAGATGAACTTGACCAACTTGTGAATGAGGAAAGAGCGCGATCGCTCAACGCTTTTGGTCGGTTGTTAGAGGCGATCGAGAAAAAGAGAATGTGCTGAATGAGGGGCGATGGCACGGAGTGCCCACCAAGGGCGATCGCCTTAATGCCCAGTTGCCCCTAATGCTTTAAGGGTAGACTTTTGAGCGACCGTCAACCCCGTTGCACCTTGAATGTTCATGCCTTCATAGAGGCGATCGACCGTCAACGTGCTGATACAGCGTCCTGTCTCCACATCCCATAGCTTAATTGTGCGATCGTTGCTACCACTGAATAGGATTTGACCGTCAGAGCTAAAAACGACTGACCGCACCCAACCGCTATGTTCATCCAGGATGTGAAGGCAATGCCCCGTTTGCAGATCCCATAGTCGAATCGTTTGATCATCACCACCACTTGCCAGGAATCGAGCGTTGGAACAGATGGCAACCGTCCAGATGGCTCCTGTATGCCCCTGCAAAACTTTCAGACATTCCCCAGTTTGTACATCCCATATGCGAATGGTCTGGTCATGACTGCCACTTGCCAGGAATCGACCGCTGGGGTCAAACGCGAGTGAGAAAACTGCACCGATATGCCCCTGCAAAACTTTTAGACATTCTCCAGTTTGCACATCCCACACGCGAATGGTGAGATCAAAACTGCCACTTGCCAACCGTTGACCGCTGGGGTCAGTCGTAGGATCTCCGCTGTTGCCGAAAGCAATCGCGCGAATCCCACTCTCATGTCCGCACAACACGTGCAAACACTGTTGCGTCTGCACATCCCACAGTCGCACGGTGCAATCATAACTACTGCTTGCCAAAATTTGCCCCGTTGGGCTAAACAAAATTGTCCAGATGGATGCGCTGTGTGCTGACCATTGATCGACGTGTCCAGTTTCGGTATTCCATAGGGCGATCGACTCATCGTGTCGATTGATCGCGACTGTTTGATTATTAGAACTGAAGCTGACGTTGGTGAAGGGTGATATCCGACGGGTCGGACTAGAAAAGGTTTTGTAGGGGTGAAGTTGCGAGCGATCGCGATCTCGTTGCACACGCCACACGTGAATCGTTTCACTCTGTCCGCCACTAGCCAGCATTTGGTTATCTGAACTGAGGCTCAGGGAGTGAATCCCACCGATATATCCACGTAACGTTTTCAGGTTCTGTCCGCCTTGTAAATCCCAGAGCCGCACTGTATAGTCTTTTCCTGTACTGACTAACAATTGACTATCGGCACTGATAGCAAGTCCGTAAACATCATGGGTATGACCCTTAAGTACATGAATGGGTTGCCCGTCCGGAACACTCCAAAGGCGCAGCGTACTATCGAGACTGGCACTGGCTAACCACTGACCATCTGGGCTAAAGGCAATGTTCCAAACCCAGTCGGTATGTCCCTGTAATGGCTTGGCACTGGAAGTTATGGTACTAGGCTTCGACGATGGATTATGAGGCAGATAACCGCTCCACAGTCGAATCGAGCCATCCCGACAGCCACTCGCTAACAGTTGACCATTCGGGCTGTAGCGCACACACTGAACCCCACTGGTATGCCCCTGTAAGATACTCAAGCAGCGACCATTACTCACCTCCCAAATCCGAATCGTTGCATCATTACTGCTGCTAGCTAAGGTTTGCTGATCCGGAGCGAAGTGGACAGAATAAACGCTCTGGGAGTGTCCCTTTAAAATACGGAGACACTGCCCTTGCAAATTCCATAAGCGCACCGTTTTGTCTTCACTAGCACTTGCTAACTGCTGGCTATCAGGACTAAAACTCACTGCCCGAACGCTACGTGTATGCTCTGTGATCACCTGCAAGCATTGCCCACTCTGGACATCCCACAAGCGCACAGAACTATCCGTACTGCCGCTGGCTAGCAGAGTGCCATCTGGACTAAAAGCAACCGACCAAACCCAGCCGATGTGTCCTTCAAAGGTGGCTAAGAGTTGGGTTGTGGTGAGATTCCAGAGATAGATGTTGCCAATGGAATCGCCCACTGCCATCATCTGTCCGTCTGGGCTCAGAGCGACTGACATGGCAATACTGAATACTTCAGAAAAGATGGACTTAGCAAACGTGGCATTCTGAAAATTGACCCCGGCTAAATCGACCTGCTGCAAGTCGGCTTGCTGCACCACAAGACCAGAAAAATCTGAACCGCGTAAGTCCACTTGAAACTGCACCAGCAGGTTAATCAGGTTGCCTGCAATGTACCCTGGTTGCTTCCCCTGTTGCGTTAATATATGCCTTGCTTGTGCCTCGATCGCCCCTACACTGCCAAAGCGAGACAATAGCCGTTCCATTACAGGCTGCACAATTAATCGCGTTTGAATCTCTCGAATGTAATCTTTTGCTTGTACTCGCAGTAAGGAGTGCGTTTGCCAAACGTTCAGCTCCTGCGTCTCAAATTCGATACAGATCTGCTGCACAAAGCGTTCTGTAACATATTCCATCACTACAGGTTGCAAGAAGAATAACCCATCACTTTTTTCGAGCAACGATCGCCGGAGTAGCGCATTGACGAGATTGGGTACACGTTGCTGAGCAGCAGGATCAACTACATTTTCTCGAATGTCTGCGATTGAGACGGGTTCTCGATGAATAGCAAACCAGAACAGGATTTTCTGTTCAGCTTCGGAAAGGCGATCGAACTGACGCTCCAGCACATCGCGGATGTCTTCAAATACAGCCAATCCCTGACTGAGATAGGGCATTACCTCGCCAATGCTGCCATTAAACAAATCCTGTATTGCGCTTGCTACCAGTTTTAGCGCCAGCGGATTACCGCCATAGTGCTGGATCAACGTCTGCCATTCTACTTCTGAGCCTGTAAACGCTCCTTTTTGCCGAAAGATGGCGCGTCCATCATCAGGTGTTAGTCCATTTAAGGATAGCGATCGCACGAGCACCTGTGCGCCTTCCATCAGCGCCATTTCCCGTGGTTTTTCTCGACTGGTCAGCAACAAACAGCTTTGGTGAGACGCTTCGCCAATGGCTCTGAGCAACTGTCCGTACCCTTCATAACCCAATCGCCATTGTCCTACCGACTCGCACTGCAAAATGGTTTCAGCATTATCCAGAATCAATAAACACCGACGCGATCGCAGATATTGCATCAGTTTGGAAAGCTGCTGATCGAGCGTGGTGGGGATGATCGGATCGTCCCCATAGAGCGGCATGAGAAACTTCAGCAGGCTCGACAGAAGTTCATCCAGCGGTAGCGCGTTGGCAAGCGATCGCCACACGACGATCTCAAACTCTGTCTGCATCTGAAGGGCAGCTTTGACCGCGATCGTACTTTTGCCCATGCCGCCAATGCCCAACAACCCGACCACACGACAGCGCTCAGATACAACCCACTGCCACAGTTGCGCCAGTTCTGCCTCACGCCCATAAAACACTGAGGCATCTACCGCCGTATCCCAGTCCTGGTGAAAATCTGCTCGTCGGGGTTCCGGCGCTTCATTAGCTGCAACTGGGGACGTAAGATCTGATTGTGTTAATTCCAGCCCAAACGCCCGAAAGAGATACTCCACCGACTGGCGATCGACTCCCTGTTCGCGCTTAAAAAGGCGGGAAAGGGTATTGAGGGAGAGTCCAGTGCGATCGCTCAGATCTTCCTGGGTGAAGTGCTTTCCCCAGATTTCATCAGATTCTGCCTGCTGTTTTGCCGTCTGAAACCTCTGCCATCCCTGAGGCGACAGGATGACTCCTCGAACTCGCCCAGAAGCAGATCTCCCCCGTCCAGATTTTGATGGGTTGGAATTCATGGATTAGCCGATGGTGTAAAGGAGCAGCATGAAATTTCCCCTCAAGCATACCGCGCCTTTCTCTCATGCCAAAGGTTCCACTGATAAAGATGGATCAGCAACTTCCCTATTTAGACTTTACGTAACTGTCCAATATCCTTGATGGGTGACATACCGAACATACGAGGATATTCACGGCTAAATTGTGAGGCACTCTCATACCCAACCTGATAAGCCGCATTGGTTACATCGACGTTTTCGATCAGCATTAGACGACGGGCTTCCATCAACCTCAACCGTTTTTGATATTGCAGCGGACTCATTGAAGTGGACGCCTTGGAAGTGACGATGGAAGTTTAAGGGGTAAGGATAGCAAATGCAACGAAGTGATATGCGATCGCTGTAGTACCCTCCTGCTGCTTGCCTCCATGTAAAACGATTAAGTTGCATCTTCACTCAAAGAACTTGAGTGGTGTAGATGGGGCGATCGCTGAAGAATGAATGTAACCCGGTGGGTAGCACTCATCAACCAAACGGAGAACAACAAACTGATTAACCAATGGTGATGACGATGAAATTAGAAACAACGACCGAAAAAATCAACCCTCAAGAACTAACTGAAAGCAGACTGCAATTGCACTATGCCGTTCAATACATTGCTGCAACGAGTGCGGCATTGGCAGAACCTCTATCAGACGACAGCCACACCAGCTTTGGATGGAGTTCAGTTTTAGAAGCGTTTGTTGGATCAGCTATTCAAGCAGATCAACCCTTTCAAGTCGCACTAGAACCTGTCAGCCTCACATTAATCTTGATCGATCAGCACAATGACGCGATCGCATCTTTGCCATTACATGGAAAGACCATGCTAGAAGGGCTGAACTGGCTCCAGCAACAGGTTTATAAACTCGGTGCAGATGCCAGCAAGATTGTGTTTTTAGACTATCCACCGAATGACTTTCCCGATCATCCTCTTGCTCATGGTGCATCTTTTGATGCCAGTCAAACGTTGGCATTGCGTGAATTAACAGATTACTACATCACGACTGATTGGCTACTTCAGGCGATCGCTAGCACTGGGAATGCTTCAGCGATCCACATTTGGCCCCATCACCTTGATATCGCAATGCTGATTACACTTCCCGGTACCAAAAATGGGCATCCATTGACGGTCGGGGTTGGTTTATCGCCTGGAGACACGGGCTATCCAGAACCTTACTGGTATGTGTCTCCTTATCCATATCCCGACACCACCAACCTTCCTACCCTAGATGGTCAAGCGTTTTGGCATACCCAACACTGGGTAGGGGCTGTGCTGAGATCGTCTCAATTGGTTGAGAATGCCAGTGCTGAAACCCGACAACGACAGGTTGCGACATTTCTACATTCTGCTGTGAAAGCATCAGTAACCCTACTCAAGTTTACACTTGATCGTTTATGACATTGAGGCAGCCCGTACCGAACTTGTTAATGTAGAAGCGGTATTCAATCAATGATGAAGTGACATTGCCAACACAGGTAAGGTTGTCGGAAGGAACCAAACCCAAAACTGACATTGACTTTTATTGATTTCCGGCTGAGTCAAAAGGAAATCAATTCGTTCCTCTAATCGAGTTGCAGCAGTTGTATCATAAAACGCAGCACAATAATCATTAGGAGAAGCAGAAGCCGATCGCACGACTAATACAAGAACCTCTGCTAACGTCAGAGCATCTACCCGTTGTGCTGCCCAGTGATCTGCTCGAAGTTCCCGTAACAGTAATAGTTCTTGCCAGAGAGACTCAGTTTTAGGAAGCCAAAAGGTCAATTGACGAATCCAGTTTAACCAGAAGAAATAGAAAGTATCGTGGTAGTAAGCATGAGCTTCTTCATGGTTTAGGACTGCCTCAATCTGCTCCTCTTGAAGAGATTGTAGTAATCCCTGACTCACCACTAACTCAGAACCCCAAAAACCAACTTGAGCGGCAAATAAAGCAGGGGTTTCTAAAACTCGTCCCGTTCTCCCTGCAATTGTCGTTAACTGGAGTGAGCGAGACTGCTGGAGCGATCGCCATTGCTGCCCCAAAAGGTAAGCAAGAGATATTCCTGTAATGGTGAGAAATCCTAAAGCAATGTGACACCCTACCCAACCGACTGAATGCCACAACATCGTGCCGTGGTGTCCCATGCTAAAAACAGTGGTGATTGTCGTCAGCAATAGAATAGGTGGAAAAAGGAACGCACCTAAAGCCTGTTGCCAACGATCAGCCCAAGTGTCTGAAGAGCGGCACCAGAAAAGCCTGATTAGTACCGTCGTGCTTACTGCCAGCAGGATGATGTTTAGATGCATTACTGCTCCTTCTTAGCTTGTCGTGCAGCGCGAATACGTTCAGCGATCGCCTCAATTTGGTCTAAGCTTGCTACATCCAAGCTATCTGCAAACGCTGCAACTGTGTCTGGATCGCTTACCGCTAAAAACCGATTCAGTTGGGCATGAGCTTGTAGCACTCTGGCTTCTTCTTGAGATATCCGAGGTTGCCACTGAAAAGCTCTTTCCTGCTTATGGCAAACAACCCAACCTTTCTGCGCTAAACGATTTAAAACAGTCGTAACAGAGGCTTGGGCAAGTTCGCGATCGGGGTCAGATAGAATGCGATCGTGAATCTCCTTGACGGTTGCAGATTCAAGTTCCCAAAGAATACTCAAGATTTCACTTTCTAGTGAACCCAATGTAAGTTGTTTAGGGCGATGGTCAGGCAGGGGTGACATGGGTAATAAGAATTCAAACTTGAGAGTAGTGTACACCGCATATCAGAATTGATGGTCAAGTACGACAAACTATCTTTAAGTGATTGTTATGTTTGACAGAGCGTCTTTTGACAGCATTCTCAGTTGTAGGGCATATTCATCACGCCTCTACTTTTAGCAAAAGACACCAGACATGAGCGAATCCTCAGCAGATCTCAATCAGCCCTCAGCCCTACCATCTCTTGGCAATCGGTTTTACCGCACTGTCTAGCGTTGGCACTTCTACGCTGGACTGTTTGTGATCCCCTTCATGCTCATTCTGGCAGCAACAGGTATTATTTATCTTTTCAAACCTCAGCTAGACACTGCCTTATATCACAACTTAATGTTTGTGCAGTCTCATACAATTGCACTGTCTTACACCAAGCAGTTACAGTCCGTTCAACAGTCATATCCTGATGCGATAGTGACTCAAATTACGCCCAATATTGCACCTAACCGCAGCACTGAAGTGCTGTTAACGACGGCTGATGACCGTAATCTCATGATCTTTGTAGATCCTTATACTGGGAAAGTGCTAGGCGATCGCGATGAGAACCGCAATCTCCAGGCGATCGCTCGCAAGATTCACGGCGAGTTACTGATTGGCAAGCTAGGAGATTATTTAGTTGAGTTGGCTGCATGTTGGGGCTTGGTATTGTTAATTTCGGGATTGTACTTGTGGTTGCCACGCCATCAATTCTCCGTATTAGGAACCCTGGTTCCCCGTCTATGGAGCAAGAATAAGCGTGTGTTTTGGCGAGACTTACATGCTGTTCCAGGGTTTTATGGCATTCTTTTAATTAGTTTTCTGATTCTTACAGGTTTACCCTGGACTGGTTTTTGGGGAGAAACTTTTGCTCAAGTGTACGCACAGTTTCCAGCCCAAATGTGGGATGACATTCCCAAATCAACGGTATTGACGGGCTCACTCAACCAGCAGGGACAAGTTGTGCCCTGGGCGGTCGAACAACTACCAATGCCTCAATCTACTGCATCCGAACATAACAATCACTCCGGTCATGGCGATGCAGATTCTCCAACTTTTCAAGATGGCATTGCCGCTGGCACTCCGGTCAATCTTGACTTTGTAATTGCGTTAGCCCAAGCAGAGGGTGCGCCTCCTAGCTTTAGTGTGGCTCTGCCTGAAGGAGAAACGAGCGTGTATACGGTCTCAGCGTTTCCCAACGATCCGACTCAGGAAGTGACAATGCACATCGATCAATACAGTGGCGACGTGTTAGCAGATGTGCGATGGAGAGATTATGGACTGGTTCCCAAGGCGGTAGAAATGGGAACCGCGATTCATATGGGAAGGTATTTTGGATTGGCAAACCAATTGCTAATGCTAATTGCAGCATTGATTGTGATGTTGCTTTCAATCACAGGAGCCGTGATGTGGTGGCAGCGCCGTCCCCAAGAATCTGGGTTAATCGGCGCTCCAGCCATGCCGCTGCATGTGCAGAATTGGCAGACTCCACTCACGATTGTTGCCATTCTAGGACTAGCATTTCCTCTAGTTGGGCTTTCGCTAGTGGTCGTGTTGCTGTTGGACTATTTTTTGTTGTCCCGCATTCCTGCACTCAAGCGAGTTTTTAACTGAGTCCGTTTACTAGGATAAAAGGGCACAGGGTTAAGCCCTGTGCCCTTTTATCCTAATCCGTATGGCTATAGCTACAGCTTAAAGAGTAACGGCAATATCACTATAGATTCAGCAAGGTAACTCTACTGGCTCAAAGCTGACTCTAACTGTTGACGAGCAGCAACCAGTGCTTCGGCTAGTTTGCTTGGGTCGCGTCCGCCTGCTTGGGCTAGATTGGGTCGGCCGCCACCGCCACCACCACAGAGTTTGGCGATCGCCCCGATAAACTTCCCTGCCTGCAAGCCTTTATCATTTACACCTTTGCTGAAAGCTGCAACCAAACTCACTTTTTCGGCTTCAGGAACGGAACCTAATACAACAGCACCGTCCCCTAGCTTTTGCAAAAGTCGCTCAGCAACGGTTTTAAGAGAATCTGGGTCAACGCCTTCCAGTTCTGCAACGAGCAGTTTGAAAGAACCGACGGAAGCAGCCTGTCCCAGCAGTTGGTCAGATTTTGCCAGGGCAAGTTCTCCCTTAAGCTGATCAAGTTGCTTTTGCGTCGTCTTCAGTTCAGTTTGCAGTGCAGTGATGCGTTCGGGCAACTCTTCTGGCTTGGCTTTGAAGCGATCGCCCAATTCTCGCACGACCTGATCGCGCACATTCAAGTAATCCAAGACTGCCGGACCAGCTACCGCTTCAATTCGGCGAATCCCTGCGGCTACGCCTGACTCTGAGACAATCTTGAACACGCCAATTTCAGCCGTGTTGCTGACGTGGGTGCCACCACATAGCTCCATCGAGACACCGGGAAAGTCCAGCACCCGCACTTCGTCGCCATATTTTTCGCCAAACATGGCGATCGCCCCTTTTGCCTTCGCTTCAGCGATCGGCAGGATGCTGATGTGAGCCGCGTGAGCCTCCGAGATCCAGGTGTTAACCTGCTCCTCCACCTGCTGAATTTCTTCCGACGTGAGTGGACGAGGGCAGTTAAAGTCAAACCGCAGGCGATCGAATGCTACCAGGGAACCTGCCTGGGAAATCGAGTCATCCACCAGCTTTTTCAGTGCTGCCTGGAGCAAATGAGTTGCGGTGTGGTTTGCCTGAGCGCGACGACGGCAGGCGAGATCAATTTGGGCCGTGACGCGATCGCCCACCTGCACTGTTCCTCGCTCAACTTTGCCAAAGTGGACAAACAGCGCCCCTTCTTTTTTCACATCCTCGACTCGCACCACAACGGTGTCGCCGCTGAGATAGCCGCGATCGCCAATTTGTCCACCTGACTCAGCGTAGAAAGGCGTTTGGTCTAGCACGATCTGCACTTCGGTGCCTGCCTCAGCCGCCTCGACTGACTTGCCCTGCACCAGCAGCACCTTCACCTCAGCCCCACCCGAAAATTGGGTATAGCCCAGGAATGCAGTTTCGTTCAGGCTTTCTGCCAGTTTGTCGAGCGTGCCCTGCACAGTTAGATCAATCGTTTCGTGGGCAGCCTGGGATCGCTGCCGCTGCTGCTCCATTTCTGTCTCAAATCCTGCTACGTCTACCGTTAGTCCCCGTTCCTCAGCCACTTCCTGGGTCAGCTCCAAAGGAAAACCGTAGGTGTCATACAGGACGAAGGCATCGTGACCAGAAATTTCTTTGCCGGACTTTTCTACCCGCGTCAAAATTTCTGACAGCAGTTTTTCGCCCCGATCTAGAGTTTCCAGGAAACGGGATTCTTCCAGTAGCAGTTCTGCCTGAATTGCTTTTTCTCGCGCCCGCACACCGGGATAAGCATCCTCGGAGATGGCGATCGCCACCTCTGTCACCTCATTAATAAATGGCTTGTCAATACCAATCAGCCGTCCATGTCGTACCACCCGCCGAATCAGCCGACGCAGCACATAGCCACGACCCAAGTTCGACGCAGAAATGCCATCGGCAATCATGTGCATCACTGCTCGCACGTGGTCGCCAATTACTTTCAGCGAAACTTTGGTTGATTCATCGCTTTTGGCGTAGTCGATTCCAGCGATCTCAGCCGCCTTTTTGACAATTGGAAAAATTAGGTCGGTTTCGTAGTTATTGGGGACCTGCTGGAGAATTTGCGCGACTCGCTCCAGTCCCATTCCTGTGTCAATATTTTGGTTTTGCAGCGGGGTCAGGTTGCCTTCAGCATCCTGGTTGTACTGCATAAATACGAGGTTATAAAACTCAATGAAGCGTGTGTCATCTTCCAGGTCGATGTGGTCGTCGCCCAGTTCTGGATGGAAGTCGTAATACAATTCTGAGCAAGGACCGCAGGGTCCGGTGGGTCCAGAGTTCCAGAAGTTGTCTTTCTCATCCATGCGCTGGATGCGGTGCGCCGGGATGCCGATCTGGTCGCGCCAGATCGCAAAAGCTTCGTCATCTTCCCGAAATACGCTAACCACTACCCGCTCTGGTGGAAAGCCTAGCACTTGAGTCGAGAGCTCCCATGCCCAGGCGATCGCCTTCTCCTTGAAGTAATCGCCAAAGCTAAAATTACCTAGCATTTCAAAGAAAGTCTGGTGCCGCGCCGTTCGCCCGACATTTTCAATATCGTTGGTGCGAATGCACTTTTGCGCTGTCACCGCTCGGTTAAACTCAGCCTGACGCTGCCCCAAGAAAATCGGCTTAAAGGGCAGCATCCCGGCGATCGTCAGCAGCACCGTCGGGTCTTCGGGCACCAGCGAGGCGCTGGGCAACACCTGATGTGCCCGTTCTGCGTAGAAGTCGATGAACGTTTGTCGAATTTGAGCGCCGCTTAGGTAGGTCAACATGGGGATACTTGCTTCAGGCTGAAATGCTTATGGCACTTTACATCACGCTTGCTAAGAATCTGGAATTTGGCATCTAGCCATTGTTCTTAGCAATACTTAAGAACCTATTCTCTATTCTCAATCATGGCGCGAGATTCGACAAAGCCTACCACAGAGTTCCAGCAAGTTCGCTGCAAATTTAAGTTTTTTGAGAACTGCAAACTCAATGGACAGAATAACAACCGGGAGAGTCTTTCCCCGTTTCTGATAAAGCTGCTTGATGATGACCGTAGTGCTAGCACCTATGCGAAGCCCCTTAGTTTTTGCAGGACTCTGTACAGGAGAAAGTTTCGATCCCAGCAGGAAGCACCGCACCTACCCAACTTCCAGGAAAACTCTGAGGAATTATGACAACTCTCATAAAGATCCTACAAGATTCAGAAATTCTTCCCGGCTTGCGCGTAGCTAGTTGAACTGTGGGTACACTTGGACATGCAAAGTCGCATTTGACTAAGCCTGTTGATTGAGTCAATTTGAGCAACAGCTAACCTCCCTGTTGTCAGATTTGCTGCCCAAAGATGCAACTTCTCGTGTTTGAGTAGTTTCCCCACTACGTGCAGACCGCTAGGTTAAGAAGCATAAGCCCTCACATCTTCAAATATTTGAGCGATCGATCAGAGGTTCACTTCAAGTACAATCCTAATCTTTAAAGCAGGCTCGTCGTTTATCAATGAATGCTTCGATTCTTGTAGTTGGGGGCAACAGTTTTCTCACAACCTTTATTGCTCTGGTTCAGCAGGTTGCTGCTTTTACGGTGGAGGTTGCATCTGATCCAAACGAAGCAATGCCGTTGATTCAGGCTCAACAACCTGATTTGCTAGTGATGCAAGCAGAACAACCAGATACGCTTGAGCTTTGTCAGCAAATTAAGGACCAAAGCCGACTGGCTTGGATTTACTGCATCCTTGTTGCAAATTGGAGCGGAGTCGCAGCGCTAGGAAACTCACCTGCACAATTAGATTTGGAATCAAAGCTGAAGGCTCTGGACTCCAAAGCAAAAGCACTAGAGTCTGGGGCTGATGCTTGTCTAAATTTGGCGCTCGATCAATTCGACTCAGAATCGTTCGAAGAATTGCAGACCCGAAGCTTAAATGATGCGATCGCCAAACAAAAGCGCTTGTTTTGCGCCCAAATTCGGGCTGGACTGCGACGGGTGCAAAACCACCGGGAATTGATGAGGACGAATGATTTGCTGTCAGCGATCGCCCTTTCCGATCCCCTGACTGAGTTAAACAATCGTCGCGCCTTTGAGTGGGAGCTGCCGCGCCAAATTCACAACGCTAGGGCGCGAGAAATGCCAATCAGCCTGATCATGCTGGACGTGGACTTTTTTAAGACGATCAACGATAGCTATGGTCACTTAGTGGGCGATCGCGCTCTGCAATTGCTGTCAGCCCGTCTGAGACATAACCTGCGGTTTTACGACACGCCCTTTCGCTATGGCGGTGAAGAATTTGTCGTGATTTTGAGTGACACAGGCTTTCAAGAAGCTGGCTTAATTGCTCAACGTCTCTGCCGTCTCATGGCTAACCAGCCTTTCAACATTAGCGATACCCTCAATCTGACTATTACCGTTAGCGTGGGTGCTGCCTCTTTACTAGACAGCGATGACACCAAGGGGATTAGCCTTTTGGAAAGAGCAGACCGCAACTTGCTCAAAGCAAAATCGCTTGGACGCAATCGAGTAGTGAGCGAAGAGGGGGAGTGAAGAGAGGATACTGTACGAAGTAGGGAGTTTGCTTGTGAATGCGAACGGCATTCCCCAAATGCTATAAACTTGCTGAGCATTACTTCCCCTTCCCTTCCATGCTTTCTCGACGCGCTTTTCTTAAAACGGCGGCTGCAACGGCTGCTTTATCGGCGATCGCCCACCCCAAAGCAGGATTGGCGGCAACAGCAAAACCTACCCGCTTGCAGTCCGGAGCGGTCGTCGGACTCATCAGCCCTGCCAGCGCTACATTTGTGCGGGAAGATGTCGAGATTGTGATGGATGCAGTACGGGGGCTGGGACTGGTTCCGCGACTCGCCCCTCACCTGTTTGACCGGTATGGCTACCTGGCTGGACAAGACCAGGATCGGGCTGAAGATGTGAATCAGTTTTTTGCTGACCCGGAGGTGGCGATGCTGCTGCCAATTCGGGGTGGCTGGGGCAGTGGCCGTATGTTGCCTTATCTGGACTATGACCTGATTCGCCAGAACCCCAAAATTCTGGTTGGCTTTAGTGACATTACGGCGCTGATTTTAGGCGTGTCTGCCCAGAGTGGGCTGGTGACGTTTCACGGGCCAAATGGGCTATCGGGCTGGCGAACCGCGCAAACAGATTTTTTCAGGCGAGTGCTGTTTAATGCAGAAAGAGTCACTTTTGAGAATCTGGTCGATGGGGATGATGGCGATCGCCTAATGCAAACGCGATATCGTCTCCAGACCATCACCTCTGGTCAAGCGCAGGGTAAGTTAATCGGCGGCAATCTGTCGGTCATTTCAGGGATCGTTGGTTCTCCCTATATGCCCAATCTGGAAGGTGCCATCCTGTTTTTAGAGGACATCGGCGAAAACATTTACCGCATCGATCGAATGATCACTCATCTCAAACTTGCGGGTGTATTCGATCGCCTATCGGGTCTGATTTTTGGGCAATGCACGAACTGTACTCCCGATGAAAGCTATGGCTCCCTGACCCTGGAAGAAGTAATTTGGGGACACATTCAGCCCTTAGGAATTCCAGCCTGGTATGGGGCAACAATTGGGCATTTGGAGACAATTTTGACGTTGCCTATCGGGCTAGAGGTGGCGATCGATGCAGACCGGGGCACGATTGAGATGCTGGAAGCAGCGGTTGTGTGAGTTTACGCAAGTGCTGGCTCAATTCACGCTTAAATAGGTGAAGCTCTTTACGTGGTGTACGAGTTTTTGTGACTGAGATCAAAAAACCTGCTCGCTCTCTGGCGGGAATTGCCGGAATTGTGGCGATCGCCACCCTGATCAGCAAAGTCTTTGGGCTGGTGCGTCAACAGGCGATCGCCGCTGCCTTTGGGGTGGGCGCTGCTGTTGATGCCTACAACTATGCTTACGTGATCCCCGGCTTTTTGTTTGTGCTGCTGGGCGGCATCAACGGCCCATTCCACAGTTCGATTATCAGCGTGCTGGCAAAGCGACCGAAAGAGGAAGCCGAACCGCTGATCGAGACAGTGACGACTTTGGTGGGCGGATTGCTGCTGCTGGTGACGATTTTTTTGATGATATTTGCCGATCCGTTGATTCAACTGATCGCACCGGGAACGACCCCTGAGGTGAAGGCGATCGCTGTCGAGCAGTTCCGCATCATGGCTCCCCTAGCCGTCTTCTCAGGGTTAATTGGGATTGGCTTTGGCACGCTCAATGCCGCTGATCACTACTGGCTGCCGTCTGTCAGTCCGCTATTTTCTAGCGTTACTGTGATTATTGGAGTGTGGTTCTTTTCTGATGAATACGGTGCTGTTGTACTGGCGTGGGGCACTCTGGCAGGCGCGATTTTGCAATGGCTGGTGCAAATTCCGACTCAGTGGCGAGCAGGTATGGGGACGCTGAGGCTGCGATTTAACCTAAAGCAGCCCGGACTAGATGAAATTTGGCGACTCATGGGTCCAGCTACTCTTTCCTCTGGAATGCTGCTGATTAGCGTTTACATCAGTTTGCTGTTTGCTTCTCAGCTTCCGGTCGGGGCGGCTTCTGCACTTGGTTATGCTCAACTTCTGTTTCTCACGCCGCTGGGCATTCTCTCCAATGTGATTTTGGTGCCGTATATGCCAATTTTCTCTAAACTGGCAGCACCCGAAAATTGGGGAGAGCTAAAGCAGCGAATTCGTCAAAGCCTGGTCTTGACTGCCTTCACCATGATGCCCGTCGGCGCACTGTTGGCGGTGTTAGCGCTGCCTGCGGTACGAATTGTCTATGAGCGGCAGCAGTTTACCCAGCAAGATTCTCAACTCGTTGCTTCAGTGCTGCTGGCGTATGCGGTCGGCATGTTCTTTTATCTGGGACGAGATGTCCTGGTGCGCGTGTTTTATGGGCTGGGGGATGGCAATACGCCGTTTAAGGTCAGCCTTTGGGGATTGTTGCTGAATGCAGTTTTCTGTTTCCTCTTTACTAAGCAGTTTGGAGCCGCAGGTTTAGCCCTGGCAACGGTAGGCGTGAATCTTGTGTCAATGGCAGCTTTGCTTTGGGTGCTCAATCGTCGTCTGCGAGGGCTGCCCTGGCGAGAAACGGGTTTACCGATTTCAGGGTTGGCAGCAGGCAGCGTTTTGGCGGGGGTTGTGTCCTGGGTAGCGCTGTGGGGTCTTCAATCGCTGTTGGGAACGGAAGGGCTATTGATTCAATTAATCAATCTAAGCATCGCTGGATTAGCAGGTTTGGGAGTTTTTGCCCTATTTGCAACGCGGCTGGGCTTGCCAGAGGTGGATCTGTTTGTGAATCGGCTGCGGCAAAAGTTTGGGCGATCGTAGAAATCGCCGGATGAATTATGGATGAAATTGAACAGTAAGCTAGGAGTCTTTCCCATTACCCTGCTACACTATTGCACTGTTGCACATGCTGCTATGACATCAGGGTTTCCATCGAACCTGTGAAACCATTGAAGGAGTATTGAATCGCCTCATGATTGTGCGTCCCCAATCGTCTGTACAGCGTCGTAAATTTGCTTACAGCGGACTGTTTTTAATGATGTTGGTCAGTAGTTTGCTCAGTCCGTTTGCTTGGATGGGGCGATCGCAGGCACAGGCTTCCCCCTACTGCCAACTGCCAGCCGACGAAATTGCTGAAAAAAGTGAACTGCGGGAAGAGGCAATAGGAGGCGATCGCGAGGCTCGAAACCGCTACAAAGACCTGCTCGACGAACACGCCGAACAAATCCGTCGCTGCCGCAACCAAAGCTGGCTGAAAAATCAGGCAATCTGGATTCGGCTTTACCCGTGTGATGCTCAGGAGGGAGTGCTAGAAGACATCCTCGATCGCATGGTCAACCGAGGCTATAACCAGGTTTACGTCGAAGTGTTTTATAACGGTCAGGTGCTGTTGCCACAGTCACAAAACCGGACTCCCTGGCCGTCTACGATTCGAACACCCGGTCATGAAGATGTGGATTTGTTGGCAGAGGCGATCGCCAAGGGGCAAGAACGTGGGCTAAAAGTCTACGCCTGGATGTTTATGATGAACTTTGGCTACTCGTACGCCCAGCGCCCTGGAGCGGAGCAGCTTCTAGCGATCAATGGCTACGGGCAAACTAGCCTCAACTTCAACACCGCAGCGGGTTTAAACTCTGACGTTGGTGCAATTAGCTCCGAAGAAACATTTGTTGACCCTTACAACAACCGCGCTAAGCAAGACTATTACGCCCTGGTGCAGGCAGTGGTTCAGCGCCGTCCTGACGGGGTGTTGTTTGACTATGTGCGCTATCCCAGAGGCACAGGTCCTGCATCGGTCGCCAGCCGCGTTCAGGATTTGTGGATCTACGGTTCAGCGGCTCAGCAGGCTCTTTACAACCGGGCCCTTAATCAGAAGGGGCGGGAGCTAATTCGCCGCTACATTAGCCGAGGCTACATCAATGCTTCTGATTTAGACTCGCTGGACAGCCTCTACCCCACTGAAGGTGAACCGCTGTGGCAAGGGAGAGAGCTAAACTATTACTCACCTACTGCCACGTCAGGAGAACGTCGCCCTATCATTCAATCGCAGCTTTGGCGGTTGACCGTTGCTCATGCGATCCAGGGTGTACTGGATTTTCTCGCAATGGCGGCCTTGCCCGTACAGCGCCAGGGAATTCCAGCTGGGGCAGTGTTCTTCCCCGACGCTAACCAAACCATTGGGCAAGGGTATGACTCTCGCCTTCAGCCCTGGGATCGATTCTCTGGCAGCCTGGAATGGCACCCGATGTCCTACGGGGTTTGTGGTGGCAACAACACGTCTTGTATCACTTCTCTGGTGCAGCGAGTCACGTCCCAGGCACCTCCCGGCACCCGGATCAGCCCTGTCCTGGCAGGCACCTGGGGACAGGCTGTCAGTAATCGCCCTTCCCTGGAAGCACAGATGCAGGCAATTCGGCAGGTTGCCCCACAGATCAATTCCATGAGCCACTTTGCCTATTCCTGGCAAGAGCCGCAGTCCGATCGCGATCGCAAATTTTGCCAACTCCGCTAGGTCACGGTTTGATACAAAGCTACCTGTGATGCTGGAGTTCCCTGTAGGGTCGTTTCGCGAAACGACCCTTTCCCCTGTAGCTTGTTTTGGTAAAAATGGTCTAACTGTCGCTGCCCTGATCCAACCCCTTACAATCAGGTTAGCCAACTTCTGAGGGGGCGATCAGTGCTGGTGAGGTCGTGATGAAACGAGCATTCCGAATCGAGACGCTGCAATGGATCTTCGGCGTTTTTCTGATCCTGCGCGGAATCGTCATGCTCATGGTGCCACACCAGCTAGACATGACTGTCTTTGTGTTTATTCAGTCGCAGTTCTTTCGGTTGGCGTTGCTTCAGGCGATCGGTGGAATTGCACTGATTATCGTTGCCGTACTGATGCCCAAACGCCGATGGCTGATCTTTGCTCATGGGCTGGCTGCGAGTGCCTTCTTTCTATCGGCAGTTGGTCCATTCCTAAGCGGAACCTGGACTGGTGTGACGGGCTATAGCACGATGGCGCTAGGAACGCTTGTGGCACCGTTTTTGCCTCGCACTGGCGATCGCCCTTTCCGGTCTGACTCCCCGTCCAAAGCGATTGATCTATTTGCGATCACAATGGCAGTTAGAGTAATTTTGCATGGACTCAACTGTTTGCCGCCACTCAATCAACAGCTGGGTGCAAGTTTCTATGATGCTACCCGTTCTTACCTACCGATTTATGGAGCTGGGTATATTGTCGGCGGGTTGCTCCTAATTGGGGTTTATCTTCATCCTCGTCCTCCCCGTTTGCTTTTCAGCCTGGCGCATGGCTTCATTGGGGCTGTAATTTGGTCCTGGATGATTGGACTGGGGTTATCCAACTGGAACTCCGTAATTTATCACGGCGGGTTAGCAACTCCGCTAGCCGTATTACCCTGGCTCAGCCTGTACCTCCACCGCTTTGATCCTGCCTCCTTACGAACACGGCTAACGCTCGTTTTGGTTGGCGTGGTCACGATTCCCTTGCTGTTGACTGTTGCGTTTGCAACGCACTTAGAGGAACAAAATACAATCAGCCGATCGCTAGTTCTCCAGCAAACTTTAGCCAGCACATTAGCTGAAAATGTAACCAATTACATTAATCTGCATGAGGCAGCGGTACGGTCACTGGCAATTCAATCCAATCTGTTATCTCGTTCTGCGACACAGCAGCAAGCGTTTCTAGAGCAGTTTAATCAGCTTTATCCAGACATAGTTGTGCTGGCTACGTATGATGCGGCTGGAAATGCGATCGCCCGCAGTGACAATCGGGGCCCCGGACCCTCTATTGCCGACCTGCCGCTATATGAGGACATTCGTCGCACGAGAACCCCTAAACTGGACATTCGGGTTGGCAGACTTCTCCAACGTCCTCTGTTTGCCTTTGCGGTTCCCATTCAAACGCCAACCAATGAACTTGTCGGAATCGCAACAGGTGCAATTGAATCAACACGCGTCGCTGCTCAGCTTACTCGAACCAGTATTAGCTCTGACCTCGAAGCTTACTTAGTGGATGGACAAGGACGTATCATTGCTCATCCTGATGCTGAATTGGCTGCATCCTTTACTGATTACTCCCAAATTCCACCCGTTGCCCAGCTATTGGCAACCAGCAATACCTTCTCGAATGGGCTGCGCTATTGGAATGAAGCTGAATGGCGGTTAGCAGGCTATGCTCAGGTTCCGGATTTGGGCTGGGGCGTGGTGGTTGATCGTCCTGCTGCAAGTGCGTTAGCGGGGGTTCACAGTCGGCGCAACACAGATATTGGAATCCTGTTTTTGATGGCGATCGCCGCAGTTGTGTTTGGCGTTCAGGTGGCTCGTTGGTTAACCCAACCGTTGATGACCCTAGCTTATGCCGCAGGTCAACTGGCAGCAGAAGATGTGAGGGCACCCCTACCCCAGAGCCGAATTACCGAAATCTCATACCTCTCAACCGTATTTGGACAAATGCGCGATCGCCTATTCGAGCGAACTTTGGAGCGCGATCGCGCCGAAGCTGAGATCCGACAGTTCAATGCCACTCTCGAACAGCGAGTGCAAGAGCGCACGACTCAGCTAGAACTGGCCAACAAAGAGCTAGAATCCTTTTCCTACTCGGTTTCCCACGATCTGCGGGCACCTTTTCGCCACATTAACGGTTTTGTCGAACTGCTGCACAAGCGAGTCGCTGGCACCTTGGATGAAACCAGCGTGCGCTATCTAAAAACCATTGCTGATACGGCTCGATATGCAGGGCAGCTAGTCGATGACCTGTTATCATTTTCTCGCATGGGACGAGCCGAACTGCGCTACATGGCGATCGACATGAATATCCTAGTCGATGAAATCAAGCGCGAACTAGAGCGAGACACTACAGAACGAACCATCCATTGGCAAGTTGAACCCTTACCTCAAATTCAAGGCGATTTGAACATGATCCGCCTTGTGGTTCGCAACTTGTTTGAAAATGCTGTGAAATATACCTTCCCTTGCGATGAAGCCCAAATTACAGTCGGCAGTGTAGATGATCCTCACAAGTTCGTGTTTTTTGTCAAAGACAACGGCGTTGGGTTTGATATGCAATATTCCCACAAACTATTTGGAGTATTTCAACGCTTACATAGTGACTCTCAATTCAAGGGAACAGGGATTGGGCTTGCCAATGTTCAACGCATCATTCACCGGCACGGAGGACAGGTTTGGGCAGAAGCAGAAGTTGGCAAAGGCGCTACTTTCTATTTCTCGTTGCCTAAACACTTAGAGCATTTAGAGAAGATTTGAGAAAGAGTCTAGGCGTTGTGCTTGGTGGCTTGTACCGCTCATTCAGCGTCTATGAAGCCTTTGATCATTGCCACTACAGGTTTTACAGCGGGATGATCAATCGCTGATTCCAGAGCAGTCGTACCACCTTCTTTGAGAGCATTAATTACACGAGTTTTTAAAGTCGGATTTTGTTCGATCGCCTCGATCGCCTTTGCACTAATCATGGCTTGCCCTGTAGGAGTGCTGCGATCGTAGTCTTGATCAAGTTGGTCGAGCAGGTCTTTAATGTCTTTAGCTGCTTGAGCTAGATTTTGGCTGTGGTTGATTTGAGTGCCAATCTTGTTGCCCATGACTTTATCACCTGCAACGTTGTCGCCGGAACCATACTGGTGAATGGTATTAGACATGAGTTGGTTTTCTGTAGAACTCTCTTCACTTTCAGGAGCGTAGCACAGCTTCAGCAGTTGACTGACGTGTAGCGGCAGCATAGCGTAGGTTTGACCGTAATCATCGCTGAAATCAACTTCATAAACATCGGGGGCTAACAATTCTACAATCGTGCCAACCTGACCTGCTAGCAAACGCTGCTGAGGTAAGGAGTCTTTGAGGGCAACAACATCTAGAAGTTGAAGTTGGTTTAAGGTATTAACCATAAGAATTACCTCAAAATGTAACAGCTGGTGAGTCGAGGGAAGTTTTCCGTAGAGCGAATAATCCAGGTAGTACGAACACTTACAGTGTTTTGGTTGCGAGTGACAGGAAAATCAATAACATATCGCTGCCCATGTTCATCTAAAGAAGTAGGAACTGCATTATAGGTTTGTATAGCTTCAACGATCAGAGATTGCAAAATTTCTGCGTCGTTTTGTCTAATCCTAAAATAGCGGCAAATAGTCGAGCTTTGTGTTTGCCTCGATCGTGTTGCAAGTTGAGGCTATAGCTCCGTAACTTGTTGAGGTCGATGAAAGCAGATTCAGCGTTTGGAAGTTTCATCACCGATGATTTTATTGCCTTGAATGCGATCGCCTGCTACATTGTCTCCTTGTCCATATTGGTGAGTGTTAGAACGGTTATCTCGGTTTGCCTGGTTGATATTGACATAGATACTGGAGTGGCTGTCTAGAAAAGCTTCTATTTCATGGCGATCGCTCATTTGCCGCATCTGCCGAAGCTCAACAGGTTCGTAACCATCTAGCAGTTGACGCAGGTTTACTTTAATCCGCAGTTTGCCAATTGGGTATTCTCTCTCCCCCATAGCTTCGAGACCGAGCAATTCCTGGTAGTCAAGGGGCGAGTGGTCAGGATATCCGGGGACGGGCACCCATTCACTCACTTCAGGATTGGCAAAAGAACTGTGGATTTTGTGAAATACATCTCGAATGATGCCTAAAAAGGTGCGACGGGTGGTTTCACGTCCGCTAATTGAGATAAAGATTTGTTTGTCTTCGGGGTCAGCCTTGACACGGGCAAGGTTGCAGATTTCGCCGCCTTCGCTGTGAAACAACATTACGCCGCTGCGCCAGTAGGTTTGGTTATGAATTTTTTCGTGAATCAGGACGATGAAGCGAGAAAGGATACTTTCAGGCAGGATGCGGTAGTGATACTGAAACTCCAGGGCATCGCCTTCGAGAGTGGTATGTTCGGGTTCGTCTTTGGGTAACAGTCCGGGAATGAGAAAGCGGGGCGGGTTGCAGTCGGGAGGCTGAAAGCAAAGCTGAAACTCTCGCATTAGCTCAATCAAATAGTGATGGCGATTTTTGGGATAGCGCTGGGGGTTGAGAATGCGGTTAAGGTCAGCATGGGTAAGAATGCCTTTGGTCTGGGTTTTGAGTGTTTCGTCGCTGAGGATGGTGTAAATGCCCTGTGTTACCCAATCAGGATTTAAAACATTGGTGTCTTGCAAAAAGGGATGGTCGCGGAAGTTGAGCACTAGACCGAGATTATGCAGCAGTCCAATTAACTGTTCCTGGTTGTAGTCTTCGATAATCGTTTTGGACTCGCAGATTTCGGTATATTTGTCGTAACTGATGCAGTCCTGCTCCATATTTTCCAGGTGTTCTTTCACCTCAAACCAGGAGAGCGGCAGCAGGTTATACACGTCGCTAAGCAGACCTACTTCGCGGACAATGGCAGCGCGGAGGTTGTCGATGCCGTCACTGGTTTGGCAGGAGGTTTCCAGGATGGCTTTGATGTTGAGATACTTTTCTCGCAGCGCTTTACGGTTAATGTCGAGCGGCTGTTCATCGTTTTTATTACCGATGATGATCACGGGTGACTCACCACCAAAGCTTTCAATCAGCTTTAGCCAATACTCAATTCGGTTTTCGTCTTCGCTGGTGCGGCAGTTACACACGAGTAGGTAAAGGCTGCGCTTGGTCAAAAAGAACTGGTGAGTTGCGTGATAAATCTCTTGACCGCCGAAATCCCATACGTTGAGGCGCACGCCTTTGCTGTTGACATGCACACTCCAGGTTCGCACGTTTAGCCCATCAGTTTGAGGCTGATGGCGATCGAATTGGTTGTCGATGAGTCGCTTGATCAGAGAGGTTTTGCCGACACTGCCCTGACCCACGAGGAGTAGTTTGGCTTCGTTTAACGGACGAACTTTTCCACTGCGAAGCTGACGACAATAGTTGAAGATATCTTCCACTGATCCAGGATCTTCACCGAAATCAGGTGAACCTAAAACTTCTGGGGAAATTGGCAGCGGATTTCCTCTTAGATCCAGTGTTTTGAGCTTAGGCAACTCTTCAAGCCAATCAGGAAACTTCTCAATCTTGTTGTCCCGGAGATTAAGTGTTTCTAACTCGGTGAGTTGTGCGATCGCCGCTGGAATCTCGCTAATCTGGTTTCTTCCGAGGTCAAGCGTGGTCAAATTGATAAGTTGGGCGACCGCCGCTGGAATCTCGCTAATCTGGTTTCTATCGAGGTCAAGCGTGGTCAGATTGGTGAGTTGGGCGATCGTTTCTGGAATCTCACTGATTTGATTGACCCAGAGGGAAAGTGCTGTCAGATTGGTGAGTTGAGCGATCGCTGCTGGGATCTCGCTGATTTGGTTGCTAGAGAGGGAAAGCTTGGTCAGATTGGTGAGTTGGGTGATCGACTCTGGAACCTCGCTGATTTGATTACTATTGAGGTCAAGCTCGGTCAGATTGGTGAGTTGGGCGATCGCTGCTGGAATCTCACTGATTTGATTGCCCCAGAGGGAAAGCTTGGTCAGATTGGTGAGTTGGGCGATCGCTGCTGGAATCTCACTGATTTGATTGCCCCAGAGGGAAAGCTTGGTCAGATTGGTGAGTTGAGCGATTGCCGCTGGAATCTCACTGATTTGATTGCCCCAGAGGGAAAGCGCTGTCAGATTGGTGAGTTGAGCGATTGCCGCTGGAATCTCACTGATTTGATTGCTTCCGAGGTAAAGCTCTATTAGATTGGTGAGTTGGGCGATGGACTCTGGGATCTCACTGATTTGGTTGTTATAGAGGTAAACCCCTGTTAGATTGGTGAGTTGGGCGATCGACTCTGGAATCTCGCTGATTTGGTTGTTATAGAGGTAAACCCCTGTTAGATTGGTGAGTTGGGCGATCGACTCTGGAATCTCGCTGATTTGATTGCTATCGAGGGAAAGCGTTGTCAAATTGGTGAGTTGAGCGATCGACTCCGGTATCTCGCTAATCGGCGTTGCAGAATGGAGGTATGAATTAGGGGAAGTTTCAATGCAATGTCCTGAATGCGGTTCCACTCACATCCGTAAGAATGGAAAGAAGAGAGGCAAGCAAAATCACATCTGTGTCGCCTG
>JACJOC010000048.1 GCA_014695345.1 Cyanobacteria bacterium FACHB-471
TTCTGATGCGTCGCTTCGGTTGGCAAACTGCGATTGTAAACGGCATCGTCCTCAGTGTAATTGTGCTGGGATGGACAACTGCGGCAGTGGCGCAACGCCGTCCGATCGCCGATAACACGCTGGGAGTGGAAAGCTCAACTGTCATTCCGCTCAACCCACAGAGCTCAAGCGATCGCATCGAAGGCGGAGCGCAGCGCGGCAATAACCTCTTCCACAGCTTTCGAGAATTTCATGTTGATGAAGGACGCAGTGTCTACTTTGCTGATCCGGGGGTAGACAACATTCTCGCTCGTGTCACGGGTGGCGGGCAGTCACAAATACTGGGCGTACTCGGTGTGCTGGGCGATGCCAACTTGTTCTTACTTAACCCCAGCGGCATCCTCTTTGGTGACGACGCCCGCTTAGATGTGCGCGGTTCCTTTGTGGCAACTACTGCTGATACCATGCAGTTCGGTGAGCAAGGGTTTTTCAGTGCTACCGACCCGGCGGCTCCCCCGCTGCTGACGGTGCAGCCGACTGCGCTTTTGTTCAATCAGCTTAATCCAGCACCGATCGTCAATCGTTCGATCGCTCCCTTATCTGCAAACCCATCCAACTTCTCTGATACTGGATTACGAGTGCCAGCGGGTGAAAGTTTGACGCTGCTAGGTGGCAACATCCGCATGATCGGCGGCGGGTTGACCGCACCAGGCGGACGAGTGGAGATCGGTGGGTTAAGTGAGCCAGGAACGGTGAGATTCAATGCCGATGGTAGTCTAAGCTTTCCAGCGGGAGTGGCGCGATCGGATGTGTTTCTGAGGGGTGCGTTCATCGACGTGATAGGCAATGGCGGCGGTAGTATCACCGTGAATGCTAGAGAGTTAAAGATTCTTATCGGTTTTCTGTCGGCAGGCATTAGCAGCAACTCCGGCTTGGTGGGCACTCAAGCAGGAGACATTACGCTCAACGCCAGCACCATTCGTGGAAGAGTATTCACCACGATTATTAATCTAGTTGATGAAGGTGGTGTGGGTAATGGCGGCGACATTCGCATCACTACAGATTCACTCTCCTTGACCGACTTTGCACAAATTGGTACCAGCACAGCGGGACAAGGTGATGCTGGCGATGTGATCATCCATGCTCGCGATCGCGTCGCCTTAGACAACAGTGGTATTTTCAGTAATGTCGAGCCTTCCAGCGCGAACACGCCTGTTGTCGGTGCGGGTGGCAACATCGAAATCACGACCAACTCCCTGTTGCTTACCAATGCTGGACAAGTCGCTGCCATCACCTTCGCCCAAGGGAATGCAGGCAGCGTCATTATCCATGCTCGCGATCGCGTCTCCCTGGATGGAACGATTCCCACTGACCCGAACGCTCCGAGTGCCATTGTCAGTATCGTCGGTGATTTTGAGGAGAACGAAGCGGCTGTGGGCGACAGCGGCAACATTGAAATCACGACCCGTTCACTATCGCTTACCAATGGGGCACAACTGCTAACCACTGTCTTTGGACAAGGCAATGCAGGCGATGTGATTCTTAACGTGCGCGATCGCATTACTTTAAACGGTAGCTCAATTTTGAGTAACGTTAGTCCTGGGGCTACGGGCAACGGTGGCGATATCCGCATCAACACAGGTTCCTTCTCCCTGAATGGTGCTCAACTAATTACCAGCACACTCGGACAAGGCGATGCAGGCAATGTCACCATTCGCGCCCGCGATCGCGTCTCCTTGGAAGGGACAAGACAGCAGAGATCACTGCTACTTCAAAGTGGAATTTTTACCAGTACGGAGGTAGGTGCCGAAGGACGCGGCGGAAATGTGAGGATTGCTGCCAATTCGGTTCGCCTCGCCGATGGCGGCAGCATCTTTTCCTCAACTCAGAATCGCTTTCCAGGCGGAACCATTACCGTCAACGCCAATACATTTGAGGCGATCGAAGGAGCACAGGTAAACACCTCAAGCAATAACCAAGGACGAGTGGGCAACATCATCCTCAATGTGTCTGATCGCATCACGCTCTCTGGTGTGACAAACAACAGACCCATCAGTCTTCAAGGAAACGCCAGTGGCTTATATGCCAGTACTGCACCTGGGGCTTCGGCTCCAGGTGGAAACATTCAAATCACTACCGACCAGTTGCAGGTGTTCGATCGCGCCAGAATTGCCGTAGACAGCCAGAGCAGCGGCATTGGGGGAGACATTGATATCACAGCCTCTAGCCTGCAGTTAGACGATCGAGCGCGTATTACGGCGGAAACCGTTGCGAACGATGGGGGAAACATCACCCTACGCAATGTTGAACTCTTGCAGCTAAGCAACAATAGCCTCATTACCACCACTGCTGGCACCGAGCGCGCAGGTGGAGACGGCGGCGATATCAACATCGACGCGGATTTCATTGTGGCTTTCCCCACCAAAAACAGCGATATTCTAGCTAACGCTTTCACAGGCAGTGGTGGTAACGTTAACATTACGTCCCAAGGGTTGTTTGGCATTGCCGCTCAACCGCAGGAGAACCCACTGACCAACGATATCACTGCAAGTTCAGAACGAGGGGTACAGGGAACTGTCGATATCACCCTCCCCGATGTTGACCCCAGACGTGGGCTGGTCGAACTGCCCGTCGAAGTCGTGGATGCCTCCACTCAGATTACGCAGACTTGTTCAAGTGCAGGAGCACGCATGGGTCAGTTTGTCGTAACCGGGCGGGGCGGTATACCAAGCAGTCCGCTCGATCCGCTCGTTGGGGATGACTCATTTGCAGAATGGTCTACCTTGGATGAGCAAGAGAGTGCGCCTGCGCCACTGAGTCGAGAAGATGATGGGGCACAAGCAGAGGCGATCGTGGAAGCGCAAGGTTGGGTTGTGGCTGAAGACGGGACAGTAAGATTGGTTGCTACTGCTCTTGCCAGTCGTGTGCGATCGCCTGAAGTTTGTCAGCGACCTGTTGCTTCTGTCATCTGGCCCAATTGATGAAAGCGAAGCCGAAGCGGGTGCGCTAAATCCATAAGAATGTGACAAAACATCGTAAGAATCTACAAGAAGTTGAGCATTGAGACTCACTACACTCCAAAGGTTAATAAGACAAGCGTGACTTTTTATAGTGGAGATATTCATCAGGTTTGTAGAAGAAATGATGCAACCTCAACACTCTCTATTGTGTGTTTGATAACTTCTAAGGTTTTACATGGATGTAGAAGATCTGCTTAATGAACACCTCAAGCAGTTGGCTATAATAGCCCAACAACATCTACCATTAGTCCCAGAGCGGCAATTAGCGTTGACCAGCTTAGTATATGGAATTCTGAATTCTAGTCAGCTTTGCCGTCCACAATCGAAACAGTTTGTGGGCGTTTACCAGGATATTTATAACGAAGCAGTGCAAGACCTGTTTATGTCTGTCACAACATCGACGAATATGAACCCGATCGGGAATCGGTCATGGCATGGGTGAATGTCTTGTTAGAACGACGATTTTTTAGAGACGCAATTTCAAAAGTGATTGATCAACAACAGATAAAACGTATAACACTATCTGAGTTAGATAACATTGCTTCTCCTACAGAATCTCCAACATCAATTGATTTGATTAAAGAGTGTATTGAACTCGATCGAGAAAACCTTTTTAGGCAAGAATGCATTGAACAAAAACCAGATACTAATTTCCAAACGTTGGTGTTGCAGCGAACTGATGGAAAATCTTGGAAGGAAATTGCTGCAAAGTCAGAGATCAATGTTTCTACACTAACGAGTTTCTACAGTCCATGTTTGGCGAAGTTTGCCGACAAATTGAAAGCCTATTGTACAGAAGATGGATAGTGAGCTGGTATGTTTTGCAATACTAGAAACTTGAACAACAGTTGAGAGCAAATTCCTTATTATTGAACAAATATCAGTCGAAAGGTAGAGAATTTCTTCTAAAAATATATCATCTCTAGCTCCAAATATAGATTTTTGAAAGTCTTGCATAATTTCTAGAGCTTTAATCTGAGAGGTTAATAGAAGGTCATCAATTTCGTAGTTGATGAGAATCAAAGAAACTTGTATTGCCTTTTGACATATTTGTATCAGGGAGATAAAAACATGAAACTTTGTTATCGCGGTGCTAATCACGAAGTTAATCAGTCTATTCAACCTGAGCTCATGAGCGTTACTCCAGTCACACTCATTTATCGCGGCAATCCATACCAACTGAATCCTCAAGGAAGCAGAAACCATATCCTCAAGGAAGCAGAAACCATCACTCTGCGATCGCCCAATAGTTTCAGAAAATTTTCAGAAGACCGCTATAGCAAGACCGCAGTTGATCTATCGCGGTATTGCTTACTTGCTATAAACGCTAGCTCAATCTAAATCAGCAATGAATGAACATTGTGCTGAAAAGAATTTGCCTTAGCTACTGCTTGAGGAGCAAACCATGCTGAGAACTTTATTCTCGTTTCGCAATCGTTACCGCATTCTCCATCTCACTTGGTTCGCTTTTTTTCTCTCTTTTGTGGTTTGGTTTGACGTTGCTCCCTTTGCTACAACGATTCAGCGTGAACTGCACCTCACATCACCACAATTGAAAGTCTTAGCCATTTGCAATTTAGCGCTGACCATTCCCGCTCGTATTGTGATTGGTATGGTGCTCGATCGCTATGGTCCACGATTAACGTTTTCGGCATTGCTCATGTTTGCTGTGGTGCCTTGCTGGCTGACGGCAACCGCACACGATTTTAATCAGCTGGTTTGGAGCAGTTTGATTAACAGCATCCTGGGAGCCGGATTTGTGGTCGGTGTTCGCATGGTTGCCGAATGGTTTTCATTTAAAGAAATCGGTCTGGCGCAGGGGATCTATGGCGGTTGGGGTAACTTTGGTGCAGCCGCCGCTCAGTTTTGTCTGCCAGTGTTAGCCGTGGCAATCGCATCTTTCACAGGCGGAAGCTTGAACTGGCGGATGGCGATCGCTACGATTGGTTTCGTAACTGCAATCTACAGCATTATTTATTGGCGCTACACGCAAGACACCCCACCGGACGAGGTGTACCAGCGTCCGAAGCGACATGGTGGGTTAGAAGTCACCAGCCAGCGTAGTTTTTGGGCAATATCACTCTTAGATTTAGGATTGCTCATATCGCTGGGATTGCTAACCTACTCACTGGCTCAAAACAACATTCAATTCTTGACTTTCAAGCAAGCGCAGTTTATCTGGCTGTTTTTGGGGTTACTGTATGCAGTTCAGTTCTACAAAGCCTGGCAGGTCAATCGAGAAATCGTGGGATCACTCAATCCCTTTAGTTCGGAGTTTCTAAAACCGAGTCAGCACTATCCGCTAAACGAACGGTATCAGGTACGGCAAATCGCGCTGCTCGACTTCACGTATTTGACGAACTTTGGCTCCCAAATTACCGTGATATCGATTTTGCCAACTTGGTTTGAACAAACCTTTGGACTGAATCCGGTGACAGCAAGTTTAGTCGCAACGGCTTATCCAGTTTTAAATTTAGTGTCTCGTCCGAGCGGTGGATTGATTAGCGATCGCGCTGGCAGCCGGAAATGGACGATGACAGGACTCACAATCGGGATTGGGATCGGCTATTTGCTCATGGGCAAGCTGGATGCTGGCTCGAACCTCACTGTCGCGATCGGGCTAATGATGCTCTGCGCCTATTTTGTGCAAGCCGGAGCCGGAGCAACCTTTAGCATAGTGCCGTTCATTCGCAAGCCTGTAACTGGACAAATCGCGGGCAGTGTCGGTGCTTATGGCAATGTGGGCGGTGTGATTTATCTACTGATCTACAGCCTCAGCAATGCTCAGACGCTGTTCTACAGCATGGGCATCACGGCTCTGATTTGTGCCAGCTTATGTGCTTTCTTCTTGCAAGAACCTCAGCGTTCTGTTGCAACAAACTCTCCTGAAACAGCAATTGCTTCTATTGAATAGCCCTCATACCCTCATGAAACTCAGCAATAATCAGATCCGCGAACAAATTGCAGAGGCAGAATCGCTGCCAACCCTGTTGCTCGAAGCAATCGACTATCTGCGGTTGTTGTATCAAGAGCAGTCATTATCAGAGTTGCAGTTGCAAAAGCGACTTGCAGAGATTTACCGCGAGTATGGGCGCGCTGCTTTGCAGATACCGCAAGGGTCGCACACTTATTGGCAGACGGAGGAGGAATTAATCTATGGTGCCAAAGTGGCTTGGCGCCATAGCACCCGTTGCATTGGACGGATTTTTTGGGAAACGCTCAACGTGCGAGATCTACGCCATCTCACCACCGCAGAGGAAATCTTTGATGCGATCGTCGATCATCTTTATCAGGCAACCAACGGCGGCAACATTCGTTCCACCATTAGTATCTTTGCACCCGTTGCACCGGGACAACCTGGGATTCACATCTGGAATTCACAACTGATTCGCTATGCAGGATACCGTCAACCTCATGGCTCAATCGTCGGTGACCCTGAGCAAGCGGAATTCACCGAACTATGTCAACACCTTGGCTGGAAAGGACAGGGAACTCCATTTGATGTCCTACCATTAGTCATTCAAATGCCGGGACAAAAGCCTCAGTGGTTTGAACTGCCAAAAGAAGCGGTGATGGAAGTCCTGATCTCACATCCTGACTATGAGTGGTTTGCAGAACTCGGACTCAAATGGCACGCGCTTCCCGCCGTTTCAAACTGGCGATTAGAGATTGGCGGTATCTCCTATTCCTGCGCGCCCTTTAGCGGGTGGTACATGAGCACTGAAATTGCTGCCCGCAATTTTGGAGATGAGCAGCGATACAACCTGTTACCTGTGGTTGCCCAACGAATGGGATTAAATACACGCTCAAAACTCTCGTTGTGGAAAGACCAAGCATTAATCGAACTGAATCGAGCCATTTTGCATTCGTTTATCGCCTGTGGGGTCAAGATCGTCGATCACCACACGGCGTCTGCTCAGTTCATGCAGCACTGGCAGCGAGAAGCCGATGCTGGACGCATCGTGCCTGCAGATTGGGGAAGAATTGTGCCGCCAATGTCTGCTTCTACCATGCAGGTGTTTCACCAGGAGATGCAAGATGTTTGCCTCAAACCTAATTTTTTTCAACAGCCTGTACCCTGGAAACGAGAAAGTAGCAATCGACCTTCCATTCCGTCTGTTTTTGGCGACTCACAGCCAAAGCAATGTCCTTTTCGCTAACTGCTTCTGAATGACGCTCGCTCTGTGCGTTGCATTGATTTTTGGCTCTTCCCACAGGTCTATCCATTAGAGATTCTATGGTTGAATTAAATTCTGCATCGAGTAATGAACTATCCAAATATACTGACCAGTTCACTCGCATTCTCCAACAGGTTTGTCAAACAACCGACTGGGAGTATGGTGAGGTTTGGTTACCTCAGTTAGATAGCCCAATTCTAGAACTGAGTTCAGCCTGGTACGTCAGCGCTCAACTGGATGACGATCGTCAGCTTGCCTGGAAGCAGTTCCGCTATTGCAGCGAGAAATTTGTTTTGCGGATTGGTGAAGGATTACCGGGAAGAGTTTGGGCATCACAAACAACAGAATGGATTATGGATGTCTCTGCCCAATCGGAATCCTATTTTTTACGCCATCAAATTGCTAAAGCATTTGGAGCCAAAGCCAGCTTTGGTCTACCCATTAATACGAAGGATATGCACGCAGTCGTCGCCTTTTTTAGGTCTGAAGCTCAGAATCAAAATGCACAATTGATGGCAGCGACTGAGGCGATCGTTAGGCAATCCCACACTCAAGGGTAAAACATGGTTTTGTTCAGCAGTTTTGGTACAGACTGGCGCAACTCCTCAAAGAAAATGACAATTCGAGACTGATTACTGTAGCAAACTTAAATAATTGGAGTGGTGAAATGCAAACTCAAAAGATGGGTTCCCTATACAAGCTCTACTGCTGGGGCTGGAAGAATGGTGTACTAGAGTGCTTTCCTGTGTCTCAACATTGGTTGCTCAGCATCTTTCTTTACTACCGTCGAGGTTTTGCTGAAGGATCAGAGTGGCGGCGGAGACAGATGGAAGGCTCGAGATGGCGGCAGAATCAGATGGAATATTAGCAATTTGAGTGTACGTTCAGTTCTGTGGTATTTCGAGTTGTATTGCGGAAATGATGGGTAGGAAAGAATTACATGCCCATGTCTGTGCACGTGTCGATCAATGAATGAATGATGGCTATGAAAAAGCAACTTTTCTCATTTTCAAGGATGATCGCGATGCCTGCATTAGCATTTTTGGTAGGTATTTCCCTAGTAAGCGGACGATTTATCTCTAAGGCACTTCCAGTCTCTTCAAATCTGATTCCACTCAATTCCACAGAGGGTGAACAGTTACTATTAACCAGCACTGCACAGCAGGACTACTTGCCACTCAGCACCTATTTTGTGACACAAAAAAATGTAGCTTATTGTGGGATTGCTAGTATGGTCATGGTGCTGAATGCTCTTTCAATTCCAGCTCCCGCTGCACCTGAGCTAGGAAATACTCACACGTTTACTCAGGATAACGTCTTTAATGACCAAATGCGACAAATTCGATCGCCACTCGAACTTTCATTTCGAGGCATGACGTTAGATCATTTGAGGCAGTTTTTAGTCAGTTACTCAGTCAAAGCAGATGTGCATTATGGTAGCGACGTCACACTAGATGAGTTTCGCAATCTAGTCAGCAAAAACTTACAAGAGCCAAATAACTTTGTAGTGGTTAACTATTTGCGTCAAGCCATTAATCAAAAACAAGCAGGACATATTTCTCCCGTTGCTGCTTACCATCAGCTCAGCGATCGCTTTCTCATTCTGGATGTGTCTCGCTATAAGTATCCACCTGTTTGGGTAAGAGCAGAAGAGTTGTGGAAAGCGATCGCGACCCCAGATTCTGAATCTAATAAAACACGTGGATTTATTCTGGTCAGTGCCAAGTGAGTGGCTATTGTATAGCGATAGAACGCTATCACAAAAAAATACGTGACTTGCAAAACAGCAATTCTAAATCATCAATTACAAAAGTAATCTTGTGGAGGCTCCAATGAATCAATCTTGTGTCACTCCAGTGTTTAAATCACCGTACGAGTATCAAGCTTACCGTATTAGTCCAGATGCCACAAATCGTTTAGCGATCGTTTTTGATCCAGCCAGTGTTAATTTATCGATTACGTATTGCATTGAGATTTTTGATGTTGGTGGAAAAACGCCACCTAATCGGCATCAGTTTGCAGTCGAGACGTTTTTTGTGCTGAAAGGTGAAGGCATTGCAGTTTGTGATGGTAAAGAAGTTGCGATTCGCGCCGGAGATACCTTGCTCGTGCCACCCACCGCAGTTCATGAAATCCGCAATACTGGAGCAGAGCGACTGTACGTGATTACTGTAATGGTGCCGAATGAGAATTTTGCCGAACTAATTCGTAGCGGCGTTCCGGTCGAACTCGATGCTGAAGATTTAGCCGTGCTGCAGCATAACCTGGATCAGAATACAGTTTGATGAACCCTATTGCTCAAATTATTGTGATAGCAAGTTCTAATAGTAAGCGATAAACGGGAGGCAGCATTGGATAAAGATTTAAAGTATTCCAAGCGCAGTGAGACAGATCAAGTTTTTCGCGCTATAAATTCTCTCGATCGACCAACAGAGACTACAGCAACAGACACTTCTTCGTCTGAGCAATCTGTACTCACGATGTCATCACTGGGGAAGTTAGGAAGATTTGGTAATCAGCTTTTTCAGTATGCGTTTTTACGAATTTGTGCATTGCAATCAAAGGCACAGGTCGAGTGCCCAGCTTGGATTGGTCAATCACTATTTGGACATACTGATCCACCCATTACACAGCGTTTACCTGCCGCAATCGAACAGCTTGATCAGGGTGAGGCTTTGTTTGATGCGTTTCCAGAGTTTATTCCATACATTGAAAAAATGGCAGGAGCGCCAAGTCTTCGCGTTGGAGTCGAGGCGCTAGAGCAAGGATTAACCAATGTTGATTTGTGGGGATTTTTTCAAGTTCACACTCGTTTTTTGCAGCCACATCAAACCTTTTTTCGATCGCTGTTTCAACCCGTTTCTGATCTCAGGGATGCGCTAGAAGTTGGGCTAGCTAAGTTGCGATCGCAAGGCAAAACAATCATTTGTGTTCAGGTGCCGATTAGTTTAACCAGACAATGGCTTGTGCGAACCTACTTAAGCTATCAAGGGGCAGGTTGGCGAGGCGTACTTAGGTTATTTAACATCACTTAAATAGAGTTTTTCATGGAGACTTTATTTGCTTCGCCTGAAAAGTTCCGAACTTCTCCAATCACTCTCACTGGTATATCTATGAAGCAGTGTGTTTAGCAGTTGGGAAGTACACCTCAGAGAAATGGACTAGGAGAATTCAATGCTTCAAAAAGTTGTAATTATTGGAGCGGGTCCAACTGGACTATTACTTGCCCATTATCTACTGCGTCGAGGGAAATATCGCGTTGAGCTGTATGAGCAGCGTTCTGACCCGCGTTTGGTGGATGTATCGCGAGACCGCACGTTTCCAATCACGCTTCAGGAGCGAGGGAGAAAAGCACTTCGCCAGATTTCAGGATTAGAGGAAGCGATCGCCGCTGCTGGCGTATTCTGCAACGGATCAAAAGTTCATCGTCAAAAAGGTAAAGCGCGTGAGATTCCGCGAACAGTTCCGCTGCTCACAATTGACCGCAATCGCCTGGTGATGATTCTCTTACAGCACTTAACTCAAACCTACAATTCAGAACAACTTAGTCTTCAGTTTGGCTGTCAATGTGTTGGAGTGGATAGGAAAGCGAAGACCGTGACGTTGCAGCCGGAACAAGATGAGACATTCACCCTGACATACGATCGCTTAGTGGCAGCCGATGGAGCACGATCGCCCGTTCGCGACTATCTAGCTCAAGATGCAGGCTTACAGTGCGAGCAAACTTATGTTCCAGATGCCTATAAGTCGGTGTTTCTCCCTCGCCTAAGTCCGACTCTGGAGTTGGAGCTAGAACCGAACAAGATTCATGGGTGGAATCAGGGCGCTCAGACACGCATGGTAATGGTGCCTCAACCGGACGATCGGCTGAATGGGGTGATTGCTTTTGATGCCCAGCACAATCCGCTCTCAAACTTGACGAGCAAAGAGGAAGTCTTGACCTTTTTCCAAGAGAACTTTCCTGTAATTGGGCAGTTGATGTCACCAGAGGAAGCAGAAGCGTTCTGGCAGCGTCCAGTCGGGCAGGCATTAACGGTACAGTGCGATCGCTTCCATGAGGGAGACAGTATTTTGCTGATTGGAGATGCCGCTCATGCTGTCTCACCTTCGCTGGGGCAGGGGTGCAATGCTTCACTAGAGGATGTCCTGATTCTTGAGCGGTTGTTGGAGCAGTATGAGGATGATTGGGCGCTAGTTTTACTTGCCTTTTCTGAGCAAAGAGTCCCCGATGCTCATGCACTCAGAGAATTGTCAAATTACTCGTTTCCGCGCAAGAAGCGGTTATTCATTGAGTATTTGTTGCGATCGCAGCTCAGTCGATTTCTACATCAACGGTTTCCACAGTGGGTGAAGCCATTTGTGTTTGATTTGGTGGTTGATTACGATTTGCCCTACTCCCAGGTGTTGAGCTTGCACCGAGGCTGGATTAACAAGGTGAAGCGCTCGTCACCTCATCCTCATGAAACACAACTGTCGTAGGTTGATACAGCCAGTCCTTACGCAAATGCGACAAATTCAACTCATTTACCCCGAAATTTACTATGTTGACGCAATCTAAACTGTTTTGCCTAATAGCTCCAATTCCATTGATTTCACTTATCACAGCTTTAGCCTCCTGTTCTACCCAACCGACTCCTTCTGTTTCTCTTGAGGGTGCAGGAGCTAGCTTTCCGGCTCCCCTCTATGAGTTGTGGTTTGACCGATATCACCAGCAAAATCCCCAGGTTGAAGTGAGTTATGAAGCGGTGGGGAGCGGTGCAGGAATTGAACAGTTTCTCAATCAAGAGGTTGATTTTGGCAGCACTGATGTACCTTTGACAGCCGAAGAAATTGCTCAATTTCCAGATGAGCGAGGTAAGCCAATTCAAGTGCCGCTTGCCAGCAGCGCTATTGTATTAGCGTATAACCTGCCAGGTGTAGAAGAACTTCGGCTCTCGCGTGAGACATACTGCGGCATTGCAACAGGTGAAATCACAAATTGGAATGACTCTGCGATCGCCCAAGATAACCTGGAAGTATCACTTCCTAATTTACCGATCACATTTGTGCATCGTTCAGATAACAGCGGCACTACATTCAATTTCACCAATCACCTGGATCAGGTTTGTCCTGACTGGACAGCAGGTGTAGGGCAGATAGTCAAATGGACTATAGGCAATGCGGCTCCTGGTAATGTAGGCGTCGCAGCCACCATTCAGCAAACCCAGGGGGCGATCGGCTACACCGGATTTGCTTACGCTGAACGTACTCATCTGCCAATGGCAACGCTAGAAAATAAAGCAGGTTTCTTCATTGAACCTTTGCCTAATGCAGCCGAAGATGCCACAGAAAATGTTGAAACAACCGATGATCTGGTGACTCTTTCGCCCGATCCAGAAAGTGCAGATGCTTATTCCATTATTGGTTTAACGTATCTGTTGCTCTATGAGAATTATCCTGATCCATCCCAAAAAGCGGCACTGCAAGACCTGATTGAATGGGCACTCATGGAAGATGGCAGAGCGCTTGCTGATGCAGCAGGATATGCGCCGCTGTCCCGCCCTGTTGCTGCTAGGGTGCTTGACCTGGTTAATACAATGCAAACGGTTATGTCGCAAACATCTTTTAGAGATTAACGATTGTGCATCATAGGAAATTGTCAGATCTCACTACTCAAATCACAGCTTTTTTCACTACTCTCATCGTTCAAAGCTTCGTCTTCTTGTTCTTCATCAGATAACTTAGAAATGGTTCCTGCAATTTACTAACTTGTTCATTAAAATGCTTCTGTTGCTTTGCTAGAGATATAGATTTTGTCATTCCTGTTCTCGATGGCTATATCGCAAAAACTGATTAGTGGTAAGGTAAGTCGGTTCTGTCGCAAAAACTATTGGGAACAAACGCATGGCTTAGTTTGAACTCAATCAAGCAATAATTCCGAAAATTTGAGACACGAATTCTACTTGTGCTCGCACATCGCCTCTCTCAACCCCCTCAACTTGCCATTTACGAATCATATTCATCGCCTCGATCCCGCTCAAGGTTCATCTGGTACTGTTGAAGGACGTGTGGAAGTATCTGTATCGTGCGGTCGATTCGGAGGGTAGTACCCTCGACTTTATGCTGAGCGCCAAGCGAGATGGCAAGGCAGCAGCATGATTCTTTCGCAAAGTGCTCAAAGGTCAGCATACCCAAGCACCACGGGTCATCACTATGGATAAGAATGCCGCTTACCCAGGCGCAATGGAGACGCTCAAAGTGGATGAGGCGATTGATCCACAGACCCAACTGAGGCAGAGCAAGTATCCCAATAACACTATTGAGCAGGATCATCGGCACATCAAGCGCATTGTGAAACCGATGATGGGATTCAAGTCTTTCAATAGTGCCAGAAGAACTCTGGGTGAGATTGAAGCGATGAATAGGATTCGTAAAGGGCAAGTGAATGGAATCGATCAGGGGGATGGTGTCTCTCAAGCCAAATTGATTGATGCGCTCTTTGGAATTGCTGCTTAAGGGAATGTAAACCTTACCGATCGTTTGCCCTTAACAAGTTTTTGCGACACAACCCTCAAATGTAGTAATCATCGTAACCTACTTCTTTAGCGATCGCTCTATATTCTTTACCATTCCAAGAGTGATGAAATACCACTACTTTGACAGAGGTTAGTATTCCTGGTGGTAAAATTTGCTCTACAACTTCCAGTGCTTCTTCAGAAGTCATCATTGAACCTCCTAAATCAGCCCTTGACGTAAAGCAACTACAGCAGCCTGTACACGATGGTCAACTCCAAGTTTGTTGAAGATACCACGTATATGAGTTTTTATAGTGTTGTGGCTCAGATATAGATGGGCTGCAATTTCAGAATTACTTTGACCTTCCGCCATGAGTTTCAAAACTTCCAATTCACGAACTGAGAGGTTGTGAGTAGGCGTTAAAGACATTGAGGAGGAATATTTTATTCTTTCTTCCGCCATGAGTTTCAAAACTTCCAATTCACGAACTGAGAGGTTGTGAGTAGGCGTCAAAGACATTGAGGAGGAATGTTTTATTCTTTTCATGAAAACCTCTAATATTGTACTAGAACTGCTAACCATTGATATACAAATCAATCACGATTTTGCTGATGGCTATACCTCACGCAACTGCTTTGTGGGTAGAGATTGCAAATCCAAAGTGAGGTAACAAAGATACCCACTGGACTCTAACGTAATTGAATCCACTTACACAGGTTCCATGTAAAAGCGTGTCCGCTCAATTTGATCCGCTTGTATACCAAGAATACTCTGTTCATAGGTAGCATCCTCAGGCAGAAAAAGCTGTCCTGTGAGCAGTACGGAGTTAAACGATCGCAAGTAAGTAAACAAAATCAATTACGTTGTCTTTACCAAATTCTTTCAGCACTTTCTCAAGGTTTTGATGACGAAAGCCCTTAATTCGACAATCTTCCCGTCACGAAAGCGCCAGACATCGCAGTACGAGTAATGAGCCGCCTTCCCGTCTTTGTCCTTCAGTGTGATGTCGCCAACTGCCGTGACGAAATCACCTTCAGCGATTAAGTTGGCGACCGTAAACTTTGGCGGCTCTATGTATGTCTCTGCCATATATTGGCGAACAGCTTCTTTTCCGTTCAGGGTCTTGTCCCCTACGAACGTCCATTTCGTGTCGTCGGTGCAGAACGACAAGAATCCTTCATAGTTGCCTGCAGCGTTCGCCGCATTTGCCTCTTCTAAAATGGCTTTGTTTTTCTCTGACATCTGAATCTCTCCTCCATTCAAAGCAAAAAAGTGGTGTGAATTGTTATGCTGTTGCCCCTCACTGGTTTACTTCTAGGGACTGGTAAACGGCTTACATTGAACCACCTTCACATTTCGCAGATAGTTCAACTGTGGCTCGAAGTCAGTCGGACAGAAGACATAAACATTGTCCTGTGACCGGCTGATGACTAAACGGTAGCTGGGTGGAATCTCTTCAGCACTTTCGATCACTTCGATTCTGGGAATCACTTGTGAACTGACTTGAGCCAGGGATGGAAAATTGAACAGTAGGAGTACGCCGAACAGAATTGTGATTGCGATTGTAGTTGTGATTTTGGTTGAAAGAATCTTTCGGTTCATGAGAAATCTCCTGTGGCTTATGGTTGTGTAATGTTCTATTGTTTCCAGGGAAGCGGCGATCGGTAGGGGTTTTCGTGCATATCCAGGACTTCCCAAGTTGTAGGATTGACTTGCCCTGTGGCTGGAATTTCGTACCGTTGCTGTAAATCTCGTATTGCAGAAGCTGTAATCTCACCAAAGATGCCATTGACGATCGCACCATTTGGATTGCCTAACCTCAGGACTGCAGCTCCTAAAAAGCCATTGTCAAGAAGAATACGCTGCAACAGTTCCACGTCTCTGCCGCGATCGCCTTGGCGCAAAGTGGGTAAGGTTAAATCAGTGTAGGCAGTGGCGATCAGAATGGGGGAGGTTTGTTGTGGAGGAATGCTGTGTGCGATCTGCGCTTCGCAGCAGCGCTTCGCTATCGCGGGATGAGTGAATGAACCTCCGAGCAATCCTGTCGCGATCGTTAGTAATCCGAAAATGGCTTGAAGTTTCATGATCGTCCTCCTGATGGATCAGTTCTAGTTAGCATCAATTTCGTGTCGCAGTTATTACTCCATCTGCTTGCTCCGATCGGTGTAGAGCAGCGCTGTCGCTGATGCAAAACTCACGGAACAATTGCAGTAACGCGGATTTCAATCCGCATCGTTAGCAGTGCAAGAGCTGCGACACCTAGCTCTGTCCAGATTGGGGCGTGGTTGGGCATGTAATGACGAAATAGTTTGACCATCACATCGTTAACTTCAGGGGGAAACCCGCCAATATGGTAAGAATTGACATGGACAACATGCTCCCAACCCGCCCCGGCAGTCTCCAAGGTTCGCTCTATGTTCCGAAACGCCTGGACGATCTCATCCGCAAGCGATTCTGGAATTTGCAGATTGTCATCCCAGCCGCCTTGACCTGATATCTCCACGCGATCGCCAATTTTTACCGCTTGCGAGTAATGCAAGTTATTCAGCATGTATTCCCCATAACCGGGGGTAACAAAAAACTTGGGCTTATTCATGGTGTTTCTTTTCTTTCAAATTCTTATGGTGCAGAGCGAGTTCGTTTCAGGAGCATCCGATCTAGACACTAATGTTCAGAATTCACTTGCCATGTAACAACGATGATTTCTGCAAACAGTAAGACAACTAATAGCCGCGAAAATGCTTGTAAAAGGGCTTCCATTGTCCAGTTCTGACTCTGAACTTCCCAGAGCATCCAAACAATATTGAATCCAATCACCAACCAGGGTAGAATGACCACTGAATTCTGCCTGCGATAGAAGCGAATCGCTGTCTCACGCCAAACTGGAAAGGTACTGAGAATACAAGCGATGTAAGACGCTCCTGCACTAATGAACAAGCTTGTTTGAAGACCCGAAGGCAGGTTTGGGTATCCAAGCGCAATCGCTGTCAGACAAACTGCCAGCGCGAGATACAGGAAAGTAAACAAGGTAAATCGTTTCATTCTTTGCAAATAAAGCTCAGCGATAATCTATTCCTGTGTGGCTGACATAACTCAGCCGATGAGCAACAATTAGTCCACATGCAGCACAGCCTTGCCTGAAAATCTGCGCCCGATCAAATCAGCCGCTGTTACGCCTGCTTCACGCCATGAAACTGCTCGATCGATGTGCGTTTTGAGCCGCCCCTGCCCAACTAACCTCAGTAGACGAGCCAGCCCAGAACTAGCACTTTCCATCTCTACTTCGGTGTACAGCGTGAACCCGTAAAGCGTGCGCTGTCCTCCATTCTCGAAATAGAAGTCTGGTAGGGACAGCTTCATCTCATTGCCGCTGCTACTGCCATAACAAACGCAGGTGCCTCCTTTAGCCAAAAACGCAGTTAGCGTCCCGACCAATTCACCTCCTACTCCATCAACGATCAGTCGATAAGGCGCGAACTGCTCGGCTTCTTGCCCGGTCTCGGTCACCACTAGTTCATCCGCGCCGTAATCTCCCACAAATGCTTCTTGCGCTGGCTGACGAATTTGGGCAACGATGCTGGCTCCCATCATCCGAGCAAGCTGCATGGCGAAGAGTCCCACTCCCCCTGTTGTCCCTGTGATCAGCACCCGGCTTCCTAGTAAACGAGATCCCTTTTCAATTGCATACAGTGCTGTTAACCCCGCGACGGGCAGTGTGGTGGCATCGGTATCTGATACACTCTGGGGAATAATAGCCAAAAAGCGAGTCGAAATTGCTACATATTCTGCCCAGCCCTCTGAGCGGATAGAGAGAGCAACAATTTTTGTCCCTGTGGGTGGACCACTACCGTCCTGTGCTGTTTGTTCAACAACGCCAACGACATCCCAGCCAATTGGAGTGCCCAGTGGATCATTTTGCGATCGCTTAAGTTCGCCCCGATTCATCAAAAATGCCTTGACGCGAATCAAGCACTCGTTAGCCTTCGGAGTAGGAACTTCAGTGTCTTGAAAGGTGAGGTTGCCAACGGCGTTTGGTGAACTCACGAGTCTACGCATCGCCATATCCTTGTGTGTAGAGGGCTATAGTTTCATGTTCTAGATAGAACTGTTTCAATCAACTTGCTGTATATCCACCATCGATCACTAAGGGTTGCCCAGTAATGTAGCTGGCAGCATCAGAGCAAAGAAACACAACCTCGCAAACCTGTTTCAATGTCATTCCAGTCAATCGCTGAGAAACATTTAAACCTGCGATCGCAGGTTTAAGCATTGATGGAAAGCTTCTTCTAACCTTTAGTCGCGATCGCTTGCACGATCGATCAGTGCGTTTGAGGGCAAGCTCGAATCAAGTACCTTGCGCGCACTGTCAACCCCTACAACGGGCAGTGTAACCGGATCAAGCATGCCGAGTTGAACCAATACACTCGCCTGATCCCAGTAGAGGTGTTCATGGGCTAACTTGCCATCACGGAACTGGACAATCGCTACTACTGCCACTTCAATCCGTTTCCCTGTCGGAGCAATGCCAGGTAGCATCCAGTCCATCTGGATGGTATGAGTGAACTTAACTAGCATTTCATCGACGAGTTGATTGGTTCCGATTGTGCGCGAGACCGGAGCCAAATCTATGTCCGGCGGCATCTGTGGAATGAAGTACTTGGAATAAAACTCACGCAGCGCCGGTTTCCCTATTCCCCCAGTCATTACCGGAATGTGATTCACGTGAGCGTCCTCAACCATTGTAGCGAGAGCATCTTCAGTGCTGTGAGTACCAAACTCGTGCCCGATATGCTCTTCCCAGACCGCTTGTAAAGCTTCCTGAGCAGGTGTCAGGTTGGGGGTTGCCTGTACATTTGCTTGTTTGTCTACAATTTGCTCTTTGACCATGTTAGATTCTCCTAGTTCGTTCTATCTCAACTGTATTGACTCCAATGCTTAACTTCTTTCAGATTCTTATGGTTTTCTTAGTCCCTATTCTTCTAAAACCTTAATGATGAGTTTGCCCTGATTCGTACCGTCAAAGAGCTGTTTCTATTCATAGTTCGATTCTGTGATTGAACCTACAGGTCGCGTAGCAAGATCCCATTGCCGATTCACCTTTTTTGTCATTTAAATTTCCTCTTGCATTTCTGTAGTTGCTAAAACTCTGAACATGATGATTTTTCCTTTTAGCCCACTGTGACTTCACCAACGAGTCTGCCATAGGTCGCGATCGCTTTCTGCAGCAATTCCCGGACATCCGCCTCACTCGATGCATCTAATTTCACAAACAAGCATTCCGAACATGGAACTTTATGAGTTCAATGCCTTTTCAATACGACGATCGGGAATGAGCCACAGGACTGCAACCAGAACGTATAATGCACATGCAAGCCAAGGGATTGCAAAAGCAAGTGGAATTGTAACTGCATAAGTCAATACTGATAACTTGCCTTTAAAGTTCCGACCAAGAGCGTTTGCAAGTGTGGAATCTTGACCGTGGTGAAAAACAAGTGTGCGGGTCAGAGTGAAGTAGGCGATCGCAGCCAACAATAGAACCACACCATAAAGCGCCACAGGCAACGCAGCAAAGTGATTTTCACCCATCCATGCGGTGACAAAGGGAAATAATGATAACCAGAACAACAAATGTAGGTTTGCCCACAAAGTTGAACCATTCACTTGTCGGACTGCCTGAAACAGGTGATGGTGATTGTTCCAGTAGATACCAACATGCACGAAACTCAACACATAGCTTAAAAAGGTTGGAATCAACAGACGTAGTGCAGCTAAATCTGACTCATGAGGTATTTTTAACTCCAGTACCATAATGGTGATAATAATAGCGATTACCCCATCACTGAATGCTTCTAACCTACCTTTAACCATTTTTAGATATGCTCCTTGTTTGCTTACCACGTTGTATAACTGCCGTTTGCAAAAATGGTTGTCCGGTTATCCACTATCCATTCAGACTGGTGCATAAATCGTTTCGTCTTCTTTGTGCCAAGCTGGATCAACTAGACAAACGAAAACAATGGGTTCGTTGCCGCAGTTGTGAAGGAACTGGATTGAATTCGGAGGAATGTAAACCGCATCGCCTGGTTCAATGCGACAAACTTTACTGTCGATCGACATTTCTCCAACACCGCTAATGATGTAATAAACCTCAGAAGCCTTTAGAGAATGGGGAATTGAAGTTTTGCCAACAGGCAAGATCGCATGCGCCAAACTGTAACGCAAGTTGATGTCTTGTTTGTCAGGATGAAGCAGTTCGCACAGAACAGTTCCATCTCCAGCGATAATTTCTTCACAGTCGTTTAGTTTTTGGATCAGCATACGTTTAGGTTTGCAATTACACAATCGGAGCAAGTTCAGGATCTGTGAATTTCGGAGGAGAAAGGGTCACTGATTATTTCTGCTGAAGGAAGTCCAGTAACAAGGGATTAATCTAATCGGCGTGAGTCCAGTTGATGGCGTGCGGTCCGCCAGGAATGACAACCAGTTGACTGTTTTTAATCAGATTCGGCAGTCTGGCGGCGGTGGACTCCAGTGGTAAAATCCGATCGCTATCACCATGAATGATCAGGGTTGGTACATCAATGTGGGGCAGATCGTCGCGGAAATCGGTGAGCCAGGAAGGGGCTTCTGCCACATTCCAACTGGCTTGAATTGCTTCATTACTAATACGATCGCCCGGCAGCACATCCACATTAAAGAATTCTCTGAAAAATGCAGAGAAGTAGGCTGGACGGTCTTCAACGATCGCTTTCATGATGTCATCAAAAACACTTTGATCAACACCCTCTGGA
>JACJOC010000049.1 GCA_014695345.1 Cyanobacteria bacterium FACHB-471
ATCGCTCGCCTCGTTGGCATCCGTCCTTACAATGCGATCGCCTTTTCGGGACCGATTGCGGTGTTTGTTAGCGTCTTTTTGATGTACCCGTTGGGGCAATCCTCCTGGTTCTTCGCGCCTAGCTTTGGGGTAGCGGCGATTTTCCGCTTCTTGCTCTTCTTCCAGGGCTTCCACAACTGGACACTGAACCCGTTCCACATGATGGGAGTAGCTGGCATCTTGGGTGGCGCACTGCTGTGTGCGATTCATGGAGCAACAGTAGAGAACACCCTGTTTGAAGACGGTGAGAATGCGAACACCTTCCGAGCGTTCAACCCGACCCAGTCGGAGGAGACCTACTCGATGGTGACGGCGAACCGCTTCTGGTCGCAGATTTTCGGGATTGCCTTCTCGAACAAGCGCTGGTTGCACTTCTTCATGCTGTTTGTGCCGGTCACAGGCTTGTGGATGAGTGCCGTTGGCGTCGTTGGCTTAGGCTTGAACCTGCGGGCGTATGACTTCGTGTCGCAGGAGATTCGGGCGGCAGAAGACCCTGAGTTTGAGACGTTCTACACCAAGAACATTCTGCTCAACGAGGGCATCCGCGCTTGGATGGCTCCTCAAGACCAGCCTCATGAACACTTCACTTTCCCTGAAGAAGTTCTGCCTCGCGGTAACGCGCTGTAGGTTTGTTTACTTGACCAAAACTTAGACAGTCTCTTCTTTTAAGAGTTCGGTCTTTCATCAACTAAAAAGCTCCTGTCTCCGGGCAGGAGCTTTTTTTTAGGAATTTCAGTTTTCAATCACCACACATTCGGGTGGATGTGTTACATTAGCATTCAGGTGGATAACACCCAGAGCGAAATGCTCTGCCTCTTGAAAATAAACCGTTTAGGGACAAGGAGGTGATGCCCATGCAAGATAGTAGTAAAACCATGGGTCATCAGGTTGGACATAGCTGGCTGTGCGCCGGGGCTGCTCTCTAGTAGTTAATCTTAGTTTCCCTTGGAGCTAAGTCCTCTAGGAGATGCTGGGTTGGCATAGAGTTCCTCCCGGCAGTCTAGTTTCAATCTGAAGACCCGCTACACCGCTCTCACCATAATGGCTTAGTAACTTTTAGTTATTTGCCTCCCGGTGAGAGCGGATAGTTTTTTAAAGGGCAAAATTTTATTGAATCTGATTTATTCAAAAACTCAGCAGAAATTAGAAATGGAGCTAGGAACTATGGCTCAATTGCTTAACAAAACTGAAATTCAGGAGCACCTAGCTCAGTTGTCAGGTTGGACGCTAGAGGGCAAAGAGATTAAGCGAGTTCGTAAATTCAAGGATTTTGTAGAAGCGATCGCCTTTGTTAATCGGCTTGTTGACCCCGCTGAGACGGCAGGGCACCACCCCGATTTAGTCATTTCTTACAACAAAGTGACCGTTTCCCTGACCAACCATGATGCAGGAGGGTTAACAGAGAAGGATTTTGCAATGGCGAAGACGATTGATCGTATTGAGTAGAGCCGCTGTTGAATAGATTTAGCTCTCTGTAGAAACCCTGTTGCTGAAGCTTCAATGGGAGCGAGCATGACAACTGCTCCTGGTAAATTTGGCGAAAAGCTGCTTACACTGGGATACTTCTACTTAGAAGATTGCGGCACTCCTTGCAGCCCTCAAATTTACCAATCCGAGTGTTCTCGGTGTGAATCCAATCAGCTACTGACCGAAAGCTTATCCCTCACACCAAACCAAATTGTGCCCGCTGCATTGTCAAATCTTGCTCTAGAACAAGAACTTCTAAAGTCTTTGCAATATGTGCTGGAAAATGTAGAATTTTGCAAAACATAATGCTATCTTTTTGAGTGGGCTGTAATAGATTACAAAGTCCCTCTTGAACATAGGTGTGAGGATCATGATTAGCAAAATTTTGTGGAAATCATTGCTGGTTACACCAGCTCTGCTAGGTACTGCTTTAGCTGTTTCGACTCCAGCGATCTCAGCTGAGACTGCAGCTCCCGAATCTGAAGCTCTAAGCGCAGAGGTTCTTGCTGTTGAGTCAGAAGCTTCTGTTGTTGAAGTAGCTGAGCTTGAGCCAGTTGTTGAACCAATTGCTGAAGTTGAAGCTCCGGTTGAGCTATCTCAAGTTCCAGTTGAGCAACCTGCGCCTGCTGCTGCGCCTGCTAACACAACGACCTCTGTTGATTCCCTTGAGCAAATCATGGAATACAGCAACGAGGGCAACGTCAACAGCATCAACCAGGTTACGTCTATTTCTCAACTTTCAGACGTTCAACCCACCGACTGGGCATTCCAAGCTCTCCAGTCTCTAGTTGAGCGCTACGGTGTAATCGCGGGTTATCCCGATGGCACCTATCGCGGTAACCGTGCCATGACTCGTTACGAGTTTGCTGCCGGTCTAAACGCTGCTCTTGACCGCGTGAACGAATTAATTGCTGCTGGTTTGGCTGAAGCCGTAACCCGGGAAGACTTGGCTACTCTGCAACGCTTGCAGGAAGAGTTTGCAGCTGAACTAGCGACCCTGCGTGGACGAGTGGATGCACTCGAAGCCCGTACCGCTGAGTTGGAAGCAAACCAATTCTCCACAACCACTAAGCTTCGTGGTGAGACCATCTTCGCTGTTGCTGGTGTGATTGACGAAGATGAAGCGTTTGACGATCAAATCACCTTCGGCTACCGGGCTCGCCTCAATTTTGATACCAGCTTCACGGGTGAAGACCGTTTGAGAACTCGCTTCCAAGTTCGCAACATTCAGAACTTTGATTCTGATCCGGTTGGCTTCTCGTTTAGTGGTGACTCCGAAGGCGATTTCGAGCTGGATGACCTGGCTTACACCTTCCCCTTGGGTGAGCGCGTTGAGATTGCGATCGCAGCTAATGGCTACGATGTAGATGACTTCGTTGCTAGCACCATCAGCCCACTGGATAGCAGTGGTCAGGGTTCTATCTCTGACTTTGGCTTCCCTCGTCAGTATGCTTTCAACGCAGGTGGCGGTGCAGGCGCAGGTGCCATCATCCAGTTGACCGACAACTTGTCCCTGGATGGAGGCTACGTAGCTGATGATGCCGCTAACCCTGATGCTGGTGCTGGACTGTTCAACGGTCCTTACAGCGCAATCGGTCAGTTGACATGGTTATCTGATGCTTTTGATGCAGCTGTCACCTACGTTCACTCTTACAGTCCTGACTTCGGTGCTGATAACGCAGCTGCTAACACCTACGGTGGTCAGGTTAACTTCAGGCTCATCCCTGGTGTCGAAATTGGTGGTGGTATTGCTTACACCGACATTGCTGGTGTTCCCGGCGATGCTGAGTCTTGGAGCTACCAAGGAACTCTTGCTTTCCCTGACCTGGGTGGAGAAGGCAACTTGCTTGGAATTTTAGCTGGCGTACCCACTTACACTGCTGTTCCTGGCACCGATATCGAAACCAGTTTCTTGGCTGAAGCTTTCTATCGTTATCGCTTGACCGACAACATCTCTATCACTCCTGGTGTGATCTGGATTGAAGATCCTTTCGGTGATGATAGCGATAGCACCATCATCGGTGCTCTCAGAACTACCTTCACCTTCTAATTTTGGGATGGTCTAGTTCTATAAGGGGGTGGGAAGCATGGCTTCTCACCCCCTTGTTTAATTTCTAAGGGCAATTGTTGTAAACCTGCAAAACCCCACTGGAGAACCGGGGTATACTGGAGATAGCTCTATGAGATAACCATCATGAGCTAACAGTAATGATCCCCTTCCTAAAGATTGCCTGTGGAACTTTCGTGTAAAAGTGAATACGCTATCCTTGCACTACTGGAACTCGCAGCGCACTATGATAGCGGAGAGCCGCTGCAAATTCGGCAGATCGCGGCTGAGCAAAACATTCCTGACCGTTATTTAGAACAACTCCTTGCAACAATGAGACGTTCTGGTCTAGTGCGTAGTCAGCGTGGTGCCAGAGGTGGCTATATCCTTGCTAGAGAGCCTTGGAAAATTAGTTTGCTGGACATAGTTGAGTCAATTGAAGGTTTAGATTCTCAGCCTCCTGAACCCAAAGAGGGCACAAAATCAGTAGAGGGTATGGTGATTTGGGAGGTTTGGAAAGAGGCTTGTCTGGCCGCTGAGACAGTGCTCCAAAAGCACACCCTTCAAGACTTAGCTGAAAAGCGGGATTCCAGACAACAGCTCGACTTGATGTATTACATCTAAGTCGGGGACATCCTAAAAGCCATTAAGCATTTGAAGCCAGTATTCAAAATTTATCAATATCTAAAGCCATGCGTATTGCTCACGATGTTACTCGTTTGGTTGGTCGAACGCCGCTTGTACAGCTAAATCGAATTCCGCAAGCAGAGGGCTGTAAAGCACAGATTGTTGTCAAGTTAGAGGGAATGAACCCTTCTTCCTCAGTCAAAGACCGAATTGGGGTCAACATGATTGAGGTAGCTGAGCGAGAAGGGTTGATTACCCCTGGGAAGACAGTTTTGGTAGAGCCAACTTCTGGTAATACCGGAATTGCTCTAGCAATGGCAGCAGCGGCAAAGGGTTATCGGTTAATTTTAACGATGCCTGAAACGATGAGTTCGGAGCGGCGAGCGATGCTGCGAGCTTATGGGGCAGAGCTAGAGCTAACTCCTGGTATTGAGGGAATGGGTGGGTGTATTCAGCGGGCTCAGCAAATTGTGGATAGGCTACCTGATGCCTATATGCTGCAACAGTTTCGTAATCCTGCTAATCCCCAAATTCACCGTGAAACGACTGCTATGGAGATTTGGGAAGATACAGACGGACTGGTTGATTTTTTAATTGCAGGGATTGGTACAGGCGGTACCCTCACGGGTGTGGCAGAAGCGCTGAAACCCCGCAGACCTAGTTTTAAGGCGATCGCCGTAGAGCCTGCTAGCAGCCCAGTTCTCTCGGGTGGCAAACCTGGCCCTCACAAGATCCAAGGCATTGGTGCAGGGTTTGTGCCTGAAGTTTTGAGAGTCGATTTAATCGATGAAGTAATTACGATACCGGATGAGGAGGCGATCGCCTATGGTCGTCGGCTTGCCCGTGAAGAGGGGTTACTTTCAGGAATTTCTAGCGGTGCGGCTCTGGCTGCTGCGATTCAGATAGCTCGTCGTCCTGAGAATGAGGGCCGGCTGATCGTGATGGTGCAGCCCAGCTTTGGCGAACGATATCTCAGCACACCGCTCTTTCAAGACCCAGAACTTACTGCTGCTATGGTCATGAACTAACGAAGACAAGCTAAATAGAACTTGGCTGTGAGGGAGTGAAAGTAAAGCAAAACTCTACTTTCACTCCCTTAAAAATTGAGCTAATGACCGTCAGTTTTGCTGACGGTCAAATGTTTACAATGGGCTTATGGCGCATTCTAATCACTACGAAATCCTGGATATTGATCCAGCGGCGAGTCAAGCAGAAATTAAGCAAGCCTATCGTCGCCTGGCTAAGCAGTTTCACCCCGACAGTAACCGTGAGATTGTAAACAATGATCGAATTACACGGATTAATGCTGCATACGAAATTTTGGGCGATCCGCAGCGGCGGCAGTCCTATGACCGAGAGCTAAGCTTTGCGAGGCAGATGAGAAGTGCCGGTGCCTATGGCGGGACAAGCTCCCCATCCTGGCACAATCGTCAACAGCGAACGGCTGCCGCGCAAAATCAGTATCGACAGCGGCAAACCGGACGAGACACAGACGAACAGCTTCAGCAGTGGCTCAACCAGGTTTATCAGCCCGTTAATCGAATGATCAGTCACATTCTGAACCCCTTGAAAGAGCAGATTGATGAGCTCTCGGCTGATCCCTTTGATGATGAACTGCTTGAAAACTTTCAGACCTATCTAGATGACTGTCGAGATTATCTGCAAAAAGCTCAGCGTTCTTTTCGCTCAATGCCAAACCCGTCGAATGTAGCAGGTGTAGCAGCTCATCTTTACTATTGTCTAAATCAGGTCGGAGATGGCATTGATGAACTAGAGCGGTTTACCTCTAGCTATGACGAACACTATTTGCATACAGGGCAAGAGCTGTTTCGGATTGCCAAAGGGCTGCGGCGAGAAGCACAAGCGGCATTGAGAGAGGTGACGTAAGGTTAGTAAAAACTATTTGCCGATACAGAATCGGCTAAAGATGCGATCGAGAACAGATTCGGTGACTTCTTCACCTGTGATTTCACCCAGGGCTTGAATTGCGCTGCGAAGATCAATCGTCCAAAAGTCTAGGGGAAGTTGTTCGGCGATCGTTGTTTGTACTTGCTGAAGTGCGGCTTTTGCTCGGGTAAGGGCAGCAGCTTGACGCTGGTTGATCGCTAGATCTAAGTTGCTTGCAGTTAGGTTTTTGGTTTTTACTGTTTCTAGAATTGCCTGTTCTAAAGCGTCAATGCCCTCACTGTGAGCCGCTGCGGTTTTGACGACGGAAGCTACCTGGGGTAGTGGCGGCAAAGATACAGACGCTGCCAAATCAATCTTGTTGACTACGAGAATTAAGGGGCGATGCTGCACTTGCTCAAAGATCTCTTGGTCGGCTGCTGTCCACCCAGTTTGAGCGTCAATGGTCAACAGTACTAAATCAGCTGCTTGAGCCGCTTGGCGCGATCGCTCCACGCCAATCTTCTCTACCTGATCAGTCGCTTCTCGAATGCCTGCGGTGTCCAGTACCTGAACTGGAATTCCGCCCACTACAAGCTGAGATTCGACTACATCGCGGGTGGTCCCAGGAAGGTCAGTGACGATAGCGCGATCGCTCCGACTCCAGGCATTTAGCAAACTGGATTTGCCAACATTGGGACGACCCACGATCGCCACCTTTAACCCTGTTCGGAGTAATTCCCCCTGATCGGACGTTGCGAGAATTTGCTCCACTTCAGCCAAAACTTGAGTCAGTTGTGCCTTCACTTGAGATTCGTCTAGAGGCGGCAAATCTTCCTCAAAGTCAATCCGCGCCTCAACCTCAGCCAGAATCTCCAGACAAGTTGCTCGAAGTTGGCGAATCGGTTGCGCCAGCTTACCCTGAAGTCCAGCAAGGGCAGTTTGGGCTGCTTGGGGCGATCGCGCTCCCACTAAATCGGCAATGCTTTCAGCTTGAGTCAAGTCGAGCCGCCCATTCAGAAATGCCCGTAGGGTAAATTCTCCCGGCTCTGCCAGTCTCGCGCCTTGTTCTAAACATAGTTGCAGCACTCGTTGCACTGCCATAATGCCGCCATGACAGTGAAACTCTGCTACGTCTTCACGAGTGTAAGAGCGAGGAGCCAGCATCAACAGTAACAGCGCCTCATCAATCAGTTCCTCGGTTTGAGGATCGCGGATGTAGCCGTAAAGAATGCGATGGCTTTCCCAAGGTTGACGACCAGGAGTGTGAAATAGCAAACGGGCGATCGCCACTGCTTCTGCCCCAGAGAGGCGCACAATGCCGACGCTACCCTGCTGGGGCACAATCGCAGTGGCGATCGCCGCGATCGTATTGCCTTGAACCCCGGTTGCAGTCATACCCAAAGCAGTCTCTCCACTAAAAATAAAAATGCTTCACTGACGGGAATGCTCCATCTCGTATTCAGCAGCAGCATGAGCAATCGCCCTTGGATAAATTCGGTGTTCCTGCACCTGAATGCGCTGATGCAGCGTTTCAACGGTGTCGTGGGGAAAGACGGGTACGGCTGCCTGCATCACGATCGGGCCACTATCAACCTCTAACCACACGTGATGAACTGTGCAGCCTGCAATTTTAACGCCAGCCGCGATCGCCTGCTCGACTGCTCGCATTCCTGGAAAGCTGGGCAAGAGGCTAGGGTGAATATTGAGAATTCGTCCGGGAAAGGCGTTGATCAGCACATCCGTTACTCGCCGCATCCATCCGGCCATAATTACCCAATCAACTTCATATTGCTGAAGAGTCTCGACAATCTTTGCGTCTAATATTTCTCGATCTGGAAAATCGCGATGATTCAGTAAAACAGACGGAATTTGCCAATGGTTGGCTCTTTCGGCTGCTTTAGCGTCAGGATTGTTGTAAATCAAGACTTGAATTTCAGCATTGAGCTTTTGCTTAGAAACAGCTTGGGCGATCGCCTCAAAGTTGCTGCCGCTACCAGAAGCCAACACACCCAATTTCAAGGGTGCAATGTACGAAATTGGAAATTGTAAAACATCAGGAGAAACAAGACTAACTTCGGCTTCATGCGGTGTCATAACGCAGGACTATTGATATTCAGATGATACTTAGAAGTGTTTGGAATCATCGCTGACGAATGGCGATCGTGTATGAGGGGCGCTGTTTTGCTTCGCGCTGGGATTTGACCAGGCGAAAATCGGCATCTATATATAAATGTTCAAGCTGAGGAGAAGCGGTTGAAATTCGCTCAAACTTTTTAGCTGTACTTTTGTCTACTTTGCCAAACTGAGAGTTAGATTGTGCATGAGCTGAGGAGGGCGATCGCCTCACTTCAACTTTTGACGTAAACCAACTGTCTGCTCGTTCAATATTGAGAGGAATTGCTCTGGATCGAAAAGCTTGCTCAATCCCAACGTTTTGAATGATCCACTGTCCTTCCTGCACCTCAAACTTTTGAATAATCATAAAGTCATAAGCCAGCAAAATGTTAGACAACTTGCTGAGAATGGGAAACTTGTGCCCCGGTGCATAGCGGGCAATGTTGGCGTAATAGCCATCGTCATGAAAGATCTGATAGGACTGGGCAAAAATTCGCCCTGGAAAAATGTCTTGGTAAGGAATGGTAGACCAAACCGTTAGCCAAACTCCAGGCACCAAGGGCAACTGATCTTCAGCGTTGGGAAAGGGATTGCGTTGGCTCAATTCTGCAAACAGCGGCTCTAATTCTTGCTTATAAAAAAGCACCTTTTGATTTAACGGTTCTGAATCTCGACCCTCAACCGTTTTCAATAGTCGCTCTTTCAAAGCCCCTGTAGATAGCTGGCTTAAATCAACCTTTTCCGTCATTTCACAAGTCATCGCTCATCCTCTAGCCGCGCGCTCTTTAAAGGTAATTCATATCGCGATCCTAAATGATTGGGGGATACTATCCAGCTTTTCCTTAGAGAACCGCTTCAAGGAAGCCCTAGCTTTCTTCTAACTGCAGGAGGACTGGGGTTTTTTACATAGCCGTCCAAGGATTTAGCATTTGGGCAAAGTTCTGTGGAACTGTCTTGGAATCTGCTGCCAAACGCTAAACCCCTACTTCATCCCTTATTCCTGATCCCTTATTCCTGATTTCTCATTCCTCATTCTTTTCCCTCCGTCTGTGATAACCTGAATCACGCTCGACTCATTCCACTGCCCATGTCTTCTCGTACGATTCAGAGTATTTATACAGACGGAGCCTGTTCTGGCAATCCTGGCCCTGGTGGTTGGGCAACGGTAATTTACTTTACTGATGGTTCCATTCACGAATTGGGTGGAGCAGACGCAGCCACAACGAATAATCGCATGGAGATGCAGGGGGCGATCGCCGCTCTAGAGTTTCTGCTCACCCTCGACCAGACTGAACCGATTCACCTTTACACCGATAGCGAATATGTCAAAAACGGCATCACCAAGTGGATTCAGGGCTGGAAAAAGAAAGGCTGGAAAACCTCAACCGGCAAACCTGTTCTCAATCAAGATTTGTGGGAACTGCTCGATGAACTAAATCTGCGGGTGAGAACGCACCTGAATGCTCCGGTGGAATGGCGATATGTGCGAGGACACACAGGCAACGAAGGAAACGAACGCTGCGATCAGATTGCTCGTGCTTTTTCTCTGGGTAAAAAACCTGTGCTGCGGCAGTTATCTTTTGAGCAACCGATTAGCACAGCACGAACTACCGGAGATATTAAGCAAATTGTGAAGGGAGAAAGGCGATTGCCCCAAACGCTAACGTTAGAGCAAGAATTCTCACAGTCTGATGCTCACTCGGTAAAAAATTCATCAACTGATGCAATATTTGATGCAACCGCCACTAATGGGAACATTTCAGAGACGATACAATCCAGTTGCATCTCTGCTGACGCTGTTCCCTTTGACCCAGCTATGGTAGATTCTATTCCTCCAGCTACGTCTGATGTTCCCGACCTTCCCCGTGAAGTCAGGGTTGCCCAACTGCGAAACTTGGTAGAAACTTTGCGAATGGCAGATGAAGTTGCCAGTCAAGGCTATTTGATCACCAGTTCAGAACTGGCTGACCTGATGGACGTTAACGCCAGCGCCGTCACCAGTCGGGGAGACAATTGGGTTTGGCGAAATTGGGTCGTTTCTAGGGTGCGCCGTGAAGGAAACCAGATTCTTTGGCAGCTAGAGCGAGTGGATTGAGAAGGATGAGGGATGAAGCTAATTCATCCTGTCTTGATGGGCTGAAGATGTAAATTTCTTTAAGTAGATAGCATCTACCGTGGGATGAGCAATGCTAAAACTTGCTCAGTAACCATCGCGCTCTTCTGACTGTATGAGCATCGATCTGTATAAGCATCGATTATTCTGCTTTCCCTGCTCCCTCACTATATTTAGATCTCACTCATTTTTATCTGGCGTTCAAACAGCATATCTAGTAGGCTAGTTAATCCAGAGCCATCCCAATATTCTTCATAATGAGCAACATCTGTAACATCTGGTAAAACAACCAGGCGCAGCAGGGCATCGTGTCGATTAAATTAGTCGTCTGGCAGTTAGCGGTAGAGGTCTGTCGTGGAAATCGTCCCGGAAAATTTTTGGAGTCAAGTGCTAGAGCGGTTAGAACTACAGCTAAGCCGCCCTACCTTTGAAACCTGGATCAAGTCTGCTACCGTTGAACAACTCGACGAAAACTGCCTGGTCATTTGCACACCTAATCCCTTTGCCCGCAACTGGATTCAGAAGTACTACATCAAGACGATGAATGAGGTCGTTCACGAGGTGTTGGGACATCCGGTCGAGATCCACATCAACGTCAGACCAGGAGGCGAGATGGAGGGGATGGAGGATGTAGATATGCTGTGGCCCCTACCTGTAGAGGTGCCTCCCGTTGAACAGTCTTCTTCCCAGGGAGCCAAGCAAACCGATTTGAATGTTAAATATGTTTTTTCCCGTTTTGTGGTTGGTTCCAACAACCGCATGGCTCATGCTGCCTCTTTAGCGGTCGCTGAATCCCCTGGCCGCGAGTTTAATCCGCTGTTTCTTTGCGGCGGGGTTGGTTTGGGTAAAACTCATCTGATGCAGGCGATCGGGCACTATCGCCTGGAGATTGACGATGAATCTCGAATTTTCTACGTCTCAACGGAGCAGTTTACCAATGACTTGATTGCTGCCATCCGTAAGGACAGTATGCAGAGCTTTCGAGAACACTATCGGGCAGTGGATGTGCTGCTGGTAGACGACATCCAGTTCATCGAAGGCAAGGAATACACCCAGGAAGAGTTTTTCCATACCTTTAACACGCTGCACGAGGCGGGTAAGCAGGTTGTGCTGGCATCCGATCGCCCTCCTAGCCAGATTCCTCGGCTTCAGGAACGGCTCTGTTCTCGCTTCTCAATGGGTTTAATCGCTGACATTCAGCCGCCTGACCTGGAGACGCGAATGGCGATTCTGCAAAAGAAAGCAGAATACGAAAACATGCGCCTGCCTCGCGAGGTGATTGAATACATCGCCTCCAGCTACACCTCTAACATCCGAGAATTAGAAGGGGCGCTAATTCGGGCAGTGGCGTATATTTCCATCTCCGGTTTGCCGATGACGGTAGAAAATATCGCTCCGGTGCTAAATCCGCCTGTTGATCAAATCGAAGCTTCTCCCGAAGCAGTAATTACGGCAATCTCCGAAACCTTCAAAGTTTCCATCGAAGACCTCAAAAGCACCTCTCGCCGCCGCGAAATCAGCGTCGCCAGACAAATCGGCATGTACCTGATGCGCCAGCACACCGACTTGAGCTTGCCTAAAGTTGGAGAAGTCTTTGGCGGCAAAGACCACACAACCGTAATGTATAGCTGCGAAAAAATCGCCCAACTCAAGGACAGCGACCCCGAAATGGCAAGGACGCTGAGACAGCTAAGCGATCGCATCAATTTATCTAGCCAAACTCCAAATTTGCCTCGGAAGAAGGGGAAGTAGGGGATAGGCTTTGATTAAAGGTTGGTTTCTTTAAAGCAAGAATCAACCTTTAATCCCCTACCTACTGTGCTAACAACTGAAAAGACTCCAAAAAAGCCTCGGCTTCCTCGGAGTCTTCGATGTCGCTGCCGTCTGCTGCCTCAACCGCCATCACTTGATAGAGGCGTTGGTTTACGACAAAAACTCTGACTTTGCCAGTCAACCCGTCCGCATCCTCATATTCAATTTCTCTGCCGGTGTAACCGTTTAAAGAGATAGGGCGATCGCCTGTCAAATCAGCTTCCCCATCTTGCAGCAGTCCGCGCCTGATTCCATTCCAAAATCCGTCTGGATTTTCTTGCAATGCTGTATTTAGCCTTTCCTGGTCTAGCTCTGCATAACCTACGGCGTAAATTCTGCCGTCGTGCTCAACTGAGAACATGTGCAGAAACTCTTGAACCAAGCGTTCTGTTGGTTGACCGGGCATCGAAACACTGAAACCTCCCGCAGAGGGCGAGAACACCTGCCAGCTTGCTCGAGCAATATGAGCAGTTGGCTCAGCATGGACAGGCTGCACTGTGGCATGACCCAACAAAAGCACCATCACCGTAAACGAAGGCACCCAAAGTTTTAAGTTCATCAACGTTTGCTTGAGGGAACTCGAAGATTTTATCCCAAACGTTTACAAAAATTTGGTATTTCTCGTATCGCTCCTGCTAAAAGGTTGAACTATGATCCCCGGTTTTCTGTAACAGGGCAAAGCCCTCGTCCTTCAATCTGCTGCAATTCGATACAGTCGCTATACTCTCCAGTCGGTGTGCTAACAGGCTCAAATACTAGTAGAGCTTCACTGCCCGATGCATCTCCATGCCGTACTAGCAGATAGCGATCCCAATACTGCAACCCTACTAAGCTGTTGAGGGGATAGGTTGAAAACTCGTTGGGCAAAGAGCGATCGCCAGGCACCTGGACTCGATAAAGCGCATACCCACCCGGCTGTGGATCGATCACAAAAATTGCAGTTTGCTGGGTTTCGGCGCATTCTGTCAGCAGCACACCGACGGCAATATTGCCCGTTTCAGGGTCGATGGCAGGTTCTCCCACTACACGCTGACCGTTAAACTCTCGCTGGTCTACAATTTCTGGCCCAGAACAATCCAGCGCATCTAAAACGTTGATATTCCAGTCCGTAATGTCAATCTCTTGCGCGCTTCCGAACCACTGACCGCGCAAGCGCCTGCCTTCATCTAAAACTTCGATTTGTGATGAAGGGTTTGGCTCTACCGGATCTGGAGCATTGGGAGCCAGTCCTGTTTGAATGTCAAAACAGTTAAATCCCAGGCTTTGGCTATAGTCGGCGTTGAACGGTCCCAGAGCAACCGTAAATTGATATTGGCTAAAGCCACGGAATGGCCAACGTGAAGTGGCATCGCAAGTTACTTGATCACAGACACAAGCAAATACTGGAACGTCGGGATGCTTCTGTTTCCATTCTTGAATAATTAGCGCTAAATCAACGTTTTCACCCCTAGCGTAGCGGGCTGTTGGTGCAAGTTGTGCCTGAGCAGTAGCCCCAACGAATCCACACAATCCGACACCTAAACATAAAGATAGCCACTGAGCAGAAATATGAGTTCGTCGCAGGTTCATAATCATGACCTCGCTAAACTTTTTCCTGATTCTCGCAGCGTACTGCTCTGAGTCCTTTGGCTGAACTGGAGGTATCAATTTTTAACTTTGGCGGAGCGTAGAGTAGGGGCGATCGCTGCTTAACTGTATTCTCTTAAGGCGATCGCGTCAATTGACCTAGCGCAATTTTACGGCTTTCAAATAGTTCTAAAACGCCGTTTGTTACTGTTCTAACCACATCCGGATCGCAGCTTGAGAGGAATTCTTCAGATGAAATATCGTCCCTAAAGAAAGCTTTAGCTTGCTCTACCATCTTTCGCAGTTCTGCAAAGCCAACAGACTTTACTACAAAAGTGGCGATCGGTGAATTTTTTACATCATAGGAAGAGTTGAGGCTGCGCCCAACTTCTAATAGCTCCAATACTTCATTTTCCAAAACAGTTGCAGGTGGTACATGAGCTGAAATGGTGGGAATAAAGTGTTCTAGCTGAGCAGCGGAGTGAGCGGTAGAGGGCAATTCTCCCATCATTGTAGAGATTGGAATGTCTCGCCCAATTCTGAAAGAAAGCGCTTCAATAATGCCAATTGAAACGAGCTTAGCTCCTAAATAAAGGCGAGCGACTTCAAGATTTTTGCGAGTGCGATCGACCAATGCTTGATAGGTCTGATCGTCTGGTTCTCCCTTAAATTGTTGAAATACCAGTTCAGGCTTGAGGAAGCTCATAAAGCCTTCCATCTTCTGGATGGAGGTGCGATAGCCCTGCACTGTGTAGGAACTGGCACTTTTGAGGTGATGATTGGTTTCGGGCAGCAGGTTCCAGGTATTGTCTAAAAAATGAGCTGAACTGGTAAAAGCAAAGTTTTCAACATCTCGATTGGAAACGCGGACAGCTTGCTTGACAATGGACTGTGTTTTTTCATCCGTCCAACCAAACCCGAAATCTTGGCTAATGTCCATTAAGCGCTGATATAGAACATCACTAGCGCTCAAGCCTGAAGCAGACCTGGGACGAAAAGGAATGGTTGCTTCGATGCAGGTTAAGATTTGAGCAATGATGTCAAGCGGCAACAGGTTTTCTAAAGACTTAGCAGCGATAACAGCGCTCAAAAATTCATTTTGTCCGCCCATTGGCAAAATCTGACCAGGCACAAAGCCGAAGACAGCGGCAACCAGATCAAAAAGGCGATCGCTTACCAACTCATCTTGATCGCGGATGATCAGCTTGCCCCAATCTTCTTTAACAAAAGGGGAGATGTAGCTGCTGATGTTGACACTGACCCCCTGATCAACTTGGACATAAACCAGGTCGTGAAATAAAGCTGCCAAAACTTCGATTGCTTCCCCAGTTGCGCCAACCGTTCCACCCACTTCAAAGATGTGTTCGGGGGTGTGAAAAAAGCGCCAGGGACCTGTCATGGTTTGAATGATCAAATCGGCTGTTCGATGCAGACGATGCATCTGCAAATCGCCATGCAACTGCTCAATTGCCCAGACCAAACTATCCAAGCATCGTTTCTTATCTTGATCGAGCTGCATACAGTTGCTCCGATTTCCCTGAGTGCCCTGTAATGAAAATACTAATTCTTTGCTGCAATCTCTGCACGACATCTGTAACGTAACGTTGTTTGTGTGATTTAAATCATCGCTAGAGCCGTTCTCAATCACCCGTTTTTGAGTTCAAGATCACGATTCAAGCTTGGTTTCAATCACCAGGTAGACCCTTGAAAAGCGAGATAGTCTTGACATTCAGATGCTTCCCCTACCACCATGTCAGACCTATCTCCCTCGAATGCTGCTTCCACAAAGTTTTGCCGCTCCTTTTGGCGCTATTTAGAGAAGCCACTGACTGGCTTATTGTTAACACTTGCCTTGAGCCTGATGGCAAAGGGATTCCCCATTGTAAAGGCGCATGGGGCTGAAGTGCCAGAAGTAGCCGATCGGTCTACATTAGATGTGACAAATATAGTCAGTCGGTCTACTGATTTAGCCCAATTTGAAGCTACAAATCAGCAAACTTTGCCCGATGGAACTTATGTATTTGGGCAATCTCCAGAAGCTGATCAGGTTGGTTCAACTTACTTGGTGTTTGAAGCAAACGACGAGCAAATTGTTGGAGCGTTTTATATGCCAACTTCTTCGTTTGACTGTTTTTATGGTGAGCCAGAGGTTGAGCATTTAGAACTGACGGTGGTGAATAGTGAAGATCAGTCTGAATATGCCCATACAGTAGAGTTGCAACGAGACACCAGTGTTGCAACGGTTGGCAACTCGGCGATCGCCTCTCTCCACCTGACGGGCTACCACCAAATCGACACGGTCAGCCCCAACGATCATAGAATCTTGGCAGCTTGCAAGGTTGCCCAACAGCAATTAGGACGAAACTAGAGTGTGGAGGAGAATGCCTGTGAAGGAACACTTTCCCGTTTAGTGAAAGCAGCCATCTACTTGAAATATTTAATTCTTGTTCTGTAAGATCCCTGGGCAGAAGAAAATGGGCAATATACAAGGTGGTGGGTGACACCCCTTAGCCGTTTTACATCTACCCTGGTGGAGCAACATGGAAGATTTTTCTGACTCCGCTCAGTTGGGCGCGACTCCTTCTAATTTTGATGACCCTGATCAGCCCTTGAATTCATCTTTGGATGAGGGGCTGAGGGCTTTGAAGCAAAAGAATTATGCAGCAGCGATCGCTTCCTTGAAGCCAGCGCTGCAAGCCACTCGCCCGTTAACGGTGCTAAAGGCGCAAATGGCACTCGTGAAGGCTTATCAGGAAATTGGGCAAGTCGAACAAGCGATCGCGCTTTGCCAAACCCTTTCAACCAGCGCCAATCAGCGCACCCGTTCGTGGGCAGCCCAAACCCTGTCAGATCTCGCCCAACGTTATCCCCAGGCAGGCTCAGCCCTACGTGAATCCGCTCACTCGCGCCGCGCATCCGTCACCCCACAAGAGCCAGCTTCACGCTCGGTAAACTCTAAACTAGACCAGACGGGGTTCGTTCCGCTGGAAAATTCGTCTGAAAGTTCTGATGCAAGTTTGGCAGAAGCGGATGCGACAGGTTTCGTTCCGCTTAATTCGTCTTCAGCAAATGTTTCGCGCCCATCAATTCCTCGAGCTGAAAATCGTACAGTGATCCAGCCTGTCGATGAGGAGGAGATGGATGAAACTGGGACTGGCGAAACTAGTTTAGCGAATCCATTTGTTTTTCCTGCGGATGTAGAAGACTCAGGTGTAACTTCTAGACCTGAATTACCAACCCAAATTCAGTCGCATACTCAAATTCAGTTGGGCGATCGCCCGCTTCAACCTACTGATCCCCAAAGCGATTCAACTCCTGCTTACTTTCCAAGGTGGCGACAGGCAGGCAGAGCACAACGGTGGACACCACTGGACACAGTTAAGCAATGGCAACTGTGGTTAGCCCAAATTGGTACGGCGATCGCCCTATTTTGGATCATTCGAGCCGTTCTAGAAGTGGCGCATCTAGCGTCCAATGCCGTTTTTTCTACGCTGCGTCTATATCAATTCGTTGTCTATGGCTTTGACCCCACCTGGTGGATTATTTACCCACTCATCGCTTTATTTTGTGGCTCTCCCTGGATACTAGACTTTTTGCTGCGGCGATTTTATGGGCTAAAGTCGCTGAATCTTTCTCGGTTAGAGAACTACAGCCCGGAATCAGCCAGAGTGTTAAAGCGAATTTGTGGACAGCGACGCTGGACAGTGCCAGCGCTGGGCATCTTGCCAACCACCGCACCTCTGGCTCTAACCTATGGCTGTCTGCCGCGCAAAGCCCGCATTGTGGTCAGTCAAGGGTTATTAGAACAGCTTGCCGATGACGAAATTGCAGCAATTTGTGCGGGTGAACTGGCGCACATAGCGCACTGGGACTTCGCCATTTTGTCACTAGTGGCGCTGGTGACTCAGCTTCCTTATCTGCTCTATTGGCAGGCGGCTCAGTGGGGCGATCGCCAGCAGAACCCTTTCCTGCGCGGTAGTCTGGCGGTCGTTGCGGCTGTTGGCTACTGGCTGTATCGAGCTTTTCGCTGGGCAGGGCTGTGGCTATCGCGATTGCGGGTTTACTACAGCGATCGCACTGCGGTCGAGATCACCGGAAATCCCAATGGTTTAACCAGAGCGCTGCTCAAAATTGCCATTAGCACAACCGACGAAATCCGTCGCCAGAGGCAAACTAGCAACCTGATAGAAAGTTTTGAATTGCTCGCGCCTGTAGGCTATCAAACTGCTTTAAGTCTGGGCAGCATCTATGCTCACGTACCGCTAGAGCCGGTATTGGAATGGGATCGCAGCAATCCCTACCGTAATTGGTTAGCAATTAGTAATGTTCATCCGCCACTGGGCGATCGCCTTCAACTTTTAACTTTTTATGCTCGTCATTGGCGACTGGAGACAGAACTTGATCTGAATAGCAAGCCCGCCTACATCTCGTCTCGCTGGTCACAACGATTTGGGCTTCAGGTAGCTCCTTTTTTAGGTGTGCCGTTAGGAATCCTGGTTGCGCTGGCGCTGTGGCTAATTGGTGGTATCGCAGACACGATGCAGATTGTCAGTTTGGATTGGCTTTCGGGCGATCGCAGTATCCTTCTAGCGCTAATCCCGATTGGCTTTAGCGTCGGTACCTTCCTGCGAATCAACTCCTTCTTTCCCGATATCAAGCCCTCCAACCTGAAGGTTGAACCATCACTGCCAGATTTGCTTAAAAATCCTGCGTCTTTGCCCATTGACAGTCTACCTGTGCAGCTTCAGGGCAAGTTGTTAGGTCGTCAGGGAATTGGCAATTGGTTGGGGCAAGACCTGATCTTGGACACCCAGACAGGGCTGATCAAAATTCATCACTGCTCTCAGTTGGGGCAACTGGGTAACCTGCTGCCGCAGTCTCCTCGACCCAACGAGCTAGTCAATCGCTCTGTCACAATTACAGGTTGGTTTCGTCGAGGTGCAACTCCCTGGATTGATTTGGAACTGCTCCAGACCCAACGAGATCTTGCTGCTGGCAGTATTCGTAAAGTTCAAAGTGCCCATCCAATCTGGTCCACCCTTCTAGGCTTTTTGGCTGCAGTGTGCGGAGCCTACCTAATTATTCGAGGTGGCTTCTAATTATTTGGTGTTTTTGCAGTTGGGGTGGTTCCTAGCGCGGCGATCGCCACTCCAACTAAAATCACGACTGCCCCAAAAACCACCTGCATTCCTGGATTTTCCTGAAAGAACAGGAGTGCCAAAACCCCAGAACCGACGGGTTCTGCCAAAATTGTCAGCGTCACTAAAGTTGGGGAAATCCAGCGCACCGCCCAGTTAAAGCTGGTATGACCAATCAGCTGAGGAAACACCGCCATCAGCACAATCCAGAGGTAGACCTGACTGGGATATCCCACATAGCCAACTCCAAAGAACAATGGCAGAGGCAACAAGACCAGCGCAGCCGTTGTGTAAGTCAAAACGATATGGCTGCTAATTCCCAAGCCTCGCCGCTGAGCTTCTCGACCTAGTAAGAAATACAGGCTGACTGCCACAGATCCTGCTACTGCTAACAAATTGCCCAACAGCGGATTGCTGACGGGGCTACCGCCAGAACTGCCCAGTCCGATTAACAGACTGCCGATTAGGGCAATCGCAATTCCCAGTCCAGTTTTTAACGATGGCTTTTCACCAAACCACAGCCAGGATAGAATCGCGACCCAGACGGGGTTGGTCGTCACCAGCGCCGTAGAAGCCGCAACAGAGGTGTAAGACAAAGAAGTAACCCAACTGGCAAAATGGACTGCTAAGCAACAACCTGCTGCCACCGAATAACTCAGCGCACTGCCTTGAAACTGGGTAGTCCAAAAACTTCTCCAGGCTGGAATCAAAAACAGCGCCGCCAGGGTTAAGCGCGAAGCCGCTAGCACCAAGCTAAAGCCGACACTGTTAACCTCAACTGCTTCCAGTGCCAATCGAATAAATATTGCAGCGGTCGAGGCGGAAAGCACACCCGCCATGAGAATCAAACCAACTTTCCAGTGAGAAGGTTGGTCTGACATAGAGCTTTTCATAAAACTGGGGCGCTAGGATTCGAACCTAGGAATGGCGGGACCAAAACCCGCTGCCTTACCACTTGGCTACGCCCCACCAACGAAGCCTTGTTAATCTTACCAGTTTATTCCCTGAATGTGTCAAGCAAATCCAAAAAGATTGTTTCCATAAAATTCTGACTAAGTTTCAGTAATGCTTCGGTACTCATTTAACCTGTCAATGTAGATATATAGAGGTGTTTCAGTAAATACAGACTCAGATGAAATATTCCCCCTTGTTTTCCGCTTTGTTGATTGTCTCGGCAGTAGTTGTTTCTGCTTGTGGTTCCCTATCCACCAATTCATCAAACGAGGCTCAATCGACTTCGCCTACATCCCCACTGGCTGATTCTCCTGAAGTTGTCGTCGTTTCTCCAGATGGTAGCTCCTCGTCTGAAACCTCAGAAGAGTCCTCTCCCTCTGCCGAGGTTCCTGCCGCATCGGGTGCAACGAGTTACCAGGAGCCAAACGACCTTTTCCAAATTTCTTTTCCAGAAGGCTACACCCACCAGGAAACTGGTAGTGGCATTGCCTTTGTCTCTGCTGACAAAGGCTTTGGTGGTTCAGTCGACTTTGGGGCTGCTCAAGGCGGGGAATTGAGTACAGAGGACCTGGAGAAAGCTCTTAAAGAAGAATACGAAAATCGACTTGAGGATGTGGCGTGGCAGGGTTCTCAAATTCAGCCCGATGGCAGTATTCGAGTCGATTGGGTGGGTCGCGATACCGATGGGAATGATCTGGACGCAATTAGCTTTGTTGAACAGCGTGGCGACACGATCTTCATTCTCAACTTGTACGGCATTAACAAGGCTTATGCCGACTACAATGCTGATGCTGAAACGATTGTTGGCAGCTATCGAGTCCGCCAGCAGTAATGCAACGCGTGACCGAAATCCTAAAAACTTTGATTTTTGGGAGATGGGCATTGTGTCTAATTTGTAGACACAATGCCCGTTTGATAGACAGGTTTAAAGGTCAACGGTCAGTTGCACAACGGTTTCTAAAGTTTCACCTGATGCTAGATGAGTCAGGCGATCGCCCGTATTCAAAGCATTGCGAGGAGCACTCCAAGGCTCCAGACAATAAAAATCTTTGCCTTTGACCGTCCAGAACACGAGGGTCGAGTAAAGGGGGGCATAATCTAGCTTTAATCGGGTTTGTTGACCCAAATCGGCAACTGCCGCAGATTGACCAGAAAGCTGCCAAAACGATGCATCAATTTCATCCAGGTCAAAATCAAATTGCCCAGAGAAAGATTGGACAGATTTGTCTCGCTGGTTTTGAAATTGGTTAGAAGGAATCTCAAACTGAAGCTGAGTTTTATCAAAAACTTGAAAGTAGGGATGTAGCCCAGTGGAGAAGGGCATTGCTTCAGCGGAATGGTTGGTGTAGCGTTGGTGAATTTCCAAGCTATTGCCCTGTAATCGATAGGTAAAAATGAGCTGGAAGTCAAATGGGTAGACGGCGCGAGTCTGGTCATTGCTGTTTAGCACCAGCGTGAGACTAGCCCCATCTTGGGTGACTCGGTCAGTTACTTCCCAGGGTAGATCGCGAGCAAAACCATGCTGCTTCAGTGTGTAGGACTGTCCCTGATAGGTGTAGGTGTTGTCCGGCAGGTTGCCGCAAATGGGGAAGAGGATAGGAATGCCGCCTCGCACGGTTAATTCGGGATTGGCAAACCGCTCTGCATCAAGGTAAAGCATCTCCTTACCGCGAATTTGCCAACTGGTGATGATGCCGCCTCGCTCTGGGACAACCTCAAGACGAGATTGTCCAATCTGGTCGGAGAGGATGTAAGTCTTATATTGCTTTTGCTCAAGGTCGATCGCAAACACAGGCTTCTCCCAATTCCACATGGTGACTATAGCAATCAAGGTGACTATAGCAATCAAGTGTTACTGGTGGGCACGAAGCAACAGAACCTTGCTAAAGTGCTGGCTTAGTATTCGGCTCTGATAAAGGCAGAGAAACCTGGGGTTTCAAAACTGTGAGCTGCTCCGATGATGCTGGAGGGCGATCGCCCTCATTGACCATATCCTCACTAGCCACATCCTCAGTCTCGCCCTCAGCAATTTGTTCCTCAATCTGAATTGGCTCAGCTTCAACCACCATTGAGGAGGCTTGCTCGGCTTGCTCTGGTTGAATTGGCTCAGCTTGAGTCAGTTCTACGGGCGAAGGTAAAGTAATATCCGTCTCAGAAGGAGCCGTTTGTTGTAGTTTTGGTTGAACTGCATTTATTAGAGCAGCATCGTTCGTGTCAGTCTCTGGGAGTTGAGCATCGGGCCAAGCATGAAAGGGTTCAGAGCTATCATCTGGGATGTCTGATTCAGGCGACGGATAAGTCGTGAACGGTTCTGATGGTTCTACAGGTATCACGTCTGGCTGAACTTCGTCTGGCTGCGTTTCATCAGTAGAAGCATCTGGATAGGTGATGAAAGAGTCAGAAGGCTGAGATGGCTCAGAATCAGGAACGGAGGGCTGATCGGGTTCAGGTACAGAAATTTCTGCCGGAATTTCTGGAGGAGAAATTTCTGAAGGCGCATCTTGCGATCGCTTGTCCAACACCACTGGCGACTGGATTGGCTGAGCAAACGGGCTAGAAGCCTGCTGCATGTATTGCATAATCTGATCAGCTTTTTCGCCCTCAACAATTTCTGGCTTGGCTTGCCGCACTTCTACAGGCAAAAACTCTAGCCGCATCTGGTTTTCTCGCAGAGAAACTTTCAAAACTGCTGTATCGTAGTTTTCTGCTGAAATGTCCTCAGTCGTATCGTCATTCTGAGTAAAGATGAAGTTGCCGAGAGAATAGGCGATCGCTCGTCCCTTATAGATTTCGGCTCCTTGCAGCACATTCGGATGATATCCCACCACTAGATCAGCACCTTGATCAATTGCCAAATGCGCCAAGTCAACTTGCCAGTCGGCTGGATAGGCTTCTAAATCTTTGCTCCAGTGGTAGTTCACTACAACCCAATCCACCTGTTCGCGGATTGCTTGAATATCTGCGGCCACTCGGCGATCAGGATTAGCATTGACTCCAGCCGCCCTATCTCTAGCTGCATTTAAATCTGAATCAGAATACCCTAAGTAAGCAATGCGTTGCCCTTTCACATCTAGAATCTCAGGACGGCTCGCTTCACGGCGATTGCGTCCGGCTCCAACTGAGTGAATACCAAACTGTTCTAAAGTTTCTAGCGTTTCCTCAAGCCCATCTGCTCCTTCTTCCATTACCTGCTCACTAGCCAAACTGACTAAATCGATCTGGCTATCAATTAGGGTTTGAAGCTGTTCTGGAGCTGTTTCATCATCTAAAGAATCTGGCTGAATCTGTAACAAGGGTGCATCCAGGTGAGCCGTAGCAACGTCAGCTCGACTAGACTGATTTCCTCCGGTTGAGCTAACCCGCAGTGTAGAGGTAGCTCCAACGGTCCCCAAGGCAGCATCATCTCCAAAAGTTAATGTGACTGTCGGGTCGTCGGGATTGAGGACAGGCTGCTGAAATACCGTTACCTCGTCCTGGTCCGTTTGGACGGTGTTACTCCGCTGGTCCATTGATTGAGACGTACTAACCTGAGTTGCTTCGGGTGCCCCAGACTGAGAAGCCAAAGCTCCAGCGTGCTGAATTAGCACCTCAAACCCACAGCCCACTAAAAATGCAGCCGCCGCAGACCCACCAATCAGTAGGGAGCGAGATCGAAGCTGTTGGTTGACCGAATGACCTAATGGAGCAGCTTGCCGTGGCTTAAGGGAAGCAGAACTGCGGACAGCGGTTAGCAGTGGCGGAGACGGGTTTGAGGTACGACTGGCAGGGGTATTGATACGAACAGATTGCTTCCAAACAATTTTTGAGGTGCCTGCCCGCTGAGCTACAACTTGCACCCCTTTGATCTGGCTAGAGTTCAGTTTGCAGAGGCGGTGACAAATAAACCGAATTAGGCGATCGCGCTCAGGCGATCGCTCAAACTCCACCAATACTCTCAAATAACCAGGTTTAGTAGCACCGACCCTCGCCTGAAGTCCTTGAGGGACAAGGCAAGCGTTGAGCCATTGAGCGATCGCCCGTAAATCTCCAACCCGTGCCAAGTTGGCTGTAGACAGCGGATACAAACTGCCACCATTAACCTGATTAGCCATTGGGTTTATTCCTCACCATCACACCGAATATTAAACTACTTGAGAATTAAATTTCATTCCCTAAACTAACTGGCAGATTGGCATCCCAAGAGATTTTTTCTATATCTACTAAAATCCTGCTCTATTTTGGGCTAATCCACAATCCAAATAGCAGGACTATACGTAATTAGAGCAGCACACAGAGATTTTGTCATACATCAGTTTTTCTATTTCTCCCAGATCCTTTCAACGAATTACCTTTGAGAGTCGTAAATTCCTAATAAGAACACTATAGAAACTTGATGGGAGCTTGATAATTTTCCACCTTTCACCATGCAGAATTAGGTGAAGGGTTTACCCCCAATCACCATTCAGGGATTTCAAATCAGGCTCATTTGTAAGTGACCGATATCACAGCTTAAGACTTTCTGAGATCACAAGTCTCAAGCGATCTCAATCAGCCATTTAGCTGCGTCAATCATTGATATTAGTAGTTACAGTTCACTGATAAGGATGCCCCGGCTCTATGATCGGTAGACTTGTTCAATCGGCTTTTCAAACAGGTTGCCTTAGCGTTGAATCTGAAGGCTTAATCCGTCAGGTTTTAGCAATGAGGGGCTATCAGTCAACAGACCTGGCAGCTTTGGAACGGCTCTATGATGCTGTTCACACGGGTCAAATTCAGCGAGAGGCCCACGGAACAGTAAATCTGCTAAGCGCTCTACCCAGTTAGTAGCTAGTAGAATGGCTGAGAAGTTGTGTAATTGCAGGATGGGCAAACTGTAGGACGGGCAAGATACCTGTTCGGGTTGGAGTTCCAAGCTACGAACGTTGCAAAATTTATTGTTTGCTTTGCTTGAGCTAAGAACTAGGCGACTCGTACTCTTGAGTTGTTTCTCCCAGTAACGTTTGGTTGCACAATCTTCAAGTCGGGAAGCTCTAGACCTTGAGGGACAACAGGCAATGATGCCTCTCAAGGTCTAGGGTTTTTTAGTTTTTATGACCTAATCTTGATGCGTCAGCATATCCTATATAAGGCATAGGTTTGCCTAAGCTTGCTGACCATTAGGACAATATGACGCGAGACTCCAATCTATCCAAATCTGATTCACCTCCTATTGATGAGACTGAATACTCACAAGCGATGCCATCGGATAGCCCTAACGGAGCAGGCAGGGAGTTAGTTTCCCAGTCGGTCGCTGATGCAAATTATCAATCGACCGTAGCCAACAAACCGGTGGCTGATAATCAAGATGACGGGCGAGCTGCAATTAACTATGCTCTGAAGCAAGACTCGGCTGTGCGTGAGCAGCAGAACCAACTGCCTTACTGGTTGATTATTTTGATGGCGATCGCCATCATGACTACCGGTTTAATTATTGGCAATTTTTGGCTAGGAGTCGCTGGAGCAGCAGTTGCTTTTCTGGCATCTCTGAGGGTTGTTTGGGCTCCCATAAAAGCCGCTCTAGCAGAATTGATCTCTGAGCAGCAGTGGCAATTGACTATCGCCACCTTAGGGCTAGTATTTTCTTTGTTAGGGGTACTGATACTCAGCGGTGTGCCGGAGCAGTTGCAGATCTGGTGGAGTTTAGTGAATTGGGAAGCAACTGGAGCACTGGGTGAGGTGCTTGGCGCTTTAGGGCAAATTTTGATCGCAATCCTGGCAGTTTATGTAGCCTGGCGACAGTATGTCATTTCTAAAGACCTGACGATCCAGCAAAACCTGATTACCCAACAGCAAACCATCGACACCTATTTTCAGGGAATTTCTGATTTGGTGTTAGATGAGGAGGGGTTGCTGGAAGACTGGCCTCAGGAGCGGGCGATCGCCGAAGGCAGAACTGCCGCCATTCTGAGTAGCGTTGATGCAGGGGGTAAAGCTAAGGTTGTGCGGTTTCTCTCTCGCTCCAGGCTATTGACTCCATTAATGCGCGATCGCCGTCTCGGGCGAGCCATGTTAGATGGGGTTGGTGGCTACCAAGAAGACCGTAATTTTGGCATTCGTGTTATCGACCTGGGTGTGATGTTGGCTGCCGCTGATCTTTCTGGGACGGACTTACGATGGACAGACCTGAGTGATTCCAACTTAATTCGAGCCAATCTAGGACGCTGTGATTTGGTGAAAACTAATTTATCTCGAACTATCCTAGTCGATGCAAATTTGGCTGGAGCTGACCTGATGGGAACTCGCTTATTCTATGGGTCAGTATCAACTGCAACACCTCGCAGCCGCACAGAAATTCCCGATTACACAACTGGAACTTGCACCGGAGCAGTAATTGAAAATGCAGACTTTACCGGGGTACAGCGCATGTCAGAAGAACAGCGGCAATATTGCTGTGCTTGGGGTGGTTCTAGAACTCGATCAACAATTCCTGGTGGTTGTGATGGAATTGCCAATAAGCTTGGACGTTAAAGTTCACTAACCATGTATACCCGTGCAGGTGATGTAGAAATTTCTGTAGTAGTTCCTTTACACAATGAGGAACCCAATATTGACTACTTATTCAAGCAGCTAACGAAGGTACTAGAAGGGTTGCATCTTAGTTATGAAATTATTTGTGTGGATGATGGTAGTACAGATAAAACGTTGCAATGTTTAACGGAGCAACGGACTCATAACGCTGCAATCAAAATTTTGAGTTTATCTCGTAACTTCGGCAAAGAAATTGCTCTATCCGCAGGAATCGATTACGCGACAGGCAATGCCATCATTCCAATCGATGCAGATTTGCAAGATCCGCCTGAACTGATCGGAGAGCTAATCGCAAAATGGCGTGAAGGATATGACGTTGTTCATGCAACTCGGCGATCGCGTCAGGGAGAAACCTGGTTCAAGCGGTTCACGGCTAGTGCCTTCTACCGAATAATTGGGCGCATGAGTACCGTCCCAATTCCTCGCGATACTGGCGATTTTCGATTACTCGACCGTCGTGTCGTAGAAGTGCTGAAACAAATGCCCGAACGAACTCGCTTTATGAAGGGGCTGTTTGCCTGGGTTGGGTTCAAAAATACCGCTGTTCTGTACGACCGGGCTGAACGATATAGAGGACGTACCAAGTGGAACTATTGGCGACTGTGGAACTTTGCAGTTGACGGCATTACATCCTTTAGCTCAGTCCCACTCAAGGTTTGGAGCTATCTTGGACTTGCCCTATCTCTGCTCGCATTTCTCTACGCTTCGTTTCTGATTATTCGCACCCTGATTTTAGGAGTTGATGTACCAGGCTATGCCTCGCTCATGGTCGCTATCCTGTTCCTGGGAGGTGTGCAGTTGATCACTCTGGGTATTATTGGCGAGTATCTAGGGCGTGTTTATGAGGAAGTTAAAAGACGTCCTTTGTATCTGGTGCGAGACGCTTATGGCTTTGAGGGCGATCGCCAGCCTGAAGCTACTACTTCACCTCAGTAACGCGCCAGCTTAGCTTTAAATTCAGCCAAAAATTCCAAACGGTGACAATGGCGATCGCAATCAGGTTTGCAAGGTAGGGATTCACTCCAAGTAGATAAACCAGAACATCAAAGGTTAAGAGGTTGAGAACCAATCCAGCCAAGCAAATAAAATTGAATTTCAAGAACCGCTTAAATCGCTTTTGTATTCCCTTTTGACTACTCGTTAAATCACCAAATGTCCAAGCGTCGTTCCACAGAAAATTATTGAAGATTGCAATCTCCGCGGCAATGCTTTTACCCAGGTTTAACGGCAGTCCAAGAGTTGTTGAATCACTCAGCAGATACAGCAAAGTCATATCCACAAACACACCGCTGAAGCCTACCAGACCAAAGCGAACTAATCGACCAAGAGGGATCTCAAATCGCTGTTGGATACGTCCCAATCGTCCACCAGCAATTCGCAATCGGGTCAAGTGGTGAAGGTATTCGATGTACTGTTTGGAAGTAACCTTACTTTCTCCTTGCTGCCTTTCTTGAAAGACATAGCCGACTTCAGCAATCTGCCCAATGTCTCCCCGTCCCAATACCTCAAGCAAAATTTTGTAACCGAGTGGGTAGAGGGTGCGATCGCTAATTGCACTACGACGCACCATAAAATAACCACTCATCGGATCAGTGACCCGTCCTACTACTCCAGGCAACAGAATTAATCCCAGCGTTTGAGCGCCACGAGATAGAAATCGTCTGGCAAGACTCCATTCGCTAACACCCCCTCCTTCAACGTGACGGCTGGCAACAGCTAAATCGGCTCCTTGCTCAACTGCGTTGAGCAGCTTTAGCAGAACCTCTGGCGGATGCTGTAAATCTGCATCAATCACCCCTAATATTTCTCCTCTTGCAGCTTGCCATCCTCGAATGACAGCACTAGAGAGCCCTCGTTCGAGTTGACGACGCATCACTCGAAGCTGAGGATATTGTGACATTAGTCCTTGAGCTATCTCCCAAGTTCTATCTGGACTATTGTCATCGACAACAAGCAGTTCATATTCACCAGGAATTGCCTGATCAAGTAAGCCACTCAGCAAACGAATAATATCTTGAATGTTTGTGCCTTCGTTATAGGTCGGAATGATCAAGGAAAATTTGATGGAGTGCTGCGACTTTAAAGTACCTTGATTATGAACGTGGGCGTTTTGGGCAACAGTAGGGTAATCAAAAACTTGTAAGGGACCAGAAGGCACCTCTAACAAAGCTAGGGGATGTTGAGCTGTCATTTTAAAAATTCTCCAATAGATTACGTAGCAGGCGACTGGGTGTAAAGACTGAGCGTGAACCGATCCAAATCCATCGTTCCTGACAGAGCTTCAGTGCTTGTCAGTTTGTACTGAGCTTGTAAAACTTGTTGAACAGCCTGATCAAACTGTTGCTTTTCGGCGTCAGTTTTAGGTTCACTCCAAACAGCTCGCTCAGGGTTGAGCCATAGGATGCGCTCGTAGGCTAACGCTGTATCCGTTAGAGTTTTATCCAAAGTTACAGCAAGCTGTTCGGGCTTCTCAGCCAACAAACTCACAGGCGCATCAGGGGTGACATAGTAGGCCAAGCGCAAGACGTGCCCCCAAGCTTTAGAGCTTATTACGATTAAAGTTGGGGTCTCTGTGTTTTGCTGAATGAGTTGATTAACCGTGTGGAACATGTGGCGATCGCGGAGGTTGAAATCACCTACACCAACGCAAACATAAGTGGCGAGTAGGGCTGCAATCAAAGGTTTTTGCCAGTGGTACATTGCTCGTTCCAACCCTGCTGCTATTAAGAGGAGACAACCCGGCAAAACGAAGATAATACTTCTGCCATAGCCCCAACCTAATGTAAATTTCCCAGTGAAAACATCTACACTTAGAGCTAGCGCTAATGGCAAAACTCCTAATATCAGTGCGGTTCCAAGTCTTTGATACTCACCTTGTCGCCAAAGCCAAATGCAACAGGTTAATAATATGGCAACAGCAATAAACCCAATTAAAACGGCAACTTCATGGGAGATACTTGTGGACAAACCACCTGATAGTAATTGAATGCCAACTGCCTCAAGGGCATCGCGGAAGTGTTTGAATAATGCTTCGATAAACCCAATTGACTCAGCAAACCGATCAAGATCAGCATTTCGTGCCTGTTGCCGAACTCCCCAAAATGCCCAAGGAATAGTAAGCGACACAGCGATTCCTAAGGCTATTCCGTATTGAAACCAGCGCTGCCGATCAAGATAGAGTACCAAAACACCCAGCGCTATTACCCAATACGCAAAGAAGTAAAAAGTTAGTAGCCCAGTTGTAACTGACCCAATCAGTAAACAGTTCCAAAGCAACTGCTGTCGGCGGGTTACGTTAGCTTCAACAGTCTTTTGGCGAATCAACCGGACAAGCGCCCACCCACTCAAAACAATCCAGAGAACCAGTGGTCCATACATACGGACGTTGAGTGAGTGAAAAAGGTAAAAGGAGTTAGTTGCAAGTAATGCAGCGAAAATTAGACCACCTCGATGACCTAATACGTCTCGCCCTAACCCATAAGCGCTGAAAATTGCGAGGCAGCTTAGCAAAACTCCTAAGCTTCTAACTTGAGCTACAGCATTACCAAAAAGCCGCAACCAAAGATGCTGGCTCAGAAAGAAAAGTGGTGGATGAGGTTCGCCGCCAGCAATACCCCTTAAAATTTGCTTGAGGGTTTCTACGATGTCTCCTAGTCCAGTCTCAACTGGTAGTTTGAGTAAGGAGGTGTAGCTTGACAGAAGAACAGGAACCTCTCCAGGGGTTTCATAGGCTGTTTTTTGCCCACTAAACAACAACAGAGACAGAACTTCGTCATACCAAAACTCATGGCTGCTCAAGTTCAGTATTCGCAGCGTAACTGCCAGAGCGATCGCAAAAAACAATAAAACTTCTAGAGGTAAAAGTAATTCAAACCTATTTAGTTTGATCCCCTTCAATATAGTGATCATTTAAAGCTCCGTAGGTTCTGTAGAGGTGAGAATTGACCCTTCGTAAGCAGGATATTTACCCGAACCACCAAGACCGTCTGATGTTAATGGTGAAAACTCAACTTTAAAGAATTGATTTGATGAAGAAAACTCCAGCTTTTGCGTAGGGTTTTCAGGTACAGGACAAGGACGATGGTGATAGCAGATGTAAAGAAATTTTTGATATCCTTGCTCAACCAGCGATTCACTCAACTGCCTTACATCTTCAGCATCATCAACTAGAAAAAACCTCTTATCACTTAGAGCAGGCGCAATCGCCTGGGCTACGTACTGGTGTGAGATCGCGATGATCTCATTAGAGTCTTCTTTGACTTCTGTTAGAGCCAAAGCAACAGTCTGATAGTCTTGCACCAACTTAGCTGTTGCAACGAAAGTGTTAAGGTGAATACTGATAGCGATTAATACGCAAATCAATGCGGTAGAAAGGTATCGCTGAAACCGCCCCATTACTCTCATAATGTATTTAAGTTGGACGGCTAAGAGAAGTGAAAGTAGAGGCATAAGGATTAGCAAAAACCGAGGGCCCCATTGCTTACCCCCAGCTCCAGATGGAACAATCAGTGGAACAGTGAGAATGAACAGTGCCACTATGAAATAGATTGCCCAAATCTTTGGTGCTAATCGCAACTTACTGCGTAGCAGAGACGGAAAGACAAACAAACAAGGAAAGAGCGAAACTGGAAAATATTCGAATAAAGAAGAAATAAGTTGTTTGAAGTTGTCACGTGCGGCTAACAGCCTTTCTGTTAGTGAAAATTCTTCTACTATCTGAATTGAATGAATACCAAGAGGATGACCATAAACGATTTTATTAATACAGAAAAAGATAAGAACAGTTAAGAACAAGCTAGAGGTGAACAGAATTTCCTTCCCAGCAGCAGGACTGAATTTCTTAAGCCACTTAAGCTTTGCAACAAGGGAGAGTAGAGTTAGTGCCCCAACCAAGCATAGAAATTCTGGCCTAAACCACACTGATAAACTGATGAGGACTCCACCTAAAACAGCACTTCTTCTACTTAAGTGGACTGAATTTGGGAAGAGTACAACCGTTAAACCATAAAAAGCAAGAACCACAGCAAGAGTATGCTCCCAGTACATCGCACTATAAATAGATAATGGGGAAGCAAAGATGAGAACGGCTAGGGCGATCGCAATGGCACCGCTGTTAAGCTCTAGCCGTTTACATACCGCGTAAAACCTAAACCACAGAACCCAAGTTGATACGACAGGGATGACATACAAGCCTCTATAGCCCAACAGTGCATAGAAGGGCGCAGTGACTAGAGGAAAGGTAAACGGGAAAGTAATGTAGTAAAGCCCCAAACGGTTGTAGACAAAAGGGGGGAGAAACGGATATAGTCCGTTGTGCCATAAATCTCTTACCCAATCAGCAGCAGACAGGTCTAAATCAAATTGCAAATCTCCGGAAGCAAACTGTTGTGCTAAGAGTGCCTTGAGTCCACCATCTCCACTAAAAAAGACTCCATCTTGAATGTGGAACTGAAGGAACAAAGTAAACAGGACTCCCGTCACGATAAATATGAGCGGTAGTTTAGAAGCCTGAGAACGTCCTGAAAGCTGGAGGAGCTTCTGTAAAGGTCTGCGCTCTAGCGTCGTCGTTTTCATAGTGTATCAGTGCCAGGATTTACTTATTTCTTGGCAGGATTACTGATTCCACTTTTATACTTGATGCTTAGATATCCACTTAAGGGATACCTTTTTGTTGTTGATATCTTTATAGTTCGCTGCTAAATTATGATGCGTTGATGAAGATATGGACTTTTTTGTCCTCTTGTCAAGCGTGTTTCCTCTATAAAGAGCCTGTCTTCTCACAAACCCGTAAGTATCCCATGTTACAGAGCCTGAGATGTGGAATCTTTTGAGGGTTTTTGAGAGGTGAATTAAGCTTTTGATTCGGAGCAAAGGTTCTAAGCTTTTTGGTTAGGACAAGTAAATAATTTGTCCCGTCTTAGCAGAACGTTGAGCAGCATCAGCTACTTTAAGGGCATATAGGCTGGCAGCTGAAGTAACGTAAAGGGATGAACCTAATATGAGGTGATCTAGGACGGCAGCCGTATCTTTTGCGAATAGTCCTCTCCGGCTTCCAACCTCCAGGGGAGATGTTGTATCTAATCGAACTAACGTTCCTTGGTCGCCATCCAATAGAAGGGCACCCTTCTCACCATGAATTTCTAGACTGCGTTCTGATTTCCACAGGGCTTCGCCTTTTCCGTAGGTTAAATCAGACATAGTTCCATTTGTAAATTGCAGTTGTGCTGTACAGAGGCAGGTGGTGTAGCGATCAGGGGAATCTGTATCGTTCCAGAAGCGGGCACTACAGCTAACCGAGTTAACTTGACCAAATAAGTCAATGAGGCGATGAATGCGAGAGAGGGCTCCAATTAGTGGAAAACCAAATAACTCTGGTTGGTAAGTCCATTTTTGAGGAGCCGGACGTTGCTGATTGAGATTAGCGTAACGGATGTAGAACACTGAGCCAATTCGGGGAAGAGCATTCAAGACTGCTTGATGAATTCCACTCAGCAGTTCAATATGCTCGACGTGCAGTAGTTTACTTTTTGCCTGTGCAAGCTCAATTAAGTCTGTTGCCTCAACGTAGTCTACTGAGAGCGGATATTCTACAACGACATGTTTGTCAGCATGGAGCGCTGCACGAGCGATCGCTCCATGATCTCGATTGACCGTAGAAATGATGATCAAATCCAAATCTTCTCGCTGTACTAGCTCCATCCATGAATTTGATACTTCAGCGCTATAGGTTTGACTAAATGCTGCTGCTTTTTCTGGAGTGTGTCCTGCAACCGTGACTAATTGCGATCGCGAATCAGCCTGCAAAGCTTCCGCTCTAACTTTAGCGGCGTAGCCTGTTCCTACTAGCCCAACTTTGATCGGCAGTGACACGAGTGATTCAAACGATGCAGTTGTCATATAAGAAATATCCAGTCATGGCAGCAATAGATTTAAGGCAAGTGGGTCAAATGACCTGACGGTTTTTAGAATTTTAGAACTATATTGAAACCTGTATTGATGGCTAATAAGGTAAGGGTTTTTATCTCGCCCTATCAATTTCAACCAAATAACTGTTACTTGTTACACCTATAACCACTTTTAATTCATTAATCCTCTAAAGGTCAGTAGAACATATGGTTGATGCCCTAGCAATCTCTTGACAGAGCGAGTTCCCACCAGGAGAGAGTTGCTATTGAAAAGCAGCATTAGTTGTAGACGGCAACAACACAATCAACGTTCAAGTATAAGTAATTTAGGCTTAATTTCATAACTTTCATTACTAATCCCATTCAGCCCATCTATCAATTAGGCGTTACAGATCTTAGATTTTTTCGTAGTATCAGAGAAGAGTTACCGTAATGTAAGCCTTTACCCAAGTTAGGGTCGCATATCTTACAAGAAGTCAACTCGTACTGCCGTTTTAAACATTGAGAGGATTGTTGCATGGCGACTTTTAAGGTCACGTTGGTTAACGAGGCCGAAGGGCTGAACACCACCATCGAAGTACCCGATGACGAGTACATTCTAGATGCTGCCGAAGAGCAGGGGCTTGACTTACCTTATTCTTGCCGCGCAGGAGCCTGCTCTACCTGTGCTGGCAAAATCAAAGAGGGCACAATCGATCAGTCAGATCAGTCCTTCCTGGATGATGACCAAATTGAGGCTGGCTACGTGTTGACTTGTGTAGCTTACCCAACCTCTGACTGCACCATCCTGACTCACCAAGAAGAAGAGCTGTACTAATTGGTGAAGCTGCTTCAGAGAGACAGGGAGCTTTGCGATCAACTAAACGCTCTCTGCTTCTGACTGGTTCACTCCAAGCACAAACGCTAGACAAGATGTCACCACTTTATGGCAGGGGTACGAACGATCTTCCCCTGCTTGCCTTTGGTTGAGCAGCTTTGAACAGCAGAAAAAGATTTTGAGCGGAGGTGCACTAATGTTACGCCTCCGCTCAAAATCTTTTTCTTTTAGGGTCGGGTCACAGTCGTTCGAGCTGATCTAGCTGATCTACTGCTCTATTGGACTGGCTCTACCAGTTCTACATTTGCCTCAGATGAATTCTCCAGCGCTGCTGGATCGCGCCAAAACGTAATGGCATCGCTTAAGGGTTGGAGCTGAGTACCGGGGTAATAAAAGCTAAGAATTTGGGCACTAGACCAACCTAGATCCCCTAAGTTATAGGCACCTGTCTGGCTCATCCCAACTCCATGACCCAGTCCACCGCCTGTAAAGATGTACCCTTTCAGAATTCTGGATTCAGCAGGCTGTGAATTTTGCTCTCCTTCGCTTTGTCCTGCTGTAGAATTTTGCACTGTCCCGGCTGGCGTTGCGGATGCTTCATAAACGGGGTCAATGTAAAACAGCGTGCTGTTGGGTGCGTAAAAGGCTCGCAAGATTTCGTCTTTCTCTAACTCAACCGTTCCTCGATCAGTTTGAACTGCCATTCGCTGTACCCGACCTGCTGGCGATCGCTCAACAACCTGAACTTGCTGTACCGTTGTAAAGTTTGCCAGAGGATGCTGAATTCCGGTTAGATATTCCTTCAGGTCAGCCGTGATTTGCGTTAACGGACTTTCTACACGCCAGCGGAATACATCCCAGCCATTCTCATTAAAGCCCTCAGTGCGACCAATAAAGGTTCGAAGATTGGCTTCATCTGCCAGACTGTAGCGCGATAAATCCCAGATGTTTTGTACAGAATCTACGACTGCGCGTAAGTAGGGGCGATCGGGGCCATTCCAGACATCGCTGAAAGGGGCTGTAATGCCACCTGTCGTTGAGGAATACAAAGCATCGACCAATTCATTCTGGTAGGTCAATACTTGAGAACGAGTAGCGGCGATCGCCCGGTCGGTCTCAGGGTGGGCACCTGACAGCCCACGGTAAACCTGACACTGTGTATCAGCGCATAGCTCATAGTTATCGATCGCAAATCGGCGCACGTTTCGCAGTGCGTAGGTGCGAGCCAAAATTGCCTGAGCCTCAATTGTGGTTGGCGGCGCACCAACCCCAATCTCGTGGGGTACCACTCCCCGCAAGTAGGTTTCAACGGGCACCTCATTCACTAATGTATAGGTGCCATAGGCATTAGGCTGGAGCTGTAGATTGCCTCCATAAAGTCGGCGTTCGCTATCACTGCGATTGGGGGTTACCTGTACCCGACGATTCCCTGTTGTAATCTGCACTTCGTCCCGCTGATAGCGATAGCCGTTGGCAACAAATGACGCTTTAGGTATCTGTTGCTGTACCTGGGTATCTAAGAAAGCACTTCTAGACCCATTGGCTTGAAGATTTTGAAACAGCAGACGGCGCAGCAGTGGACTACGATAAACATCGCGCTTGGCCCACACCTGCCACTGTCGAGGCTGAGCAATTTCAACTTCCACGCCGCGCGATCGCCATTGATTAGCGCTATCTTCTGCACTTTCAAAGCTGCGATGGGTACTCAGCACCACTCGCTCATTTACTTGCGGCTCAGCTAACGGCTCCATCGTGATTTCTAGCTTGACGGTGCTGGCAGTGACGGTTTGGGTTTGACCTCCCGTCTCAAATTGCATAGTGAGGCGATCGCCCGTCAAAGGCTGTAAAGTAATTTCGTCCCCAGATTCAGAGCCAAATCGCTGCACGATCCCAATATCCAAAGTGGGATCAGCGCCACCTTGAGAAGAGTTTTGAGCTTGAGGAGCGTTTTGAGCTTGGGAAGAATCTGGAATTTGAGAAGTTTGATTAGAACTCGTTTGAGCTGACACGGGAAAGGATGTCAGCCCAACCAGACAAGCCGTAGTTGTTACACCCGCCCAGACAGTAAACCATCGAACAGGAGCAATAGCTGGGATACGAATTGAAAAGCATCTGGAACTACCAAATTGAAGTCGTCTACTCACAGGGCTGTCCCTCGAAATTACACGGCATGAAGTGGATTAGCTCGACCAGTGAGCCATGACTACCAGCAGCTAAGCAATGTTTCACAAGCTGTTATGTGGACTTTGTAACCTTCGACTGATGACTATTTTAGAGGTGCTGCTTATTATTGACGACTTTGCGGTTCGTAGTGAACCCCTTCCTCAAAAAACTTCAGGTTTTGTTTAATTCGTATTCTCTAACAGGGAATGACCTGACAGGGAATTAGAATGAGAGGGATCTTGAGCCTAGTCAACCAAGCGTCACATCTGACTGTTATCTCATCCAAAGCCCTTCATGTCCTGGTCGCGCATCCTAGTATTGCTAGTTGGCATCGTCCTAATTCTAGGGCTACTGCTTTGGTTTCTGGATTCACTCTCCCGGCTATATTTCCGCATCGCGTTTAGTTCGCCTTTGCTGGGCAATCTGTTTCTGCTGCTGCTGATTGTGCTTCTTGTTGCCCTGATTGCAACACTTATCTATTACAGCATTCTGTTTCAGCGTCCCGGACAGCGCCCCGAACGTCCGCTTCCCCAAGCGCCAGAGCAAAAGACAGAAGCCGCTGAGGAAAGCTTGAGGGCAATTCGGCAACAGGTTGCCCAAATTCAAGACGAAGTAGCTCGACAAGCTTTAGTCGATCGGGCCCTTGAAATCGAAGAAAGTCTCTCTCGACGGGAATTGCAGGTCGTCGTGTTTGGCACTGGCTCTGCTGGAAAAACCTCTATCGTGAATGCAGTGCTCGGTCGGATTGTCGGTCAAGTAGGTGCACCAATGGGCACCACAGCGGCCGGGGAAACCTATCGCTTTCAGCTTAAGGGGCTAGAGCGAGAAATTTTTATCACTGACACTCCTGGCATTTTGGAAGCGGGCGTGGTGGGCACTGAACGCGAAAGACTAGCCCGTCAACTTGCCACTGAAGCCGATTTACTGCTGTTTGTACTGGATAATGACCTCCGCAAGTCTGAGTATGAACCGCTGGGGACACTGGCTGAGATTGGCAAGCGATCGCTTATCGTCTTCAACAAAATTGACCTCTACACCGAAGCTGACCGAGAAGAAATCCTGACTCGTCTCCGCCAGCGAGTTCACAGATTTATTGACCCCAGTGATGTTGTAGCAGTTGCCGCTCGTCCCCAACCTGTTCCTTTAGAAAGCGGGGAACTCTTCCAGCCAACCCCAGAAATCTTGCCGCTCCTTCGACGCATGGCAGCCATTTTGCGAGCAGAAGGAGAAGACCTAATTGCAGACAACATCTTATTGCAATCTCAACGTTTAGGTGAAGAAGCCCGTCAACTGATTGATGCTCAGCGACTTCAGCAAGCAGAAAAAATTGTCGATCGCTTTCAATGGATTGGAGCAGGCGTAATCTCCGTGACTCCCCTGCCTGTAGTCGATCTATTGGCGACTGCTGCTATCAACGCTCAAATGGTAGTGGAAATTGGGAAAGTTTACGGCTGTGAAATCAACCTTGACCGGGGGCGTGAGTTAGCTATCTCCCTGGCTAAAACCCTAGCTGGTTTGGGAATTGTCAGAGGCGCAATTGAACTGTTCTCGATCACGCTGCAAACTAACGTCGCTACATTCTTAGTGGGTAGAGCCATTCAAGGAGTCACAGCCGCCTACTTGACGCGAATTGCTGGAAAAAGTTTTATCGAATATTTTCGCAACAACCAAGACTGGGGAGATGGAGGCATGACTGAGGTCGTGCAACAGCAATTTCAACTGAACCGCCGTGATGAATTTATTAAAGGTTTTGTTCAAGAGGCGATCGCTCGCGTGGTCAAACCTCTAGCTGAACCCTAGCCCCTATTAAATTTAGTAGAAACTTCGTCTTCTTAAAAACTTCGTACCCTAACTTTCCATTTAAAGTCAGTTTTCTTTCTATTCTCAGGCATACTGGCTGATGCAAACCTTATCCAAGCAGCTATAACTTCACGACTCTTCAAATCAGACTTGAGTAGTACCTGATTAAAGGTTTAATACACCTCTTCCCAGTGCTATTTTTTCACAAAACTATAGGGAATTAGTAACCTGAATGTAAGTAGCCTAAGTTTTTTCCTAGAAATTCAAAGAAGAATAGTTACTCCTTAGAGTATATAGGGAGAAATACTGAGGAATTGACTAATTTTTCACGAAACCTTTAAAGCCTTTGGTCCAAACAGTAAAGTTATTGTGAGCCGGGGAGATAACTCTTCAGTCGAACTAAACTGTAATACAAGCAGGGCAAGCATCATTTCAATCATTGACAGGTTATTGTGAATTCTTTGAATGTTTGTGAATTCTTTGAATGACCAATAACGGAAAGATTGAAAGCTATTTAAGAGGAAGCACCAGCATTCTTGATCCCAAGATTGACCAAAACCTAATTTCTGCTGATCCAAAAGATCCGGAGCGCAGTCAGGAATTAGCGTTATGGGTGATGTAGATTACTTTATCCCTCGACCCAAATCACTCGTCGGCAATGGGTCAATCCTTATACTGGCAGCCGAGCCAATGACTTGTAAGGTTCAATCCAATGGTTTGACTATGCCCTTCGGGAATTTGTCTTCTGCTTTAGAAGCACACAAACGATGGTCATTGATTTGGTTTGACTGTGCAAGTTCAACTTAACTAACCCGCCAAGGAACTCTCAGCATTGTTACTTAGTCCTGGATCGCGGGAACAATGCACTAAGCAGCAGTAAAAGAGTCCTTTTCAACTTGAGCAACTGAGACTATCACCATGCCAGCAAAACCTTTTTACGCTGATGCAGACTATAACGAGCCAGCCAATTCCCTTAGCTTTCAGCCAGATGGCAATGATAGTGATATTGACGCTGAGCAGATAGCGAATGACCTGGTCAGCCTGGAGATGGAATATACAGAAAATAACAACCTTAGCAAAGGGGCTGGACGACGCACCACTGATTTAGTGCGCCTTTATCTTCAAGAAATTGGTAGAGTTCGCCTCTTAGGACGAGACGAAGAAGTCTCAGAAGCCCAAAGAGTTCAACGCTACATGAAGCTGCTAGAATTCTGCACTGCTGCCGCTGCTGAAGGTGATAGTCCTATCCAACAGTATGTTCGGTTGATTGAAGCTCATGACCGTCTAGCTTCTAACTTGGGGCATCGTCCCTCGCTAGAGCGTTGGGCAGCCGAGGGTGGCGTTTCGGTAGCAGACCTTAAACCAACACTGGCTACAGGTAAGCGGCGCTGGGCAGAGCTAGCCAACTTAACGGTTGAAGAATTAGACCAAATCGAGACAGAAGGAACCGGAGCTAAAGATCACATGATCAAGGCTAACCTTCGTCTTGTGGTTTCGGTTGCCAAAAAATACCAAAATCGTGGATTAGAACTGCTGGATTTGATTCAGGAAGGAACCCTGGGCTTAGAGCGAGCAGTAGAAAAGTTTGACCCCACTAAAGGCTATCGCTTTAGCACCTATGCCTACTGGTGGATTCGTCAAGGAATTACACGGGCGATCGCCACCCAAAGTCGCACCATTCGCCTACCCGTTCACATTACTGAAAAACTCAACAAGATCAAAAAAGCTCAACGCAAAATTTCTCAGGAGAAAGGGCGTACTCCCACAATTGAGGACATTGCAGCTGAGCTAGATATGACTCCACCTCAAGTTCGCGAGGTGTTGCTACGAGTGCCTCGCGCCGTCTCCTTAGAAACTAAGGTGGGTAAAGAGCGAGACACGGAACTCGGTGACTTGCTAGAGACCGATGGCATCTCCCCAGAAGAAATGCTGATGCGGGAAGCCCTCCATCGCGATTTGCAGCAGCTGCTAACTGACCTAACCAGTCGCGAACGGGACGTAATTCGGATGCGATTTGGCTTGGGAGATGGGCATCCTTACTCTCTTGCAGAAATTGGTCGGGCACTAGATCTATCTAGAGAAAGAGTTCGCCAAATTGAGGCTAAAGCACTGCAAAAACTACGCCAACCCAAACGTCGTAACCGAGTTAGAGATTACCTCGAATCTTTAACATAGAAGTACATTTAAGTACATCTAAATTAAGTCTAAAAGTTTGAATGGAAGTGTAGCTTTACTACACTTCCATTCAAACTTTTAGACTTAATGTCATTTCTATGTAAAGCATTAAAAAGACTTGGTATTGAATAGTCCTCATTCCTAACCTCTCAATAAATCTTTAAGTAGCAGTACTGAGATAACAACTTTAAGAAGTAGAGACGTTTTCGGGTCACTCAAAGCCAATACTTGTTCAAAGTTACCCCTTCCAAAAGCGATTTAATTAGCTATTATTCTCAATAAGCTCTTTTTCTTGAAAATAACGAATTGATTGTGTATCATTCTCATTAGAGAGGCTTTATTGAGAAGGTCAATATGGCATTGTATACAGCAACCTCACTCAAGTCAGAACTAAACGACCGAGGCTGGCGTTTAACGCCTCAACGTGAAACCATCCTGCAAGTATTTCAAAATCTTCCAAAAGCAAAACACCTGAGTGCAGAGGAGCTTTATCATCTGCTGCAAGGTGAGGGTGAGAATATTAGCTTGTCAACGATTTATCGGACACTCAAGTTAATGGCTCGCATGGGCATTTTAAGGGAACTTGAACTGGCTGAAGGACATAAACACTATGAACTCAATCAGCCCTACCCACATCACCACCATCATCTGATTTGTGTCAGATGTAACAAGACAATTGAGTTTAAGAACGATTCAATTCTAAAGACGGGAACTAAAACTGCTCAGAAGGAGGGGTATCACCTACTCGATTGTCAATTGACAATCCATGCAGTCTGCCCAGCGTGCCAGCGTGCCTTGCTACCGATTTGAGCCTAGAATCAGCGAAACCGCCCATTGAGAATATCATCAGCGCTAAGTCCGTATTCACGCTGAGCGGCGGAGACGGCTTGTCTGGTTCCAGCGCCCAATTCTCCATCTAATGGTCCAGAGTAAAATCCTCGGCGTTGCAACCGTCTCTGTAATTCCAACACGCTAAATCGTCCCGATGGTTGTCCCGCTGTATTGGACACCTGAGTAGCTGTAGATCGCCGAGCCGTTGACTCACTTGGACTTGCATTTCTAACTGTTGAAAGGGTAAGAGGTCCAGCAATGCCATCAGCGACTAGCCCATTTCGCTCCTGAAACTGGGTAACTGCGGACTGTGTTCCTTCACCAAAACTGCCGTCAATTGTCCCTCGATAGTAGCCGAGGTTACTCAGTCGCTGCTGCAAATCAGTTACATCAGGTCCCACATCACCCAATTGTAAGATTCCGTCGTTAGCGCTAGCAGTAGGACTAAAGGTTTGTACTGGAGTCGCGGTTTGGGCAGGTATTGTAGGGGTAAAGGCTCCGTAAAGCGCATTTGCTGTTTCAGTCCCAAAGACACCATCTGCATTCAGTCCGTTTGCTTGCTGGAACTGAATTACAGCTGCTTCGGTGGCTGGTCCAAAGTTTCCAGTTGGTGAGCCCTGAAAATATCCCAGTTCTGCTAGCCGAGTTTGAAGCTGGGTCACGGACTCCCCACTACTACCCGTCTGTAGTACACCATCTACTGTAGATGGTGTAGATAATGTGCTCGCTGCAACGCCAAGAACCGATTGCGTTGCGGGTCCAACAACACCATCAGCAACGAGCCCATTATCCTGCTGAAACTGAGTTACGGCACTTTCGGTGCTCGGACCAAAAATACCGCTAGGAGTACCCTGAAAGTAACCCAACTCCGCTAACCGGACTTGAAGCTGGGTAACTGCATCACCGCTGTCGCCCAGTTGCAAAGTTGTGCCAAAACTTTGACTTAGTAGAATGGGGCTCTCTGGAAGAATTTCTGCTGGAGGTGTCGAAGTAAAAGTGCGATCGCCTTCAGGCTCAGGTTGAACAGCTCGAACTGGGCTGATGCTGCTAATAGCCAAGACACTGGTAAGACATAGCAGACGAAGCAGAAAACCGTCAGCGCGCTGGCAATTGAGGAATCCCAAACTTTTGTGGCTATGCATTTGTGGAACAGTCCAGTTCAGAACCTTTTGCACTTCAAATTCTCACACTCTTTTGGCATGTATTTTATGCTATTTCAGCAAATCTAGACATAGCTCATTTGTTTGATTTTTGGAGAACGATGGCTCTTTAAGGCGAAATCTCTCGCTTAGGATTAGCCAGATTCTATTAAACTGACTTGGCTTTTCCCACTATTTTTCATAGATGATGAATACGTCAAGTGCTGATTAAGTCAAACAGCAATTTAGACTGAAGGTTGGGTATCTAAACTCTTTTGAACGGCGGAGCAACCGAGGATGCTAATGTCGAATTAATAATTTTTTGTACGATGGCTCCAAGCTACTAGATACTCGGTCAAGCAAAATAATAAAGGTTAGAGACTATCTCTGTAAGAAGAGTATCTCTAACCTTTTAGTTAAAAAGAATTAATTGTACGGAACGGGTAGCCCTCAATAAAATTGGGGCGTGAAACTATGCGTAGTGGTCAATAATCAAAGCTACAACGATTGCAAAACCAGTGATTCCTAGTGCGATCGCAGGGTGCTGGCCTTGGTTAACGGCAAAAGAAGTAATGACCCCTGCACCCAAGCCAGCAGTAACAGCAGCACTAACCCAATCCTTCTTTGATCTATCGTACATGTTCAAAGTTGATTAATGGTTCATGAGACATTAATCAACCTACCATTCCTGTTTTCCCCTTTAGAGTGGTGTAGGAATTTTGTAATCAAGGTTCAGATTCGGTTAATGTTCTTAACAAGATGGCTGCGATTGATCTCTAGTTCAACCGTTCCGTGTTGCCTGATTTAACCCAACCTTCTAGGTTGCTTCCGGATAGCCGAACTTTTATCCATGCTCCATCAGAGCTTTCTTCCAGCACGACTACCTGCTCGTCATACCCTATACCCCCAATTTGCTCTGCATCCTGATTGGGTTCCTGCCGCACAATCAACCCTATAGGCTGTGTTACCTGAGCCTCGTAAGCACCAGGGGGGATAGCAGGGGTTGCTGATGGTGTAGGAGTGGGTTGAACTGCCTCAGTGAGGGGAGTGGCAGGAGGAGGCTCAGCAGGAGTTGTACTCTGAGTCCGAGCAGCTTCTGGCGGAGCTGGAGAAGGATCGTTAGGAAAGGTTGGTCTGGGTGGTGGTGTTGTAAATCGGGTGATTAAGTAACGCGTCGTGCTAACTCCTGCAAAAAACAGGACAGCGATCGCCAGCACAAACCCAGTGAAAAACTTTGCAACTCCGGACCAACTCATCACAACGACTGGTGTTGAATACGACTACCTAAACTGCTTTGCCTGGAGGCCAGACGTGCTTTGCCTGCTGCTGCCCATTCCTGCAAAAGCTGGATTTGGTCTTGAGCGGTTCGGGCTAGAGGAATAATTTGACTGGCTGCCTCTAGCACATCATCGGTAGTAAAGTCCCGATTCTGGCTAAACCCAATATGCATCGCCTCAACCAAAATTTGTTCAATTTCAGCTCCAGAAAAATCTGGCGTTTCATACGCCAGACGGTCTAGATCATAACTCCTTAAATTATGAGGACGCAGGCGAGACAGGTGAACCGAAAAGATTGCTCTGCGCTCTTCCTGGTTTGGTAAGCCAACAAAGAAGATTTCGTCGAATCGCCCACGTCGCAACATTTCTGGTGGCAACATCTGAATGTTGTTAGCAGTGGCAACGACAAACACGGGAGATGATTTTTCAGCTAACCAGGTGATAAAAGTACCAAACACACGGCTCGTGGTGCCAGAGTCACCTCTGCCATCTAAGCCTGAGAAAGCTTTGTCGATTTCATCAATCCAAAGAATGCAGGGAGCCAAAGCCTCTGCAAGCTGAATCATTTGTCGGGTACGCGATTCAGATTCTCCAACGAGTCCAGCAAATAGCCGACCGACATCTAGACGCAGCAGTGGCAGATGCCAGTGGTGGGCGATCGCCTTTGCCGTCAACGATTTACCAGTTCCCTGAATGCCTACCAACAACAGCCCTCTGGGATGAGGTAATCCGTACTGTCTTGCTCGTTCAGAAAAAGCACTGCCTCGGCGCAATAACCAATCTTTCAGGTTGTCTAAGCCGCCAATATCAGAAATTTGCTCCGTTGCTGGGTAAAAGTCAAGAATCTGGGTTTGGCGAATAGTTTGGCGCTTTTCTTCTAAAATCAGATCCACGTCTTCAGGTTGAAGCTTGCCGTGAGTGGCGATCGCCCGCGCCAAAACTCGACGAATCCGTTCGATTGATAATCCCTGGCAAGAGCGCACCAAGTCATCTAAGGTCCGCCCGTCTAAAGACTGTCCTGTTGCGGTTGACAGCCGCTCAATCTCCAACTTAATTTCAGCTGTGCCAGGTAGAGGAAACTCCAGTACGGTCAACACTTCACTCAAGTCATCTGGGATGGATACTAGAGGCGAAATGATCACAACATTTTTGGGCTGAGACTTGAGCAAGCGTGCCAGGTTTCGTAGCTTACGCGAAATGGCTACATCTTCCAAAAAACGATGGAAATCTCGCAAGATGAAGACTGCTGATGCAGAGGCAGGTAATTTTTCGATCAGTTCTAATGCCTGTAGCGGATTGCGTCGCCCAAAGCCAGCGTCATTCAAATTGCCCTGATAACCATCCACAAAATCCCAGATGTAAACAGCGCGATTGCCCTGCTGCTTAGCAGATGCAGTGATCGCCCCTTCTACTCGCTCTTCCTCTCGTGTAGGAATATAAATCAGTGGGTAGCGGGCACGCAACAGAAGTTCAAACTCGTCGCTAAAGCTCATTCAGAGGTGGAAGTTAAGGGTCAGTTGAAGATCGATTGAACGTCTGCCCAATCCTAAAAACCGAATTCTTAATTCAGTGCTTAGTTTGATATTTGCTTTCTCAATGCTTCTAAGGAAGCCCAACGGCGGTCGGTTGGCGGCTCAACATTTTGGGGATCGATTTGAATCCCAGCACATGCAGCATCACAAATTTGGCGCTGCGGAATTTCCAGACAAAGCTGCTCATAGAGCCACTCGTCTGGCTTAAAGTAGCCCTGCGGTGATATCGTCTCCACCAAATCTTCTAGTGGGACTTCGCGCTCAACCAAAAGCTCATCTTCGTCTTCATCTGGCTCTTCTAACCAAATTAGCTCAACCGGATCAATGGAAAGCCGATGGTTATATTGCTGAAGGCAGCGATCGCAAGTCAGTGTGACGATCGTCTCTACATGAGCAGAAACCTCCAGGTAATTTCCTCGATGAGTTACTTGCAAGCTTCCCTGAACAGGAGTCAGGGTTTCTAAAGCTGGAAAATATTCCTTAACCTGAACGTGGTCTGTTTGCTCAAGCGCTTTAGCCAATTGTGGAATGTAAATTGTTTCCATGAGTGAGCGATCCTATAAGACCGCCTTTCGCTCAATCAACTATCAATCCTAACAGGTTCGGTCCATTGATGAAATCCAACTCCGCTCATACTTCTAGCAAAATTTCTAGAAATATCTAAAAACGGAGCTTGGCGAAGTTTTACGCTAGTGACTTCAGATTGCTCTATGTGAAGTACTGTTTTAGCTTTGCGAACGGCGAACGACTAGGCGGCGATCGGGTTCTCGTCCTCGACTGTAAGTTTCTAAATCCTCGAAGGGCTTGAGAAAAGTGTGAACCTGACGGCGCTCAGCAGAAGATAGCGCAATCATCTCAAACTCTTCACCTGTTTCACGTACTTTAGCCGCCGCCTGCTCAGCCATTGCCTGTAGCTCGGCTTGCCTCTTAGCACGATAACCATTGAGCTCAACCGTGTAGGCACACTGCTGATCTTCTGGTTGACCTAGATTAAGGGTTGTGTTGGTTAGGTATTGAACTGCATCTAAAACAGATCCATCTGCACCAACCAGAGTTTCAATTTGCTCAGAGGTCAGAGGCGCAGAATCAACGACTAACCAATAGCTGCCCTCCTGCTGAATTTGCTCTGCATCCGTACCAACCGTAGCAGGCAAGCCAGCTAGCCCCAGCAATTTCTCCAACCACTCTTGTCCGCGCCGCAACTGACTCTCATCCATAAGCAATCATCACGCCTTTTTCTTAGAACGCTTTGGCTCAAACGGAAGGGATTCTCTACCATCGTCGCTATCGGAAGATTTTCCTGCTGCTTTTTCCTCAGCATCTACAATCTTCTGAAGGTTTTCAGGCAGAGGTTCTCGCGACAAGATAAACGTTTGCAGCGTTTGAAAAATGTTGGCAATCACCATGTACATCAGTACACCAGCAGGCAGCGGGAAGAATAGGAACATTCCCGAAAACAGTACAGGCGTAACTTTGTTCACAGCCGTTTGCTGGGGATTGGAGCTAGCTCCTTGTCCAGAAAGCAGCTGGTTGACGTAGAGACTTAACCCAAAGAAGATCACCATACCGACGATGTCCCAATGGATTGCTCCATCTTCGTCGAAGGCACCAACTCGACCCAGTGCATCGATAAACAGAAATCCTTTATTTGCAGCCAGACCGGGAACTGTACCTTGAAGGGTTACTTCACCTGGACTGAGAGCTTCTAAGCTCCCGTTTTCGTCAAACCGAACTAGTTCTTCGCCTTTGGTAACTTTCCAAGCTGGCAAAATTTGCGTTTCTGGGTACTCATCCAAAAGCTGTTTGAGTGGTGTCCCTTCAGCAGTTTGAAATTCAATGCTGGTTTTCTCGCCTATCGCTAACCGGTTTCCTCCCGGAATTACCGCAGACACAGGAGCATGAATGCCGTCAGCAACGTATATGTTTTGTGGTTTAGTGACAAACGCTTGCGGCTGGATCTGCTCAATCTGCTCAGATGGGAAAATTTGCAGATTAACGGAATAGTTAATGTCAGAGAAGGGTGATCCACGCAGGGTTGCAAACAGAGCAAACAGGATGGGCATTTGTAAAAGAACTGGAAAACACCCTGCTAAGGGATTGCCAAATTCCTTGTAGACCTTGCTCATCTCCTCCTGCTGCTTAGCAGGTTCCTCTTTGTAGCGCTCCTGGATTTCTTTGACTCGCTTCTGCATCGCGGGCTGAGCGACACGCATCCGCCTCATGCTACGAATTGAGCCTGCGCTAAGAGGATAAAGGGCAAAACGAATGACTAATGTCAGAGCCACGATGGCTAGACCATAGCTCGGCACAATCCCGTAGAAAAAATCCAGGATCGGCAGCATCACATTGTTGGAAAGAAACCCGACACCAAAATCCATGTGCTCTATGTCAACCTACGTACTCTGAGTTACTTGAGTCTAATCTATCTGATTATTAATCAACCTGTAAGTCAATGGGCATACTGAACAAACACGCTGATTCACTTCAATGGGAGCGTTCAGAGGCAATTTTTGGAAAGGGTAATTGCCGTACATACCATCCCTAAGCGAACGTCTAAACCAACCCAGCTAGCAGGAAGTAAGGATGTGTTGTAAACCTATCTAGATCTACTGCTCTCGACTTACTTTCCTAGTGAACCGCTAACCTGCTGAGCCTTGGTTGACAGATGCTCATTAATGTAATCGTAGAGTTCCCGAAACCGAGGTATAGCTCTGAGTTCTAGGCGGCTACCGTCTTTGAGGGTTACAACCATATCGCCCCAAGCGCCCAGTCCGCGAGGAACAGTGACGACCTTAGTAATTTCGGAGTAGATCACATCAGAGCGATCGCGCCCTAGCCATCCTCCTATTACTGAGATTCGGCGGTCTGTGATCCGATAGCGCAGCCAAAGGGCACGAACAATTGCGCCAACTGTCAGTGGCAAGCATATAACTGTCAAGCCAAGCAGCAGATTAATTATTAGATCACCGATATGGGGACCACCCTCAAAGAACACCTCTTCCTTAATGCCCATCCACGACCTCAGTTTTTTTTAATAACTGTTCTAATTCTTGCAGAAGTTGCCCATAATCGCACTGACTCGCAGGCGGTTTCACCACGATTACAATCTGCCAACCTTGAAGCATTTCAGGTAAAAGCTGCTGCATCGCTGACCGAATTCGTCGCTTAATTCGATTACGGACAACGGCCCGCTTACTCACTTTTTGGCTAATCGAAATGCCAATTTGGGTGAATGGTACTCTCCCAGATTGCATAAGGGCCGCTTCGCCTTCGCAGTTTGCTTTGGGCGATCGCCGCTTTAACGCTATCAGGGTGAGGTGAGGAGTAGAACGCCGCAGACCCGATCGATAAACTGCGCCAAAATCTTGGCGATGTCGAAGTCGATGAACCTTGGGCAAAGCCACTTTTACACCACTTACGTTGCTTTAACGCAGGTTTGCACTGAACGCACAAATCCTAGCTGACTGAAAGTCTCAAGCGCCCTTTCCGCCGTCTTGCTTTGATAACGCGCCGCCCAGTTTGAGTGCGCATTCTGGCTCTAAATCCAGAAGTTCTTTTCCGCTTACGGCTAGTGCCGCCCAAGGTTCGCTTAGTCATACGAAACTACTCCAAACTTCTTCACAATCAAAAACCCACAGTCCACCATCATATCACCTCAGGCAACAGTGAAAACCCCTTTAAACTGAATCTAAGCTAGATATTGGAAAGCTAACTAACCCAAACAGCAAGAACCGCTAGAGCAATCTAGCGGTTTAAGGGGTGTCGTTAACGTGAGGCAGAACTGAACTATTAGATGCAATTCGTATGCTTGAAGAGACGTAACGAATTGCCTTTATACGAGCAGTACCCACAGCAGGTTAATTACGATCTGCCAATAGTCACGATCCAGGTGCCAACATAACGCAGTAGTGGTAGATCTCCGGGAGAACGAACTAGACAGTTGAAATAGTGAGTGCCAGAAAAATTAGGGTTTCGGACGTTAGAGAAGACTAACTCAACCCGTGTTCGAGAAGGAACAGGCTCTTCTGGATAAATCTCGATGACGCGATTTTCCTCGTCCCAGGTGACTTCGCTGAGGGGAATGCTATCGCCGTCAATGCGAATCTCAATTTCGTCTGGATCAAATGTGCCCCTGTAAGTGTCGGGGTAGGTGATGGCAAATTGGGCCACCGCTAGCTCCATTTTGTCAGCAGGAACCCGAAGACGGTAACGATCAAAGCGGTTAGGTTCGCCATCATAATCAAGGCGATAGCCTAGCTGGTACTCTCGGTCAACTCCGCTAAAAATGGTCAGCCCTTGCGTACCTTGAGCTAGACCAACAGCAGAAACCCCCGCCACTAGACAGCTTGTGGCTGCAAAAACCGAGAGTAGACGACGGATGGATGAGCCTTTGGAAGACATGAACCTTACACCTGAATAATAATATTTAACGATCTGGATCACAGAACTTCACCAACTCTGACTTTAGCAGGCTTGGCATAGCATTTGGATAATTCACTAGCTGATCGACGCAATCGGGCAGAAAAAGTGCCGCGATCTAAACTTTGTCTAGCTACATCTAGTATGTCTCAATTTTTATCCTTAGCTTCTGTGCTCAAGCATGAGTAGTTCGGGTAATAGGAGCGATCGCCAGCGTATGACGAAATGTAGTCGAACGTAAATATTCTCATCAAGAAGTAATGCTGAAATGGTCAAAAGAATTTGATATTTTAATCCACTCTTGTTTCGGTCGAATTGTTTCTTGTTTGAGCACTTTTATAAAAAATTGAAGTATCAGCTTCCTTCAGAATTACCAAGGTTCCGTTAAACACGGGCTTATAGGGTATTTAGTGAAGACTCTCAGACTAAGTTAGGTTTAAAGGCAGCTTTTAGAGAATGAGGGCAGCAGTACAAAAGCCTGGAAGACCCTGAAACGCTGGCTCCACAATTCTCCGGTTCGAAGAGTCTAGTCCTTCTACCAGTAGGAACTAAGGGCTATAGACACAAGAATTTACGTGATCTATAAGACAAGTTGAAGATATAGATTGACTTCAAAGAATCCATCTAAGATGCATAACGATCTGTACACATTATCCGCAACGGACATTGTTCAGATCTAAAAATCTACTTGGATCTCCATGAACAAAGTTCTCAGCTTAAATATTCGCCAGGTATTAATAAGTTGCGCTTACGAAACCGACTACATCTAGCTAGATCAATTACATTTAGATCAAGTAGAGCAGGCAAGTTCGCAGGACTGGGAACAAAACGTTAAAGATGTGAGCGAGTCAATTAGTGCGAGTCAGTCAGTGTAATTCACAGCTACATCTCTTTTAAGTGAAAACTTCTAGCCAACAGGGTTGCTTAAGACTTTGCAAGTGAGCAAACAGAGGCAGCGGAGAGGCTTCAGGGGTAATTTGGCTCTGCTCCTTACTAGCTCTAAGGCAGGAACTTTTTAAGAAGCATAAATTCAGGGCTATTTCGATAGCTCGTGCTTCTGGCAGCAAAGGCGGTCAGTTTCAGCCGCATAGTGCAGTGCGTTGAACAACAAAAATAACTGCTTTTGTTGATTGTTTGAATTCACAACATGATTAAGGAGAATTCATGAAGATAGCGATCGCCAAAGAAATTGAGGTTGGAGAGCGTCGGGTCGCTGTGATCCCCGATACGGTTGCTCGTTTGGTGAAGCAGGGCTTAGAGGTTTTGGTAGAGGCTGGGGCAGGAGAGCGAGCCTATTTTCCCGATGCTGACTATGAGGCGGCAGGCGCAAGAATTGTCCAAGATGCAACTCAACTTTGGGGTGAAGCCGACATTTTGCTAAAAGTTGGACCACCGCAAGAGCGGGAGAATGGACAGCTTGAGGTTAATTTGTTGCGAGAAGGGGCTGTTCTGATCAGTTTCCTAAATCCCTTGGGAACGCCTGAAGTGATTCAACATTTAGCTGAGCGCAAAGTAACAGCTTTCAGCATGGAGATGATCCCCCGTACCAGTCGGGCCCAAAGTATGGATGCCCTCTCTTCTCAGGCTGGGGTGGCAGGTTACAAAGCGACTTTGATCGCAGCAGCGGCCCTACCCAAGTTCTTCCCAATGCTGACAACCGCAGCCGGAACGATCGCTCCAGCAAAGGTGTTTGTCATGGGGGCTGGAGTCGCCGGATTGCAGGCGATCGCCACTGCCCGTCGTTTGGGCGCAGTGGTCGAAGCCTTTGATATTCGTCCGGCGGTAAAAGAAGAGGTGCAAAGTCTAGGTGCCAAATTTGTTGAGGTGAAGCTAGAAGAAGACACCGTTGCAGCAGGTGGCTATGCCAAAGAAGTTTCAGAAGCAGCTAAGCAGCGATCGCGCGAAGTCGTTACCGAACACGTTCGCCAATCTGATGTCGTAATCACGACGGCTCAGGTACCTGGGAAAAAAGCACCTCTGCTCGTCACCGAAGAAATGGTCAACCAGATGAAACCGGGCTCTGTAATCGTTGACCTGGCAGCAGATCAAGGTGGCAACTGCGCCTGCACTGAACCGGGCAAAGACGTAGTGCATCACGGAGTCACCATCATCGGGACGATCAACTTGCCTGCATCCATGCCGATTCATGCTAGCCAGATGTACGCCAAAAACTTGCTGACGTTGGTGCAGTACCTCGTCAAAGATGGCGCACTGCAACTCAACTTTGACGACGACATTGTGAACAGCGCTTGCGTTGTCCACGCTGGAGAAATTCGTAATCAACGGGTACGTGAAGCTCTGGGGGTCCCTAGTCCTCAACCTTCAGCGCTGTAAGAAGTTTGCGAGAAATGTGTTTGTAAGTAGGAATTTTTGACTTTATGGCAGCAGGATTACTGACTGGTCTGGTTGTATTTGTCTTAGCCTCGTTCGTTGGGTTTGAAGTGATCAATAAGGTGCCGCCAACCCTGCACACACCCCTGATGTCGGGTGCGAACGCGATCTCTGGAATTGCTGTAATTGGCGCAGTGCTAATTGCTGGAGCTCAAGAGTGGAACGTCACCGTCATTTTGGGCTTGATCGCAGTGGTTTTGGCAACCGTCAACGTTGTGGGCGGTTTTCTGGTGACCGATCGGATGTTGCAAATGTTTAAGAAGAAAGAGGTGAAGGCATGAACAGCGGGTTTACAGAGTTTTTGCCAACTGGAATTGAAATTACTTACTTGGTTGCAGCTTCCCTATTTATTGTTGGGTTAAAACAATTGGGTTCACCTGCCACTGCGCGTCGGGGAAACCTGATTGCAGCGATCGGGATGTTTCTGGCAGTTGTTGCCACCCTGCTGAATCAGTCGGTGTTGAATTACCAGATGATTTTGCTGGGTGTGGTGATTGGATCATTGGTCGGGGCGATCGCTGCTCAAAGAGTCGAAATGACCGCCATGCCTCAAATGGTGGGTTTGCTCAACGGCTTAGGCGGTGCAGCTTCTACCCTGATCGCAGTCGGTGAATATTGGCGGCTCATGGGTCTCGGCGAAACCATTCCACTAGATGCCACCATCACCGTTATTCTTAGCGTTTTGATCGGCAACATTACCCTCACGGGCAGCTTCCTGGCGTTCGCCAAATTGCAAGGTCTGGTCAGCGGTTCCCCGGTTACCTATCCGCTTCAGCAACCGATCAACGTTCTCTTGCTGATTGGCTTCCTAGCAGGTAGTGCCTACTTAGTTGCGACAGCCCCCGACCCAACTGTCTTCCTGGTCATTAATGGAATCTCTCTGCTTTTGGGAGTACTGTTTGTGCTGCCTATCGGTGGCGCAGATATGCCAGTCGTCATCTCGCTGTTGAACTCCTTCTCCGGCTTGGCAGCCAGTGCCGCAGGCTTTGTCCTGATGAACAACATGCTGATCATTGCAGGGGCACTGGTTGGCGCTTCAGGTATCATCCTGACGCAAATTATGTGTAAAGCGATGAACCGCTCCATTGCTAGCGTTTTGTTTGGCGCATTTGGTGGCGCTACCAAGGCGACCGGGGGAGCTAGCGGCACTCAGCAAGACAAAATTGTTCGTTCAATTGGAGCTGAGGAAGGCGCAATGATGTTGGGCTATGCCCGATCGGTAGTAATTGTGCCTGGATATGGCATGGCAGTTGCTCAGGCCCAGCACACCGTTAGAGAACTGGCAGACCAGCTAGAAAAGATGGGGGTCGAGGTCAAGTATGCAATTCACCCAGTTGCCGGACGAATGCCCGGTCATATGAACGTACTGTTAGCCGAGGCAAATGTTCCTTATCCTCAGCTTCATGACATGGATGACATCAACCCAGAATTTGAGCGTACTGATGTCGCCCTTGTAATTGGGGCAAACGATGTGGTGAATCCTGCTGCACGAAGTGATGCCAACAGCCCAATCTATGGAATGCCAATTCTAGAGGTAGATAAAGCTCAGCACACCATCGTAATTAAGCGGGGCATGAGCGCTGGTTTTGCGGGTGTTGAAAACGAGCTGTTTTATAAAGACAAAACCATGATGCTGTTTGGCGGTGCCAAAGACGTGGTGGCTCAGCTTGTGTCTGAGGTAAAGCAACTGTAAGCAAAAGCGCTTACAGAAGCGGAGCCTCCCGAAGTGAATCGCTCTTAAAAGCGTGGCGTTCGGATTAAAACTAACGGCAGATAGCGCGTGAAGTTTGCCGGATGCCGCGCCTTTACGGTTTCGTTCAAATCAGACTTAACCAATAGAGCAGAAATAAGGAAGAACTTATAGTAAATAGCTAAATGTCGAGGGTTTAGTTATGAAGCTGGAACTCTCAGCGATGGGATATTTTGGGCGATCGCGATATTTATGATCATTTACTAATCTCGTTTGCTAAATAACGTTACGAGTCCTGTACTCGTAACGTTATTTTTGCCGGTTAGACTGCTGAGATGACTACAATCAAAAACAACCTGGAGGAGTAGTCTAGGGAAAATCTAGAGGAGTTCGCGGGTGAGATGATCCCGAAGCGAATAAATCTATGATGCGATCTGTTAGTGGCTGGTTGCGCGAGGAGTTGTCAATGTTGAGCTTTTGGGTTCGATTTGTCCACCGAGATTCACCTCGGGTCCGTTCCCTCGTTGGAACTTATCAGGCTATTAGCTCAGCATCAGTCGATGCGTTGTGGCAGAAAGTCGTCAATCTGGCGGATGTGTCCTGGCACCCGCTCCTCGCTAGCACCAATGCGCCTAAAGGATTGATCCCCAAACCAGGGCTAATTTATCAGGCGGTGACTCGGCGATTTCCGATTCCGATTCAGATTTTTGTGGAGCGAGTATCGCCCAGAGAGCTTTTGAGCGTCAGGATTTTAGCAATTCCTGGAGTTGAGGAACGGGTGACTTATAAGGTCGAATCTACAGTTTGTGGAACTCGTGTATCCTACTCTGTTACGCTCAAAGGCTGGCTTTCTCCAGTTGTATGGTCATTTATTCGCCCTTACGCTTCTAGAGTCGCGGCGGAACTGGCCCATGCAGTAGAGCAAGAAATTCAAGCGATGCGAAGCAGTTCCCCATCTGGGGTAATTGCCCCCTCTACTGCTCCTAAGCCAATCAACAACGGCTTTCAAGATCTTTTGAGCGTTGTGGCGTTAGTTTGCGGAACTGGCTATTTAATGCACTAAGCAGGGGAAAGGGAAAAAGCAGCCAGATGTGAGTCTGTTTTTGCTGATTTGACTGCGTCAGCGCTGAATGGTGTTTTAGCGTTTGATGGCGATCGCTTACCTAGCCCAGCCGTAAGTTGTCAGACAGCCCAGTTAACCTACACCTGCTAACGGTAAGATCAACTCGTAGGAAGAAATCACTAAACGACCCTGCACTTGAGACGGGTGGAGAATACGATGGCTAAAGTTCTTGATTCCAGTGCAGTGTTAGAAGTCCTTAAACCTGTGCAAGACCCTGAACTCCGCAAGAGTTTAGTAGAGCTAAATATGATTCGCAACGTCGAGATCGACAATGGCAATGTCAGCTTTACGCTGGTGCTGACTACGCCTGCTTGCCCGTTGCGTCAATTCATCGTCGAAGAATGTGAGCAAGCGATCAAGACTCTTCCTGGAGTAGAAAATATTTCCGTTGAAGTCACTGCGGAGACACCGCAGCAAAAATCTTTGCCCGATCGCACTGGAATTGAGGGAGTGAAAAACATTCTGGCAATCTCCAGCGGCAAGGGTGGCGTGGGCAAAAGTACCGTTGCGGTTAACGTCGCGGTTGCACTGGCGCAAGCGGGCGCAAAGGTTGGATTAATTGACGCAGATATTTATGGACCAAACGCACCCACCATGCTAGGGCTAGCAGATGCCAAAATTGTGGTACAGCAGGGAGCACAGGGAGAAGTGCTGGAACCCGCTTTCAACTATGGAGTAAAGCTGGTTTCGATGGGCTTTTTGATTGATCCCGACCAGCCGGTAATCTGGCGTGGGCCAATGCTGAATGGAATTATTCGGCAGTTTCTCTATCAAGTCCGCTGGGGCGAATTGGACTATTTGATTGTAGATATGCCACCTGGAACGGGGGATGCTCAGTTGACGATGGCTCAAGCGGTGCCAATGGCAGGCGCAGTCATTGTTACGACTCCGCAGACGGTGGCGCTGCTCGATTCCCGTCGAGGCTTGCGGATGTTCCAGCAAATGCAGGTGCCCGTTTTAGGAATTGTTGAAAATATGAGCTACTTCATTCCACCGGATGCACCAGACAAGCAATATGACATTTTTGGATCAGGTGGTGGTGAAAAAACCTCTAAAGAGCTAAATCTGCCCCTGCTGGGCTGCATCCCCTTGGAAATGTCTTTGCGGCAAGGGGGCGATCGCGGCATTCCAATCGTGGTTGAATCCCCGGATTCTGCTTCGGCACAGGCGTTGAAGGCGATCGCCCAACAAATTGCAGCACGAGTCTCCGTCGCTGCTCTCGCCTAACCCCTATATCCCACACCCCATACCCTATACCGTCCCGTATGCTGCAACGCTCCGTAGTCCGTTTAAGCTGGAGAACTCTCCTCCAACCCTGGCAAGAAGTAGACTGGCTGATGTTTTTCGTGCCCATCGCACTCACCGTCATTGGCGGCATTTTTATTCGTAGTACGGAACTCAATCGGGGAGCCAGCGATTTTTGGTGGCAGCACTGGGTAGTTGGTGGCATTGGGCTAGTAATGGCGCTGGTGATTGCCCGCTCTCGCTACGAAATTTTAGTGCAGTGGCGCTGGATTATCTACGGTATCACCAACCTCTCTTTGCTAATAGTGATCCTGGCTGGTACAGATGCCAACGGTGCTCAAAGCTGGCTAGAGATTGGCAGTTTCAACGTGCAGCCCTCTGAGTTTGCCAAAGTTGGACTGATTGTTACCCTGGCAGCCATAATGCAGGAGCGAACTGCCTCCACGATTTCCGCAATGCTAAAAGTGTTGCTGATTACCGCTGTTCCTTGGATTCTGATTTTGCTTCAGCCAGACTTAGGAACTTCTCTCGTATTTGGGGCGATTACATTAGGGATGCTCTACTGGGGCAATGCCAATCCGGGCTGGCTGATTTTGCTAGTTTCCCCGCTAGTTTCTGCCATTCTGTTTGGTGTGTACCTGCCTGCCTGGTTAGGTTGGGTTGCACTGATGATTGTGATTGCATGGCGCACCCTTCCCTGGAGTTGGTATGGAGCGTTGGGTGCAGCAGCAGTCAACCTGCTTTCTGGGGGATTAGGTCACGTTCTGTGGGGGTTGCTGCAGGACTATCAGAAGGACAGACTAATTCTTTTCCTAGATCCGGACAAAGACCCTACAGGAGGCGGATATCACCTGATTCAGTCAAGAATTGCGATCGGAGCAGGTCAACTTTGGGGACGCGGACTCAATCACGGCACCCAAACTCAACTTAACTTTATTCCAGAACAGCATACCGACTTCATTTTTTCAGCCATTGGAGAAGAGCTCGGATTTGTTGGCTGTATCGCAATTATTCTCGCATTTTGGCTGATTTGCCTGCGATTAGTGATTATTGCTCAAAACGCCAAGGATAATTTTGGGTCTTTGCTGGCGATCGGCGTTCTATCGATGATTGTGTTTCAAGTGTTAGTCAACATCGGCATGACCATCGGTCTTGCACCAATTACAGGAATTCCTTTACCCTGGCTCAGTCATGGGAAAGCAGCACTGTTAACTAATTTCGTTGCGATCGGGCTGGTTGAGTCAGTCGCTAACCATCGCCATCGATTAAGGTTTTAGACAGCAGAGAGTTAGACAACAAAGAAACCGGATAAGCTTCAATATCCGGTTAAGGGGAAAGGGAGAAAAGGGAAACACTGAGGTATTTTTTTTCTCCCTTTCCCTTTTGTCCTTTCCTAAAAAGGATTGAGATAAACTTCTAAATAAAGTTACTGTTCGTTAGCCAAAGACAAGCCATGATTTTGCCAGGTTCAGCCGTTCGAGTCAAAAATGTGGATGATATCTACTATGCCTTTCAGGGTTTAGTGCAGCGAGTCAGCGACGGCAAAGCAGCCGTTTTATTTGAGGGTGGTAATTGGGATAAGCTAATTACCTTTCGCTTGTCGGAGTTGGAGCTTGTTGATGCAACTGCTGGGCGTAGCAAAAAATAACCTAAATTGTGTCTTAAGCAAGGCATTTTTGGGTTATGTATGGGTCAATACAGATCCATTAACACCACACTCTGTCTATGGGGTGTGGTGTTTGAGTAAGTTCAGTCCTTCAATTGACTTGATTGATTAGTTCAGTTGAGGCTGGTGTCTCTATCTTCAAGTAGAGATTCCCATTCAACTTCAAACAGATTTAAAGCTGCCCCTATGCGCCTTCCTCTGCCCCAGTTCTTTAGCCAAAACCGCCATCCTAGCTATATTGCAGAGGTGATTGAAACTGCAACTACAGAGTTTTTGGCGCAATGTTTGGAGCCTGAGGATTTAAGCTTTGCGGCGATGCCGCCCTTTGGCAGTTGGGTGAAGGCGGTCGATGAAGAGTCAGGAAATCAAATTTATGGGGTGGTTTATCATGTGACGACTAGTCCGATTGATTCGGTGCATCGGGCTAGAGCTTTGGGCTTGTCTCTGCAAGATTTGCGAGAGCAGCAACCGCAAATTTTTGCCATGCTGAAGACTGAGTTTCGGGCGGCAATCGCTGGCTTTCAACCGCGTCGCACCTCTACCGACGGACACCGAAATGGCAATCAGTTAAGTGATACCATTCACCAGCACTTGCCACCGCGCCCCCCCCAAATTCATCAGGCCGTCTACTATTGTGACCCGGAAGAGGTGATTCGCTTTAGCGAAAAGCTAGATTTTTTGCGAACGCTGCTTCAGGTTAGAAATGCTCCAGTTGAGAGCCTTGCTGCCGCAGCTATACGAGAAATTTACCAGTTGCGTCAGGGCGATCGCGCCTGGTTAGTGCAGGCGGGGCGATCGCTCAGCATCCTGCTCAAAGACGACTACGATCGGCTGCGCGTCATCCTCGACCAAATTTACCTCTAAACATCCAAATACATACCAGGCGAAATTTACATTTCTGATTGCGTGGATGCATCAGCATTCACCTCCCAGCCCTCATTCCGCAGCCTCCCATCTTTATTAAACCAGCTATCTTGGGGCGGATTGTTGTCTCTCTGATTCGTCATCTACCCTAGAAGACTTGGCTCAAGCCCATGCATATAGAACCAGTTGTTTCCTTTGCCATCCTGCTGGCAGTGATTTTGATTGTCCCCATCTTTTTCGAGCGGCTACGGCTGCCCGGATTAGTAGGTTTGCTAGCCGCGGGAGTCGTGTTAGGTCCAAATGGACTCAACCTATTTCAGACAGAGTCCGAAACCATCCGGCTACTCTCTGACATTGGGTTAATTTATCTGCTATTCATGTCAGGGTTAGAGGTTGACATTGAGCAGTTTCAGGCGACAAAACATCGCTCGGCTGGCTTTGGTTTCTTCACATTCATCGTGCCTTTGATCTTTGGCACGATCGTGGGACGGTTTTTTGGCTTTGGATGGAATCCAGCAATTTTAATTGGTTCTTTATTTGCCTCCCATACGCTATTGGCTTATCCCATCATCAGCCGCATGGGAGTGGTAACGAACGAAGCTGTGACCGTGACCATTGGGGCAACCATCTTCACTGATATTGGAGCGCTCCTGGTTCTAGCAGTGTGTATTGGGATTCATGGGGGCGATTTTGACACCTTCAGCCTGATCAGATTATTGCTGTCGATTGTGATTTACTCTGCCCTCGTCCTATTCGGATTCAACTGGCTGGGCAAAGAGTTCTTCCGGCGATCGGGTGATGAAGAAGGCAATCAATTTCTATTTACTCTACTGGCAGTCTTCGTTGCCGCAGTTGGAGCAGAGGTTATTGGGGTCGAAAAAATCGTTGGGGCATTCTTGGCAGGTTTAGCGGTTAACAGTGCGGTTGGAGAAGGCCCGGTCAAAGAAAAAGTACTGTTTGTCGGTACGGTGTTGTTTGTGCCAATTTTCTTTATTGACCTGGGTCTATTAATTGACATTCCTGCTTTTATCAGCAGTTTAGGGGCAATTCGGCTGACTATAGCGATCGTGGTGGGGTTAATCAGCAGCAAGTTTATAGCCGCTTTTCTGGCCAAGCTAGCTTATCGCTATAGCACCCGTGAAATGATTACGATGTGGTCGTTGTCGATGCCTCAGGTCGCTGCGACACTGGCAGCCACGCTAGTAGGGGTGCGAGCAGGGTTGCTAACGGAAGATGTGTTGAACGCAGTAGTTGTATTGATGCTGGTGACAGCGACTCTAGGTCCGCTGATTACGGCTCGCAGTGCCGCCGGATTGATTCCATTAGAAGGCAACTTGGAACCCGGAAGTTCCGCTGCAGTCTGGGGAGAAGATCTGTCCAGTCAGGCTTTGACTGTGGTTGTGCCAGTTTACAACCCCCAAACTGAGCGTTACCTGATTGAGATGGCAGCTTTGCTGGTCAAGCATGAAACAGGCAAGGTGGTACCTCTCTCGATTACGGCGGCTCACGCTCACATGGATGCACCTGAGCTAAGGAAAGCGTTACAGGGAAGCGATTTGCTGCTGAACCGAGCTACCGAAATGAGTCGGGGTTTTGGAGTAGAGGCTGAATCTCTGCTGCGGATTGATGACAGCATTGCTCAAGGAATTAGCCGAGCCAGCCGAGAAGAAGATGCCAACCTGATTATCATGGGTTGGGGAAGAACTACCGGATTGCGGGCGCGATTGTTTGGCAATGTGATTGATAGCGTTCTTTGGGCTTCCCACTGTCCGGTTGCGGTGACTCGTCTGCTTGATTCACCTACTAATATTCGACGTATCCTGGTGCCGATTGAAAACTTGACTCATCAAGCAGTGAGAATGGTGCGGTTTGCTGAGATTTTGGCAGATGAAAATCAGGCGCAAGTAACTCTGCTGCATGTGTGCGATCGCCATGCTTCTCCCAATCGAGTGACCTGGATGGAGTCACAGTTAAGGCTGCTGTTGGCTAAATGTTCTCCGGGCAGCAATTCTAAGATTCGCATTGTTCCGAATGACGACGTGGTTGGCGCGATTTTGCAGGAATCCAAGTCTTACGATCTGGTAGTTTTGCGATCGCTGCGTCAACGGATCAGCGTGGGTGAATTGGCAATCAGCGATGTCACAACTCAAGTCGTGAAGCAATTGACCTGTTCTCTGGTGATGTTAGGGGAACCTCAGCGTCAGAACAGCGCTGTGTTGTTTGCTAGCAATTCGGGTATCCCAGTAGCTAACCTTCCTGATCGGCAAGAACCTGCAATTGAAGGATAGGTAATTCATTCGTGGTCTTCCGGCGATGAGGAAAAAAGGGTGTGTGGGCTTGCCCACACACCCTTTTTTCCTTACCTAAACGATTAGCACCATACAACGAACCATCACATCAGCTAGGAACTGCGACAAATGCGTTGACAGACGCTTTTAACTGCTGCAATTTTGCGTAGGCTTGTCCAGAGGTGAGGAGCTGTTCTGCTTGAGCTAAACCGGATTGCAGATCAGGGCTGGCACCGCAGCGCCAGAGGTAAAAGCCACCATTCCAGATAGCGGATTGCATCATCTCGCCGGGTTGTCCTTGCAAAACGGATTGAATGTCTTCGACGAGTTGTGTTGTGGTAGTTAGAGGAACGTCTTTGCCAGCCAGGTCATAATCCCGACAGGACAGCAGTAGACGCTCTAGAGGAGCCTGACTGTCAGGTTGACCGATGCCAATGATGGCAGTGCGATCGCGAGGCAGGTCACAGCTTCCTTCTAACCCTTTGACGGTGGCAAACTGGTTGACTCCTCGCAGTGCAAAGGTTTCTGTAAACATGGTCTCGGTAGGCGGATGGACAAATCCCGCAACGATACGAGCATTTCCGGCATAGGGTGACCAGATTAGCTCAACCGTTGCCAGAGGTGGACGTTTGCCAATTTGATCGCGATAGGGAACTAAGCCCTGCGCTAGCGGAAAGTGATAGGGCAGGTAAACAAACCCCAGTCCGGTTTGTTCTAAAACGGTTTGAACCTGGTCAAGCGGCAGCGCCCAGTTAACCCCCAGTCCTCGCCAAACCTCAATCAGGGGAATGCCGTGTTTGGTCGGCATTCGATCGCCCCCATGCATAATTACCGGACAATCTGCTGCAGCCAATATTAGAGCTGTGATGGGGCTGAGCGGTGCGGTGCGCGATCGCCCATCATAAGGAATTCCCAGAACCGTTACTGGGTGGGTAGAGGCGATCGGTTGCAGCTTGGGCCCAAGCTGATCGTAGGTATCTAGAATACCGGCTAGCTCTTCGCCCGTGGGTCGCTTAATCCGATGAGAGATCATAAATGCGCCAATCTGAGCGGGAGTCGCTTCCTGGGTCAACATCATCCGGGTTGCCTCAGCTGCTTCCCAACGTGTCAAATTCCTGCTTGTGTGGGTACCACTGCCGACTCTTTTTAATAACTCCCTGAACGCATCGCTCATCGTCCTAGCCCTGGTAAAAATATAAGGTTATCTCATTGATCAGGAGTGCCGAATCTGGCAATGGGCAGCGGATGGTGAGGTATCGGCATTCGTCTGAGGCAGTTTTGCTGTATCGTTCTCTGGAGCAAATAACTGATGCACCAGTTCCCGAAAGCGCTGAATAGGAGGAATTTGCAACCGATCTTGAGTTGTCACCAAAACGACCTGCCGAATTAAAACTGGAGCCTCAGTTGGGCGAACCGCTAGTGTCGCATCTAGCTGGGCATCTAGGATAGCAGCTTTAGGCAGCAGGGCAATCAGTTCTCCCTGACGCACTATTCCCCGAAAAGCATCCAGTGTGTTCAGTTCTAATACAGCATTTAACACTGCACCCTGGCGCTGGAACTGCTCCTGCACCAACCGCTGCATTCCATAGCCATCCTTAAATACGACCTGGGGATAGCGTACTAGCTCAGTCCAGGGCACCTGTTCGTACTGAGTTAGGGGATGCTCAGCCGCCATCAAAATCTCGACTGGCTCATTATAAAGAACATCCGTGACCATCTCCGGTGTTGCGGTTAGGAAACGATTATTCATCACGATCGCCACGTCTACCAGTCCATCTTTTAAGACTTTAAGGGCGCGATCGCTGCCCAGAGAGGTAACGCGCAACTGCACATCTGGATAATCTTGGCAAAAGCGCTGAAGCACAGGCGGCAAATAGTAAGCACAGACGGAATGGATTGCGGCAATGCATAGTTCTGGCTGTTTGCCTTCGCGCAGGTCTGTTAGCTCTTGAGTCGCATTTTGCCACTCTTGACAGATTTTGCGGGCGCGAGGGAGGAAGCGATCGCCTGCCAACGTTAACTTTGCCTGAGCAGTCCGATGAAATAGCGGCAGACCCAAATCTGCTTCCAGGCTTTGAACCTGACGGCTAATCGTAGACTGAGTTACACCACAGAGACGGGCAGCCTGCTGAAAGTTGCCCGTCTCTGCTACTGCTAAAAAAGCCTTCAACTGCTCTAGACGCATGGAGATGTAGCTAAGATCACACTTTATTCTCGATAGCACGACCTTAGCGGATCTCAGAATCCTGTTTGGTAGGCTAATGCACATTATCGCGATTCCCCTAGCAAGGAGCACTAGTGAATGAGGAGATACGATCGCCCCTACCCATCCACTAGTGCTCCTCGTGATCAGATGGGCAAGTATAGCTTTGCCCATCTGATGCTTGGGGATTGATCAGCCTTCAAGACTAAACTGGAACAAACGTGGACTCACTCAAGGCACTTGCACTGACCTGATTAAGCACGGCAAACACATTATCGCCGTACTTGATCAAGGTATTCTTGCGCTCTTGGGTGACAGACAACTGACCAAAGCTGAGTGTGCCAACTAGACCAATCAGGTCTTTGCCGACCTCAAAGCCTTGAATGTAGTCTGTGCCACCTCCTACGCCGATCGCAAAGGTATCGCTGCCTGCACCACCGTAAAGGCGATCGCTGCCTGCACCGCTCCAGAGGAGGTCGTCTCCGGCATCGCCGTACAGCACATCATCGCCTGCATCGCCATACAGCTTGTCGTTGCCACGTTTGCCGCTGATGCGATCGTTGCCTCTGCCGCCATAGATGACATCATCACCACCCTGACCACCACCAGAGGACGAGGTGTTGGCATCACCGCGCAGCAAGTCATTACCATTGCCGCCAATGATCAGGTCATCACCCCGACCACCCGCGATCAGATCATTGCCACCCCGACCGTAGATTGTGTCACTGCCGTTGCCTCCTACGTATTGGTTAGCCTCTGCATCTCCGTCAAAGACAGTGGTATTGGCACCAGGAGCTTCTAATACGTCCAGGAAGACCGCCGTAGGAACGCCATAGTTGCCGTCTGCATCAGCACTTTCCACAAAGATCGTGAGACGACCCACCCCTAAACCAGTCGTATCGATAGTGCCTTTTAGTTCTTCGACTGCTTCGTCAAATGCGCCGTCTGCCGCAAATAACTCAAACGTCTCCGTTTCTTTTGTCCAGGAAGGTAAGCCAATCGAATAACGGGCACCACCAACGATTTCAGGTTCTGGAATCTCGAGATCATCGGGTGTGGTTCCAGTAATCCCGTCTCCTTTACGAGTCGAATCCGCCGTTGCAGAAAGCTCTACTGCTGCTCCTGCAAGCACCTGACTGAGATCAAGCTGTATGCCAGTCACATCTGGGCTTCCCGCAGTTTTGTAAGGCGATCGGGCTGATTTTGCAGCGTAGAAAAAGGCAGGAATGATCTCTTTAACAATGACGTTCTCGAATTCTTCGGTGTTTTGGAAGAAAGCGGAGCCTAATTCAAAGGTGTAGCCCGGAACTCCGAGGGTGCTGTAAACCCAGTCGTCCGTTGTTCCCGTTGTGGGGTAAAGTCCGATCGCCTGCGAAACGTCATAAGCCTGATCAACCAGCCCTGTGAAATAGCCAAACTTCAACCCCAGATTTCGTAGTCCCTCCTGGTTAGGGGCGGGTTCGTCTGTCCAACCAAACGGATAGAGAATCAGATCGCCAAAGCTGTGAACATCGATGTAAACACCTGACGTGTCTTCTGAGGCTGGGTCAAAGTCACCAGGGCCTTTGGTATCTTGAAAAGTTTCCAGTAGATAATCCCGTAGCGCCTGACTCTCTGGTTCTGAGAAAGGTGCAGGTCCTTGGTAGGTCAGATCAGCCGGATCGGTACTCGCTGCTTCCTCTCCCAACTCTCCCCACTTAGAGTCGTAGTTGCGGTTTAGGTCAACGCCGTAGTTGGGAAATTCTGCTGTACCGTCACCGGGGTTGGTATTTTTGCGCCAGGAATAACCTTGTTCAGCAAACTTGCGTCCGTCGGGGTTGACGATGGGCACCACACGAACTTCAAAGTTGTCTAGAATCCAGGTGGTGTCAGGATCGGTGCCGTAGTTAGCGATGAGCTGTTCGGCAAAGCGAGTGACAGATTCTGTGGTGGAATATTCCCGCGCGTGGATCGCCCCCTGGACAAAGAAGACGGGTTTTTCTTCTTGTACATCGCTGTTTTTGTTGCTGATTTCCAGGGAAAAAATGTCGTAGCCTGCTGAGCCGCCGGGAGTAACTTTATCGTAGCTGTCACCAATGTCTACCCAACTTGCAAGATTTGGATTCAGCGTTGCTAGTTCTGACAGGTCAGCATAGGTTTTCTCAACGGTGCGATAGCTGGTATAGCCCGGAATCGTCGTTTCTGTGATTTCTACCGGAACGTCTTCTACCACCAGACCGTTGTAGTTGGGGTCGTCACTGGTGATAGTGACGCTGACGGTGGTTGATTGGTCTTCACCCTCGATAAGGTCGTCGGCGATCGCCTCCACAACGGAAGTCTGGGGAACAAACCAGTTGTCTTCTGTAAACGTGATCGACCGGATCGGCTGAAGCTGATCACCATCTACCGTGAAGCTCAAAGTCACATCCGAAGTCGGGCGGCTCTGCAAGGCAAATTGAAAATCAAGCGGATCGGGAACATTGCTCTCGCTCACGGCTACCAGTCCGCTAGGCGTGGTTACACCCGCTACCAGGTTGTCGGTAATTCTGACATTGTCGACAGCCCACAGATAAGACCAGTTGCCATCAAATCGGAAGCGAACCTGCGCCTCTGATGAACCGCCTAGCGCCTCAGTCAAATCGACGGTCGGCGTGTTGATGTCGTAATCGCCCGTGTTAGAGGAATAAACGGATTGCCACTCTGTGCCGTTGTAAGCTTCGACAAACACTTCACTGGCATTGATCCCCGCAGCGATTCCACCATACACCTGGTCAAACTGCAGAATGACAGCCTCAGCGTCCGAAACATCAAAAACAGGAGATTCGAGCGTAATATTTTCGGCTACATCATCATCGGAGAGAAAATCGCTGTCATAGACTGCGACTGGATTGTCAAAATTTGGGTTCAAAGGCTCATTAATTTCATTGCGATTACCAGGGTTATCAAAGCGCCAGAGATCTGTTTCGGGATTCCCCTCAATCACATTGACCGTCCAGCCTGGAGGTGGGGTTGCGCCACTTGCGCCTGAGAAATCCTCGGCAAAATAGGTTTCAGGTTCTTCTAAAATCGCGGGATGGGTGGCGATCGCCTCACTCGAAAAAGCCAGAGCAGCCGACATTCCACCTGTCTTTACGTCCAGATCCCAGTTTCCACCGTGAGCAGAATTGCCAACCGGGGTGGTGGAAGCAGCAACTTCAACGCCAATCAAAGACTTTAGCAATTGAATGAACGCCATTCCCGCTGCGGTATCGGCAACTCGACAGCCGTAGATCAGCAGCTCGGCGCGGTCGCCCAACGCATTGCGCCACTGCTGCAACTGGGCTTGGTATTGCGCCAAGGTTTCGTGGCTGAGCTTGGCGTTACCGAGCTGCAAGCTGCCAGGACTACCGTGAGCCACAAGGTGAATGCTGGAGATCTGAGTCCGCCCTGCCAAAGCGAGACTGATTTGTGTCACCCCATCTTCATAGGGGTGAAGAACAATCACTTCTGTACCTGGGGTCACCCCTGCTGCAAGGTTCCCATAATCTTGTACAGCCGCATCAATAAAGATAAGTTGCTGGCTAGATGCAACTGAAACGGAACTGCTCAGGGGAGCTAAGGTTGAATTTTTGGCAGTAGAAACAGTGTGAGCAAGAATTAAATTTTGCACGGTAGAAAAAATATTTAATAGGAACGTGAACGACTGAGCGAGTGTGAATGAGTCACTTACCTAGCAGAGTTTTGCCTAGCCTGGATGATTAGGTGATTGAGACGAGGCGGCTTGATGTGAAAGCTTATGGGATTTGGGGCTAAACGGGAATGAATACAATTAAGTAACTGTAAGCAACTGCTCTTGATAGCTTGCGGATTAGAACAAAGAGCTATTCAGTTGGCGATGAATCCATAAATGACAGAAGGTCAATCTTTAATAGGAAATCATCAACAGATGGCGTGGGCGATCGCCTGAAATAGCTGCTTATCTTAGATAGGATAGGTTCCTGACAAGGCAACGAAGAGCAAACTACTTTTAGCTGTTGCTTTCAAATGACAAGCGTTATACATGTAGTGACGCAGTTATACAAGATCTCTCGAAGCCATACTGCAAAATGTAGCTTGTGATGCATTTTTCTCATTCTTTATGATCTCCACAGATCTTCTGCAGATCCTCTACTTATGAAGATTCCGGTTCGATTCGCTGTATCTCTGTCCCTACTGGTTCCTGTGCTGACAGTTCCTTTAATGAGCAATGCAAACCCTGCTTCATCCCTTGAAAATTTGCCAACGGGTGAATACTACTACGAAGCAATTCACGCTTCTGAAACGTCTAGCCGATCTATCTTGTTTCGCAAAGCCGGACGGACAGTGATTGGTGTCCAAATGGGCGCTAACCGCAGTTGCTTTAGAGGGTTTGCAGAAGGAAATCGAATCGTGAATGCAACCCGCGTTTTTCCACCTTACGATCCGGCTTCAAGACAAGATTTTCAAGAGGAGATGCTTGACCTGAGTCAATACAGTCCCGTTGAACGGGCAGGAAGGGATCGCGATCGCGCCACGCTACGAACCTGCATCCAGTTCTTTTGGCGTTAAGATTTTTGTGATTTTTGGGAAAGGGAAAATTATCTAGCGGGGGCACGTCCTACCAAATCTGCTACGGCTTTGGCTAATTTCTCTGGCTCTACAGGTTTGGGCACATGTAGCTGAAAGCCTGCTGTAAGGGACTGATGTTGATCCTCAAGACGAGCATAGGCGGTGAGGGCGATCGCTGGAATCATGCCGCCTCGATCTGGCTCTAACTCTCTGACTTTGCGAATGAGGGCATAGCCGTCTTCGAGGGGCATTCCAATGTCACTCACTAAAATATCTGGATTAAATTGCTCAACTGCCTCTAACGCTTCGCTCACCGATGCGGTTGCAATCACATGAGTGCCATACCCTTCTAGAATCAGTGTGATGATTTCACGGGTATCGACCTCATCGTCTACTACCACCGCTTGGATGCCCTTGAGATTGATTGCAGAACCAGAAGAACTGCGTTCTTGTGCATCTGGTTGAGCTACCAACAGCGGCAAACGAATCGTAAAAGTGGCACCCTGTCCTTCTCCCAGGCTCTCAGCACAGATCGTGCCACCATGTAGCTCGGTCAAGTGGCGCACGATCGCCAGCCCCAACCCCAAGCCCCCATACACCCGAGTAATTGAGGCGTCCGCTTGACGAAAATAGTCAAAAATAAAGGGCAAAAATTCAGGCTTAATTCCCTTACCTGTATCGCTGACAGCAATCTCAGCGTATTGGGCATGAACAGAAGCTTTAGACAGTCCGTTCTCGGGGCTGGTTTCAGGTTCAACCAGCGATAGACGAATTTCGACTTGCCCACCTTGAGGCGTGAACTTAATTGCGTTAGACAGCAGGTTCCAGATAATTTGCTGAAGCCGATTGGGGTCACCCATCGTTTGAAACCGAGCATGGACGGGGTCAGCATCGACCGTCCTCCAATCGGGTTCAATCGCTGTACCAGTTGAGGGCGCTGAAGGTTCTAGCAATACTTTGAGGGGAATCGACTTGGCTTCAGCCGCAGGACGCATGGTGTCGATCGCCGCTTCAACAATCGAAATCAGATCGACAGGGCTAACTTTTAGCGTCAGCTTGCCCTGAATGATGCGCGAAATGTCTAGCAAGTCTTCGATCAGGTGCGTTTGCAGTTTGGCATTCCGCTCAATCGTTTGCAGGGCGCGTGTTAGCGTTGCTTCGTCAAATCGCTTGGTTTGGAGCAGTCTAGACCAGCCCAGAATGGGGTTGAGGGGCGATCGCAACTCATGGGAAAGCGTCGCCAAAAATTCATCCTTAATCCGATTGGTCTCCTGAGACTGCAGGTAAAGTCGGGCATTGTCGATCGCCACTGCCGCGACCTGCGCCAACTGCACCAGGAGCGCTTCATCTTCCTCGGTAAACTCACCTTCATACTTATCCGAAAGCTGAATCAAGCCAATGTTATTGCCCTGACGGCTAATTAAAGGCACAGCCAACCAGCCCCGCAGGGGGGGGGGCCGGTCGGACTCCGTGCCAAATCCTCGCCAGTTTGGATGGGACTCTAGTTCCGCTTGCGTCATTCGCATTGGGCGATTCATGCGGCAAACCCAGGAATAAATCCCAGAGCCGTTTGGTGGTTCTTCGTAGTCCCGCCATTGAGCGTATTTATCAGATAACGACATGGCGCTGATTGCCTGTGTCCAATTGCCGTCTACTGTCATGCTGGTGACAGCCTGGTGCGCTTCAATGATTTCTCTAGCTTGCTCGGTAATTAGCTTCAGCGTTTGATCGATTGAAAGGAGGGAATTAATCGCGATCGAGGCTTGTGCTAGCTTCCGCAGGCGACTGGTGTATTGGCGCTGACGAGTCAGCAGTTGCGCCCGTTCTTGCTCAACCCATTTGCGCTCAATTCGCTCTCTGGCTTCTCGGACGGCTCTTTCTGCTACTGGTGCAAGGCGTTCTAGCCGCTGCTTGAGGACGTAATCCGTCGCGCCGTTTCTCAAAGTTTCGATCGCCACTTCTTCACCCAGATTGGCAGACACAAAAATGAAGGGTACCTCTGGGCAGCGATCGCGGACAATTTCTAAAGCGGTGAGTCCATCAAATGTGGGCAGCGAATAATCTGACAGAATCAAGTCAAACACGTTGTTTTCCAACACGGCTAGAAAGTCCGCCCGATTTTCCACACGAGTCAGCTTGCATTCTGGCCAGTTAGTAGTCAAATTTGCCTGGATCAACTCTGCATCCAACAAACTATCTTCCAGAAGAAGAACATGTAGCGGTTGCATCATCGTTATCCTCACGGGCTAATTTTGCAGGTCATTGTCTGTCCGAAGATTTTCATGCCTTAGGTTTTACTTACCCCAATGGCGGGTTTAACCCGGTGGCGGTTGATTGACGACTGCCCAAAATAGCCCAACTTCTCGGATTGCATCGACAAATTCATGAAAATCAACGGGTTTTACGACATAGGCATTAACGCCCAAGTTGTAGCTAGAAACCAGATCCTGCTCTTCACGGGAGGAGGTCAACATCACCACCGGAACCATCCGTAAGGCTGAGTCAGACTTTAACTGTGCCAACACCTCTAGTCCATCTACCTTGGGTAGCTTGAGGTCGAGCAACACAACTGCAGGATTACCCTCCATCCTGAGTTTGAATACGCCTCGACGGTAGAGATAGTCCAACGCTTCTTCGCCATCACGCACCACCACAACCTCATTTGCCAGGTGGTTCTCGGCTAGCGCAGAAAGGGTCAGTTCAACATCGTGGTGGCTATCTTCAACTAGCAAGATGCGTCTTAGCTCAGTCATTCCTCACCCCTTTGAGGTCGGAGCGGCAGTGAGAAGTAGAAGGTAGATCCTTTATCTAGTTCACTTTCTGCCCAGGTTCGACCGCCGTGTCGGTGAATGATGCGTCGGACGTTTGCTAGCCCAATTCCAGTTCCCTGGATTTCGGGTTCGCTGTGTAATCGCTGAAACACGCCAAAGAGCTTGTGAGCATAGCGCATGTCAAATCCAAGTCCGTTGTCACGGACGAAGATGACTACTTCTTGCTCGTCTCCTATAGTGCCGATTTCGATCTCAGCTTGGGTACGTCCCTGGGTATATTTAATGGCGTTTTCGACCAAGTTGTAGATCACCTGGCGCAGCATGGCTGGGTCACCCTGCACATTAGGAATGGGGTGAATTTGCCAGATAATTTCTCGTTCTGCTGTTTCTGGTTCCAAGTCCTGTCTGACATCTCGAATTAATTCATTGAATTTGACCGTGGTGTAGCGCATTTCTGCTCGACCCATTCGCGAGAAGGTGAGCAAGTCGTCTACCATCGTGCCCGCCCGTTTGGTCGTGTCTGCGATGATATCCAGGTAGCGCTGACTTTCAGGATCTAAGACCGGAGCAGCCTGCTTTTGCAGCAGGCTGACAAAACCGTTGATATGACGCAAAGGTGCGCGTAAATCGTGGGAAACAGAGTAGGAGAAGGCTTCTAGCTCCTGATTAGCGGTTTCGAGCTGAGCGGTGCGCTCTCTAACGCGATGTTCTAGCAGGTCGTTAATTTGCTGCATTTCGGCTTCTGCTTGTTTGCGATCGCCAATGTCGATACAGGAGCCGATGTATCCCAAAAACTCTCCATCTGGCGTAAATCGAGGCACACCAATGTCTAGCAGCCAGCGATATTCACTATCAAACCGCCGCAGCCGATATTCCACCTTAAATTCTTGGCGGGCATCAAAGGAAGTGGTGTACGTATGTAGACAGCGTTCAAAATCGTCTGGGTGAATGCTCTCAGTCCAGCCATTGCCTATTTCTTGGGCGAGGGTACGTCCCGTGAAGTCGAGCCAGGGCTGGTTGAAATAGTTGCAGAGTTTATCTGGACCCGACATCCAAATCAACACGGGAGCGGTGTCTGCCATATGGCGAAAGCGGGCTTCACTTTCCCGGAAGGCGGCTTCTGCTTGTTTGCGATCGCTCACATCTAGCACAAATCCGATCATCGTATCGGGGCTACCATCTAACAGAGCAGAACCGATCACGATTGGAACCCTACTACCATCCTTACGAATGTATTCCTTCTCGAAGGAGTGACAAAATCCTAGCGTCCTCAATTCATGTTGAGACTGTTCCGTAGCCTGCTGGTACTCTGGCGGAGTCATTTCATTCCAGCGAATCTTGCTCTGATTCAGGTCTTCTCGCGTGTAGCCAATGATTTGCAAAAATGCGTCGTTCGCTTCAAGCACAAAACCATTGAGATTGGCGGTGATCACGCCGATAATGTTGGAGTCTACCAGTCGCTTAATTTTTGCTTCGCGACGGCTGAGTTCGTTTTCCAGGCGTTTGCGATCGCTCAGGTCAAGCACATAGCAAACCGTGCCCTCTTCCGGATTAGGCAACAGCGCCGCTCCAACCAGCACCGGAACGCGGCTGCCGTCCTTGTGCAGATATTCTTTCTCAAAAGGCGGGCAGGCTCCAGTCGTGGAGATTTGTTCTATCATCTCCTCGTCCTGCGGCAAATATTCAGAGGGCGTGATGTCCAGCCAATTCAGGTTGCCGCTCTGCAAATCTGCCTGGGTGTAGCCCAGCATGTTGAGGAATGCGTCATTTGCCTCGCTGATTTTGCCATGAAAGTTGGCAAAGATGATGCCAATGATGTTGGAGTCGATCAAGCGGCTAATGCGGGCTTCGCGATCGCGCAGGGTTTCCTTTAACTGTTTGCGATCGCTCACATCGGTTACCATTGCCAGCGTGCCGCGAAATAGTCCCCCATCGCTAAAAATTGGGTTGGCAGAAGTAATTGTCCACACGATTGAGCCGTCTTTGTGCCGAAAGCGCAAGTCATACTGCCCGCAAATGCCCGTTGGATGGTGCTTCATCTCCCGCTGAAGTTCGCATTGGGCAGCTTCATCCATAAATTTAAAGATGGAAGAGTCAATGATTTCCTCGACTCGGTAGCCCAGCATCTCTGCCATTCGAGGATTAACGTACTCCGTGGTGCAGTTAGTATCAATCACCCAAATGCCTTCATAGGCGGTTTCTAGCAGGCGACGATAACGGGCTTCGCTGGCTTGAAGCTTTTTCAGGCTAATCTCGGCTTTGCGACGGGCAGCGTAGACTTTAGCATAGAGTGAACTCACTGCCAAAACGATTAGTCCCAAAGCGATCGCCCCTGCCAACACCTGTAGCGCTATGGGAGCAACAGGCGATCGCAGCATTGACACCAAAATGAGGGAAGCAGCGGTCAGGGCGATCGCAAATCCGTAGGAAATCCAACGAGACAGCTTCATTCTTGGCAAACAATTTTCTGGGTAAGGAAATTGCACCCCTTTGCACAAACCCAATAGAGTCTAAATCAATTTACCCAGTCGCACATTTCACCTGAGACTCATATTCCCGTTCCGCTTAAGGCTGCTTCCCCTTGCGGGAGCATGTCTGGAAGGGGGGCATCTTGGTACACTGCCAGGTCAAACCAAAAGGTCGTACCAACTCCCACTTCGCTAATTAGGCGGACTGAGCTATGGTGCTTTTCAATGATGTTTCTGACGATAGAGAGTCCTAATCCGGTGCCTTCAAGGGTATGCACGCGGTTTTCGACTCGGAAAAAGCGATCGAAAATAGCTTCCTGATCCTCTGGGTCAATCCCGATGCCAGTATCAGAAATTTCGATTCGCACAAGCGGTGACGCTGAGCTTTGTTCTGTCGCTAGTGGATAGGCTCGAATCGCAACCCGTCCTCCAGATTTAGTAAATTTGAGTCCGTTTCCAACCAGATTGGCTAACACCTGAAGCAGCAAATCATAGTTGCCTAGAACCGGTGGTAGATTCGGCGCAATTTCCTGGATTAGCTCAATCCCCTTGTCCTTAGCATTTAGCTGATAGGTGCGAAGGGTTTGCTCGATCGGTTGGGTTAGCTCGACCGCTTCAAAGTGATAGCGTTTGTTGGACTCCAGACGCGAGAGGTCTAGCACATCATTGACCAAACGAGTCAGGCGATCGGTTTCCCGGTTGGCAGTTTCCAAGAACTCGCGACGTTCTGGCTCACTCAGATCTTCGCCATACTCATGTAGCGTTTCGATAAAAGATTTGATGTTAAACAGCGGTGTTCGCAGTTCGTGGGAAACGTTGCTGATAAACTGGCTCTTTGCTTCATTTAGCTCTACTTCGCGGGTAATGTCCTGGACAGTGATCGCCAGTCCTCGAACGTTTTCTCGCGCCTGGTCTAGCACGGTCGTAAGCAAAATTCGCACCGTCCGGCTGGTTGCGCCAGGAACGGTAATGCGAAATTCGGTGCCTTCGCGATCGCGAAGGTTTTCAACCAAGGATTCACTTGCGGCAATTTCATACAGCGGTCGAGCTAATTGAGCTTTGACCGTTTCGGGCAAGTGCTGCAGGACGTTTTCGCCAATCACCTGTTCGTTGCCTTCCCAGCCAAAGAGCCGTTGGGCAGTTGGGTTGACGAGAATGACGTGCATGTTGTTGTCAAGTAGAACGGCTCCATCGGCGATCGTGGTAACCAGGGTTTCTAGCTTGGCCTTTTCAGCAGTCAGTTCTTCAATGTTTTGCTCTTCGTAGCTCTCCAGTCGCTCCGCCATTTCGTTGAAGCTGAGGATCAGTTCTCCTAACTCTCCACCCAATGGCAGGTCGATCCGTTGCCTGAAGTTGCCAGCGGCAATATTTTTCACCCCGACCAGCAGTTCTTTGATCGGCTGGGTAATCATCAAAGCGTTGGAAACGGCACCCAAGATCACCATCACCCAGATCGAAACAAAAACGGCAATCGTCACATCTCGTGTCAGGTGAGAAGAAGTGACAATCGTGGGGTTGGGGTTAATGCCGATCGCCAACACGCCCAAGTACTTGCCGTTGTGATTGAGCGGCACAAACACATCAGTGACTTCACCATCGGGAGTGAGGTGCTGTCTCACCATGGGGTAGTCAATGTTTCTGGCATAGTTGTCAGGCAGCTTCATCTGCCGCCGAATAGACAGAGAGTTTTGCACCTCTGACTCAGAGAAGGGAATGCCAAAAAAGATGTTGCCATCCTCATCGGCATAGAGCATGTAGCGCACACTTGAGGTGCTGCTGTAGAAGCGATGGGAAAATCGGGCTAGCTCGGTGCGGTTGTCGTCCCCGATTAGGGGGGACACATTGGCTGCTAGCAGCAGCCCCAGGTCACGCCCAAAGCGGGTATCGTTGAGTCGAGCATCTTGCTGGATCGAGTTGACTGCCCAGAAGGTGAGTCCACTCATAATCAGCGACACGACTAGGGTTGCCGCTGCCATGAGACGAGTCTGAAGCGTAAAATCAGACCACCAGCGGGCAATGATTTCTCTAATCTTGATGAGGAAGGCTAGCAAGGTACAACCATCGAAGCGAGGGGTCGGCAAGACATCTAGAGACTTACCATCATAATCTGTTTGTATTGTTTACGTTCTTTATTAGATTGTTACATGTTCTTAAAGGTAAGGATTGGCGGTGAGGACCCGGTGCCCAATGTCGCGGCGGGTGTACATTGCGTCGAATTCAATGCAGTCAACCGCTCGATAGGCTTTGGCGATCGCCTCTTCCAAGCTGTCCCCTACTGCGGTTACGCCTAAGACGCGTCCTCCATCCGCAACAAGCTGCTGCTGTTTGAGCTTAGTGCCCGCATGGAAAACCACTGCCCCAGACTCTTCTGCGGCTTCAATGCCTGTAACGGGGCTACCTTTTTTGTAAGTATCGGGATACCCTTCTGCCGCAATCACGACACAGGCAGAAGCTCCAGGCTTCCAGGTCAGGGGTGGAAGCTGAGCAAGACGCTGTTGGGCGCAGGCTAGCATCAGGGTTTCCAGAGGAGTTTCGAGCAGCGGCAAAACAGCTTGTGTTTCAGGATCACCAAAGCGACAGTTAAATTCAATCACTTTGGGGTCGCCTGCTGGCGTAATGATCAGTCCAGCGTAGAGAACACCTCGGTAGTCGATCCCACGATGGTTAAGGGTGGCGATCGCCGGTTCTAAAATTTCTCGCTGAATTCGGTTCATCAAAGCAGGTGTGACGATTGGGGTAGGGGCATAGGCTCCCATGCCGCCTGTATTTGCACCCGTATCACCTTCACCAATGCGTTTGTGATCTTGAGCGGGTAGTAAAGCCCGAATCGTCAAACCGTCTGTGACGGCCAGGACAGACGCTTCTTGCCCCGTGAGAAATTCCTCAATCACGATGCGCTGACCCGCCTCACCAAACTGTCCGCCAAAGGCTGCCTCAATCGCTTCGACTGCCTCTTGGGTTGTTTCGGCAACGATCACGCCTTTGCCTGCGGCCAGTCCATCGGCTTTCACGACAATCGGCACAGGTCGAGAAGCGATATAGGCGATCGCACTTCGCACATCTGTGAACACAGCCGACTCAGCCGTTGGAATGCCCGCTTCTCGCATAAGCTCTTTGGCCCAGGCTTTGCTTGACTCAATCTGTGCGCCTGCCTGTGTCGGGCCAAACACCGTTAGCCCTTGCTCTTTCAAGTAGTCCGTGATCCCAGCGGCGAGCGGCACCTCTGGACCAACCACAATCAGACCAATGTTGTTGACCAGAGCAAAACGCGCGATGCCTTCAAATGCAGTAACTGACATTGCCAGATTACGGCAGCGTTCCATCCGAGCGGTGCCACCATTACCGGGAACACAAAAGATTTCCTGAACTCGTGCAGACTGCAAGAGCTTCCAGGCGAGGGCATGTTCACGCCCTCCATTGCCAACCACCAAAACCTTCACACTATCCCCTGTTGGTATCTAAGTAGTGTCAACGGAATGTCAACAGATTGTTGCTAACAAAACTGTATCGAATTGCATTAAGGTTAGCACCGCTTAACCCATCACTCTGAATACAGTTGAAAACCGCTATAGTAGCGTAGCGCACTTGTGTAAATTCCAAACATGAATGTTTAAACTAATGTGTGATGCGGCTGGATGGTGCGGTAGGTAAGCTATGGTGCGGTGGGTTTCTAACAGGCTTTTTTCGCTGCCAGCAGTTAAATTAAGTCGTTCTCTCAGGAGGGATATGGGGTTGCGTATTGCTCGGCGCAAATTTCAGATAGATTCTCTGAAACGGCTTCCTTATAAATATTTGAGTGCCCTACCGCTGGCGATCGCTCTTCTCGGAGCACTGGAATTCCGTTCTTTTGCTCCCCAAGCTGCGATCGCCCAAGAGGAAGAAAACCAGGAACAGGAAGAACAAGAGCAAGAAGAACAAGAGGAAGAACAGTTTCCGCCCAATCCCCTAGAGATTGACGAATCTGATCCCCTGTTTCCCCAACTGATTATCGATCGCCCTCTCAGCCCTCAAGAGCGGCGAGTTTTGGCAACTACCCTGGACGAATTGCGCGTGCAGGCTGAGCAAGAGCTTGCTGCCGGAAACCCAGCAGGAGCCTTTGAAATCTTGAATCGAGAACTGCGACTGCGGCGGGTCTTGGGAGTCGAGGAAGAAGTAGACTCTCTCAGTCGGGTTGGAGAAATTGCTTGGCGAGAAAACCAGACGACGGAAACTCGGCTAATTACCGAACGCTTGCAACAGATCGAACAAGAAGTACAGGCTGAAACGCCACCCGATTTTGATTTGTTGCTCAGAATTGCCCAGGCTTACCAGACAATGCGGGCAATTGACCCAGCTGTAACGCTATATGACCAGATTTTGATCCGGGCTCGGCAGCAGGGCGATGCAGCCACCGAACAAGATACCCTAACAGCACTGGGAGAACTGCACCTTGCCTGGTTTGACTATACCTCGGCAGCAGTAGCTTACCAGGAGCTACTGACCCTTGCTCGCGCCAGAGGCGATCGCCCCCGCGAAGTGGAATATTTGCAGCAGTTGGCTTACATCTACCAGGAAAACAACCAGCCCGAGGAAGCGATCGCTGCCCAGCAAGAGCTAGTCAGTGTTTACCAAGGCCGTCAGGAATATGCGCTGATTCCGCCTTTGAAAATTGCGATCGCCGACAGCTTCCAGGCACTCAACCGCCCTGACCGAGCCGCAACCAACTATCAGGAAGCGTTTGCGGTGGCGCGTTCAGGACAGCAGTATGCCTATGCCAGCGAAGCATTGCAAAAATTAGCCGACCTCTACCGCTCACTCGATCGCCCCGATGATGCGCTGGTGGTTTACCAATTGCTGATTGACGTAGAGCAGCAGTCCTACAACAGTTACGGCATCATGCAGGCTTACGATGAGATTGGTCAGCTTCAACTCGAACGAGGCAATACCAATCAGGCGATCGCTGCCTTCCGACGCGGTTTGGAACTAGCACGACAGCTTAGCTACCGAGAAAGTTACTTTACCCAGCAGATTGAAGCCGCCAGCCAACCGCCTGCCCAAGGCAATCCTGAGCCGGCCCAGCCCAACTAGAGCAATTAATCAGGAAAAAGAGTAGGGACTACGACGGTTCACCCGTACATTTTCGGGAGTAGTCCTAGGCAAATTTCTTGTAGAGACAAAATGAATTGCGTCTCTGCAAAGCTTGAAAGATTGCAATCAAAAAGCTGAAAATTACTAAAGTTAAAAACTAAGAGTTTAAACTCATCATTTTCAACTCTTAATTCTGTATTCTTAACTGTTCACCTTCTCTAGGAAACTCGGCAGTATGAGGAGTCAGCTCTAACGTTGAAGCTCCTGGTGTTGTCTGAGTTACACGAGGTGCGCTAACCCCCATCAGCAGATGTAACAAGAAAGTGATTGCTGCGGCTTGAATTAGTTTTGTACTCATTGCCTTCCCCTCCTCAACCTATTGGGGCTATTGTCAAATTTAGCCCTTGAAAGCGCATCCGCACCTCACCCTATTGTTTCCTCCACTAGGGTGAATAAACGGGCGATCTTTCCGTATTTTCAAACTTGACAGCTTTACCAAAATATACTTTCTGCATATGGGCGATCGCTGCTAAAACCGCCCGGTTTTACTAAATCGATATCTTCTTGTGAAATATGTTGGAAGCTACAAACCCTGAAGCTGCATTTCAGATTGTGTAAAGCCGAAATAACTAATTCTGCAGTTCACCAAATTCAAGACAACGGGTCAAGAAGCGAGCCGGAATCTCGGGATGCGCTCCCCAATGCAGGTGAATGTAAGAAGCATGAAGCTGGTGTGATTGCCACCCTTCTAGATACATCAAGCTGTCGGAATCATACCCTCGAAGCTGATATAAAGGCAATGCTGATTTGGCACTTAAGGCTGAACGATGAAATTCGTGTCCCCAAGTTTCTGATCCTGCTGGCAGTAGGGGGCTGTCGTGCAGCGCGATCGCCCGCCGATAACCGAGAGTTAACCGCCCTGTCATGTTGGCTGTCGCTGACAAGATGCCCACCATCTTCCAGGACTGTCCTGCAAAATCAACAATTTGCTCACACAAATACATCAAGCCGCCACACTCGGCGTAGGTTGGCATTCCAGCTTGAATGGCTTGCCTGACACTTTGCTGAGCAGCTTGATTGTTTGCTAACTCTGCGGCAAATACTTCTGGGAAACCGCCCCCCAGGTAAAGCCCTTGCACCCCTGCTGGCAAAACGGGATCAGTCAGTGGACTCCAGAATATTAGCTCTGCACCCAGTTGCTCTAGCAGGTCAAAATTGTCGGCGTAGTAGAAGCTGAAAGCGCGATCGTAGGCGATCGCGATACGGGTTGGAGGCTGAGGATTGGAGGTTGAAAGCCCTTTTCTCTGAGGAGAAGAATTTAGGGTGAGGGTAATAGGGCTTTGGCTGGAAACTGTGGTGCTTTCCGGAGGTGGGGAATTGCTTTGAGCTTTGAGGAGGGGAAGGAGGCGCGACCAGTCGAAGCAGGTTTCTCCTAAGTTTGCTAAACGTTCGATCAAGTTATCCAGGACTGGCAGTTCGGCAGTGGGCACTAGTCCCAGGTGGCGATCGGGGATGGTGATGTCATCGTGGCGACGAAAAACACCAAGAATAGGAAGGTTGAGTTGTTCTAGGGCGGCTTTAAGCAGTTCTAGGTGGCGATCGCTACCGACTCGATTCAACACAACGCCAGCAAATTGAAGCCGGGGATCAAAGGAGCAATATCCCAGGGCGATCGCTGCGGCAGAGCGCGACAAGCGGCTGCAATCGATTACCAACAGCACGGGTAAGTTGAGTAAACGGGCAATGTGAGCAGTACTGGCAGTGTCATCCACTCCCGTTGCACCGTCAAACAGTCCCATCACGCCTTCTACCAGCGCATAATCCACAGTTTGGGTATGTTGGGCAAAACACTGCTGCACATAAGCCTCGGAGGTTAAAACGGGATCTAAGTTCCGACACGCTCGCCCAGTCACGTAGCGGTGAAACATGGGATCAATGTAATCCGGTCCAACCTTAAAAGACTGCACGCTTAACTGTCGTTGCCGTAGAACTGCCAGCAAAGACAGCGTAATCGTTGTTTTACCGACTCCACTGCGTTCTCCAGCGATCGCTAAAGCCATAGATAATTCACTTTGCTAGAGATCAAGCTGTTATGAACTTGCCAAAAAATAACCAGCCCAACCAGGCGATGTAGTGAAGTGCAACAATCACCCAAAACTCAAACTGATAAGACTCCTTGCTACTTTTGTGGTGGAGTCTTCGCTGGGCTACAAATCCTCCCAACCATCCACCTGCTAGTTCACATAAATGTAACGTCTTCCCTGTTGTTCTCCAGCTTCTTCGCTTTGCCCGAGATTTATCGTCAGCGTATAAAGCGAAAGTTAGTAGACTCATCACAGGGTAAAGAATGAGTGGAAGCGGATTAGCGGTTGCCCAAGTAAAGTGCAATGACCCAACGAGGGGCAAAATCGACAGCAGCAATGTCTCTAATACTGGAAATGGGGAGAGAGATACATTACTGGATAGAGCCTTATTCCTTGGAGCGGTCAAAGTTGGCTTACGTCTTGCTCCTAAGATAAAAGCTTTGTGAGCGCGAAATTTACCATCTTCAGCTACAGCATAGTAGTAAATCGTGTCACCTACTTTCGGGCGGCGAGTGGAGTCTTTTATTTGGGAAATGTGCAAGAAAATTTCTTGACTTCCATCAGCCGGTTGAATGAAACCAAAACCTTTAGCATCTTTCCAGGTTCTCAGTTGCCCTTTAACAAGAACAGGTTCCATACAACAGCCTCATTCTATGACTATTTCAGAGTCTTCCCAGCTCAAGATCCAGATGACAACAAATTCCAATTACTGTTATAAGTCCTGACCTCAGATATAGAGTCTTTCACCCACCTGGTAGACCCAAAGATAACTCCAGTTTGGGATCCTAAAGCTTATCTATACGAATTTTTCAACGTGAATCAGGTGAAGTATGCTTGGAAATCAAATTAAGACAGCGGCTCTGTTGGGACTGCTGAGCGGACTAATTGTTTTAGTTGCTTATTATTTAGTTGGTGACGAGCAAGGACTGTTCTTGGGGTTAGCGATCGCCGCTTTCACCAGCTTAAGTTCCTGGTATTTTTCTGACCAGGCAGCCCTAGCTTCTTATCAAGCTCAGCCCATTACCCGTGAGCAAGCGCCTGATTTGTACGACATGATTGCTAAGTTGAGCGATCGCGCAGAGATTCCCATGCCAAAGGTGTTTCTGGTGCCAACGGAGTCGCCTAACGCCTTTGCTACAGGCCGCGATCCCAATCATGCTGCTGTTGCTGTCACACAAGGAATTCTTAACTTACTATCTCCTGAGGAGCTAGAGGGCGTTCTGGCGCACGAGCTAACTCATATTCGCAACCGCGATACCCTCACCCAAGCCGTTGCAGGAACTTTGGGAGGCGCTGTCACGTTTGTCGGACGCATCCTCACCCTCGGTGCATTGTATGGTCCCGTGACGCGAGATACCCGTCGGGGCGCAAACCCAATTGGGCTGCTATTCCTGATTGTGCTGGCTCCTCTTTCTGCTGCTCTGATTCAGATGGCGATTTCGCGCACCCGTGAATTTGCCGCAGATTTAGGTTCAGCTCAAATTACCCAAAATCCGACGGCTTTGGCTAGTGCGTTAGAAAAGTTGGAGCAAGTCGGACACCAAATCCCGATGCACGGCAACCCAGCCATGTCGCCTTTGCTGATCGTCAATCCTCTGTCAGCAGGGGGACTGCAAACGCTATTTCGGACTCATCCTCCTACTGAGGAGCGAATTCGCCGTTTGATTGAGATGGCGCAGCAAACCCAATCTGCGGGAACACCTGCCACGGTCTAGGAATATTAGTCGTAGGGCTGGCAGGTGGGACAGTAATAATATCGCCGCCCACCTGAAAATTCTTTAACGATCGCTGTTCCACAGATGTAGCAGGGCTCGTCGGCTCGGTTAAACACGTAGTGGCGGTATTCGTTGCGTTTTTGCCCCTGGGCTTTAAGTTGGGCGACAAGCTTAAGTCCATTCGTAATCCCGCCTGTTTGATAAGACTGACGGCTGACGGAGAGGACAGCCTCTGCCAGGCCAGCAATCTGTTCAGAAGAACAGTCGGTGGGACGGCGAGTGGGATAGATTTTAGCGACAAACAATACTTCACTGCGAAGGTAGTTGCCCAGTCCACAGAAAAAGCCCTGATCGAGCAATAGAGAAATAAAGCTGCGACGGTAGAAGCGTTTGTCGTGGAGGCGGGCGATCGCCTGCTCAACCGTAGTCGCTTCATCCAGGACATCGAGTCCCAATTTGCTCAGAAACGGATGAATCAGGATCTCAGGTTCGGTCAAAACTTCGATATCAGAAGCACTGTAAAGCAGGGCTGACTTCTTCTCGTTGTGGATGGCAAGCCGAAGCTGACGGTTTGTCGCGGGATAGGAATGGGCGGCTCTGATCACCCATTTGCCATAAAGCTGATTGTGGCTATAGATGCTCAGTTGGTTGTCAAAGCCAATTAGCATAGCTTTGCCTTTGGCAGTCACCGATACAACCTTTCGTTCCACTAGCTTTGATTCGTAAGGCTTGAGCCGCTCAAAGGCAAAGAAGATCTCAGTAACGGGGCGATCGCCAATTGCTTTTGCAATCTGGTCAGCCGCCCGCTTGATTTCTGGACCCTCCGGCATCTACAGCACGCCTTTAGAACTGGGAATGGTATGCGCTCGGCGGGGATCAACTTCGACTGCCATTCGCACCGCCCGTGCAAACGCCTTAAAGGTCGCCTCAATGATGTGATGAGAATTAATCCCGTCCAATTGGCGAATGTGTAGCGTCATTTGAGAATGGTTGACGATCGCCACAAAAAATTCGCGCACCAGTTGCGTATCGTAAGTGCCAACTCGCTCTGTGGGAATTTCCAACCCGTAGCTGAGGTGGGGGCGTCCAGAGAAATCTAGCGTGACCTGAACTAGCGCTTCATCAAGGGGAGCAAGGAAATGCCCGAAGCGGACAATGCCTTTGCGATCGCCCAACGCCTTTGCTAAAGCTTGCCCCAGCGTGATTCCCACGTCTTCGTTGGTGTGGTGGTCGTCAATTTCCAGGTCGCCTGTTGCCTGCACATCCAGATCAATCAAACCGTGTGAGGAAATCTGGTGCAACATGTGATCCAGAAATGGGATTCCCGTTGCTGCCGAACAAGTTCCCTGTCCATCCAGGTTCAGGCTTACGTGTACGTCCGTCTCACCCGTTTTTCGGCTAACGGAGGCTGTCCGAGCAGGCAATTCTAAATCGAAAGAAGGCGTGCGCTTTTCTGCGGCAGCGGAGTTACGGGTTTGCATGAACCTGAGCCAAGTTTGCTAATTATTCAAACTCATTCATTGTAAAGCCATCCCCTGTATCTTGAGCTTAAAGCTGATCAAGCTGGCTTTTCAGCTTTTCCAGTTCATCGTCAATCACTGCACAGTTGGAAGGAGCATTTGAGGCTTCAGAACTGGGAGACTGCAATTGGGATGTCCGAGCAGACCCCATTAGCTGTGCTTTCATTGCTGCCAGTTCATCATCTACATCAATGCCTAACTCTAGCGCTGCAAATTGACTCTCCAGATCAGTTCCGGCAAGTTCTGCTGCTGCCTGCGAACGTGCCTCCAGTTGCAGCACTTTCTCCTCCATTCGCTCAAATGCCCCCATTGCACCACTGGTATGTAGTCGCCCATTTGCCATAGCGGCCGCGATCTGCGCCTTCAAGTTGGTTCGCATCGCTTTTGCCTCAGAGATTTTGGCTTCTAAAAGGGTCAGATTTCGCTTCAGGTTTTTAACGGAGGCGGGTTCTTGATCGAGTTGAGCTTCAAGACTGCTGAGAATCCCGGAGTGCATCTTCTTGCGGCTCAGAGCCTCCCCTGCCAGATACTCGTCTCCTTTTTTCAGGGCAAGTTGTGCCCGTTGTTGCCATTTATTGACTTCAAGTTGCGCCTTTTCGTACTGCTGTTGAAGTTGCCTTTGGCTAGCCATTACATGGGCGATTGCTTGGCGTGCTTTCTTCGAATCTGCTTCCATCTGCTCGATCGCACTATCCAAAAGCTTCTCGGGATCGATGCCTTGCTGAAGCAGACGATTTAAGCCCACTAAACCCAGTCCAACTACGGCTCCACCTGCTGCCATTGAGGCCATGCCAACACCGATCGCACTTCCACTAATGGCTACACCTACGCCTCCAATCGCTGCTGATGTTGCTGCACCTGCTGCTGCTCCAATTGCCGCAGCATTGGCAGAGGAAGCATCATTTTCAAGAAGCGATCGCAATGCTTCATAAAGGGCTGCACCCGTTAACGCACCAACGGCAGCAAGTGGAACGGCACCAAGACTGTAGCCTGTCCCACCTGCTAATATTCCAACCTTGCCAATAGAAGCACCTGTAACTGCTCCTCCAGCAGTTAGGGTAGTTCCCTCGTTCAGGTAAATTTTCTTGCAATCCCCTTCATTGGAGTTCCGATTAGCTCGAACTACTCGGCTAACACGATCGAATAACTGCCCCATAATGCTCTATGCCTCATCGTGTTTTTGCTGGCACCTGCCAACAACACTCCAAGACTAAGCGCAACTAACTTTGAACGTTTAGTGGAGATTACGCAAGTTCTTTTAATCTTCAGATTCTTTTCAGTCTGAAGCTCCACCCAATACAAGAAATTCAAGGTCTAACAAACTTTGTTAGCCTACATTCCCATGATGGCGTAGCCAGAATCAACGTAGAGAACCTGACCCGTAATGCCGCTGGAGAGGTCGCTTGCGAGGAAAGCAGCCGTATTGCCGACTTCGGTTTGGGTGACGGTGCGGCGTAGGGGGGCAATTTCTTCAACGTGGTGAATCATGTCTAGAATTCCACCAACGGCTGAAGAAGCCAGGGTGCGGATTGGGCCAGCAGAGATGGCATTCACGCGAATGTTTTGGGGTCCGAGTTCTGCGGCGAGATAGCGGACATTCATTTCCAGAGCTGCTTTGGCGATTCCCATAACGTTGTAGTTGGGAATGACGCGAACACCGCCCAGATAGGTCAACGTGATGATGCTGCCGCCTTCGGTCATAAGGGGGCTAGCGGCGCGGCTAAGCTGCACCAGTGAGTAGGCGCTAACGTCCATCGCCAGGTTGAATCCATCGCGGCTAGTTTTGCTGAAGCCGCCGGTCAGGTCATCTTTGTTGGCAAAGGCGAGGCAGTGAATCAAAATGTCGAGCTTGCCCCATTTCTCCCCAACGGTTTTAAAGGTCGACTCGATCTGCTCATCGTTCTGCACGTCGCAAGGCAAGAACAAGCTGGGTTGGAGCGGCTCTACCAGTTCTGCCACTTTCTTTTCATACCGTCCCTTTTCGTCGGGCAGAAAGGTCACGCCCAGGTTGGCTCCAGCTTGATGAAGCTGTTGGGCGATTCCCCAGGCGATCGAGCGGTTGTTGGCGATGCCTGTGACGAGAGCGTTTTTGCCAGTCAAGTTCAGCATGAGAATCTGTGAAAAATCTTTATTTAGGCGCAACTAGGAGAATACTGGAAAACTAGGATCTAAGGATAGAGGATTCGTTTTGGTGTGGTCGTTTCACTTTAGGGCGATCGCCTTGTATCGTAGATAACACAAGCCTTTCGAGTCCCTTCATCAAAGCTCAAACCTGGCTTAATTTTGAACAAGTTCAGCGCTACCGACGCAAAGTTATGTGGATTTACTGAGGGACTTTCGATACAGGTTGGCAGATTTTGTATCGTCGTGTACAAAAAACAGTCTCGCAGTTAAGTTTTAGTGTTCTAAAGTCAGAGATCTCTCACAGGAAGCAGGGGATCTATGCATGACCTGATTCAGTCTATACGACAGTGGGTAGGGCGAGGGTATGGTAGTGACGCAAGATAGACCACCGCTAGCGAATGTATTTCGGCAGCTGAGTGGCGGGGCTTTTCCGCCTGTGGTGGAGTCGTTTGATCGAAGTAAGACTATTTTCTTTCCGGGTGATCCCGCTGAGCGCGTCTATTTTTTGCTCAAAGGAGCCGTGAAGCTGTCCAGAGTCTACGAGGCTGGAGAGGAAATTACGGTTGCTCTGCTGCGAGAAAACAGCGTGTTTGGCGTATTGTCTCTAATCACGGGACATCGCTCTGATCGGTTTTACCACGCCGTTGCTTTTACACCTGTTGATTTGCTTTCGGTTCCAATTGAGCAGGTTGAGAAGGCGCTGAAAGATAACCCTGAGCTGTCGATGCTGATGCTCCAGGGACTTTCATCTCGGATTCTGCAAACCGAGATGATGATCGAAACGCTGGCACACCGAGATATGGGTTCTCGGCTGGTGAGTTTCCTGCTGATTCTTTGCCGCGACTTTGGCATGCCCAGCCCGGATGGGATCACGATTGACCTGAAGTTGTCGCATCAGGCGATCGCCGAGGCAATTGGTTCTACCCGCGTGACAGTAACTCGTCTGCTAGGTGACCTGCGGCAAGATAAGATGATATCTATCCACAAAAAGAAAATTACCGTTCATAATCCTGTTGCCCTTAGCCAGCAATTTACTTAAGTCAACGCATCGACTCGTTCACCTCGTTCAGAATGCAGTAGGCTGTATCTGGACTGTTTCTAACCAGCGATGACCGCTCAGTTAGTCCTGATTGCAGCAATTTTAGTACTGGGGGGGGTGATCGCCACGGTGGGCGATCGCCTTGGGATGCGGGTGGGTAAAGCTCGGCTGACCCTGTTTAACCTGCGCCCCCGACAGACTGCAACGATTGTTACCGTTCTCACAGGTAGCGTTATTTCTGCTTCTACTTTTGCGCTCCTGTTTGCCTTGAGTGAGCAGCTTCGTCGCGGTATTTTCGACTATGAAGAAATTCAAGAGAACTTAACTACTGCCCGCCAAGACCTGGAAGAGGTGAGCGAGGAAAAGCAGCAAATTGAGACTCAACGAGATCAGGCAATTGAGCAACAAATGGCTGCCCGGAGGCGACTGCGACAGATTAATCGGGATTTGGAAGCGGCGATTGCCCGTCAAGCCGGAACCGCTGCTCAACTTAACCAGGCTCAAAACCAACTTAACCAAACTCAGCGCCAACTGGGTCAGATCCGTTCTAGTTTTGAGCAGGCCCGTGTTCAACTGGGTCGGGTCACACAGCAGGCAAATAGCCTCCGGTCAGAAATTCGGGAGCTTCAGGTTGGGCGGCAGCAGTTAATTCGACAGCGAGAAGAAGAATTAGCGCTGCGGGATCAGGCGATTGCCGAACGGGAAGAACTGCTGCGTCAACTCGAAGCCCAAAGAACATTCCTCGTTCGAGAGGTGCAATCTCTTGAGCGAGAGTTTCAAGGCTTACGCCAGGGCAACGTTGCTCTCCTGCGGAATCAAGCTCTTGTATCTCGTGCCTTTCGCATTGTTGATCCGGCTGTCGCGCCTCAGGTAATTTATCAACTATTGCTAGAGGCTAATCGAGTCGCAGTCCAAGAAATCTTACCTGATGCAGATAACTTAGATCAGCAAGTCATCGATATTACAAATGCTGAGGTTGAGCGTTTAGTCAGTCAAATTCGGGATGGACAGGAATACGTTGTGCGGATTCTTTCGGCAGGCAACTATGTCGTGGGAGAACCGTGTGTCGTAGCTGGGGAATCCTGTATTCAGGTGTTTGCGGCTGCCACCCCCAATCAGGTTGTATTTTTAGATGGAGAAATTGTAGCGTCCGTTTCTGTCAATCCATCCGCTGCCACGGACGAAGAACTGCTTGACCGAATTAGGCTATTGGCAGCGGCCTCCCAGTTTCGGGCCAGGCAGGCAGGCATATTGCTCGATATCCCTCAAATTGCAGATGGTCGAACTCAAACTTTGATCAACTTTCTGCGGCAGGTAAAGCAATACAATCAACCTGTTGAGATCCAGGCGATCGCCTCAGACATCACCTATACTGCGGGTCCAGTTAGGTTAGAGCTAGTTGCAGTTCGAGACGGTCAGGTTTTATTTGGGACAGAGCAATCATCGCCCTTATTCGTTCCACAACAACCTGATTCGCAGCCGCCCAGACTAGAACAGCCTGCCCCTAACCCAAGCAATTTAGACCGGAACAATTCAGATCGGAATAATCAGGAACAGTTCAACTGAATGAATTCTCGCAGGTTTTATTCTTCAAACCGCATGGTATCCCCGTTCTTTGACTCCAGTCAGCCAGCTATTTTGGGTTTTGATCCCGGTCGCCAAAAGTGTGGTGTAGCAGTCATGGGGCTAGACCGCAGCCTCTTCTATTGTGAGGTGATCCCCGCAGAGGAGGCGATCGCCACCATTCAATCGTTACGCCAACAGTTTCCGATTTCGATTCTAGTGATGGGCGATCAAACCAGTTCTAAAGAGTGGAAGCAAAAGCTCGGTAGCAGTTTGTCAGAACCCCTGCGAATCGTCATGGTAGATGAGCGGTTTAGCACCCTGGAAGCTCGCGATCGCTACTGGCAAATGTATCCACCCAAAGGTTTATCTCGCCTTCTACCACAGGGTATTCGTACCCTCCCCCGCCCAATCGACGACATTGTAGCGATTCTCTTAATCGAGCGCTATTTGGGCAGGTTGACGGCTTAGGCGGTTAAATCTCTGCCCGAATCGTAAACGAATAATCCCCACCTGGCTCAAGCTGGTAGTCACATTTTTCTAGGAAGCGACCTAGTGGTTCTTGAATCAGCGCTCTGCCCAGAGAAGGCTCAACGGATAGCTCTCCTCGGTTAAAGCGCCACTGAAACTGCCACTGATAATCACTTGCTGTCACCTCACCTTCAATTCTGCCCTGTTGCCAAGACTGGTGAGTGATGCGGACATAGGCAGTCGTTTCAGGTAGACGCTTGGAACTCACAGTTACTTCTATTTCCTACTTGAGCTATTTCCTACTGAATGGAGGATGTTCCTACCGGTTGCGCTTCAGGTTCGAGTACCCACAGCACCAGTCCTTTTGGAATTCTAGTAAGCACAACCGTATTGCCTCGGTCAGTCATACGTTGAGCTCCTCGCCGAGCTGGTTCCACGGTTGGGAAGAATTTGACAAACACATAAAACTGGTCTTCAAAAATAATGGCGCTGGTTGGTCGTGGCGTGTCAGGCAACAGTACATGACACTTATCAACTACTTTTTGAAACAAGATTGGAGTGGGTTCTGGTGAGCTAGCATGTTGGGATTCTAAACCAAAGTCGTTGAACATAAAGTGCTTTTTCGGCTAATCGAAAACCGGAGAAATTTAGCTCTAGACTTTCCTAGAATCTTTGAATCACAGCATTTCCAGCCTAAGTATCAACGCAGGCTTAGAGTGAATCTAGCGAAGGTCTTAGGATTAAGCTAACAGCCTTAAGGCAGAAATGAGTAAAGTCTTTGGCCTTTAGCAAGTTATGCAAGGCTATTGTCAGCAGCAACAGAGCGACTGTTATAGAGGCTCATCGCTTTGGAAATTCCCTGTTTTAGGCTTAACTCGACAGATGATAAGACCATCTGCAGCACCTCTGACATAATCTGCGCTTCTGCTTTAGAAAATTGCCCTAACACATGAGAAACGGTGTCTTTGTCAGAGGAAGCAAAGTTTTTGGGGCTATCGATGCCAATGCGGAGGCGAGGAAAGTTTTGCGTACCCAGGTGAGCGATCGCTGACTTCATGCCCTTTTGCCCACCTGCTGAGCCAGAGAGCCGCAGCCGAATTTTGCCCACAGCTAAATCCATATCATCGTAGATGACCAGCACTGACTCTGGCGGCAGCTTGAACCAATCGGTTGCTGCCCGAATCGACTGCCCTGAAAGGTTCATGTAGGTTAGCGGCTTCAGCAATCGAATTTTTTCGCCGTGCGGGCCTCGTCCTTCGCCAAGAACTGCCTGAAACTTACGATTTTCAGACATGCTGATGCCCCACGATCGCGCCAGCAAGTCGATCGCCTCAAAGCCAATGTTGTGCCGAGTTTTGTCGTACTTTGCTCCCGGATTGCCCAACCCCACAATCAACTGTGGAATCACTAACTCAGGAGCCGCAGAAGTGTCTGTCATTTGAAGTGTCTGTCACTGCTGGCGATCGCCCATTCCCCTCTTACCCAATCCCTAATTTCTAACTTTGAGTAACTTTCTCATCGGCACTTGCTTCAGCTTCAACCGCTTCAGCGACTTCAACTGCTTCAGCGACTTCAGCCTCAGTTTCAGCTTCGGTTGTGGTAGGTGCTAGCGCCTTGCGCGAAGACGGAGTTTCTAGCTTAGCCTCCATCGGTTGACTTACGGTCTTTTCCAGCCGCTCTGCTTCTTTCTTAAATTCGTTTTCAAATTCTTTAGAAGCTTCCTGGAAGCCTCGAATCGCTTTGCCCAAACTACGACCAATCTCTGGTAGCTTTTTGGGACCAAAAACCAGTAGGGCAACGACCATAATCAGCGCCATTTCTGGTAGACCAATTCCAAAAACATTCATGCTGCTTCCTCCTAAAACTGCGGGTGGGCGATCGCCCCTCTAACGACAGACTCAACTTTTTAGTATAGGGCGAACAAAAAACCCCGGACGAGCCGGGGCAGGTATTCATCCAATATCCACAACCAAAGGAAAACTTGTAAGCAATCTGCTGTAAAGCTATTTGCCTAGCGTGCTCCAGTCTACGTCCAGACCTTCGAGCAGCAAGGAAGAATTGTAAATTTGCAGAATGATCAGCAAAAACACGAAAAATAAACCCATAAAAACAGCCATCAACGGTGTCGTTCCCCAACCGGGAGCAACCTTACCGTATTCAGAGTTTAGAGGCTTGAGGAGATTTCCCAACCGAGTCTGTTGTGCCATGAGTGACCTGCGATAAATCTCAATATTTTAACGATCCGTAATATTATAAGAGAATACTACTCATAATTGATCGCTTATGGAACCCGCAACAGTTTTTAGCATTTCTATTGGTGTTTTCTTGCTAGCCGTTACAGGCTTTTCTATTTATACCTCGTTTGGGCCCCCTTCCAAAGAACTTGGCGATCCATTTGAAGATCACGAAGATTAGAAAGCGCTTAAGTAAGACGAGCGTTTGTAACCAAACGCAAACTCCAGTACTTCCTTAAGTTTGCTAGCGTGATGCCCGTCATCTTGCTCAAATTAATATGACTACGGTTCGACCCAGCAATCCTGGGTCGAATTTAGTTTGTTGAACGGACTCAGCTTAATCCACAGCAGAGTTGCGCTTCATTCAGTTCAAGCCATACTAGCCACAGAGTAATCTTTATTCTGATTCGTTTTATTCTACTGCCGAAATAGGTTCTTTTATTTCTGACTGGCTTGGTTCAACTCTACGGTAGAGCAATCTAACGCTGAGCTTCTTTGTTCCACCTCCAAAGCCACTTTTGCTCCATCCTGGGAATAGGTTCTATCTTGTACTTACTTCAACCAGGAGTAAATTTACTTTGTTCTATCCCTTAAACAGATAGCTCTATGTAAAACAGATTTTGGATGAGGTGAGAAGGCGATCGCTTCACTAGTAGCTCGGCTTTACTAGCAAATTTTGGTGCAATTTAGCAGACGATGCGATCGTAAAACAACTTCAGATTGCGCACAATGAAGTCAGAAATCGAGATTTGTAGTCCATGTTCACTTTAGTTTCTACTTAAACCTTCTTGGAGTAGCAATGAAAGCACTTAAAGTCATGGCAACGATCAATGAACAGGGGCAACTGACCTTAGACCATCCCCTCAATGTGGATAAGAACAGCCGTGTAGAAGTGATTGTTTTAATTCCAGAAGAGAATTCTCTAGATAATCAATCTCAAGCAAAAGTTTTAGCCGATTTCCGCCAATCTTGGCACGAAGCTATGTCTGGGCAAACTATTCCAGTTGCTCAACTTTGGGAAGAACTTGAAGGTGACATCAACCTTTGATTTAAGTTGAAGCTTCACCAACATTCAACCGAAATTTACGCGCCCTTGCTAAGAAATATCGCAATATTCGGAATGATATACAACCTATCATTGAACGACTTGGGCAAGGAGAGTTACCAGGAGATCAAATACCTGGAATTAACTATGCAGTCTTCAAGTTAAGAGTCCGAAATAGCAACACTCAAAAGGGTAAAAGCGGTGGTTATTGTTTAACTTACTACGTCAAAACTGCAACGGAAATTATTTTGCTGACCCTCTACACAAAATCTGAACAAGTCGATGTTGCAGCAGAGGATATCTGGAGTATCATCACCGAATATGAGCAATGAGCGATCACAGCTTCAGACCTGCCACAATTTCAGCAAGATGGGGAGCAAACTGTTGAGCCGCTTCATCACTGGAGAAAGATCCCACAGGGGAACGGCTAATCACGCCTGTGGCGATCGCATAAAGCGTCGTGCCATCTGTCGCAACATATCCTAAAACCTGATCGATCAAAACTCCGTTGGCATGGGTGATGGTGTAGCCGTAGTGTAGTCCGGGCAGGCTACCAACCGTTACCTCTTCCGGTGTTTCAGCCACAAAGCTGATGGTGCTGTCATTTGCTGTGCGATCGCGCTCAGTTGAATTGTATTGGGACTCAGTCCATGCTCTAAGTGCAGCTATGGGTTCCCCTTGAGATTCAATCAGCATTGCTTCAAACTCTGAGCCAGCAACGGGTTGGCTAAACAGGATGACGGTGCCAAGGATTTCACCATTTTCATAAACACACAGCAAGGTTGGATTTTCACAAGGAGTGACCTGCCAGCCTTCTGGAGCGGAGGTTTCTCCCAAAACGGCAGACCAACTTAAGGTATCGGATGGAGTGGTCGTTGTTTCGGAAAGTTGGGATTGAGCGATCGCCTCATTAGGCTTTGTAGAAGGAGTTACCTCTAGTGGCAAAGGCTGAGGTTCCATTTGCAGTTCGGTATAGGCAGCCATTCCCAACGCAGCGAAAGACATTGCAGCCAAGGGCAGGAAGAAGGCAAGAATTTTCATCTGGAAAGCTACTTTCCTAATAACAGTAAGAGAGTCCTTAACAATCGAGCAAATTAGTTGGGCTGTCCTTAGAGGTTCTTCATCTAGCCAAAGCGCAATTCCGTCCCCTTTTGCCAAAACCACTTTAAGGATGATGAATGACACACAACTTAGTCGTTTTTGCGCCATTCAGATCTTAAAAGGTGATTCGAGTACAAAATTTATCTTCTACTGTTAAAGAGAACGTTGCTCTGCAGTTGCAGAAACTGATACGTTACACCGGGATTAATCTACCGCTCTCTTCCAACAGGTGAAAAGCTTAAAGCGCTTGTATAACTGGCATCGGAGCCGTTCAGTTTGCAGGGTGGTTTAATGAAGTGAACAAGAGATCGAAGTAAGGCAAGTCACGATGACCGTTGAGGAAGCACTGGCTATTTTAGATACAGCCTTACAGCAAGAGCGCCTAAACGACGTTCAAGAAATCGTCTTTCGCTGCTGCTGGGAAGGGCAGACCTATGCTGAAATTGCCGATTCGGCAGGATATGACCCTGGCTATATCAAGGATGTCGGCTCCAAACTGTGGCAGCTTCTATCAGAATCTCTGGGTGAAAAAGTCAGCAAGGGCAACCTCCAGTCCGTCCTCCGAAGAAACCTCCATCGCCTTCCAGCCACCCCAGAACCTACCGATTCCACCCCCGTACCCTCAACCCCTCCTCCCCCTAGCCCCCAGCCCCTAACGCCCAGCCCCTTTTCTCCCCATTGCGACTGGGGAGAAGCAATCGACGTTTCCACCTTTTACGGTCGGGCAGAAGAGTTAGATACATTAAAGCAGTGGATTTTGGGCACTCAGACTAACCAACCTTGTCGCCTAATTGCCATGTTGGGAATGGGCGGCATTGGCAAAACGTCCCTGTCAGTGAAGCTGGCACAAGAGATCGTTGAGGGTGTAGGGGTGACAGAGACGTCTCCTCATAACCCGTTCGAGTTTGTGATTTGGCGATCGCTCCGCAATGCTCCCTCAGTAGAAGATATCCTCGCTGACCTAATCCGTATCTTCTCCAACGACCAGGAAACTGAAGCCAATTTATCTAAAGAACTCAGCGCTAGAATTACTCGGCTGATTCACTATTTCCGCACTCACCGTTGCTTGCTGGTATTGGATAATGCCGAAACGATTTTGCGTGGCGGCGACTATGCCGGATATTACCGCGAAGGCTATGAGGGCTACGGAGACTTGCTGCGGCGAGTGGGAGAAGTGACTCACCAAAGCTGTCTGGTAATCACCAGTCGAGAAAAGCCGAGGGAATTTGTCTCTCTGGAAGGTGACACATTACCCGTGCGATCGCTCAACCTGATTGGCTTACGGGGAACTGACGGACAGGAAATTCTCAAAGCAAAAGGTGAGTTTGTTGGTTCTGAAGCGGAGTTAGAAGCACTCACCAATCGCTACGCTGGGAATCCGCTGGCGCTGAAGATTGTCGCTACCACGATTCAAGACTTATTTGATGGCAGCATTGCCGAATTTTTGGCACAAGGTACTGCTGTCTTTGATGATATTCGCACCCTGCTAGACCAGCAATTTAACCGCCTGTCAGATTTAGAGCGGGAAATGATGTATTGGCTGGCGATCGACCGAGAGCCCGTTGCTTTCGCCGATTTGCAGGAAGATCTGCTAGTACCTGTAACTAAAACTCAGTTAATTGAGGCGATTGGCTCACTGCGGCGGCGATCGCTAATTGAAAAAGCAACCTCTACACCGGGCGATCGCCAGTCTAACAGCTACACGCAACAGCCCGTTGTCATGGAGTATGTGACTGAAAATCTAGTTGAGCAAATTTGCCAGGAAATTCTCACTGAAAAGCTCTCACTGTTTATCACTCATGCGCTGCTCAAAGCTTCAACTAAAGACTACATTCGGGAAAGCCAGATTCGGATTGTTCTAGAACCAATCATCAATCAACTTACGTCCCGATTGCGGACGAAACCAGACGTTGAGCAAAAGCTAAATCGGGTCTTGGAAAAGCTGCAAGAGTTGGCTGACCAGAGCGGCTATGGTGGCGGCAACCTGATTAACCTGTATCGGCAGCTTAAGACCGATTTGACGGACTACGATTTTGCTCAAGTCAAAGTGTGGCACGCCTATCTAGCGGATATGAGCCTGCATCGGGTTGATTTTACCGACGCGGATCTGGCGAAATCCGTATTTGCTCAAACGTTGGGCAGCATTCTGTCAGTTGCCTTTAGCCCCGATGGAACTCTCCTGGCTACCAGCGATGAAGATGGCGAAATTCGGGTTTGGCAGGTGGCAGACGGCAGACAGCTTTATACCTGTCGGGAGCACACCGAGTGGGTCTGGTCGATTACCTTTAGCCCGGATGGAGAGGCGATCGCCAGCAGCAGCAAAGACAAAACCGTGCGGCTGTGGGATTCTGTTACGGGACAGTGTTTTCAGGACTTACAGGGGCACACGGGTTGGGTCTGGTCGTCCGCTTTCAGCCCTGATGGTCAAACCCTGATCAGCGGCAGTGAAGATCAGACGGTAAAACTGTGGGACGTTAACACAGGCGACTGTCTCAACACCTTTGAGGGGCACTTGGGCGGGGTCTGGTCAGTTGCTTTTAGCCCAGATAGTCAACACTTTGCTAGCGGCGGCGTAGACCAAATCGTGCGGTTGTGGGATGTAAACACAGAGAAATGTCTCCTCTTAGAAGGACATACAAACCGTGTCCGATCCGTTGTGTTTAGCCCTGATGGTCAGCTTTTGGTGACGGCTGGCGATGACCAGTCGGTGCGGTTTTGGCAGGTTGGCACGGGGGAATGTTTGCACGTTGCGCCCCATGATAGCCGCATCTGGTCAGTCGCGTTTAGTCCTGATGGAGAACTGGTGGCGATCGCCAGTGACGATCAGACCATTCGCCTTTGGGAGGCTCACACCCACCAGTTTCTCAGAACCTTTCAAGGACATAGCAGTCGGGTTTGGTCAGTGGCATTTAGTCCTGATAGCCAGACACTTGCTAGCGGCAGTGATGACCAGACCATTCGCCTCTGGGAAGTTCACAGCGGGCAGTGCCTTCGCAGCTTTCAGGGACACAATAACTGGATTTGGTCAGTCGCCTTTAGCCCCGACGGAAATTCCCTTGCCAGCGGCGGCGAGGATCGGGCAGTGCGATTGTGGAATTTGCAAACTGAGAAATGCTTTAAAGAATTGCGGGGACACACTGGACGCATCTGGTCGGTCGGCTTTAGTCCGAATGGGCAGCTGATCGCCAGCGGCAGTGATGACCAAACCATTAAACTGTGGCAGGTGAGAACTGGACGCTGTCGTGCTACGCTGCGTGGACATACCCGCCAGGTGCGCCTGATTGCCTTTAGCCCCGATGGTCAGCTTTTAGCCAGTGCTAGCGGCGATCGCACGGTCAAACTCTGGGAAACCAGCACCGGACAATGCTTTAAGACGTTACGGGGACACACAAGCTGGCTCTTTTCTGTTGCCTTTAGTCCCGACGGTAAGCTTCTGGTAACCGGCAGCGATGACCAAACCGTTCGGCTATGGGATGTGAATACAGGCGAATGTCTAACCGTGCTGGAGGGACACACCAAAATTGTTCTATCGGTTGCCTTTAGCCCGGACGGCAACACCGTCGCCAGCAGCAGCGACGACCAAACTATTCGACTGTGGGATGTCAGCACGGGGGAATGCACTCGCACCATTTCCCAGGAAGCGGGTTGGGTACAGGTTGTCGCCTTCAGCCCTAATTCTGAGCCCCCCATTCTCGCTAGCAGTGGCAATGACCAAATGATTAAGCTGTGGGATATTAGTCAGACTGAATGCCTGAACCAGTTGCAGGGGCATAGAAAGGCCGTGAATGCGATCGCCTTCAGTCCCGACGGACAGTATCTTGTCTCCGGCAGCGAAGACGAAACAATCAAACTTTGGCAAGTCAAAACCGGAGACTGTCTTAAAACGCTCAGGGCCGAACGTCCCTATGAAGGTATGAATATCACAGGCACAACTGGACTAACCGCTGCCCAAAGAGCGACTTTGAGAGCATTAGGGGCAGTAGAGTTTTGATTGCTGGTCGTTATGTAAATTAGAACTAACATCGTGTCACCAGGAAGGGGTATGTCCATTCTCGATAACCTAACGGCTGAAGGTCGGGCAAGACGAGTTGAGCAAACTGACCCGCCGCGATCGCCCCGCGAAACCCTGCCCACCATGTATGATTTGCCCAGCGAAGATCCAGAGGAGCCTGGTTTGCCCGACGAGTTTCACGACCTGCAACCGCAACTGCTCAGCCGCACTCTACGCCTCAGTCGCTACGGCCGCGAAAACTGCTTCACCGCCTCCGACCTTAACCTCTATTACGATGTCGCTCACCCCCTGTGGCAAAAACGCCCAGACTGGTTTCTGGTGGTTGGTGTGTCTCGTCTTTATGAAGGCCAGGACTTGCGCCGCAGCTATGTAGTGTGGCAAGAAGGCAGGTTTCCCTCTGTCATCGTTGAGTTTTTGTCTCCTGGCACCGAGGCTGACGATCTAGGTCGGTTTCATAGTGCCGTTACAACTGCAACCTCACCTGAATTGAACGGAGAGTCCTCCCAAAACATAAGACCTCCTGGCAAGCTAGAGGTATACGAGCAGTATTTACGAGTCCCGCACTACATCGTCTACAGTCGTTACACCAGACAATTGCGTTACTTCAAGCTAGAGGGTGGACAGTACCAGGAGCAACCCGTTGGTGAAGTGGCTCCATTCATCTGGCTAGATGATCTGGAGATTGGCTTAGGAATTTGGCAAGGTGAGTTTGAGGGTGTGCCGGACTCCTGGTTGCGCTGGTGCGATCGCGAAGGCAACTGGTTGCTGACCGACACCGAACAGGAACAGTTTGAGAAAGAACAGGAACGGCTTGAAAAAGAACAGGAACGCGCCGCTAAGGAACAAGCTCAGTCCCAATTACTCCAGACTGCCCGCAACCTGCTGGCAACCGGAATGGAACTTGAGCAAGTGATTGCTATTGCAGGATTAACAGAGGAACAAGTGCGGGCGCTTGATAGAACTGAGCCTTAAAATTCCTTAAAATCTCAGAGCCTGGTGCAACAGGTCTTGGTGCATTAAGGCTCTGTCGCGGAGGGAATGGAGTTGGTCAGCAGAGAGTGGGTCACCGTTGGCGTACAGTTCTAACCAAGTTTGGCAGATTTGATTCGGGTCACTGGGAATTTGGTCAAGTGTCCAGCCAGGAAGGTCTAAGTCCTGCATAAGCTGGCTCACTTTGGGGTCATAGCTAATTGCGAAACAGCGACACTCAGCTGCCGCTGCCATGATGAGTCCATGAAAGCGCATGGCGATCGCCATTTCCACTCCTTCAAACACGCCTCGCAACTGCTGCGGATCTTCGAGCGTCAGAATGTGACTGGGGCCAGGAAGCTGGGGTTGAATCGCCTGGGCGATCGCCAAATCTTGCTCAGGCTGAAACGGAATCAGCAGCAAACAGGTTTGAGTCGCCTTTTGAAAATCAGCCAGAGCACGGGTCAACACTTGGAGTCGGGACGGAGTCAACTCTGGATGAGGACGCAACACTACTGCAACTCTAGGAGCAGGCAAATCCCATAAACCCGGAACGGACTTAGGCTCCAGTGCCCAAACCGGATCAGGCGCTAGCGTACAGGGAATCTTCCAGTCCATCAGCAATCTAGCAGAAGCGCGATCGCGCACACTCACCGCCGCACAACCCGTAAAAGCCTTTTCTGCCAAGCAACGTGTTGAAGCACGATTTAACGGGCCGATTCCCTGGGCCCAGGCGATCGTCTTGAGTCCCATCCGTCGTGCCAAACCCATCAGTCCTGCGTAGTAAACCGGACTAAGGGCACTGGTTGCATCCTGCATCAGACTGCCGCCGCCCCAGATGAAAGCATCCGATCGCCTTAAAACTTGAAAGATTGAGGAAGACATGCGATCGCCCGCTGCTACTCCATAGCGTCGTGTCGTTTCAGCCGGATTGCCCGACAGCACAAACGGCTCTATATGGGCAGGTAACATTTGCAGCAAAGCCGCTAAAAGTGCCTCATCTCCCCCATTGCCCTTGCCATAGTAACCGCATAAAACCGCCCGCATTCGCCGTTCCAACCATCCCGAACAACATACCCTTTACAATACCTGATTGAAAGGGTTGATTTTTCGTACTCTGAGCTGACGAACAATCAACTTCTAAAACAGCCTCTCAACCCTAATATGCACGCTCTCTCTATCCCCACCTGGATTATTCACATCTCAAGTGTGATCGAATGGATTGCCGCAATTTGGCTGATCTGGACGTATGCAGAAGTCACGCAAAATCAGGCGTGGCGGGCTTTGTCGTTTGGAATGCTGCCTGCGTTAGTCAGTGCTATGTGTGCCTGCACCTGGCACTTGTTTGACAACGCGCCTGAGCTAGAGTGGATAGTCACTCTGCAAGCCGCTATGACCGTCGTGGGCAATATCACACTCTGCCTTGCTGCCTGGTGGATCTGGCGATTAGCGCCCCGCGCAACTCCGCAGGAACCGCCCCTTCTTCCAACAAAAGACGAATAACCTCTTAATTTAATTAATTGAAGAGGTTTATTTTTGTGCGTTCAATACACAAAAATAAACCTCTAAAGCGACAGCCAGTCCCTAACCCCCTTCCCTCCTCCCATGCCTTCCAAAGAAACTCTCTTCGCCCTATCCCTCTTTCCTTACCTTGGCTTTCTCTGGTTTCTGACCCGTTCTGGTCAAACGCCACGCCTTGCCCTAATTGGGTTTTACATGACGCTTGTGTTCGTTGCAGTAACTATTCCGATTGGCATCTATGCTCAAGTTGCCTATGGGGAATCTCTGGCAAATGTGGACTTTTTGCACGGTGGGGCAGAAGTTTTCCTAACACTCTCAAACGTTTTGGTTCTGCTAGGATTTCGGCAAGCAATTCAGCAAAAGCAGCAGGCTATCGCGAATCAATCAAAAAAAGATTCCGAGAATCAGACAGATACAGGTGTTGCTGATATGGGATAAGTGTAATTTCAATTTTTAGGAGCTAGCTCTGTGAAATTGGGTCAGTGGCTCGGCTTTCTATGTTTGGCGATCGCCCTCATAATCCTCTGGCAAATCCGTCAAATACTGCTGCTGGTGTTTACGGCCGTGGTGCTGGCAACTGCTCTCAATAGTCTGGTGCAGCGATTCCAAAGAGCTGGAATGCGACGTAGCTTTGCAGTAGTGCTGACCCTAGGGTTATTATTGCTGGTCAACATCCTGTTTGTTGTTTTAATTGTGCCCCCCTTCCTGAACCAGTTTTTGCGACTGGTTGATTTGCTGCCTAGAGCCTTGACCGAAGCGCTGGAATGGATAGAAGGGATGGAAGGGCTGATCAATCAGCAACCCACTTGGCTGCCAGAATTAGAGCTACCCACGCCCTCCAACCTGACGCGAGAACTGCAACCACTGTTCAGGAATCTGCTCGAAAACTTCTTTGCATTCTTCTCAAACTCACTCACAGCAGTACTGCAATTTTTGCTGGTGATCGTTCTGACGATTATGTTTCTAGCAGACCCGATCTCTTATCGGCAGGCGTTTTTGCAGCTTTTTCCCTCGTTTTATCGGCGACGGGCAGATGAAATTTTGGTGAAATGTGAGGTTTGCTTAGGAAACTGGCTAGCTGGAATTTTAATTAATTCTCTCTTCATTGCTGCTCTTAGCGGCGTTGGGCTGTGGATACTACAAATTCAACTGGTGCTAGCCCACGCTCTGTTAGCGGGACTTCTCAATTTCATTCCCAATATTGGGCCAACGCTGAGCGTAGTCTTTCCGCTGACGATCGCCCTACTTGATGCACCCTGGAAGGCTATTGCTGTGCTCATTCTTTATCTGGTGATTCAGCAGATTGAGAGCTATTGGCTCACCCCTACTGTAATGGCGCAGCAAGTCTCACTTTTGCCTGCCGCCACTCTGGTCGCTCAAATTTTCTTTGCTAGCTTCTTCGGCTTTTTGGGGCTGTTACTCGCTTTACCGCTAACGGTTGTAGCCAAAACTTGGATTGAGGAAGTATTAATCAAAGACGTCTTAGACAAATGGGATAAGAAACCCCAGTGGATACCTGTGGGAGCAACAGAAGGTTTAGCGACATTGCCGCTCGTAGACCCCGTTAAGAAAGATTTCCCCTTTACAGATTCCTCGGAAGGTTCCGTTGCATCCAAAGATGGGCAGGCGGACCCCAACCGTCCTGAGAACGCTCCACCCAAACCCCCCATCTAGGTAATTTTGAGAAAGGTATTTGTCCTAACTGTAGGGGCGTTTCGCGAAACGCCCCTACCAGTCCGGCTGAGCTTATTGAAGTGCCTGACGCTGCAACTCCAACAGTTCCTGAATGCCTTTTTCGGCTAAGTCCATCATCTGGTTAAGCTGAACACGAGTAAAGCTACCTTCTTCTGCGGTTCCCTGTAACTCGATCAGGCTCAGATCTTGATTTAAAACAACATTAAAATCAACAGTTGCGGCGACATCTTCGGGGTAGTTGAGGTCTAGGAGAGGAACTTCTTCGATCAGACCAATGGAAACAGCAGCAATCTGATGATGCAGGGGCGATCGCTCCAATTCTCCCCGCTCTATCAGTTTTTGCAACGCGTCACTCACTGCGACATAGCCACCCGTAATTGCAGTTGTGCGCGTCCCGGCATCTGCCTGCAGTACGTCAGCATCCACAATTAGCGTACGTTCACCCAACGCCTTCATATCGATCGCCGATCGCAAACTGCGCCCAATTAAGCGCTGAATTTCCTGCGTCCGTCCCGACAGTTTCATAAACTCTCGTTCTTGGCGTTGCGGCGTGGCTCCTGGCAACATTCGATACTCTGCGGTAAGCCATCCCTGCCCCGTTCCTGCTAGGAATTTGGGCACTCCAGGTTGAACCGTGACCGTACACAGCACTTGAGTATCACCACAGTGCGTTAAAACCGAACCAGCCGCAAAGCGAGTAAACTGTCGCTCAAACCGAACCGGACGCAGTTGGTCAGGTTGCCGACCATCAGGACGCTGCCACATTGTGATTGCCTCATATGTGCCTCTTCTCCTCAGAAGGATACAGCGTTTTGGGGATTGGGGTTGAGAGTTAGGCGAAGAGATAGGGTCGTGTAGGGGCATAGCATTCGGGCAATAATGCTTGCTCTATTCCAAAGATTGTCTGCCGAATGCTACGCCCTTAGGGAGTTTTGCTTCTCAAACACATTCTAATCACATTCAGCAAGTAGCTCTTGATCAGTTGACGACTGTACATCTGTAGTGTTTGATAGAGGGAAAAATCAGGGAGATGACGCTACATTTTGTTTTTTCTATCTGGATTTATTCAGGCAAAAGCCGTATGCTTCTGAGTAACGTATCCTTGTACTAATCCAGTACCAACCAACGCTTTACGACCCGTCAAAACCCGATTCGCTAGAGTGATTTCCTATGGTTTCCCAACTCGAAACCCAAGCTACTGGTTCTAATCGCCATCCCTACACCATTGGGGGATTGATTCAAGTTTTTACATCTCCCTACCGCAGTTTCTTCACAAACGTGATGGCGCAAGCATTAGGCATTGCCGGTCAGGGAAGAACTGTCTTGGTAGTGCAGTTTCTCAAAGGCGGCATTGGACAGGGGCATGAGCATCCGGTAAAGCTGGGGCAAAACCTAGACTGGCTGCGCTGTGATTTGCCCCGCTGCATTGACACCGCTGAGATTGAAGACACTGAAATGCTAGCTTTGCTTGACCTCTGGCGCTATACCCAGAGTGTTGTTGCAGAGGGCAAATACTCGCTGGTGGTGCTGGATGAATTAAGTTTGGCGATCAATTTTGGGCTGATCCCAGAAACGGAAGTTTTAGCGTTTTTGGAAAATCGTCCGTGTCATGTAGACGTAATTTTGACTGGGCCAGAAGTGTCTGAATCCATCCGAAATGTAGCTGACCAGATTACCGAGTTAAGGCGAAGCGATCGCCCCTAAGCACAATTCAAAGTTGCCCTTATTATTCTCTATTCCTAAAAAATCATGATTAAGAATGACACCTGGATTGCTCAGATGGCAGCTCAGGGCATGATTGCCCCATTTGAGCCAAGTCTAATTCGAGGCATCAGTTTAGAATCAACGGCAATGCGTCCGGTGATTAGCTATGGGCTTTCTTCTTACGGTTATGACATCCGCCTGTCCCCGACAGAGTTTCGCATTTTCCGCCACATTCCCGGTACGGTTGTCGATCCCAAGCATTTCAATCCCGATAATTTAGAACCCGCTCGACTGCACAATGATTCCAGTGGTGAGTTTTTTATTCTGCCTGCCCATTCTTACGGGTTAGGAGTGGCGCTAGAACGGCTGCAAATTCCTGACAACATTACGGTCGTTTGCATTGGCAAGAGTACCTATGCGCGCTGTGGCATCATTGCGAACCTAACTCCCGCAGAGGCGGCATGGCGCGGACATTTGACGCTGGAGTTTTCTAATTCCTCTAGTGCGGACTGTCGGATTTATGCGAATGAGGGAATTGTGCAACTCCTGTTTTTGGAGGGAGAACCCTGTGAGGTCAGCTACGAGACGCGTCGGGGTAAGTATCAGGATCAGTCGGAAATGGTGACGCTGGCAAGAGTTTAACGGCGGAAGTTGAACCAGCTTTCTAATAGGTTCTGTTGGAAGGGGTGGCGATCGCCCCACTTTTTTTCCCATTCCATCGCGGTCCGCTGCACAATCTCTGACCAAGTTGGAGAAATTGTCGGCAAGGTTGCTAGCGCTTTAACGTGCAGGTTTTGACGAATGGCGAGGGCGATCACTCCTACAATTTCACTTACGTTTGCGCCAATCAGATGTGCGCCCAAAATTTTGCCATTGCGATGCACAATCAGTTTGCAGAAGCCCGTTGTTGCACCACAGATCTGAGCTTTTGCCAACATTTTGAAGGTCTGTCGCAGCACGATGACATTCTTATCAAACTGGTCTTTCCCAAACTGTTGAATCACTTGCGCTTCGGTTAGTCCCACTCTTGCCAATTCAGGGTTAGTGAAGATTGCCCAGGGAATGGTTCGGTAATCTGTTTTGGTGGAAGAAAAGAAGAGTGCATTTTTGAGGGCGATCGCCGCTTCATACTGTCCCAAATGCGGAAACGGGTAACCACCCAACGCTTCACCACAGGCGTAAATGCGGGAATTCGATGTTTGCAGTCTGTTGTTAACTGGAATTCCTTTTGCCGTAAACTTCACCCCAGCAGCTTCTAAGTTAAGTGAATCAAGTTGAGGTTGTTGCGTCGCAACTATGATTTCGTCGGCTTCCAGGGCGCGATCGCCTGCCTGCACCCATTTCTTATCATCCAGTTGCTTTACCTGAGTCACCTGAGTTTGACTGAGAATCTGCACGCCTTCTGACTCTAGGTGGGCTTGCATCAAGTGAGCAACCTCAGCGTCTTCGTGGGGCAATAAGGTTTTGACGATCAGTGTCACCTGATAGCCAAACCGCACCAGGGTTTGAGCTAACTCCAGTCCGCTGGGTGTGCCACCCAGAATCACAATATGTGCAGGTGATGGCGGAGGGGTAAGCCAAAAAGTCTCTGGAGTACAGGGTTGGGCGGTATCTAGTCCATCAATATTGGGGATTACAGGACAAGAGGCTGTTGCAATCAGATAGGTGCGCGATCGCAGCGATCGCCCATTTACCCCAAACGCTAAGTGTGGACGACGGATAAACTCACCCGTACCTACAATCACATCTACGCCAGAAGCCGCCAGAATGGGAAGCGATCGCTCTCCTTCGTCCTGCACCTCTGTCACCCACTGCGCCCATTGAAGTGAGGCTGACCACTGCACGGGTGCGTCGAAATTTCCTCCAGGTAGTCCCCACTGTTCAACTTGACGCATCTGCTGAGCAACTCGCCCAACATGGACTAGGGTTTGATGGCGCAGGATTTGATTCCCTAAGAATTCAGGTTCTACTAGGGCGACACGAGCTTTGAGGCGACTTGCAGTTAGGGCAGCATAACGCGCAGCCGCAGTTCCGCCGATGATAACCAGGTTGTAATCGGGAGGCATAGACAAGAGGGAACTGGGGCTAGGGGCTAGGGTTTCCCAAGTAAGTTGGGTTGAGGGTACGAAACCCAAAGATATAAGTCAACAATAGAAGGTTGTGTTGGGTTCCGCTTTGCTTCACCCAACCTACTTCAGCGCTTCTAACAGTTGTTGGTTTTCGGGCAAAGTGCGGACGGCGACGCGGAAGTAGCGATCGCCCAACTCGGGGAAACTCATACAGTCTCGAATCAGGATACGGCTTTGCTTTAACAGTTGTTGCTGAAGCTGCATGACGGAATGGTCGGATTGCACCAGTAAATAATTTGCTGCACCTGCAAGCGGAGACAAACCAGCCAGGTCTGAAAGCCCTTGAAAGAGCTGCGATCGCGCTTCTGCCAACCAGTCCCAGGTTTGCTGCTGAAAGGTAGTATCTTGCAGAACGGCAACTGCTGCTGCCGCCGCTAGGGTGTTAACTGACCAGGGATCGCGCCACTGTTGCCAGCGCTGGAGGCGATCGGGGTGGGCGATCGCATAACCAATTCGCAGTCCTGGCAAGCTGTAAAACTTAGTGAGCGATCGCAAAATGACCAGATTAGGATAATCTGACACCCATTCGATCAGGCTTTGCTGCTGGTCAGGTGGCAGAAAATCCATGAATGCTTCGTCCACAACCACTAGCGCAAACTGTTCTAAATAAGGCAAAATCTCTTTGCTTGAAAATAGCCAACCTGTTGGATTGTGTGGATTGTTTAACAGCAGACCTATTTGGGCTGGCTGAGAGGGCAAATTTGACAAAATTTGAGGTAAAACTTGAGGCTGAAATGACGAAACGACCTTTGCAGAAGCTTCTACGGAAACTTCTACAAAGGTCGTTGCTGATGAGGTATCCAGGTTTAGTGGACAGCGAACAATTTTCGTATTAAAGGCTTTAAGCGATCGGAGGTAATCTCCAAACGCTGGAGTGAGGAGGTAGGTTGCATCCAGTTCTGCTAGCTCGCGGCTTGCCCAGGTGAGCAACTCCGCAGAGCCATTTCCCGGCAAAATCCAATCAGGCGACAGGCGATGAAACTGACTCAACGCCTGTCGCAACTCTTGATAATTGGGGTCGGGATAGTTTCGCAGATCGCCTAAATGATTATGTATGGCGGCGATCGCTGAGTGAGGAGGTCCCAGCGGATTAATACTTGCAGAAAAATCGAGAATCATAGAGGGGGAACAACCTGCCAGCGATGCTGCCCAAGTTAAATTTCCCCCATGTCGAGGTCGCACTGAAGATACCTGCACGGATATTTTTGCACGGACATGGTTGCGAGAAGCCCTCGCAGGAACGGTTCTATTTTGGGGGAGCGACCTTCTCTTTAAACAGCTTGCCAGCAGAAAAAGCAGGCACTTTCGTCGCTGGAATTTCCATCGCCTCGCCTGTTTTGGGATTGCGACCCTCACGGGCTTTGCGTTCACGTGGTTCAAATGAACCAAAACCAACCAGCGTTACCTTTTCACCCTTAGAAACCGCTTCCATGATGGAATCGATGGCAGCAGTCAAAACGGCATCGGCTTGTTTTTTGGTTACATTGGCTTTTTCAGCCACGGAATCAACTAATTCGCCCTTGTTCATGGGAATCTCCTTGGAGCTATGAGCTGAGTAGATAAGGTATTCCAGAACTCAAATTGAGATCTAGAGTAGAAAATCGAGTGGAAAGTTGAGGCAAAACCGCTGAAACTCCCGCAGACTCGAATTTTCAATGCTTTATTCTAAGGTCAAGTTGAGCGATATGGAACGGTAAAACCTTTAATTTATATAGATTTGGGCACTTTTTAAGCAATTTCATCCAAAAAATTAGAAACTTAAGGGTAATTAATGAGCTTAAATGAGTCAATTTACTCATTGCAGAGGTGATTAGTTATTCATTTCGGATTAGCAATTCTCCATAGATGACAAATAGTAAACCTGCACAATAAGCACCCTCAACTCGTAAATTTCACACCCTAGACGGTAGTTTAATTTGACGATCTGCACTAACAGTTAAATGGTTACTTGATATTTAACCCAATGACAGATTTCGGCAAACTGCTCAGCCCAAAAATTGATGGCATTGTAGAGGACTGGATCAAAGCGGTCTATCAGGATGAGCAGATTGAAACAACCCGTGAGCTAACTCATAAGGCAGTGCGAGATAGTCTTCCTAGAGTGCTAGAAGCAATGGCAACGATGCTATCTCAGTCTGAGGTGAGTGATGTACAAACGCTGGTTGACGCGAGTCTAGAACACGGGGTAGTGAGGGCAGAGCAAGGATTTGAGCCGTCAGAAATTGCGCGAGAATATCGGCTTTTGCGATCGATTCTATTCTCAGCGCTAGAAACAGATTTGTTGCAAGGTTCACCTAGAGAGATGCTGCGGGCTGTGCGGCTGATTGATATGGTGATTGATGAGGCGATCGCCCGCTGCTTTGATAGCTACACGCAAGGACGACTGCAAGAATTAGAGCAGTTGCAAAATGAGTTGCGGTTAACCAATCAGGAACTGACGCGACTGGTTCGAGCTAGCAAAACGAACTTGTCTCATCTTGCCCACGAGCTAAAAACTCCTCTGACTTCAATCATCGGCTACTCTGATTTGTTTCTGCGTCAACATCGCCAGAACCCTGGATTGCGAGATGCGGTTCCTAATCTAGAAAGTATTGAGCGTGTCCTTACGGGAGGACGGCAGCTTTTGCGTCTGATTAATGATGCGTTAGAAATTTCGCGCTACGAAGCTGGACAAATGCAGCTTCAGGTGACTGAGATTGAAGTTCGGCCTTTAATTCGGTCGGTGGTGGAAATGGTTGAAACCCTGGCTAACGCCAAAAACTTACAGCTACAAGTGGACTGCGATCGCGCTCCCACCCAAGTAGTAACCGATCCACTAAGGCTTCAGCAAATTACCACTAATTTATTGAGTAACGCCATTCGCTACACCGACGCGAAGGGATCGGTGCAGTTAACTTGTGAGATGGTTTCAGACCAGATGTGGGCGATCGCCATTACAGACAGCGGCATTGGGATTAGCCCCGAAGACCAAAAGCGAATTTTCGAGCCCTATTTTCAGGGCAGCTTGGGCGATCGGGAAAAGGTTCCAGATAGTACTGGGTTAGGACTGGCGATCGTTTCCCGATTGGTCAAACTGTTGTCCGGTCAACTTGAAGTTGTCTCTCAGCCAGATGTTGGCTCTACCTTTACCGTTAAATTTCCTTTAGAGTTGCCTCTTAAGAATTGAGGCGATCGCCTATATAAAAAGGGCGATCGCCTCAAAAACGGGATGGACGAAGGGCAATTATCTTTGCCCGTTACAGGAGTTTAGTGAGATTAGATGGGTAAAGAAAAGGGGTGCTTACCCTACTGCTAGCGCACCTTTCTCTTAGATTTGGGTGCTTTGGGGTGAACCACTACCCATTGGCAATACAACACTCTTCGCAAAGGTAATCTTGTCCTCCAGGCTGAGCGGCTTCAGTTGCTCCAGGAAGCCTTGCGCCTGTTCGGGTAGGTTGTAGTCAGAAGGCACTTGAATAACAGAACCTTCATCCATGCTTTGTGCCAGCGCATACCAGAAAAACAGCTTGGTGCTGGAATCTAGAGCACCATATTGGTGGCTGTATTCAGTATCTTTGCGAGAAGCAATGTCTCGCTGAATTTGAAGCTGTTCTTCCTTAGGAGCTTGCTTAATCTGATTGACCCAGCTTCCGGCAATCGGAGAACCGGTCGAGTTGTCGTTTGGCTCTGGCGAAATCTGGTTGCCAATGTCCTTGTAAAGATACCAGAGAAGGGCAAGCTGCTCGTCTACATTAAAACCTTGGAATGCTTGCACAGCTTCCTTCTGGTTGTTCTGGATGTTGGTAAATGTCATAAAAGAGTTACTCAAATTCGTCAAATTCGTCATCGGTGTTTTCACCTGAACAACAACGTAACGAGATTTTAAGAATGGAAAACTCTCCTATGGGCATAGATGGCGAAGCGACCAAAGTTTGAGATCGGCTTAGCTTTGTAGCGGTTTTGTAAGCCTTAACGCAAAGAAAATGAAATTTAAATCTGCTGCTATATAGTGATGTACACTACCGAATTTAAGAGCAGAACGGATTTTGACTGGGTTTAATTTCTCATTTAATTCTCATTCTTAAGAAAGACGCTTTGATTATAGTCTTGGCATTGAATAGGGAAACTATTTTGCTGGCATTGCTCTAACTAGGTAGCCGTTTGCCCTGTAACTGCCAGTAATCAGCGATCGCCCCTGGACTAAAGTCAGATTCCAAATTCTTCAGCCTTGCCGCTATAATCCTGAGAATACAAGCTGAGAAGCGTTCACATAAATTAACAAACTTTGTTACATTTCTTTTATACAAAAGGACGATTAACAAGCGATGGACTCATCACATCAGACTCGGCTCATCAATTTTCTGCGTGAAGACCTGGCAGTTCCTGCTGATGCGATCGCTGTGGGTCTGCGTCACCACGACCAGGGCGTGAGTTTCTTGCCAATGGTTTTGTGGCAGTACGGGCTGATCACTCTGGAACAGCTAGATAAGATCTTTGACTGGATGGAGACGGCTTAATTCTTAAGCGGTGTACTCTAAGGAAATTGTCAATCACCTCACCTCGTATATTGCTTCTGAGGGCAACCCTTTGGTCACAGTCCTGTAAGAATGCGTTGGGACTCGTCCTAGGAAGAACCTTCGTGGCGATCGCAGCAAAGCTTACATACGCAGAATTGAGGAGTGGAACTTGCGAAGGTGGGTTTCGTTTGGGTAGTGGTTTTTATCGCCACTCACCTAATCGTGCGTGCGGTGCATTCTGACAAAATGTATCTTCCGGCTTAGAACCTGGATAGCCGGAAATCCGCCCATACGCGTCTAGCCTGCTGCCTAGGCATTCATCTTAGAATGATTGAGTTATGTGAAGTTAGGTGTGATGCAAGTGTTAGAAAACTTGCGATCGCCTTCTTTCCATCCAAGCTCTTTAAGAAAAGAGCATAAAAAGGAGCAACTAGATTTATATGCCCATTAAAAAAGACCAATCTCAGCCTCCTCGTTCTCGCCAAATTGGCAACATTCTCCTGCTGCTGTCAGGGGTATTTTTGCTGGTCAACATCTTTTTCCCTAGCTTGTTTGGCCCGCGCGTTCCCCAAGTACCCTACAGCCTATTCATTCATCAGGTGCAGGATCAGGAAGTTGCTCGCGCTTCGGTGGGGCAAAATGAGATTCGCTATCAGCTGAAAACAGATGCTGATCAGCCCGGACAGGTGTTGTCTACCACACCCATTTTTGACCTAGAGTTGCCTAAGCTGTTAGAGGCAAAAGGCGTTGAATTTGCCGCTACGCCACCCCCTCGAAACAGTTGGTTTACCAGCATTTTAGGTTGGGTAATTCCGCCGCTGATTTTTGTAGGAATCTGGCAATTCTTTCTCAACCGAGGCGGCGGTGGCCCGCAGGGTGCACTCTCGATTGGTAAGAGTAAAGCAAAAGTATATGTAGAAGGTGAGTCTGACAAGATCACGTTTGCGGATGTGGCAGGCGTTGAGGAAGCAAAAACCGAACTGGTTGAAATCGTTGACTTCCTTAAAACACCCAAGCGCTACACCCAAATCGGAGCCCGCATTCCCAAAGGCGTGCTACTCGTTGGACCTCCTGGTACAGGTAAGACGCTGTTAGCCAAAGCGGTTGCCGGAGAGGCAGGCGTTCCTTTCTTCAGTATCTCTGGTTCTGAGTTCGTGGAACTGTTTGTTGGGGTAGGTTCTTCACGGGTGCGTGACCTGTTTGAGCAGGCGAAAAAGCAAGCTCCTTGCATCGTGTTTATTGATGAGTTGGATGCGATTGGTAAGTCTCGTAACTCAGGTGGTTTTTATGGCGGCAATGATGAGCGAGAGCAAACGCTCAACCAGTTGTTGACCGAGATGGATGGCTTTGCGGCAGGCGATGCAACGGTGATCGTGCTAGCAGCTACCAACCGCCCCGAAACGCTTGACCCAGCGCTGCTCCGTCCCGGACGGTTTGACCGCCAAGTATTAGTTGATCGCCCCGACCTATCAGGACGGCAAGAAATTCTCAACATCCATTCTCAAAAAGTGAAATTGGGACCGGATATTGATTTGAAAGCGATCGCCACTCGTACTCCCGGTTTTGCTGGAGCCGACCTAGCCAACCTGGTAAACGAAGCGGCTCTATTAGCAGCCCGTCGCGGCAGTGAAACCGTTGCTCAAGAAGACTTTGCTGAAGCGATCGAGCGAGTTGTTGCGGGTCTAGAGAAGAAGAGCCGCGTGCTCAACGAAAAAGAGAAGAAGATCGTGGCTTATCACGAAGTGGGTCACGCCCTCGTCGGCGCACTCATGCCCGGAAGCGGTCGGGTTGAAAAGATCTCGATTGTGCCACGCGGCATGGCTGCTCTGGGTTATACCCTGCAACTGCCGACCGAAGACCGCTTCTTAATGGATGAGGCAGAGTTGCGTGGACAAATTGCCACCATGCTGGGCGGACGCTCGGCGGAAGAAACTATCTTTGGCAGCATCACCACAGGTGCATCGAATGACCTGCAACGCGCTACCGACCTGGCAGAGCGGATGGTGATGACCTACGGCATGAGTAAGGTGTTAGGGCCACTTGCCTATGAGCGTCAGCAGGGAATGTTTTTGGATAACGGTGCGCCGAATCCTCGTCGCGCAATGAGTGAGCAAACCGCCGAAGCGATTGACCGTGAGGTGAAGGAAATTGTGGAGAATGCTCACCAGCATGCACTCGATGTCCTGAATCAGAATCGGGAACTGTTGGAGGCGATCACCTCCAAGCTGCTCGACACTGAAGTGATTGAGGGTACGGAGCTACATGAATTGTTAGCTCAGGTGAAGTCACCGACTCCAATTCAAGAAGCGATTCACGTGTAGGAATAAGCGATGTCTTGGTAGGGGCGAACGGCCGTTTGCCCTTACGGAAGATTAGAATCCTTATCCAAAATCTTCTGATTTAATCTCGGTTAGACGATTGGATATGAACGTTAGAAAGGGGTGCATCGCGCCCCTTTTTTATTGCTCTATGAGATAAGGCAGAAACAAAGCTCGTTCTTCTGGCTGAAGCCTTCTGGGTCGCATGGTTTGGCGATCGACAAATAATCCTTTTTGCTGTCCTTCAGCCGCTAATGTTTGGTGTTGATTAAAGAAATGAATCTGCATCACCGCAGAAGCATTTCGCAGTTCAGAAAGCCACAGCTCAACGTGGACGCGATCGCCTAATAGCAATGGTGACTTATAGGTAATATTTGTCTGCACCAACACTGGTGCAAATCCTTGCTGAAAGATGGTGTGAAGGGGCATTCCGATCGCTTCTAGCAGCTTTGTTCGCCCAATTTCCATCCACTGGGTGTAAACCGTGTTGTTCACATGACCTAAAAAATCAATGTGAAAGGAGTACACGTCTAGCTCAAAGGTAATTTTCTGCATTGAACGAAGCGCTGTATTGGGTAGTACAGAATGAATTTGGGCAGACTGAAGTTCGTAAACCTAGCCAGGGGAATCTATCTATGGCAACAAATTAGATTAGCGCAACGTTAACTCAAGCCGACCGGGATGCCGCATTAGCAGCGATTACCACTTTAAAGGAGAAGCTGCCGTTTTTGGTTGATTTGACAGCGGAGGAGCGTAAAGCTCTCTCCAAGATGGGCGATAAGAGCCGAGCGTTTGTCAGCAAGGCATTGGAGGTCGCAACCCAGAATCCAGACTTTTTGCCCAGGTCATTTAACCTGGAGGAAATGCGAAAAGATGTGCATCTGTTTGAGGCGATGTATGTGATTGTGATGGCAGTAACGCAGCTCCAGGAATTGCTGGATGATACGTATATAACGGTGGGCAGTGAAGCCTATTCAGCCGCATTGCAGGTGTATAACTACGCCAAAGCCAGGGGGCAGGGGGCAGGGCTAGAGACAGTAGTGGATGAAATGGGACAACGCTTTGCCCGCAAAGCAAAAAAGACCAAACCGCAATCCACAAGCGTGTGATCAAAAATCTGAGCGTCGTCTAGGAGCGGGCTTACGGATATCTTTGTAGAGTTGGCGATCGCCCCTCTAAACCTGCTCGTACAGTCTGAAAGTTATCCAATTCAACACTGATCAGGAACGTTCCTACCGCAAATAGGAACGTTTTTGTTTTAAGAGCCATTCATCTCGTTTGAAGTGAGACGATTCTCGTTTGAAACAGGAACATTCTCATTTGAAACAGCAATCATCTTGTTTCAAATGAGAATGGTTCAACTTAAAGTCGGAACGTTCCTGTTTCAAATAAGACTGTTCCTGCTTGAAGTGAAAATGATCGGACTTAAAACAGAACTGATGCGGTTGGAAGGGAGATCTATTGCAATCCGTCTTGGTTGAGAGTGCTGTAAAACCAACTTAAACAGCACCGTAGGTTGGGTGAAGCAGAGCGCAACCCAACGCTTGATTAGGGCTTGTTGAGTTACGCGTTCGCTTCACCTAACCTACTAACCCGCAAAGGCAAATGCTGGAGTCTTTCGCACAAATACCAAAGATTAGCGGAAAAAGTTACTTTGCCAGAGTAGAAAAGAGATAGCAACCCGCCCATTTGCATATTTTTTTGCCAAAAATTCAAGTTTTTGCAGAAGCAGCTTGATGCTAGAGATCAACAAGATCCTGCCTCACCCCAGACCTTAATCCCTCTGTGCCTGCCCCATGAAGGATTTTTTTGTTAGCTATAACCGTCACGATCGCGCCTGGGCAGAATGGATTGCCTGGATGCTAGAGGAAGCAGGATATTCGACGGTGATTCAGGCATAGGATTTTCGCGCAGGCGGAAACTTTGTGCTGGATATGCAAAAGGCAGCATCGGAGGCAGAACGCACGATCGCTGTCCTATCAGAAACTTACTTGAATTCGGCGTTTACAGCACCGGAATGGGCAGCAGCATTTGTTCAAGACCCAACGGGCGAGAAGGGATTGCTGATTCCGGTGCGGGTAAAGGAATGTCAGTTGTCGGGATTATTACGTCCTATTGTTTATATCGATCTGGTGGATGTGGCAGAGGCAGAGGCGCAGAATGTGTTGCTGCGATCGCTCTCTCAAGACCGCGCCAAGCCCGATCAAAAGCCGCGTTTTCCAGGGAGTGCGGCATCAGGGGGCGATTCCTTCGGAACTGCTTCGCACCGCCCAAAACCTGTGTTTCCGCCTAACATTCCGTCTAACCTGCCGAGCGCAGGCACCATCTTTGTCGGTCGAGAACAGGATCTAGAAGATCTTCATACGCTAGTGCAAACGAAAGCACCGATCGCCATTTCTGCCGTCTCCGGCATGGGTGGGATTGGCAAGACCGAACTCGCCACCCAATATGCCTTGCAACAGCGAGACAGGGGTACCTATCCCGGTGGAATTTGCTGGCTGAGGGCACGGGAAGACCTGAGTACCCAGATTGTGCTGTTTGCGCGATCGCACTTGGGGCTAACGATTTCAGAAGATCTGGAATTAGCAGAACAGGTGGCACACTGTTGGCACAACTGGCACCCCGGAGAGACACTGATTGTGTTTGATGATGTGCAGCAGTATGAGAATATTGCCTCGGTGCTGCCGCCTCAGCGAGAACGCTACAAGGAGGTAGAACCGCTCTACCACAGAGCCTTAGCCATTGGTGAACAGCAATTAGGGGTAGATCATCCCACTGTGGCAACTTGGCTTAATAATCTGGCAGAACTTTACAGTGTTCAAGGACGATACGCAGAGGCAGAGCCGCTCCTTCTATGGGCATTGGAAATCTCGGAAGCGCAGTTGGGAGCCAACCATCCCGATGTCGCAACCAGACTCAACAATCTGGCAGGACTCTACGACTCGCAGGGACGATACGCGGAGGCAGAACCGCTCCTTCTGCGGGCGCTGGCAATTCTATTCAATTCTTTAGGAACCGACCATCCCAACAGTCAACAGGTCTGGCAAAACTTCCTGACTTTCCTGTCCCAAGTGATTCAGGCAGGGCAAACCGCGCAACTCTCCGACCATCCGCTGACCCAAGACCTGCTGCGGCAGATGCAGGTAGGTTGATGAGACGATGAAACTAGCGATTTGTTGTAGTCTATTGCAACCGAAGGAATGAAATTACCGAATGGCGATCGCGCGATCGTTCCGTTGGAGAAACTGCTTGATTATTGTCTCAATCCGAGCCATCCCTCCGGCAAACACAAAGCTAGAGTGTTTGCCTCAGCTTTAAGAATTACGGCTGAAAACGTTGACGACTTGCAATAGTTGATTTTGAGAGCAGCCATTGAGGGTGAGGTGGTGCAACAAGGTCTTACAGAATACGGTCAGTTGTTCAAGGTCGACTGGGTAGTCCCAAACTATGATCGAGTTGTACTTCGTACCCTTTGGGAGATTTCTTCTGCAAAGACTGATCCTCGTTTAGTTTCAGCATTCATAAAGTAAGAAGAACGACAATGCTAAAGCTTTTTGACCCAATTGCAACCCTAAATTCCATTCCTGCTAATCGACTCACTCTATTAGAGCGTGAGTATCAGAGCATTCAGGGTCTACCTGCTGGGCAAGTCGGTACCATTGTCGAAATTTACGAAACCGAAGACACCAGTTATCTCATTGAGTTTGCGGATTTACAGGGGCGTGAGTATGCAATGGCGATTTTACCCGCTAGTGAGGTGTTGGCTCTGCACTACGAGTTGGCGATCGCATCATAAGATGCACAAAAGAATTCACCAGATTTAACGTTGCCGCAACCTTCCTGAACGCAAGATATTAACCGCTAACCAAAGCCCCAGAAAACTTGCAGCGCCAAACAGAACATTACTAATCCAGGACAAGCTACTGCCCTCAGCAGAAATAGTTGCAGCCCCCATAATCAGTGAGCCAACCAGAATGCTGAATGACAAGCGGTTAGCGGAGTCATCCATTGTTAACCGCAGACCATCCAGATCTTTTAACGTTAGATTCCACTTCAACGTTTCGGATGTCACGCGATCAAGCAACTGTTCTACCTGACGGGGCGATTGGAGTGAGAGGCTTTTTATGTCAAGTGCAGTTCTCAGCAAGGTTTGCAGCGGTTCGTCACCAATTAGCTGTCTGCGAAATAGGTCTGTCATCAGGGGCTTGATCTGGTCAAGCAGGTTGATTTCGGGGTCAAATGTTCGTGCCACACCTTCCAGGTTTGCTAGTGCTTTTGCATATAGTCCCAAGTTGCTGGGCAGCTTGATTTTGTTGACGCGAGCAACCTGGAGGACTTCGTAAAAGACCTGGCTAAAGTTGAGTTCTGCAATGTTGCGGTTGTAGTACTTTCGCAGCAGGCGATCGTAGTCATTTTCTAGCCGAGCCAGATTTACGCCCCGGCTTGATTCTGCCAGTTGTAGCGTCAGTTGAACGCATCGCTGAGAATCCAGGTCAACGATCGCCAACAGCATTTCAGTCAAAATTCGCTGCGTGTTGGGGTCGAGTCGTCCAATCATGCCGCAGTCGAGCAGAGCAACCCGACCATCATCGAGATAAAACAGATTGCCCGGATGCGGATCGGCGTGAAAGAAGCCGTCGATGTAAATTTGCTGGAAAAAGGCGCGAAATAAGATCGTTGTGGTGGTACGACGATTGGAGACGGTGTTTCCGTTTTGAGGCTCATCTGGCACTTTAGCAGTGAGCAGCGGAACGCCATCTAGCCATTTCATCACCAGCAGATTTTCGGTGGTCAAATCCCAGTAAATCTCAGGGATAACCAGTTGTGTGGGGTCAAACCAACTGCTGTTAGCCATGTTGCGGCGCAACTGATCGGTGTAGCTTGCTTCTTTGAAGAAATCTAGCTCGTCACGGAGGGCAGTCGTAAATTCTTCTGCCAGAGCTTTGATGTCATAATCTTGTCCCAGTGAAGAACGGGAAGCCAGATCTGCCAAACTTCTGATCAAAGCAATGTCTTGATCAATGATCAGGTCAATGCCAGGACGCTGAACTTTGATGGCAGCTTCACGTCCGTCTGCCAACGTCACCCGATGCACCTGAGCAATAGAGCCTGCGGCGACCGCCTGCTGGTCAATCTTCGTAAAGGTGACTTCTAAAGGCTCTCGTAGCTCTCGCCGCAGCACGACCTCAATTTCAGACCAGGGAACAGGTGGAACGTCACTTTGCAGCGTGGATAGAGCGTTGATGTAGTCGGCAGGTAAGACATCAGGACGAGTACTCAACAACTGCCCCAGCTTGACAAAAACTGGTCCTAAGTCAATCAAAATGTTGCGGAGAACAGCGGGGGTCGGTAAATTTGGCGCATCGGCTTTACTACCGGTGAGCAGCCGTCGCGCATAGTCCCAACCGTTGCGGAAGACAACTTCAAGAATTTCTCGTTGTCGAGAGCTTGTTTGAGTCAAGCCTGAAAACATTCTGCCTCCTGCCCTGCGATTGGCTGGCTGATAATGAGATGCCTACATTCGCATGATAGTAAATGCAACTGGCAATCAGGGGTTGTTAAAACTAACACCCCTTGATTTTGTAGCGGTTTGAGGCGATCGCTGCCAACACTCTAGAGGGAGAGATTAGAGGGTTAAGGGTTACTGGTCAATGGTTAATAGGTATTGGGGATGAGTTTTTAAGCGTGAAGGGTAGTGCGGCTCAGCCGCACTACCCTTCACGCACGAGGTCTAGTGACTAATCAAAATCAAAGCAAATCGCTCAGTTTTGGATTTTCCTTCAGCGCTTTGAGGACTTGTTTAATCTCCTGGGTGCGGTGCTTGTCCACAATTAGGGTTGCTTTGCCATCACGGACGATTACCACATCCTTGAGTCCAATAGTGACAACCACTTCATCGTCATCGGCAGAGTAAACCAGTGAGTCTTCTGTATCGAGTCCAATGTGTTGAGCTAGCTCGACATTGAGTTTGTCTCCCTTAAACAAGCGTTCGATCGCATTCCAGTCGCCCAGGTCATCCCAGCCAAAGGTTACGGGCAGGACACACGCCTTACGGGTTTTTTCCATCATGGCGTAGTCAATGCTTTTCTTCGGTAAGTCGGGGTAGATGGAGGGGCCGTGTTTTTCTAGCGGTTCAATGATTTCAGGGGCGTGGGTGTGCAGTTCTGCCAGGGCTACCCCTGCCCGGAAGATAAACATGCCGCTGTTCCAGCTAAAGTGTCCGCTCGTGATAAAGGACTCCGCCGTAGCGCGATCGGGTTTTTCGGTAAAGCGATCGACTTTATAGGCCGGAAAACCACCAAAAGAGCCAATAGTTTCTCCCTGTTCGATATAGCCGTAGCCCGTAGAAGGGTAGGTAGGGGTGATGCCCAGGGTGGCGATCGCCTCCTGACTGCTAGCTAACTCGGTTGCAGCCCGGAGGGTTTGTTGAAACGCTGCTACATCTGCAATCCAGGGGTCAGCAGGGAAGAAGCCAACAACCGTTTCTTCACCATAGCGACGAGCGACTTCTAAGGTTGCCCAGGCTACTGCCGGAGCCGTATCGCGTCCCTCAACCTCGACTAGCAGATTTTCTGCTGGCAAATCAGGAAGCTGTTGTTGAACACCTTCAGCTAGATGACCCGAGGTAATCACCCAAAGGTGGTCCCAACCCTCTGCCAAATTGAGCAGGCGGGCTGCGGTTGCCTGAAGCAAACTCTGTCCGCTGCCATCTAAACTCAAAAACTGCTTGGGACGGTGCAGCCGACTCAGGGGCCAAAAGCGCTCTCCCTTACCACCAGCCAAAATCACAGGTATCATAGCCTTCTCGCTTTGTTTTAGTTTGCCTTGAGGTTTCTTAGATAGTCTGCACGGGTCTACATTGCTAGTCCGTAAAATCTACCCAGAAAATCTACTGAAATAGTTTTTTACGCCGTAAATGCTATGTGCAAAACATTAATCAGTTGATGGCATCGCTTACACTGAAATGTCAAGATTCCTAGATTTTGCCCGACTTTTCTTAAGATTGTTTTGGTTTATGATTTCGCAAAACTAGGTTCGCAAATGCTCGTTGGGCTTGCCATTAGGCAAATTGACCGCGTAGAATTCGCCAAGTGCCTCATGGGTGCGGGTTAGGAATTACATCTGCAGGTAGGGGGGTGGCGATCGCGCTCCAACCTACCATAAAGACGGATACATTACGAATTCCTTAAGGTCGGTAGTATACGCATAGCTACAGTACAAATGAGGTCAAGGTGAGAGACGGAGTGGACGGTTTACAAAATCAGTCTGATCAGTATAAAACGCAACAATCCAGTCCTGTTCAAGTGTCTGAAGAGCCTAGCGACTCTAGCGACTCCAGCCACATACCTAGCGCTTCAACAGCCACAGCCACAGCTACAGCTACAGCTTCTGTTGCTGCTATCACACCTGCTCAGTTGTCCGATCAAGCTCGCCTGGTTAGAGTGCCGGAGCGATCGCCATCTAAGCCCAATCCATTGCGTTGGTTAGGTTGGGGTGCTGCTCTAGTAACGACTGGAGTAGTCTCTGGAGTACTAGGTGTCGCTCTGTCCTGGCTTACTCCCTTGCCTCCTACGCTCGCTTCTGATACAGACCCACAGCTTTCGCTCAGCGATCTGTGGAGCAAAGGGTTTCGCTACAACATTACTCGCCCGGTCAACATTCTGGTCATGGGCATCGACCGAGTACCTGATGTTCCTCCTGATTCACCTGAGGTGCTCAACGGTCGCAGCGATACGATGCTGCTGGTGCAAGTTGATCCCGAAGACAACTCGATTAACGTTCTCTCCATTCCCAGAGATACTCAAGTTGAAATTCCGGGCGTTGGGTTAACTAAAATCAACCACGCCAACATGTTGGGCGGCGATAGTCTGGCAGCCCGTGTCGTCAGCCGTAACCTCAATGGGGTGCCGATTGATCGCTACGTCCGGGTTAGCACCGAAGCCTTTCGAGAATTAGTAGACCTGCTGGGCGGCGTAGAGGTGTTTGTGCCTCAACGGATGTCTTACACAGACGAAACCCAGAAGCTTTACATTGACCTGGAGCAAGGCTGGCAAAACTTGAATGGCGATCAAGCCGAGCAATTTGCTCGCTTTCGGGCAGATGGCAATGGAGATATTGGTCGGGTACAGCGGCAACAGCAGCTAATTCGGGCACTGCGCGATCGTATTACTAGTCCAGCCGTGATTCCTAAGCTGCCAGAAGCGATTCAGCTCGTCCAAAAGTATGTCGACACCAACCTTTCGTTAGAAGAAATGCTGGCTTTGGCAAACTTTGGCGTCAGCCTGGAGCAAGACAGTTTCAGAATGGTCATGTTGCCGGGCCGTTTCAGCACCCCTGATGAATTTGTTGCTAGCTATTGGATTACCGATTCTGATGCGGTCGATCAGGTCATGCAGGAATATTTTCAGGTTCCTTCAGTCACCAGTTCTGAAGAGCGCCGCGCCCTCAACCACCTGTATATTGCCGTCCAAAATGCCTCAGGAGAGCCTCAATTAGGTAATCAGGTTGCAAGCTACCTGCAAGAGCAGGGTTTTGACAATGTCTACGTGATTCAAGATTGGCCCGATCGCCAGATGCAAACAGACATTATTGTGCAGCGAGGCGATATGCAGGGTGCAGCCTTGCTAGAAAATGTACTAGGACTAGGTCGGGTCGTCTCTGCCTCAACAGGAGACTTACAATCAGACCTAACCATTCGTGTAGGAGAAGATTGGGCTGATCGAATTGATGGGTAAGGAGGTTAGAAGGATGAAGGCGATTTTGACTCGCTGCGTTGGTTTAATTCTAGTTCTGGGTCTGGCTTGTTTGTGGATTTTGCTCAGCGCAACGCCAGCGCTAGCAGCTATCGACACAGTCAACTACAACAACGCTAACCTGCAGAATCAGGATTTCTCAGGCACAGACCTGGTTGGCAAAGCCTTCGTCGCTGCCGAAATGCGGGGCATCAACTTTGAGAATGCAGACTTAACCAACGCAATTCTCACCAAAGCCGTGATGCTGAATGCGAACCTGCGAGGCGCAAACCTAACTGGAGCCTTAGTTGATCGGGTGTTTCTAGTAGGTGCAGACCTGACGAATGCCATTTTGCAAGAAGCAACGCTCTCTCGCACCAGCTTTGAGGACGTAACCGTTACCGGAGTCGACTTCACCGACGCAATTCTCGATCGCTATGAAATCAGTCAACTGTGCGATCGCGCCTCCGGTACCAATCCCACAACTGGTGTCTCAACCCGAGATAGCTTAGGCTGCCGATAAAAAATTGCTAACGGACACGCAAGTGATCTAAACGGTCGCTCCAATCCATCTACCGCAAATTCCCAGACTCCAAGAGACACCTTCGATGCGAAGCGCCTTGCACCCCATCTCCAATCCCTTCAGAGGGGGTTTGGGGGAAGCGGGCTTCCCCCAATGGGGGTTTGGGGGAAACCCCAAGGCTCGGCTCCTAACATCAAAAACCACAAAACCAATCCCTGACTTCAGAGATCCTTGATAGACTATAAAAGTTCTAACGTAACTCAACCTTATGCAAAAGCGTTCTGCCTTTGACACCAGCCACCTGATGCGCCGCGCTGAAGATCTGATTGGCGCTGCCTCAAACCGCTATCGGATCACCGTTCAGGTTGCCAGTCGAGCACAGCGCCGCCGCTTTGAAGAATTCGATAGCCTGGACGATCCCAAAATGAAGCCCGTGATTCGTGCCATCATCGAAATGTCAGACGAGCTAACTCAGCCCGAAATCATTGGTGAGTAGGTCACTTTGAGATCAGACCTAGATTAAGCGATCGCCACTGTACTAGCCAAACTGCAAAAAACCGTATCTTCCGGTACTGCTATTCCTGAATCAGAGTGGAGATATCCAGTCATGGAATAGCAGATCAATGAAACACATCCAGGGAATTCGTTCTGTTGCGCTAAAAGACAGTTCGGATGTGGGATTAATTTATGGTTTTTTGGGAGTGCTGGGATTTAGCCTGACACTCCCTGCCACTCGCGTTGCAGTGCTGGATTTAGACCCCATTTGGGTTGGCTTAGGGCGAGGTTTTGTCGCTGCAATTTTAGCAGCGATCGCCCTCCACCTGACCCGTCAAAAATTTCCTACTCCTCACCAGTGGCGCAGCTTGGTTATCGTTGCTCTGGGAGTCGTTTTAGGGTTTCCGCTATTGTCTGCCTGGGCAATGCAACGCTTACCCGCAGCTCACGGTGCAGTCGTATTGGGGCTGTTGCCCCTGGTAACAGCGATCGCCGGAGTGATTCGAGCGGGCGATCGCCCCAGCCGCCAATTCTGGATCGCTAGCAGCATTGGCAGCCTCACCGTGATTGGATTTGGCATCTTCTCAGGAGCAGGGCACCTCCAGCCCGCAGACTTAGCTTTGTTCCTTGCAGTTATCGCTGCTGCCTTTGGCTACGCAGAAGGAGGAAAATTAGCCAAAACACTGGGTGGTTGGCAGGTGATCAGTTGGGCACTCGTGCTAGCAGCTCCGGTGGAAATCTTACCGATGATCGTGAGTACTTCACAACATGGACTGACCGCTTCCCCTGTGGCATGGTTAGGCTTTGCCTATGTCAGCATCGTGAGTCAATTTGTTGCCTTCTTTGCCTGGTATCACGGCTTAGCCAAAGGTGGAGTCGCCAGAGTCGGACAGATCCAACTGCTCCAGCCCTTTTTGACCCTGGTAGCATCCTTCTTCTTATTAGGTGAAACCATTACACCCTTTACGATTGGTGCTGCCTGTTTAGTAGTCGCTAGCGTTGCGATTGGGAGGCGTTCGCCCATCAAACGGGTCACTTGTGAACAAATTACGTCACAATAAGTGGAACCTTGCCCGAATGTAGCCTCAATCATGACTTCTCCTGGCCTGCGACAGTATGCCCCTGCGACTCAACGCAACCGAGAGCCAATTCTAAATGTGTTGCAGCAAGTCTTACCCCCCCAGGGCACAGTCTTAGAAATCTCTAGCGGTACGGGAGAACACGCTATCTTCTTCGCCCCTCATCTGCATCCTCGTAAGTGGTTGCCCTCTGACCCTAATCCTTCAGCACGAGCCAGCATTGCTGCATGGCGGCAACATTGCCCCACCGATAATGTGTATCCACCGATCGCCCTTGATGCGCGTGATCCGGTTTGGAGTGTGGAGCAAAATGAGTTGCCAGAAACTTTACAGGGGTTTGAGAAGGGTGAGATTGGGGCGATCGCCAACATCAATATGATTCACATCGCTCCTTGGTCAGCCTGCCTGGGCTTAATGGCAGGAGCAGGGCGAATCCTGCCTCCAGATGGTGTTCTGTATCTCTACGGCCCTTACAAACAAAACGGTAAACATACAGCTTCCAGTAATGAAGCATTTGATCAAAGCCTTCGTGCCCAAAACCCAGAATGGGGCGTGCGAGATCTGGACGAAGTGATAACCGTTGCCCAAACCCAAAACCTCTCATTGCTCAAAGTCGTCCCCATGCCTGCCAACAACTTATCCGTTATTTTTAAACGGAATGAGTAGTGTTCAATCAACTTTAAACTTGGGCACTCACGATGAAAGCACAAGCCAATCCGATGAGTTTCGAAGCGTTTCTAGAGTGGTATCCAGAAGACGGTAAGTGGTATGAGCTAATTGAGGGAGTAGTCGTAGAAGTGTTACCAACAGGTAATCACGAACTTATTGCAGGATTTCTTGCTGAGGAACTCACGTTAGAAATCCGTCGACAAAACTTGCCTTACACCATTCCTAGAAGTTGCCTACTAAAGCCTGATCGCCCCGACTCTGGATATCAACCTGACGTTGTGATTTTGGATAAAACAGCCCTGGTTAATGAACCACTCTGGCAAAAATCATCTACTATCCAATTTGGAAAAACAGTTCCATTAGTTATTGAAGTTGTGAGGCCAAACTGGTGGGACGACTATGGACACAAACTGGTGGAATATGAAGCGATGGGCATTGCTGAATACTGGATTGTAGACTTTTGCGCTCTAGGAGCCATTCGCCACATTGGTAAGCCTAAACAACCGACTGTCACCGTATGTCAACTGATTGAAGACGAATACCAGATGCAACGGTTTATTGCAGGACAACGATTGAAGTCGGGTATTTTTCCTAACCTAGAGTTGTCAACTGATGCAATCTTTCAAGCAGCGGAATTGTAACTGTGTAGCTTAAGATTAGCGATCGCTTGAGAAAGCGGTAGGTTGTTGTACGTCGGGCAAGAACCTATTGATGTTTAAATCATGCTGTACGAAAAGGTGTCCTTGGCTTGGGTATCTTAAAATCCATAACACCCGCAGGATTTCACCTTCTTCTAGATAAAAATGTCACAGCTTACCTCCATCAGACAACAGAACGGAATTTTTGAAGATCGGGCATTTACTCGACCGGCGGAGGGGGAGGTGCTGTCTTGCTCGATTTTAGTGGTGGGTGGCTCGACAGCAGCATATTCCGCAGCACTGGTTGCAGCGCGTGCTGATTTGCAGGTGTATTTGGTGCAACCGACGAAAATAGTCGGCGGACAATTTACCACTCAGGCATTGCCTGCGTCGGATGATGGTGACTTGTTGCGGCATCGGGCAACGGCGACCAGTGTAGACGGCGAACGGTTTGCAATTTCTAAGCTGCAGCGGCAGTTTCGGGTAAAACAGCGATCGCTTCAACCGGTCAAAGGCAAGAGCGTTGCTAATCCGGGAGGGGGTTGGGTGAGTCCGCTGTGTACGACTCCGGTGGTAGCGGCGACGGCAATGAATCAGGCGATCGCCCCCTACATTGCTCAGGGTAATCTGAAGCTAATTCCCCTCGCTGAACCGATAGAAGTTTTATTTGAGCAAACGCTAGGACAGCGGCGACGGGTGACGGGTGTAGTGTTTGAAGATCTGCGGGATGGTCGCACCTTCACCGTTAAAGGGCAAGTCGTGATTGAAGCGACCGACCTAGGCGACCTGCTAGAACTGGGGAACATCGAATCGCGGATTGGACAGGAATCCCGCAGCGAAACAGGCGAACAGCGCCTTCCAGAACATCCGCTGCCACGCTGTCAGCAGTCGTTTACCTTTGGTGTTGTGGTTGAGCGAACGGCTCTGGGCAGAGGTGTTCCGATCGGTCCCCCTACAGGCTATGGAGCACAGCGCTGGCTCAATGCCCAGGAGTTTCGCGGCAAATTTTGGGCAAAAAGTGGCGGCAATTGGGAACCCAGCCCGCGTGACTTTTTTCATAGCTTTGGCATTTTTCGCTATCGCCGCCTTTTACGAATGGCGGAAGATGAAAAAACGGTTAGCCCTGGAGATGTCACCGTCCTCAATTGGGGACAGCACAAGGATGGGCACGATGGACCGATGTGCTGCGGCAACGACTATCGGGTTGGGGTATTGGTAGGGGTGAGCCGCGCCGATCGCAAGCTACATCTTCAGCAAGCTCGCGATCGCGCCCGCGCCTACGTTCATTTCCTTCAGACCAATGGTGTAAAAGATTTGAAGCCGCGAGGTGATTTAACCTGGACGCCAGATGGTATTGCCCTAGAGCCTTACATTCGAGAGGCGCGACGGGGTATTGCGCTTACCACCATTCGCCACGAAGATGTCGGCGAACCCTTTTTCCCTGGAGAAGCCCGTGCCAAATGTTTCAGCGATAGCGTCGGCATCGGTCAATATCACTACCTCGACCTGCACGGCAATGAAGAAATTGGTCACGTCAGCCTTCCGGGCAAAAATGTCTATGCGCTGCCGTTTTCCCTAGCCGCTGGGGCATTAGTGCCGATTAATGTAGATGGGCTAATTCTCTCTGCCAAAAGCATTGGCACAACTCACATCACTAATGCGGCTTATCGAATGCACCCGGTGGAGTGGGCGATCGGAGAAGCCAGTGGGCACCTGGCGGCATTGTCGATTTGGACGAATGCCCAGCCTCGCGATATTGTCACGAATGAAGCGCCCACGCGCAAGCTTCAGGGATTACTCACTCGCAATGGTATTCCGATTTTCTGGTTTGATGATGTGGCGCATGATGACCCCGATTTTGAGGCAATTCAACTGCTTGCAGTGGCAGGAATTGTGCGAAGTGAGAACAAAGATAACTTACATTTTTGTCCCGAAAGAACGGTGAGTCGAGCGGTCGTTGCAGCCGCACTGGTGAAGCTACTGGGGCTTGAGAAAGTATCTCCTGCTGCAGCCAGTTTTATCGACTTGCCAACTGACCATTGGTCCTATAGCAGTGTCGAAACCTTGGTATCTAAGCAAATTGTCTCTGGTGTGGGCAACAGGCGGTTTGCTCCAGATCAGGCGATTACGCGACAGCAACTCTTTTTCTTGGTGAGTAAGGCAATGCCAGCAGTGGGCGATCGCGCCTTTTCCGCAACGCCAAAAGATCGTCAACTTTTGCGTCGACGCGAACTATCTAGAGTATTGTATGGAGTACTCCGCGCAAAGCTAGGAATCTAGCTGCGCCATACCTGAGACTAATGGCTATGCAGCAACCGCGATCGCCCCGCTGGGTCGTCCCGACCACTGCCCAAAAAATTTGGCATCAGTTCTGGCGAGATTGCCGCAAGTTACCGACTGTTGTGTGGCGACGCTGGTTTGGCACGCTTGCTTTGGGGTTTGGGTTAACTGCTCTGTTAACCGCGATAATTACCCTGGTCGCAAAATCGCAGCAGGCGAAGGGAATGCAAGCCTGGGATGAGCAAATGCTGCTGGCGATCGCCAAGCAAGCCCCGCTTTCCTTTGCTCAAGGAATTACCTGGGAATCACCTGGCAGTTTGATCGGAATGCTGCCCGTAGTGGTGACCTTTGTGGCGATCGCTGCCTCTCGATCTCGCCCTCTGACTGCCGCTACCATGACGGTTGCCTATGTCCTTCAGTTTGCCCTTGCTTGGTTGGGTTGGGGACTGTGGAATCGCGAACGCCCCGACCTGATTGCAGGTGGAATTGCTGCCCCTAGCTTACACTCCTTTCCCTCGGGACATGCTCTAGTCATCTGCACAGTCTACGGGCTGATCGCTTTTCTTTGGATACGAGCCTCTCGCAGTTTGTTTGAACGAATTGTGGCGATCGCCATTTTCCTGGTTGGTGTTGGGCTAATCACGGTTTCCCGTTTAGTTTTAGGAGCGCATTGGCCCACCGATATTTTTGCCGGATTGGCGATTGGGTTAGTTTGGGCCATGTTCTTGGCGATCGCTCTCAGCCGTGCCGAAGCCGCATCTCGGTAAATATTAACTGCAGCTATACAGAGAAAAAGGGAGGAAGGACAAAGCCTTTCCTCCCTTTTTCTAACTGAAGCAACTCAGTATCAAACCAAAGTACCCGCGTGGGTACTGCCACTAGCTAATTAGTTGTCCAGAATGATGAAGACGGTGTGAGAGTCCTCAAGACGAGCTTTTTCGAGAGTGACAGCAACAAAGCCAGTCTTGATTGACCCACCGTTTGATGCTTGATCATTGAGGCAGCCATGCCAAGAGCTATCTGAAAACCAAGCCAAACATTCTAGCTTCAGCGTTTTCACTCAGGGGTAATCCCTCAATGATCGGTTTGTTTTAAGCGAAAGTTCGACAGACATTGCCTTTTAGGGAGAGAGGAAACCATGCGAAAGATTCCTTTTCAGTTTAGCCATGGCAGTTACATTCGAGAAAAGCTTGTAGAAAGAACCGTTGAGGGAACTGGTGCAACGGCGATCGACGTAGAAACAGATTTTAATTACCTTTTCCCAGATCTGGCTAAAGATCCCAATAGCCTGCTTCCGGCAGATAATCCGGCAGATACCATTGCTAAGCTGAAAGACCTGGGCAATGCTATGATTGATGCCCAAGAGCCCATCGATCCAGCAGAAGCAAACTCAGATATTCCCCCGGTTTACACTTACTGGGGGCAGTTCATCGACCACGATGTCACTGCCAATACCGATCGCGCTTCCCAAGATTTGCAAACCGACATTATCAAAGATGACTTTCAGCCCCTAGCGCCCGACTTTGTTGCTGAGAAGCTCAAGAATCTGCGCCGTCCTGTGTTTGACCTGGATAGCGTCTATGGGGATGGCCCAACTTTGAATCCCACAAACCCAACCGAAGCGAAAGACTTTTACCAGGAAGATGATCCGGTGAAGTTCAAGATCGGTCAAAACGCGCTCAAGAACTCTGCAGGTGATGACGTTCCCGGAGAAAGAATTCCGCCAACAGATGACCTGATGCGCGACCTGCCTCGCAAAGACAGAAACGCCATCATCGGTGATAGCCGCAACGACGAAAACCTGATTGTTGCTCAGCTTCACACTGCTTTCCTGCGATTCCATAACGCAGTGGTCGATTGGATTCGGACAAACGAACCCAAGAGCTTTAAGGATGAACAGGGTCTGTTTGAGCGGGCGCAAAATCTGGTTCGCTGGCACCACCAGTGGCTTGTAGTGAACGATTTCCTCAAAACTTTAACTGTAGATGGAACAGTAGACAACATTCTCAAGGGCGGGCTGAAATTCTACGACCTGCAATATCGCGACATCTTCATGCCCCTAGAATTTTCTGTTGCGGCATACCGTTTCGGGCACAGCATGGTGCGGGCTGGCTACGACTACAATCGCAACTTTGGACTTGAAGCTGTTCTGATTCCCAGCGCCAGCTTTGAGTTGCTGTTTTCCTTTACGGGCAGAGGTAACATTGGTGAGCGCAACGGTCCCGGTGCGAACGATACCTTGCCATTCAACTGGATCATTGAGTGGGATCGATTTGTGGACAAAATGGCTGCTGCTGAGCGGCAAAGACGTTCTGCCCGCAAAATTGACACTCACTTGACTCCACCTCTGTCCACCATGATCAACGAAGGGGAAGATGAACCCTCAACCATGATCAAAGAACTGTTGAAGCACCTAGCTAAGCGCAACTTGCTGCGCGGTTATCTGCTCAGCATTCCCACCGGACAAAGCCTTGCGGCAAAACTGGGTGTGCCCAAGCTAACCCCAGAGGAGCTAAAGCAAGACAACTCTGATGCCATGAATCAAGCGCTGGAACCCTTCCTGGAGAAGACGCCTGCTTGGTTCTACATTCTCAAAGAGTCTGAAGTTCGGGCAAAGGGAGATACGTTGGGTGAAGTGGGTAGCCGTCTGGCTGCTGAGACATTCATCGGTCTAATGATGAATGACCCTGCTTCTTACTTGAATCAGCGCGATTACAACAATCAACAGTGGGAGCCTGGTAAGGGTGTGAGATTGCCAGATGGCGGTGAGATCCACACAATTGGTGACTTCCTCAAGTTTGCAGGTGTGATGCTGTAAGGCTTAGTGCTAATTACTTCACAACTGTGGATTAATTAACCTATATCATCTCTCTGTTAAGGGGTTTAGCAATGCTAAACCCCTATTTCAATGTCTGGTTTCTGGGAGAGACGGGAAATGGGCAAGAGGCAGAGCCTCGGGTATGGCATTACAAGGCGGAGCCTTGTAACGAAGAACCTCAACTTCCTCACACTAAAATCGACATTGCCCCATCAGAAAGCTTTGCTGCTTCTACCTTGAGGTAGTCCAAGAAAGTGCTAGCGACGACTGAAAGCTGTTTGCCTGAGAGGGAGACAGCGTACCAGTTGCGGTGAATCGGGAAGCCCTGCACATCTAAAACAGTGAGTTCACTGTTGGAGGTTTCGGGGGTGAGGGTGTGGCGAGAGAGGACGGATAAGCCTAAGCCCCCGGCGATCGCCTGTTTAATCGCCTCATTACTGCCCAACTCTAGTCTTACCCTGACGGATATTCCTTCCTGATCAAACAGTTTTTGCACCGAGCGGCGAGTGCCTGAACCTGGCTCTCGCATAATGAAAGGCTCTCCAACCAACTCCGATATAGGAATATTCTTCTTGCCTGCAAGTGGATGAGTGCTGGGAGCAACTACGACTAGTGGGTTATCCATAAATGGATAAGCTTCAATATCCATGTGTTCAGGCAATTGGCTCATGATGTAGAGGTCATCCTGGTTATCTGACAACCGCTCGATCACCTGCTCGTGATTGGTCACAATTAGCGAAACGTCAATGCCAGGGTAGATTTGACAGAATGGTCCAAGCAATCGAGGGACAAAGTACTTGGCGGTGGTGATCACTGCTAACCGTAGCTGTCCCTGTTTCATGCCTTTCATGTCTGCGACTCGCATTTCGAGTTGGTCGAGCCGACTAAAAATATCCTGGCAGGTAGAAAACAGTTCGCGTCCCGCATCTGTCAGGTAAAGCTTTTTGCCCACTTGCTCAAATAGGGGTAACCCTACAGCTTTGGTCAACTGTTTTACCTGCATAGAAACCGTTGGCTGAGTCAGAAATAACTCTTCCGCAGCTCGGGTAAAGCTGCCGTGACGAGCCGTTGCTTCAAACACTTTGAGTTGATGTAGGGTGGCATGGATCACCTGAAAGCTCCTGCGTCAATTTCTGCCTGGGCAGGTTTATGGATAAAAGTCTATCACAGGCGCTCGAACTAGTGATTTTTATCTATGGATTTTTCGCACAATATTTCTTTACCTGGAATGTGGCTGGGTGGCTAGAAGCTATACAGCATAAGGGTTTCTCTCTTCCTGCAAGCTGTTATCATAGATAAAAATCTATGTAAAAGATAAGAACTAGTGATTTTTATCTATGGATTTTAAGAGTACTATTGGGATTAACAGCAAATATACAAGTTCCCTTCCGTAGCGCTGTACGGTTACGGTGAGTTACTAGCTCAGAAAGCACCTGGTTCCCACTCCCGCAGGCAGTTGGTTTTTCTGAAGTTTTGCTAGTACCTTCGCCGCAATTGTGCAGCGCTTTTCTTTTGTTTATTAGAAGTCCTACATTGAATGAAGTCCCCATTCACGCTTCAAAACCAGGGTTAATTTCTAGTGCCAAAACATCCTTACCGCTATCCCCCTTTCCCTCTCTAGGAAGTGGTTTCTCATCAATGAGATCGTTATGGTTTGAAGGTGAGATTCCAAAGCGGAATCCGCAGTTGAACGAGGAAAGAGGTATGCGGACTCAAACAGAGCGGCGATCGCTAGGTCCAAAGCTGCACGACATTGGAGTAACTTTTCGGTGGACAGGATGGGCTACGTTTTGGCTGCAAATTGGATTAGCTATTGTTTCATCGCTCATTCTAGTTTTTGCTGTTACTGGACAAAACTTTAGCGACGAGAATACTCCAGGCATTGGGGTTGGTATCTTCTGGGCGGTTTGTGGCGTTTTAGTGCTGCTATTCGCCATCTTTCTCTCATTTCGATACACCCGCACAGGTAAACTGTTGCTTGATTCCGATCAAGCAAATCCTCATAGAGCGGACGTAATTAAAGTGCTGCGGCTGTCTCTGCTAGTGAGCTTGATTGGAATGCTGCTGACGATTTTAGGAGGTGGTGCGACTCTGGGCGTGCTGTTGGGTAAGGTATTGGCTCAACCTCAAGGAATCGCGGTTTATGACCCACAAAAGATTATTCGTGCTTTGGATATTCTGGTGGCCATGGCGAATATGACAGGCATTACGGCTCATTTCGCGGGAGCGATCGCCTCTCTCTGGCTGCTAGAGCGGGTCAAACAATAACCTCCACCAGTTTGGGGTTACAAAAAAGGGTAGGACTAGGTCCTACCCTTTTTTGTAACTAATTTAAAACCACATATTGGAACTTGTCCCGCGTACGCGGGACAAGTTCCAATATGTGGTTTTTTGTAAAAGTGGTATGAGATAAACAGCACTATAGCTCAGAGGTTTGGGATAATTGAGCCAATGTTGACCAGCGAACAGAGAACGGATTTCGGAGGTACTTTTGAGCCAATGCTTGTCGCTCAGTTTCCTCTAAGTCCTCTAGAGTTCGAGCATCTTCTGGAATTTGAGTTGTAATTGTTTCTAACATTTGGAGTTCTCCTAAAACAAAATATATTGTGCAAAAACTTGATATAGAAACGGCGGCTTAGAGCCTGAAGTATAGTTCTGCAAAGCCATCACCTTTGATTAACCGCTCTAAGTTACGATTTAGTCTGACGGAGATGGCAGTAAAGTTCTCTAAGCTAGCTCATAAGCAACACCGCTAAGTCAGGTTTGTGAGGAGTAAACTTGAACTGAGTCTCACAACTATCAGTATTTTAGAAGGAATATAGGAGCTTATAGCTCGGCAGATAGGATGAAACAAACATCAGATGTAATAGACCTTAATGCTTATTTTCAACGCATTGGATATAGTGGCGATCGCTCTCCTACCCTGACAACGCTCCAGGCAATTCACCTCTGTCATGCAAAGGCGATCGCGTTTGAAAACCTCAATCCACTGCTCAAACAACCTGTTCTTCTAGACTTAGAATCTTTGCAGCGCAAGCTAGTTTATGAAAGACGGGGAGGCTACTGTTTTGAGCAAAACCTGTTGCTGCGGTCAGTGTTGCTCACCCTTGACTTTCAAGTGACAAACTTGGCAGCTCGGGTGATTTGGGGTCTTCCAAAAGGAAGCATTATGCCTCGTACCCATATGTTGCTACGAATTGATCTGGATGGAGAACCCTATGTTGCAGATGTTGGATTTGGTGGCTTAACCCTCACAACGCCCCTGTCTCTGAAGCCAGATTTTCAACAGAGTACCCCCCATGAGCTATTTCGCTTGATTGGAGAGGACAGTACCTACATCATGCAGGTATTTACCGGGCAGGAGTGGAAATCTCTCTATCGTTTTGATCTGCACGAACAACAGCTACCCGATTATGAGGTGAGCAATTGGTATATTTCCACTCACCCTAATTCACCCTTTGTGAATTCACTCATTGCTGCCAGACCCGATTCAGATCGGCGTTATGCTTTACGCAATAACCAGCTTGCAATCCATCATTTGGACAATCCTACCGAGCGAAAGACGTTGAGTACCGCAACCGAGCTGCGTTCTGCACTGGAGGATTTATTTCAATTAGAGTTGGGGGCGATCGCCAACCTAGACACGGTCTTGCAACGGCTAATTGATAATCCCCTGAATGCCTGATGTGATCTCACATTTAAGATAAGAATGATGAGTCGAATCCTTTACATGCTGATTGGTCTAAAAGGAGCAGGCAAGACATACATTCGAACTCTCATCAGTCAACATGCAGAAATTTGCTTCAACAATAATCTGGCAACTGATGCCGAAATCTCAATGGCAATTCAAGCACTTCTGTAGCCGCTAATTTCGCCTTGCTTTATTTGCTAGAGCGAGTCAACGCTTGCTCTTCGCAGGTGAGGTCTAACAATTAGGCTGACTCCAACCGCCCAGCCGATTGAAACTAGCCAACCAGCCAAAATATCGCTGGGGTAGTGAACTCCTAAATAGATTCTTGTCCAACCGATCGCCACAACAAATAGTCCGCCAACCGTTAGCACCCACCCCTGCCAGCGACTTCCCCAGGTCAAGACAACCAGCGCCGCAACGAGTGACATGCTTGACATGGCATGTCCACTAGGAAAGGCAAACCCTGATGCTGCTGGGTAAAGTGATTCCCATAGATGAGGACGAATCCGTTGCATCATGCCTTTTGCGGCAAGATTGATGGCAGAACTACCTAAAAGCGTAGTGAGCAGATAAGCAAGCGATCGCCACTGTCTTTGCCTCAGCAAAATCACGCCAAGCACAACGGCAAACGGAAATACACCCCAATACACCCCAAGCTTGGTGAACGTTGACGCAAATAGATCGAGATGGGGGTTTGCTGTCTTGTGAAGGTACAAGAGGATGGCAACATCCCAGGGAAAGCCACTTTCATAGTTTCCAATCTTCAGCGCTAAGGTCTCGAATCCTAACAGTGGCAGGTAAACACCTAGCAGCAACATCAGTAGAGAAGGCCAACGAGAACCTAATAGCCCTTTAAAGAACCCCAGAAAAGCCTGGGCAGGCTTCCGAAAGCCAAATCTAAAAGAATCAGGTTCAAGCATAGACAAAAATCCTTAATAGTAATCTTCGCTTCCAAGAGTATTTACTTGAGTCTTGCACCATTCTCAATCACATTCCCTCCTACCAAGAAGGGAATTAGCCTGACTTTTTTTCTCCATAGGAAAATTTGGAAGAATAAGCCGAAATACTGCCAAAATGCTAAAGAAATTACGGTAAGTCACAGAAGATACTGTACTTTTGGTACACGAAGCTCCATAATAACAAACATAAAATACGGCATTCCGACCGAATAACTGTATTTATCTCGATTACCGTTTGGAGGCTTCCGCGTGGGCATTACGGTTGAAAACGTATCTAAGCAGTTTGGCAATTTTTTTGCTTTAGACCAAGTAAGCGTTGAGATTAAGACGGGTGGACTCGTTGCGTTATTAGGTCCATCGGGTTCTGGAAAGTCTACCTTGCTGCGAGTGATTGCTGGGCTAGAAGAACCAGACAGTGGCAGAGTCTATCTGACAGGCAAGGATGCTACACATCAGAGCGTGCAAGACCGAAATATTGGGTTTGTGTTTCAGCACTATGCGCTGTTTAAGCATCTCACCGTTCGCAAAAACATTGCCTTTGGGCTAGAAATCGCTAAGTGGCCAAAGCCGCGCATCCAAAACCGTGTAGAAGAACTGTTGGATTTGATTCAGCTCCAGAGTTTGGGCGATCGCTATCCCTCCCAACTCTCTGGCGGACAACGCCAACGAGTTGCACTGGCGCGATCGCTTGCCGTAGAACCTAAGGTGTTGCTATTAGACGAGCCCTTTGGCGCACTTGATGCCAGGGTGCGTAAAGATCTGCGAACCTGGCTTCGCAACCTGCACGACAAAGTTCATGTCACGACCGTATTCGTCACCCACGACCAGGAAGAAGCGATGGAAGTGTCTGACGAAATTGTCGTGATGAATCAGGGAAGAATCGAGCAAATTGGTAGCCCAGCCGAAATTTATGACAATCCTGCTAGTCCGTTTGTCATGAGTTTCATCGGCCCAGTGAATGTCCTTCCTGGGGATGCCCGGATTTTTCAGCAAAGCGGCATTTCGACCAGTCAGCCCCAGCTTTTCTTGCGTCCCCATGATGTCGTAGTGCAGCTTTCACCCGATGGCTCTACTGCACCCGCCAGAGTGCAGCGCGTGGTTCACTTGGGTTGGGAGATTCAAAGTGAGTTGGCGCTTGAGGATGGTCAAGCGGTTACGGTTTATCTGACCCGCGAAAAGTTTGATCAGCTTAATCTGAAGCCCAAACAGCAAGTTTTTGTGAAGCCCAAAGATACAAAATCTTTTGCATTACAGCGCTAGAAAGGATGCTTCGTAAAAACGCAAGAATTGTGAAAGGGAATTCTTTAGGGGATTCCCTTTCTTAATGCTACGTATTTGTGACAAACCGTCAGTGATAAATCGTCCAGTTTTCGGACGAAATCGGACTTGTGTCCTTTGAAATAGTTCACGCTATTTTACTTTTGTTAGTTACAACTCTTGTATAAGTCATTACTTTTTGTTAAAGCTGATACTGAAATATGGAGCTCAAAATGCTGAAACTCCTCATTTCAGGAGACTCTACAAAATGTTCTAAATGTCAACCCTATTTCGAGATAATCTGTTAGATGGATGTAGTGGAAGAAGGTTAAGGATGAGGATGAAAAATAGAGAGTTAAATCGAACATAAATCTGCAATTTTTTGTTTCGTTTTCTTCAGGAGATGGGTTTGTTTGCCCGCACTTTAATCAGGTAAATTAGTTTGACTTAGCTAGCCGTTGCAATAACTTTAATCAGGCAAATCATGCTGGTGCAGGTGTCTCACCTGTTGCACAAAACGATTTATTACCTGTTTTAGTTTGCTATTGTTAAAACAATGTCAGAAGCATTATTGCTACCGCATCTTTTGACTAGGCAAGGCTAAAAGAGTTGATAAAAATTTACCTCAAGTGAGACAGCAAATATTTCTGAAAGTTGAGAAGTTAGATATCTTTACTTTGGTTCAAACAAATTTCTGATATCAAGATTTGCCTCACTTTCTAACTTTGATTTAGGGACAAATGCGTTAGCAGATTTAGTTTTTCATCTAGCTCTCTTCTGGCGATTTCTGGGTGACGAATGTGAAGAGAGTAGCGATCGCAATCAGTTTAGCGGGATTAGTTGGCAGCGCTTTAGTTGCCTGCACCGACCAGCCTCCTGGTAGTCAAAGCAATCAAAGCAATGGCGCTCAAGACGGGGAAAGTGCAGAACTCAGGTCAGTTGGTGTTACGGTGGGTGACCTAGGCAATCCCTTCTTTGTCCAGGTTGGGGAAGGGGCAGAAGCTGGAGCCAAGCAGTTTGGCGGTGAGAACGTAGAGACAACGGTTGTTTCAAGCGGCTATGACTTAAATCAACAACTCAACCAAATCGAAAACTTTGTTTCTTCTGGAGTTGATTTGATCCTGCTGAACGCAGCAGACAGTGAGGGAATTGCTCCCGCAGTAATTCAGGCAAAGCAGGCAGGTGCAACAGTAATAGCCGTTGACGTGGCGGCTGAAGGAGGCGTAGACGCAACCGTCACGTCTAACAACGTCCAGGCAGGCGAATTAGCTTGTCAGTACATTGCCGATCGCATTGAAGGTCAAGGCAATATCGTCATTATTAATGGTCCGCCTGTGTCTGCGGTAATCGACCGGGTAAATGGCTGCACCGATGTTCTGGCAAAATATCCTGACATTAACATCCTTTCCCAAGATCAGAACGCTGAGGGCAGTCGTGAAGGTGGCTTGAGGGTGATGAGTGATTTGCTCACCTCCTTCTCTGATATTGATGCTGTATTTGCGATCAATGACCCCACCGGAATTGGGGCAGAGCTAGCCGCAAAACAAGCCCAGCGAGATGAGTTTTTCATCGTGGGGGTAGATGGTGCGCCCGAAGCCGTTGATGCTCTCAAGAATGAGGATAGTTTATTCGTGGCAACGGCAGCTCAAGATCCTTTCCAAATGGCAGTTACAGCCGTTGAGGTAGGCAATGACATTGTGCAGGGCAACCCACCTCCAGAATCAACAGTTCTCGTTCCGGTAGAACTGATTACCAGAGACAACATAGACCAGTACAAAGGCTGGACAAGCGAATAGTTTCGCCATTTGTCCTAGCAACCGATGACCTTTAACCAAGAGTGCTTGGATCTCCGACTTCTTCAAGAAGTTGGAGATCTCAACCTCTACATCAGTGCCAATGACCAATGACCCAGAACACTTATGACTACTAGTAATGTCGTTTCTGCCCCCACTCAGCCTGTACTGCAAATGCGGGGCATTAGTAAAAGTTTTCATGGTGTGTATGCGTTGCGGGACGTAAGCCTAACCGTTTTCCCTGGAGAAATTCATGCACTCATGGGTGAAAACGGAGCAGGCAAAAGCACACTAATGAAAATATTGGCAGGGGCTTACACTGCCGATACGGGTGAGGTTCAAATTAACGGTGAGATGGTTCGTATTGCCGACCCCAATGATGCCCGAAAGGCAGGCATTACGCTGATTTATCAGGAGTTGAACGTTGCGCCAAATCTCACCGTTACGGAAAACATTTTCATGGGGCACGAGCGCACTAAGGCAGCAACGTTTTTGCAGCGTGATCAGATGCGGCAAGAGGCAGCAGCCCTGTTGAAAAGCTTGGGTGCCGGTTTTGGTGAAGATGCGCTGGTGTCTACACTATCCATTGCTGAACAGCAGCAGATAGAAATTGCCAGAGCGCTGAAGGACAAAAGCCGAATTTTGGTGATGGACGAGCCAACTGCCGCCCTGTCTGATCGGGAAACGGAACAGCTCTTTCGGCTAATTGGTCAGTTGCGAGATGACGGAATTGCAATCATCTACATCAGCCACCGGATGGCGGAGGTGTATCGGCTCGCCGATCGCGTTAGCGTTTTGCGGGATGGTGAGTACGTTGGCACGTTAGAAAAGTCTGAAATTTCTTCAGAGCGTTTGGTGCAAATGATGGTGGGTCGTGCTTTGGGTGATTTCTATGAACACAAGTCGCACTCATCATCCCGCACATCAGCAGATTCATTAGTGGATTCATCCGGAGAGGCGATCGCCCCTTCTTCTCCTTCTGCACCCGTTTTGGAAGTTAAAGGACTAGCCGATGGACGCAAGGTGCAACCCGCCAGTTTTGAACTTTACGCGGGAGAAATTGTTGGGCTGGCAGGATTGGTCGGAGCCGGACGAACAGAACTGGCTCGGCTGATTTTTGGGGCTGATCCGGCAACAGCAGGGGAGGTTTTCCTGAATGGGAAGAAGCTACACATTTCTAGCCCAAAAGATGCGATCGCCAATGGCATCGCCTACGTACCCGAAGACCGCAAAGATCAGGGACTCTTCCTGGAAATGACTTCTCGCCAAAACATCACCATGAATGTTTTAGGCAAACGATCCACGGCAGGGGTGATGAACTTTGGTGTCCTCAAGCAGATTGCCGCTGATGCAATCAATAACTTGGGAATTCGGGTTGCCAGTCCTGCGACCAGAGCGATAGACCTGTCAGGCGGCAACCAGCAAAAGCTGTTAGTGGCTCGCTGGCTAGCCATCAATCCCAAAGTGCTGCTGTTAGATGAGCCGACTCGGGGGGTGGATATCGGTGCCAAAAGTGAGATCTATCGCATCATCAGTGACCTAGCAGCGCAAGGGGTAGCGATTCTGATGATCTCCAGTGAGTTACCGGAAATTGTTGGAATGAGCGATCGCGTCTTAGTCATGCGCGAAGGGCACTTGGTCGGCGAAGTCGGCGGCACCACCGGAACCAAAATCACCCAGGAAAACATTATGGCCTACGCTACGGGAGCTAAGGAGGTTAGCCAGTCATGAGTCAAACCCAGCTAAGAGGTAGTGAAGAAGCAAGAAGGAGCGATCGCCGCACCCGCAAGCGTCAGTCCCTTCGCACCCTATTTCAGCTTGCAGGTATCTTGCCGATTTTGCTGATTATCTGCATCTTGTTCTCCGTCCTCACGCCCAACTTTCTCTCGACAGGCAACTTAATCAACGTGGTGCGTCAGGCTTCGATTAACATCGTCCTGGCGGCTGGGATGACGTTTGTAATTCTGACAGGGGGAATTGACCTCTCCGTTGGCTCAATTTTGGGCGTCACGGCGGTCGTCTCTGTACTGGTTTCCCTCATCCCAGGACTGGGCGCGCTGGCTGTTCCGGCAGCTCTGCTGGCAGGCTTGGGGCTGGGGTTAGTCAACGGGGCGCTGATAGCCTACCTAGATTTGCCGCCTTTTATCGTCACGTTAGGTTCCTACACGGGCTTACGCGGACTTGCCTACCTGATCGCCAACGGTACAACGGTAATCAACCGGGAGATAAATTTCGCCTGGATTGGTAACTACTATTTAGGTCCAATTCCCTGGCTGGTAATTATTGCTCTAGCAACGATAATCGCAAGCTGGTTTATCCTGCGGCGTACTGTGTTAGGCACTCACATTTATGCCGTGGGTGGCAACTCACGAGCAGCACGCCTGACCGGAATTAAAGTGAGTTGGGTCCTGCTATTTGTTTATGGCGTAAGTGGCTTGCTTTCTGGTTTAGGTGGCGTGATGAGTGCTAGCCGCCTCTACAGCGCTACTGGAATGCTCGGTCAGGGCTATGAGTTAGATGCGATCGCTGCTGTCATCTTGGGTGGCACCAGCTTCACAGGTGGCATAGGCACTATCTGGGGGACCCTCCTCGGCGCTCTAATCATTGCTCTGCTCAACAACGGTTTAACTTTGCTTAACGTCTCCTTCTTCTGGCAGTTAGTTGTCAAAGGATTAGTGATTATCATTGCGGTGACAATTGATCGACTCAGGACACGGTATCAGACCTGAGGTGAAGGGGTTGGGGCTAGGGGCTAGGGTGTACTTTGATTCTCCTTAGCCCGCCTAAAAAAGGAAAAAACCAAACTGCTCAAAGTTCCCTTTTTAAGGGAATCTAAGGGGGCTCTCCGAAGACACTAAACTCCCCTAACCCCCACAAAACACTCCCTAGCCTCTAACCCCCATCCCTCAAATGCAACACATTGCTTATCTCGGTCTAGGAATTATGGGCAGCGGCATGGCCCAAAACTTGCTGAAGTCAGGCTATAAACTGACGGTTTGGAATCGTCATGGCGATCGCTGTAAACCACTGGTTGAGCAAGGTGCAACTCAAGCAGAAACCCCAGCCCAGGCTGTTGCAGAAGCAGATGTGGTGATGTACTGTTTGGGTGACGATGCAGCCGTTGAAAGTTTGGTGTTTGGGCAAGATGGCGTATTGTTAGGTGTTCGTGCAGGTCAAGTTGCGATCGACCTGAGTACCGTTCACCCCAAAACCAGTCACCGCGAAGCGGCCGCTTATGCAGAAAAGCAGGTTGAATTCCTGGATGCGCCTGTATTTGGCAGCAAAAATGAGTCCGCAGCAGGTGGACTTTGGATCGTAGTTGGCGGCAAACGTAAAGTTTTCAAGCAAGTTAAACCTATCCTGGAGCCACTGAGCGAATCCCTTCATTACATGGGTGAAACGGGCAAAGGCGCAGCAATGAAGCTGACGGGCAACTTGATTGTGGCAGCTCAAATTGAAGCATTAGCAGAATCTCTCATTTTGGCGACGAAGGCAGGTCTTGATCCACGAGATGTGCTGGACGTGTTGCGAGTGGTAGACTTCCGATCGCCCCTATTCAACGGCGTTGGAGCGGCACTGATGAAGCGCGACTTTAGCACCAGTTTCGCGCTCAAATGGATGCTCAAAGATGCCAATCTAATCGCCCAATTTGCTCAAGACTTGAATTCACCGATTCCGGCAGCAGCAGCCGTTCGAGAAAACTTAAAAGCGGCAGTTAATCAAGGCTGGGGCGAAGAAAATGCGTCTGCCTTGGTCAAAGCACTAGAAGCTCAAGCAGGCGTAACAGTTGGCAAGACTTAAGCCATAGCGTAGGGGCAGTTCGCGAACCGCCCCACAAGGATTTTTGGTTTATAGAGGCATTGCTCACCATGAACTGGTATCCACTCAAACTCACCGCTCACATTCGGCACTATGTTTTTGGCGAAAGGTTAATTCCTGAACATCTCGGCAAGCGTGATTTGCCAGAGGGAATCATTGCCGAAACTTGGGAAATCAGCGACTATCGCGACACCACGGGAACGGTGACGAATGGTTCATTGAAGGGCAAAACCCTGCATGAATTAACGCTTTCTCATCCTGACGAGTTAGTTGGAAAAGATTGGCGCGGTCCTCACTTTCCGCTACTGGAAAAATTCATTGATGCCTCTCACATGTTGCCTGTTCATCTCCACGCTGATGATGAAACAGCCGCTCGAATTCATGGTGAGCCAAATGGCAAAACCGAAGCGTGGCATATTCTCTGGGCTGCACCGGGGGCAATGATTCTGGCAGGACTCAAAGGTGAGTTTAGCCGCAGTCAGCTATTTGATGCATTCGTTGCGCAGGATTACGATTCGGTGATGTGTCGCTATCCGATTCAGGCAGGAGACACCATTTATGTGCCAGGAGGAATCATCCACTCCTTTGGACCGGATGCACTGGTGTTTGAGGTGCAGCAAACCTCTGACTTGGGGCAAATGGTGATGCCAACTGACCTCTATGGAAGGAAACATAGTGAGGAGGAATGGCACGCTAACATCAATGCGGCTTTAGATGAGTTGCGAACTCACTATAATTCTCATCCCAACTCTGGACTTCGCTTATCCGAAGGCAAAAATCAGCGGGTTGTTTGCTGTGCCGGACCCTATTTTGCGCTAGAGCGCTGGACGCTGACTGAACCACACGTAGAACCATCTCATCCCCATCGCTGTATCACGCTCTCTAATGTGGGAGAGGCAGTGCAGCTTGAATTTGAGGGAGGCACAGAGCGACTAGAAAAAGGAGAATCATGCATTTTGCCAGCGGCGATCGCCCCTACTCACATTATTCCCATCACCTCTGAAGCTAGCCTAATCGCCTGCTACGTCCCTAACCTCCAGCAAGATATCATCGAACCTTTACGCGCCGCTGGATACTCTGATCAACAAATTCAAGCTTTAGGCGAAGTGAGTCTTTTGTAAAACTTTACTCTATTGGAATTTAATACACCTTAACTCGTGTATCAGCTACCGTGTTCAGAGGCTGAAGTGACACTCCAGATGTCTCTCTGGTTTGCTCCACTTCACCATGAGCCTTGAGCAAAGCCGCGATCTTTTTACGAATTACAATTCCTGGTTTATCCGTAAACATGTGCTGCTCTTTGTTGAGCGTGAGCGGCACGTCGTAATCCGTAGATTCCAAAATGAGTTTATCTTCTAGCGTAACGGCGCGATCAAATGCAATCACGTCACTACTTTTTGTCTCAGACTCGGTGTCGTTTCGGACGCAAAATTGCACCATTTGAGAAGTGCAATCATCAATTGGAGTCATGGTATTCACGATCATATGAACTAACCCGTTTGGATAAGCAATTCGCAACGACACAGTAAACGGCATAAACCAATCCATATCTAGTGTGCGGTAGGTTATGCTGTCACTCATTTTTAGGTTTTGCTGTTGCAACTCAGGATTCACCACACCCAACACACTGTGAGCATGGAGTCCATATTCCGTTTCCGTCACATCAATAAAGTCTGGAGTTGGATGCTCTTCACTGCCAAAGGTTGTGGTGTGAACAAAGGTAGGATGAGCCAAGTCCATCTCATTTTCCATCACCCTCAGTCCTGCACATTTCCAGGGTTCGTAAAACTCATGGATTAGACGATAAGTTGGATCATCCGCCTCAGCGATCGCAGGAATATCAGCCAGGGGTTTCCCTAAACACACCCAGGCATAGCCATAACGTTCTGCACAGCGATAAGCATCCACTCTGTAACTAGAAGAAATTGCGCCGTCTTTAGATTGGGGCATGTGGACGCAAGCTCCCGATCCGTCAAACTCCCAACCGTGATAGGGACAGCAGATATTGCCTTCAACCACTTTACCCAGAGAGAGCTTAGCAGTGCGATGACAGCAGCGATCGCGCACTACCGCAGGCTTTCCTGATGCATCTAGCCACAGCACAATCGGTTGCCCCAACAGCACAAACGGTTTAGGGCCATCTGCCAACTGCTGCATTGGGATAACCGGATACCAAAATCGCTGAAATACAGGCTGCTTGGTAACTAGCATAATTGTACTCATTGGATGTGAATCAAGATTGACCCAGTATAAGCAGCGTTTCCGGGGAATTTCGTGATTCTACATACAAAAGGTTTGCACTCACTGCGTTCTATTCAATGTTCTATTCAATTTCGTACTCAGAACCAGCAGCGCCCATGAGAAACTAGAGTTAAGTTCAGAGAGAAGGGCGTGGATAGAGCCACGATGAACGTGCAAGATATACAGAAAGAGGCAATCTTGAGCAACCAGGCTGAGGATTTTCGCTGGCGGTTTTGGTTTACCTTGCCGCTTTACCCCTACGGTAAGAGACAAACCATTCGTCAGGAAGTAGTGCCTGAAACGGTCTGGACGTTTGATCAGATTCAAGGCATCTTCTACGTCACGGTGCCCATTCGGATGACGGTCGTAAAGCTTGAGCAAGGCGGGCTATTGGTCTATGCTCCGGTCGCGCCGACTCCAGAATGCATTCGTCTGGTTAAGGAATTGGTTACCGTGCACGGCGATGTAAAGTACATCATCCTGCCAACTATTTCAGGGCTAGAGCATAAAGTCTTTGTTGGTCCGTTTGCCAGACAATTTCCCACAGCGCAGGTTTTCATTGCCCCAAATCAGTGGAGTTTTCCGTTCAATCTACCGTTGAGTTGGCTGGGGTTTCCGGCAAAACGGACGCAGGAATTGCCCCAAGACAGCAGCAAAGCACCTTTCGCTGAGGAATTTGACTATGCCACTTTAGGTCCGATTGAGCTTGGCCCAGGCAAATTTGAAGAGGTGGCATTGTTTCATCGGCGATCGCACACCCTACTCGTCACCGATTCCGTCCTCTCTGTGCCCGAAGATCCGCCCGCCGTTGTCCAACTCGACCCCTATCCGCTGCTGTTTCACGCTAAAGACAGCCCGTTCGAGCCGATCCAGGACACTGAAGCCAACCGTCATAAGGGATGGCAGCGAATAGCCCTGTTTGCGTTCTACTTTCAGCCCAATGCCTTAGAAGTCACAGAGACGTGGCGATCGCTTCGAGAAGCCTTAAAAGCTCCCGATCGCTCCAGAAAAGCCCTCTTCGGCTGGTTCCCGTTTCAGTGGAAGCCAGACTGGAAGCGATCATTTGATGCCCTCCGGGGAAATGGACGACTCTTCGTCGCGCCGATTCTGCAAACGCTAATTCTCAACCGCGCCCCCCAGGAAACGCTGGACTGGGCTAACCAAATAGCTCGCTGGAATTTTCAGCGAATTATTCCCTGCCACCTCGACGCACCCATTCAAGCCACTCCCGAACAGTTTCGGCAAGCATTTGCTTTTCTGGAAAAACAGCCTGTCACTGAAGATTTACCCTTCAATCACAGCGCTGCATTGCCACAAGAAGACCTTGAATTTCTCAGGACAATCGACAAGACTTTAAGCAAAACCGGCATTACTCCACCCGCTAAAGAGAAAGTTTGAGAGACGGGAACACTCGTCTTATACCTACTTCACCCTGCTCAATAGCTCTCCTATGTGAATGGCGATTCCACTGCGCTACCATTCACACTTCAAAAAATGCTTTATGCAGAGAGCCTAATTTTGTTATAAAGGAAAATTTTGCGAATTTATGCCAAAAATCGTCATTAAGAGCGATTCTGCCGAAGTTTCAAGCTTTGACATCCATATTTAAGGAATTAGACTAGAGCAGGGCGCTTTGGAAAAACAATGTTTTATTAGCATTTAACGCTCCGACCCCTTCCCTACAGGGTTTGCACTGCCTTTAACTAGCTCAATTGCTTTAACGCAAGCAGAAATAGGTCTACACCGTTTACAGACAGCTAGCTGTCTAACTGTGTGGCGCAATTTGCACAGTCGTGCAGTATTTTGCTGCGAATAATTTCATGCGAATTGTTCATGTGAATTGTGTGATTCATGTGGATTGTGTGAACTGCGTTAATTGCCCGGTTTCTGGACTGCACTAAGCGAATTTTGACTTTGACCGCAAATCACGTTAGGAGAATTCTCGATCATGGGTTTACGTAAGCGAGTCGCGCTAGGTGGCGCAATGTTGACGGCGATCGCCGCTGGTCTAAGCCTTTCAGAGAAGGCGATCGCCCTTCCCCTCGCTGATCAGACCGATGGACAGCTCATCAGTCAGGTACAAGTCAATCCAGCCAATGGGTTAAACCAAGTACGGGCTGAGGTCGTCAGCGTCTCTAACGATGGAGACGTGCGAGTCCGACTAGCCAACGGGTCCTACCGCACGCTGCCTAATGTCAATCCGCAGGTTCTCAGCAGCCTCCGACCTGGGGATGAAGTCCTCGTGACAACGACACCGGGCAACGACATTGTGAATGTAGCGCTCGCCCCCGATACGGTGCAGCAAGCCCGTGTTGACGAACCAGACGAAACTACTCAGGCAGAAACGGTAGACGAAACTGAGCAAGAAACCGTCCGCGAGAGTAGCGAAACTGAAACAATCGTAGAGCGAGAAACCGTCCGCCAAGAAACGACCCCACTACCCGTGTCAGAGCCAGAAAGAATTACTCCTGTGCCTGTCACCTCTACGCCAGCCACGCCACCCCCTGCCCCTCGCGCCCTCTGGTAACGGGAGCAGTCCACCTAAATTTATAACGTCACTAACGTCACTATTGAGCGCGAAATCACGGGTTTCGCGCTCAAGTTTTATTCCAGTACCCCGTAGGGGCATAGCGTTCGGCAAATAAATTCTGTCACAGACCAGGTTTCTGCTCGAATGCTATGCCCTTACAGCCGTTTCCACCTGGATAAATCACAAATCCCTGTAGGGGGCGTTCGCGAACGACCCCCACGCTATGGCTTACCCATCGGAAAATGGCTGTAAGTCAGGTGTGCTACCCAACCAGCAATCGACGATAAGCATTAACTTCAAACGTGAACTCGATGAGACGACAGGCTATCGAGAACTAGCAACTTACTCAAACGATGCGCCGTGCAAAAGCAGCAAAGTCGATTAGGCGAGCTGCAAAGTAGTTTGACTTTGTTCATGATTAAAAGAAGATAACAAAGGAATTGCTTCGTTAAACGGACTAAAAATTTTGAAACTGTTGAAGACTCTTAGCCCGAAGCTACAGCATGATCTGCTAGTGCTGTTTGCAGCGGGGCTTTTATTTTGGTCAGGTTTAGCGGCACTTTTGCCAACTTTACCGCTTTACATTCAGGATGCAGGAGGTACCAGCCAAGACATTGGCATTGTCATGGGTGCATTTGCAGTCGGGCTGTTAGCGTCTCGTCCTAGTCTGGCGACACTAGCCGATCGCCGGGGACGCAAAATAGTTCTGCTAATTGGCATTGCAGCGGTGGCGATCGCCCCCCTCGGCTATTTGCTTACCGACTCAATTCCGCTATTGATAGCAATTCGAGCCTTTCACGGCATCAGTATTTCTGCTTTTGCGCTAGCCTACACTGCCTTAGTCGTAGACCTATCGCCCGTCGAGCATCGGGGCGAACTGATTGGCTACATGAGCTTAGTCAATCCGCTAGGGCTGGCGTTAGGTCCAGCAATGGGGGGATTTCTACAGGAATGGGTTGGCTATGAGCCAATGTTTTTAGCAGCAGCGGCGTTAGGCGGATTGGGCTGGATCTGTACCGCCCGGATTCAGGAACCTGAGTCAGTTCACCCACTTGATCCATCGTCAGCTCAACCGTCTGGTCAGTTTTGGCAGATGCTCGGCAGTCCGCGCATTCGGATTCCAGCTACCGTGCTGCTGTTGATCGGGCTAGCATTCGGTACACTCAGTACTTTTGTGCCGCTATTTATCAAAGAAGTTGGAGTAAACCTGAACGTTGGATTGTTCTATACTGCAGCGGCGATCGCCAGTTTCGGCATTCGCATCGTTGCGGGTCGGGCTTCTGACCGCTACGGGCGAGGTCCATTCATCACACTCAGCTTGGTGTTTTACACCACAGCAATGATGTTGCTGTGGCAGGCAAACAGTGCCGCTTCGTTTTTGCTAGCTGGAGCCATACAGGGTGCAGGCTCAGGAACGCTAATCCCGATGATTTCAGCGCTGATGGCAGACCGATCGCACGCTAATGAGCGAGGCAAAGTCTTTGGTTTGTGTATGGTTGGCTTTGATGTGGGAATTGCGATCGCCGGACCCATTGCGGGAGCGATCGCCACTCAGACGGGCTACAAAAATGTCTTCGGTTTGACCGCAGGGCTAGCATTCCTCAGTCTGATCGTTTTCCTTACCCTATCGAGCAAAAGCTTAGGACATTCCTTCCGATTTGCTACCGGACGCGGCGAGGACGTTTATGCGATCAAGTAGCGGTTTAGCAATACCAAACCCTGCACAGCAAAAAAATAGGGGATTGGTGTTACCAATCCCCTAAATCAAACATATTGGACGGGCTAGGAGGGATTCGAACCCCCGACACCGTGGTCCGTAGCCACGTGCTCTAGTCCACTGAGCTACAAGCCCTTGCTTCGAGTTACTATCCTATCATAACTGAACGCCATGACAAGAAATTCTTTCCCCTCCGATTTTTCCCAGCCATCCCTGACCCATCTCGATCAGCAGGGGCAGGCTCAAATGGTAGACGTGTCAACAAAAACGGCAACTGTGCGACGGGCGATCGCCGCTGGCCGAGTGCGAATGCTGCCAACAACGTTTGCTGCTATCCAGTCGGGAAATGCCCCGAAAGGAGACGTTTTGGGCACGGCAAGGCTAGCAGGAATCATGGCAGCCAAGCAAACCGCTCAACTGATTCCACTCTGTCACCCCCTTCCCCTACAAAAGGTGGAAGTGCAGATTTCACCAGACGCGGATTTGCCTGGATACCAGATTCAAGCAGAAGTGAAAACAAAATCAGAAACGGGCGTAGAAATGGAGGCTTTAACAGCCGTTTCAGTTGCCGCACTGACGCTCTATGACATGGCCAAAGCGTTGGAAAAATCAATTCAAATTGAGGCAATCCACCTGCTCAGTAAGACTGGCGGCAAATCGGGAGATTACATCAGCGAAACAGCAAGTGATACTCAGGCTTCGTCGTAGGCTTCCAAATCAAGCAGATAAAGGTAGGGTTCTACCATCTCCGGACGGTGGAAAGCGATCGCCCGCAGTAAGTGCCAGTCGTTCAGCCCTTCAAAAGCGTCTGTGTATTCGTCTTGCTCTAGCCGTTTGGCTAGTTCAGCCACTTCTGTTTCAGTGAACTTTGCAAGGTTAGGTGCAGAAAAGTGCAGTGTCTTCATGGCGGTCCCCCTTAGAAACATCCGTGCCCAGTAACCCCGGTAGGATCACAGATGCAATTCTCTCTAATATCCTATGTCGTTCTACGCTTTCTCGCCCAGCTTTATAACCTTCTCGCGGATGAAGTTTTGCATAAGCTCTAGGACTACTGGTCGAATTTCGTGCCCCATATCTAGTTCGTGATACTGCACAGTTGCCCCTAGTCCTAGTAGGCTATCTCGCGCTTGCTGTGCGGACCGCAGCGGCACCACCTGATCTTGCCTGCCATGCACCATGAGGATAGGCGGGAATTGTGAAGTTTGTGTTGCAAGGGGAGCATGGAGATAGCCACTCAAAATCATCAGGGCTGCTAATGGTAACTGTGTACCCACGTCCAACGTCATCGCACCTCCCTGAGAAAACCCCGCCAAGATGGTATGGGAAAGAGGAATTCCAGTAATTTCAGGCAAGGATTTCAGCCATTCTGTGAGCTGCTGTCTACTTTTGGCTAAGTCAGGCTGATTGCCAAAGACGTTGCTCTGAAACGTGTAGCTTTGCGGAAAGCTGTACCACATCTTGCCCTGAGGCGCATAGGGATGGGGAAATGGTGCATCGGGGAAAAGCATCTGGTAGCCAGGCAAATGCAGCATTGGAGCCAGCGATGCCACGTCTTGAGCACTTGCACCCCAACCGTGCAGCGCAACAAACAAGCCTTGAGGCGGGTTAATGGCAGAGGGAAGGGCGATCGCTTGTAAAAACATCCTGCGTTAAGTAATTTTGCTCTTGTAATCATATTTCACAGAAGCGGCAATTCCACCTATCCTGGGAAATGCACAAAAAACTGACTACCTAGAGGTAGGGCTATCATGGCGCGTCTGGCATTGCTGAGTACATCGGATAAGACCGGGTTAGTTGAACTAGCCCGCGTTCTAGTAGAAGAATTTGAGTTTGATCTGCTCAGCAGCGGCGGAACGGCTCAGGTGTTGAAACAGGCTGGCATTCCAGTTACCAAAGTTTCTGACTACACCGGATCGCCTGAAATTTTGGGCGGACGGGTAAAAACGCTGCATCCTCGCATTCATGGCGGCATCTTAGCAAGGCGAGATCTGCCCCAAGATCTCGCAGACCTGGAAGCAAACCAAATTCGCCCGATTGATTTAGTCGTGGTGAACCTCTACCCGTTTGAGCAGACGATCGCCAAACCAGAAGTAACGCTGCCGGAGGCGATCGAAGAAATCGACATCGGTGGGCCAGCTATGCTGCGAGCCTCTGCCAAAAATTTTGCTCATCTGGCAGTCTTGTGCAATCCGTCGCAATATGACAGTTACCTGCAAGAATTGCGCCAACAGGGCGGGGAAACTTCTTTAGAATTTCGGCAAGCCTGCGCTCAACAAGCTTTTTGGCACACGGCGAATTATGACCAGGCGATCGCCCAATTCCTCAGCAGCCAGACAACCGAAAGCAAATCAGATGGGGAGCAAAAAACATTGCCCCAACGTTTCACCCTGTCAGGACAGCAGGTGCAAACTTTGCGCTATGGCGAAAACCCACATCAACCCGCAGCCTGGTATCAAACCGGAACAGTTCCTTCTGGTTGGGCAGCGGCTCAAAAGCTCCAGGGCAAGGAACTGAGTTACAACAACCTGGTTGATCTAGAAGCAGCTCGACGGATTATTTCGGAATTTTCTGAGACGGCAGCAGCAGCAATTCTAAAGCACACCAACCCTTGCGGTGTAGCAGTCGGGAATAGTCTATCAGAAGCCTACGAGAAAGCATTGAATGCCGATCCAACCTCAGCATTTGGTGGCATTGTTGCGCTCAGTCGCTCCATTGATGCAGCTACCGCCACCGCCCTGACCCAAACTTTTCTAGAATGCATTGTCGCTCCAGGCTGCGACCCCGAAGCTGAAGAAATTTTGACGAAAAAGTCAAAGCTGCGAGTGCTGATTTTACCTGACCTAAATCGAGGCGCATCTGAAACGGTAAAGGCGATCGCAGGTGGTTTCCTCGTTCAATCAAGCGACGATTACCTCACCGACCCAACAACCTGGCGCGTCGTCACAGAACGCCAACCCACCACAGAGCAGCTAGAAGAACTCATGTTTGCCTGGAAAGTGGCAAAACACGTCAAGTCCAACGCTATCGTCGTCACGAGCGATCGCACCACACGCGGCGTCGGAGCCGGGCAAATGAATCGCGTCGGTTCCGTCAAAATCGCTCTGGAGCAAGCAGGCGATCGCACCCAAGGAGCCACTCTAGCCAGCGATGGCTTTTTCCCGTTTGATGACTCCGTGCGGCTAGCAGCCTCAGCGGGGATAGAGGCGATCGCCCAACCTGGAGGCAGCTTGCGCGACCAGGATTCTATTCAGGCGGCAAACGAACTGGGACTGGTTATGATCTTCACCGGAGTACGCCATTTCTTACACTAAGCAAGCAGTTATAGCACTGAGTGTTTAAGTCAGAACAAGGAAAAGGCTGAGGGTTAACCCTCAGCCTTTTCCTTGTTCTAATCTTTATGAAAACAGGCATAAATCAATATGTTAATTATACAAATCGACACTTTAGATAGGCTATGCTACCGCTAGCATTTTACTTTGAAAAATCCTAAATTCCTTGGGAGATCTATGCTTCGGCAGAGTGTACCTCTCCCAATTTGTTCATCTCATAAAAAGTTTGAGACTGCCATACATTTCATTCAATCATCTTTTTACACTTCCCAACCGAACTATCCTTCCTAGGCTCCAAATCGGAGCTGCTAAGAACGAGCACAACTGCTCAAATGACCCTATTTGATCTATGCCTTTGCTCAATTAGGGAATGTAACACTAATTCTTCCTGAAACTAAACAGCACAGAGCCTTGAGCCCTATTTGCAAAGGGAAGGCTCTGTGCAAGCTCCAAGTCAAGTCGGTATAAGCTTTCATCGAGTAAAAGCAACAGCAGGATTCGTTTTCAATTTCTTTTAACTCTGTCAGACCCTACCTACGAGGGATCAAAGACAATGCAAATACAGCAAAACCTTCCAAAAATTCTCAATGAAAGAGTTTTATGGATTACGGCATTATTAACTGCGCTATGTCTTGCAGCGGGACTTGTATCTTACTTCTTTTTGCCAGTAGAATTTGGCTCCACTACGATTGCCAATAACTTTGGGCACCAATTTAGACTGGCTTTCTCACGCACTGGTTTTGTGTTTCTGTTTATTTACCTCCTGCTGCTTGCCACTCATAACCGTGAGTGGAGTCAACAAATTTTCAGCAACTTCTTTAATGCTGTAACCCATCCTTTCAACCTAGCAGTATTTCGCATCTTTTTCTTTGCAGCACTGTGCCAATGGATTGATTTGGGCACAACCCTTAGACTAAGCCGTTTACCCACTGAGTTGAGAGTTGCACCCTTTGGTCTAGAGTGGCTAACTCCCATTATTCCTATTAATGAACCATTAGCAAGATTTGCGTGTTACCTACTTTTCCTTGCTAGTTTTGCAGCCTTAATTGGTCTATTTACTAGCATTTCTGCATGGGTAACCGTAATCGTTGGAGTTTATGCCCTAGGAATTCCTCAGCTTTACGGCAATGTGGGCCATTATCACCATCTCATATGGATTGCGGCAATTTTGGCAGCTAGTCGCTGCGGTGATTATTTCTCTTGCGATGCAGTCTTTGCTGCCTGGAAGCGGGCTGACCAGGGAGTTGTAGCTCCACCTGCTGCTTCTCAAGCCTACGCTCTACCGCTGCGGTTTGTCTGGTTGGTTATTGGCAGCGTTTACTTCTTTCCGGGTGTGCGAAAGTTCTGGATCTCTGGGTTGGACTGGGTATTTACCGATAACTTTAGATATCATCTTTATCGCAAATGGCTAGAAAACCATTGGGTACCAGGTTTCAGAGTTGATAACTATCCTGCTTTGTTTATGCCAATGGCTCTCAGTGCCATCCTATTTGAAGCTGCATTCATTTTCCTGGTCTTTCTACCCCGCTTTCGTCCCTGGATTGCGCTCATCGGCTTTTCGTTTCACTCGGCTGTCGAGTTTATTATGCGGATTAGCTTCTGGACGCTGCAAGTGTGCTATGTCAGCTTTGTAAATTGGTATGGGCTTCTGAAGTGGGTTGGTCTACGTCTTTATCCAAGGGATATGTACGTGGTGTACAACGGCAACGACAGGCTCTTTCGTCGCGCGATCGCCACCATAAGAGTATTTGACTTGTTCGATCGCATTACTTACGTCAATGTTTTGGATAAGCCAGCGCTAGCAGCTCACAATCTGACCTGGCTTGACTCTGGCGGTATTCTTGCAGATATACATACTGTCGTTAATCAAATCACCTGGAAAGGGTTTGCAGCTTATCGGATGCTGTCGTTCCGAGTGCCAATTTTCTGGCCAATTTTGCCACTGCTGTATATTCCTCCCGTTCTTGCAGTTTGTGATCGCATTTATTGCACCCTGGCTGGCTCCAGAACCTGTGATCTGTGCCAGACTACCTCTAATCTTGACGACTTTAGAGCTAATCAGGCATGGCGATCGCGCACACTGGTTATGCTCAGCACATTTCTAATTTTCGTCAATGTCCCCTTTGGCATCGCTGGAATCAAATCAGCCTGGCCCTTCGCCTGCTATCCCACATTTGAAGTTATCCTCGGAGCTCAGCGACAAACGCTTGAAATTGTTCCTTTAGGAGCATCAGGCGAGATAATCAACCTCAACCAAACTTTGAAACAAGAAATTCCGTTCAACAGCTACCGGGGTATGGTCAGGCACATTCTGACAGACAGCGAAGAATCACTAGTAGTACGTAAAGATATGGGGCAAGAAGACCGCTTAAAAGCACTTTGGCAGGTGGCAACTCGTAACAGTGACCAATCAAATGAAATCGTGACTGTTCAATTTTACAGAGTAACGCTATGGAGTCCTCCCGAAAAGTGGAAAGAAAATCCTGCCTCCCGCGAATTGCTGTTTGAGCTTCAGGTTTGACGAAGCACGCGCATCATCTTTAAAAGATTCAAAAGAAATTGGCGTTGCTCCATCTAGGCATGAATTTTAGTAAGGGTGCCGCGCTTTACGCGGCACCCTTACTAAAATTCATACTTCAACTTTTTATAGCGACAACTACAAGAAGGCGAACGAATTAAACGTAGAGTGGAGCGGTACAGCAAAACCCTTGTAAGTTCTGGCTTTCACTTTTTATTCCACTCTACACTCGTCTTGTTACACCTGCATAAAAGTCATCACAACGTATCTCTGAATACAGAGCTGTTATAACAAGCTCGGTTTACTACCAACAGACTCTCTAGCGTCTCTGGAGGCATAAACCGTGACTGGAACCTTAACCAAAACCGATACTCTGACCCAGCTAGAAGCTTACGTTGCCCAAGAAGGGCGGGCTGAACTGGTGAAGCAGGTACGTGCCAAGATTGACGAACTGGGGATCAAATACATCTACTACCAGTTCATTTCAGTTACGGGGCGAATTGTGGGTAAGGGCGTGCCCGCTGACCACTGGGAGGCGATCGCCGATCGCGGCATTCAGCTTGTTTACGGTGCGACCGCCAACCTATACCTCGATCGCCATCGCAACTACATCGGTTACGGACCAGAAGCTTCAGAACTAGTCGCCATTCCTGATCCCGATACTTTCTGCCAATTGCCCTGGGATCATCGCGTTGCTAGAGTCTTCTGCACCTGCTTCCGTAACCGGGAAGAGCCAGTGGACGCGGGAGCTTATCTCACGTCTGACTGTCGCGGCAATCTCCGTCGAATTCACGAACAGTTTCAGCAAGACCACAACGGACTGCACCTACGGCACGGCTGCGAGCCCGAAATGATGTGGCTGAAAAAAGGCGCAGATGGTTTACCTGATGGCGGTGCAACCAAACCCAACTGCTATCACATCGACCAGTTTGAAGAATTGCGCTCCGTGTTTTTGCGCGTGATTGAATACAGTCAGGCAATGGGACTGGACATGATCCAGGGCGACCACGAAGACGCACCGGGACAGCTAGAGCTAAATTTCACTTTCGATGATGCGTTAAAAACGTGCGATCGCCTCGCCACCTATCGCCAAATCTGTGCCCAGGTTGGACGCGAATTTAACCTGATTGCCTGCTTCATGTCCAAACCCTTCATGGGAGTGTCGGCAAACGGCTGTCACCATAACCTGTCGCTCTGGTATGGCGGTGAAGCACAGGTAAAAGATTTTGGCTATGAATCGCTACCGGGAATGGCAAGCACGTTCAGCTATCTCAAAGACGGTGAGAATACTTTCTTACCTGACTCTGAACGCTCTAAAACTAAACCAGGACTAATTGGGCTGAATGCGATCGGTGGAGTGATAGAGCATTTGGGAGCGTTAACGGCGATCGGTTGTTCAACTGTCAATTCCTACCGTCGCCTTTGGGATACCGGACTGTGGGCACCCGTCTACGCCGATTGGGGTTTTCAGAATCGCACCTGCGGTTTGCGCGTTTCCGCTCCCGGTCGGTTTGAATATCGAGCCGTTGATTCAATGGTGAATCCTTACCTGATGGCAGCAGCAATTCTCAAAGCCTTTGACGATGGCATCAAACGCAACCTCGACCCCGGTGAACCAGAACATCGCAATCTCTACGAAGCAATGGAAGCTGGAAAACAAGTGAAAAAACTACCCATGTCACTGGGTGAAGCGCTCGATCGCTTAGCTGCCAATGAGGTGATCAAATCTGCCCTTCCTGGAGAAATGTACGACGTTTACACCTGGTACAAGTGCGATGAATGGGAACGCTTCCTCGCTACCACCAGCAACTGGGACATGGAAAATTACATTGATTGTTTGCCCTAATTGCTCGTTCAAGTTAGATATCATCAGGGGTATGCCACACTCCCCTACCCCTCAAAAAAAGCGGCGCGATCGCGCCAAACTCTGGCAAGATCCCGACCTTGCAGGGATTGATATCCTTCACGCCCACTATTTCACTCACTCATTTAGCCGTCATACTCATGACGGCTTTGCCATCAGCATCATTGAGGGTGGAGTCGGGGCTTTTTGGTATCAGGGAAGTGTTCATGCCTCTCCGGCTGGCTATCTCGGACTGCTCAATCCAGGTGAACCCCATACCGGACAAGTTTTGAGCGAAGCAGGTTGGAAGTATCGAGCCCTCTACGTTGCGCCAACTGTTCTACAGCATGTTGCGACAGAAATAGCAGATCGCTCCTGGAGCAACTGTTGGTTTCCAGAACCAATCGTGTATGACCCGCAGCTTGCTCAAACGATGCGAACTTTGCATCAACTGTTGAGCGAGACAAGCTCAAGGCTTGAGCGGGAAACCGTTTTGCTCTCTGTGTTAGCTCAGGTATTGACTCGTCAAGCCCAAAATGCTCCTCATGTGAAACATTTAGAACAAGAACATTGGGCTGTAAAGCAGGTTCGAGAATACATCGAAGCCCATTACGCAAGTAACATATCGCTTCAGCAGCTTGCTCAACTGGTTGACCTAAACCCTTTTCATCTAGCACAGGTGTTTTGTACCACGGTTGGGTTACCACCTCATACTTACCTCAATCAAGTACGGGTCCATCAGGCAAAAAGGTTGATTTTAGCAGGAGAGGCGATCGCCCAAGCTGCCTACCTAACCGGATTTTTCGATCAAAGTCATCTAACGCGCCGCTTCAAACAAATTCTTGGCTGCACACCCGGACAACTACTCAACCATTAGAAGTTACCCGTCCCCAAGATCGTACAAGACCACCTGCTAAAGATTGCTCGATAGTAAGGGAATCGAGAACAGGAGGTGCTTCATGGGCAAATCAACCGACAACTCTACACCCCCCACGCTGATTTTTATCAAGCTAGCAGCAATGACCGTGATTTGGGGCGCAACCTTTATTGTGGGGCGTGTTTTAATGCAGTCAGTTGCCCCCTTTACTGCTGCGTTTTGGCGATATGCGATCGCCACTCTCTGTCTCCTGCTATTAACAATCAAACAAGAAGGGCGACTGCCGCCCCTGCGATCGCAGCAAGTATTGCCCCTGGTCATTCTTGGGCTCAGTGGCATCTTTGCCTACAATGCCTTCTTTTTCCTAGGACTACAGACCACCGATGCAAGCCGAGCTGCTCTCATCGTCACAACCAATCCCACTGTCATTGCTCTCAGTGCAGCCCTACTTCTAAAAGATAAACTCACTCCGTTTAAGCTGATCGGCATCTTTCTAGCACTCACAGGTGCCGCGATCGCGATTTCTCAAGGAAATCCACTGGCGATTTTAGCGCAAAGAATTGGTTCTGGAGACTGGTTTTTGCTAGGCTGCGTTATCACCTGGACGATCTACACCCTGATGGGCAAACAGGTAATGAAAACACTCTCCCCATTTGCTGCTACCACCTACGCTTGCCTGATTGGAACTCCCATCTTTTTCATACCTGCTTTACGGGAAGGGTTACTCCAAAGCTGGCAAACCTTTTCTGTTTCTGTCTGGCTCGGAATTCTATACCTGGCATTGTTAGGAACCGTTGCTGCCTTTTGCTGGTATTACGAGGGTGTAAAACTCATTGGTGCCGCCAAAGCAGCCGTCTTTATCAATTTGGTGCCTGTCATCTCAGTCATCCTGGCAGCACTTTTGCTCAACGAACCCCTTACACCAACACTCATCCTCGGCGGTTTATGTGTCGTTCTCGGTGTTTCCCTAACTAACCGTTAGCAGGTTCCATGTATCTCCTTCTTTCCCAGCGTGAAGAGGGGATGTAGCACGTACTGGGAGGTATAGCCGATCGCATTAAACGCATAGCCTTAGGAGAAGATCGGTCAGCATAATCTCAGGATGTTTTAATAAAGTAGGAAAGAGGGGTTACTTAACTTTCCAAGGATAACTGAGCAAAGATAACTGGCGATCGCTAGTTAGCAGGAAATAGGGATTAATCCAAAGCTTGAACAGCCTCAAAATGAGTAGTGTAAACACAACTGCCAGCGCAGTCGTTCAAAAAAAGCAGACAAAATACTGCTGTCAGACACTAGTACAACCAAAAGCCCAAAGGGATTTGAGTCAACCGAATTAGAACATACTAACGTCAGTTAGAAAAAGCCGGAATAGATGAGGTGGTAATTCTTAATCTTGTGTAGAACGTAGGCACAAAGTATTTCCTCCATGACATATCAAGTGAAATAAAATTTCAAGAACTTGTTGAGACAAAGAACTAGAATTATATCAAAAAATTCCTCGAAAAATACTTAGAGAAGTAGAACTCAAACCATTAGCTTCATAAAGCTAATTGCCTACCGCATTTCAACCTAGTTCTTTCAGCTTGGTCTTGAGATTCTGATTTTTTGAGATGCAATTCTTCAGACTTCAACTCAGCCATGTGGCTGATATTGCGAGTTTCCTATTGTAATTAGATGAATTTTTAGAAGTAAACCAGTCAAGCAACTAGTTCTTGATCTACCAGCGCTACTGTTGAAGGTTAGTGTGATTAATACTAACCCTTACCCAGGAAACAAAACGGTTTCAAAATGTTTTCAACTCTTATTGAATTTCTCATTCAATTAACTTTTATAGTCAAGTTCTTCTTTGCCGAGAAGTCACTGCGAAAAATAACGAGCTTAGCGTAACTTTTTCTCTCTTGAATCAGCAAATTCACATAAGCAACTATGCTAAATGCCTCCTTTCATCAGTCATTTCACTTGATGACAAACTGGCTTGCTAGGGAACAATAATCGTAAATAACCAAAAATTAAGTAAAAGGCTTAAGCCTATGGCGTCAAAAGATTTTCCAACTTCATTGCTTGCTTAAAAAGATATTTGAGCATCTAAATCTATTCAAACTACTTCAAATATCTCAACAGCAATTACCTTAGAAACAAGCTTCAACATCTTTTTTAACATTTATTTCAATAAATCTTACGGAGCAAGCAGAGTACTCTACTTGCTTCACAGAGTAATGTGTCCGCTGCCGAAAAGAGACCGGATTCCAGTCAACCCAATCAGCCATCCAGACTAACCTTCAGGAAGCTACAATGCTCAATTCATCCATCCTCTTCATTGATGCTACGGTTAAAAACTACCAAAATCTTCTCTTTGGTATTGAACCATCAACACAGGTCTTTGTCCTAAATTCTGAAGAAGATGGGGTTCGACAAATCACTGATTTGTTTGCAAAGAATCCTGGGTACAGCAACGTCCACATCGTCTCCCACGGTTCTCCAGGTTGCCTTTATCTTGGGCAGACACAACTCACCCTGGATACTCTCGATCGCTATGCTTGGGATCTAAAGACCTGGTTTACCTCCTTCCCTCTTCTCCCTTCCCCTCCCTCACTCCTGCTATATGGTTGTAACGTTGCGGTTGGAGATGCTGGAGCTGAGTTCATTGAGAAGTTGCACCAGTTCACTGGCGCGCAGATTGCAGCTTCTACGTCTCCCGTTGGTCATGCTTCGCTGGGTGGCAATTGGCAGCTTGACCACAAACTAGGACAAGTTCAAGCAACCCTCCCGATCGCCCCCTCCACCTTGGCTACTTATAAAGGAGTATTAGCAGCACCTGTGATTAGTGACAGTATCACAATCACTCGCGCTGTTGATGAAGATAAAACTCTATCTATTACAGGAATTTCGGTTAGTGATGCGGATGCAGCAGATATCCAGACCGTCACCCTCTCTGTTGCCCAAGGACTCTTGAACCTCGCTTCAACCAGTGGACTAAGGGGAATTACAGGTGACGGCACAGGCAGCATTAGCTTCTCAGGTACGCTGTCTGCTGTTAATGCAGCATTAGCTGGGATGTTATACAGGTCGGGGCTAAACTACAGCGGTAATGATACATTAGCCATTACAGTCAACGACGGAACTCAATCAGTTCTACGTAATGTGGCAATCGCTGTCACTCCAGTTAACGACACCCCAACCATTGCTCCATCCGGCATCAGTGTTGCAGAGGGAGGTAATAATTCCTTCAACGCTAGCAACTTTGGTATTGCCGACGTTGACAATGAAAATGTACAAATTATTGTCAAACTCGATAGCTTGCCTAGCAAAGGCTATTTAACATTCAACGGTAACTTTCTCGTAGTTGGTTCTACCTTTTCCTATGATCAGGTCGCTCAGTTACGATACGTGCATAGTAGTATCCAGACAACAGTACCAGGTGGAACGAGTGACGCTTTTACAATAACGGTTGACGATGGTGCAGGCGGAACTATTGGTGTAACGACCATTCCTGTCACGATTACTCCAGTTAACCAACTGCCCACAGTCAGCGGTACAAATACCCTATTTGAAGGAGAAACTAATCACCCGATCGCAATTTCCATTAGCGACTCAGACCAGACGGCTAGCAACTATACAGTTGAAATTCTCACTCTGCCTGTTGATGGCGTTTTGAAACTGGGGAGTAATCCCGTCATTGCTGGGCAAACGCTAAGTTCTGCGGATCTAGCAAATCTCACTTACAGCCACGATAGCAACGACGATAACTTTGGTAACCCTCCTCCCGATGGCTTTACTATCCGAGTGATAGACGACGGCGGTGGCACTGGCACTTCAGGTTCTACCACATCCACCGTTAGCCTCAATATTCAGCCCAACAACGATGACCCCGTTCTTGTTAGAAACACGGGACTACGTCTGAACACACTTTCAGAAGGTTTGATTAAAGTTATTACTCCTGCTGATCTAAGTGTCACCGATCCGGACTCACCAACTACCCAACTCACCTACACTCTCACTGCCGCACCTGACGCGGCGATCGGGGGACTAGAACGGTTTAACGGCACCAGTTGGGTAAGAATTGGTGTTGGTGCCAGTTTTACGCAGGATGATTTGAACAACAGTCGAGTTCGCTACGCATTCCACAAATCGTCTTCAGGTAATGAGGGTTTTGCCGATAGCTTTAGCTTCCAGGTTCGCGATGGCGAAATTCGTGAATACCCCTCGACACGAGAAGGCGGCATTTGGAGATCAGATGGTTCTACTCTACAAACCCTCACCTTCAACATTAATATTGATGTTCCAGCTACTGGAAGCGGCAGCACTGGTGGGACTCAAAACCCAATTGTTGTGGGTAATACCCCTCCAGTGATTGAGCTAAATAAGGGTCTTGCCAGTTTAAGTGAAGGTACCTCGACACTTATCACAAGTGTCCTTTTACGCGCAACAGATACAGATAACATCCCCAGTGCAATTGTTTACCGTATCACCGGTCTACCCAGCAGCGGTTTAATTCAACTCAATGGCACGTCACTTGGTTTATATGGCTCATTCACCCAAGATGATATCAACAAGAATCGAGTTACCTTTAATCATGCAGGCAACGAAGACTTTGATGATAACTTCCGCTTCACCGTTAGCGATGGTACTAATGTCACCTTTGAGCAAACCTTCACGATCGATATCACCCCAGTAAACGATGCGCCTACGGTTGCGACCAGTGGTTCGCCTTTTCTAGTTGAAGCAGGCACGCTAGTCATCAATAATTCCTATCTTTCACTCAGTGATGTTGATGGTACAGGTGAAAAATCAGGAATAGACTTTGCTACACCAAACTCGCTCACGTTTCGAGTTGTCACGCTGCCGACGTATGGGTCGCTGCAAGTTGATCAGGGCAGCGGTTTCGTGACAGTCACATCCGGCACAATCATCACCAAAGCGCAGCTAGACGGTGGAAAGCTGCTCTACATCCATAATGGAACTGAGAATTTTACAGATAGTTTCGCTGTCCAAGCAGACGACAACACAGGCACACCCAACAAACTCAGCACAATTCAAACAGTCAATCTCACCATTGCCTCCCTTAATGATAATCCTGCCTTCGCCTCCTCCACTTCATTAACAGTTGCAGAAGCGGGAAGCGGTATAATTAAAGGCTCAAATAGGGTGGCAGATAATGAGCCTCACCTGCTTTACACTGACCCTGACAATACCACAGTTCAGCGGCAGTATCGCATCACTGACGCGACTGATAATGGTACTTTGTTCCGCAACGGACAAGCGCTATCAGTAGGGAGTGTCTTTACCCAAGCTGATTTAGACAATAAACGTATCACCTATACTCACAATGGGTCAGAAAACTACACTGATGCATTTAAATTTACGGTGAGTGATGGTGGTGGTGCAGCAGTTCCTGGCAACTACACGATCGCTATTACGCCAACCAACGATGCACCTCAACTGGCTGTCCCCACTGCTCAGATTTTCAATACCGATACCCCACTGACGTTTAGCAATGCTAATGGCAATCGTATTACCGCCATCGACGTAGATTTGGATACGCTCAGTCCTGGCGAAACCGATGTTCTAAAGGTCACTGTTGACTTGCAAGCGGGTGGAACAACTTACACTGCCAGCACTTTGACCTTGGGTTCCATCTCTGGCTTAACGGTTACGGGCAGCAATGGTACTTTAGATGGCACTGTAACATTTGAAGGAACAAAGGCAAGTATTCAGGCAGCTCTAGACGGCTTACAAGTACAGGTGCCAACGGATGAAGACCGAGTATTATCACTGGTGGTGACTGTTGATGACTTAAATAATGGCGGGCCTAATCCATCTCCATCTCCATCTGGATATAGCACGACCGTCACAAAGACCATTGCTCTCTTTACCAGTAATGATAACGATGCTCCAACTATTGCCTCTCCTGCAAGCGTTATAGCAACTGAAGATGTAGCGTTTGGCTTTACGGGTGGAAATGTTATTGCGATCGCCGATGTAGATGCCTTTACTTCCACAGTCAACACGGTCACGTTGAACGTGACGAAGGGTACTCTTACCCTTACAAATTCCAGTTTGATTACATCTGGCGCAAACAACAGTAGCACGATTACCTTAACTGGAAGCTTAAGCGCAATCAACTCGGCACTGATAGGTTTATCGTATAAGGGAAATAGCAATGTTAACGGTAGCGATACGCTAACAATCGTTGCCAACGACCAGGGCAACACGGGACTAAATGGTGGCGCAACCGATCCAAAATCAACGACTCAAACGGTCAACATAACTCTTGCCCCAGTCAATGATCAGCCTACTCTGGCAGCACCTACCGCAGTCCAGACAATTTCTGATACCAGCCCAAAAATCTTTAGTACTGCCAACGGCAACGCTATCACCATTGATGACATTGCTGATCTGCCACCTTACGGTTTAGATAACTTCACAGTTACTCTAAATGCGATCGACAGCACAACCAGTTCAGCCTATGGCATCCTCACAGCTGCTACTGGTTCCGGGGCAACCGTGAGTGGAGATGGCACAGCCAGTGTCACTATCACAGGAACAAAAGCTCAAGTCAATGCAACGTTAAATGGATTGGGCTATGCTCCTACCAACTATAACTCAGAGGCAACGGTCACTTTGGCAGTTGTCGTCAATGACACGGCGAACGGTGGACCCGGTGCATTAACCGACACCAAGAGCATCACGATTCAGGTTAGCGATTTTAATGACCCACCTGTTATCACCAACCCAACCACCATAACCGCTACCGAAGATCAATCATTTAGCTTTACAGGGACAAATCTCATTTCCTTAGCTGACCCGGATGATTTTGGCAAAACCCTAAGTGTGACTCTGACAGTCGGTAAGGGAACTCTGGCATTCGGCACAATTACGGGACTAACCTTCACTAATGGCACCAACGGCAGTGCGAGCGTGACCGTGACCGGAACCAAAGCCGCACTCAACACGGCTCTATCTACACTGACCTATCAAAGCACTGCTAATGTCAATGGTTCTGATGCGTTAAGTATCCTGGTGAATGACCTGGGCAATACTGGCGCAGGAGGAGTGAAAACTGACAGCGAAACGGTCAACATCACTATCAATCCAATCAACGATGCTCCCACTCGAACCATCGGCGGTTCCGTTCCCTTTGGTACTGTCCCTGAAGATGCAGCACTGGCTGGTACTTTAGTCTCATCCCTATTTGGCAGCAAGTTTGTTGACAACGTTGATCAGGTCACAGGGGGATCTTCCGCAAACAACTTTGCTGGAATTGCAATCACTAATAATTTGGCTACATCAGGCACTCAAGGTAGATGGCAATGGTCAACAGATGGCACCACTTGGAACAACGTTGGAACTGGAGTATCTACAACTGAGGCTCTTGTGGTAGCGGCAAACTCCTGTTTGCGATTCCTTCCTAAGGCAAACTACAACGGAGCAGTTGGAAATCTATCTGTTCGCTTAATTGATGATTCTCAAGGATCTGTTGCATCAGGGAGTATAGTCAATGTTGGATCTGGTGGCGGTACAACTTCCTATAGCAACAGCAATAATGCAATCAGCTTGACCACCAGTATCACGGCAGTGAATGATGCTCCGATCGCCACTGGGTCGTCTACCTTAGCGGCTGTTAATGAAGATGCGGCATCTCCAGCCGGAGATACTATCACCAACCTGTTTGCTAGCAAATTTAGTGACAGTACCGACCAAGTTACGAACGGCTCTACTGCCAATACTCTGGTAGGGATAGCGATCGTCGGTAACGCAGTAACAAAAGGTATCTGGCAATACTTCAACGGCACAACTTGGCAAGCTGTAGGTAATCCCAGTGCAACAAATGCACTGATAGTATCAGCTTCAGATAAACTTCGATTCGTTCCAGCTGCTAACTATAATGGTGCGGTTCCTGCACTGAACGTGCATTTAATTGACAGTTCCACTGGAACTGTGACAACTGGAACGATCGTTAACCTAAGCGGAGTTGGCGCAATTGGAGGTACAACCCGCTATAGCGCCAGCACTGTGCCATTAACCAGCAGCATCAATCCGGTTAATGATGCGCCCACGTTTAATAATCTCGGTGGTTCTGTTTCGTTCACCGAAAACGGCACGGCGGTGATTTTAGATGCAGATGCGATCGCTAATGATATAGAACTTGGAGGACTAGATAATTGGAACGGTGCTAGCCTAACCTTGCATCGTCAAGGCGGGATCAACAGTCAGGATGCATTTGGTAACAGTGGTACGCTCGGCACGTTGACTCAAGGGTCTAGCTTCGTGGTAAACAGAGTCACCATTGGTACAGTTACGGTAAACAGCGGTGGCACTCTTGTTCTGACTTTTAATGCCAATACAACCACCGCCCTAGTCAATAGCGCCCTTCAGCAAGTTACCTACCGCAATATAAGTGAAGATCTTCCCTCTTCGGTAGCGATCGCCTATACCCTCAATGACGATAACACAGGTGCCCAAGGCAGTGGTGGAGCATTGACTGCCACCGGAACAGTGATAGTCAACATCACTCCCCTTAGTGATGCTCCAGTAATTAGTGCTGGGGCAACGCTAGCTTACACCGAAAACCAAACAGCCCAAGTAGTTGACAATACTGTGACCGTGGCTGACGTAGATGACACCCAAATCAGGTCAGCAACCGTCACCATCAGCAATGGCTTCACTACAGGAGATGTGTTGGCTGCCGTTACTGGTGGCACTAACATCACAGCAAGTTACAACAGCAACACAGGTGTCTTAACGCTCTCTGGTACAGATACATTGGCGCGTTACCAGCAGGTTATGCGTTCAGTGACCTATCTCAACACCAGTGAAACTCCGACTCAAACAACAAACACTCGTACTGTCAGTTGGCAAGTTACAGATGCTAATTCCGATGGTGCTGGCGCTGCAACTAGTACACCTGTCACTAGCACAATTACCATCAATGCTTTGCCTGATCCAGTCGACGACACGTTCAGTACCAATGAAGATACACTACTAAGCGCTAGCGTTGCTGATGCAGATATCGGGGATGGCCCAGCTACCTATGCAGTAAGCAGCGCTCCTAGCCACGGTGTCCTCAACTTTAACCCGAACGGCAGCTTCACGTACACACCTAGCCCCGATTACAACGGTTCCGATAGCTTTACTTATCGGGTAACGGATGCAAATGGAGATATCGGAACGGCGATCGCCACCATCACGGTTAATCCAGTAGTAGACATTACCAATGACAACAGCACTACCAACGAGGATACTCCAGTCACAATTTCCGTGCTGGACAATGACACCTTTGCATCAGGAGCAACCGTTACAAGTGCCACCAACGGTAGCAATGGCAATGTAGCAATTAACTCTAATGGCACTGTCACCTATACGCCTAAGTCCAATTTCTTTGGGGCTGACGGCTTCACGTACACCGTTATCTCCGGAGGTATGACCGAAACTACAACTGTCAATGTTACCGTGGATGCAGTTCCTGACCCCGTTAACGATACGTTTAGCACCAGTGAAGATACTCTTTTGAGTGGTAGCGTCGCTGATCCTGATGCAGGTGATGGACCAGCCACCTATGTGATAACAGGCGCACCTAATCACGGGGCTCTTAACTTCAATCTAGACGGCAGCTTTACCTACACACCGAATCCGGATTTCAATGGTACCGATACCTTCACTTATCAGGTAACGGATGCAAATGGGGATGTCGGAACAGCGATCGCCACTATCACGGTTAATCCTGTCACAGACATCCTCAATGACAGCAGCACTACTAACGAAGATACTCCAGTTAAGATTCCGGTACTGGGCAATGACAGCTTTGCATCAGGAGCCACAGTCACACGTGCCACCAACGGCAGTAATGGTAGTGTGGTCATCAACCCTGATGGTACTGTCACCTATACTCCTAAACCTGACTTCAATGGCAACGATAACTTTACCTACACCGTTTCCTCGGGTGGTGGGACTGAAACTGCAACTGTTAATGTCATAGTCAATCCTGTTGCAGACATCCTCAACGACAGCAGCAGCATTAACGAAGATACTCCAGTCACAATTTCTGTTCTTGATAACGACAATTTTGCATCAGGAGCCACAGTAACCGCAGTCACTAACGGCAGCAACGGCAGTGTGGTCATCAATCCCGATGGCACTGTCACTTACACTCCTAAACCTGACTTCAACGGCAACGATAGCTTTACCTACACCGTCACGACCGTAGCAGGTAACACTGAGACTGCAACTGTTAACGTCACAGTGAGTCCTGTTGCAGACATCCTCAACGACAGCAGCGCTACTAACGAAGATACTCCAGTCACAATTTCTGTTCTTGATAACGACAGCTTTGCATCAGGAGCCACAGTAACCGCAGTCACTAAAGGCAACAACGGCAGTGTAGTCATCAATCCGAATGGCACTGTCACCTATACGCCTAAACCTGACTTCAACGGCAACGATAGCTTCACCTACACCGTTTCCTCGGATGGTGTGACAGAAACTGCAACTGTTAACGTCACAATCAATCCTGCCACAGATATCCTCAATGACAGCAGCAGCACCGACGAGGATACTCCGGTTACCATTCCGGTACTAGGCAATGACAGCTTTGCATCAGGAACAACGGTAACTGCAGTCACCAACGACAGCAACGGCAGTGTAGTCATCAACCCAGATGGCACTGTCACCTATACTCCTAAACCTGACTCCAACGGCAACGATAGCTTCACCTATACCGTTTCCTCGGGTGGTGTGACAGAAACTGCAACTGTTAACGTCACAATCAATCCTGCCACAGATATCCTCAATGACAGCAGCAGCACCGACGAGGATACTCCGGTTACCATTCCGGTACTAGGCAACGATAGCTTTGCATCAGGAGCAACCGTCACAAGTGTCACCAACGGCAGCAACGGCACGGTTGTAATTAACTCTGATGGCACTGTCACCTATACGCCTAAACCTGACTTCAACGGCAACGATAGCTTCACCTACACCGTTTCCTCGGGTGGCGTGACTGAAACTGCAACTGTTAACGTCACAATCAATCCTGCTGTAGATATCCTCAACGACAGCAGCATTACTAACGAAGACACTTCGGTCACAATTCCTGTTCTTGATAACGACAGCTTTGCATCAGGAGCAACCGTAACCGCAGTCACCAACGGCAGCAACGGCACAGTTGTAATTAACTCTGATGGCACTGTCACCTATACGCCTAAACCTGACTTCAACGGCAACGACAGCTTCACCTATACCGTTTCTTCGAGTGGTGTGACTGAAACTGCAACTGTTAACGTCACAATCAACCCTGCTGTAGATGTCCTCAACGACAGCAGCACTACTAACGAAGGCACTTCCGTCATCATTCCCGTACTGGGCAACGATAGCTTTGCATCAGGGGCAACGGTAACCGCAGCCACCAACGGCAGCAACGGCAGTGTGGTCATCAATCCTGATGGTACTGTCACCTATACTCCTAAACTTGACTTCAATGGCAACGATAGCTTCACTTACACCGTCACAACCGTAGCAGGTAACACTGAAACTGCAACTGTCAATGTCACAGTCAATCCTGCTGTAGACAGCATCAACGACAGCAGCAGCACTAACGAAGATACGCCAGTCACCATTCCCGTACTGGGCAATGATACCTTTGCATCAGGGGCAACGGTAACCGCAGCCACCAACGGCAGCAACGGCACAGTTGTAATTAACTCTGATGGCACTGTCACCTATACGCCTAAACCTGACTTCAGCGGCAATGACAGCTTTACCTACACCGCCACAACCGTGACAGGTGACACTGAAACTGCAACTGTTAATGTCATAGTCAATCCTGTTGCAGATATCATCAGCGACAACAGCAGCACCGACGAGGATACTCCAGTTATTATCCCTGTCCTTACTAACGACAGTTTTGCGTCAGGAGCCACAGTCACAAGCGTCACCAACGGTAGTAATGGTAACGTGGTCATCAACCTTGATGGTACTGTTGCCTATACCCCCAAGCCGAATTTTAACGGCAGCGACAGCTTTACCTACACCGTTACCTCCGGCAGTATCACTGAAACTGCCACCGTTAATATTGCAGTGGATGCAGTTCCTGATCCCGCTAATGATGCATTCACAACCAGTGAAGATGTCTTAGTGAGTGGCAGTGTCGCCGATGTAGATATGGGAGATGAACCAGCTACCTATACCGTAACGAGTATGCCTAGCAACGGAATTCTCAGTTTTAATTCTGACGGCACTTTCATGTACACACCGAACTCTGACTTCAATGGCACTACTACCTTCACATATCAGGTAACAGATGCGAATGGAGATACAGCAACGGCGATCGCCACTATCCTGGTCAAGCCCGTTGCTGACGCAGTTGGCGATAGTGGAGTTACTCAAAAAGGAAAGCCTGTCGTTATCAATGCTTCAGGAAACGATAGTTTCGAAAACAGTAATGCACTAATCCAAAGCATCACCCAAGGAAGAAATGGAACTGTTAGCATTAACCCAGATGGCACTGTCACCTACACTCCCAATGCAAGTTTCGTAGGCACGGATCGTTTTACCTACACTGTGAGCTCGGGAGGAGTAAACGAAACTGCAACCATCAGCATTCAAGTTTCCCCACCTCCAGGACCTATTCCCAACAACGGTTCATCTGGTCCAGATATCGTTATTGGGACTAATGGAAACGACATTCTCAACGGCTTTAGCGATATTGACATTCTTCGAGGACTTGGTGGTAACGACATTATTAATGGTGGTAGTAGCAGGGATGTCATGCGTGGAGATGATGGCAATGACATCCTCAATGGCGGTAGTGGCAATGATGATATGAGAGCAGGTACAGGAAAGGATATTCTCAATGGTGGTAGCGGTCAGGACTTGATGCTCGGTGGAACAGAGAATGATATCCTCAACGGTGGGCTCGGCAACGATCGCATCTATGGAGAAGCGGGTCAAGATACCTTAGATGGTGGAGATGGGCGCGATCGCCTCCACGGTGGACTTGATAACGATACCTTGAGAGGTGGTCGTGGTGATGATCTGCTGACAGGTGGAGTGGGTAAAGATACCCTGACAGGTGGACAAGGTCGTGATCAGTTTATCTATACCTCCGTCGGTGATTTTGGTGATGTCATCACCGATTTTGAAATTGTCAAAGATCGGATTAACTTCCGACCAATCCAAGGCATTCAATCCATGCGTGATCTTCGGTTTACTCAGAAAGGTGACGATACTTTACTGAAAGCCAACATCAACGGCAGCCTTAAGACTGTTGCAGTGCTTGAGGATGTCAACGCAAGTACACTCTCTCAAAGACATTTCATCTTCTAAACCGTTTTCTAGCGCTACACGCCTTGGCAAGGCGTTTATGTGAAAGTTCCTGTATCGCGAGAATTTCATACAAGAACGAGTTCCAAGTATGTGTAGCACCATACAGGTGTAGACCATACAAATTAGATAAAAAGGAAGGAAGAACTAAAGTCCTCCTTCCCTTTCTGTCTAGGTTTAAGGCGAGTTTATAGCGCAAGTGACAAATTTATCCATGTTCGTCGAACTGCATTCGTTCTGGTATAGGTCTAATTGCGCTGGGAACACTCAGGAAATGAGTGATATTCGCTATTACTCATTCCCTACCTCCTAAGCGAACTACCATCTACTGCAAATACACAGTCATGAAATTCATAGACTATCTGTTTCTCACAGGGCTTCTAGCCTCCGCTGCTGTTTCATTTCCAGCGATCGCCCAGACTCCAGAAACAGATATCTCTGAACCCGAAAGTGCCCCTCTGAGTGAAACAGGCTCTGCTGTGGATTTGATTATCCCATCTCGATTAGGGGTTGAACATTCGACATCGGGTGGAGGTTTTGACGGAGTGACTCAATTTGAGGGATTCATTCCGCTCAGACAAGATCCGGGGCAAAATATCACCTTTTTTGTTCCTCAGCTTCTGCTGGATAATGACGGCAATATCGGCGGTAGTTTATTGCTAGGGCATCGGTTTTACTCACAATCCCGCGATCGCATCTTTGGTGGCTATGTAGCATTCGCTAGTCGTGAAACTCATAACAACACCTTTCATCAACTGGGATTAGGGTTAGAGAGTTTAGGTGAAACTTGGGATTTTCATATCAACGGTTATCTTCCGCTGGGAAACTCTCGTCAGTTGGCGGATGAACGGCGCTTCGACACAGGATTTGATATTTCAAGCGGGTTTGAGGAAAATCTTCTCGTATTATCAAGCCGCCGTGAACAACAAATTAACCGTCTGTATGAAGCAGCACTGTTTGGGCTGGATGCTGAGGCAGGAGTGAAATTGGCAGAGTGGGACGAGGGCAACGGTGACCTGCGCGCCTTTGGGGGAGTATATTTCTATGACGCTATAGGTACAGACAGCACATTAGGATGGCGTTTGCGCTTGGAAGCAAGACCCACTCAAAATCTCACGCTGGGTCTTGCACTGCAGAATGATGATATTTTTGGTACCAATATTGTTCTCTCTACCGGCTTGACCTGGCCCAGGGTTCGCCCCAGGGGGCCAATCACTGAAGTGGAAGATGTCCCAGCACGGCTGGGTGAAACGATCGTTCGCCTTCCTACCATTCCCATTGATGCTCAACAAGAATCAGAAACAATCGTTGATGAGTTCACCGAGCCATTGATGAATCCTGAAGAGGAACAACCCTATCGATTTGTGCATGTGACATTAGGGCGGCAAGCTCAAGGAGATGGGACTTTTGAGAATCCATTTGGCACGGTTGAGGAAGCATTAGAGGATACTCTCTCGGATGGAAACAATATTGTATACATCGAGGGAGGGAACAATCCAGATATTCCGGCGTTTACGATTCCAGATCGGGTTCGGGTACTTTCTCAAGGTCCAGTTCAGTTATTGGCTGGCCTACCCTTTCCGGGTTTCCCAGAAGCTCCTGCCCGGTTGCCTTTTTCTCCCGTCGTGAATTATGAGGATGGCATTTTAGTGCGTCTGCCATTTTCAGGAGATGGTAACTTTCCACGAATTCAAGATGCTGGAGCGACCGATTTAGTTGCGATGAGCGATCGCACCGTACTATCAGGTTTTAGAATCGCGAACGCCAGAGGCAATGCTGTTATCAGCAACCAAGCCGAGAATATTGAAATTCGGGACAATGCAATAACGAACGCAGGAGAGCGAGGCATTTTCCTAAATGAGGTGACAGGAAGTGTTGTCTTGTTTAATAACAGCATTACCGGATCACGGGGAGGCGCTGGTTCAGGACAAGGAATTCTGATTCGGAACTCAACTGATGGTGATGTGGAAGCCACCATCCAAAGCCATCAAATTGTAGATAATCGGGTTGCTATTGAAATTTCAGCACTGGGAAATTTAACTCAAGGATTTGATCCACAGCAAATCGTTAACATTACGGACACGAATTTGCGTAATAGCGGAGAACAAGCACTGCTTGCGACAGCTAGCAATTCGGGGAATCAGCAAATTTCATTTAGAGATGGCAATATCTTGAACAGCGGTGCAGAGGGGCTGCTGATTCAGGCAACTAACATAGGCTCTCAAGAGCTCATCCTAGAAAATAGCACCGTCAGAGGCAGTGGAGGAGATGGGATTCGCACACAGTCGGGTACACCTAATGGATTTTCTACAGCAGCTCAAGAAGTATTTATTCGTAGAAATCAAATTATCAACAATGGTGGAGACGGTATTTCCATTGAAAGTAACGAAGTTGCTGCTCAAGAACTAGCAATTGATGCCAACGTGATTCAGGGTAACGGAGGCGCTGGAATTCGTGGAGTAGCCAACAATCTCAGCTTTCAGGAATACGTTACTGATGCTGCCAATAGTTCTTTGGGGATCAGCAACAACGTCATATCAGGTAACGGAGACCAAGGAATTATCCTAACCGCTAATGACTCTGCAACATTAATTACTGATATTCAAGAGAACACTGTGTCAGACAACACAACTGGCGGCAATCCAGAAGTGGAAGTTACTGCTAGCTCAAGTACCACAGACATATGTGTTGTCCTCAACAACAATACCAGTGCAACTGGCATCCGCTTAGACAACAATAGCTTGGGTGCTCCTGGACTTTTTGAGGTTGGCGATTTGCCTACTGTTTCATCCAGAAATATTGGAGAAGTGTTTGTGGAACCTAATTCATCAGTCTTTACCAATAAGGCTGGGGCTCCATCTTGCTTCAGAAACTAGCGCCTCAAAATTAAGCCAATCAGAACTAGCCAATCAGAACTAGTAGTACCTACCCCGCTTTAGCTGAAACAAAATTGCCATGTTTCTATTCTGGAATTAGTAGCGCTGAAAAAGTAGTTATTACTGTTGCAGTTTATGCAAGTTTCAGCTTATAGGAATAGTTGTCCCTCACACCGTACCTATTACACCGGCTCGTTATTATAGATTTACTTTTCTGTTACGAGGGATAACCGACTCAAATGGTGCTCAAAGTTGAAGCCCTAGTTAAGGGGGTAGGCAGAGCACGAAATGAAAGCTAGTGTATAAGAGGGCTATCAGGGTAAACGACCTAAGTCTTTGTATAGATGTTGGGTTCGTTGTTCTACCCGATACTTTATGAGTTCAAAGGGTTAGGTAGGCTAAGATAGCACAGATGTAAGAGTAGGCTGATTCTTTCAATATCTGTTTATCCCGGTTCTTTTAATTCTTGTACGGAATTCATCATTAGCTCTGAGTCCGTAGGATCGAAATCTTAAAAAAATCTTAAAAAGCCTTAAAATTAAGTGTGGTGTAGGTGACAGGAGGTTTAACGTGTTTCTAAGACTTGCGGAGCAGCATCGACAATTTGTCAAGGATTTGGTCATGAATCTTCAAGCTCTTGCGATTGTGCTTGAGCGACGGGGTTATTTGGCTTCCTGCTACACTTGTGGTGGGCAAATGAATAGTGCTTCTTTCATGGTTAGCTTAGGCAACGATCATTTGATTCGATTCCTAGTATCTGACTATGGGATCACTTGGACTGAGATGCGGGATGACCGGGAGCTCATGAAGCTAGAAGGTGCTGAAGCGATTAGCCAACTTCAAGAGCTAGCTAACCTTGTTAAATATCAGATTGCCCCATCTGAGTACCGTCCGGCGATCGCCCAACCTTCTTAACTGAGCTTTTCCCTGCCTACGATAGGTTTAGTCTAGCTGCGAGTTCGCCTCGTTTTAGATGATGGTGGGTAGATGATAACAACAGAGTTGCGTTGGTTCTACCCTGGTTCCTTACCCACAACGGTCAGAAATTGGTTTCAAGCCACCTGGGATCAGGCTATAGTGCCAATTGAGGTTCGTGCAGATCGATACTTGCAACTGCCCAAGTGTGAATACCTCAACTTAAAGTTGCGGCATGGGAGCCTGGAGCTAAAACTTCGACTCAAGCAACTTAGAACTTTACAGGTTGGGGATCGTTGGGTTGGTCAGGTCGAGGTTTGGCAGAAGTGGAGCTTGCAAGATTCTTCTGAACCCCTAGATTTAGCCAATGTAGAAGCAGAGGCGACCTGGATTAGCGTCGAGAAGGTGCGATCGCAACAGCAATATCAAACCTTTCCGACTCAGTCACCCAAAGCAATTTCCTTTGAGCAGCAGTCTGAGCAAGGCTGTAGGGTTGAATTAACGGAATTGAAGGCACAAGACGCAACTTGGTGGAGTCTGGCATTTGAGGCATTTGGCAATCCCAGCCAGCAATTCAACCAGCTTCAGGCTGTTGCTGAGCAGATTACCAATCCGCTTGCACCAACTCTAGACTTGCACCACTCTTATGCTTATCCTAAGTGGCTATTCAATATTCGTTAGTGATCCCTTAACCGAAGCTTAATGCTTCACTTACAATTTATCTACTGAATATTGATAAATTTGATACAAAATTGTGGGACTTTCAGAAACTAGCCTATTACTTCCAGCCGATGGAGCAGGGATTGTGCTCAGGCTGGGTCTAGCTATATTTGCGGGTGCTCTAATTGGGTGGGAACGAGAAGCCGCCGAAAAACCTGCTGGTTTAAGGACTCATATGCTAGTGAGCTTTGGCTCTGCTATGTTTGTGCTGACAAGCATTCAGACAGGAGCCGTTGAGCAAAGTGCTGACGTTCTTAGTCGAGTAATGCAAGGGGTGATTGCTGGAATAGGATTCTTGGGGGCCGGAGAAATTTTCTCAACGACTCGCTCTGACTCAGATCAAATTAGGGTTAAAGGGTTGACTTCTGCTGCTGCCATTTGGGTTTCAGCTTCTTTAGGAGTGGTAATGGGCTGTGGGTTGTGGCAGCTTGGGCTGTTAGGGGCAGGAATGACCTTTTTAATTCTTTGGGGTGTGAAGAAATTTGAGCGCTGATTTGCGACGCTATTAAATCTGAAAGAACAAATCATAGAGCGACAGCAGAATTTCTACGACGATCAGGACTACGACATACCATTCCACCCGAAGTCCAGTGTTGTGTTGGAGTAAATCTAGTACGGTTTCTGCGGTTCGAGAAATTAGCTCTAGCTTTCGCTCTAGGGCTAAATGGCGTTCTCGAATCTCGTATTCATTCTCTAAACGTAGATAGAGGCGCTCTAACTCTGGTGCATCCCAAAGCAGTTCTGGCTTATCAATAATTTCGACGCGACCAACAATTTTGTGCTGAATAGAGAGAGTTCTACCCAGTTGCCTGAGTAGTTCTTTGCCCCAGCGTTCGTTTCGGGTTGTACGTTGTAGGCTTTCAGCAAAAGGTTCAATCTGGTCAAAGACGCTAGCAGTGCCGACTTCATACTGAGCTAACACAACGCTTTTAGCCAAGATGTCAGCGACAATTTGCAGACGTTCGATCCCAAACTCTTGTAGCCAAATCATTCCATTTTCTACCCGTTCGGCTCCAACCTGCTCTAGGTGAAGGGTAGCTTCTTCGGTTTCGGGAGAGGAGAAGGGCTCAATGATAAAGGGTTGAAGCTGCGTGAGGAAGAAAGCTTCTTCGAGAGGGTCAAGCCCAAATAACACAACCGCTCCATAGCGGAACAAAGCTGCACAGCCGTGATCCCCGGCAGTTACGACTAGAGGGACGGTTGCGAGAGAGTCGGTGTTCTCTAAAGCTTTTAGCTCTAAACGTTCGCCTACAAATATGGCACGACCTTGAACGGATTCTCTATCGGTAAAGAGTACTTTTTGCATATAGTTATAGTAAGCCTGCTGTTCATAGAAAAATGCAAGCCACTACTCACTCTAAGGAAGGGGAATCAGAAGCGATCGCCCATTTGTTCTGCGTTTCGCCTCAGATCAAGGTTCAGATTGGTAGTAGTCTCCAGGCTTAATTTCCCCGATCGTATCCTGATTTTTGTTGATACAGCCAGGTTTACGGGCATATTGACAGACTCTAGCCCATAAAGTTGCTCTACTACCCGGTGAACCTGAAGAAAATAGCACTCTGTCTCCGCCAACGGCTGGCACTATTTTCACTCCGCAGACAGGGCAAACTTGAGCTGTTTTTTCAGACATGGCTGCTGAATTAGGTCAACTTCAGAGACATTAAACGGTTTTGTATACCTTACAACAGCTTTTCAATCAATCCAAGCTTCAGGGATCTATTTGTTAATGTCCGATTATTAATCTCCGATCGCCTGACCTGCAATCCAGGCAGTTGTCCAAGCGCTTTGAAAATTGAACCCTCCGGTGATACCGTCAATATCTAGTATTTCTCCAGCAAAGTAAAGCCCTGGGCAACAGCGGCTTTCCATCGTCTTGAAGTCTACGTCCTTGAGGCAAATTCCTCCACAAGTGACAAATTCTTCTTTAAAGACGCCCTTTCCCCGAATTGGGTAGCGATTTTGAGTTAGTTCTTGAATAAGCTGGTTGAGCGATTTTTTTGACAGGTCTGTCCATCGAGCATCAGGCGCAATGTCTACAGTTGCAGTGAGATACTGCCATAGCCGCCGGGGAAGAGGAAGAGGACAGCTGGAGGCGATCGCCCGTCGAGGTTGCTCTGCCTTAGCTTTCAATAATTCTTGGCGCAACTGATCAGGATTGTGTTGCGGTAGCCAGTTGACCTGAAGAGTTGCCTGATATTGATGTTCGTACAAAGCTCTTGCTCCCCAGGCAGAAAGTTTTAGTACGGCGGGACCGCTCAATCCCCAGTGGGTGATTAAGAGCGCTCCGCTTTGCTCTAGGGGTTTGCTGTCTGGAATCAGTAGCTTTGTCTGGACAGGCTCGACCGATACGCCTGCCAGTTCTCGCAGGTGGGAATCAGGAATGTTGAAGGTAAAGAGAGAAGGGACTGGAGATTCGATTTTATGCCCTAAAGCCTTTGCAAGCTGATAGCCTTGGGGATTGCTGCCTGTTGTCAGGAGGAGGCGATCGCTGTGTAATCTTTCACCTGATTTTAGTTCCAGCTCAAACCCCGTCTCAGAGCGTGTAACAGCAACAGTAGAGACGCCTGTGTAGATTTCTACCCCAGACTGGCGAGCCGCTTGAGTTAAGCAGTCTACGACCGTAGCAGAATCGTCTGTTACTGGAAACATTCGCCCATCTGATTCAGTTTTAAGCTTGACCCCCCGTTTGGCAAACCAATCTACGGTATGGCGTGGCTGAAAGCGGCTAAACGCACCCCGTAGGGCTTTACCGCCCCTGGGATAATACTGCACTAGTAGTGCGGGATCAAAGCAGGCATGGGTAACGTTACACCGCCCACCTCCAGAAATGCGGACTTTGGTGAGCGTTTTACGACTGGCTTCTAGCAGCGTTACGCGAGCATGGGGATGGGCTTCAGCAGCGGCGATCGCTCCAAAAAAACCTGCTGCGCCACCGCCAATCACCGCAATTTTGAGAGAGGATGCCAAACCGTAGTTACCCGTTCATCTGACTTTCAAACCTAACCCCGAGATTCTAACGTTTGCGTAAGCCGGTCTAGTGCGGTCGTTAGTCTTTCTTGAGATACCACTACGGGATCAGTAGGAGTTGCTTCTGCTTCGGCAACTTCCTCTTGCCGCTTGAATTTTGCCAAAGCACGAATTGCTAGATAAATCACCAAGGCAATAATGATGAAGTCAACGATTGAACCTAAAAAACTTCCAATCAGAATCGCCTTCTCAGACCCTTCGACTCCAGGAGTACCCGGTACTAAAACAATTCTAGAGGTTCTCCAGTCTCCTCCTGGAATAGCGAGACTGATGATCGGCATGATTAAATCTTGCACAAAGGATGTGACAATCTTTCCGAACGCGCCACCGATGATTACAGCGATCGCTAAATCCATCACATTCCCTTTCAAAGCAAATTCCCGAAAATCTCTCAGGAATCCCCCAGCAGCACCTCTGCCTCTTCTAATTCCCATAGCTTTGCTACATTTACTTAAAAATTTGTAAATTCTCGTGCTTCTACGTACAATCTTCTCTGGACGAGTAAATTGAAGATCCTGTACAACAGGACATGCTACCAGCCTCATCTCAGCCAGAAACAAAATTTCCTCAATTCTTGATAAATTTCCCTTGAGGCGAAAGGAAGCCCATGTTTGAGGGAATCCTGGTGAGGATATGGTGTCCAAAATGCTGTATTCTAATCACTCTCTCAGCTCTCGCGCTAGAGCGACGGTTAAACTTCCCAAGCGATTGAGCTTCCCAATCAACGAAAACTCAGGAAGATTTGAGCATGTCTATCGAGCAACTTCAGCCTGCTAATCCCCGTGATGTCAATGTGTATATGCCCTACTATCAGGGCAACAAGCGAGGTGCTTTGCCTCTAGCGATCAGCCTCTATCAAAGAGGGAGCTTAGAGGGATCACGCAAAATAGAAGGCGGTGAAAGTATTCCGTTTGTAGTCAGTTGGAATGTCTCGTCCTTGCCTGCTGATTTAACACGTTGTCGAATGCAGTTTGACGGTAATGCAGAGTTGAGCTACGAGTTGACCTTAGCAAATTTTGAGTTTGTCGATTTTTTAATTGATGTCATCATTAATTTCAAACGTTCTCGCTTAGCAGACTTTTCGCAGTCGTTCTACCGTAAGCTGTTGCGCTTAGACGATTAGCTAGCGATCGCAAATTCAGCAAACCCTTGATTTTGAGGGTGAGAAGTTCGATGATGTCGTGCCTCTCACCCTCAAAAATTGTGAGACTTGTGAAATAAGCACTGACTTCTTGTGATGTAATAGCTTGAAGTCCCTTCTATAGGCAGTTGGTTGAGAGCAGGTAGAGTGGGGCAAGCAAAACTGCCACTTAGAATGGAATCACAAAAGTCTGAATTTGAATAGGTTTTTAGAGGAGCGAGGGCGTGCCAAAGTCCACAAAATTTTTACTAGTTGGTTCAACAGAGGCTTATAGCGGCAAGTCAGCCACAATTTTAGGGATGGCTTATGGACTGCAAAGCAAAGGACTGGATGTCGCCTACGGTAAACCGCTAGGAACCTGCTTAAGTGAATCTCAAACCGATTCAATGGACGAGGATGTCCGGTTCATCAGCCAAACGCTGAATTTGCCGGAAAATCGCCTCCGCTCAACTCTGCTTACGCTAGACGAAGTCACAATTACCAAAAGAGTTTGTGCAGAAGACACGACCGACTACCAGTCAATATTGCAACGGTATTCTCAGTCTCAGGAAGAAGATTTGGTGTTGCTGGAGGGACCAGGAACTCTCGAAGAAGGCAGGCTATTTGATCTGTCCTTACCTCAAATTGCTCAAGCAATAGATGCGGCTGTTGTTTTGGTGGTTCGGTTTAACTCGATGCTGGCGGTAGATGCTTTGATTGCAGCCAAAGATCGGTTGGGCGATCGCCTCATTGGTACCCTGATTAACGACGTTGCTGCTGACCAGCTAGAAATTGTACAGACTGAGATTCAACCATTTTTAGAAGATCAAGGAATTGCAGTTCTAGGGGTGCTACCTCGTAACATTCTGCTAAAAAGCGTCAGCGTAGGGGAATTGGTGCATCAACTGAAAGCAGAAGTGCTGTGTCGTCCTGACCGAATGGACTTGATGGTGGAGAGCCTGACGATCGGGGCAATGAATGTTAATTCGGCACTCAAGTATTTCCGTAAAGCCCGAAACATGGCGGTGGTGACAGGAGGCGATCGCACAGATATTCAACTTGCAGCCCTGGAAACCTCCACACAATGCCTAATTTTGACCGGACATTTACCTCCTTCTGCAACCATTCTTAGTCGGGCTGACGACCTGGAAATTCCAATTCTCTCTGTAGATCTCGACACTTTGACGACTGTAGAAATCATTGATCGCGCTTTTGGACAGGTGAGATTGCAAGAACCGATCAAAGTGCAATGCATTCGGCACCTGATGGAAGAGCATTTTGATGTCGATCGCCTGATTGCAAAGCTAGGGCTGAAAACGGCTACAAGCATACAACCCTTAGCTCCCAGCTCTTGAAACTTGCTTAACGTTAAGGAAAAACAGGACTCAATTTGCCTGATCTAGAATAGAGATATTCGGTCTAGACTTGATCCCCAGGCAGTTTTTCTTGTTTTGTCTTGTCTTGTTGTCTGTGGTTTTGGGTTTTGACGGACTCAGCAGCAGATTCTAGAGGTATTGGCATGGGAGAGTTTTCTGGAGCGTTACGCCAGCAGGTTCTAAATTGGCTGGCAGACCACGTTCCTGAATCTCGACTGATTCACGTTTTGGCAGTAGAGCAAACGGCGATCGCTCTGGCCCAACAGCATGGATTAGATGTCAATAAAGCAGCCCAGGCAGGATTGATGCACGACCTAGCGAAATATTTCAAGCCACAAAAGCTGCTACAGATGGCGCAAACTGAAGGCTTATCGTTAGATCCAGTGGATCGGGCAAATCCTCACTTACTGCATGCAGACGTGGGGGCGATCGTAGCGCGGGATCAATTTGGCATTCAGGATGAGGAAGTGTTGCAGGCGATCGCCAACCACACGCTCGGCAAACCAGGAATGAGTCCGTTGAGCTGCATTGTTCTTCTGGCAGACAGTCTAGAACCTGGGCGAGGAAACACATCAGAACTCAACGCCTTGAGGCAAATCAGCCAGCAAGACCTGCCTCAAGCGGTTTGGATGACCTGTAATGCTTCTATCCAAGACTTGGTTGCTAAACATCGCCTAATTCATCCCCGTACAGTGCTGACTCGCAACTGGTTTTTATACAACGTTAAGCCAACTCAGTCTAAGCAACAGAGCTCAAGCACAGAGCCTATTCCACAGGTTTTAAGTGAATGAACCCTTGTACTTTTAGATGGAAGCTTAGTCAAAATAGATGTAATAGTGCTGATTGAATGACCTCAAAATTCCCGATTTATCCCTCTGTTCGTTTCACTATGATTTGACCAATAGAGACGAACCTTAAACAATTTACCTGTTCAACCATTTTTACGGAGTCGATCCAGTGAATCAGTCAACAGAGATGAAGTGCTATGGAGCCAAACGCAACGGTTTATTGACTTCCTTTGATGTAACACCACTCACGTTTTAACGAGTTGAGGAACCTAATTTTTAATGACAAATTACTCTAACGCCCGTCCAGTTTCGCCCGCTGTAGCAAATCCCGGTGCCGTCTACCAGCCTGTCACTGACGATTCTAGCCGAGAGCTAGCCCTGACAATCGCTCAAGCTGCCGATGATCGCAAAGGAGGCGATATCGTACTGCTAAAGGTTTCAGAGGTTTCTTATCTGGCAGATTATTTTGTAGTGGCTACAGGTTTTTCTAGCGCACAAGTAAGGGCGATCGCTCGTTCGATTGAGGATGAAGTCTCAGAAAAGTGGCACCGCTACCCCACTCAGACAGAGGGACAGACAGAAGGTTCCTGGGTGTTGTTGGACTACGGTGACGTTATTGCTCACGTCTTCATGCCTGACGAGCGCGAGTTTTATAACCTGGAAGCGTTTTGGGGACATGCAGAGCGAATCGATTTTGCACCCAATGGAGCGATGACCGATCAAGTAGAGAGCTGAGCACAAGTTAAAACTTTTCAGCAAAACTTAATTCATTCGTGCGTCTGTCCACTGACTCAGGTAGATTAAAAGCACAACTGCTTTTCAGTTTTGACTGCCCATCATCATGAAGTCTTCTGCTCCAGTCTGTCCAGTTCCTTTTGAACAGCAGCCGATTAACGAGTACCAGGATCTCAAAGAGTCCTGGTTCTTTCGGTGGGCAACACTCGACCTGCGGAGCTATCTCCTTCCGATCGCCATTTTGTGGGGTTTGAGCTGGCTGCTCTCAGCTCCCGTTGCAGCAGTCAGCTTTCCGCTGGCAAAGTATCCGCTCCAGTTTGGGCTGAGCGGTGCAGCAGGGGCTAGCGTTCTTCCAGCGCTAGCTTTGCTGCGCCTTTACTTAGGCTGGATTTATGTGCGCGATCGCCTCTTAAAAGAAACGATCTTTTATGAGGAATCGGGCTGGTACGACGGGCAAACCTGGACAAAACCAGAAGAAGTGCTAAAGCGCGATCGCCTGATTGTGACCTACCAGATCCAACCTATTCTGCAACGGCTCAAGCGTACCTTTGGCTTATTGGCGCTAGTCTTCCTCAGCGGCAGTTTCGTTTGGAACTTCCTGTAAATCAATTACATCCTCTTCCTCTGCGAAGTTTCCCCAACCTGAGTCCGTTTCGGCTGCTCGTGGTACGGGACGAGTACTGATTTCGTAAACGGGACGAGATTCATCAGGAACTAATTCTAACTGGTGAGATGGAGGGCGACGCTGAGAGCGACGGCGGCGCGAAACATTTTCTTCGCTGGTTTCCTCTGCCACCACTTCATAAAGTCTTGCAAATTTTTGCGATTTTCCCTTTCGCAGCACTCGTCCCAAGCGCTGAATGTATTCACGGGCTGATCCAGTGCCCGATAGCAAAATAGCGACGCTAGCTTCTGGCACGTCTACCCCTTCGTTTAGGACATGAGATGCGACCAGGGTCTTATATTTGCCTTCGCGAAACTGCTGCAAAATCTCGTGGCGCTCCTTCACGGGTGTTTGGTGGGTCAGCGCCGGAATTAGAAACTCCTGGGAGATCCGATAAACTGTAGCGTTGTCGTTAGTAAAAATTAGCGTTTGGGCAGGATGGTGTTCTGCCAGCAGGTCGGCCAGAATTCGCAGTTTGCCTTCCGTACCCAGAGCGATCGCCTTTGCTTCTCGATGTGCCAGCATCGCCCTTCGTCCTGCCTGCGATTGGGCGCTTGCCCGAACGAACCGCTGCCAACCCTGAACGCTGCCCAGCCAAATATTCGAGTCCTGCAAAAAGGTGTTGCGGGTTTGAATTAAATGCTCATATCGATCGCGCTCTTGCTGCGACAGTTTCACCTTAACCTGAATAATTTCGTGATCCGCCAGTGCTTTCCCTGCCAGATCTTCGGCAGTGCGATAGTAAATGACTGATCCCAGCAGTGTATCCAGGTCAGCGTGTCTGCCATCGGCGCGGTCGGGAGTCGCCGTTAAACCCAGGCGATAGGGGGCGATCGCATATTCAGCAATCACCCGATTAAAGTCGCTCGGCAGGTGATGGCACTCATCACAAATCAGTAAGGCATAGCGATTGCCCAAGCTTTCGGCATGGATAGCGGCACTGTCATAAGTGGCAACAAGAATGGGAGTGCGATCGCGAGAACCGCCCCCTAACAGCCCGACCTCGGCATCTGGGAAAGCCGCAACTAGGTGAGCATACCACTGGTGCATTAAATCTAACGTTGGCACCGTAATTAAGGTTGTGCGAGGCGTTGCCTGCATTACCATCTGAGCCAGGTAGGTTTTTCCAGCCGCCGTGGGCAAAACTACAACACCCCGCCGTCCTGCGGCAACCCAGGCATCTAAAGCTTCTTGCTGGTGGGGATAGGGCTCCATTTCCAGGCTGGGGGTGAGGGCGATCGCCGCAAATTCCTTTGCCTGGTCAGTAAATGGCGTACCCTCTGCCTGTAAGGTTTCTATCAGATCACGATATTGAATTGCCGGGAGGCGAAACCGCTCAATCCGGTCATCCCACGTTGCAAAATCTACCCAGGCTTTGCCCTTGGGTGGGGGATGTAAAATCAGGGTTCCCCGGTCAAACTTAAGCGTAGGGGTACGAGCCATTGCACCTCTGTCTGCACCATTCCTCGCTATTGTATAGCCGTTGCTACGGTATAACTGCCGCTACCAGGGCTATACCGTTTCTATATAAGCTGCATATTTTGAAGTGTGTCCCGCGTACGCGGGACACACTTCAAAATATGCAGTCTTGAAGATATAACAAAATCAAAAGCGGTAAACGGGCAACGTGAAGTGAAAACAGCTGCCCTGATTGGGTACAGAGTCTACCCAAATTTGCCCGTAGTGCGCTCGAATCACTCGCTGACAAAGTGATAGACCAATCCCATATCCATCCTTTGCCTCGTCTCGCTCTAGACGAAACCGGTCTTCAAAAATTCGTTCGCAGTTTTCATTCGGAATGCCTAGACCCGTATCACACACGCTGACTTGGATTTTTTGGGTGGTTCGATGCAAGATCGAAAGCTCGATTGAGCCGCCAGTTGGCGTATATTTGCTGGCATTGTCTAGCAGGTTGATTAATACCTGTTGAATGCGATCGCGATCAGCATAAACTTTAGGCAAATCACTCGGAATATCCGTCGTAAGCTGCTGAGATTTAGCTTGAAACTGTCCCTTCAAATAATTCAAGACCTCCAGACAAAGCGCCCCTAGATCTAGCTGCTGAGGCTGAATCTGAAACTCGCCACCCGTCCCTTTTGCTGCCTGAAGCACATCTGTAATCATCCGATCGATCGCCTTCGTTTGAGTCCGGGCGTGTCTGATCAGTTGAGCCGTAAGGGCAGGGGTTAGTCGGGGTGAAGCATGACCATTCTCCTTCGCTTCATTACCTAGCTCCAGCGTTTCCAGGGCAATCGAAGCGGCGGTTAGCGGATTTCGCAGATCGTGGGCCAACATCGCAATGAGTCGATCTTTGAACTGAAGTTGATCCCGCAGTTCTTCTTTTTCTTGCTTTAGTCGAAAAATCTCATCCGAAAGCTGAATAAACTCTGCTGAGTAAGCCACCGAGTCCAAAGTTTCGGATGCATTGGTTGGATTTAGATCATCTGATTCGCTCTGCTGAGGAATTGATTGGAAATCTGCAGCTTCTTCTACCGATCGTTGCCATCGCATCCACCAATGCTCTAACTGGGCTACAAGATTTGTTCCCGCTAAAGTTTGGCGGGGTTCAGGATGAATCTTGATTAGCGCTGGGGTCGCAACGAGCTTGAAATGCTCAGCCATGTGGGGTTGCTCTCCAACGTCTATGATTTGCAAATCAAACGCGTAGTTAGCTCGTAAATCCTTGAGATAGTGGCGAATCTGGCGGATCTTCTGATGAGAGCTAGGACGTTTGTCTACAAACAGCAAAAGCTGCAAAGACGTTTCAGGGCTAATAGGCTGTTTTGGCAATGCCTCCATGCAGTCTTGCTCAACAGTCAGGACAATAGAACAGTCAGTCGGGGCTAAAAATGCCAAATCGGTAGAAACCAGGTGTATTTCTACCCTGTACTTCTCCAAAGTAGCTATCTTTACTATATTTACAGATTATCTCTTTCTCAGCGCTGCTCAAGACAAAGGATTTAGGCGATCGGGCTGTACTACAGTAAATTTGCAGGCAAATAGGGACTTTGAACCGCCTTAGATAGCCCCTCCTGAATCTAGCAGAGTTCAACCAGGTCTTCCGTACTGGGTCTTCCGTACTGACGCAGAGAATAAGGTAAGTAAAACTATTAGAACTTATGTAACGGCTCTGAGGGGGCAAGGGCAATGAGAATCTTGGTTTTGGCGTGGGAATTTCCGCCCCGAATCGTTGGAGGCATTGCTCGCCACGTTGCTGAACTATATCCCGAACTGGTCAAGCTAGGACATGATATTCATTTACTGACTGTAGAGTTTGGTCAGGCTCCCCATTATGAAGTAGTCGATGGAATTAAAGTACATCGCGTTCCAGTAGCCCAAAGCAACGACTTTTTTCATTGGGTTGCCAACATGAATCAGAGCATGGGGCAACAGGGTGGAAAATTGCTTTTAGAAGAAGGAAAGTTTGAGATTATTCATGCCCACGACTGGTTGGTGGGAGATGCAGCGATCGCCCTCAAACACTGCTTCAAAGTTCCTTTGGTTGCCACAATTCACGCAACAGAGTTTGGTCGTCACAATGGCATCCACAACGATATCCAGCGCTACATTAGCACCAAGGAAAAGCTACTTGCCTACAACGCTTGGCGAGTCATTGTTTGCACGGACTACATGCGGCGTGAGGTCGAACGGGCATTAGAAACCCCTTGGGACAAAATCGATGTTGTCTACAACGGCATTTATCCAGAGAAAAAGCATCGACATCCCGATTTTAATTTTTGGCAGTTTCGCCGCCGCTTTGCCCGAGATGACGAAAAAATTGTCTATTATGTGGGTCGTATGACCTATGAAAAGGGCATCAGTGTGCTACTTAATGCTGCTCCTGAAGTCATTCACGCAATGGGAGGTGGCGTCAAAATCGTGATTGTTGGCGGCGGCAATACAGACAGCCTCAAGCAGCAAGCCTGGAACCTGGGCATCTCAAACAAATGCTACTTCACGGGCTTCATGTCAGAGGATGACCTGAACAAGTTTCAAACAGTTGCTGACTGCGCAGTTTTTCCTAGCCTCTACGAGCCATTTGGAATTGTCGCGTTAGAGAGTTTTGCTGCTCGTGTTCCGGTAGTCGTCTCTGATACAGGTGGGCTGCCAGAAGTCGTTCGCCACACCAGAACGGGAATCGTCACCTGGACAAACAATCCTGCTTCTCTGGCTTGGGGCATTCTGACAGTCCTGAAAAATCCAGATTATGCTCAGTGGCTAGTTGATAATGCTTACAAAGATTTAGCACAGCGGTTTAACTGGGCCAAGTTGGCAAAACAAACTGAAGCTGTTTATGGCAGGGTCTTACATGAGCGATCGCAAGTCACTTGGGCTTAAGCAAATCGACCTGGAGAAAGCTGAGCAATGAGTTCATCTTGCTTCCCGGTCATACAGTTAGCAAACCGCTTTGCCAGGGGTGGCAGAATTGCGAAAGGATTGCTGAAGCCAGCAAAGATATGCAAATGATTGTGTTCAGGAACGGGACCAATCAGTGGCAGGCGATCGCCACTAAAGGCAACCAAACAGCGGTGCCAGTTACCTGGTAAATCTTTTAACGCTGGCAAAAATTGACCAACTGCAGCCCGAATATCCGCTTCACTTTGAGCTGCATCAACCTGCGCCTGAGGATTCGTTAACGTGCGGCTGATTTGCCCGATCCTAATTCTGCCATCCACAAACTGAATCGCACCGGGATCAAGAATCGGGGGAGCAACCTCCTGGGTTTGTTGCTCCCACAGCGGAGCCTTTTCTAACTTGCCAGCCTCAGCCTCCATCTGAAACCGTTGGGTTTCGGCAGGCATGACCAGTGCCTGTAACTTGACATCAACAGATGGGGTCTCAATCAGTTCCGCATGGGTGAAATAGCAGGGTACGGTAACATGGGCAGTTTTGAGCAGGTTCCGACTCATTCCACCTGTACAAACAGCCACATTAGAGGCTGCATAGTTTTCCGCAGTGGTAGTTACAGTAACTTGCCCCTGAGACTCCTTTAGAGCAGTCACTTGAGCAATTTGCAGCGTTCCTCCGGCTCTAGTAAATGCTTGGGTGTAGGCCTTGACTAGCAAATCAGGCGCAACATTGCCATGCCGAACTGTAAGCGCAGCGGCGATCGCCTCCCGATTGAGCAACGGCTCTAAGTCACAAGCCGCTTCCGCATCCAGTAAGCTAGGTGGAATCGCAAAACCACGATACGATGCGGTCACCTTCTGGGGATCACTTCCTTGGGCGATCAGCAAGAGCAAATCCAATTCTCTGAACTGAGTTTCACTGTCCAACTCAGCAGATAAATTTCGGTGAATTTCAATGCCCTCCTGGCACAGTTGACGAGTTAGCGGTGTCGTACCTGACCAGTAAGCGATACCGCCATAGCTATAGCGAGTTGCGTTCTCTGGGGTACTATGCTGTTCTAGCAGCAACACCGAGAATTTTTTGCTAGCTAGCTCATAGCTAAGCGCTGCTCCAACGAGTCCACCCCCAACCACAACCCAATCATAGGTTTTCATCAAATTCAGCCTTGCTCTTGAATAACCGCGTCTACTTCGACCTCAACTAACATTTCGGGTGTAGCTAGACGGCTTACCTCAACCAGGGTGTTGGCAGGACGAATCTTTCCAAAAAATTCGCAATGGGCTTTGGTCACCTGCTCAATGTCGTCCATGTTAGTAACGTAAACTCTTGTACGAACGACATCCTGGAGGCTGCTATCTAACTGCTTCAGGGCAGCCTCAATCTTTTTGAGGACGTACACCATCTGCTCATAGGCGTCGTCGACGTGAAGAATTTGCCCTGTTGTATCAGCAGCAGTTGTGCCCGAAACGTAGATGAGAGAACCAACTTGGACAGCACGAGAATAGCCTGCGATCGCTTCCCAAGGTGTTCCTGTCGATATGTGTCTGCGCGTCATCTGCTAGCCGCCTTCAGCCATCAAGTAGGGTACTAGCAGCATGACTGATCTACAAAGTTGAATCAAGTCTTGGCCAAAACTATCTGAATTTGAGGATGACTTTGCTGAATTCACAGTTAGAATGGGCAAGATTAGCAAGTAATGTCCAACCACTCGCTCTACGCATCCATCTATGGGTATAAAAATCAATCGCGCTTATCTAGTAATTGCACTTTGTGGCATCCTGGGAGTCATTTTGGGAGGAACTGCTAGCCGAGCAGAACTCAACCAGTGTCTAACCGCTGAAGTGCCTACTAACAGTTGCCTAACCCAAGATCCTATCACTGAGACGATTGAAGGCATGGGTGTAGGGTTAGTTGCAGGAGCAGGAGCAGCCGTTGGTGCGACTTGGCAACAGTGGCGCAAGGATACTTAAACTGTAGCGGTAAACTAGCTGAGCTGCATGGACATCTGTGAGATGGCCTTAAAAACAAAGCTGCGAGGATTCTTGACCCTCGCAGCGTGTTGTAATTCACAGACTATTCAGTTTTAAATGAATGGTTTCAAATTGGAACTGATATTTTGAGCTTTGCGGTTTAGAGCTTCCGGTACGCTGAACTATGCAGTTCTGCGAGTGAGCAAGCCCCACAGGAAGATCAAGATGATTGCTCCAACAACCGCGAAAGCGATGCTGGGGATAGACAAGGCCCCGGCTGCTGCGCCTCCGCCCGTTCCTAACAGTGCGTGACCGAGCCAGCCGCCTAATATAGCACCCAAGATTCCTAGACCAATGGTTGCGAAAATGCCGCCACCTTGATGTCCAGGATAAATTAATTTAGCTAACGCTCCAGCAATCAGACCTAAAACAACCCAAGCTAAGATTCCCATGTGATTCTCTCCTTAATAACCTTTGTGTTGATAAGCTTTTCTTGACCTAACGTGCCTATCCTATCGGTAAACTAAAAGTTCCTGCTTCTACCGCAGGAAATAATTAAGTAGATATAAAATTTCCAGGCTACTTTTATGCTGCGTATTCATATAGGTTGAGAGAGGTCGGTATCTCATAAAGATAGCTAGGTGAAACGAAAACTTTTCACCTTTTGGGAGTAAACAAAACTCCTCAAAAATGCGAATAGAAACAGAGATAGCTGTAGCAATGCAGGTTAGAGCAAAAAATGGAGGCAGTCCTAAAGACTGCTTCCATTTTTTGCCTGAGCTTAAGCAACCAAAGCTATATTGCTATATTACAGATTCGAAATATTGATTTGGAGCAAAGAGATGTAAATTTCTCTATTCAAATTCATACTTCATTTGATTACCACTGTTGTGATATAAAGCTAAGCACTCTCAGGTGAATTCTGCATACTTGAGCAACTATTTAACAACAGCAGCTATAGTTCCTTGTGCTTCTAATAAGGCAGCGGCACGTAAGATTGAAGCTTCCTGGTAAGGGGCAGCAATGATTTGCACACCTAATGGCAAGCCGTTAGCTTGCTGAATGGGCACAGACAAGACTGGTAAACCAACGAAAGATAGTGGCTGAGTATATAACCCTAGATTAGGACGAGTTAAAACTTCCGCCCCATCTATAACCATTTTCTCTTGACTGATTAAAGGCGCAACACAGGGCGTTGTTGGAGCCACAATTAGATCTACGGTTTGAAAGATCTCCTGAAGGCGATCGCTATACCACTTGCGAAATCGCTGTGCCTGTACGTACCAACTGCCAGGAATCATTGTGCCTGCCAGAAAGCGATCGCGAGTTGCCGGATCAAAATCTTGAGGACGAGATTTAAGGTTAGCAAAATGCAGATTGCTGCCCTCACAAGCTGTGATTACGTAAGCAGCAGCTCTGGCCCGATGTGCTTCAGGAATGGTGACTCGCTGGCTGGACCCAAGCGCCTGAGCGACCTGTTCAACTGCGGCTAAAGTTTCTGGCTCAGCACCTTTGGCAAAGTACCCATCTGCAATGGCAATTCGCAATCCGTCAATACCTTTGTTGATTTGAGGCAAACAAGATTCTGGTGGGCGGGTAGTGCAAACCGGGTCACGGGCATCTGCACCTTGAAGCAGGTCAAACACAGCTGCAATATCGCGCACCGACCGGGCAAAAGGGCCGACATGATCAAAACTGTTGCAAAACAGAAACGCTCCAGCTCGTGATAACCGACCGTAGGTTGGTTTTAACCCCAAAATGCCGCACAGTGAAGCAGGCACACGAATCGACCCGTTGGTGTCAGAACCAAGGCTAATCGGCATCAATCCACCTGCAACTGCGGCGGCTGACCCTCCTGATGACCCACCGGCAATCCGGTTCAAATCATGAGGGTTGTGAGTTGCCCCGTAATGGCTGTTTTCGGTGACAAAACCATAAGCATACTCATCCATGTTGAGCGCGCCGACCAAGATTGCCCCGGCTTGCTTCAGTCTGGCAACAAGAGTCGCATCTTGGGTCGCAGGTGAATTTTCTCGGTTAATCTTTGAACCTGCTAGGGTCGTCAGTCCCTCAATATCAAATAGGTCTTTGACCGCAAAGGGAACTCCTGCCAGCACTCCCGGATCTTGACCAGCCGCGATCGCCTCATCTACCTGAATTGCACTGGCGATCGCCTGATCTGCCATTACGGTCGTGAAGCAATTGAGTGGATCTTTAGCTGCAATTCGCTCTAGCGCTGCGGAAACCACTGCTTTGGCGGTTATTTCACCCGATCGCACCGCAGTTGAAATGGCGATCGCATCCGCCTGTTCGAGATCCAACGTTTCGAGATCTAATGTCATGGTTGAAAAGGCTGGAATGTGGGTGCGGCAACGGTGTCTTCAGGCAAGGGAAATTCCAAAACAAGTTGGGCGATCGTGGCAATTCTGCTGAAATTATCAATAACTCCGGGGCGATGTTCGGGAGCGATTGGCAATTCTAGGGCGAGCGCCATCTGGTCAACATAGGCTGCTGGGTCAAATTCTGCCGAATCGAGCATTGCTTCTGTTCTGATGTAAAATTCACACACTTAGCCTTTAAGCATATATCTTAAGATTGGACTACGCCTGACGTTTTTATTACACTCCTGGAGTTTAACTAGTACCTAATAATGGAGCCTTTTGTTTTAACGGGTATTGCAATACTGTTAGTCATAACGGGTTTTTACGCCTGGTTTACTTATAGAATTCTGCGTGAACTTCGACAGGAAAATAACTTTTATAAAAACGCAATTGAGAAGCAACTAAAAATTTCTGCTTTTCCTCATCTTTACTGCGATATGCAGTGTGATATTCATGAGAATGGCGTGAAGCTAGAAATTTATAATGTTGGCAATGTTCCTGCTTATGACTTACACATCAGCGCCATTGGAGCTTATACAGAAGAAGGGGTTGACATTGCTACTTTTTTGAGAAACTATGTGCAGCCGCGTTACCGAAAGTATCCGCTTCAGGCTGACAAAGTCGGCTATTACGGGATTCGCAGTAGTATTCGCTGCCCCATGCTGCCCTTTCAAAAAAGACTGGCGATCGCCCTGGGTTTGCCCCTGCGTCCAGTCGATATCTACGTAATGGTTCAATACCGTGAGATTTTAGGCGGCAATTACTATCAGGTCTATTGCTTTTCTGATTTGGATGAAAAAGGCAATTACAGAGCCAATATTTTAGAACCACAAGGATTTGAACCGATCGAAAGATTCCACTTCTATGATTTAGATGATGCAAACTTTTCGATTACTGACAAATCACTGCCCTATTACGTGAGTGACTTTATCGATCTGTGGAATCACTCTCTCTCCTATCGGCTTACGGTTCTCTACTCCGACGAGATGCTAAGCCATCAGGAAGTTCATGATGTTTGAGGTTCTCGTTAAGTTACTCGTCTAGCTGCCGTTCGACAGAAGCCTCCATCGTGCTGGTAAGGTAATGACCTGCCATGACGCTGCTAGAGAGGCGGTATTTATTGTCGTCAAGCTGATGAAGCGCTTCAAATCCAGTACGACGCTGGCGATCGCCTAGCACCCAATAGCGTTGCACAATTGACTCTGGTGCAATCCAACCTTCCCCTTCTACTCGTCCTAAAAGGCTGTGCTGAAGTACAAATGTGTACTGACGCTCACCTACATTCAGCCGTCCGCGATACTGAAAGGCAATTTCTTCGCGCTCGGTCCCTGGAAACATCAGCTTGGTCACCATTGTGTACCAGTTGTCACGGCTCCAGGCGACTAGAATCTTTCCTTTGACAGAAACGGGCAACCCATCTCGGTCGAGCCAGTTTCCCTGCAAGGTCCAGCGTCCTGCCTCCATTAAAAAGGTATGAGCCACAGATCTAATTCCTATCTCCTACCTTGTGCAGCATAAATGCCGCTTACATGGCACTCTAACGGCATTTTATGTTATCACGCAAACCTTAAGCCACAAGGTGAAGTTCTCCTAAAGGTGTTGTATGTCTTGCACCTGTTACACCGGGTAGATTACCGGGAATGCCAAGATTACGCCAGTATGCTAGCACTGCAAAGGCGATCGCTTCCTTAAAATCTGCATTTAGCCCTGCTTCATCCGTAGTCAAGACCGGAATTTTGCCTAGTAGAGCTTGCAGCCGTTGCTTCAAATACAGATTGCGGCTGCCGCCACCACAGAGCAGCACTTGGTCGGGCATTTCTGGCAAAAAAGTCTGGTAGCTGTGGGCGATCGTTGCTACGGTCAATTCCGTCAGAGTCGCCAGCAGATCGGCAGGGCTGAGCCCATAGGGTTTCGCATCCAGGAGGCATTGGTTGAAATAGTCCCAACCAAACAGTTCTCGTCCTGTTGATTTGGGGGGCGACTGCTGGAAATAGGGATGTTCTAGCCATTGGTTGACTAGCGCCTCGCAAGGTTTACCCATTGCCGCCCATACTCCATCCTGATCGTAGGTTTGCTGCCCGTCTGAAAGGTGCTGCACTGCTAAATCTAACAGTGTGTTACCGGGGCCTGTATCCCACCCCTGAATGCCTTCAAATAGAACGGCTTGCTTCTGCGTAGCAGGAAGATACGTCAGGTTGCCAATGCCGCCGATGTTTTGAACACACCGACTATCAGTGGGATGGCTCAACAAACAGGCATCAATTCGAGAAACTAGAGGCGCGCCTTCCCCACCTGCCGCAATATCAGCAGCCCGAAGATTACTCACGGTAGGGATACCCGTGAGGTGGGCAATTACGCATCCTCTTCCCAGTTGCAGACTGTGGCCCAGGGAGATGGAGTTTTTTGCCCCCAAATCGACAGGGCGATGGTAAACTGTCTGACCGTGTGAACCAATCAGTTCTGCTTGGGGTTGGTTCACCTGAATTGAGAGAGCAGCTTGGGCAAATTGAGCGGCGATCGCATCATCCAATTCTGCTAGCTCCGCCATTGAGATAGCCTTGCCGCTACAGACTGAGAGAATCTGCGATCGCAACTCATCAGGGTAGGGGTACGTTGCTCCGGCAATTAGTGTTGCCTGCAAATCGAGATCTGTACCAGAGATATCTACCAGTGCTGCATCAATACCATCAACCGAAGTGCCGCTGATTAAGCCAATTACTCGTGTCATAGGAGACGAATCAGGATTTTGGGTGTGAGCGTTAGCATACTCGCACAATCCTGAGTTATCTATCAGTAAAGCGTCCCCTAAACAGGTAAGCGATCGATACAGCGATTGGAACCGATCACCACCATGACCGAGCCTTTATACAGGCGCATTACTGGACTGGGATTGATTTCAAACTTCTCACCCTGACTGACGGCTAGCAGGTTTAGCCCGTAGCGCGGTCGCAGTTCTAACTCAGCGACTGTTCTGCCATCAAACTCTGCGGGGACGACCACCTCGACAATGCTATGGTCTGGGTCAAGCTCAAACCGATCCAGAATGCTGGGTTTAGTGAGCGATCGCGCTAAAGCACAACCCATTTCATGCTCCGGGAAAATCACATGATCGGCTCCAACCTTTCGCAGTAGCTTGTCATGAATTTCTGAAGAAGCCTTGGCAACCACATGGGATACGCCGTTTTCCTTCAAGTTCATAGTTGTGATAACGCTTTCCTCAACATAGTTGCCGATCGCCACAATTACCGTATCAAACTCAAAAATTCCGGCTTCTCTAAGGGCAGAGGGAGATGTTGAATCTAGCTGTATGGCATGAGCAGCTAGCTGATCGGTCAAAACTTGAGAGACTCGCTTTTCGTCAGAGTCAATCCCCAAAACCTCGTAGCCCAAACGATGCAATGAAGAACAAACAGCCCGTCCAAAACGTCCTAATCCAACTACTGCAAACTGCTTATTTGTAGTACGCAGGCTACGAAAGAAACTCAGAGAAGATAAATTCACAAATTGACTCCAGGGTTACTTATCCTAAGCCCCACATTTATTAATACAAGCAAGAGATATACCTTTCTAGGGTATCAAGATTCAGATGCACCAACATTAACCAACCAACAAGTTTTCCTCTGGATACCGAATCGCAGTGGGGTTTGGATCTCCCAAAATTGCTGACATCAAGAGCAAAACTCCAACTCGTCCGATGTACATTGTGGCGACTAAAACCAGCTTAGCAAAAATCGAAAGACCAGCCGTAATTCCAGTTGAAAGTCCAACCGTTGCAAAGCCTGATACGACCTCATATAGAACTAGAATAAAGTCTACATCTGGATCAGTAAATGTAATTAAAGCTGTCATTAAGATCACAGTGGTAGTTGATCCGACCAATACTCCGATTGCTTTTAGAATCAGGTTAATTGGCACTTGACGATCATACAAAACAACCTCTTCCTTTCCCTGCAAAATTGCTTTTGTAGAGCTAGTAAGAATACGCAAAGTCGTTGTTTTTATGCCGCCAGCAGTACCACCAGGGCTGCCTCCTATAAACATTAAAGCAACTGTGATGAACAGCGCAGCAGTCGTCATTTCACCAATATTAATCGAATTAAATCCGGCTGTCCTAGGAACCACGGCCTGAAACCAGGCTGCCATAATTTTGGTAGCAAAATCCATAGAGCCAAGGGTCTCAGGATTATTTAACTCAGCCAAGAAAATTGCGACCGTCCCAACCAGCAAAAGTACAATAGTCGTACTAACAGCAACTTTGAAATTGAGAGAGATAATAATTTTATTAGGTCGCCTGAGTAGATGATCACGTAGCCAGAGATACATTTCAAAAATTGCCTCGTAGCCAATCCCACCAAAAATGATTAATCCTGGAATTACCAAATTTACTATTATTGATGATTGATAGCCGATTAAATTATCGCTAAACAAGCTAAAACCAGCGTTGTTCCAGGCACTAATACTGTGAAAAATAGACAGCCATAAAGCACGACCGAAATCATAGTCGCGCGAGAAAACGATTAAAAGCAGCAGCATTCCAGTAATCTCAAAGATTACTGTAAGCGCAATAACCGAGCGGATAACTTGAGTGCTACCTTGAATGCCAGGTCGGTCTAAAGCTTGCTGAATTGCAATCTTGTCTCGCAGTGCAAACTTGCGGCCCACTAATAGAAGCAGGAAAGTGGTTGCAGTCATGTATCCCAGCCCACCAATTTGAATTAGGGCAAGAATAAAGAATTGTCCAATTGGGGAGAAATAGGTTGCAGTATCAACGACGATGTGCCCAGTGACACAAACGGCTGAAGTGCTGGTAAATAGAGCAACAATGGGGTCATTCCAGGTTCCTTCACTGGTAGAGAAGGGCATGAGCAAAAGTAGAGTGCCAATGGCGATAACCGTAATGAATCCTAAGCAAATCGTTCTAGAAACTGTCATGGGCTAGTTTGTGACTAACAAAGGCTAAATTCGTTCAAATTCATTCAAGATAATAGTTGAATGCCCTTGTATAAAGATTACTCTCAACTGATGACTTCAACTCTGCAACAGCAAATCCAGCAATTTTATGACGCTTCTTCAGGTCTGTGGGAGCAGATCTGGGGTGAGCATATGCATCACGGCTATTATGGCGCGGCGGGCAACGAACGCAAAGAGCGACGGCAAGCGCAAATTGACCTAATAGAGGAATTGCTGAAATGGGGGGAAGTTCGCGAGGCAGAGCAAATTCTGGATGTGGGATGCGGCATTGGCGGCAGTTCACTGTACCTAGCTGAAAAGTTTGGGGCGATCGCCACTGGCATCACGCTCAGCCCCGTTCAGGCAAATCGCGCCACCGAACGCGCCACCGCTGCTGGCATCAACGCTAACTTCCAGGTTGCCGACGCGCTAAATATGCCTTTTCCCGACCAGTCATTTGACCTGGTCTGGTCGCTAGAAAGCGGTGAACATATGCCCGACAAGACCCAGTTTTTGCAGGAATGCTATCGAGTACTGAAGCCAGGCGGACTGTTTTTAATGGCGACCTGGTGCCACCGTCCGGCTCAGCCGCCTCATTCACCACTCAGCCAGGATGAGCAAAAGCATCTAGCAGAAATCTACCGCGTGTACTGCCTGCCCCAAGTGATTTCGCTGCCAGAATATGAGGCGATCGCCCACCAGCTCAACTTTCAAAACGTCCGTACAGCAGACTGGTCTGCCGCTGTAGCTCCATTTTGGGATATCGTGATCGATTCTGCTTTTACGCCTGCTGCCCTATTGGGCTTGCTTTTCTCAGGTTGGACAACGATTCAGGCAGCGCTCTCACTGGGATTGATGCAGCGGGGCTACCAGCAGGGCTTAATCAAGTTTGGCTTGCTCTGTGGCACTCGCTAGGCTAGGTTCGGTCTTTGAAACGATCCCCGAATTGCTTAAGATAAAGCCTGAATATCACTTGGGCATCCATGAGCCAGATTTCTCCGCAAGAATCCTCCATTTCTTCCCATCGTGCTGCAAAGTCAAACCTGGTTCAAAAACATGCCCCCTGGCTCTATGCCTTCTGGAAATTTTCCCGTCCGCATACAGTCATTGGCACTAGCCTCAGTGTTTTGGGGCTATACGCCATCAGTTGGGCAATTGGAAATGGGGAATGGCAAACGGAAAGTGCATCGATTGGCGATCGCCTCCTGCCCCTACTGTTTGCCTGGATCGCCTGTCTCTGCGGCAACGTCTATATCGTTGGGCTAAACCAGCTTGAAGATGTGGCAATCGATCGGGTGAATAAACCTCATCTGCCGTTGGCCTCAGGGGAATTTTCTCGGCGGGAAGCCTGGGCGATTGTGCTGGTTACGGGAGCGGCAGCGCTGGCGTTGTCAGTCTGGCAAGGTCAGTTTCTAGCAGCAATGGTATGGTCAAGCCTGGCGATTGGAACTGCCTATTCTCTCCCACCCATTCGTTTGAAGCGGTTTCCGTTCTGGGCTTCGCTGTGCATCTTCACAGTACGGGGGGCGATCGTCAATCTAGGGCTGTTTCTGCACTTTAGCCAGCAGTTTGAAGGAATTGACGGAATTCCAGTGTCGGTTTGGGCACTGACGCTATTTATTCTGCTGTTTACGTTTGCGATCGCCATTTTCAAAGATATTCCTGATCTGGAAGGCGATCGCCTCTACAACATTTCGACCTTCACCCTGCGGCTAGGACAGCAAACTGTGTTCAACCTGGCCCGCTGGGTGCTAACCGTCTCCTACATAGCCATCATCCTGGTAGGTGCATTTCTGCCTTCCACAAATGCTGTATTCCTGATTGGTACACACCTCCTAACGTTGTTTGCCCTTTGGTGGCAAAGCTTCAAGGTAGATTTGAACGACAAGCAGGGCAAAAATGTAGCAGGCACACTCTCCTACACCGCTTTTTACCAGTTCATCTGGAAACTGTTTTTTCTAGAATATTTCATCTTTCCGATCGCTTGCCTGCTAGTTTGAAAGGTAGCCATCCCAGCAAGATAGAATCGAAGTGATTTGACAAGCAAATATTAGTGTCAAAGTATAAAATTTCATCACGCTAGTTCAACAGCTTCAACAACTAGATCACGAGAGGAGAGTCCCAACGCATGGGTAAAGTAGTCGGCATTGACTTAGGCACAACCAATTCAGTTGTAGCCGTTATGGAGGGCGGCAAGCCTGTTGTCATAGCCAATGCAGAAGGAATGCGAACTACCCCCTCTGTGGTTGGCTTTAGCAAAGAGGGCGAACGGCTAGTCGGTCAGATGGCCCGCAGGCAGACCGTGCTAAATCCACAAAACACCTTCTATGGCGTAAAGCGCTATATCGGACGCAAGTACACCGAACTGACTCCAGAATCCCGGCGAGTTCCCTACACCATTCGCAAAGACGAGTATGGCAACGTCAAAATCAAGTGCCCTCGCCTCCAAAAAGAATTTGCTCCCGAAGAAATTTCGGCAATGGTGCTGCGAAAACTGGCAGAAGAAGCCAGCCGTTATCTAGGTGAACCGGTTACGGGTGCAGTAATCACCGTTCCAGCTTATTTCAATGACTCTCAGCGACAGGCAACGCGAGATGCAGGGCGAATTGCCGGACTTGATGTAAAACGCATCCTGAATGAGCCGACTGCCGCCTCCCTGGCTTATGGCTTAGACAACCAAGAGAGCCAAACTATCCTGGTATTTGATTTGGGTGGTGGCACCTTCGACGTTTCTATCCTTGAAGTTGGGGATGGCGTATTTGAAGTAAAGGCAACTAGCGGTGACACGCAGCTTGGCGGCAATGATTTCGATAAAAAGATTGTGGATTGGTTGGCAGAACAGTTTTTAGAAACTGAGGGAATTGACCTGCGGCGGGAACGCCAATCCCTGCAACGGCTCATGGAAGCAGCCGAAAAAGCCAAAATTGAGCTTTCTGGGGTCAGTGTCACTGACATTAACTTGCCTTTTATCGCTGCTACCGAAGATGGTCCAAAGCATTTAGAAACCCGCTTGACTCGCTCTCAGTTTGAAGGGCTATGTGGTGATTTGATTAGCCGCTTGCGGCTGCCCGTCAAGCAAGCTCTAACCGATGCAGGGCTAAGCCCAGTACAGATTGATGAAGTGGTTTTGGTGGGCGGGTCTACGCGCATTCCGCTGGTACAACAGTTGGTGCGATCGCTCGTCGATAAAGAACCCAACCAAAACGTCAATCCTGACGAAGTAGTCGCTGTTGGTGCGGCAATTCAGGCAGGTATTCTCACCCAGGAAGTGAGAGATATTCTGCTGCTAGACGTTACTCCACTGTCGTTGGGTTTAGAAACGATTGGCGGCGTGATGAAAAAACTGATTCCGCGCAACACCACGATCCCGGTTCGTCGCTCGGATGTTTTCTCCACTGCTGAGAACAATCAAACCCTGGTAGAAGTTCACGTTCTCCAGGGTGAACGCGAAATGGCATCTGACAACAAATCCCTCGGACGCTTTAAGCTGATGGGTATTCCTCCGGCTCCCCGAGGCGTACCGCAAATTTCAGTCTCTTTCGACATCGATGCAAACGGCATCCTCCAAGTGACCGCCCTGGATAGAACTACTGGACGAGAGCAAGGCATCACCGTTCAAGGCGCTTCCACGCTGAGTGAATCTGAAGTCAACCGGATGATTCAGGAAGCAGAGCGGTTTTCTGCCTCCGACCGGGAAAGACGAGAGCGGGTGGAAAAACGGACCAAAGCGGAAGCACTCACCTTTCAGGCAGAACGTCAGCTTCGCGAAGTTGCCCTGGATTTTGGCATGCAGTACGCCAGCAACCATCGCCGTCGCATCGAAAACCTGATTCAGGAATTGCGAGAAAGCCTAGCGCAAGAAGATGATCGGGGTATCGACATTGCTCAAGCTGAGCTGCAAGATGCTCTGTATGAGCTGCGGCGAGAAGTTTATCAGTACGCCAAAGAGCTGGATGAGGAAGATGACTTTTTCGGTTCCATCAAGCGAACCTTTACCGGCGAACGGGATCGCGATCCCTACGACCGTGATCCTTACGCCCGCGACCCCTATGCGCGTGATCCTTACGCTCGTGACCCCTACGCTCGTGACTCTTATAGTAGGGACAATAATTCCTATAACCGAGATAGTTGGGATCAAGACGATTGGGATGCGCCATCTCGCTCGCCCCGTCGCCCCTCCGACAACAATCGTCCCTCCTATGACAACAGTGGGTATGGGACTGGCGGTGGTCGTTACAATGCCCCCGTTGATGATGATTGGGATGATGATGATGGCTGGTAGATGTGGCGATCAGCCAGGAGTTGAGAGAAGATGTATGATTAGTGACCCTATCTAATTCATATAGCCTGATTCTCTAAGCTGAATCGATTAAACCGTTGCAGCAGGTTTCTGTTTGCCATCTACCCCCTCCCTTCTTTCAACCTTTATGGAACGCCATAGCGATCGCCAATTCACCTATGCAAAACTTTCGGAACTACTATGAGATTCTGGGCGTTCCCAGAGATGCAACGGTTGAAGAAATTAAAAAGGTATACCGCCGACTCGCACGGCAGTATCACCCAGACTTAAATCCAGGGGATAAGGCTGCTGAGGAAAAGTTTAAGGACGTAGGGGAAGCCTATGAAGTCCTGTCTGATACCAGCAAACGGGCGCAATACGATCAGTTCAGCCGTTTCTGGAAGCAGGGAGGCTTTCAGGGCAATACACCCCGCTCAAAAAGCTGGAACAACCGAGGGGGCGATCGCACTGCCACTCAAGAAGTCGATTTCAGCGATTTTCCTGACTTTAATAGCTTCGTAGACCAGCTTCTCAACCGCCGCGCGGATGCTTCTGGTGGAACGACCCGCAGCACCACAGCCCGCGATCCCTATCGTCCAGGAAACACTAAAACCGCTTATACTGTCACCTCATCTCGTCCTGGTCGCCGAGATGCTGAAGCACGCCTGAGCGTACCGTTAGACAAAGCCTATCAGGGCGGCAGAGAGCGAATTCGCTTGGAAGATGGGCGATCGCTAGAGGTCAATATGCCGCCTGGAATGGTCACAGGGCAGCGCATCCGGCTCAAAGGTCAGGGTGTATCTGGAGGTGACCTGTATCTCAAAATTGACGTAGCGCCTCACTCTTTCTTCAAAGTAGAAGGCTCAGACATCTTCTGCCAGCTTCCCGTCACCCCAGTTGAAGCTGTCTTAGGTGGGGCGATCGAGGTGCCCACGCTAGATGGTTTAGTGAAGATGATGATTCCCTCGGGCGTGCGGTCAGGGCAAAAACTGCGGCTGAGCGGCAAAGGCTATCCGCTTGACGGACGGCGCGGCGATCAAATCGTTGAAATCCAGATCATCGTTCCCAAGGAAGTCAGCCCCCAGGAACGAGATCTCTACGAAAAGCTGCGCCAGCTTGAAACCTTTAACCCTCGCGTCGGGCTATCTCTGTAACAATTGCGCTCAAGTCAACGTCGGAACTGCCATACCGCGCTGCACAGCAGGTCTTTGACCTACCGCTTCAACCCATCGCTTTAGATTAGGGTGGTCATCAAGGGTTAAGCCTTGAAACTCGTAGATTGCAACCCAGGGATAGGTTGCAACATCGGCAATGGAATAGTCACCACAGATAAACTCGCGATCTTGAAGCTGCTTGTCTAGTACACCATAGATCCGCAGCGTTTCTTTTTCGTAGCGTGCGATCGCATAGGGAATTTGCTCTGGCGCAAACTTACGAAAGTGGTTGAGTTGCCCGAACATCGGACCCACACCCCCCATTTGAAACATCAGCCATTGCAGCACCTCGTAGCGGCTCTTTGGCTCAGTCGGCATCAGCTTCCCCGTCTTTTCTGCCAGGTAAATCAAAATCGCGCCTGACTCAAAGATCTTCATACCCGTGTCTTGATCGACGATTGCCGGAATCTTGCTATTTGGGTTGACCGCCACGTACTCTGGCGTGAATTGATCATTCTTACGAATGTCAATGACATGAACGCTGTAAGGTAAACCAACCTCTTCCAGCATTACAGAAGCCTTGCGTCCATTTGGAGTAGTGAATGTGTACAAATCAATCATAAAGTCAGGTTTAACGAAACAATAAATCCACTGTAATGCGAATAGATTAAGGCTGCATTGTAGAAGTTTTACCCTTACGTCAGTAAAACTATCAGGAGAGGACTTCAGGGGAATATTAGGTGATAACACGAGTCGCCTAACTTCTTGGCATAAGCATTTGCCTTCAGATAGGAATAGAGAAAAGAAAAAGCTAGTAATTTGACGGTATTAGTTATTCTCTATTGCAGAATTATACTCACGTTTTACGCACAGAATACCTTCTCTTCTACGTGGAATCATCTGACAGAAAAGCTTTTAAGAAATTTGAGTGAAATTAGTATTTTACTCATTGCCGCTTCAATGTTTCATAAATAACCTTAAATCATGCAACATTTTCTGTGTTGTTATTCCCTATCAATTGGCTAGACCTTCTTTAGATTTACAAGTCCAAATTGATGGATCTAAAGCAATTCAAGCTTTAACTGCGTAAGTACTAAACAAGCAAAACGATGAAACTAAAATACATTGCAACTTGTGCTGGGCTGATAGCGAGCAGCGTTCTAGCCTTCTCTAATGCTCCAGCTCAAGCTTTTTCGTTCACGACCAATTTTTCGGGCAACAATCCCAAAGGCAACATTCTTCTAAACTCAGTTAAACTCACCGATGGAAGCGTGATTGACGATTTTGCCCTGGTTAATCGAGCTAACATCATCAGCAACGATCTATGGACAGGCGGAAATACTGGCGCTGCCAGCGCTGATATGGGAGATCAAGCAACGATTGGCACTCAGCAAGAGCGGCTTGACAACAACAGTGCAGTCGCGGCTCTGGGCAACCTGAACCTGAACAGCATTATCGATACTGAAGATTCAGGACGCTCGGTCATTGATGTTTTCTTCTCCTCCGCAGTAGACAACTTGTTCTTCTGGGAGAGAGGCATGAACAGTAAGCTAGACATTCAGGCGCTTGATGCCAGCGGAAGGGTGATTGGCAATCTGCTAACTTCCTATTCTGGACAATGGCAATACGCTGGATATGGCATCGATACGAAGGAAATTAGCGGCACTCAGCGAGTTGGCTCTTTGGGCATCAGTTTGGCAGACCTGGGAGTAGCCAGCCCAATCTTTGGAGTCCGTGTAGCTAGCCGAGGTGCTGCATACAACGGTCCGGATTGGAAAGTAGCAGGTTCAGCTACTTCTGTTCCTGAACCCGCTACTTTAGCAGGTTTGGGCTTGGTGGCAGGTGCGATCGCCACCTCTCGCCGCCGCAAAGCAGGCAATCCTGCTTAACTCGGTTCTTCTAGAAGTTAAGTGCCTGAGAAGGGGGTGGGACAAAGTCCCACCCCTTTTTATCTATCTCAAGAGTTTTGGCTTACAGCTTGTGGTGTAGGCACGCCAGCCGCCCCATTGAGTAATTTCAAGTTGGTCTTTGCAGAGAAAGGCTTCTCCAAGAACACCTAGAACCACTTCGCCATTGTTCAAACGAACCTTGCCAATGCAAAGCCCGGGGGGTTCTTGTAGCAAAATCTGGCAAACGCCTGCGGGAGGAACTGCCCAGATTTCGACGGCGATCGCTGCTCCTCCTTCAGCAACTTTCATCATGGCGGGATGGCGGTCGGCAATTGACCAGAGCCGATAAGCGGGTTCTGTAATGGTTTCTCGCACAAACTCAGCGCCCGCTTTTTGTAGATTTTGGTTTAATTCCAGTCCGCGCATCAGGGTGCCGTTGACTGCCAGGTAAATTTTCTTCATCTGCACCTAACCAACCGGAGTATTGACTAAATCCAGAGCAGCCTTGGGAGTATCCCAGCCCGTTTCTGCTAGTCCTTGTAAGACCGCAGCGGCGGGAGCAGTCCAGCCAACAATGCCGCCTTGAGCGCAAACCATTTCTAGCGTGGCTTGCTTGAACTCAGGGAAGTAGCTCTCGGTGCAGTCTTCTATTAGCAGGCACTCATAGCCGCGGTCGTTGGCTTCTCGCATCGTGGTTTGAACGCAGACTTCGGTGGTTACACCAGTAATCAACAGATGAGTGATGCCTCGTTCCTGCAAGTGGGTTGCTAGATCCGTGTTGTAGAAAGCGCCCTTTCCTGGCTTGTAAATGATGGTTTCTCCTGAAACGGGTGCCAGTTCTGAAATGATGCCGTTTCCAGGTTCGCCTTTGATTAGGATTCGTCCCATCGGTCCGGGGTCGCCAATTTTGAGCGCAGCTTTACCCCGATTGAGTTTGGCGGGCGGACAGTCTGATAGGTCAGGCTGATGACACTCAATTGTGTGAAAGACGGGTAAGCGATACTGCCGAAATGCTGCCAGCAACTGTCTTAGCGTTGGTACGATCGCCTGCAATCGGCTGACATCATTTCCTAAAGCATCTCCGAAACCGCCTGGTTTCAGGAAATCTCGCTGCATGTCAATGATGATCAGTGCTACGCCAGTCAGAGGCAGTTCGTAATTGTAGGGTTTAGCGGGAATGGTGATCATAGGTTTCTTCTAATGTCCTGCCATGCTGCGTCCGATGGTGGCAAAGTCGGCTTGGGCGATCGCACTTTCATAGACAAACTTGCCGCCGCTGATCACGAGAATGCGATCAGATAGCTTCAGCAACTCGTCCAGGTCTTCGCTGACCAGAAGGACAGCGACTCCTCGATTGCGGGCTGCAACAATTTGACCGTGAATGAACTCGACAGCGGCAAAATCTAAGCCAAAACAGGGGTTGGCAGCAATCAGTAGTTTGATTTGATCAGCAGACAATTCCCTTGCCAAAACGGTCCGCTGCACGTTTCCCCCTGATAAATTGCCGACGGGCGTTTCGGGTGAGGGGGTTTTGACCGAAAACTGCTGGATTAAACCTTGAGCGGCTTGGCGCATGGCTTTCAAGATGAGCAAAAAGCCTTTTGCTTGGGGTGGACGGTCAAAGGTTCGTAGGGCCATATTTTCTGCCACGCTCATGTGAGGCACGCAGGCGTTGCGGAGCGGTTCTTCTGGCAGAGCAAAGACTTTGTGTTTATACATCTCCCGCCGAGTGGCGTTGTAGGGTTCGCCGTTTACCCAAACTTCGCCGCTGGTGGCGGAGCGCTGTCCAGCTAGCACTTCTACCAGTTCTCGCTGCCCGTTACCTGAGATTCCTGCAATGCCAACGATCTCGCCACTGTAAACGGTCAGGTTAACACCTAAGACTGCTTCTAAGCCGTTGTCTTTATTGGCACAGATATCTCTGATTTCTAAAACGGGAACCGGATCGGGATGGTCTGTTTTCTCGACGGGGGTGGGTTCGCGGCGATCGCCCATCATCATTTCAGACATATCGGAGACGGTCAGGTCGCGCACCATGCCATGACCCGCAAATTTGCCTTTTCGCAAAATGGTGACTTCATCAACAAAGGCCATGACTTCTCGGAATTTGTGGGAAATCATCAGGACGCTGAGCTTTCCGGCAGTCACCTGTTCGCGCAGCAAGCCCAGTACCTCGTCTGCCTCACCGGGAGTCAAGACGGAAGTAGGTTCGTCAAGGATGAGAATTTTGCTCTTGAGATAGAGCTGTTTGAGGATTTCTAGTTTTTGCTTTTGTCCGGCGGCAAGCTGAGCAATGGGAACATCCAGTGGCACTTGAAAGGGTGCCGTTTTCATGAAGGCATTAAGCTGCTCGTATTCAGCTTTCCAGTTGATCAAGTTCGTGCTATCAAAGCGAGACAGCACCAGGTTCTCAGCTACCGTCATGGCGGGGACGGAGGTGAAATGCTGGTAGACCATGCCAATTCCGTATTTGTGGGCATCGCGGGGGCTGGCGATCGCCCGACTCTGCTGATTGATCAATACTTCACCCGATGTGGGTGTGTAAAATCCCATGACGCACTTGACCAGGGTGCTTTTACCGGCTCCGTTTTCGCCCAACAGCGCGTGAAAGGTTCCCGGTTTGAGATGCAGGGAGACGTTATCTAGAGCAACCAGGCTGCCAAAGCGTTTGGTCATGCTGACGACTTCTAGCTCTGGCGGCTTTTCGATCTCAACGGTGGAAAGTTTTTCGGTTGCGGTTGTCATGGGTTTGTTTTCCTCAACAGCATGGGGTTGCCTGCTTCACGAACGGTGGAACTGAGCCGGGAATTAGGGCTTAGCATTCGGGCAGAGTTTGGATTGGGGTTGTAAGGATGCCTACCGAATGCTAAGCCCCTACAGTGTTTGGAGGGCTTCGATTAGGGCAGTGGAGGGGGCGATCGCACCAAACACGCCGCCTTGCATGGTCACCATTTTTAGGGCGGCAAGGTGGTTGCCGTAGTCGCTAGCTCCGGTGCAGTCGGAGAGCAGCAGGCATTCGTAGCCGCGATCGTTGGCATCGCGCATGGTGGTATGGACGCAAACATCAGTTGTTACGCCTGCCAGAATGATGTTTTGAATGCCTTTGCGCTGAAGCAACAGGTCTAGATCGGTAGCGTAGAAGGAACCTTTGCCGGGTTTGTCGATAATCGTCTCGCCAGGAAGGGGAGCCAGTTCAGGAATGATTTCCCAGCCCGGTTCGCCGCGCACCAAAATTTTGCCACAGGGTCCAGGGTCGCCGATGCCTGCGCCGATTTGGCGCGATCGCCACTGTTTGTTCTCAGGCAAATCTGACAAATCAGGGCGATGTCCTTCGCGGGTATGCATGATGTGAAATCCCTTTTTACGCATCACGCTTAGTAGCTGCTTGATTGGTTCAATTGGGGCACGGGTGAGGGAAAGGTCATAGCCCATCTTGTCTACATAGCCGCCGATGCCACAAAAGTCGGTCTGCATGTCGATGATCAGCAGCACGGTGTTGCCTGGACGTAGCTCACCGTTGTAAGGATAGGGGTAGGGTTCTGAGTTGACGTAAAGACCCATGATTCATGACCTCCTAAAGCCGGGTAGGTTGGGTGGAGCAAAGCGAAACCCAACGTTTGCAAAAGTTTGAGCTTGTTGGGTTTCATGCTTCAACCCAACCTACAGGGCTGACTAACCCAACACGTCGGCTGGAACTTCTTCGCCCCGGTAAGTGCGGGTTGGGGCCGGGAAACCGCAGGAAGTACCGTTTGTGTGAACGACTTGTTCTTCCCAAGGGAGGCGGTAGTTGCCGTTCACCAAATCCTGCATATAGGTATAGGGGCAGTCTTGCGCTCCGCCTTTGACGGCGGTGTAGCCGCGATGCCCAAACTGGTAGATGTTATTCTCAACCGACCAATGATTTCGAGCTTCACGCACTAAGTCGGGGCGCAACTCGGCGGTGATAATCTCGTTGGGGCGGTGGCTACCCATTGCCAATGGAGTGCCATCAAAGTTGACGAACATTCCTTCGCCCATTGAGTCAAAGGTGCCGTCGGTGCCGCACATACAAACCGAAGCGGTGTACATCAGATTGCAAAAGGCGTTTGCCTGATTAGTGATGCGCCAGGAATGCCGAATTGGAGCAGTGTAGCCCGCTGTGCGAATCATGATTTCGGCTCCTTTGTAGGCACATTCTCGTGCCATCTCCGGGAACATACCGTCGTGGCAGATGATTAGGGCGATCGCACTGCCATTTGGACCTTCACAGACTGGAATGCCGATATTTCCCGGCTCCCAGGGTTCTACAGGTACCCAGGGATGCAGCTTGCGATAGTAGAGCCGCAATTCACCTTTGTCGTCCAGGATGATGCCGCTGTTGTAGGGGTTGCCGTGTGGATTGTATTCCATGATGGAAAAGCAACCCCAGATGCGGTTGTCCCGACAGGCAGTCTGGAACGCCTCAACTTCTGGACCATCCAACCGACACATAATCTCTGGATTGGTGTCCATTGATAGCCCGTGCAGAGCATATTCTGGGAACACCACCAAGTCCATCGTGGGCATATTGCGCCGAGCTTTGCCAACCATGTCGCAAACGCGATCGGTTTGCGCTGCCAGGTCATCGGGCGTAACTACCGTTGGCAGTTGCAGTTGCACCATGCCGAGAACTACGCCGTTAGGAGATTTGTTTAAGCCGCCAAGACCATTCATAGGGATAAGGAATAAAGGATGAGAGATGAAAGGTAAAACTTGTTCATTACTTGTTCCCAGGTTCTACCTGGGAATGCATTTAAAGTGGCTCTGCCACTTGATATCAGGAGGCAAAGCCTCCAGTTCTGCATTCCAAGGCAGAGCCTTGGAACGAGGTTGATTAGAGATGAGGGTTTGAGTTCGGCAAATGAGGGTTTGAACCCGGAGAATGGAGTCCTGAACTGGAGCGATGCTGTTCTAAACAAGAATGATGCAGTCTTAAACAGGAACGATGTCGCTTCAAACAAGAACAATGCTGTTCTGAGTGAGAATAATGCTGTTCTAAACAAAAACAATGCTGTTCTAAGTAAGAACGATGCTGTTTTGAACAAGAACGATGCTGTTCTAAACAGGAATGGTAGGGGTTTGAACTAGAATGGTGAGACTTTGACCTGAAATGTTGCAACCTTGAGCTTAAACAGCGGAACTTTGTAGACCATTTATAAGGTGCGATCGCCCTACACGATGTGCAACTAGATTCCTGGAAACCTTGGTTTCCTGTGGAGCAGGCATCTTGCCTGATTGATTTGGACAGGCAAGATGCCCATCCCACAAGAGGTTAGAAAAAGTTACACATTGCGTTTCCTTGTCCCTCCTAAGTATCTGTGCCCAAGGCACCTGGCGCACCGGACAGCGTGCGTTTTGGTGAACAGGTGATGATCATGATCAGCAAGGTCAACACATAAGGGGCAGCGTTGAACAAGTAATAGCCCTGCTCAATGCCGACTGACTGAAGTGCCGGTCCCAGTGCCTGAGCACCCCCAAACAAGAGGGAAGCCCAGAGACATTGAATCGGATTCCAGTGAGCAAAAATTACGAGAGCGACAGCCATCAAGCCTTGACCGCTAGAAACCCGTTCGCTCCAGAGTCCGGGATAGTAGAGCGATAAGGAAGCTCCGCCAATTCCGGCTAAAAAGCTGCCTGCTACGACGCTGAGCATTCGCACCTTGAAGATGGAAACGCCCATTGCTCTAGCAGCTTCAGGGCTGTCGCCCACTGCACGAATAAACAAACCCCAGCGAGTTGATTGGAAGAACCAGTGCATCAGGGGGGCGATCGCCACACCCAACAAAAACAAGGGGCTAATCTGTAATGCCGACTGCACAGGCGGCAAACTGCTCCAGGCTCCTAAATTAATCGTTGCCAGTTGTGGAGCAGACGGCTGAATGAATGGCTTCCCCAGAAAAAAGGCGATGCCGCTGCCAAAAATGATCATGGCAATGCCCACCGCAACGTCATTCACCCTAGGCTGCTGAGAAAGCCAACCGTGAATTAAACCGAATATCACGCCTGCGAGTCCAGCGGCAATCACGCCTAACCAGGGCGACCCAGTGAGATAGGAAATGGCGTAGGCGCTCATTGCACCCATCAGCAACGTTCCTTCTAAACCCAGGTTGATTTTGCCGCTCTTTTCGGTCAGACATTCACCCAAGCTGACAAATAGGAAGGGCGTTCCCCCGCGCATCATACCAGCGGCGATCGCCAACGGTACCCCCCACCAACCGAGTGCTTCTGTTGCCATTAGTAGAATCTCCTTATAAGTGTGGGGTTTGTAGAAGCGCAATTAATTGCGCTTCTACAAACCCCTAGCCCCTCACACCACTGCCGTAACTGCGGGTGCAGACGGAGCCTTGACAATAGGCTCTTTGAAGATGGCAAATTTGCCGTAGAGCGATTCGCTAAACAGGACAACCAGGAAGACGAGTCCCTGGAAGACCAGAACGGTTGCGTCGGGCAGATTGTGCGATCGCTGCAAAATGCCGCCACTCGCAAGAATTCCGCCTAGCATGATAGACACGAGTGCCGCCGCTAGCGGATTATGTCGAGCAATGAAGGCAACCAGAATGCCGCCATACCCGTAGTTAGCATTTAGCGATTCGTTGGCGCGACCATGAACGGCTGCAACTTCAACCATGCCCGCCAAACCTGCACAGGAGCCTGCCAGGAAGCAAATTGCCATCGTTAGTTTGCCGACGGGCAGTCCGGCGATGCGGGCGGCGCGAATGTTTCCTCCCGCAGTTCGAGCAGCAAAGCCAAAGGTGGTGCGCTGAATCAGGAAGTAGGCGATCGCACAGGCAATCAGTCCGTAAATCAGTCCGTAGTGAATTCGAGTGCCAGGAATAGAGCCCAGCATATTGATTTCAGCGATCGGATAGGTGGAAGGCTTGTTGAGCGAACTGGGGTCACGCATGGGACCACCGACTAAGTGGTTGAGCAGGGCGATCGCAATATAGTTCATCAGCAAACTGCTGATCGTCTCATTCACAGCGCGGTAGTGCCGCAATGCACCGACCGCACCAATCCACAAACCGCCCGCTGCCATTCCTGCCAGTGCCATACCGATCTGTACAACCGTAGGTGGGGCAGTAGACAGTGCCAATCCAGCCGCAACTGCACCCAAGCCACCCACGACTAATGCGCCCTCGTTGCCAATAATCACCAACCCTAGACGAGCAGGAAGCGCCGTACACAAGGCACTTAACATCAGCGGTGAAGCTCGAATCAGCGTATTTTGAAACGTGCTCCAACTGCCGAATGCTGCCTTCCAAATCGAGGCATATACGCCAAAAGGATTTGCCCCCGCAGCCGCGCAAAATGCGCCAAACAGGACGAGTGAAAAGGCTAAAGCGCCAACCGGAATGCAGATAGATTCCAGGGTTTTACGATGAGCGACCATGGTGAAAGAATGAGAGATAGGGGATGAGGGATGAAGGATAAGGGGCGATTAGCTAGCAACGCTACCAATCACCCCTTCGACTAGATAATTCATCTGCTCCAGCACAGGGTCTTGCTGCTTCAGCGATTGACTCGCTTCAACCACAACTGCGCCCGTGTTGTCCTTAATCTCACCGTTGTAAATCACCATACTGCCGTCCATAAAGGCAGCTTTGGCGGCTTCAGCATCCTGCTTTGCCTGCTCACTCACTGCTGGACCGTACTCTGAAAGCTTCCAGAAGCCCTCAGCCAAACCGCCCCGGAGGATATGAGGAATGCTGCCATCCATCAAGTTTTTGCCAGCGTGAATGTCTTCAGCGATCTTGGAATAAACGCTCGTCCAATCCCATTCAGCACCCGTGAGATAGCCCTTGGGTGCTAGAGCCGTTTGGTCAGCGTGATAACCAGAGGAAAAAATGCCCCGCTTTTCTGCGGTTTCCATCACCACTTTGGGGCTATCCACATGACAGGTGAGCACATCAATTCCCTGGTCAGCCATGCTGTTTGCAGCTTCTGCTTCCTTGACTGGCAGGGCCCAATCTCCGGTAAAAATAGCCTGTGTCGTCACTTCGGGTTTGACACTACGGGCACCCAGCGTGAAGCTGTTAATATTTCTGAGAACCTGAGGAATTGGCTTTGCGCCGATAAATCCTAATTTTCCAGTTTTGGACGTGTGAGCAGCAACAATTCCAGCAATGTACTGTGCCTCGTCAATGTAGCCAAAATAGCTAGCTACATTAACCGGATGAGTTCCTTCCTGGTAAAGTCCACCACAGTGAAAGAACTGTACGTCGGGATATTCTTCTGCCAGCTTGAGAATGTGAGGGTCAAAGTAGCCAAAAGATGTGGGGAAGAGAACAGTTGCACCGTCGATGTCGATCATGCTTCGCATCGATTCCTCAACCGCAGTGGTTTCTGGAACGCTGGCTTCTTCAACGATCTTGACCCAATCAAAACTCTCTACAACCCCAGCTGCGCCTTCTGCGTGTGCCTGGTTGTAACCGTAGTCATCTTTAGGTCCAACGTAAATAAAGCCCATCGTAACTTGGTCTGTAGCACCCCCACCCCCCTCGGCTGAGCTGCACCCAGTGCCAAAACGAGCAGTAATGCCAAAAGCCGTCGTGGCAAGCAAGCCTCGAATGACTTGGCGGCGAGATAGGTGTAGAAGCTTTCTATTACTCACGGTTTCCTCTCTGGAAAAGGGACGGCTATGCTAGCGACAGGCTTAAACGTGCGTATCGGTGATGGGTGCTAAGCTACATCACTGACGTGAAGAATTAGGGAGAAAATCGGGAAGAAATCGGGAAGACGCTTAAACGTACTCAAATCCCTGATACTGGAGAAACCTCGTTTTTCAGTCGTCACTTTTGTTCGTCCAACGTTTGCCTAACTTGCTCTTTTTGCCAAGCCATGACTGAACTAGATTTGCTCATTCTGACGGTCTACATCATCTCGGTTGTGTATGTGCTGTATCAGGCGATCAATACGTTGGATGACCAGACGACCTTTCACTTTGATCGCACCACACTCGATCAGACTTTGGATGAGAAAGAGCTAAGGGATTTGATTAATCTCAATTTCAGATTTGACGATCGCTACAAATTTGAGGAACAGCCCAAAAAGCTATCGATGTCCCTGGAGAACAAATCAACTGACCAATCTTTTGAGGTGAATTGGGACCACAGTTCCTTGACCGATCATGAGGGGCGATCGCGCCGAGTCATTCGCCTCACCCCTGATAAGCGCTTCAACCTTTCTGAGCAGCAAGTCCCTAGCGTTGTGCCCCCTGGCAAAACCTTAAAGGAAGAGTTTACGGCTGAGGATATTCTCAAGATGAACATCGATGGCAGCTTGGAAACAGCCTCTCCAATCATTGATCTATTCGGAATTGAGAAAGCTGGCAAGAAGTCAGACAAGATGAAGAAACTCTACGCTGACTTTATGGAGCGCAAAGCAGACATTACCTTTTCGCTACGACTGGTGGTGAAGATGATTGACCTATCGGGTGAGGGAAGGAGCGATCGCTCCTATGTCTTGCCTGCCACTTTTCTGATCAAGAAAGTGCCGTGGTCAGACGCTCTTCCCTTCAATCCCAAAAAATAACCAACGCTACCAAACCCAATTTTCCCTATAACAGAGCAAATCCTTACGCCTCTCTAGCAAACCTCCCTAACCTTCTTCAGGCATCTACACAGAGATGTCTGAGTTCCGTTTGTTGACCAATACGCTTGACTCAGCCTTATAAAATAATTATAAATATCTAACAGACCTAATAAAAACAACTTTGTGAGTCTAGATTCGACAGATTATAAGGTAGTGCGAAGTCTAATGGATCAGGGGCGCATCACCTGGTCAGAGTTAGCTGGAATTTTAGAACTCTCTGCTCCTGCAACTGCTGAACGCGTTCGTCGCTTAGAGGAACGCAGAATTATTAAGGGGTATACCGCCCTAATCGACCCTGAAACCGTTGGCTGTGAGCTAACTGCGTTCATCGCAGTAACACTGGAGCATTCACATCGAGCTACTTTCTTGCAGCGAGTACAGGAATTAGCGGAGATTCAGGAATGCCATCATGTCACGGGTGAAGATGATTACTTGCTCAAAGTACGATGCCGCAACACGCGAGGCTTGGAGCAACTAGTCAGCGAAAACTTAAAAGGGTTACCCGGAATTTTGCGCACTCGAACCACCATCGTGCTTTCAACAACGAAGGAAACTCCTGCTTTGCCGCTCCAATTCCCAGCCGATTCAGAAACGGTTCAAGGGTAGGTATCAACGACGTGAGGGACAGGTAAAGTCCTTGAAACCTGGGTTCCCTATGGAGCAACGAAATGGCTGCTCAATGTAAGCGGGCAAGCCCATCCCACAAAAAACTTAGAAGAAATTGCACATTGCATCTATTAAGGAGACTTTAAAGCATGGACATTGGATTTTTAGGGCGAGGACTGATCCTTGGATTTTCCATCGCTGCACCCGTGGGGCCAATTGGTGTACTATGCATACGCCGCACCTTAACCGAGGGAATTGCCTCTGGCTTCTTGTCAGGTTTGGGGGCTGCAACGGCGGATGCAATGTATGGGTGTGTTGCTGGATTTGGTCTGACGTTTGTAGCCGATCTGCTAGTTGGACAAGCGCTTTGGGTTCGGCTGATTGGTGGTTTGTTTCTTTGCTATTTGGGAGTGAAGACAATTGTGTCTAAGCCTGCTGAATCAACTATTTCTGGCAAATCACGCAGCCTTTTTACAGCCTATGCCTCAACAGTTGTATTGACGCTGACCAATCCTGCTACTATTCTTTCGTTTGCAGCAGTGTTTGCAGGTTTGGGTCTGGCTAGCGCTGGCGGCAGCTACGCAGCGGCTGGAGTTTTAGTTTTAGGGGTGTTTTTAGGATCGGCGCTATGGTGGTTGCTGCTGAGTGGAGGAGTCAGTTTATTGCGACGACGGTTTACCTCAAATGGGTTGCAGTGGTTAAACAGAATTTCGGGTGCAATTTTGCTGGCGTTTGGTGCGATCGCCCTCAGCTTGAGAGGGTAAGCTAACAGTTTCAGGACATGGTTAAACTGCTGAGTCAACTCAAGTTGCGTCAAATCATTCTAAAAATAGTGCTTGGGCTATGTCTGTTTCTGGCGATTGGCTCAACCTCATTGTCTTATGCACTACCATCAGCCCTACCGTTAGCTCAAGCTGGGTCAGTGGAAAACCTACAACAGCAGCAACAACAGATTGAGCAAGAGCGGGATGACATACAGAGGGAGCGCGATCGCCTGCAAAATCTGGAACAATCTGCTCAGGACAGACTGGGCGGCTTGCAGAATAACATTCGCACCACCGCTGCTCAGATTCAGCAAAATGAGGCACAGATTAAAGCCGCAACAGAGAACCTGAAGAAACTACAGGCAGAATTGGCGATCGCCGAAAAAGGCTTTCAAGACAAACAGCTTGGCACCGTCGCTCGACTCCGTTTCTTGCAGCGGCAGCAGGGTGGTCAGGGCTGGGCTGTCTTGCTGCAAAGTAATAATCTCAACGAATTTCTCGATCGCCGCCGTCAACTCAAACTGGTTTATCAAGCCGATCGCCAGATTTTGGCTAACTTAAAAGCTCAATTTGACAACCTGAATCAGCGCAAACGCACCATTGAGCGGCAAAAGAATGATATTGCCTTATTGACCCAACAGCTTCTTGCCCAAAAATCTCAACTTGAAGCCCAGTCAAAAATTCAACAAGACCTGATTGCTCGCCTGCGCCAAGACCGCAATGCCCTAGAAGAAGCAGAAGCCCAGCTAGAAAGAGACTCCGCTACAATCGCCGTTTTGATTCGGCAGCGCCTTTCAATCCCGGGTCCAGTGGTTCGAGGTACGGGGCAATTCACTTATCCCTCGATCGGCATTGTGACTAGCAACTTTGGCTGGCGCGTTCATCCCATCCTAGGCTATCGTCGCTTTCACGCTGGAATTGACTTTGGCGCAAGTCACGGCAGCACAATTCAAGCTGCTGATGCAGGCGTGGTGATTTTTTCAGGCTGGTACGGCGGCTACGGCAATGCTGTCGTTATCAGTCACGGGGGCGACTTAACCACGCTTTACGGGCACGCCAGTGAACTTTACGTCAGCGAAGGACAAACCGTGCAGCAAGGACAGGCGATCGCAGCTATTGGCTCCACTGGATTTTCGACTGGACCTCATTTGCACTTCGAAGTCCGGCAAAACGGCGAACCGGTCAATCCCCTAGGGTTTCTCTAAAAATTTCATCTGCGAAAAATCACCAAAGCAGTACACTGCACAAAACACGTTGATCTGTCACGTTAGACTGGGGAATAATTTAGCTACAGCCTAGACCTGTGTTGCTCCTGCTTAAGACTCCGTGGCTTGCCTAGTTTTCAAGGTCTGCAATGCCCAAAATTGTCTCTGTTCACTCCCTCCGTCATGGCACAGGCAAATCTAACCTGGCTGCTAATCTAGCCGTTAGCATTGCAGAGCACGGACAGCGAGTTGGCATCATCGACATCGATGTGCAGGCTTCTGGAATTCACACTCTGTTCGGGCTTGACGAAGATCAAACTGATCATGCCCTCAACTACTACCTCTGGAGCAACGTAGGAATTCAGGAGGCGACCCAGTCACTCAGTCCCCTCCTCAAGATTAACCACGGAGAAATAGCAGTAATGGGAGGAGGCATTTACCTCACTCCTTCTAACATCAAGATTAACGAGATGGCCCAACTGCTACAAGAGGGTTACGACACCAGTACATTGAGCCAGGGACTATTTGAACTGAGTCACCGTCTCAAGCTCGACTATTTGTTGATTGATACAAATCCTGAATCGAGCGAAGACACGCTGCTGGCGATCGCCCTTTCTGACATTTTGGTGCTAGTGCTGTGTTTAGACCAGCGGAACTTTCAGGACGTTGCGCTCACGCTGGATGTCGCTAAGAAGTTAGGAGTTCCCAAAATTCTGTTGGTTGCCAATCAGGTTTCATCTAAGTATCTCCAGCAAGACGTTAGGCAACAGCTTGAAAGAACCTACGGTCATCCCGTCGCAGCCGTTTTACCCTTCTCCCAAGAGTTGCTGACTTTAGCCAGCAGCGACATCTTTTGTCTGCGCTACCCCGATCATTCCTTGAGTAAAGATGTCAGAGCGATCGCCCAACAAATTACCAACATTGGCGAAACCAAACGTGCACATCTCCTAAAAGCCTGGTTAACCAAAGCGAACCCGACTGATAGAGTGTCTGACCCTGGCGTTTCTAATGTTTGATTTGCTGCTGTTGCCCGACGCTGAACGTCAGCTTATGAACTGGATCATTCGGCGGGGCAAAGCAACTTTATTAGACTGCGTGAACCATACCGGAAAGCCTGAAGCACTTGTCGAGACCATCCTAGAAAAACTGGTAAAGCAAGGACTACTACAATTCAGCCGGGTTGCGGATGACGGATACTACCAAGCTCGACTTGCCTTAGAAAAACAACGGTTACTGCCCAACCAGATTTGGGAAGTCTTAAAAGACAACACCCCTGAGTAGCTCCCTCGAATTATCCCAAAAAGCTAACCTGGCTTTCCGAATCTCGTTTAGCAGCGAATTTTTCGCTCTAGAAATGAAATTCCCAAATCCCGGACTACCTTTGCAGAAAGGTCGAGGGTGGCAGCTTAGTCTTGACCTGGAGAAGGTTCGCAATGGCACAACACTTTCTGAGTTTGATGGACTGGTCTACCGCAGATTTAGAGGAATTGCTAGACAAAGCAGCTTTTCTCAAGCAGGAATACTTTAGTACAGGACACCAAACCGTAATGCGCGGTAAAACGCTGGCATTGGTTTTTCAAAAACCGTCTCTGCGAACCCGTGTCAGTTTTGAACTCGCAGTTCAGCAGTTAGGCGGACATGCGCTCTATCTTTGCAAAGATGATGTGGACATGGGCGATCGCGAATCCATTGCCGATGTGGTACGAGTTTTAGGTGAATACGTTCACGGCATTGCAGCGCGAGTCAGCGACCATGAAAATTTGCTAGAAATGGCTGCCTGGTCACCTGTCCCTGTGATCAACGCACTGACTAAATACAACCACCCCTGTCAGGCAATGGCTGATGCACTGACTATCCAAGAAGAGTTAGGGCGCTTGTCTGGGTTGAAGGTAGTCTACTTAGGTTCTAGCAATCAAGATACTGCCCGCTCCTTACTATTTGCAGCCGTTAAGTTTGGCTTTCAGCTCATTCTCAGCAGTCCTGAAGATTTTTGGATGGAAGCGGAAACAATCGAAATGGCGCGGGCGATCGCGGGTGATCAAGTCGTTCAGTGCATTTCAAACCCTGTTGAGGCAGTCCGAGGAGTAGACGTAATCTACACAGATTCTTGGGAAGGCATGGGTATGTGGGAAAAGGTAAGTGAAGCAGAAGCAACCCGACGTTTGGCTCTGTTTAGTCCTTACCAAGTGAACGATAGCCTCATGACTCATGCGCCTCAAGCCCTAGTCATGCACTGTATGCCTGCCAATCGGGGACAAGAAATTTCTGATGCAGCCGCAGATGGGGCACAGTCCAGACTGTTGCAGCAAGCCCAAAATCGAGTGCATGTCCAGAAGGCAATTCTCCTGCATTTAGTAAGCTGTACTACTGCGTGAGGAAAGAAGAGACATACCTTGTCGTAACGCTTTGGCTGCTGCTGTTGAGTAATGCTTTAGCCTGTCAGGTCTCTGATGTGGTGGCCGTAAGCGGTTTTTTGAGCAGCGTTGGAGTCAACCAAATTCTGCTGGTTTGGCTGGTAGATATGCTGCTCACAATTCTGATTACGGGACTGCAATCCCTGGTCGTCGATCGGTTTAACCGGGTCAGTTTGATGGGCTGGATGAGCTGTGCCTATGTGCTGATGCTGGTTGTTTTGAGGCTATTATTTAGCCTTCAAGCACCCCGTTGGCTCAACTATTCGCTCCTCTATCTGCTTGCTGAGCAGCAGTTGCTTTTCTTTCCGCTGGTGTTTTGGATTCTGGCAAACGATCTGTTTGACATGGCGCAAACCAAACGGTTGTTTCCGCTGATTGCCACAGGTAGCTTTGTCGGACAAATCCTGGGGTTGGGGTTAGCGGCGATCGCTCCCACTCTCCTCACTCAACTTCAGCTAAAACCGGAAGAATTGCTCAGTTTGAATGCATTAGTTTATTTGGCTGCATTCCTATTAACTCAGTCGAGATTAAAAGGCATCAAATTTAGACAAGCTGCTCAAAAGCAAGAGTCAGCGATCGCCACTTTAACAGAAGCCTGGAGCTTTGTCCGAGAGGTATCTTCTTTTCGCTATTTGACGGTTGCAATTCTGGCAATTAACGTCTGCCTGACCGTATTTGAATTTCACTTTTTAGTTGTCTCTAATCACGTTTTTAGTACTGCTGATAGCTATCAGCGCTTCTACAGTTTGTATCGCTTAGGACTCACTCTTACGTCATTTGTTATTCAAGGGTTTTTCACGAGTTTCCTAATCAAGATAACAGGCTTAAAAAACGCGTTTTTTGCACTACCGTTAGCTCAACTAATCGGTACTTTTTCCATGATGCTTTTTCCAGGAATTGTGGGTGGTGTCAGTGGCTTTTCTTTGTCTAAGCTAACTCAATTTACTATTGATGAATCTGCTCGAAAGTCTTTTCAGGCATTTGTCCCTGAGGAACGTCGAGGCAGAGTCAGTATGTTTATGGATAGCTATCTATTTGCAATAGGGACTGTTATTGGTTGTCTAGCCATAGGCGTGATTGTATTACTTGGAATTCAATTTAATGTTTCGACTTATTTTTATGCTTATTTATGCATTGGATTGATTGCTTGTGGAGGGGCGATCGCCGCTATTATTAAAATGCGATCAGTATACGAAGAAAGCTTATTTAACTGGAGACTAAAACGACGGCAGCGAGGCAAAATCATCTTAGATAAGCTGAATCTTTAAAGCAGGGAGCTCAGAAAAGATTGGGGAATCTACCGTGAAATTAGGGAACGTAAAAACAGCAAAACAAAAATCTCAAAAATCTCATTTCATTAGCCTTCAGCTTAAAGTTTTAACAGGTTTCACACTAGTCTTTAGTCTTGTCTTTGCAGGTGCCTATTACTGGTTTTATCGATTTGCAACTAATTTTGCACTTGAACAAATTCGAGAAGATCTAGAAACCACGATGGAAGCTGCTGCAAGCGGCACAAGTACCGAAGATTTTGCTGCTCTGATTGACCAGGGCACACCTAGAGCCGACGGCTACAGCGATGATCCGCGCTACTGGGAACACGTCAACTGGCTAGCTCAGCTAGAAAGCATCGAACCTCGTGCCTACATTTACACCTATACCGCTTCTTCTACCCCCAACCAAATTGTATTTGTGGGCAGCGGCAGTGCAATTAACCGAAGAATCGACGGCGCAAAATTTCTGGAATACTATGATGAACCGGAAGGAGGCATTCTACTGCAAGGGCTAACGGCTGAAATTTTTGATGCTGAGCCATTTACAGATGAATGGGGCACCTGGGTGTCTGGTGCAATTCCGTTGACCAACGGAGAGGGAAAACGGATTGGGGCGTTGGGCGTTGATTTTCGGGCGGATTATGTCTTACAGGTGCAGCAGCAAATTCGCGGGAGTGTTTTGATTGCTTTCACGACGACCTATGGAACGCTGTTTATCCTGGTTTGGGTTGTGTCTCGTGTTCTGACCCGACCCATTGTCAACCTCACCCAATCCGTGGAACGAATTGGGGAAGGAGACTACAGCCAGAGTTTGTCTTATCTTTCAGGAGAAAGGCAAGTTCGCGATGAAATCACAACGCTGGCTGAAGTATTTGAAATCATGGTTGGCAAAGTTCGTCAGCGTGAAGAAATTTTGAAACGCCAGGTTGCAGAACTCCGCATCGAAATTGATCAGACAAAACGCCAGAAGCGAGTCAAAGAAATTGTAGACACAGACTTTTTTCAAGATTTGCGAGTCAAAGCCCAGTCCCTTCGTAGGCGCAATCAAAATTTTGGTCCCGGCGCAACCTCAAATTCAGGTTTAGACCCTACTTCAGATTCCTCCTCAGATTCAGATCCAACAGTTCAATGATGGGAGAGCATAGCTTAAGAGCAGTTGAGCTTTTCCTCTATAGCTCGTGAACGCGGCTATACCAACGCAGCAAGATTTTTGCTAAGCGATCGGAGTCGTGGCGGACTTGTCCAGTGTGTTCGTCTTCAAGCATTACATTAGCGATTACAACGCGCCGACCTAACTGCATTACAGCTTCCCGGTCCAGGAAAACGGGATGGGAGCCTTCTTGGGCATAGCGAATCAACGCTTGGGCAGAGGGCGTTTTCTTTTGTACGACGACTGCATCGAAAAGATGATGTCCGGCTGCTGCATCAATGGTGCGAATATGGTCGGAAACGGTGTAGCCCTGGGTTTCTCCAACTTCCGTCATGATGTTGCAGACATATACGCGCGGAACCTCACGTTGGGCGATCGCCTCAACAATTTCAGGCACCAGCAAATTGGGGATGATGCTGGTGTAAAGGCTCCCCGGACCCATGATGATATAGTCTGCTTCCCGAATCGCTTGAAGCGCTTTAGGTAAAGCAGGCGGATTGGAAGGAGTGCAGCCAATTTTAACAATCTTGCCTTGAGCCTCGGTGATGTGAGATTCGCCTTCAATTCGCCGACCGTCGGATAGCTCCGCCCAGAGCCGCACATCGCTCAGGGTTGCCGGAAGCACTTGCCCCCGTACTGCTAGCACTTTAGAACTGGCGGCGATCGCCCTTTCCAAATCGCCCGTCACCTCACTCATGACCGTCAAAAACAGATTGCCAAAGCTATGACCCACCAGCCCATCTCCAGCCCTAAACCGATATTGAAATAGCTCAGTCAACAGCTTTTCTTCATCTGCCAGGGCTGCTAGACAATTGCGGATATCTCCCGGTGGCAGCACGCCGATTTCTCGTCGCAGGCGTCCCGACGATCCCCCATCATCTGCAACAGTCACGATCGCTGTAATGTTGGCACTGTAGATCTTTAGCCCTCGCAGTAAGTTAGATAGCCCAGTGCCGCCGCCTAACACGACAATTCTGGGACCACGGTTTAACCGCCGGTGGGTCATTAGTACATCAATCAGTTCCTCATCCCCTTCTGGCATCAACACCTGGGTAATTGATCCCAGGCTGCGCGTTTGTCCCCAAAAGATAAACAGAATGCCAATTGCTATGGCGATCGGTCCACTGACATAGCTGGGAAAGAATGTGGTGACAGTTTCTAAAAAATCTGAAATGAATCGCCCAATGTAGAATACCGGAGTTCGGTTCGTCCAAATGGCTAAACCTAATCCCGTCAGCAGAACACCGCTAGCACTGACCAACAACCATCGTTTGACAAACAACCCTGGTGCTAGCCACAAAAACCATCGGCTGAATCGCACCGGAGCACGGTGGCGCGATTCATATCTGATCGCCTTTAAAGCTTGTTTCAGTAAACCAAATGACATTGCTGATCACGGGCAAGGTTAGGAAAGTCGACCAAAAACTTCTATTGATTGCTGCCCCTATGCTGGTATAGCTCATCTACTAGAGTCAAGGCAGATATCAAGTCCTTTACGTTAAATTAGATACACCATTCTCAGAATGAAAGTTGCAAAACTGTAATGCTTCCAACAAAGCTATATTTTGAGGGTTAAGCCGCCAGTAAAAAGGCATCAAGGCTGAATTCAAAGCTGAATTACAGTTCAAAGTTGACTAGGTTACATTGGTTTGCTCAATCTGGTTTTGAAATGTGTGCCACTTATGCAATCTGGACGCTAAACCCTAGACTTTGAATGAACTAGAGTTCAGAGTCTAAGGTCTAGAGTTTAATATTTTTTAGTTCCCTTGACCTGCCTCTCATTACGCTATGGCTGAGCCGTTAATTGAACTGAAGGGAGTTAGCAAGTCTTTCGGTAATAACGTAGTCCTCGATCAGGTTGACCTAACTATCTACCGGGGTGAAGCTCTGGCGGTAATTGGGCCCTCTGGCACAGGCAAGTCTACGATTTTACGAATTATTGCTGGACTGTTAGCCCCTGATTCGGGTGAAGTATTTGTTCAAGGACAGCGGCGGAAAGGGCTAGTTGATGATGCTCAAGATCCCATTGGGATTGGCATGGTGTTTCAGCAGGCAGCCTTGTTTGACTCGCTAAGTGTAGATGAGAATGTCGGCTTCTTGCTATATCAACATTCCAGGCTACCACCCCGCCATATTCGAGAATTGGTCAACCAAAAACTAGAGATGGTGGGTTTACCTGGAATTGGCGATCGCTACCCAGCAGAACTTTCTGGCGGAATGCGAAAGCGCGTCAGCTTTGCCCGAGCAATCATGGCAAACCCAGAGAGACCTTCCGATACACCTGAAGTATTGCTCTATGACGAACCGACTGCCGGACTTGACCCCATCGCCTCGACCGTGATTGAAGACCTGATTCGCGATCTCCAATCCAAGTCAGGTGGGTGCACTACCTATGTAATGGTGACACACCAGGACAGCACAATTCGGCGGACGGCTGACCGGATTATATTCCTCTACAAGGGCAAAGTGCAGTGGGCGGGAGCTGTTAGTGAAATTGATTCCACCAAAGACCCTTTGGTGCGGCAATTCTTTAGTGGCAGCATACATGGTCCGATTCAGGTGGTGGGTTAAAGAAGTCGGTTAATCTGTTATGAGCATTCATTCTGGCGTTTGCCGTGTACTGCAAATTAGGTACTGCTGTATAGATAGGATGAATTTGACCAGGTCGATGGAATCCTTACCTGCAAATTCATGTCAAATTGAGCAATGCCGCAAATCGTTTTGAGGAGAAGTCATGCGATCGCGAACGATACGAGAAGGCTCCGTCGGATTATTAATCCTGGTGGGGTTAGGGCTATTTGGGCTGTTGGCACTGTGGATTCGCGGTTTAAATCCGGGAAGTCGTAGCTATCAGGCGATAGTAGAATTCACCAATGTGGTTGGAATGCAGGCAGGTGCGCCTGTCCGGTATCGGGGTGTGGTAGTTGGCAAAATTCTGTCGATTCAGCCTGGTCCAAATGCAGTTGCGGTAACGATTGAGATTACATCTGCGAACCTGTTGATTCCCAGTGATGTGCTGATCGAGGCAAACCAGTCAGGCTTAATTGGCGAAACCTCCGTTGACATGACCCCGCTTGAAGAACCTTCTGCTGCCGTGATTGCAACCACTCCGCTGGATGCTGATTGTGATAACACAGTCATTATTTGTAATGGCGATCGCCTTCAAGGCAACGTCGGCGTTAGCTTTGAGGCACTGATTCGCTCTACGGTCGAGTTGACTAATTTGATCACTGATCCGGTGTTTTTTGGTGAAATTCGTACTCTGACTCGCAACACCTCAGAAGCGGCTGCGGGGGTTGCGGGGTTAACACGGCAAGTTTCGGGGCTCACCCGCTCGGTCGAGCGGGATTTAAACAGGCTAACCACTTCGGCTGCGACTTCAGCTAACTCGGTCGGGCAAGCTGCTAACCAAATTGGCTTAACGGCTGCTCAAGTTAGCGTTTTGCTGACAGACAACCGCTCCATTTTAGTTAGCACTCTGGGTAACTTGAACCAGGCCAGCAGCCAACTTCAGCTTACAGTCAGTCGGCTTGCTCCTGCGATTGAAGAGGGAGAGCTGCTTCAAAATCTGGAAGTTCTCTCTGCTAATGCAGCCGAGGCTTCGGCTAATTTGCGCGATCTGACTGGCGCCGTAGGTGATGCTGATAACATTTTGCTCTTGCAGCAAACGCTAGATTCTGCCCGTGCTACGTTCCAGAATACTCAAAAGATTACTGCTGACTTGGATGAATTGACGGGTGATCCAGAATTTCGCCAAAACATTCGTGACTTGGTTGATGGGTTGAGCGGTTTGGTTTCCTCAACTCAGCAGTTGCAACAGCAGACCGCTGTGGCTCAAGTTTTAGAACCTGCTGCGATCGCTGTTGAGTCTGAAGACCTTGCCCCAACTGACCGTCTAGCTGTAACGATGCCAGAATCAGTTCGTCTGACCTTGCTCAATTCCCAACAGGCTAGAATGCGCCCCTATACTGTCACCAATTCAGCCACCCACTCAACGGAGGTGACACCAGAAGTCCCGGCTTCGGCTCCGGTGGAGTAGGTCATTTGGATGACATCTCATTCTGATTGGCGCTGGCTGGAGAGTAATTGATAGGCGGCAGTAAAGTCTTCAGCGATGATTTGAATTTGGCTGGGATCACTAAATCCTTGAGCGCGGTAGCGGCGAATTGCTTCTAGGGCAGCTTGATTGCTCAGCAAAGCAAGATCTGCTCCGTTCCAACCGTCAGTTTGGCTGGCCCAATCGGTGAGGGTTACATTGGTTAGGGGGCGATCGCTATTGTGAACCCGGAGAATGTCGAGTCGATTTTCTAAATTGGGTAAGTCTACTTTAAGCTGCAAATCTAACCGTCCAGCTCGCAGAAGAGCTGGATCAAGGGCTTCAGGGCGGTTAGTTGCGCCAACGAGCAACACATTGGGGCAGCCCTGTAAGCCATCGAGTTCAGTGAGGAGTTGCCCCACAACGCGATCGCTCACTCCCGAATCTCCGGCATAGCTGCCGCGTGCTGGAGCTAATGTATCAATTTCATCCACAAACACGACACAAGGTGCGGCTTGTCTTGCTTTGGTAAATAGTTCGCGCACTGCCTGCTCTGCTGCACCGACCCAGCGACTCAGCAGTTCTGGCCCATTAACTGCAATAAAGTTAGCTCTGGCTTGAGAGGCAACGGCTTTAGCAAGAAGGGTTTTGCCCGTGCCTGGAGGTCCCCATAGCAAAATTCCGCGCGGGGCTTTTGCACCTGTCTGCTGATAAAGTTCGGGATAGAGCAGCGCCCCTTCAACAGACTCTTGCAACGTCTGTTTAATGGTCTCCAGTCCGCCAATTTGTTCCCAAGAAACTTCGGGAGACTCGACCTCGACGGAGCGCAAAACTGACGGTTTCACCTGCTTGATCGCCTGAAGCAAATCCTGCTGATTCACAGTCATTGTCTCTGGAATTGGGGCTTCGAGAGACGGAACCTGACGACGTAGGGCAGTGTAAGCAGCTTTTTGACAAACGGCTTTGAGGTCAGCACCGACTAAACCGACTGAGAGATCGGCGATCGCCCCCAATTCCACCGACTCGTCCAATGGCATCGACCGAGTCAGAATTGTGAGAATTTCTAAGCGTCCTTCTCGGTTGGGCACCCGAAACTGCACTTCTCGATCAAGTCGCCCTGGACGACGTAATGCCGGGTCAAGGTAGTCAGGGCGATTCGTAGCAGCGAGGACAATGACTCCTTTAGTTTGGGCAAATCCGTCCATTAGCCCTAAAAGCTGGGCAACCAAACGCTTTTCTACTTCCCCTTCAACCTTGCTGCGATCGGGCGCAAGGCTATCGATTTCGTCAATGAAAACCAGGCAGGGAGCAGAGCGGACGGCTTTCTCAAAAATACCTCTGAGCCGAGCTTCGGCTTCTCCGTAGTATTTCCCAATTACTTCTGGACCGACGATGGCAATGTAGTTTACGCCCAAATCTTCTGCCAGGGCACGGGCTGTCAAGGTTTTGCCAGTACCCGGAGGTCCAACTAGCAATACGCCTCGGGTTGGTTCTAATCCTAGCTTTGCCAACAATTCGGGGCGCTTCAAGGGAAGTTCAACTAGCTCTCGCAGTTCTTGCAAAACTTCAGAGAGTCCACCGACTTCTCGCAGCGAGGCTGTAGCAGCAGGAGATTGAGGATCAGCAGGCGGCGTAACGACGACTTCATCGGTCTGGGTGGAAGGAGTTCTACTGGCAGATGGATTTACGCCAATTCCACTTCTGGGAATATTGCCCTGACGCGGAATGCTGCTGAGGGTGCGGGAGTTAATTTGCACGTCAGCTTTTAGTTCGCCTTTCTCCATCTTTTCTTCTAAAGCTTTAGCTAGTTCTAAAAGCTGCTCAAATCCCTTAAAGAAGTCACTCATCAGTTCCTCTCTGTTTTCCCAACTGATCCCAATGGTTTAGTCATCCCAGATGGATGGGCATTTTAACGATGCAGGCTTTGGGTAAAAGGAATGCACCAGTACGACAGACTACGGTTGGCAATGTTTAGCGGTAAGGGCGGAGTGGGGAAAACGACGCTTTCCTGCGGGTTTGCTCGTCGCTGGGCGCAGCAGTTTCCCGATGAGCAAATTTTGTTGGTTTCGACTGATCCAGCTCATTCGCTGGCAGACGTTTTGTTGTCGCCAGTTGGAGATGTGCCGCGATCGCTTCCAGATTTGCCAAACCTTCAGGTGAGAGCGCTAGATTCTCAGTCCTTACTTCAACAGTTCAAAGCAGACTATGGCAAGGTTCTAGAGCTTTTGGTGGAGCGGGGCAGTTTTGTTCAAGGTGAAGACCTCAGCCCAGTTTGGGATCTAAGCTGGCCTGGACTAGATGAACTGATGGGTATTTTGGAGATTCAACGGCTACTGCGGGAACGAGTCGCCGATCGCATCGTGGTAGATATGGCTCCCAGCGGGCACACGCTGAACCTGTTTGAGCTAATGGACTTTTTAGATGGTTTCTTAGAAGCAATGGATTTGTTTCAGGAGAAGCATCGCGTCATCAGCCAAACGTTTGCAGGGCAGTATGTGCCCGATCAGGCAGATGCATTTTTGGTAGACATCAAGGCAGATTTGGCAGCAGGGCGGCAGCTTTTGCAAGATCAGCAGCAAACAGCTTGCCTGGTGGTGGCGATCGCCCAACCGATGAGTTACCTGGAAACTCAGCGATTTCTCACAGCCTTAGAAAAGCTGCAAATTCCGGTTGGTGGGTTATTTGTAAACCACATTCTGCTGGATGCCGACGAGTGCGATCGCTATGACGAACAGCAATTAATTCTTAATAAATTTCAAGCAACCCAACAGCTCCCTATTTTTACAGCACCTCAGCAAGCTAAAGAACCCGTTGGTACGGTTGCTCTAGATCAACTGATAGCCCAGATTCAGGAATTCCATCAGCAGGACATTAAGCACACGGGTGAAGCGAAACCTGCACCATTACCCCAAAAAACTCCGCCTGGTTTCAGTGACTTTTTGGCAGAAGGACGGCAGCTAATTCTGGTAGGCGGCAAGGGTGGGGTAGGAAAAACAACGGTAGCAGCGGCGATCGGGTGGGCAATGGCTGAACGCCACCCTGACCGAAATATTCGAGTTGTTTCGATTGATCCTGCCCACTCCTTGGGAGATGCACTAGGTGTGCAGTTAGGACATCGGCCCGTTGCCTTGAGCACTAATCTCAGTGGGCAGGAAGTCGATGCAGAAGAAGTTCTAGACCAGTTTCGAGCAGATTACCTGTGGGAACTGGCAGAAATGATGAGCGGCAAGACAGGTGACGACGACCTAGAAATTGCGTATGGACCTCAAGCATGGCGACAGATCGTGTCTCAAGCATTGCCTGGAATCGATGAAATGCTGTCGCTGGTGACAGTAATGGAACTGCTGGAACAAAAGGCGCAAGACTTGATTATTCTGGACACCGCGCCAACAGGTCATCTGCTGCGATTTCTAGAAATGCCGACAGCAATGGCAGACTGGCTTGCCTGGATCTTTCGTCTCTGGCTCAAATATCAGGACTTAGTAGGGCGCACAGAACTAATGGGAAGGTTGCGATCGCTCCGTCAACGGGTGATGCAGGCGCAAAAACGGCTGAAAGATCCTAAATACACTGAATTTATTGGGGTACTCCAGGCACAGTCAGCGATCGCTGCCGAAACCCAACGACTCACGCAGGCTTTAGATAATCTGGGAGTTCAGCAGCGTTATGTCGTGCATAACTGTTATCAAGCTGGGGAAGAAATTGCGGTTGAAGGATTTGAAGGGAGGGGCGATCGCCTAACTTTTGTTAAGCTGCCCCTGCTACCCCGTTCTATTGATGCCCTTGAACAAATCAAACTTGCCTCAAATCTGCTGTTTTAGAGTCTCCAAAATCTGCTAATTTTTCTCCCTTCCACCCGTTTTTACTCATTCCTAAGTTCTACTTGGAAATGCCGTTAAAGTATCTCTGTCACTGGTTTTCAGGAGGTAGCGCCACCAGCTCTACATGCTAAGGAGGAGCCCCGGAACAAGTTTTGTATTCTCTAAACTCACTACTTCAAGGTTTACTTATGTTCATAAAGTTCAGCGCATGATTCAGCTCGATTCAAGATACTCTAGATCAAACTGTGGCAACTTCAATCTGTTGCCTGGTTTAGAATCTATTCTTTTACGCCTCATCCAGACATTCAAGCGGGCACAGACGATTTGAAGTAGGGCTATGACAAATTCTTACACCACTGAGATCAAGACCTCCAGCTTTGCACCCCCCTCTGATTCAAGACAGCGGGTCGGCCAATTTTTGCGAGATCTACAAGATCAGATTTGCCAAAAATTAGAAGAAATAGACGGTGAAGGAACTTTTCAGGAAGATGCCTGGACGCGCGAGGAAGGTGGCGGCGGTCGTTCTCGTGTGATGAAAGCAGGCAGGGTGTTTGAGCAAGGTGGTGTCGGCTTTTCAGAAGTTTGGGGAAAGGATCTGCCGCCCTCGATTTTAGTGCAGCGCCCAGAAGCAGCAGGGCACGGTTTCCATGCGATGGGCACCTCAATGGTGCTGCATCCACGTAATCCTTACATTCCTACAGTTCACCTCAACTACCGCTACTTTGAGGCAGGACCGGTTTGGTGGTTTGGTGGTGGAATCGACTTGACTCCCTACTACCCGTTTGCAGAAGACGCAGCCCATTTCCACCAAACGATGAAGCAGGCTTGCGATCAGCATCATCCAGAGTACTACCCAACTTTCAAGCGTTGGTGTGACGAATATTTTTACCTGAAGCACCGTCAGGAGACGCGGGGAGTCGGCGGTATCTTTTTTGATTACCAGGATGGGCGAGGTAAGCTTTATCACGGTCCCAATGCCAGCGGACCAGCAGCAGTCTACAGTGATGCGTTAGAAGAAATAGCGCCGCGCAACTGGGAGCAGTTGTTCAGCTTTGTGCAGGATTGTGGACACTCTTTCTTGCCTGCCTACATTCCCATCGTGGAGCGGCGGCAGGGAATGGAGTATGGCGATCACCAGCGTCAGTTCCAGCTTTATCGGCGGGGTCGCTATGTCGAGTTCAACCTGATTTACGACCGAGGTACGATCTTTGGGCTACAGACCAATGGACGCACCGAGTCTATTCTCATGTCCCTGCCCCCAATGGTGCGCTGGGAATATAGCTATCAGCCAGAGCCCGACACGCCCGAAGCAGAACTTTACGAGAGATTTCTAAAGCCTCAAGATTGGGCTAGCTGGTCGCCTGATAACCACTAATGTTCCACCAAAGGAATAAAACTTCACGTTTTTGAGTGTGAAGGAGTAAGGGAGTGAGGGTTATCCAGCACTCCCTTATTTCCTTATTCTCCTAATTCCCAAACGAGTTAACCTGCTACAGGAGGGATAGTAACTCGTAGGGGTGGGTAATCTAGGGGTTGTGGTGCAGCCAATTGCGGCTTAAGCATCCTGGATTTAGCGAAGCACTGATACATAGCTGCTTAATCAGACCCGACTAGAATGGACACAGTTCTGCGACGGAAGAGACTAGGTGTGTCTACCCTCTCTGGATATGGTTCCGGAACTGGTATTCTGAGGGCGATCGCATGAGTAGTGCATATCTCTAAATCTTGCTTTGGGGTTTCTTGAGGCTTAGAACACCTGAGAAACTGATACTGCAATTCCTAAAAAGAGGGCAATAATTCACGTGGAGCAGACAACACACACCACCCAAGACGGTAAAACGATCATCCTTCTGACCCCAACAGGACGGTTAGATATCACAACAGCGTGGCAGTTTCGACTCAAGCTACAGGAGTGCATTTCTAGATTGAGTCCACACGTAGTTGTAAATTTAGGACACGTTAATTTTATTGACAGTTCGGGCTTAACTTCTCTTGTAGCAGGAATGCGCGATGCCGACAAGGTGAAAGGCAGCTTCCGCATTTGTAACGTTCATCCCGAAGCCAAGCTTGTCTTTGAGGTGACGATGATGGATTCAGTTTTTGAAATTTTTGATACAGAAGCAGAAGCCCTGGAAGGGGTTCCTCGCGGCATTGCCAGCTAAATTAGCAGCATTTTTAGTCAGTTTTTGCCTGAGCATTAGCCTCAGCATTGCTTGGCAAACTAGCCGCTACACGAGACAATAGGATCAAGTTATCTTTAAAATTTCTTGTGAACAACGTCCGCACTGTCTCCGATACCAAGCGAGCTTTCTACAATACTCACACTCGCCCAATTAACTCCATCTACCGCCGAGTTGTAGAGGAGTTGATGGTAGAAATGCATTTGCTTTCCGTCAATGCGGATTTTCATTATGATCCCATTTACGCACTAGGTGTAGTTAATGCATTTGAGCGATTTATGCAGGGCTACCGGCCGGAAAACGACAAAGTTTCTATTTTTAACGCGCTCTGCCAATCCATCGGCAGCGACCCTCAAACCTATCGGCAAGATTTTGAGCGGTTGCAGTCAGAAGCATCTGGTCTGTCCTTGGATAACCTGATGGGTCAGCTTAAGCAGTCTGAAAACGCCGAGGCAGGTAGTCTGACGGGACAATTTCGGGCGATCTCCCAAAACCCCAAGTTCAAATATAGTCGTCTATTTGCGATCGGCTTATATACCCTGCTAGAACGTGTAGATTTTGACCTCGTTAAAGATGAAAAGCGGCGAAATGAAGCGATTAAGCAGGTTTGTGATGCACTAAACTTGCCTGAAGAGAAAGTGCAAAAAGATCTGGAACTTTATCGCAGCAATCTAGAAAAAATTGCTCAAGCCCAGATCGTCATGGAAGATATGCTCAAGGCAGACCGGAAGAAGAAGGAAGAGCGAGCCAAAGCAAAGGATGCAGTTGCCGCTCCTCCCAGCAATTCTCAGGAACCGACGTAAGGCACCTTAATAGATAAATCGTGAAGGGCACTCCAGAAGGGTGCCTTTTTCGTTGCCTATTTTCAGACTTCTGCAGAGCGATTCCGAGCATCCAGGAACTGAAGCTGCTGATACAGCATTTCAATTTGAGGAATTTTTGCTCCGGCTTGTTGGGCGCTATCGAGTGGATTCCCAAAGATGGCTTTGATTTCCAATGGACGGCGCTCGTCATAGTCAATTTTCATGCTAGTGCGGTAGGGTTTCATTTTTGCCGTGTGATCCAGCATTTTTTGAACGTAGCTGTCAGGGAGCGATCGCCCACACGCCCCAGCAGCTATCTGCACTTCTCGCATTAGCTGCTCTGCCAAACTCTGCACGACCGGGTTTGCCATCATTTCCTCAGTCGTGGCATCCAGCACAACCGAAAGCCCATTAAAGGGGATATTCCACACGAGCTTCTGCCAGCGTGCTAGAAACAGGTCTTCCGTTAGCTCAATTGGAATATTGGCTTGTCGAAAATCTTCTGCGATTTCAGACATGCGCTGTGTGATGCCGCATGGCTGATTGTTGGCTGAATACTGCCCCAGCACAATTGCTCCATAGTCCAAATGGTGAATGTGACCGGGACCAACTTTGTTGGAGCAGATGAAACATAGCCCACCCATGACCTTCTCCGCGCCCACAATTTGAGCGACCTCGGCTTCAACCCCTAACCCGTTTTGCAACACTAGCACCGTACTATTTTCGCCGACTAAAGGCGGCAAAAGCTGAGGCAACAGGTGATTTTGAGTCGTCTTTAAAGCAATCACAACTACATCACAAGGCGGCATTTGCTCAACACTGGCATAGGCGTTCACCTGGGGCAGCTTAAAGTCACCTTGCACTGAATCGATGGTCAGTCCATGGTGGCGAACATGCTGGTAGTCACTTCGCAGCAAAAAGTGCACTTCTGTCCCCAATTGCTGTAGCCGTGCGCCATAAAACCCGCCTAACGCTCCTGTCCCCAAGATGGCGTAGCTGCGATTGGATTTAGAGGTGTTTAGAAGAACCATCGTGACATTCTGTTAGAAGAAATCCTGTTTGATTTGAAAAATTTTTAGAAATTTCAGGAAAGGACTTTGATTTATTTGTTTAGTTTTCAATAAGTGGGTGCAGATGATTAGACTCAACACTTCGCTTCTGAAAAATGCTACTTCAGCTTTATTGAGTTTCGTTTCAGCTATTTAGACCGATTTACATAGAACTGATTCACGACCGTTCGACAGTTGCGTCTTAGCTAAACTCATTCAGGACATATCATGCTCCATCTTCCTCCAGAACAGCAGCAGGGATTCTATCGCTACAGTCCAGTGGGGTTGAAACAGCGTGGCCCTGCACGATTGTTTGCCCACATCGGTGAAGATGGGGCACTGGGCTACGGATTAACTCGAATTTACCAGAATTTAATTGAGCAAGGACGTGTTTCACCACCGTTGAACCTGCTGATGCAGTGGCTTGAATCAACGGTTCAAAAAACTGGTCAGCAGGTGGATAGATTGAGTACATTGCTGGCGGATGTAGAGTTTCTACATTCCGATTGGCTCAACTGGACATTGCCACCTGGAGAAACGTTTAACAGCAACTATGTGCGCAAACGCCTCGAAATGGGTCAGGCGTTAAAAGCTGCCAGCAAAGCCGCGATCGCCGATCGCCTACAAGATGCTTCCCCTTCAAAAGATGCGGGGCCTGGTAGCGAACGGCAGCGGTTACGGTTCTATACAGAACTAGAACAACGGTGGAAGCGCGAGCGCCCCAAGGTCAGTTTCATTCACGCTAGGGATGGGGAATTAAGCGATCGCGAGTTTGCCCGTCAGCGTTTGGCAGGGACAAATCCGATGATTTTGCATCGTATTCAAGAAGCAGACCGGGAGCGGCTACAAGCCTGGACAACCCAAGACTACTCAGTAGCAACTGAGAAAAATGTGAATTTGCTGGATGCGGCTGCTCAAAATCGCCTGTTTTTGGCAGATTATCCCTTATTTAAAGATCTCACTTCAACCGATCTTCAGTTGGGGCGCTATGTAGGAAATCCACAGGCTTTGTTTTACCGCACGGAGCAGGGGCTTTACCCGGTCTTAATTCAATTAGAGTCGGGCAGCAAATGGGTAACTCCAACTGCGGCGGCAGATGATTGGATGCGGGCAAAGCTCTATACCCAAGCGGCAGACATGACGCATCACGAGCTAATTGACCACTTGTGTAACACGCATTTGTCAATGGAAGCGTTTGCGATCGCTACCTCCCGCCAGCTTCCAGTTGGTCATCCGCTGTATCAGCTTCTGCGGCCGCATTTTCGCTTTTTACTAGCGATCAACACACGCGGCAATACGCTGCTGCTAGCCGAAGACGCTGCGATCGAAGACCTGCTAGCTCCAACGCGAGAAGCCTCAGTCAGCCTGATCAATCAGTCTTATCGGCAGCGCTCGTTTACCGACGGGGCACTTCCTTATGACATTGCCAGACGAGGGCTAGAGCCAGAGTTTTTGCCTGACTTTGCTTACCGCGATGATGCTCAGCTTTTGTGGGATGCGATCGCTACTTATGTCAGCAGCTACTTACAGCGCTATTACCGTGATGATACTGCTGTTTTGCTTGATCCCTACCTGCAAGCTTGGGCAGCGGAATTGGGACAGCCTTTGAGCGATCGCCCCCTTTCGGAATTTCCTGAACTGCCAGACTGGATACCGGCTGAATTTGCTGCTAAGACAGGAATTCAGGTTGATACGTTGCCCGATTATCCTCGCGTGCCTAACTTTCCAGCAGCGACCAGTGCTAATCAGCGTCCAGGAGAAATTCAAGGGCTTCAGCAGCTCATTGAGATTGCTACGCAGATCATTTTTACCTGTGGGCCCCAGCACGCGGCGGTGAATTTTTCTCAGTTTGACTACGCGGGGTATATGCCTAATGCACCGCTGGCGACCTATGCTCGCCCCGATGCAGCGGTGAAGCTAGAAGAAGTTTTACCTCCTGTAGACCAGGACTTAAATCAGATGGAGTTGACCTTTGCCCTCAGCGGCATTATTTGGGGACAATTGGGTGATTCAAAACTGATTCAGTACGAGGAAGAAGGCGATCGGCAAATCCTGCACCAGTTTCAACTCAAGCTGAAAAGCATTGAGCAAGAAATTCAGCAGCGCAACCAGCAGCGGATAAATCGGGACGGGGTAGATTATCCTTATCTACTGCCGTCGAGGATTCCCAATAGCATCAACATCTAGGGAATTGCGCGTTGGAAGAACGTAATCTGTAGCCCCAAAACCTGTAGAAGCGTAGCATTCGGGCAAAAATTCTCGGTTTGTTTCAGAGTTTACTTGCCGAATGCTGCGCCCTTACACAAGACACTCCTCATTCAAACACCCTTTAAGGGTTAGGGACGAGGGATTTTGGGTCGCTAACTGCCTCAGCATCAGAAGTTGAGGGTTCTAAGCTGTCCAAAATTTCTAGCATCTCCCGCTCAAAAGCAACCTGGGCGCGATTGGTTCTACCGCCAATGTAGAATTTTCCGGCTTCTTCTAATGCCCAGATTTGGGAATGGGAAATGTAGCTCATCAACACACTGATCATGAGTAAACCGAAACCTGTGTAAACAATTGGAATACCAGGATCAGCTTTGATCTGTAAGCCTGTGCTACCCACAATTTCGGCGATCGCCAATGTCACACCATTCACTTCGGTAGACATTCCCTGACGCACGGTTGAGAGCAACTTGCCCTCTGTGTCGTAAAGCAGCAGTATGCCTTGAAGATCTTTTGCTAGAACGGATACACCCTCACTCAGATCAGGCTTTGTCGGAATCCAGGTGCCCCAGACACGACCACCGCCATCTGTACCAATCTCTACCATTGGCAGTTGCAGGATTGGGCTTTCGTTAAGCCGAATGCGAACTGCGGCAATTCCCCAGTCTGCCTGGTAGAGCGTTACACCCTCATGACGCAGCGGTTCGTTGACGTGAATCGTTTTACGCTGAATCTCTTCGTCTTGATCGTTTAGAACAGAGAGATCGGAGTAAAACTGGTCAATCTTGCCCTCGGGGGTGTAGTCGATCCAAAAGCGATTGACCCGTACTGACCAATCCTGAGGAATTTGCGCTCCTGCCCAGGGCCCAGCGTCAAAAATATTCTGAATCCGAAACGTTTCGCCGCTCGGCACCATTTCCTGAGCAAAAAAGCCTGTCATTGCGCCCACGATCGCCCCTAGCAAAATCAGGATCATGCTGGCGTGAACGATAATGGGTCCAATCCGTCCAACAATGCCCCTATCGGCATAAAGCGTGTTATCCCGTCGAAAAACTCGGTAGCGGCGTTTTTCAAGCAACGGGCTCAGTTGCTTGATCGAAGCGTGATCAAGTTCTGCACTTAGGGCAAATTTTTCAAACTGACGAGGTTTGGTGTAAAAATTCCAGGTGCGGGAAAACCAGCGCAGCGCAGGAATTTGCCGCTGAAAGGTGCAGGTAATGAGGCTGGAGCCAAACAGAATAAGCAGCGCCAAAAACCACCAGGTACGGTAGACGTGGTCTAGCCCCAGAGTCAGTAAAACCTTCCAGGTGAGGAAGCCAAACAGAGCTGGGTCTTCTGGGTAGTTTGCCTGGTAAAACTCTAGGGATCGTCCCTGCTCAATGACGGTGCCAGTGATGCTAAAGACGGCGATCGCCAACAGCAGGGCGATCGCCAGCCGCAAATCTGCCAACAGCGGAAACAATTCTCGCTTGAGATAACGCTGTGGGATCGCAGTCCAATTGGTTGAAGGATTTTCTGAAGTCATGAATTAAGCTCTTAAATTCCGGCTGGAAAAAACCGGAACAGCAGGGAGAAAACACCAAACCCAACTAGCAACGCACCGCTTGCCGGAGTAATCCAGCTTGACCAGCGGCGCAGTTCTAACAACTTTTTGATTGAGGCAGTGAAGGTGCCTGCTAAAACCAGTGGGGTGACGTAACCCACGGTATAGGACAACAACAATACACCACCCAAAACAGGATCTTTTGTCTCAGTCACCCAGGCCAGCAGCGTAATCAAAACTGGAGTGCTACAGGGAGAAGCCACTAATCCAAACGTTAGACCAATTAGGTAAGAACGAACGCCTTCGGGCAAATCCTTGGAGATCCAATCCATCCTGCCCCAGTTCGGCAATTGCAGCGGTAAAGCCTCCAGCAGGTTTAGCCCCATAAGAATGGCGATCGCACTCACCACAATTGGCAGCCCCACCCCAACCTGACCATACACACTGCCCAAACCCGCTGCCACAATTCCCAGTCCTGCTAGTGTCGTCGCCAAACCTAGCGCAAACCAGGTAGACTGCGTTGCTGCCTGAATTCGACTTCTGGCTTCATAGCCGCCGATATAGCCAATCGTAATGGGCAGCATTGACAGCATACAGGGAGTCAAACTGGTTAACAGACCTGCCAGAAAGATGATTCCGACGCTCGTCACAGTTAGGTGCGACAACTGATTTGCTACCAGGGTGTCAGCAAAGTTTCCTAACTCGTATAGTCGAGTCTGTAGGGTTTCCAGCATAGTTTGAAGATGGCGGAGCGATCGAATCTACTGTTAGACGTATCTTCATCTTATCGGAGGCGGACTGTAGAAATGGCGATCGCCCTCTAACCATCGCTCAAGCACCGGGCAGACTACCTCGCTGCCGCCGATGACGCCGATGGTCAAGCGAGACCACTTTGGCCTCACTGCCTTCACGGGCAATGCGAATGAGCAGCCCTGCCAGCAGCAAACTGGCAATCATTGAATTTCCGCCATAGCTAAAAAATGGAAACGGTAAACCTGTCGTGGGCAGTGCGCCCGTCGCCACGCCAATATTGAGCAGCGATTGCCCAATCAGCAGAATTACAGTTCCGATCGCCACCAGTCGGTGAACCGGGTTAATTGCTTTTAGCGCCACCTTTAAACCCAGCGTGGCATAGGCTGCTAGCAGCAGCAGCAGTAACATACTGCCGATGAAGCCAAATTCCTCAGCGTATACAGCAAAAATAAAGTCAGTATATTGGATCGGCAAATAAAATAGCTTTTGTTGAGATAGCCCAAACCCAGCTCCACCAAAGCCACCCGACCCGATCGCCATCAAACTTTGGGTAAGCTGATAGCCGTTTCCCATCGGGTCAGCCCAGGGATTGAGAAACGACATAATTCGCTCTCGCTGATATTCCTTGATGCTGACACTGACAATTGCCGCTGCGAGTCCAGCGATCGCCGTTGCTCCTAGATAAAGGTAGGGCAACCCTGCTGCCAGCGCCACCAGCCACAACACCATACCGCAGAGCGCTGCTGTACTCAGGTTGGGCTGAAGCAAAATACCAGCCACAACCGCCGCAAAAATGCCTAACCACACCAAGCGAGTGGAATTAGATAGTCGTTCCCACTGCCCAAACACACGGGCACTTTGAAGCACCAAGAATGGCTTAATAATTTCAGAAGGTTGAAGTAGTGCATATGATCCCAGCGAGATCCAACGATTAGCCCCATTGATGCTGGTACCCAAGCCTGGAATGATGGTGAGCAAGATTAGTCCCAATAGCGCTATTAAAATCCAGTCGGCTGCTGCCAAGACGTAGCGCAGAGGCGAGTGCACCAACACGCCAAAGCCAACCAACCCAACCGCGACCCAAATGATTTGCCGTTTGAAGTAATACAGCCCATCACCAAAGTCCGCATCCGCAACCGCATAGGATGCAGAAAACAGCATCACCAGTCCGACAAACAGCCACAGAAAAGTCAGCCATCGCAGTAGCCGAGCTTCTAAAGCCCATTCTTTTACAGAAGAGTCCAATAGCGGAATTAGATATCGAAGATTCACGCAGCTCAACGGGTCATTTAAACAAGTTGCCTATAACAGTAACGCAAGAGTGATTCAAGGAACATGGAGAGCGGATGCTAGGGGCGATCGCGAAACACAAACTTGCACAAATTCTAAAAAAATTCCTGATGGAGTACCCCATCTGGGAATAAAGGAATGGTAGATGCACCCTGAATTAATCCCTGGCTTCGTGCTGGGGATTTTTTTTGCTTGTGAAGTAAGGTTGACCACTCCCATTGATTCACACTTCTGACAAATTAATTTGTCACGCAACGAACCGGTATACCTCAGCTTTCGGCTGCCAAAACTTGAGGCACGATCGCCGTTGGCTCCTCGATCGCCAGCTTTCTCTTATTAAAAGTCAGCTTGTGGTCTACCAGGTCAATGAGGATTGTGTCACCTTCGATAAACGTGTTCTCTAAAATCTTGGTGGCGATCGGATTTTCCAACTCTTTTTGGATCGCTCGCTTCAACGGACGTGCTCCATAAACCGGGTCAAAGCCCACTTCAGCGATGTAATTTTGGGCAGTTGGCGTTAGTTCTAGCGTGATTTTCTGGTCTGCTAGCAGACGGTGAATCCGCTGAAGCTGAATGCCAACAATCTGCCGCAGCTCTTCTAACCGCAGCGGGTGGAAGAGAATGATGTCATCAACACGGTTCAGAAATTCAGGACGAAAGTGCGATCGCAGTGCATCGGTCACCCGCTTTCGCATCAGTTCATACTGCGAATCATCTCCTGATACATCCAGAATGTGATCGCTGCCGATGTTACTCGTCATCACAATCACCGTATTTCTGAAATCAACCGCTCTCCCTTGAGAGTCAGTAATTCGCCCGTCATCTAACACCTGTAGCAAAATGTTGAACACGTCTGGGTGTGCTTTCTCCACTTCATCCAGCAGCAGCACCGAGTAAGGGTGACGGCGAATCGCCTCTGAAAGCTGCCCTCCTTCCTCATAGCCCACATAACCCGGAGGCGCACCCACTAAGCGTGAAACAGAATGCTTCTCCATGTATTCCGACATATCAAGCCGCACCAGCGAATCGCCAGTGTCAAACAGAGATTCTGCTAACGCCCGCGCCAGTTCAGTTTTACCAACTCCCGTTGGACCCATAAATAGGAAAGAACCAATCGGACGACCCGGATCTTTCATCCCAGCCCGCGCCCGTCGAATTGCCGCTGCTACTGCCTCAACCGCTTCCTGCTGGCCCACTACCCGCTCATGCAGGTAAGTTTCAAGCTGCAACAGCTTTTGCCGCTCAGACTCCATCAGGCGGTTCACAGGAATACTGGTCCACTTTGCCACGATCTCAGCAATGTCAGCTTCAGTCACCTGCTGCTTAAGCAAAGAAGAACCACGTTCTTGAATTTCAATCAGCGTTGCTTCTTTTGCCTCTAGTTCGCGATGCACGACTTCCAGCCGCCCATATTTCAACTGAGCTGCTGTATTCAGGTCGTAGTCTCGCTCCGCCTTCTCAATCTGCCGTCGCAGCTTTTCCTCTTCTTCGCGCAGGGCATTGATTTCATCTTTCATCTGCTTCTCAGATTCCCACTGAGAATTCAGTTTTTGCTGCACCTGCTTCAGTTCACTGATCTCGCTCTCAATTCGCTCTAAGCGATCTTTGGCAGCACGATAAGCAACCACGATGCCCGGAGATTGTCCTTCCTTCTGCAAAGAAAACTGTTCCATCTCAAGCTGCATGATGCGCCGATCAATGGTTTCTAGCTCCTCTGGTTTTGAGGTGCTTTCCATCTTGAGCTTGGCAGCAGCTTCATCTACCAAATCGATCGCCTTGTCAGGTAAGAAGCGATCGCTGATATAACGGTCAGACAGCGTTGCCGCAGCCACTAGAGCACTGTCAGAAATACTCACTTCATGGTGCTTTTCATACCGTTCTTTCAAGCCTCGCAGAATGGAAATTGTGTCTTCCACGCTGGGTTGACCGACATAAACCTGCTGAAAACGTCGCTCCAGAGCCGCATCTTTTTCAATGTGCTTGCGGTATTCATCTAAAGTCGTCGCCCCAATGCAGCGCAGTTCACCCCGTGCCAACATCGGCTTGAGTAAGTTACCTGCGTCCATCGTGCCCTGGCTTGCCCCTGCCCCCACAACGCTATGCAGTTCGTCGATGAATAGAACGATCTGACCATCAGAGTTCGTCACTTCGCGCAAAACTGCTCGCAGCCGATCTTCAAATTCTCCGCGATACTTCGCTCCAGCAATCAGCGAACCCATATCTAAGGTAATCAGGCGACGGTTTTTGAGCGATTCGGGCACATCTCCTTTAATGATGCGCTGGGCTAACCCTTCGGCGATCGCCGTCTTTCCGACTCCCGGCTCCCCAATCAGCACTGGGTTATTTTTGGTGCGACGAGACAGAACCTGCACCACGCGACGAATTTCCTCGTCCCGACCAATTACCGGATCAAGCCTATCTTCCTTTGCCTGCTCAGTCAGATCCCGTCCATATCTTTCCAATGCGTCGTAGCGCCCTTCCGGGCTTTGATCCGTCACTCGCTGGCTACCGCGAACAACTTTGGCAGCAGCTTCAAGCTGTTTTGGATCTAGGTTAATGTTTCTGGGAAAGCGACGATTGACCCGCTCATATTCTGCCATCCCCAGCAGCAAATGCTCAACTGAGATAAACTCATCCTGCCAGGTTTGCCGCGCTGCCTCAGCCCGGTCTAACATCAAATCTAGGCTGCGCCCTAAATAAAGCTGCGCGTTTTCTGAAACCTTAGGTTGACGTTGGGCAAAGGTTTCTAGCTGTTGCTTGAGCGCATTCGGGTCAAGATTTGCCCGCTGCAAAATTGTGTGGGCTAACCCTTCTTGCTCTAGAAGGGCGATCGCCAGATGTTCAACCTCTAGCTGTTGGTGCTTGAAGCGACGAGTAACATCCTGGGATTTCACAATTGCTTCCCAGGCTTTCTCAGTGAATTTGCTAGGGTCAGTGGGCTGCATGTTCTAAAGAAATTCCGTCGAAAAACCATATTCTCAGCGACTTTAGTATAACAATCTGGGCGGCTTAATCCTGTAAGCCGCTCTACCAGAATCCATCGCTTTACTTCAATTATTTCAGGTGTTGCTGATTTGGCGTGAATTTGTGCGACAAGTCAGCCCGTTCCTTTTAGGAATCAGTGAATCTACGAGCGGCTGTGAAATTACTCCTTTCCCACTAAAAAATCAGGGATGTACCCTCGGGCGCGGCGTGCATCCCTGGTCTTTTAGTCCCTAATCTGTGACCAGGAAGGGAGTAGGTGGAAAATTTCATTCAATCTTGACTGATTCTACAAGCAGCTTTATCAGAGTGTGGGGAATACTGGGAGGTGAAATGGCGAGTTCTCTGTTTCCTCAACTTGCTTTGTGCCTTCTCGCTCACCCCTTTCAATGCCCTGTTGATCAGTTTTGCTTCTGGTTCGTCGTGCGCTAACCCGTACATCTACGCCTGACAACTTCAGAAAGAATTGCTGCACTCGATTCAATTTGCCTCCGGGCGAATGCTGCGCGGTTCTTTCAGGGCATTAATTGAAAATCACTTTCTGCAAAACATACTTACTTATGCTGGGACAAACACTTGGTGGGCGATACCAAATCAAACGCCATCTAGGTGGGGGAGGATTTGGACAAACCTATCTCGCTGAGGATTTACACTTGCCTGGAAATCCTGAGTGCGTCGTCAAGCAACTCAAGCCCAAAGTGACCAGCGATGAGGCATTGCAGTCTGCCAGACGCTTGTTTGATCAAGAGGCAAAGGTGCTGGATGAATTGGGTAGCCACGACCAAATTCCCAGGCTTTTTGCTCACTTTGAGGAAAATCAAGAGTTTTACCTGGTTCAAGAACTGATTGAAGGAGTGGTGCTGAGTCGAGAGTTGAGGGCAGGTCGGGCTGTAGAAGAACCTGAGGTCGTTGCTTTACTGCAAGATATTCTCACAACGCTAGAGTTTGTTCACCAGCAGCAGGTTATTCACCGCGACATCAAGCCTTCTAATTTGATTCGACGGAGCAGCGATCGCAAAATCGTCATGATCGACTTTGGTTCGGTCAAACAAATTAGCTTTCAGGAGTTGGGCGCAGATCTCTCTACTGTGACGATTGCGATCGGCTCATCAGGCTATATGCCTAACGAACAGATGGCTGGCAAGCCTCGCTTTAGCAGCGATGTTTATGCAGTTGGAATGGTGGGAATTCAAGCACTTACAGGTTGCTCTCCGGCTCACTTTAGGGAAGATCCCCGCACAGGTGAAGTTATTTGGCGCGAGAAAGCTCAGGTTAGCCCAGAGTTGGCAGACATCTTGGATGTAATGGTGCGCTATGACTTTCGCCAGCGCTATCAGTCGGCGGCAGAGGCACTAGACGTTCTCAAAGATTTAGTGACTCCCCATCACACTACAGTAATCTTGCCGACCGTCCGGTCGGTGAGTTTAGATGGATATCTGCTCTGGTTTGAGCGGGGAGATGAACTATTTCAGCAGCAGCGATATACCGAAGCGGTTGCCAGTTACGACAAATTCATTCAAGCAGTACCCGACGAATACCTGGTGTGGTTTAAGCGGGGTATGGCACTAGAACATTTGCATCAGTATGAAGAAGCTGCAATATCCTACGAGCAGGTCACGAAACTGCAACCTGGAGATTATCTTGCCTGGTTCAAGCGAGCCAAAGCGCTAGAACATTTGCAGCGCTATGAAGAAGCTCTAGCAGCCTATGACAGAGTAATCAAGATTCAGCCTGATAACTACTGGGCTTGGCACGATCGGGGTAGGGTTTTGGAGGATTCAGAACAGCATGAAGATGCTGTGACTGCTTACGATCGCGCTGTTCAACTGAAGCCTGACTTTCAGCTTGCGGTTGAGAGCCGCAAACGGGTTTTGAGCCAGCTTAAGCGGGTTGATCAGCTTTATCATTTGCAGCACTACGAGGAAGCAGTTGCTTCTTGCGATCGCTCTATTCGTGACCAACCAGACGATTCCCTCGTTTGGCTAATGCGAGGGATGGCGCTAGAAAATCTGCATCGCTACGAAGAAGCAATCATGTCCTATGATCGCGTGGTGCAAATCCAGCCTGATGATCACGTTGCCTGGTTTAAGCGGGGCACAGTTCTGGAATACCTTCAGCAGAATCAGCAGGCAGTGATCTCCTTTGATCGTGTGGTGCAGCTTCAGCCCGATAACTACTGGGCCTGGCACGAGCGAGGCAAAATTTTGGAAACGATGCGCTGCCATGAGGAAGCGATCGCCTCCTACGACAAAGCTTTGCAGATTAAACCCGATCTTCAGTCCGCCTTGGAGGGACGTAAACGACTGCTGGGTCAGGGGCAAGTCAAGCAACAGTTGGATCAATCAGAGCTGGAGCAGGTAAACCAATGGCAGCCCTCCCAGCTACCTCCCATAACGGGATACCCCGAAACCAGTGGAGTGCAGTGGGGGGCGATCGCCAGCGAATCTTTCGATGAGCCTAACCGATTCAGCTTTACTCCAGCTCTGACCTCCCCTAACGGCAACAATGGCTTTTGGGGGCAAACCTAAAGCAACTAATCCTGTTGCAGAAAACTATTCTGATTCTTCTGATTTTTGAGCAGGTGCTTGGAGTTGAGTTAGATCTGGCAATTCCAGCAGTTCTTTCTGGGTTTCTTTGAATTCTACAGGTAGCGATAGGGGCTGAGGTTTATCTAGCCAGCAGCTCGATACGGGCAAGGTTTGCTCCAGGTCATCCAACGGTCTAGGAATTACCATCACCGCGTGGAGTTCTCCAATTCGCTCGGCTTCGTGCATTCCGGCTTCTACGGCGATCGCCACATCTGCAACTCGACCGCGAATAATTGCAGTACATAGCCCTTCGCCAACGATTTCATAGGCCGCAAACTGCACATCCGCAGATTTAAGCATCATATCGGCAGCACCAACCATTGCCGGAAAACCTCGCGTTTCCAGCAAACCGATTGCCTGATTGCTCAGGCGATTGTGTCCCCGATTTTCTACAATTTTTGCCAAACGACTACCAATTGGCAGCACCGCATCCAGATTAGGCATAGGGCGCGGAATGATTGCCTTAGAAATGAGTTGACCGAACTGTTGAGCAGTTTCTGCACCAATCTCAACCGCGATTCGCACATCTGAAATGCCGCCTCGAACGACAGCCGTGCAGTAGCCGCTGCCAATCTTTTCGTAACCCACCAGTGTTACGCCAGACGACTTCAGCATCATGTCTGCCGTACCGACAATAGCGGGAAAGCTACGAGTTGAAACCAACCCCAAAGCTCTGTTTTTGAAGTCCTTTGGCTGTCCTATTGATCTCGCCAGGACTGACCCCCCATCCTGCACATTCATTTGTGACCTCCATTCAGGGCATATCGTGCTCTATCATTCTGGGGTTTTGCCATTGGAAGACTGGTTTTCAGGGGGTAAATCATCTAAGGAATGCCTACTAGGGAAAAGCGCAATGATCAACTGAGTCAATGCGGTTTTTCCATAGATGGGTACACTTGCAGCAGTAGCGAGAGCCGATGGTGAGTGAACCGGAGCAGTTTCAGCAGGCTGAGGAGGTGAAACCTGAGTTGATGCTGTCTCTGCGTGAGGAGGTGAAGCCTCAGCTGGTACCGATTCCGTCTGGGTTATAGAACGGCTAGGATCTCCAATTAAAGAACCAGCCTGAACGACCTGCTCAGGCTCAATGGAACTATTGAAAATAGTAACCTTAGAACCGATACAGGCATTTGCTCCTATCCTACCACTGCCAAATAGAAGGACGCTTGCCCCCAAGCTAGCGCCCTCCTCAATCTCTAAGTTTCCCTGATTAACGTGTAGGACCGTTCCCGCCCCAATGCAAACTCCTGCTGCGATAACAATCTGACTGTCCGCGTCAGCTTGAAGCAACACACCAGGAGCAATCACCGCACTGGGATGTATCGTGACGTTGCCACTTACACAAAAGTGGACATCGCTGATGGGTCGCAGGGGCGGCAAACGCATTGGAAACAAGAACCTCTAACAAATATGCAAGGTCTAAAGCAAAGCTATTTGCCAGGTCTTTGGATGATAGTTTCTGAAACTCGTCGTTTGGAAGCCGTATCGATGCCATACAGACGGACATATTCACCGCTGTGTTCAGCTAAGCAGATTTCTAAAGCGGCGATCACATCTAACGCATGAATTGTTGAAATAGCCGAACAGCTCTTCCAAGAACTCGTCTGGAAGCGACGCGCATCTGCATATTCAACGCCAACCCGATATCCCTGAGACAGCAGCTGATTGACTTGTTGCACTATGTCTGAGGCAAGGCTCCCTCCTGATGGGGCGAACGCTCCACCGTTTACACTGCTATAACCGTTTGTCGATGCAGCAGGCGGTGTGTAGGATCGACTTGGGGCAGAACCAACAGAATTACCGTTATCGCCAGGTCTTTGAACAATCAATTCTGACACCCGACGCTTAGCACGGGTGTCAATGCCAAACATACGTACATATTCACCACTATGTTCAGCCAAGCATCCTTCCAGAGCAGCGATCGCATCCGATTCACGACTTGCTTGAATCGGCGAACAAGTTTGCCAGGAACTCGTTTGGAACCGACGCGCATCTGCATGTTCGGTGCCAATGCGATAGCCCTGAGCCAAAAGCTGACTCACCCGCTGCACAACCTCAGAACTTAAGCGATTGCTTTTAGCTGACGAATAGTTCTGAGTGCCATAGCTTTGGCTGCTAGAGCTGCTGCTGGAGCTACTGGGGGTGTAATAGTTACTGCTACTGCTACTGGATGAGGCAGTTGCTACCTTATCTCCGGGTCTTTGAACAATCATCTCCGAAACTCGGCGCTTAGATTGAGTATCAATCCCGAATAGTCGGACATATTCACCGCGATGCTCAGATATACAGGCTTCTAGACCAGCAAGCACATCAGCTTGACGGTTGGACTGGATGGGAGCACAGCTTTTCCAGGAACTCGTCTGGAAGCGGCGGGCATCGGCGTGTTCCATACCGATGCGGTAACCCTGAGCCAAGAGTTGACCCACCTGCTGCACGACTTCAGAACTTAGGCGATCGCTTTGCATTTGACTTTGATTATGGCTATTACTATGGTTTTTACTCGATCCGTTTCCGTTAGCGTTGCTAGATTCATAAGTCTGCTCCAACTCAGTGCGAATTGAAGCAATACAGGCAATATTCTCAGCACACCGATAACCCGACCGAAGAGCATCATTAATCCCAACAACATGGTGGGCGAATTTAACATCAACCGACTCCACTTCGGGCAACCGGTCTGCCTGCTGTTGTGTCGTGATGATTGATCCAGAAGGAACATATCGGCCAGGTGGAATCTCTACATCTTGAATCAGCGCGTGCATCATCACGATGCAACCATCGCCAATACGAGAATTAAAGATTGTAGAGCGAAACCCAATGAAGCAGTCATCTCCTACATAAGCTGGTCCATGAATCAGCGCCATGTGGGTGATAGAAGTGTCTTTCCCAATCCAAACAGAGTAGTGTTTTTGGTCATCTCCAATAACTCGCCCCTGCTCTAGACCATGAATGACCACGCCATCTTGAATATTGGTTCCTTCGCCTACATAGAAAGGGCTGCCCTCATCCGCTCGAATAGAAGTTCCTGGAGCGATCAGCACATCGGCACCAATAGACACATCTCCAATAATGTTGGAGAAGGAATGAACGTATGCTGTCTCATGAATCCTGGGCTGAGCCAGGCTCTTTGACCAGGGAGTGGGAGGAGCAGCAGAACCATGAACGACCATGATGAATTTCTCCTGACTGAAAAGAGCGATACCGCAAGTCAACTAAAATCAGCTTGCTTAGCAAAGAAAAAAGATTGATCTGAGATTCAAGCCGTAACAGCAGAGGGAGTTGGCACTCAAAAGACTTGACCGTTGGCAAAATCTGTAAATGACTCACCCCTGGCTTATCTCGACCTCCTAAAGCTTTTGCAAGACAGTAACCGACCCTAGAAAAGCTTGTTGGGCATCGCTCAGCCTGGACTCTAAAGCAGAATTGAGAATTTAACGATCTTGATCGCGTTTGCTATAAAGGAGCCGATTGTCAACGCTGACCGTATCAATAATTCCAACTACTAAAGCATCTAGAGGACGGGTTTCGCTGCCAGGAGCCTGGCGCGCAGCACTTCCACGACTCACCAAAACCCATTCATCAATGCCTGCCCCAACACTATCAGCAGCTACCTCATACTCCGGCAAGGGTTGCCCTTCCTCGTCTAGGAACTGCAATAGTAAGAATTTGACTCCTCTGAGGCTAGGTTCTTTTTGATTACTGACAACAGTGCCACAAACTTTAGCAATCTGCATTATGAAGTTATGGACGGTTGAGAGGACGGATACCGCTGACGCTTTCCCGGAATGCCTCAACTGCTTCGGTGTAGCGGATGGGGAGGACATATTCCAGGTTTTCATGGGGACGGGCAATGATGTGAGTGGAGAGGACTTGTCCACCGTTCACTCGCTTAACGTTGTCAACCCCGGCTGCCACTGAAGCCTGCACTTCAGAAACGTCGCCTCGCACAATTACAGTGACGCGACCACTGCCAATTTTTTCGTACCCAACTAATGTAACTCTGGCAGCTTTCACCATCGCGTCTGCTGCTTCTACTACAGCGGGGAAGCCCAAAGTTTCTACCATTCCAACTGCGATCGCCATCGTATTCTCCCTTCCAAGTTTTAGTTTTTGAAAAACAAACCTTTTACAATTTAAGCGGTCTGAAACAATCCTTCAGAAGCTTAATTTAGAAGTTCAATTATGTTTAATTGAACCGCTTACCTTTGACTCTTAATTAACTTCGGAATTGCTCTACAGCCTCTGTATATCGAATTGGCAGAACATATTCAAGGTTTTCATGTGGACGGGCAATAATATGAGTAGAGAGAACCTCTCCCCCATTTACCCTCTTAACAGATTCCACGCCAGCCGCAACAGAGGCTTGCACTTCAGAAACGTCGCCTCGCACAATTACAGTGACGCGACCACTGCCAATCTTTTCGTACCCAACTAACGTAACCCTAGCAGCTTTCACCATCGCATCTGCTGCTTCTACCACAGCAGGAAAGCCCTTCGTCTCAATCATTCCAACAGCAATTGGCATTAGTCATCTCCCGCAAAGAAGAATTTGTTAATAAATACAGTTCTTAACTGAAAATTTGGACGGAGAGCCCGATTTAATTTTCAGAAAAGCACCTTTAGAGTTCCCAAGCTTAAGAATACAGGGGATGTCTTTACTTTGACAATATAAAGCAGAATGATTATCTTTAATAAAAAATATAATCCCGACTTATCTTGTAAGCACAATTGTTGAACAATTGCAAGGAATGTAATTCAAAGGAGTCAGAAAATAGCTGAACTCCACCTCTTGTATTCTTCAAGTGAAAGTATCAAGCAGCAAGTGGAAAGGTTCTAGACTGAATTAAAAGGCTTATTTATGAGATTTTATAATACCACCGATAAGTACAGGCTTATTCAGATGGATTTCACTCCTCAACATTAGGTTGAAAAGCTCAACACTAATTCAAACCACTTATAGAATTGCAATGTTGTGAGTTTTTTGTCATATTTCGGTTGAGTCCCAAAGGTGCTACGCTCTTTACTAGGAGCAAGGTCTGTAGACGTTGAGCCTAAATACATGTGGGTTGAGGAAAGCTTTGTTTTTCCTTTACGACCGAACATTTGGTGAAAACTACTTACAAAAATCCTTTGTTGCAGTTTTGTCACAATTATTATTCTGACTTAAACGAGTCTTTTAGATTTGCGGTCTGGAGCGATCGCACTTAGCTTCGGGCACAAGCTCTAAAATTTACTTAGCTCATTTAGACCCTAGCGCTTTAATTTAAGGACGATCGTGATGTCTCAGTTCCTGATCCAGACAAGCTGGTGGGTACCTGGGTACGGTCTTATCGGTGCCCTGTTGACATTGCCCTGGTCAGCAGGACTGGTTCATCGTACAGGTCCTCGCCCTGCAGCCTATTTCAACCTGTTAATGACGGCGTTGGCCCTGATCCACAGCGGGGCGTTACTTCAAGCCGTTTGGAATCAGCCGCCTCAGCGTCTCCTGATTCCTTGGCTCAAAATCCTGGATCTGGATTTGTCTTTCACTTTAGAGATCTCTGTGATCAGCGTTGGTGCTGCTATCGTCATCACAGCGTTGAGCTTCTTAGCACAGTTTTTTGCTCTGGGGTATTTGGAGAAAGATTGGGCTTTAGGTCGCTTTTATGCACTGATGGGTTTTTTTGAGGCAGCTATGAGCGGCATCGTATTGAGTGACTCGCTGTTTCTCAGTTACGCGCTGCTGGAGATGTTAACGTTATCGACCTACTTATTGGTTGGTTTCTGGTACGCTCAACCCCTGGTTGTGACAGCTGCTCGCGATGCGTTCTTGACTAAACGAGTGGGAGACTTGCTGCTGCTCATGGGTGTGTTGGTCGTGTTTACACTTGCCGGAAGCTTGAACTTTTCGGATTTAGAAACGTGGGCTCAAACCGCGAATTTAGCACCCTTGACTGCAACCCTGCTTGGTTTGGCTTTGATTGCCGGTCCGACTGGTAAATGTGCCCAATTTCCATTAAATCTGTGGCTCGATGAGGCGATGGAAGGACCTAATCCGGCATCGATTCTGCGGAATTCAGTCGTCGTTGCCTGCGGGGCCTTTGTGCTGATCAAACTTCAGCCTATTCTGGCAATCTCTCCGATTGCCCTGACTGCGCTAATGATTTTAGGCACAATGACGGCAATAGGAGCTTCTCTGGTAGCAATCGCCCAGATTGACATCAAGCGGGCTCTATCTCATACGACGAGTGCTTACCTGGGGCTAGTGTTTTTGGCGGTGGGAATGCAGCAGACTGATCTAGCGCTGCTGTTTTTGTTTACCCACGCGATCGGCAAAGCACTGCTGTTCATGAGCATCGGCTCTGTAATTCTGACCACCAACACTCAAGATTTAACTGAGATGGGAGGGCTTGCTGGTCGAATGCCTGCTACCACGAGCAGCTTTGTGGTGGGAACGTTCGCCTCCATTGGGTTACTGCCTCTAGGCAGCCTTTGGTCAATGCTGGAATGGGGGGATAGCTTTTGGAGTTCTCCCTGGTTAGTTGGGGTACTGCTGCTGGTCAATGGATTAACAGCCTTTAACCTGACCCGCGTGTTTGGTTTGGCATTCTGGGGTGAACCGCAAATTAAAACGCGACGGACTCCTGAAGTGCCTTGGACAATGGCTGTACCAATGGTGTCGTTAGTCATCATCGCGCTGTTGGTACCTGTGATGCTGCTTCAGTGGCATTTGCTGCCTGCTCTGGAAAACATCAATCTTCTGCTGGTGCTTCTCTTAATTTCATCGGGTATCGTGGGCTGTGGGTTAGGAGGATTCATTTATCTCAATTCGGGTTGGGCAAAGCCTGTCAATCTAGTTGGAAAGCCGATCAGAGATACCCTGGCTTACGACTTTTGGATAGAAAAAGCTTATCGCTTAAGCGTTGTTTTAGGAGTTGTTCAGGGGTCAAGACTGACTGCTTGGCTTGACCGCTATGTAGTAGATGGCATGGTTAACCTGGTTGGGGTGGTTTCTTTGTTTACGGGCGAAAGCTTGAAGTACACCATTTCTGGGCAGTCGCGTAACTATCTGCTAACCGTTTTTGTGGGAGTGATACTCACCTTCATAGCGCTGGTTTGGTCTTTTCACTTTCCTTATTCCATTGCCCAAAGTTTATTTGGACATTAGGTTAGGAGAGTTAATTGACGAGAGGCTGGTCATCTTGGCGTTGAATTGTCTAGGTTGAGCTAAATGCAGGGGTTTAAGGAGTAGCTTGTACGATGTTGAGTACCTTGATTTGGGCACCCGTTTTGGGAGCTACTGTAATTGCCTTTTTACCTCAGTTTTCCAATTCTGAGCGGGCCCGTCAGGCTGCTCTGGCGATCGCCATCTTTACTTTAGGATGGACTGTTTTTCTCATTACTCAATTTGATATCAGCAATGCAGGCTTGCAGCTTCAAGAGACGCTCCCCTGGGTTGAGCCGTTAGGGTTAACTTACCGCTTGGGAGTGGACGGGCTGTCCCTTCCGCTGGTCGTGATGAATAGCTTCCTGGTCGTGATAGCTATTTATAGTAGCGATCCAAAAATTAACCGTCCCCGACTTTACTATGCCCTCTTCCTATTGCTGGGGTCCGCCGTAGCAGGTGCATTTCTAGCTCAAAATTTGCTGCTATTTTTCCTGTTTTATGAGCTGGAGTTGATTCCTCTGTACCTGCTCATCGCCATCTGGGGTGGTGCAAGACGGGGATATGCAGCGACTAAGTTTTTAATTTACACCGCGACCTCTGGCATTTTGATTTTGGCTGCGTTCTTTGGGCTGACTCTGCTCACAGGCGTATCCACGTTTGACTATGCGGCTTTACAATCCCAAGCTTTGCCGCTAGGAACGCAAATCATTCTGTTAGTGACGCTGCTGGTCGGTTTTGGCATCAAGATTCCGCTAGTGCCGCTGCACACCTGGCTGCCCGATGCTCACGTTGAAGCTTCTACCCCAACATCAGTTCTTTTGGCAGGTATGCTGCTGAAATTGGGCACCTATGGGTTGCTGCGTTTTGGCTTAGGGCTGTTTCCTGAGGCTTGGCGAGTTTTGGCTCCCTGGTTAGCAGCGATCGCTGTCGTCAACGTTCTCTACGGCTCTTTTGTCGCGATCGCCCAAACCGACATGAAGAAAATTGTGGCCTATAGCTCGGTGGGTCACATGGGATTCGTGATTCTAGCCAGTGCCGCTGCCACGCCTTTGAGCATTTTGGCGGCAGTTGGGCAGATGGTTAGTCACGGGTTAATTTCAGCCCTTTTATTTCTGCTGGTTGGTGTGGTTTATTCCAAAACGGGAACTCGTGATGTCACCGTCTTGCGGGGACTGTTAAACCCAGAGCGCGGTTTGCCCCTAATCGGTAGTCTGATGATTGCAGGCGTAATGGCAAGTGGGGGGATTCCCGGGATGGTTGGGTTTGTCGCCGAATTTGTTGTTTATCGCAGCAGTTTTTCGGTCTTCCCAGTACAGACTTTGCTTTGCGTGCTAGGAACAGGACTAACAGCGGTTTACTTCTTGAACCTGGTAAACCGAGCCTTTTTTGGTAGACTGCCTGAGAATTTAGCAAACTTACCTCGTGTTTACTGGCGCGATCGCTTACCGTCAGTTGTGATGACAGTCCTAATCATCTTCTTGGGGTTGCAGCCGAGCTGGTTATATCGCTGGAGTGAAGGAACCTCTGCAGCTCTGGGTAGGCTGACACCAAGCCCCGCCATCAGTCACATGGCTCCATTACCCCTGATTGAAACTGTAGCTGTCAACCCACCTGAAATTGAACTAGTCTCCACACCTGCCTTTGAAAACTTTCAGCATTCAGCTTTATCCTTAGAGTAGAAATAAACTTCACCAATCTTTCCTGCCCCCAGTTGATTCGAAGATTGGCACTTAAACTGCGATCGCCCAATAGCTTTTTAAGAGAATAGCTTTTTAAGAGAAACCTAATGGTAAGTCTGACTCAGCAACCTTCTACCCACCCCCTAGCAGACATGATTCATTGTCTGGAATCAGGAGGGGCTCTATTACCTGACTCCCCCGACAATGTCTTAGAGGTAGTCGGCGTGTTGAAAAGCTACGGAGTTGTGTTGGACGCTTATTCGCGTAATTTAATCTACATCGCCGAGCAACAGTTTCTCGTTTTATTTCCTGCCTTTAAGTATTTTGATGGCGAAGTTTCGCTCAAAAAGCTGCTGCGACACTGGTGGCACGATCGGATCAACTACGAATATGCAGAATACTGCATGAAAGGGATGCTGTGGCACGGTGGCGGCGGATTGGATGACTACCTGGATTCTGCTGAGTTTAGTCGACGAACTGAGGCAGCGATTCAAGCCAAAGTTGGTGGCACTCCAATGCAGTTGCTACATAAGCTATTTTCTAACTTTTTGCCAGAGCAAGTGCGGCAACTAGCTTATTACAGTGGTCTGGGACAGTTTTGGCGAGTGATGAGCGACATGTTCATAGACCTGTCTGATCTCTATGACCAGGGAGAAGTTCAGACGATCGCCGATGTCGTAGCTCACATTCGTGATGCTTTAGTTGAGGCAGCTGCGCTGCCCATCACCTATGCCGTCACAATCAAGGGGCAAACTTACGAGATCATTCCCAAATCGGTCGGGTTAACTTTTCTGGCGGATACAGCTCTCCCCTACGTCGAGGCTGTCTTTTTCCGATCGTTTCCCTTCTTTGGCACTGTCTCCTACAATGCCCAAGCCCACCAAATTTCAGAAAAGCCGGGTGACTTCAGCTATGGAGCACTATTTGCTGACCCTTTACCCATAGGTAGCGCTGGCATTCCACCGACCTTGCTGATGCAAGACATGCGGCACTACTTGCCTGGCTATCTGCATGATTTTTACATGCAGGGGTTGCGCGGGGAAGATGACCTGCGAGTCAAAATTTGCATCAGCTTCCAAAAATCGATGTTTTGTGTCACCACTGCAACCGTTTTAGGGCTGATGCCACACCCGCTTGACACAACTGACCCAGTGCAGCGTCAGGAAAACCGAACTCATCTAGAGAATTGGATGGATCGCCTTCTAACCTCTCGCTTAGCTGATGTCCAGAGCGAATAAAGTTGGGCAAGCGCTACTGAGCAGAGCGAGCCGATATAGCTTCTGGGGATGGTTCCATTTGCCCTGATGCTGCTAAAGCAGATATTGAGGGCTGTTCTGGAATGGACTTCACCATGGGCACGGGCATGTGTTTCATCTCCCAGGCTTTCAGCAAAATTAGATATTCATAAAACGCTTGGAGTGTACACCAAGCAAGACCTGATCGCCCATCCAGGAAGCCACCCAAAAAAATATACATGTACACAAAGCGAACCAGCGGACGGAACGGAACACGCAAAGACAAATCTTTTAGTGCTCGACGACGCTCGACTTCTGAAGCTCCAAATAATAGCTTCTGCCAATCAACTTTTCCCTGTTCAAGCTGATGCAGCGTCTCAGCTGCTTCATCGGTGGAATAGCGGTTGTGCTTGTCAATCCAGCGGCTCAAGCCTTTGCTACACGTATAGTGAGGGTAGGTTTCTCGTAAGAATCCTGTAGACCCTTCAGAAACTTCACGCTCGGTGTGCCCATAGTCAGCAAACCACACTTTGCCGTGTCGCAGTAGCCGAAGCTGATAGCGCGGATATTGAGTGCTGCGACGAATCCACTTGCCCAGGAAGATAACTCGTTCAGCCACATAGTAACCAACGTGTTTGTCACTCTGGATTACCTGCAAACATTCCTGAAACAGGTCCGGAGTCATTCGTTCATCGGCTTCCAGAATGTATACCCAATCGTGCTTGGGGGGAAGCGATTCCAGCATCCAGGTTCGCTGTTTGCCATGACTTTCAAAGGTGTGCTGTACGACTCTTACGGGGTAGCGGTTAGCGATTTCAACGGTGCGATCGCTACTGTAAGAATCAACGACAATTACGTCGTCCGAAAGCAGAGCCGACTCAATACAGTCAGCAATATCAATCTCTTCGTTGTGAGTGAGGATGTAGATCGTAAACATAGTGTCTAACGGTTCAAGCTGAAACGGACGTCAGGCAGAACACACCCCACTTCTGGCAAAATTGGGCAGAAAATTGGCAGAGAGTCAAATTCAGCCTGCTCGATTAGGTTGCCCTAATGCCCTTAAGCCTGACCAGCCAATAATGATGTAGCCAATCGCCAACAGCAAACTGCTGATGCCAATTCGCAATCCTGACTTAAGGGCTTCAGTCCTAGCGGTGCGAAGGGCATCTTCTCGGCGAGTACCAATCTCAGTCTCAAATTGAGTTCGCAGTTCACCAACTCGCTGCTCAATGTACTGGTCTAAAGCTGCTGGATCATCCCTAAACTGCCGCAATAGCTCCGCCTGCTGCTCAGGAACCTGCCCAGAGGCGATCGCCTGCTCCAGCAAATCTTCATTCTCTAGAAGCTGAACAATCTGCTGACGCTGCTGCTGCACCTCAGCATTGAGCCGAGTGCCCAGTTCAGTCTGCGCTTGGTCAGCCTCCTGAGCGATCTGTGCGAGCGATTGCTGACTGTCAATGCGAACATTGTTAAGGTGCAGAGGAAAAATGAGTAGATACAGTAGCCCCAAAAGGCAAGACAGCACCAGTGCCCAAAATTGAAGCGATTGCCAGCTTTTTTGTTTTTGAGGAGCGGTACCCAGATCGCTGCCGACCCAAGAGCCAGTCAATAGCAGCGCGATGCCAATCATGGGAATAATTCCCCGATCTACTACTTGCGTCGTGAAACTCAGAAGCCACTGAGTACTGCCATCTCCGCTGAAGTTGTAGGGCATTGGCAGAATGATCATGTCTAGCAGGGAAGCTAGAATCATGACCACACCGACGGTTTTCAGTGCTAAAGAAACGAGTGGCGAGAGTTGGCGGCGATTAATCGCTTTGGGTGAACTCATAATAAATTTACGTTGCTGTCCGTTTCAAATTTAAGCGGGATAGTACCCAGCTTAGGATACCAACCAAAGGGGCACTACAGACCACGCTAATCTTGAAGGCAGGGAGTTGGGCTAAGGAATGCTTACGAGTTCACCAGACCTGTCGTAGCCGGACAAAGTCCTTCAACTTGAAAGGTATCTAACTTCTAATATGCCCCCAGAAAATCCTGCCTTAAACATCATGTTCCTCAATTGACACCTGAAAACCGGAGAGGTAAATGCAATATCTTTCAGCAAGGATGACCAATTCCCAATTAGCTCTTGCTAGAGATGTGACAAAGGCTTGGTAGGGGCACAACACACTGCCTTTAACCTTCACGCTGTTTGCCTAATAGGTTGCAGAAATCACTACAAAAGCAGGTGAATAGTAAAGATCCTGGCAAAAAAATTGGCATTTTGCACCACTCCGCTACAAAATATACGGAAAAAATACATTTTCGGATGTGACAGCTTGAGCAAAATCTGGCGCAGGTCGGGTACGAAACTAGTTTGGGAAAAGGTAGTGAACAACAACTGGAGTCGCGAGTCCCTTTAACAGTTGGTCTCGACGCTGCCAGGTGCAGCTTTGTAAAACCTTTTCAACGCTCGTGTCTTGCATCAGAGCTTCTGTAACGGCGATGTTGTTGCCTTGGCTAGTTGCTTGAACTCTAGCCGCCGTATTAACCGTGATACCGAAGTAATCTGGGCGATCGTTGAGAGTGACACTAATGCAAGGTCCAACATCGATACCGATTTTAAGGATGAGCTGATCTTCTGAGGGTAAAGAGAGTTGCTGGTTGAGGAGGACAATTTGTTGGTGCATAGCGATCGCTGCCCTTAATGCATCAACAGGCGTAGTGAACGCCCCCATGACTGCATCACCGATAGTTTTTACAACAACCCCATTGTGCTCGTTTACAAGCTGAAATAGCAGATCAAAGTGTTTTCGCACCAGATCATAGGCTCTAGAGTCACCCCGACGAGAATAGAGCGCCGTTGAACCTGCTAAATCTGTAAACAGAATTGCTACCCGTCGAATCAGCAAACTTTCGTTAGGCGGGATGGTTTCGCGGGGAAACAAATCGCGAAACGCCTGTAGGGTCAGCATTCGATGCCCAGAAACAACTCCATAGCGACGATCCATCCGAGTTCGAAATTCTGGATCATCGGCTTCGGGTTCCAGTTTGCGGAGCCGTTCGTCAATGCTAAACGTGACACGAACCTGCTCATCAGCATCAGTCTTGTGAACGTGGTTGCACGCAGGGCAGGTATGAAGCAATCGCAAATCACTGAGATGCTTGGGGCGAAAATCGAGTCCATGACAGGCAGGGCATTCAATTTCCCAGTTGAGTGTAACGATTCCTTCCTTGAGAGCAATGACCAAGATCTGCAGCATTTCCCGTTCAGGGAGTCGCAGATGGGTTGCCAACAGGCGAGGATTTGCTCGATACAGCTCGCGTCCAGGCTGCTCATCCAGGAGATGAGCCAATTTCTCTTGAATTGCCGGATCAACGGCGTAGCTATCCAGAACTGCAACCGCTTTAGCAATAACTTGTTTGCGTACTTTGTGAAGCTTTAGCACTGCCCATTTAATCTCCGTTGGAAGGGATTTTGGTAGTGCGCCCTGATCGAACTCCGTGAAGATGCTTAGAGAAATACGGAGATGCTTTTTATTCTACTGGGCACTGCGAGTCGGTGAGATGAGTAGCGCTTTGTGACAGGTTGAGACAGAGCGGCTCTCAGTAGATAAACTCCTGTTAGGTTAGGGCTATGGCTGTTGGAAGTGTAGGTAATCTCAAACTTACATCTGTAACACGAGTAGGCTGTGCTAGTTTAGCTGTAATTTTTGGAAAGAAAAACTTGTTTCGACTAGCAAGCCGGTTAGGGCGCATTCTAAAACTGATTGAAAGGGTTGAATTCTGATGAGTAGAAAGGTAGAAGTTCTGCCTGACCAAAGCGCAATTGTGCAGCGATCGCTTGAGCTCGTTCTAGCTAGTCTGCAAAACGCTTTAGCAGAGCGAGATCAGTTCACGATTGCCCTAGCAGGAGGCAGTACGCCAAAACCTCTATATGAGGCGATCGCCAGCCAAGACTTGTCTTGGGACAAAATTCATGTGTTTTGGGGTGATGAACGGTATGTTCCTGCTGATCACCCTGATAGCAATGAGGGCATGGCTCGTCGTGCCTGGTTAGATCAGGTGGCAATTCCTCCTGCCAATATTCATCCCATCCCAACCGATGAAGCTGACCCTGCGATCGCTGCCCAAAAGCACGAACGCCAGCTTCAGGAATTTTTTCAACTCGGAGCAGGAGAGTTTCCGGCACTGGATGTGGTGCTGTTAGGAATTGGAGACGACGGGCATACCGCTTCTTTGTTTCCTCATACTGAAGCATTAACTGTGCGCGATCGCCTGATCACCGTTGGGAATAAGGACGGACAACCGCGCATCACTTTTACCTCCCCTCTGATTAATCAAGCGCGTACCATCATTTTTTTGGTAACGGGTGCTAACAAACAGAATGCGCTAGCGCATATTCTGACTGAAACTGGAGACGAAACAACCTATCCGGCTCGGCTAATCCAACCACAAGGGCAACTTTGGTGGCTACTTGATCAGGCAGCAGGCGAGAATCTTGACCCATCCCTGTTTGCCTCGAAATAGAACTTTTTGATTTGATCAGTAGGTTTTTGCCAAAGCGACTCAGAAAGCGACAAAATGGGAATCTGGGGTAGCGTAGGCAAACTTAATTGCTCCTATCAGTTCAGTTAAATTTATCGATGAACTTGTAGAGTAAAGTTGAAAATTCCCTGTTTAGAAGCTGGCACTCCTTTAATAATGTCAATAGAGCGAGAAATGGCATGATTGTCTGTCCTAATTGCAATCACCAAAACCCGGACGGGGCTGTTCAGTGTGAGGCCTGCTATACGCCTCTGCCAATGATGATGAATTGCCCTAATTGCAGTTCGACCGTACAGGCAGACGCCAGCTTTTGTGGGCAATGTGGCTTTAATCTTCGAACAGCTGGGGTCAAAGAGGCTGGAGCTGTAGAGCCACCTCCGACCGTAGCCCCTAGTTTTGAAATTCCTGATTTGCTGCCCGCAGAGCCATTAGTGGAGCCAGAGCCACTGATGGCAAGTGTGTCCCATGCTGAGCCCGAGGTCGGTTCAGGCGTTCATTCTCCTGATCCAGTCTCTCCTGCCCCTGTCTCTGAGGGGCAGAATGTTGCTCATTCAGCACCGCCGCCACCGCCACTGCCAGATCCTTCAGCTGACTTCAAGACCCAGCTTCAAATTCAGTCGGCGCGTTTGCTACATGTGCAGACAAATGCAACGATTGAACTGCCTCAAAATCTATCAGTGATTCATTTGGGTAAACCAAACGATCGAATTCCCCCTGATGTGGATGTCTCCGGATTTCCGAATTCTGAAATTGTTTCTAGAATTCATGCAGATATCCGGGTCGAAGGAGGGATTTACTATATCGAAGATGTGGGTAGTTCAAACGGAACCTACATTAATAATGCGCCACTGCCTATTGGCAATCGCCATCGATTGCGTTCGGGGGATCGCATTGCTCTAGGAAAGGGCGATCGCGTTACCTTTTTGTTTCAGCTTGCTTGATCCAAACTGAAATATTGGTTATGAATAGTCGAATAATTTGTCATTGATAAAGGCAACTCTTAGTCAAAAACTCTTTGCTTTGGTTTTAAGCAAAGCAGCGTAGCATAATAGAAAGTTTCGAATTGGAAGCTTAGCGTTCCCCCCGTTTATTCCAGTCCTTCTCAGACTCCAAGTTGCCAGTGTGATTACTCTTTCTCTTTTACATCCACTTAAGCAAATCCCAGTTCAGGTTTGGACTTTTGAGAATGAGTCTGTGATTCGTATTGGTCGCTCGACCGACAATCATGTGATCCTCTATAGTGCAGTTGTGTCTCGCCATCATGTGGAGTTACGTAGGGTTGGGGCAAGCTGGGAAATCCTAAACTTGGGCACAAACGGCACCTACTTAGACGGCAAACGCATCACCCAAGTACCAATTCTGGATGGAGCAGTGATGCGTCTGGCGCGGTCAGGACCCAATATTCAGATTCGGATTGGAACTGAGGCAAACAAGGATTTGCCTAACACCATGACTGGCGATCGCACAATTAGCCAGCGCACAGATTATGCCTTTTCAGATACCGAAATTACAGGACGCAGCAGCGAGCCTCCATCAGAGTTTGGAGATACCGAAAGCGGCATCGAAACGCCAAAGAAAACCGTGTCGTCCGTGGGGATGATTCCGGTGCCGCCCCATCTACAAATTTCATCGGAACCTATCAGCGATATTCCGGGAGCGATTCCTAAACCCCCAAATTCCTTTGGAAGAGTCATCGCCAGCAATGCGCCTAGCGAATTGGATAGCATGGACACGTCTGAGTCAGACTGTACTCACCAGCGGGGGGGCGGTCTGTTTTGCGTTGACTGCGGACAACCGCTGCAAGTGCTGCAAACCCTTGGAGACTATCAGCTTGTCAAAGTATTGGGTGAGGGTGAAATTGGCATTACCTACCTCGCCTGGCGAAATGGTCAAAATCTGGCGCTAAAGACGCTGAACCCAGACTGGATTGGTAACCCCAAGGCGCAAGCTGCGCTGGAGTGCGAAGCAGAGATTTTGCGGCAGATCAACCATCCCCAGATTCCCCGATTGGTTGATTTTTTTGCGATCGCCCAGCGCCCCTGCCTGGTAATGGAAATGATGACTGGCAATACAGTCGCCCAACAAGTGATGGCAGAAGGACCAATTCAGTTCCATCAGGCAATTGACTGGATTTTAGAAATCTGTGGACTGTTGGATTATTTGCACACCTTTACGCCACCAATTTTACATCGCGGAATTCGGCCAACAAGCTTGATTTACCAGAGCGCTCCGTTTGCCGCAGGGGAAATGGCCCTGGTTGATTTTGGGGCAACCAAAGCCGTAGTTTTGGGACAAAAAACCCCAGTTGGATCTACAGGTTACTCTGTCCCTGAGCAACTAGACATTAATGCGACTCCTGCGGTTGATTTGTATGCTTTGGGACCCATGCTGGCATTTTTGCTCACGGGTCAAAATCCAATTTCTTTCTATGGCGATCGCGGGGAAGGATATCGATTTTATGCAGAGTCGGTGCCCAATGTACCTCCTGCAGTTCAAGCCGTGATGCAGAAAGTCACTGATCCTGATCCTGAACAACGTTTTGCATCAGCAAATTTATTAGCCGATGCCCTGCGGCAAGCGGTTCAACACACTCAGCAATAGAACTAATTCCATCGAATTGCTGAACTAGCCTTGAACCCGATTGCGCTAAATTACCTCTGAGCCAGAGTGAAAAATAGGGGAGCAGTAGAGGCAGAACTATGGCGCGAGGAGATCAAATTTATGTGATGCGTCCGTTTCTTGGGCAAGACGGGGTCTACGAGCATCATGGCATTGACTGTGGCGACGGGACGGTGATTCACTATCGCAAGGCTGGGGAAGCGACTATTAGCCGGACTTCTATAGAATCTTTTGCGGCGGGCAATCCAATTTTTGTGAAGCACCAGCCAAAAGCTTATATTCCCGACATTGTCATGCAGCGGGCTGAAAGTCGTCTGGGGGAGCAGCAGTATAACCTGGTTTCAAACAACTGTGAGCATTTTGCCAACTGGTGCAAGACTGGAGTGAATGAAAGCCATCAGCTTAACAACTTTGGCTTAGGCCTTGGCGGTGTAGGTGCTGCAGCAGCACGAGGGTTGATTCAAGAGGCTGCAACGGAGTCTGATCCGATTCAATCAATTCACCTTTCGGATCATGCGCTGCAAAATATTGCGGTCGCTAAGGCTCAGCTCCAGCCACAATATGACCGAACTCAAGCAGATGTAGAAACCTGGCATCGGGTTGCCCAACTTGCCCTGAAGCAAGGCAAGGAAGAACGAATTGTCCGGGCGGCTCTAGAGCGAAAGGTTGCCGCAAAACGACGAGCCGCAGACTTTAAAGTACAGATTGATCAACTGAGCACAATGGAAGCAGACTTGCTGCGAAATCAATTAGTTTTGCAGCAGAGAATGGTTGCTCCTTCAGTGTAATTTTCAGTTCTACGAATTAGGGATGAGCGAATTTGCCTCTCGTGCGGTCAGGGTTTTGTTGTAAATATCTGCACCCGGTTCTTGAATGCGGCTGTTATGTAACGAACCTGTGTCTACTGGAGCAAAACCGATCGCTTCGATTAGCTTAGAGACAGCCTGTTTTGCTTCAGCATCGTCTCCAGCAATGAAGATAGCTCGTCGTTCTTCTAGAGGCTTGGTCAGATCTCCTTGCTCTCGTAGATGAACCCAATAAATCGTATTGAATGCTTTGATGACTTTCACATCGGGCAAGTGACTGGCAATAAATTCGCTGTGAGTTAGCCCTTGCAGGTCGATTACGCCATCGCGATCGGGGTAATAGTTGCCTGCATTGACCAGGATCTTGCCTTTGAGCGTTTCTGCTGGCAAGTCAGCGTAACGACCAAACGGAATTGCCTCAATCACAATTTCTCCAAATGTGGCGGCTTCTGCCACTGTTGCCGCGTGAGCGTTCGGACCAAGCTGGGTGACTAGCTCTTGCAAAGATTCTGGGCCTCTGGAATTGCTGATGGCGATCGCATGACCCGCACGAGTCAGCAGTTCAGCTAAGGTCGCGCCAATGTTTCCTGCACCAATGATGCCAATGTTCATAACATGCTCCAATCGTTGTTTTGTTTACCCACTCTTGTAGCTTCAGAGATGTGTATTCTCAAGCAGCGTTCAACCACAGAGCCAGATTTCGCATGTAAGTGTGAATGTCTTCGAGGGCTTGAGGGTTTTGAGCAATGCCGTCTCCGACGGGCTCAGACACAAAACTAGGACATCCAAAATTCGGATTCCAGTTGTAGTCACAGAAGTGATGAAAGGTAGACTCAGCCACCGCTCGCCCCAATTTGTGACCTGAAGAATCCACTGCCTGCTCAAAGATCACTGCCAGAGTAAATGGACGACTGCTGATTTTGCTGGTGCCCGTGGCGATCGCCCTAATACTAGAATCTCCATTCAGCGGGACACCCACAGCACCCTCATGGGGATGAGCGGGTAAATATTGAAGGGCTTCTCCTGTAGGACGCAGCAAAAGCTCATGCAGCGGTTCCGTTGGCTGGATCACCTGATAATCTCCGTTTTGCCCAGAGTGATAATTCGGCCAACTGATTGCTTGCGTCTCCTGGTCGTCCCGCTGCTGCCGCTCTAGCTCCGGCTCCGGATTCTGGCTGTGAAAGAAATGAGCAGAAGCGAGGGGCTGGCAAGCTCCACTGAGTTTGCCTAATGAAGAGCCTAAATCCTGGTGATCGCGGGTGGTCAGGACCGCCCCGCCTCGTTGCCGAAACCGCTGAATGCCTTCACAATCTGCTGTGCTTAAGCCATCCCCCACATCCACGGCGAACAGCCAAAGCTGACTAAAGTCTGACTGATCGAGGTTACTTAATACCGGGTCGTTGCCCTGCTGATCAGGCTGTCGATCTCGCGCTGTTACCTCAAAGAGAGGTTTTCCATTCACATCAGTGAGAGAGGCAAGGTAGTCCTGCAATAGGGAGAATCGCTCAATTGCCCAATCGTCAGGGTGAGTTTGAATCGTTGTCTGTAGCAGGATCTGACTAACCATATGAGATCTCTTCTCAAGCAAAATACAACTACAGAAATCCTATTTGATCTCTAAAGGTTATATGCTTGCGTAACCTTTTGGATACCGAGATCTTGCGCCCATAGCATTCACACTCCCGTTACTTGAGAATCAATGGGGTTAGAACAGGAGCCATCAACATCTCAAATTCCAGGTTGGTCGCACTCACAACGTTTTCAACAATTTTGCTGTCCCGAAGACGCATCACATGAGTTTCAATGAATGTGATGTCTCGATTGGTTGCGGCTACACCAAAGAAGCTTTTGGCGTGGGTTTGCATTGATCGAAATCGAACGACGACGCGATCTCGAAGAGATACCCGCAAGGGGTCGCCCACCGCAAACATATCTTCGATCATCATCTCCGAACCCGGAACAGGCGGAAATGCATCAAAAAAGCTACTGAAAATCTGCTTATACTGCTCACGTCCGTCAATTGGTCCATCGGGTTTCAGTCCGGTGATTGCCTGCACATTCTCGTCTAAAACGTCTGCCGCAACCGTCATGTCGCCCTTACCCAAAAACTGTTCGATGAAGATGCGAGCAGTCGTCAAGTTTTGTTCTTCCGTTGGAGTCATGATTAATTTTTCTTGCTGTCGTTGTGTCGTGCTTTGATTCCAAAGTGAATTACCAGGGAAGCGCGACCGCTCCTCCAAACTTTCGCATTTCCGCAAAAAACTTACCCTGTGCGCCGCCCTCTGGCAGGGTTGCCAGATACACGGCAGTTTCGGCTCCTTCATCAGCGGTAAACGGCGCACTAGAACCACCCATGTCAGTTTGCAGCCAGCCAGGAGAATAAACATTAACTAGAATATTTGTACCTTGAAGCTCCTTTGCCAGGATTGCCGTCAGTCCATTCAACCCCATCTTAGAAAGGCGGTAGGAAGGAGCTAGTGGATAGTAATCGCTACCCATTGATGTGAAAGAAGCCATTTCAGTAGACACATTAACAATCCGTCCGTAGTTTTGAGCCTGCATCAACGGCAGCAGGGCTTGGGTGATGCGAACAATGGCTAACACGTTCGTTTCAAAGGTTGACCGCATCGTTTCTAGCTGAACGGTGAGCAGACTGGCTTCGTCTGGCTGTGCCGTCGGGTTAATTCCAGCATTGTTAACCAAAATGTCGGCTCTGCCGTAAGTTTGCTGCAACCAGGTAGTGAACTGTTGCACACTCGCGTCGCTTGTCACATCCAGAGGGTGAAAGTCTACCTGAATGTTTTCCTGCGATAGCCGCTGCTGAGCCGCGCGACCGTCTTGCTCTTTGCGACTGGTCACAATGACCTGAGTTTCTTTTTGTGCTAATTGGCGAGCGATCGCATATCCCAGTCCTTTATGGCTACCCGTAACTACTGCAACTCTCTGGGTCATAAGTTGTTAATGCCGCTGAATTTGCTCTACCGTCACCGTATCAACCTCTAAACTAGTGAGCAAGATGATTTTTGAGATGAATACTATCAATGAAATCAATAAACCTGGCAGCGATCGATCTAAACCTGCTGGTTGCCTTTGAAGCTTTAATGGAGCGGCGCAATGTGACTAAAGCCGCCGAACAGCTTCAGATTGGGCAACCTGCCATGAGTGCATCACTAAATCGCTTGCGGATCTTGTTTGAAGACGAGTTATTTGTGCGGTTGGGAAGACAGATGCAGCCAACGCTCAAAGCACAGGCGATCGCTCCCGGCATTTTGGCAGCGCTGCAACAGATTCGCCAAACCGTAACTTCGAGCCAGTCATTTGAGCCAGTTTCTAGCGATCGCACCTTTGCCATCGGCAGTTCAGATTACAGCAGTTTGGTTTTGGTGCCGCCGCTACTAGAGTTTAGTCGTCGAACTGCACCGTCCATCAACTTTCACATGATTGGTTATGAGAAAGACGACGTAGGTGAGTTGTTAGAACAAGGGGCGATCGAAGTTGCGTTAGGGGTTTTTCCAAACCCACCTCGCCAAACCGACTGGGAGCCTATTTTTACAGAACGATTTGTCGGAATTGCCCGTCTGGGGCACCCCGCTCTAAAGCATGGAACAATGGATTTGGAAACCTTTGCGTCTCTATCTCACGCGCTGACCACGCTGCGGCGAGACAGCATCGGTGCAATTGATCAAGCGCTGAATGAGCAGAACTTAGCGCGTCGGATTGCTTTGACGACCCCTCACATGTTGATTTTGCCGTGTGCGATCGCAGCCAGTGACTTGGTTGCCGCAGTCCCTCATCGTCTTGCTCTGCGGATGGCAGATACTTACCAATTGAAGCTATTTGAACTTCCAGTCAAAACAAAGCCTTGGACGGTTTCAATGGTGTGGAGCAAATTGAGCGATCGGGATGAGGCAGTCTGTTGGTTGCGCGACGCCATTAGAACGGTGTGCAAAACTTTTACCAACGAATGACCAAAGCAAGGCATCAAGCTGTGCAACTAAAGGATTGAGCCGCTACAACGAAGAGTTGAGCCGTCGCACTAAAGTTTTTCGCGCTGCAACTAAAGGATTGAGCCGTCGTAATGAAGGAGCGGGCGATCGCGGCGATGCATTGAGTCGTTACGAAGTTCCTAATCATCCGCTGTAGAAAACTTCAAATACTCACAGACGACCTGATTGAACTCATGAAGTTATGATGCCGCTTAATGCAGTGGAACAATTGATGTAGGGATACAGTAAGAAATAGCCACTTGAAGCTTGAGAGGCAGGAATGGTTCAAGCAACAAAATACCTTTATGTTGTTCGAGATGATGAGATTCTACATGGAGAACCTATCATTCAAGGGACTCGTACACCCGTCAGAGCAATCGTCGAAACTTGGCGAATGGGTGTTGCACCAGAGGAAATTCCTAGAGGAATGCCACATCTTACCTTGGGACAGGTTTTTGGAGCATTAACTTACTACAGTGACCATCAAGACGAAATTAATTACTATATCGAGAAAAACCGCATTCCCGAAGAATTAATTGATCCGTTGGTTAAAGATTTGTGAGTAGCGTATTTGTTTGTTTATACTTGGACGAAGATGTCAATGTATTGGTAGCTAACCTGCTTCAAGCAAGAGGTTTTGATGTCATTACTGCACGAGACGCGGAGCAACTTCAGGCATCTGATGCGGAACAACTTGCATATGCTGTAAGTCAATCCAGAACTCTGGTTACTCACAATAGAACTGACTTTGAAGAACTTGTACAGAGTTACTTTGACTTAGGGCAGATGCACTACGGAGTAATTTTTGCGGCTCGTCGTTCTCCTCAAGAAATCGCACAGCGCTTACTCGCCATTCTCAATCAAGTTACCTCAGACGAGATGCAAAATCAGGTTAGATATGTTTAGTGGTGATCGCCCCCCGCTGCTGCCGAAACCACCCCAACGTCACTAGCACAATCAGAATCATCACTAGCCCTATGTAGTTGACGACTGCCCAGCTAAAGCTATTTAGCAATCTGCCCGAGAGGAAGGTGACGAAGGCAACGAAAGCAAACATCAAAAAATCATGCATTGCCTGAGTTTTTGCCCGTTCCACTGGTGTGTATGCCTGGGTGAGCAGGGTGCTGGAGCCGACAAACATAAAGTTCCAGCCGACTCCTAGCAGCAAGAGGGCAACGCCAAAGTGGAGTGCCCCTGTTCCCATCAGGTTAATGGCAATGCATAGACTGCTAAGAAGGACTCCGGCAAGAATAATTCTTAAGGTGCCAAACCGGGCGATTAGAAATCCGGTAAACAGTGACGGTACAAACATCCCCAGGACGTGCCACTGGATCACTGATGCTGCCGTCTCAAAGGAGTGAGAAAAGGCAACCATTGCCAAAGGGGTAGCCGTCATCACCATCGCCATCAGCCCATAGCCCAACATGCTGCCAAAGACAGCGACGATGAAAACAGGTTGCTGGGCGATCGCCCCCAAACTACGCCCGCTCTTTTGCCGCTCTTGCTCAGACAAAGGCGGGATATCAATCCCGCTGAGCAAAACCAGTGCCGCGATTTGCAGAATCACAATCATCACCAAGCAGCCCGCATATTCAGCCGAAGCAGCTTGATTAAGCAGTGGCTCATTTGCGAGAGATGGTTCAACAAACCAATCCTTTGACCAAATAGCTAATCCTGGTCCAGCGATCGCCGCAATAATTCCACCCGATACCACAAAAGAAATAGCCTGACTGCGAAATGCCTCAGTTGCCGCATCTGCTGCCGCAAAGCGGTAATAGCCCACAAACCCGTTGAAACAGCCAAATACCAGCGTTGCGAAACAAAACAGGCTAAAGCTAGACTGGAAAATCGCCAAAACGCCCAGTCCTGCCCCCACTGCCCCGATCAGCACCCCGACCATAAACCCTAAACGTCGCCCAACCTGCCGCATCAGCAGTGCCGCTGGAATAGTTGCACACATCGTTGCAAGCTGTAACAGCGCCAGAGGTAGCGTGGCAAGAGATTTGTCTGCCGCAAGAGAAACACCAACCAGGGCCGCTATGGTGAACAGAATAATACTGCCTGTCATCGCCAATGCTTGACAGGCAACCAGCAGCGATACGTTTTTCTTTGCCTGATTCACTGTTAAAGCGTCCCTGGAAGTGAAGGTTGTATGGACAAAAATCATCCCAGGGGTAGAGCGGTCGCTACTTCCTGCTATCGGGTCATCACTAGTTCCTGCCGTTGGGTCGTTGAATAATCGTTTCTAGCACTCGCTGCTTGGCGTTGGGGTCGATTCCTACCAGGCGAATGTAGTCGCGATCGTGTTCGTTGAGGCAAGCTTCGAGGGCGGCGATCGCTTCTGCTTCATTTCCGTGAACTGTGGCATAGCTTTGCCAAGAGTTCGTGCGAAAACGGCGATCGCTAACAAACTCAATTCCTAGCTTTTGCCCGCTCCTCAAAATGTCGCGCACCTGCTGCACCATCTCTAGACCCAGCCTGGAACCAGAACTTGACCCTTCGTAGGAAGCTGCACGAGGGAGTCGAGTCGAAGTGTGAGGGTCAAAGTGAATGCTAGAGGAATTAGAGGAATTTGAAGAACTGGGAGAACCGGAACTACCATTGCCGCTGTGACCGTTCGAGGAAGCGGGGGTTGAGCGACTTGATTCTGGGCGATCAGAGGATGACCAGTTTTGCCGGGTGGCGTTTGCAGAAGTTTCTGATAGCTGCGTCTGGTCGTCGCGGCGAGTTTCGTTGTACTCTCTGCCCAAATATTCCCGCCCCAAGCGCATTTGCTCAACGCGCTGCTGCTCTATTACCATTTCGTTGCCCAACTCTTTTAGGTGTGACAGGCTGAAGTCGGGTTTTTGGAATTCGGGGGGGCGATCGTTACTGTTGACGACGCGCAGTGAGACTCGATCAAACCCAACTTCGTGAATAAACTTTCGCACTTGTTCGTCATAGAGGCGCGATCGCAATGCTCCAAAAAAGTCGATCGCCTGATTAGGGAACGTATCCACCAGTTGCTCTACGTCGGACTGAGATAGCCCATCTTGAGCAAAAATGCCGCCAACAATACCAACTCGATCGGGGCGGTCGGGCTCCCAGTAAAACTTCTCCATTCGCCCATCCCGCACTAGCGGCGCATAGAGCGTCGAGAAGTCATTCCCTGTAACAATAATTGGCACCCGATGCAGCGGCGTAGAGTCATAGCTGCCCGGAAGCTGCACGTTTGTAGGATTATCGGCAATGTTCATCAACGTACCGTTGACCAACTGAGTGTTAACGGTATACTGCGTCGTCGCGTCAAACCGTCCCGCTCCAGCATCCAAGTCGTTGATCATCAGGGCGACCATTGTGCCCCGCACTCGAATCAATTCTGCTGCCTCTCGGTAGCGCAAACGAATTAAACGCGCCGAATCGCCCGCATCGGGGCTTTCCAGTTCGCCTGCTGACATGTGTACCACCTCGATACCCATGCGCTCGTAAACCAGTTCACACTGGAATGACTTTCCCTCGCCCTTGCGTCCGTGAATTCCTAAAATCAGTGGCACCCGAACACCGGGCAAATCCAAAAAATTCTTGGTGATATGCACCGCTAACTTATCCAGAAAGCGGGGTGAAATGTAGTACTTTGACATAAAATCTGCTTCCCTTCCCAACGTATCCCCCATTTTGTTCGCAGGGATACAGCAGGCTTAATTGAACGCTCCATCAATAGCCTAGATCAAATGCTCCAACACAACCCAAGATTTTTCTCATCGGTCACATCAGATTTGGCTATGGAGTTGGGAGAGGGGCGATCGCGAAAGCATTCCTAAAGCATTAGTCACTTCAAGAAACATGAGCACCAATAGATGATCAAGTGAACGAACCTTAGTACCAGGTTTCGCTTGAAGCTTGTTCATCAACGCATGAAAAGCGCCCGCATCGTCTCGATTGAAAAATATAGAAGCATTCAAGAGTTTGAGGTGAAGTTGGCAAAATAGGGATTTGTATTTCGGTAACAGATCAGAAAGTTTTAACGCCAATTGTCAAATTGCTGCTCAAATTGCTCCCTTAATTCCAGATGAATTAGAGAGGCGATCGCCCGCTTCCAAGATCCGCTACCGGAGCTTTTGCAACAGAGGTAAAGTATGGACAACGCTTCCAGTTTGATCCAACAGCGCTATGAAATTCAGCGGCAGCTTGGCAAAAATGCTGGACGGCAAACATTGCTGGGGTATGACCAACAGGAAAACCAACAGGTCGTGATCAAGCTGTTGACCTTTGATCTGGACTTTGAGTGGGATGATTTGAAGCTGTTTGAGCGAGAAGCCGAAACGCTGAAAACACTGTCCCATCCAAACATTCCGCGTTATCTTGACTTTTTTGAAATTGACTTACCGGACGCCAAACAGTTAGCGCTGATCCAGAGCTATGTGGAAGGGCGATCGCTCGACTCCTATCTCAAATCGGGACGCATCTTCACTGAATCTGAAATCAAACAACTGGTGAAGTCCCTGTTAAAAATCCTGGAATACCTGCACGGACGCAATCCGCCTGTGGTTCATCGGGACATTAAGCCAAGCAATATTATTTTGGGCGATCGCACCGGCAACAGTATCGGTGAAGTTTATCTTGTAGATTTTGGTTCTGTACAAACGCTAGCAACTCAAGAAGGGCGAACGGTTACAGTAGTGGGAACCTATGGCTATATGCCACCAGAGCAGTTTGGTGGGCGGGCGGTTCCAGCTTCTGATTTGTATGGAGTAGGTGCAACGGCGATCGCCCTTTTAACGGGACAACATCCCGCCGATTTGCCCCAGCAAGACTTACGCATTCAGTTTGAACACGCTGCTCACTTTCCACCTGTGGCTGGTTTGGTAAAGTGGCTAACGCAGATGACCGAGCCAGATCTAAAACGGAGACTATCATCTGCTCAAGCTGCCCTAGAAGCTTTGGAATACACTGAGTTCGACACTTATAAACCTGCTCCTTTCAAACCCCTTCCTGCCCCAACTTTTACTATCGTCGGAGTTGCGATCGCTCAAAACCTGGGAATAGGTTGCCTGTCAGGAGCATTTTTTTGTGGATTAATAGGCACCAGTGTCTTTCCTGTTCTAGGTACTCTTGCGGGAGCAGGAATTGGGTTAGCGGCAGGGCTAATGTTAGGACTTGTGAATGGAATCCTTTTGGGACTTGTGACTCGGTTGGGATTCTATCCTATCACCGATGCTCGGTTACACCGCCAAACAGCAATTAATATCAGTACCGTACTAGTCAGCGGCATTGGATTAGTTCTGCTTCTAATTGCATTCTACATATATATAAGTGTGAGTGAATTGGAGAAAGGTTTTGTTGTGCTACTTTTTGGTGCTCCAATTGTTGTGATTGCTGGATTAGCGGCTAGGTTCTCTGGCCGCAGTTTCGCACAGTGGTATGAAGACACCAGTCGGAGAAAATAAGCCAGTGGTTGACAATGCCGTAGATAAATCTGAGAAGCTGTTTGCCCTAGAGAAGTTGTGGGGCGATCGCTATAAAATCTTGCACCAGCTTGGCAAGCGAAATGGACGACAAACGCTACTAGCTCAGGACTTGCAAACTCACCAGCAAGTTGTCATTAAACTGTTGGCATTGGGCAGAGATTTTGACTGGCAGGACTTAAAGCTGTTTGAACGAGAAGCTCAAACCCTAAAAACGCTTTGCCATCCTGCAATTCCGCGCTACCTTGACTATCTTGATATCAATACACCGACCTACAAGGGGTTCGCTCTGGTGCAAAGCTATGTAGAAGGGAAATCATTAGAGGAACATTTGAAAGCAGGACGGACGTTTGATGAAACCGAAGTGAAGCAACTGGCAGCATCGCTTCTGGAAATCTTGATTTATCTACATCAGCAGTCGCCACCCGTCATTCATCGGGATATCAAACCCAGCAATGTATTGCTTTCTAACTGTTCTGGTAATCAAGCAGATCAGGTTTACTTGGTTGATTTTGGTTCCGTACAAACTCTTGCAGCAAAAGAAGGCGGCACCATTACTGTCGTCGGAACCTATGGCTATATGCCACCAGAGCAGTTTGGTGGACGAGCAGTTTCAGCTTCTGATCTCTACAGCTTAGGCGCAACACTAATTTTTTTGGCGACGGGTCGCCATCCCACTGAGCTATCAGAAGATGGGTTGCAAATTCAGTTTCGTCAAGCAACTCGCTTCAGTCCTAACTTTACAGACTGGCTAGCGTGGATGACAGAACCGAGCCTCAACCTACGCTTACCTTCTGCGGTAGAGGCATTGGAGTTTCTCACAACAGCTCAAAGCAGACCTAAACTAAAAACTGTTGAATCTTTGCATACACCCCAACCCGTCACCGGGCTTCCTCGCTCTAGCATTGTCATACACAAAACTCCCAACGTACTTGAAATTCTATTCCCCCCTCAAGGAATAGGAGTTGTGAGTCTTGCCTTGCTGTCGCTGATAGTGCCTTTATGGGGAGGATGGCTGCCCTATCTCTGGCTTAACCCCTACACATCATCCAAACAAAGTATCTACGTGGATTTATTAGTTGGATGTCTAGCGATCGCCCTCTCAGTTGCGTTTGCGTTTACTGTTTGTAATGATTTATTTACCAAAGTTCGGCTGGTCATTGACCGCTCTTCGATCTATTTGATCCGCAAAACCCTTTTCTTTGAAAAGTCAAAGCGATTGGGCGATCGCCGAGCAATTACTCAAATCATGCTCGTTACAAAGCATTCCACACCCAACACCACAGAAGTTTACTCCTACCAGAAACCCTGTTTGCTGATCTGGGTTCAACGGAAACGGTACAGATTCAGCTTGAAGACGCAAACTCTAACTGAAGCGAGGTGGTTGACCAGTGAACTGAGAAGCTGGCTAAGTATAAGGAATGGAGCAACTCCTAAAAAAAGGGAGAAAGACTAAAGTCCTCCTCCCTTTTTAGACTAAGTTAAGTGACTAACGCTATCACTCATAATCTCTTAGTAGCGGTAGTTATTGCCGCCACCTGGCTTGTGGATGATGAAGCTGAGAACCTGGCACTGCTTGATGTTGTCGAATCCAACAACGCGGACATAAGAGTCACGGTAAGCGTTGCGGCACTCGTTTACTTCTTGTAGAACTTCTTGAACGCTACCTGCGTTGAACAGGGGTAGCTTCCACATGGTCCAGTAGTAGTCAGTTGGTTCAGAAGTTTCGTTGAATTCGATCGCTGGGAAGTAGCCCTGATCGAGGATGTACTGAACTTGCTTAGCGATTTGCTGATCGCTAAGAGGAGGCAAGTAAGAAAGAGTTTCGTAACGACGTTCTTTGCGTAGAGTTTGCATGGTTGTTTCGGTAGGTTTTGGATTGAGTGCTAAATATTTACCAATCGCCAGCCATTAAACAGCCTCATCCGCATCATCAGGTTCTAATTCTGAATCAATGGGCGGTTCGGCGATCGATAGCGGTTCCGATGGACTCAGTTGCGTGACTCGCTCCAGATATTGGCGACGATGCTCCATATTTGCCTGTTGAATGCCGGTACGAATCATCTCTGGCAAAAAATCTGCGATTTCTTCTGCCAGGTGTGCTCTTACCGTCATCACGCGAAAGGCAAGCTGCTGGTTTGCATCCAACAGTTCTTGAAGGTAGGCTTCTCCATCCTGAATTTTTCCAGTTGAAGAAAATCCATGCAGCCAAACGCTAAGTGGAGGATTCGTCTCTCGAAGCTGAGCCACAACCGTCCGCACAGCCTGATAAGTCAGGTAGCTTGTGATTGTCTTGGCTGTGTCCTTCGCAACTTGTTTGAGATCCATCTTGACACCAGCCTGTAAGGGAGCTTTGAGTTTTAAGTTTTGAGTTTTGAGTTGCAACGGTCCTACTCAAAACTCAAAACTCATCATTCAAAACTGATCAGACGGTATCAACTGCCTCGAATTCAAACTTGATTTCCTTCCACAGTTCACAAGCCGCAGCCAGTTCAGGCGACCACTTGCAGGCTTCACGGATGACATCGTTACCTTCACGAGCCAGAGAGCGGCCTTCGTTCCGTGCCTGGATACAAGCTTCTAGAGCGACCCGGTTTGCAGTTGCACCTGGTGCGTTGCCCCAAGGGTGTCCGAGAGTACCACCACCGAACTGAAGTACGGAGTCATCACCGAAGATTTCAACCAGTGCAGGCATGTGCCACACGTGAATACCACCGGAAGCTACTGCCATTACACCAGGCATAGAAGCCCAGTCTTGAGTGAAGTAGATACCGCGAGAAGGATCTTTCTCAACATAGTTTTCACGCAGTAGGTCAACGAAGCCCATGGTGATGCCGCGCTCGCCTTCTAGCTTACCGACGACGGTTCCGGTGTGAATGTGGTCACCACCAGACATCCGCAGGGTCTTAGCAAGTACCCGGAAGTGAATTCCGTGGTTCTTTTGACGGTCAATTACGGCGTGCATTGCCCGGTGGATGTGGAGCAAAATGCCATTCGCACGGCACCACTTAGCCAGGGTGGTGTTGGCGGTGAAGCCTGCGGTCAAGAAGTCATGCATGATGATGGGCATTTTCAGCTCTTTGGCGAACTCTGCCCGCTCTAGCATGTCTTCGCAGGTTGCGGCGGTGACGTTGAGGTAGTGACCTTTGATTTCACCGGTTTCAGCCTGAGCTTTGTGGATGGCTTCTGCAACGAAGAGGAAGCGATCGCGCCAACGCTGGAATGGCTGAGAGTTAATGTTCTCGTCATCTTTAGTGAAGTCTAGACCACCACGCAGGCACTCATAAACTGCCCGACCGTAGTTCTTAGCAGACAGACCCAACTTAGGCTTAATCGTGCAGCCCAATAGGGGACGACCATATTTGTTGATCTTGTCGCGCTCAACCTGAATACCGTGAGGAGGTCCTTGGAAGGTCTTGAGGTAAGCAATGGGAATCCGCAGGTCTTCCAAACGCAGTGCCTTCAGCGCTTTGAAACCAAACACGTTACCTACAATCGAGGTCAACATGTTGGTAACAGAGCCTTCCTCAAACAAATCTAGTGGATAGGCGATGTAAGCGATGAACTGATTGTCTTCGCCCCGAACTGGCTCGATGTCATAGCAACGACCTTTATAGCGATCGAGGTCGGTCAACAGGTCAGTCCATACAGTTGTCCAGGTACCTGTAGAAGACTCAGCAGCAACCGCCGCGCCAGCTTCTTCGGGAGGAACACCAGGCTGAGGCGTAACCCGGAAAGCCGCCAAAATATCTGTATCTTTAGGTGTGTAGTCTGGGGTGTAATAAGTCAGCTTGTAATCTTGAACCCCAGCCTTATACCCAGATTTCGTCTGAGTTCGTGTTTGAGAATAAGACATCGTTTCCCTTCCTGTGAATCAATTAGCTCTAGACAACTAAGAACCCGTTGCTGCTTAACATCATCTCAGTTAAGCGACACAAACTACGTCAAGAAGCACTAGCAGACAGCAATGCAAACAGTAACCTTGCAAATAACATGCAAATAACAATCTTGGTCGGTCGTCTTAAGTCGGCCGTAATGCAGGGCTTAGATCAAAACTGATAATCAACTCCTCTTCTTCCGACTACCGCGACCGATTGGGTTCTTAAAAAATATATCAGGAATTTCATAAGGTAAACTTCCGAACTTCTTTGCTTATCTATAACGACCATTTATGTTTCTAACAGATAATCAAAAATTATTAACTTGATAAAGAATATCCAGGCCTTTGTTTACCAATCGCAATGTTTTATGCGCATATCTTGGTGTAGGCCCTTTTAGCAAGGTAAAGATTTCTTAATAGAAATTAGACAAGAAGAAAAGGATACCGTCGTTACCAGGTTTCGTTTTTCTAGCTGCGGCTTCAGTTGCCAAAACTTCTAATGGGAGCTGGGTGGAACAATGTGAAACTCAACTCTGGCATGGATTTTATTAGATTCTGCGATGCTTCACCCACCCTACAATGCTGCTCATGAATAGCTCGATGCATTGCGGGAAGTTTGTCAGTTGACAGGGGTTGAGCGCTACAGTTTGAAGTTAGATGCTGATATTTGTGTCTTTTCCCTAGCGATCGCCCGTGTCTCAGCCTGCTCCGGTGTCGATTTATTGCATCAATCCAGATTGCTCCCAGCCTTGTCAGGTTTGGGGCAATCGGTTCTGCCAGCGCTGCGGGTCGATGTTGCAATTGAGAGGGCGCTATTTGCCGCTGCAAATTTTGGGGTCAGGTGGGTTTGCTGTCACTTATGCGGTTTACGACTCGCAGTCACGCACAGAGAAAGTTCTCAAAGTTTTAGTTGAGCAGGCACCCAAAGCACGGGAATTGTTTGAGCAGGAAGCGGCGGTGTTGGCGAGGTTAAACCATCCGGGCGTACCCAAGGTGGAGCCGGGAAACTATTTTGAAGTGGCGGTAGAGCGACGAGCGATCGCTACAAGCCAAGGTGAGGCAAACTCTTCAGGCTTTTCTCAAAACGCCTCCCCGCGTACCATCAGCACAACGATTCCTTGCCTGGTGATGGAAAAAATTAACGGGCAAACCTTGCAAAACATTTTGGAGGAGCATCCACACGGCTGCCCAGAAACCTGGGTCGTGAACTGGTTTTATCAAGCCCTCGACATACTGCAAGAACTGCACGCGCATCAAATTGTGCATCGTGATTTAAAACCCGCAAACCTTATGGTGCGGTTAGAAACAGGGCAACTGGTGGCGATTGACTTTGGTGGGGCAAAACAAATGCACACGCAGCCAGTCCATCGCTCAATTAGCTCTACCCGTCTGGTTTCTCCGGGCTACAGTCCCCCTGAACAGGTTGAAGGAGGCGACATTCAACCGTCAGCGGATTTCTACGCGCTGGGTAGAACCCTGATTCACCTCCTAACGGGGCGCTATCCGGTGCAACTGGAAGACCCCATTACGGGAGAACTGCGCTGGCGCAATCTGGTACAGGTAAACCCTGACTTCGCGGATTTGCTCGATCGGTTGGTGCGGGCAAATCCGCAGCGTCGTCCTGAGTCAACTGAGGAAGTTCGACTGCAGTTGCAAAAAATTGCGCCGTTTGTTGCGGCTCACGGAAGGGCAGCAATGGGGTTGACGACCCCAAAAAATCCAGTTGTTGCAGCTTTGCAGAAGAGAATTAAAGCGGGAAAGCGGGGAATTGTGGCGATCGCCACTGCCATCCTTCAAGCCACCGTTTGGACATTCAGGGCAGTCCTTGACACGTGCTGGAGCACCACTTTAGCGACGGCAGGGGCTGGCATTGGCACGACAGTTGGTTTTTTTCTAGCTTATGGTTCGCCTGTTGGAACTAATTTAGCTGAACTGCTATCTAAACAATTGGTTCGCTGGATTCCTGATCTCGCACTAGAGGTTGAGCCGGGGTTTCTCATGTTTGGCTTAGCTGGACTGGGAACTGCCCTCGGCTTGACCGCAGCTGGCGGCTTTGGACAGCGGCGACGAGGAATTGTCTCAGGATTCACTGGAATTTTGAGCTATTTACTCGGTTGGGTGGGTTTGCAGTTTGCTAGCACCCAAGGAACGGGGACGGGGTTAGCAGTATTTGTGGCGATCGCTCCTACATTGCTAACTCTAGGGCTGGGTTTGCCTAGCCATCACCTGCTCTACGCCGTTATTACAGCCGTCAGCTTGACTCCATTTATTACTAGTTTGGTGTGGCTCAACCCTCCATTCATCAACGACCTGTGGCAAGTATTCTCAGTCGCCCTTCCGCCTTTTGCATACTCGAACGGCATGAGCTTTTGGGCATGTCTGCTGTTTTTTTGTCTCCTTAGCCTTGCTTTGGGAAGCTGTCTAGGGGTTAGCCACTATATTTTTGTCCCCTGCTTGCGTCGGCTTGGTTGGCGATGAGGAGTTTTAAGTTTCTATCTGCTCTATCTGCTTAGATCCCTTCGCTATGATCACTTTGGGAGCATCAACGGTTACACCCCCTGCATGGCACGATTGACTAAAGCCCCTAAACCCAAATTGCTAATAACGGACAAAAGACGGCGACACACAGATCCGCCAAATTTGTGGCTGGCGGTGGCAACTGGGTCAGTTTTGTTTCACTTGCTGTTGGCGGTAGTTATTTTGCCTCTACAAGGTCGGCGTGCTGGGGAAGAACCTCAGCTTGACCCCGTGGCAGTCGATCTGGTCGAAATTGACCCGGCAGCTACAAATCCCGTGGCGATCGCCCCCAACGCTCCTCAATCTAATGCCATTGCTCAGCAACCTGAGCCTCAACCCTCCTCGACCACTCCGCCGATTGAAGCGTTTTCAGCTCCACCTCCTGACCCACAACCCATTTCTGAGCCGTCGCCAGAGCCTATCCCTGAGCCATCGCCGGAACCCACTCCTGAACTGTCACCAGAACCCATCCCAGAGCAACCCGCTGAACCGCAAGTTGAAGCCTCTCCCGATCCGGTGCCGTCCCCTTCGACCGAGCCGGAGCAACCTGCAGATTCCACTCCACCAGAAAATCTTGGCTCAACCGAGGCTGATCCAGTGCCAGACACTGATCCTGACAATGCGACGACTGATCCTGCTCCTGTTGACGATTCTGCTGTCGCTGAAGGGGGAGGAAACGCAAACTCCACTCCACCGACGGGTGATCCTGGACTACCCGGAGTGACGGTAAATTCCAATGCTAACCCTACGGGCTGGGTTACAAGTGCTATTGTCAGCCAAAGACCAGATAGGCCCTTTGATGTCCCGACTCAGATCGCCACAGTTAGTCCGGGGCGCGATCGCCTGCCTGACCCAACTAGCTTCGGCTGCCAAGTTGAACCTGGAATGGAAACAGCCCTGACTCCACAGGAGCAGTACGCTCAGTATCTAGCAGAAGCAAATCCTTATTTGGGCACTCCGGTTGAGGTTCATGTCACAGTAGAGGCAAACGGTCAGGTTTCCGCTGCCCAGGTGGGCAACACGAGCAGCGGCAGCTATGCTTACGACCAGCTTGCAGTGTGCCTGGTCCAAAACTGGCTGGAGTTTAACCCCGCCTTGCGAGATGGAGAGCCCTGGGCAAGTGACAACCAGCAAGTGACAATTACTATCAGTTCAATTCAATAGCAAACTTGAATCGATGTGTGATACCCTAGTCTAGGCGTAGAATTAAAGACGGAATGAGACAGAGCGATCGCTCCTCACATTCAATCTGTTAGTAATCGCGCGGGTGTAGTTTAGTGGTAAAACCTTAGCCTTCCAAGCTAATGATGGGGGTTCGATTCCCCCCACCCGCTTAAATGTCCTTTAAACAATTATTTGACCGCCTTTAAAGGATTAATGTCCAAATCCAACGAAGATGCGTACTTCTCAAGATCCGAGGTATTTTTTGCCGCTAATTCTGTGTATTGCACATGGTTTTAAACAATTAATGTCCAAACCTCTTAACGGAGACATTCGCACGAGCTAAATCCCGTATTTGGGGTGACAAAAACTCCTATTTACCAAGAATCTAGACGAGATACCGTGAAAACCTTGGAAGGCTAAGGTTTCTTTCAACCCTCTAGAAATTAAAATTAAACCTGTTGCTGTAAGGGATTAAGAGACTTAATTCAGCACTTGACATTTCAACCTGTTCAAGCTGAAGGAGCCATACTGGCTGCTCAGCAGGGTTTTGTTCGCCGTTCTTCAAACCCTCTCAAGCCGAAAAAGCCGTGGCGACCAGCCACCTGCCTCCGTTGGTATCGGCTCTGGTCGAGCCTTTCAAACCCTCTCAAGCCAAAAAGCCGTGGCGATGCAAAAGCCAGTTGTCTAAGTTGACTGGCTTCTCTTCTTTCAAACCCTCTCAAGCCGAAAAAGCCGTGGCGACTCTGACCGCTGAATCCCTTACGCAGCCAACTGTTCCAGAGCTGTTTTGGCAAAGGTCTTCAATTTAAAATTCCTTCTTTAAGGAAAATACAAATTTTAGACCTAAAGGTTCAAAAGCCTTGAACAGCAGGGATTTCACTTTTGGCAAAGGTATTGGGGATTTTGCCCTCACTTCGGCTTGCCAAAAATATTAGAGGATTCCTCCTTGCTCGGAGGCGATTGGGTAGCTGCCACAACACGTATGCCTGTATCCTCATAACTAATGGCTCACAACCACTGTTATGAAAACATTGCTTCTTGATGCTAGGCGCGACCCCACACCGTATTTATAGAGAAACTCTACAAAAGAAACGGACAACTACCTGGAGCGGAAAGCAATTAAACTGCTCCATACTTTACACCTGTCCTCGAAAGACCGGCGCGCTATTGGGAAAATATTACATTGTCAAGGTTCAAGATTCTGTCAAGTTCACAACGCTGGGAGCCGGTGAGCAGACATTGCAACCTCTACTGCTTTCTGCTGTAGCGATCCCTGTTTAAGTTGTTGCCCACTAACTACTGGGATACCTTGACTATTTGCACGCTCTCGAATGAACTGCACCAATCGGCTATAGCTCCAGCGATGAAAGCTTGCTCGGAGTTGTCTAGCGTACTGATCTTGAAGTTCCTTTTTTTGCGGGAACTTATGCTTTGCTTTGGCTCGAACGTCACTTTCGATAATTTCGCGAATGCGTTTCAAGTCGGGCACGGCAATGCTGCTAGCATTCCACCTTATGGCAAGGCGCACTAACCTGTTTGCCAGCAATCTTTCCATATAGATGCCTAAGTTTGATTCACTGTTGTTCTCCTGATATTGGTCATGCTTTTGTTCCTCCTTGCGCTGAAGTAGATTTCGCTGCCTTCGCAGGTTTAGCTTGTTTACCAGCCGCCAATGCTCCAGTCTCAGTTGTAATGCGCTGCGTTTACCTCTTTTTGCCTTGATTCCATGAATGGTCAATAACCGTTTTGTGGTCTGGTTCTCTAAGATATTTCCAGTTCTAAGATCGATTACGCAAACAGTAAGAGGCACTTGACGGCTTAGACTAACTCCGACGGTAATCAGGGGATCACCTTGATAGTTAGGTTTGCTAGGACGTGGTGGGTAAGGATTTTCCAGACGAGTCAGTTGGGTCTGCTTGGCTTTTAAACGCCCCTTCTGCCCTTCAGTCAACTCTAACGGTTCAACCTCCTGGTCAGATACCTTATCTTGTTCCTTTAAACTGTTAGCAACTTTGCGTTTAATCTCCTCTTTAACAGCTTCTGTTCCTTCAGCAGTCAAGAAATGAGTATCAATCGTGCAGTGTAGATGAAGACGATGCGTTGCCCAAGGTTGATCAGATGTGTAGGATTGAGACTTATCCGATTTCTTCTCTTTGCGTTTATTTGTATCTTTCTGCCAAATAAGCTGGGCAGATCGTAAGGTAAATAACGACGAAGAAAAACGTTCTTCTTTAGGAGCCGAAGCATTAACTTGATGATCTCCTAAAAACTGGCGAAATACTGGAAGTTGACGGCGATCGCATTGAACTTTGAAGACAAAACTTCTGAGCCGATTAAACCGAAAACAAATTTTGTCCGATACTAACTTCTTTTTCTTTTTGGATTTACGCTGCTTTGATGAACTTTCTACAGAAGGTTCTGAGTTTGTTGAACTACTTCTAGGTTCGGTTGACCAGATAAATTCGTCTGCACTACCCCACAAAACTGGATAGGGGAGAGGATTAAAAAATTAATAGACTTCTGCTGTCGCCACTCATTCAGTGCTTCAGCAATAGAATCTGCATCATCACCATTTGGAAGAGAGACAGCATCCGACAGGATTGCAGCAAACCTTTCACCTGTTGGATCTCTTCCTTTTGGAAAACAGCTCTGAAGCTGCTCCTCAAGTCTTTCTATTTCTATTTGTTTGCTCTCAAGTTGTAATTTTAACTTTTCTGAATCTTCAGGCTCATTACTCACTTGTAGATTATTTTTGAGTAGGTGAATAATTGCCCGCTGGACGAGAGTGTCACTTGTAGACTCGAATTGAGTAAGTAACTCACCCAGCAAAGAATTACTTGATTTTGCTGATTTCTGCCTTGGATTTCTATCGTTTGACTCCACAGGTTGTGAGCCGGATTCCTCCAAAATCTCCTGTGCTTTAGCACAAATGTTTTCTAAGCTGAAGTCTGTTGTTTTCTCTAAGTCATAATCTTGTTTCACAATGTCTAACCATCGCTTCTTGCCGAGCATTCGGAAGTAGCGTTGTCTTTGCAAACTAAACCAGGATTTGTAGACATATTGAGTCATCCGAGCTGCCGAATCATAAAAGCGACCAGGTAGCTTTTTAGAATCAGAATGTTTCTTGAAAAATTCAATCATCTCCTTAACTGATTCGCTAGGAACAAATCCTTTGGTTTGCCACTCTTTGAATTTGTCATGCTCTACGACCGCTTTAAAGAGAGCATTGACCAAAAGTGTATATGTAACCATTTCCTCCCAAAAGAATTTTCGGGTTGCCTCATCAGTACACAATGAGCAACGGATAGTTTTGATGCTCATGACAAACCTCAAATATTTGATAGTGCGAATGTACTAGTTGAGCAAGAAAAGTGCAAGATATTTTCCATTTCAAGATTTAATGAACAGCGCCCTTAAAGTCAGTACCTTTTCTGCTTCTTTGCCATTGTTCTGAATCTCATTCCACATTTTGAGCATTGCCCATTTTCCCACTCTGAGGACAGTGGAATTTTCTCATCACAAGCAGGGCATCTAGAAATGAGACGAAGTTGATGGCGATCGCATCCCTTAGTTGTTTCAAACTGCCATTCCATCCGGTGATAAGGCGCTTCGGCATAACAGGCTCCACACAAGCGAGTAGAACGGTTGACGGTTGGTATACCTTTCGGCGGGAACATGGCAAGCAACCTTTCAGCGTCCAGCCCTACCAGCTTTGCCATTGCTGCAAGTTCCCTTCGACTAGGAAATGGGTTGAAGCGGAACTTTTCCCAACGGGATAGAGCAAATCCGATTCCTGCTGCATCACTAAGAGGCGTTGGAGCAGAAACACTGTTTAGTTCATGATGTCGGAATCGACCAAAATAATGGCTAATACTTTCACCCTCGTAGGGTTCAATCTGTGCAATCCAAACCCAAGAATCTTCGGATGCTGTCTCTGATGAGGTTCCATCATGCATAAGGCATCTCTACCCCACGTATGCTTTGAACTGCCCTTGCAAAACCTCAAGTGTTGTTTGCTCATCAAGCGTGGACAAGCCCTTCTTCAAAGCGCAAATGGCAATCTGTCGAAGCACTTCATACAGTGGACCAGTCAGACCAGACGTTTTGTCATATAACCTTTTCAACACGTCCTCATAGAGTAGGTCTGATTCCTGCTGCCATTGCAGAAATTCATTAAGCCATTGCTTTGCACGAGACAGCAGCGCTACCCTGATGGAAGTCGCAGCAAAGCAAGTTCTAACTGTTTAACGAACCAAGAGCCTGAAGATATGGGAATGCCGTGTCAAGTCAATAGCATCCTCAAACTCTCAGCAATTCTAATTTTGGAATCGAACCAAGGGTTTCTGCGCTCGTTGGGCGCGAAACCCTTTGGTTTTGTTGGCAAAACCTGAAATGAGAATTTCTGGCTGGAGCACTCTACTTGACAATGCCTAATACTGGAGCCGTCTGGGATTCTGAGAGGGTCGAATTCCAGAAGCTCTTGGCATAGATCTGAGGATGCTCCTGAGCAATCTGCTGATAGGACTGACGCATCTGAGCGTTGACCGCGACAGTCTTCACGTCATACATCTGCGTCGCCAACTTAGGATAGACCCCGATCGCGATAATCAACGCTAAGAAGCAGATCGCGATAAATAGTTCTCGGGGACTGGCATCCTCAAATTTGGCGTTCACAGGCAGCTCGCAGTTGGTGCCAAAGCAGGCGGCTTCCTCATTCCCCTGGTTCTTCAAGTCAACATCGCTTAAGTCGCAAGAGGGCATAATGTCGCACGCCAGCTCTGCACCGGAGCCGTAGAACACCTGCCGCAGCATGGAGAGGAGATAGATTGGCGTCAGGATTAATCCCACTGCAGAGAGCAAAACGGTGACGATGCGGAAGGTCGAGCTGTAGATGTCAGTGGTGGCCAACCCTACGAAAACGGCGATCTCGCTAACAAAGCCGCTCATGCCCGGCAGCGCCAGTGAAGCCATTGCAGTAGCCGTGAACAAAGCAAAGACCTTTGGTAAAGCCTGACCGATGCCGCCCATTTGATTCATCATCATCGTGTGAGTCCGGTCGTAGGTCACACCTGCCAGGAAGAACAGCGCTGAGGCGATCAAGCCATGCGAGACCATTTGCAGCAGGGCACCGCTCATGCCGATATCGCTGAAGGAGGCAATGCCCAGCAGGACGAATCCCATATGTGAGATCGACGAGTAGGCCAAGCGGCGCTTCATGTTGACCTGAGCAAAGGAGTTCAAAGCACCGTAGATGATGTTAACGACTCCTAAAATGGCTAAAACCGGCGCAAAGTAGATGTGAGCATGGGGCAAAAGTTCGAGGTTGAGACGAATCAGCCCATATCCGCCCATCTTCAACAGCACGCCTGCCAGCACCATTGATACCGGAGAGGAAGCTTCGCCATGTGCATCAGGCAACCAGGTGTGGAAGGGGAAAATAGCCAGCTTGACGCCGAAGGCGATTAGCAGTCCGGCATACAGCAGCAGTTCCAGGGCCAGAGGGAAACTTTTCAGCTGCAGGTCTGCCAGGTCAAAGGTAATTGTGTCGCCGTAGAAAGCCATCGCCAGAGCCGCAACCAGGATGAAGATAGAGGCGGCAGCGGTGTACATCAAAAATTTTGTAGCGGCATAACGACGATTTTGTCCACCCCAAATACAGACCAGCAGATAGACTGGAGCCAGCTCGACCTCCCACATGACGAAGAACATCAGCAGATCTTGGGCAACAAAGACGCCCACTTGAGCGGCATACAGCACCAGCATTAAGCTATAGAACAGCTTTGGCCTGCGATCGACTCGCCAAGCCGAAAACATGGAGAGAGTGGTCACCAATCCGGCCAGCAGCACCAGAGGAGCAGACAGTCCATCTACTGAAACGGACCAGTTCAACCCCAGCTGCGGAATCCAGGTGAATTTTTCTACCATCTGGAACGCAGCGCTGCTGGCATCGTAATGTGTCCAGAAGGCGTAGCACATTAGCACAAAATCTATAATCCCGACACCGAGGGCATAGCTGCGCACCAGCTTGCCGCTTTTATCGGGCAGCAATGGAATGAGTAGAGCGGCAACCAGCGGGAGCAGAACGAGCGTGGTTAGCCAGGGGAATTGAACGGTCACCATAGCAAGTAGGAATAAATACTTAACCTCTGATGAGAGAATCCTACTAGACTTTGCGGCAGATTAGTTATAGGACTTTGGCTATGAGTCTATGCAAATCGATCTATGCATAGGGATAAATCTATCTGAATGATTTCATGCGCTGTTGAGATTGCAGACCCAACACAACCCAGAATTTTAGAGAAAAGTTCGCCAACGCCAGGCTTTCTCCTGGCAAGACTCTCTGGCTTAAAAACCAAAATTAGAACTGTTGCTATGTAGCAATTCTAATTTTGAAAGAAAGCCCGACCACTGGGCGCGGAACCTCTAATTTGAAGACCATAATGAGAACTGTTGTTAAACTCTTGCCTACTCAGGGCTATCCAGATCAATTAGAGAAGGGTAAAACCTACCAAGCTCAAAAAGAAAGCTACAGAATTTTCCCGATCGATGTACCAATTTCCCTAGTAAACGATCAATGGATTGCTTACGCAGATGCCATCATTACTAAACTCACCTGGGAACAAGGCGTAACGAGTCTAGAGTTTAAGATTGACAGAATTTATCATTCACCATTTCCTGTCAAAGAGTAGGGTAAGGAGCAGCAATGAGGGTAGTATTGTTAATCCTCGTCCTTATCAAGCTGCGGAAACTGGTCAAAGAGCTTGGTAATCAGCATATAAAGTTCATCCAGAACTTCCTCCGCTCCTTCCTCATCCAGCTCGGTTAACAGTTGCTCAACTCCGCTAACGTGTTGAATCAGGCGATCGGATTGCTGACGGTTAAGGGCAGACATAGTCATTGGTAGTTCCTGATGATTGCTAGCCGTTCATTGTAGTGTTTCTTCTACCCATTACCCAAGAGATTCTGCCAACGCTGCTTTGGTTCGAGCCACCGAAAGGCGAATCCGCTCCACCTGTGCCTCCTAAGCCGCCTTCTGTTGCGGCGACCCATCACTAGGACTCGCTCTCAAGATTTGCTCATAGTAGCGGAAGATTTGAAACGCATAGCTGGCGATCGCAATCTGCTCTTGAGAAAGGGAAGTAATGTGATCGACCAGATCCGCGCAGGTCGCTGAATCAGGCAGGGCAAACACATCGGCATATAAGGGAGGGAGAGTGTGAGATCGAGTTTTCAGCTCATCCAACAGTTTTATAGCTTCCTCAGATAGCTCCCCATCGAAATCAGCCAGCGAGTTTAGCAAGGCTAACAGCAAAGATTTTGAGCGTTTCTGCTTCAAAGTAAGACCGCCAATGATGGTTAACTGCTTTAGGATTTTAGCAATTGCAGCATGGTTGCTCTTTTTTCCAATGCTGCCATCTTCAAGGTGAGAGCGATCGCCCTTGTTTGTATCCCAAAATTGAGGGGCGCAAAGCTTGCGTCCCCATCCACTACAACATATTGCGTAGGTGGCGATCGCCTGCTCACTACTCATCTGGACAACACGGTCGCATTGAGAATTTGTGTACAACTGCTCTATCCTATACCTACTGAGTATGGAACAGAAACGCCGAACACCAACGAGTTAGGATCAACAAGACCGGGAAGGAAGTGATAGGGTGTGCCATTTGTTGTCATGGCGAGTCCCCCGATATATTCTACTGAATAGATAGATATAGCACCATCAACAGACGAGAAACCATTATTTATATTGATGCCATCATCCACAGCACTAAGGCTGACTACTTCGTCGGGTGTCCCATGAGTGAGAATATCATCACTAAAGTCACCAACCACAAAACTGTTGCTTCCCCCACCGCTAATTAAATCTATATTTGAACTTGCTTCGTCCTGCACTAAGACAGGGTTCAGCCCTCGTTGTGCACCAACCGGGTCTGTTTGCTCAGGAACAGGGTTAAGCCCCCGGCGTGCTCCGCTTAATTCTCCCTGCTCGGGAACTGAACTACGTCCGCGCTGTGCACCGATTGAGATATCTATTTGCTCAGGAACAGGGTTGAGCCCGCGCTGTGCACCAACAGGAACTTCTTGTTCTGGAACCGAACTGTATCCTCGTTGTGCACCAAATAAATCTTCTTGATCTAAAACTGGAGCCAGCTCTTCGTGGAGATATATCACTTTAGTTTCCTTTGAAATATAGAGTTTTCAAGTTGGGCTATCTTTTCTCTACCTGTTATTGCGTTGTTCAAACCCACTTTTCGCATTTGAGCGAAGTGAGTTTACAAACCTAAATCTTAGAAATAGAGAGCGATCGCCCCAGGTGTTGCAGAGGTGAGTAGAGCGATCGCTTCTTCACCCTAAAAAACTCCTCAGAGACATATGTCTCTGAGGAGTCTATGACATGTTTAAGCAGAAACAGATCAAGTTATTAATTTGGCAACAAAACAGCTTGGTGGTGAGGGTCGCAGCTCCGCTCAACCTGGTAGATAAGCTTGCGTTTGATACAAGCTACAGGAATCAAGCTATCACAACAATATCGGTATAGCTTAATGACGCTTTGTTTGACAGTGTAGCGAACTGCACCTGACCGGCTGAGCCCGTACCATCCTTGTCGAAGAACAATGCTCCAGTAGATTGGTTATAGATGAAGCGATCACTCGAATCTCCCGCGCTGGAACCCAAGCGGAATTGTCCAGCGGCAATTGTTCCCAAATTCAGGCTGCTGCTAAAACCAGACTTAACTACCTGAATATCATCATGGTAAGAAGCGAAGTCTGTAATTTTGTCAACTTTTTCACTGATATTGTTAAACCTGAAAACATTAAACCCAGAGCCACTGGTGAGCGTGTCATTGCCAGCACCACCAATTAGGATATCATCGCCAGTACCACCGACCAATACATCACTACCAGAACCGCCACTCAAGGTGTCATTACCATCACCACCATCCAGGGTATCATTGCCTTCATACCCATACAGCGAGTCGCTGCCAGCATTTCCGTACAAAGAATCGTTGCCAGCATAGGCATACAAGATGTTATCGAGTTGATTCCCTTCCATCTTGTTGCTGAGACTGTTGCCTGCACAAAGAGTGGCATCGCCAGTTAAAACGAAGTTCTCAACATTGGACGAATCAAAGGAAAAGAGACTCACTGAGGTGTAGATAGTATCTGTTCCTTCACCAGCATACTCTTTGACAATATCACCATTAGAGCTAAGCGAATAGGCGGAGTCAACGTAGTAAGTATCATTGCCAGTTCCACCAGCCATATAATCATCGCCACTCTCACCCTTTAGGGTATCATTGCCGGCTCCACCATACAGCTCGTCATTGCCACTCCAGCCTCTCAACTCGTCGTTACCATCATCCCCATACAGCCCATCAGCACCATTATTTCCCCAGATGAAATCATCGCCTCCGTAGCCGTAAGCAATAAGCTGATCTGAGCCATTGTAATTGTAGTAATCGTTTCCAATTGTTCCAAAATAATATTCTGGCACTGCTAGTTTCTCCTGGTTTTGAGTTGATTAGTGGTTGTTCGTGTAAGTAACAGGTCGTCACTAAATGAACCTCTACTTGTTACTGGCGTTGCTCAAAACCACTTTTCGCAGTTAAAGGGGATGAATTTACAAACCTAAACATGAGGAATGAAAAGCGATCGCCCTCCAACGTTGTAGCGGTGAGTAGAGCGATCGCCTTGATAAGGTTAAACCCTTGAAGAAGTATGTTTCTGAGAAATATTTGTTCCTGATTGTTCAACTCATGCTACTGCTAAGTTTTTCATTGCATCACTAAGATGGTCTGATGTAACTCCCATCCAGATCTGTTCTTGGTAGGGGAGTTGACGGAGTTGTTCCTGAAACCAAGATTCAAATTTTTCTTGAAGCAACTGCTGGCGCATATCGTTATCTAATTTTGCCGGAATAAATTTCTCGACACGCACAATCACTTGCCATTCTCTAGAAGGCACAGGTGACTGAACTTTATTAACCGGACTTGTATAAAGCAGTTCTGCCAGGTTCGGATGCAGCTTACCTAATTCAACTGGTCCCATCAGCCCGCTGGTGTAAGCCTCCAGTCCTTCAGAGTGTTCCCGAGCAAGTTCAGCAAAGGATTGCTCTCCTTCTTAAATACTAAAGTAGAATTTGCTCGCAAGTCCTCTATCACCAATCCGCATGAATGAATAAATTACCTGGTCTAGCTACATTTTGCGGTTGAGAAAGCAAGACTCAACCGTATGTCCCCAAGACCATTGTTTGAATTTTTCAATCCTCAGCTTTCGTGTTGCCAGTTGTTCAAATTGTTTCCGACTTAAGCTGTAGTGCGACCGCCAAGTTTGCCTTTGGCTCTCAGCAATGAATCTCCATTGCTGATAAAGCTCTTGGCACGCTTAAGTTGTTTCTTCCGATGTACAGTGAATTGTTTTGATCGCCTGCTCGATAATACTTTCGCAAATAAGCTGAGGGCTGATCTGATAGCAAGCTAACAGGGGGATGGTGTTCTCGCTCGTGAGTGTAGAATACTCGATTTGTAGAACAGCAGTCATAGTAGGAACACTTATAAAGTGGCTATGTTGTAAGCACTACATGCAATTGGCTCTAACTACGCCTCCCAAATGAAATTCCCTCAGAGACTTAAAACTCTCTAAGGGAAATAAAAGAATTACAAGAAACCAACTATTGCTAAGTGATATCGTCTCCGATTGAGTCAGGCTTGAATATTAACTACTTAGCTTAGTCGGTTGCTGAACCAACATTTAGACGATGGTGATGTCGAGGCTGGGTGCAAACCCTGAATTTGGCTGTAGTGATGCAAGCTGGGTACCATCAAAGAATAGAGCATCATTGCTAAAAGTAAATCGGTAGAGATCGCCTTCTCCAATTCCACCAAATCCAATAGAGTTAACCAGAATTTTGTCTCCTTCAGAGTAGTTAAAGTCCGTTATAATACTGAGCCCTTCACCTGGGAATTGGAAGTGGAAGTTATCTGCCCCAGCACCACCGGTAAGAGTGTCAACACTGTTGTCAAAACCATGGTTTCCACTTAGGAAGTCATTGCCATCTCCACCATCGAGGTAGTCACTGCCTGAACCTCCTAACATGTGGTCATCTCCGTTATAGCCTAATAAGGTATCGTCATCAGCCCATCCTTCGATGGTGTCATTGCCATCCCCACCCACTAAATAGTCGTAGCCATCTTGACCCCAAAGCGTGTCATCACCATTACCTCCATCCATGTAATCATCTCCAGATCCACCTTCTAGATGGTCACCATTTGCTTCTCCATAAAGAACGTCATGTCCTGAACCGCCTGTGAGAACATCAAAGCTTGAGCCACCATAGAGTTCATCATTACCATTCTCTCCATAGAGATAGTCACTGCCTGAACCGCCCTTAAGGACATCGAGTCCTGAGCCACCATAGAGTTCATCGTCGCCATTCTCTCCGTGAAGAGTGTCGTTACCTGAACCACCCTTGAGGAGATCAAGTCCTGAGCCACCATAAAGTGAGTCATTACCATTCTCTCCGTAAAGAGTGTCATTACCCGTACCACCATAAATTTTGTCGTTACCTCCCTTGCCATTCAGTGTGTCGTTACCAGATGTGCTACTGGCTTTGCCACCTTTTGCCCAACCGTAGATAGTGTCATTACCAGAAGTTCCGTTTTTGGTGTCAGCTTTGCTAGTACCGTAGATAGTTGCCATTGAAGTTTCTCCAACTCTGTACTTGTTACTGGCGTTGCTCAAAACTACTTTTCGCACCTGAACGGAATGAATTTACAAATCTAAATTTGAGAATGACGAGAAGCGATCGCCTCTTGAGTATGAACAGCGCTTGAAAAGCGACTTCGCTTAGCGAGGAGGCTAAGCCTCTTGAGCTGCTGAATTCGTGTACTAAATTTTGTAATGAAGAAGCGCAGTTGCCTCGAATACTGCGTATTACAGAAGAGGAGTTATAAGTACCCCAAACCCCTCTCCCTGACTGATCTAGTATGAAGGATTTAGATGAAACGCTTCGCCAGCTTGTTGCCGAAGCCTGTACTCATCCTCCTAAAAGCGTTGACCGCCAACGCGCATTGCAGGAGATTTATCGGTTAGTGATGAAGTCGGGCAAACTCTGGAGAGAATACACTCCCTACTATGCAGATGCCCTTCAACAGATGTGGGAGTATTGCTGTCAGCATTTGGAAGAATATGATCCAACGTTGAGTGGAGTGATTACCTGGTTAGATAACTATCTGAAGAAGCAACTGCGGTTGTTTCGCGATCGCCAAAGTCGAGATTACAAGCGACGGGCAGGGGTAGAGCAAACAGAGCAAGGAGATTTTCTAGATCCAGTCGATCGACTTCCAGCGCGCCCTGAACTGGAACCAACGCTCGACGTTTGGGAAAAGACGATGAACTGGGTTCAAACTGATCCGCAGGGTATATTGCAAGCAACTTGTTTTAGAAAACGAGCTGACATCAATGCTCAAACCTTATTTCTGATGCGGTTTCCATCGGAAACTTCCTGGCAAGTCATTGCCGATCGCTTTCACCTTACTCCCGCCGAAGCAAAGGACTTACCCAAGTTTTATAACCGTCGTTGTTTACCGCTGCTGCGAAATTTTGGTGTTTCGGAAGGATATCTAGATGAGGGGGAGAGTAGTCATCGCTGAAACTTTCACAAAAGTATAAGTCAATGCTGATACTGCGTGACAACGACTGACTCTTGACTACTCGCAATTGCTAAGAGGGGAACTATGAATTACTATCTTGGGGCTTTCGATGATGCTGGGGTACCTGTCCTAATTACTCAGGAAACCCACCAACTCGCACAAGGATTTGCCAAACAGCAACCCACGCAAACCAAAGCCGATCAGGTTTATCTCAATACGCTAGCGGTTTGCGTGGTGAATAACTACCTCAAAATTTTGGGAGTTTCTGCAAATTTGTCAGGATGCGATAGTTGGAATCCACTGATGCGATCGGTAATCAATACAGCGGATCTAAACATTGTTGGGGTGGGGCGGTTAGAGTGTCGTCCGCTCTCACTGGCTGGACTCGAAGACCCTGACCCAGTTTGCCACGTTCCCACTGAGGTGCAGGAAGATCGAATTGGATATGTTGTGGTGGGCATTGATGACCATCGTCAGGAGGCAACCCTTTTAGGCTTTGTTGATCAGGTTGAGACAGAAGAATTGCCACTGCGTCAGTTGCGATCGCTCTCTGAGCTGCCTACTTACCTGCACTCGTTAACTTCACGTCAAGACCCATTACAAGGCGTAACGCGGTTAAGTCAGTGGTTAGACAACTTAATTGAAGCAGGATGGCGATCGCTGGATGACCTGTTAGGGCTACAACCCGTAGCAGTACAATGGCGCAGTGCAACGCCAGAGGCAGAGGAGACATCCGATACATCTGCGATCGCACGAGGTAAAATGTTAAGCTTCAGTGACTTACCCGATGAACAGGTTGCCCTGATCCTGGAGATTACTCCAGAGGCAGACTCATCAGAGGCAGACTCATCACATACCGTTACTGTTCGTGTTTGCCCAACAGCCGATCACCCACATCTTCCAGCAACGCTGCGGGTGGTGATTTTAGACAATGAAGGTTCAATCATCATGCAGTCTGATGCCCGAGCAGATAACCGACTGATTGAACTGGAATTTAGCGGTGATGTTGGAGATGCGTTTAGTGTCAAAGTGGAGCTAGCGGATCAAAACAAGGTCGAGTCCTTCGTGATTTGAGTGAGATAGCAAGGAACCGTCATGAGTAAGCTCGTGGTTCTGAAACTGGATGGTGACCTGGAACAGCAAGGATTCCGGATTACGTTGGAGATTGGGCAGGAGGGTCACTATCCCGATATTGCAACGAGTGGAGCGCTTCCGCCCAACCCAGAGTTAGTTGCCCAACTCGCGCAATGGCAAACTCATTATCATCGTCTATCGGCTCCCTATCGTGCACTTAAACCTCGACAGATCCGCTACGATGGCTCCCTCCACCCAATTGAAGCCTGTCTCCAATCGGCAAAGACGCTAGAAAAACACTTGAGATTGTGGTTGCAATCCAATTCGTTTCGAGAAGTTGATAGTCAATTGCGTCAGGCATTGGTTCAAGAGGAACCGATTCGGATTTTGCTTCGCACCGACAATCAGCAGTTGCATCAGCTTCCCTGGCATGTGTGGGATGTCGTTGAGCAATATCCAAAGGCAGAGGTTGCGTTGGGTGCGCCCAAGTTTCGCCGTCCCCTGACTCAACTCACCCGCTCTGCGTCTACAACGAGTGGAGTGAGAATACTGGCTATCTTAGGCGATCGCTCTAACATTAATGTCGAAGCTGATCAACAAATGCTGACTGAGCTACCAGGAGCTAACCTGACGTTTTTGGTAGAACCGGCTCGACGAGTGCTGCACAACCACCTGTGTGAACAGCCTTGGGACATTCTCTTCTTTGCTGGGCACAGCGAGACTACGGAAGATGGCGAGGGGTGGATCAAGCTCAACCCTGACGTGAGTCTGACCATTGAGGAACTGAAGTATGGGGTTAATCGGGCGATCGCCCACGGTTTGCAGTTTGCTATCTTTAACTCCTGCGATGGGTTGGGCTTAGCCCATGCGCTTGAGGAACTGCAACTGCCCCAAATGATCGTGATGCGGCAGCCTATCCCTGATCCGGTTGCTCAAGACTTTCTCAAGTATTTTTTGAAAGCCTTTGCTGGAGGGGAGCCATTCTATTTAGCAGAAAGAGAAGCCCGTGAGCGATTACAGAGCTTAGAGGATCAGTTTCCCTGTGCCAGTTGGCTACCCGTCATTTATCAGCATCCAGCAGCAATTCCGATGACCTGGCAACAGCTATGTCGGAATGAACCAGAAGAAGAGCAGTCAAAGCTCAAAACTCCAAACTCTAAGTTAAAAACACCCCTTTCTACTTCCTTACAGAGACCACTTGGGCTGGTCTGCTTAAGCAGCGTGACAGTTACGGCTCTCGTTATGGGGTTACGGTGGTTTGGCTGGCTGCAACCGTGGGAATTGCAAAGCTACGATCGCCTGTTGCGGCAGCGCCCGGCTGAGCTGCCTGACTCTCGCATTTTGTTGGTTGGGGCAGATGAACGAGATTTGCAGCAGTATGGCTTTCCAGTACCCGATGCAGTGTTGGCTCAAGTGATTGAGAAACTAGGACACCATCGTCCAGCAGCAATCGGCATTGATATCTATCGCGATCGCCCCGTTCTACCGGGGCATGAATCCTTTGTTGCCGAGTTGCAGTCTAATCCAAATGTCATCCCCGTGTGTACCTGGGGAACAGATGAAACCCAGGCGATCGCCCCTCCTCCTGATAGCCCTGTGGAGCAGATTGGTTTTGCAGATTTAGAATTGGATGCAGCTGATGCAGTGGTGCGACGACATGTATTGTCGCGATCGCCCAACCCGATTTCGCTTCTATCTCCCTGCACCACACCCTATTCTTTTAGCCTGCAACTGGTGTTTAACTATCTCGATCGACAAATCCCAGCGATTCCCCCAACTTTGACAGCAGAACAGGACTGGCAGTTTGACACAACAATCATTCGACGTTTAACCCCTCGCACGGGTGGATATCAAAACCTGGATGCGCGCGGCAATCAGATTTTGATCAACTATCGAGCCACCGCCGAAATTGCCCAACAGATTTCGATTACGGCTCTCCTTCAAGATCAAATTGACCCCAGTTGGATTCGCGATCGCGTAGTCTTAGTTGGCATAACAGCCGCAAGTGTTCAAGATGATCAGTCCACACCCTATGGCAGAATGCGGGGGTTACACATCCATGCGCATATTGTCAGTCAACTGCTAGACACTATTTTGGGCGACTACTCCAAAGGGGATGCTTCGCATCGTCCTTTAATTCAAGCAATGCCTCAATGGGCTGATGCCCTTTGGGTGCTGGGATGGACCCTCGTGGGAGGAGTATTGGTTTGGCATTTGCGGGTTCACCCTACTGGCATTCCCATTTTGTTGAGTTTGACAATTGGGTTTGGAGTTGCCGTCGGAGTATTATACGGCTCGTGCTGGTTTGCACTGGTTCAGGGGCTTTGGTTGCCACTGATTCCAACCGTTTTAGCGCTTGGAATAACAGGAGGTGTGATGCTTGTCTTAACGCCAGGTTCTGTCGTGCAGTAGGATTTGTCGAGGTTCATTGAATCCGTATGGTTAATCAATTACTGATAAAACATTTGAAAATTGGAGTGTTAGTAATTAGCCTGATACTCACTCCAAATGCCGGATGGACTCAAACGAGGCTAGAAGCAGAAACTTCTTACCCACACCATGCTGAAGTTAACCCTTCCAGAGTAGCAACGCGCCCCAGACCGCGCCCCATAACAGGTACGCCGGATGGCAGTCGTACCGGAGGAGGAACCCGTCCTGGGGAATCCGCAAGTCAGTGTAGGCAAACCACTCATCCACCCACCGCTCTTGTGCCCGAAGATGGAAAAGGGGCAACAGCAATGGAGTCTCCAGTGGTCTGGTTTTACATGCCTTACACGAATCAGGATGTGACTACCGTTGAGTTTTCAGTGCATGATCGCAATGAGACGACCACCCTGTATCGCTCCTCGGTTCAAGTGGCAGAGGTACCAGGAGTGATGGGAATCACTATTCCGATCGCTTTAGAAATGGAGGAAGCCTATCAGTGGAAATTAATGATTAATTGTGGCTCTGAGAACTATGGACACAGAGATTTCGCTCTGGATGGTTGGATTACGCGAACCACTCCTGACCCTGCATTTGAATGGAATGGAGTTTGGTATGACGCACTGACCGAGTTGGCTACTCGTTATCGCTCTAATCCAGAAGACACTGCTGTTCGTACAGCCTGGATTAACCTTTTAGAACAGGTTGGTTTAGCCGATCTAGCTTTAGACACGGTTGTGGATGCACAATTGCTGTCTAATTAAAGCCCACTCCCTTCCCGATTAAAGATTAGGTGCTAAAAGATCAGGGATGCACCCCCGCGACGCGGGGGTGCATCCCTGATCTTTTAGTGGGAAAGGAGTAATTAAAGCCAGTTTCCTACCAATACATACGGTGCCCAAATATAGGGAGATCGATAGCCATATTCATTAAAGAGTGCAAGTTGAGCTTGGTGCAACGCTTCTGCTTTCGTCAGGGTAGACGGCGTGAGACGGTTATAAAACTCTCCCATCAAAATAGCAGTAGAGGAATCGCTCACCTGCCACAGCGTAGATACAGTGCTGCGTGCCCCGGCGCGAACGGCAATTCCTGCTAACCCTAACGTTGCTCGTTCATCTCCCTGGGCGGTTTCACAGGCACTTAACACTAGCAATTCAATGAAGCTGGAGCGGTCTTGCAGGTCAGTGCGTAATAGGTCATTTAAGTCTCGGCTCTTCAGTAACTCGCTATAAGCCACAATAAAGGTTGCGTCTGGATCAGAGCTAAACTGCCCATGCGTTGCAACGTGAACGATGGAGAAGTCGCCGGAGTCAATTTGCTGTTGCAAGTTTGTTCTCGTAAATTCCTGATTCAATAGCAACTCGGTTGAAGCCACTGCCTCAATCTGCTGTAGCTCGTTTGTAACGTTTGCGAGGGGGCTAAAGGATTGTCCTTCGATTTGTCGCGCTTCACTGACCCCGGCTGTCAGCACCTCAAGGGAATTTCCTGAGGGAGGTTGGAGATCAACCAGTTGCAAGCTAGGAGCGATCGCCACAGCATAGGGTTTCTCAATTAAATAATGCTCTCCATCGTGAAGGACCGACATCGGAATGTTTCGCAGCGCTCCATCCAACACAAATACTAGAGTCTTCACCGTATTGGTGGCAGCGAGGTCTGCCTCTAGCGGACGAATGATCCAGTCGTAGACTTGAGTTGCCTTCTCAAGCAACATTTCAGGACGATTCCGAGCAACGATACTGGTTCGCAGATCGGTTAGGGTTTGTTCAACCTGATGTTGAGCGATCGCCGTGGTGTAATGCTGTAATGGTTGTCCTGGCAATCGATAGACGAGTTCTAACCGATCCTCCAGAATGATGGGATAGATGATCGCCGCTGTTGGATCAACGCGACCGATGCTATCGACTAAGGGTTCGGTTCCAAAGGGAGTTGTCGCTTGCACAACGGTGCAGCGCAAGAAGTTTTCGATCTCTGCCAGCTGTAATGCATCTATCACCTCAATTGCTTGCTTTAGCTCGTCTTGACTCGGTTCACGACCCACTTCTGACTGCAATAGCAAACTCACCAAACGCCGATAGACTGGCTCGACGTTGCTGCGAAATGAAAATTGAACGTCGGAATTAATGGTCAACAAATCGCTGCGAACAGACTTTAGAGTTTCAAACGCCGCCGTGTAGGCAGCGATCGCTCCAGGGCGATCGCCCTGTTTTTCCAGCAGTCGTCCCATCTGCCACTCCCATCGATAGCGGATATCGGGAGCTTGAATCATTTCTGTTTTCAAGAGCGCTTGTTGAGTTACAGCTTGAGCTTCTGACCACTGGCGGGTTAACTCGTACAGTTCTCCCAATTGTCCTAATGCAAAAGCTTCTGACCTAGAATCTTGCAGAGTGCGAGCCTGCTGAATGGCAGTTGCTAGCAATTGGGCAAGCTCACTCCAATCAGGCAAGGAAGGATGGGGCTGTTCTAGCTCTGGTTGAGTAGTTTGCTGCAAGCAATCTGCCTGAGCAGAGTTAAGCTGCTGACGCAGGCAGATCAAGCTGCGGACTGCATTCAGAGTTGCAAACACAGTAGATCGCCCAGTCGGTAGACGGGTGAGATCAGGTTGAATCTGCAACCACAGTTCGGCAGCATCCGAAGTTTGCCCAGTTTCTGCCAGCAAGCTGAGTTGATTGAGCCTGGCTTGAATCTGATGAATCGGTAAGGTCGCTCTGCTAGCAGCTTGTTGATAGTGAGCGATCGCGTCCGTTTGATGCGGTTGTGCTTCATCTGCTTTGCCGATGGCGATCGCGCGATCGCTTAAAGCCCGGTTTGTGTTGCCCAGATCCAGCAAAATAGAGCTCGTGAGTGAAGGAAGATCGAGAGAAGTGGCGATCGCCAGGCTCTCTTGCAGCAGTTCGTGGGATTGGTTTAAGTAGCCTAAGCGTCGTTGAGCATTGCCGAGATACCACAGCCCCGTTGCTACCAAGGATGGCTCTAGAGGCTGTTGCTGCAACACCTCATAAACATTGCCTAGAGTTGCTTCGGCTTGCACACTCAACCCCAATGCCTGGAGCGCTTCGGCTTGATTAATCGAACTGAGAATCACCCCGCGAATATCGTTGGCTTGCTGATAAGCAAGCGTTGCTTGTCGCCAAGTGTCTAGAGCGTCATCAAAGCGCCCCCCAGACCAATGCAATCGACCCTGAGTATTCAAGGCTTTTGCAAATACTGCCAAGAATGGTTGAGTAGATGTATTGGATTGCTCAGACTGCAATAGGTTAAGACTGGTGGCGATCGCCTCTTCCGCCTCATTCCAGCGTCCTAAATGCTGATACGCCACCGAAAGATTGCTTTGCACTAGCGCCTGCCCTAGCTCATCATCCTGAGCCGTAAAGCCAGCTAATGCCTGATTCCAGACTTCAACCGCTGTTGCAAATTGCTCTTGGTCATAATAGTCAACCCCCGTTTGCAAAAGCTGTCGTGCATCAGCAGACAACGCGGGTCGATTAACAACCACCATAATCAGGAGCGTGAGTAAGAAGAATGCAACCAGTCGGTGATATCGTCGCGTGATCACAGTTCACCTCTCCCGTATTACTTAGGGAATCTGGCAACTCGTTGAAGCTACTAAATTATTGCCGTTCATGGAACGTCTTTGGGTGATAGGTCAAAGTCTTCTAGAAACGTTTTGAATACCATTGCGCCTATTTATCTCGCGCAGACCACACCCCTGATATCAGCATGAATAGTCCCCCTGCAAAGATGGCGATCGCAAACCCCGCTGAAATTGCGTCCATCCAATGAATTGCTTCCATTAGATGTCCTCCTGATGATTCATCAACAAACAATTAATGCATCCTAGCTCAGTTCAAGGTAACTATACTGCGTTGACCTAACTCCTACACATCGAGTCTTGGAAAGACTTTAAACGGTTCACCTCAGTTGGGGCGATCGCCTGATTCGGCTAGGTAAAAAGCAAGTCATTTGTCTGCTGCTTTGACCTGGGTGTAGCCATAAAGCTCTGCTAAGAGAGTGTTCTCGGCATTACTAGCGCCTGAAAGCATTTGGAAATAATTGCTCCATTGTACGATTCTTCTATTTTTGAAAGAGTTAGAGATTTACAGAGAAAAAAGATTTGTATTTTTCATAAAAATGTATTTGAAAGTTGCAACTAAACATTAGCTGAGGACGTAAAAGATTATGTTTTGTTCCCAAGCTATTAAAACCCTGTTTGGATTAAAGAGTGGACTTATCCTACTTTCAAATCACTGAATCGATTAAATAACTTCTTAAATAATTTCTATATATCTCGAACAAGATATTACTGACTTCGTTGCATTTTTTGAAACAAATTATGTGTGACAGTTAGAAAACAGACCATCACAACATCCTGTTCATTTTCCTAGGATTTAAAACAAGAATATATCCAGAGCAAAGTTGCTGTAAGCCCCACAAGTCTAATCTCAAAGCTACCACTGCATATTGAATCCATTGCAAGACGAGGCTTTTAGATTTATACGGCACTTTGTAATATCTCAAATTCAGGTGGCGAAAAAGTTGAGTTTTCTGGAACTATTACGTCGATTCTAACGACGCAACATCTCAAAAAGAACAGCAAAGAAACTGCTGAAGGGAACGAACATGAAACTCTCATTGAAATCTATTGCAACTTTTTCTGCATTATCTGCACTAGCAATTTCTCCAATTTTCCTCTCTGCTAATCCTGCTTCTGCTCAACCTGCTGGAATGGATGGAACCTACGTCGGTGGTGGTATCTCCGCAGGTGTCCTAGATGGTGGAAGCGATGAAGAGGGCTCCACATTTGGAGGCAACATTCAGGGACGTTTTGCTGTACCAAATGCGCCTGTTTCTTTACGCGGTGCGGTTCTATTTAGTGATGACACCAGTGCGATCATGCCAATCGTTTCTTACGATGTGCCTATCACAAATAACGCTAACGTTTACGCCGGAGCAGGCTATTCCTTTGTTGAGCAAGACGGTCAAGAAACCCCTCTTGGCAACCAGGATTCTGTCGTCTTGACTACAGGTGTTGAGGCTGAGGTCGTCCGAAATGTGGTGCTGTACGGCGACGCAAAGCTAGGTCTAGATGCTTATCAAGATAGCTCTAACCCAGCGCTCAGCTTCCAGTTTGGTGCTGGCTACCGATTCTAAGAATGCAACCCTTGAGGGTATAACTTCCAGGGTGCAACTACAACTAAGGGTGTAGCTCCGAATCTAGTGAATCCTTTGAGTTAGGGAAAGGACGGGGAGAGAATTTAGTTCTCTCCCCATTTTTTTAAGGATTGCGGATTGAGTCACCTGAGTTATACCAATTCCAAAAATTAGGGCTACAGATAGAAGGGCACCCCATGGGGTGCCCTTCTATCTGTAGCCTCTTTAGCCTCTTTTTAGAGAGACGCTATAAGTTGTCTTAACTGGTGTGACAACAGCAGCGTCTTCATAATTTGAAATTCTTTCTAACAATGGGAAAGGCTGATGTGAGAAGATGCGATGCTAAGATCGGAGGGGTGGATTCACCTTTATTCCGACCGGGAAACCGGAAATCAGTATCCTTTAGATCTTTGCAATGGTTAAAACTCCTGTTTCTCTACCTGCCACTGACCGTAAGTCTTCCAAAGTAGAAGGCCTTAAAGAACGCAGCCATGCACTGCGTGAGCCTGTCGCCACTGAGATCTCTCAGGATACAACCCATTTTAGTGAGGATGGGATACAGATCCTTAAGTTTCACGGTTCTTATCAGCAGGATAACCGCGATAATCGGGTCAAGGGACAGGAGAAAGATTATCAGTTCATGCTGCGGACTCGGAATCCTGGTGGTTTTATTCCACCGCAGCTTTATCTGGCGTTGGATGATCTGTCAAGCCAATATGGCAATCAAACGCTGAGGATCACGACGCGACAGGGAATTCAGCTTCATGGCATTCTCAAGAAGAATCTGAAGACGGCGATCGCCACCATTGTTCGCAACATGGGTTCAACCTTGGGGGCGTGTGGCGACGTTAGCCGCAACGTGATGTCTCCCCCTGCGCCTTACAAAGATCGCCCTGAATATGTTTACGCGCGTGAATATGCGGATCAGATTGCAGATTTGCTGACGCCCAGAACGGGCGCGTATTACGAAATCTGGCTAGACGGTGAGAAAGCGATTACGGCAGAACCCAATCCGGCGATCGCTGAGGCACTGGAACGTAACGGCAACGGCACCGTTTTTCATGACAACGAAGAGCCGCTCTATGGCACTTACTACATGCCGCGCAAGTTTAAGTGCAGCGTGACGGTGCCAGGAGACAATTCAATTGACCTCTATTCACAAGATGTCAGCCTGGTAGTGATGACCAATCCCCAGGGCGAACTGGAAGGCTTTAACGTGTTTGCGGGTGGCGGCATGGGACGCACTCACAACAAGGAAGAAACCTTTCCTCGCTTGGCTGACCCGATTGGCTACGTAGACAAAGCTGATGTCTATGACCTGATGAAGGCGATCGTGGCGACTCAGCGCGACTATGGCGATCGCTTTAACCGCCGTCACGCCCGAATGAAATATCTGATAGAAGATTGGGGCGTAGACAAGTTTCGCCAGGAAGTTGAGGGCTATTTTGGCAAGTCAATCCAACCGTTTAGACCGTTGCCAGAGTTCAAATATCTGGACTTTTTGGGTTGGCATGAGCAGGGCGACGGCAACCTGTTCTTGGGCATCTCAATTGACAATGGGCGAATTAAAGACGAAGGCACGTTTCAGCTTAAGTCGGCTCTGCGGGAGATTGAAGAACGATTTGCATTGCCGATTCGCCTGACCGCAAATCATAACCTGGTGTTATATGAGATTAAGCCGTCTCAGCAGGTTGAAATTCAGGAAATTCTTCAACGCTGTGGCATTCAGCCGGAAACTGAGATCGATCCACTGGTACGTTACTCGATGGCTTGTCCGGCGTTGCCTACCTGCGGTCTGGCTACCGCTGAGTCAGAGCGGGTACTGCCTAGCGTTATGGAGCGAATTCGGACGTTGCTAGATAAGGTGGGCTTGGATCAGGAGCATTTTGTCGTGCGGATGACAGGTTGCCCCAATGGATGCGCTCGCCCTTATTTGGCAGAGTTAGGCTTTGTAGGACAGTCACCCGATACCTATCAACTGTGGCTGGGGGCTGACCCAAATCAAACTCGTCTGGCTGAGCTTTATCTGGACAAGCTGAATATCCAAAACCTGGAAGCTGCGCTAGAGCCGCTGTTGATCTACTTCAAGCAAGAGCGTCAGCAACGAGCAGAACCGGAAAGTTTTGGCGATTTTTGCCATCGAGTTGGGTTTGACGCACTGCGGCAGTTTGCGGCTAGCTATGAGCCCAGAACGAGCAACAAATTGCGTCACCGAATTGGCATTAAGGATGAGGTGTACGTCAAGCTAAAGGCGATCGCCGCCCAGCAAGGTAAACCGATGACAGAGCTAGCGAATACGGCTATCGAGACTTATTTACAGACCTTAAGCTGAACTGCGGAAGGCGATCGGTATTAAGTCGATAAAAAGTAGCGCAGTTAATCCCTGCGCTACTTATTTTTTGGGGAAATAGCCGTTTCTCCCCTACAGAAATCTCTTTTACAAATTGCTGGATTCTTTCCAGAAAATGCACTGTTTTTGGCGATCGGACAGAGATTTTGAGATAGTCAGTAACTCATCCTGACTTAGGATTGACTTGCAGGTTTCTGGATTTTTAGGCTTGCGGGAAGTGTAGGTAAAGAACATGGCAAGCCGTTCGGATTCGGTGGGCATTCTGCCTCGGTGAAATACACTGCAAGTGTCGGTAAAGACAACCGTTCCAGCGCCACCTGTGCAGCTTCTCCAATTAGACGATGGCACCGCTTTTTCTACAACATCATCTGGGACAAAACCATAGTTTCGCTTAAACACATTAGGAGACGGTGTTAGCGACTTGGGAATATATTCATACGGGCCATTGTTCTCACCTACCTGGTTGAAGTAGACGATAATTTTTGCCATTCGCCGATCTTCAATATCGATGTGCCATTGGCGGGTACCTGCCTGCGAACCATCCGCCACATCTCGACGGAAAGAGACTCCATGATAGGCAACGGGTAGCCCTAAATAATTTTCGATGATGCTGAGCAGCCGCTCTTCTAAACCCCACAAAAACAGCCCAGGATACTGCATCAGCAGGGTTGAATCTGCGCGAGAGTAGGCTCTATTTTTCTTAGGAGGAATCTTTAGCAATTCAGGCGCGATGTGACCTGCCGCATCTAATAAAGTGGATGTTGACGGAGTGTCTAAATCAGTTAATGAAGTAATTACAGTTCCTTCTTGCTGAAGACCTTCAACAATTTGGCGATCGCCAGGTAAGATTGCTGGAAGCCTATCTACATATTTGGCTAAATCTGATTTGTAAGTTAGCTCAGATAAAGCTTGTGGAACCTTTTTGATCAGAGTGTTAAGCACGTAACCTTTCCTTTAAGTAAGGGATGAAAATAGTTGGGGCGATCGCCTCAAATTCGTTAGAGTTGTTTGACTTGTTTTAGCCAGCAAGACGTTAATTTAGAATCATGCCTTTTGAGTCTTCTTTGAGCTAGACATGAAGCAGTAAAAGGGACTGGCTAAACAGCTTAAGAAAAATGTCATTTCGCAAGCAGCAATCAAATCAGTTCTTACTTTCCCTCGATACTTCAACAGGTGAAGGATCACTCTACGAGAATTACCTAAGAGAATCTTGCTCACAATCACGGGTTTTTGCCAGCTTTTTGCTCCCACTAAACGAAGCTGACAAACACATAGTCCAGCGGTACGAATCAGCTTAAGCAGATTTTCTTTCTCCAAACGCTGTTTTGGAATTTGGTGATAGATATTCATCAGAGGGTTATACCAAATTTCCCAATTTGCCCGATGCAAGTGTAAGGAAATTTCGAAGTCGTTGCCGCCTCTACCGGTGCGAACCAACTGTTTGGGCACGCTGTCCAACCAAGCTTGTCTGCGTACAACTAGCCCCGCACCGGGGGGAAGACTAAGTTTTTCCGGCTCATACCGATGAGGTTTTGAACCGCGTTTTTTAATTGCTAGAAATGATTGAATCCGCTCAAAGTTTTCGGGTGGTTCTACTTCAAAGTCGCCGTGAATTTGCCCACCAAAAGCACCTGCTGTGGGATGGGTTTGACCAAATTCATAAGCAGCAGTAACCCAGTCTTGAGTTGGTAAGGTGTCATCATCCAGGAAGCCAACAAACTCACCTTGAGCATTTTCTACGGCACACTGACGGGCAAATGCCAGCCCTTGTTTTGCTTCGAAGCAATACTTGAGAGTGGGACCTTGCCAATCAGCCTGATAGGACTGAACCACTTCTTTGGTATTGTCGCTGCTGTTATTATCGACAACTAGGATTTCCCAGGAAAAATCAGTGTTGATCTGCGATCGCAACCTTTCCAATACATTAGACAAGCGATCGCCGCCATTATAAGTTGGGATTGCAACGGTAAAGCCAATCCCTGCGCCTTCCGGCTTACTATTTTCAGAAGTCATATCTTTCCCTGAAAGTTCTCAAAGCAGTGATTGTTGAAGTCGGTTTATCTTGCCAGCCAAAATTACTTCTAAGTAGAAGGCTCGAATTCCTGAAATAGATCAATTAGATCCGCTAGATCCGCAAAAGCCGCTTTCTCCATAGAAAGAATGGGCTAATGATGTTGCTGACCAAAAGCTCCATTTCACAGGCCGCGATCAGGTCATTCTTAATCACCTTTCGGTACTTAAGGAAATGCAGAACCAGCTTTCGTAGATCACTTGCTAGATACATCAAGAAGGCAAAAGGTCTCTGCCAAGCGGCAAAACTCAGCATCCGGATGTGATGGCTGCTCAACCCGATGCAGCGAAACACTGAAACCAGATAGTCTCTCTCTAGGCGCCAGTGGGGGATTTTGTGTTGAACCTGCATTTCAGGGTTGTACCACAGTTCCCAGCCTGCCTTCTGAATGTGCAGCACGACTTCTAAATCTTCACTGGCAAGTCCGGCTTCTTTACCTGTATTGTTCAGGAATAGACGTTTGGGAACGGACTCCAACCAGGCTTGCCTCAGCACAACCAGCCCGGCTCCAGGTGGAAACATGCGCTTCTCAGGTTGGTACAGTCGGGGTTTAGAACCTCGCTCGATAATAGCCAGGTAGCAGGCAATTCTCTTAAATTCTTCAGGAGGCGCGACTTCGTAGTCTCCTTGAATGCGACTGCCAAAGGCTCCTGCTTCGGGATGAGTTTCGCCAAAGGCGTAAGCTGCTGCGACCCAATTGGGAGCGGGCACGTTGTCATCATCCAAAAAACCGATGTAGGTTCCTTTTGCTTCTGTAACGGCTCGTTGCCGGGCAAAAGAGGCTCCTTGACGAGGTTCTAGACAGTACCTTAGCGGACAGTGAGCGGGCCATTCCGCCTGATAGTCCTGAACGACTTTGGCAGTATTGTCTTTGCTGTTGTTGTCTACAACAATGACTTCCCAGGAGAGATTGTCCAGGTCAATCTGCGATCGCAATCGGTCTAGCACGTCTGGCAAACGCTCTTCGCCATTGTACGTAGGAATCGCTACCGTGAAATCAACCATAATTTTAAGCAGATAATGGATATTAGCGGTTACGTTAATTCAGTTAAGAGCTGCAAAATTTTCAGCCTATTTGCAGAGACTAAGTCAGAGTTCCTTGACCAGTTTTCATAAGTCAGATAGTAGCGAATGCGAGGATATCAGGACTAGCGATCTAGCTTGATCTTCATTCACTCTTTAAGGTTGGCTATGGGTTCCTACATATAGGTTTCGGCAGAACTAGTGAGTTGTGCTGACCCTGCTTAAACCCTATAGGGGATTCACAGACGAGAAATTTACGTAGAAGATTCAATCTATGAGCGATCGCTCAAATAATCAGCGATCGCTGCTTTAATCAAGCTTGTTATCCAAAAAGTGAACCATGACTAGCATTGGCAAAATCATCAAAACGTTGGGGCTAGCCCTCTGTCTGAGTCTTTTGGCTGTAATTTATTCTGTCCCTGCCGCTACTGCCGCTGAAATCGGCAAAGCCATCATTGAAGGCACCTCAGAATCTGCTTCTGTAACAGGAGAAGCCCGTTTTATCGAAACAGATGCGGGGCTGCAAATTAACGCAACTCTGGATACTGCTCCCTCTGGAAATCACGGGTTTCATATCCACGAGTTTGGCAGTTGCGCTGAGGGTGGCAATGCAGCAGGAGGGCACTTCAACCCAGATGGAGTAAAGCATGGCAAACTTGCCACAGATGGATTTGCCAATGCTCACGCAGGCGATCTGGGCAACATTTCAGTTGCAGGGGGTGAAGTCACTGCGTTTAGCGAAACGCTTCCTGGCTTAACGCTGAATGACGGAAAGTATGCGATCGCCGGACGAGCAATTATTGTGCACGAAAACGAAGACGACTTCGGGCAACCCACCGGCAATGCCGGAGGTCGCATCGGCTGCGGTACGATTTTCCTAAGCTCTGATACTTCAAGCTAAACTTACTCACTTGAAGTCACTCGCTTGAAGCCATTCCGCAAATATTATGAACAAGGGGCTTAAGCCCCTTGTCTGCACCTTCAAGACTACGGCTGTAAACCTCACACCGCTGAGCCATTAGTAATCGGCGTACCAGATTTTGTCTGATCGCGAGTCGCTCGTTCTTTAGCTAACAGGTTCACCGTGTCTCCGAGAGCCATTGTTAAGCTGCGCCGCGTCTGAGCATGGTCTGCCTGCTCTGCTTTGAGCGATTGGGACAGACGATCGCACTCCATCAGCGCTCTAACCAAAGTCTCTTTAACCTCTGATGGGTTTTGTAACTGCTCTAGCTGCTCTTGAATTGCAGACTCAGTTGTCCCATCACTCACAATAGGCTGAGGCGACTGCTGTAACCGTTGCAGTTCAGCTTTCAGCATTTCAATTTGCTGTTGTGCCAAACGTGCCTCAGTACGCCGCTGCTGTGCCTCTGTTTCATAAAACCTGCGCCAATTTGCAGCACTGGTGTAAGCCTGATCCCGTTCTTGATTGACCTCAGCCAGTTTCTGTTGAAGTGCCTTAATCTCTAACAACCACTGCCTAACATCCTGAGACATCCCACCAACTCCTCATGCAGCCCATGCTAGAGAGTCTAAAACAAAATTTGAGTTACAGATTGGGGAACTGGCAAAATAATACTGACCAGTAACCCTAATGCAACTAACCCCCACCAATCACGCTGGTTATCCAATTCACTGACATCATTCAGGGCAGGTTCGTCTACCACGGGAATGAAAAACAGCAAAATTGCCCAGAGAAAAAATTCTTGCTGAACAAACGACAGAGCCAGAACCAACAACCGTGCAACCTGACCGATCACTGCACCCACTCGCTGCCCAAACATCGCATGAACGATATGCCCCCCATCAAGCTGACCCACAGGCACCAGGTTCAGCGCTGTCACCAGCAAACCCAAACAGCCTGCCACCGCTACTGGGTGCAGCTTTAGAGCAGTGGTCGCAGTCAACCCACCACCCAAAGCTAGCTTACTCAACAAAGCCAGCAACAGCAAGCTAGGTTGAAAGGAAGTGACGTTTAGAATACCAGATTCTTCTGTGAGGCTGACAGGAGTAGAGTGTGCTAACCCCCAAAGCAGCAGCGGTATCGTAACCACAAAGCCTGCCATTGGTCCAGCAATCCCTACATCAAATAGCGCCTTTCTATTAGGTACAGGAGAACGCATCTGAATAAATGCACCAAAAGTCCCAAAGGGAAAGAAACTGGCTGGTGGAACCGGAATAAAGTAAGGAAGTGTTGCCCGAATTTTGTAAAACCTAGCCGCCAGATAGTGCGCCAACTCATGAACTCCCAAGATAGCCATTAGCGCCAGTGCATAAGGCAGTCCATTCAGCAGCAAAGCAGCTGTGATTTCTGTATCTTCAGTGATCGTGCCAGAGATTGCAACGCCTGCCAGCGTTGTAGTGAAGATAGTTGCTAGCAGCAGAGTTAGGGCTAGACCGGGGCGGTTTAGGGACTCACTGGCTGATTTTGCGGCTGCTTGGGCTTGAGGATTAGGCACCAGAGCAAAGAAAGGTTTACCGTTCATTCCCTCCTGAAACACAATCAGAAAGCGATCGCCAAACTGCCTTTCCACATTCTCCCGAATCGTTTTGTAGGCTACTTCGGGTGAGGTTCGCAGTTGTCCCCGGCAAATTAAAGCCTGGGGACGGTATTCAACGTTTTGCAAGTAATAGACTGACCAGGGAAAGCAGTTTTGCAAAGCCGCTTCTTCTTCTTTATCGATGGGTCGGAGGGTAGGGCGCTTTTCAGCAGTAGGTTCGGCGATCGCCTGCGGTCCCTGTTGTAGACCTTGTGCCTGTGCCTTAACCGCAGCACCAGATTTGGACGAACGTCCCCACTGAATCAAAAACCAGTACAGCAATGGACAAAGGATGAAGGGCCCCAACAACAGGATAGCTGGCATTGGTTCGTTTTCTCCATAAACCAAAATCCAGCCTGTCCAGACAAAAGCAGGAGTCATCATCACTAGCCACAGTACCCAGATCGGAGTTCGGGTAATGCTCGCCACCGTCCGTTGGACGATGAAGTACGTAAATATTCCCAAGAGGAGCAACCAGAAAATCATGCTGCGGGTCTCAATTTCGTCAATTCAATCGATCACTGATTGATCACTGGTAGATCTCCAGCATACCGCTTTCAACCAATCCTCAAGGCGAATGAATCTAAAGCTTTAATTCAAACCCGCACAGAACAAACACCTGCGTCATCAACATCCCAAAACTCGCCAAGAAGCTTTTGCTGCGGGATTCGAGCAAGACTTTTTCAGATGAACCCCGTTAAAGTGATCATTCTACAATCGATCAGCTAGCAGATTACTGAAATTCGCTCAGAAATTCGTCTCTAGAGTTAAGTCTACTCACGAGAGTTAAGCTCGTTCACCAGCTTCATGTCAAAACGTCAGTAGAATAAGGATTGCATTAGCGTGAAATCCGCTTAGTACGATCTGCTTAGAGAGACTGAATACTGAATAGTTGTGTTAGATCCTGCCTTTAGCCCTGACTCATCCCAAGCCAACCGAACTTTGAGCAATTCTCAAGCCAACTCTAAGCAACCCCGTAAAGTCTTTGAGGATATTTTTGCCTTTCCCCCTAATCGCGACACGATGGGGGGAAGTGCTTATTTAATACAAGCCACGGAAGGAAACGAAAACATTTTGGTTGACTGTCCTGCTTGGGATCAGACAAACCAGGACTTTTTGCAGGAGCAGGGCGGCGTTCGTTGGCTGTTTCTGACACACCGGGGCGGTAAGGGTATAGTCCGTGAGATTCAGCAGAAATTTGGCTGTGAGGTGTTGATTCAAGAGCAAGAAGCTTACTTGTTACCGGGAATCGAGCTAACTCAGTTTCAGCAAGAGTTTCAAATCAATCCGCAGTGCCACACGATTTGGACATCGGGTCATTCCCCTGGCTCCGCTTGCTTGTATTGCGATCGCCACGGTGGGATTCTCTTTACCGGACGACATTTGCTGCCCAATCAGCAGGGCGAACCTGTACCTCTGAGAATTGCAAAGACCTTTCACTGGCCGAGACAAATTCAGAGTATTCAGCGAATCATGGATCGGTTTACGCCAGAAACGTTGAGCTATATCTGTCCGGGTGCCAACACTGGATTTCTTCGGGGCAAACGCGCGATTGACCAGGCTTATCAGCGGTTAGCTCAACTGGATCTAGCTACGCATCTACAAGCGAAACCTCTGCTGTAAAGCTTTTCAGCCCTTGGGTAGACCGATTGCTACGTAAGAAATATGGCTTAAGTCAAGATTTATTCATTTACGGTTCACCACCCTTGCAATAGCCCCCACAAAGATCGTTAAAATAGGCGTAGTTCTGCTGCGGCGTTGGTGACTGCCAATAATGTTTTATGATCTATGCCTTGTTTACAAGGGAAACTAGATGTTTCAGTGGCAGTATACCGGGCTTGTACCCGGAAACTTAAAACTGAGGCCGTGCTTCCCACCTGGATTATTCCAGGTCAAAAACTGAGGTAAGACGGCGTTGCGGGGGACTCTCAAGCTTTTTTGATTTCTCATAGAAGCTTCTAGTTCTAAAAGAACAACGGATTTGAGTGGCGCAGGCAATGCCTGCGCCACTTCAATTTTTGGAAAGAGAAAATTATTAAGAAAAGTAAACAGTTAGGTGAGAGTGATCCCGCAATTATTTGTTACAATTGGTGAAATTTGTAACGAGAGGTTCTTTCATGCCCTATACCACCGAAGAAGGCGGTCGCCTGAATAATTTTGCGGTTGAACCCAAAATTTACCAGGCTGAGCCACCAAGCCAGGGACAACAGCGGAATTATATTATTTTGGGCGTTGCGGCGATCGCACTGATCGGCGGACTCCTCTTTATAGCGGTTTCTGTATCGTAAAAGTTTCTTCTACAAAATCGATAGCAAACCAGGCGTTGAGTGCCTTCTGAAATTTGGCACACATCTGAATTTGACATCATTAACCAGGCTGCCCTTGTGGAAAAGCCTGGTTTTTTGATTTCGATAAACACCCCTGTGCAGCGTTTGATAGGGCTATTTCAGTTTCAGGAAGGGGAATTGAAATGGCGTAAAACTGACTTACCTCAGATACAGCACTCTTGTCCTGACCTGAAGGCAATCGGCTTGAAGAGGTTTATAACGGCTTAATCTGTTAACTGCCCCAACTCCTTTATCAAGTTAGCCGGAAGCCAGCTAGTTCAGTCACATTTCTGAAGAAACTGTTGTAGAAACGGCACATCCATAGCGTTCTACGAAAATAGGTTTCATTACGTAGTATTCAAAACTGACTGAAACCTCATCTGATTTCCAAACTTCTGGCTTCAGATCTGGTTATCAAATCTGGTTATCAAACCCATTCTCGACCTGCGGCATCTTCTCGTGACAGACATCCCCTTTCGCAAAATTTTAGGCTTAAACCAGCAGACCTATCAATGCCTGAAACTGGCTTTGAGTTTGAATCTGCGTCGTCAGATTTTTATTGCAGTCTGTGATGACCTGACTTTGCGCGATCGCCTCGCGGCACAGCTTTTGGCAGAACTGGCAAATCCTTCTCCAACGGCACTCAATCGGGCTTCAGAAACAGGCGGACAGCGCTATCCTCGTCTAGTCACGCTGGATTTGAGCTTGAGCGATCCTAACCCAATTGTGCAAGTGGCTCAATGGCTGTCTCAGTCACCGCCACCCAAAACGGGCAACCGCCGCGCCCCAATGCCAGCCTTCCAGTTTGTGGGGATCGAACACCTGACTCGCCAGTCGGCTGCGGTGCAGCGTCTCTTTTTGACGCATCTTCAGGGCATCGAGCGCAGTTTACCTGTGCTGGAGTCGAGCTTGCTGCTGTGGATGCCGCGTCCCTGGTTTCGCTCTATGCCGCAGTCTGCCCCAGAGTTTTGGCGCTGTCGCACGGGAGTGTTTGAGTTTGTTGGCGATCCCACGCCGCTGCCTGCCGCATCCATTCCTCAACCTCGGACGCGTCCTCAAGAGGCGATCGCTGCGACTGCGGCTCAAGCGGACCAAGCAGCACCTCAAAAAACTGTTCCGGCGATCGCCAAAACTAATGGTTTGCCGCAGTCTCAAGCAACTGAATCAGAATCGCTTTGGGATGCACTGGATCGGGATCTGGCAAAACTAGACCAGGCTAACGCAGCCGCACCCCCAGTTTCTCGTGCAAAAGCACCTCAACCTGGCCCTGGTGATCGCCCTGCAAACTCAAACGGCACGGGGACAGCTCCACATCAACCTGTCTCCTCACCTGTCGCTCCAACAGGTAGAAATCAATCTCCAGGGGCGACTCCCAGTGCGCGTCCCGCCCAGACTGCGCCGACCGTCCCACCCCGCGTCGCCCCTCCAGCCCAACCACCTGCTGCCAAAACTCAACCTCCTGCTGCTACCCCTGCGCCGCGTCAACCAGTAAAATCTGATGCTGCGGTGGATCAACCTGCTCAGGCTAGACCACCCCAAGTTCAGACGGGAAGCAAACCGAGCCAGCAGCCAGTTGTGACGACTTCGACCCCCAAGCAGGGTAAATTAGCCGAATCTCAAGCCCGCATTCAAGTGCCCCCAGGAGCAAGTGAAGCGGTGCAGCCATTGCCTTTGTTGCAGCAGATTGAATTGCTGCATCAGCAACAGGCTCCTCCAGCAGTGTTGGCAAATGCCTATCGAACGCTGGGCAACCTCTATCGCGATCGCATCGAGCAGGGTGACGCTTCTCCCCAAAACCTGATGATCGCGATCCAGGCGTATGAGCAGGTGTTGCTCTGCCTCGACGAAGCTTCCAACCAGTGGGCAGACATCCTGAACGACCTGGGCAACCTCTACTGGATGCTGTCGCGATCGCCCCTTTCCCCCGATCAAGCACTACCTTACTTGCAGCAGGGCATTCAAGCCTATCAGCTTGCCCTGACGAAGGTTGATCCCCAGGCTCAGCCTCAAACTTTCCCAATGATTCAAAACAATCTGGGAGCGGCCTACGCTGATCTGGCGCGGTATCAGGAACCTGCCGAGAATCTTCAGCGATCGGTTCAGGCATACCAGCAGGCATTGCGCTATCGCAAAGCAGACGTAGAGCCACTGCGCTATGCCTCGACGCAAAACAATTTGGGCACCACCTACTGGAACCTGGCGCAACACCAACAGCCCAAGGTGAATTTGAAGCAGGCGATCGCTGCCTATTCAGAGGCTCTGCGCTACTACAACCCCAAGCAAGAGCCGCTCAACTACGCGATGATCCAAAACAACCTCGGCACAGCCTACTGGAATCTGGCTCAGCAAGAACAGCCAAAAGACTGGCTGGGGCTAGCTCTAGGAGCCTATCGCATGGCATTGAAATATCGCACCCTGGAAGTCGCCCCAGCCGCTTTTGCCGCGACTCAAAACAATCTCGGCACAGCCTACTGGCACATGGCAAACCATGTGAAAGATGACGCTGAAGCCCGGCTGGACTATCTAGAGCAGGCGATCGCTGCTTACAAAGCAACTCTTATCGCTGCCGAAAAACTGGCTAAATCTTCTCAGCCCATCCCGCTCAACTTTGACCTCAACGCCACTCACAATAACCTGGGCTTAGCCCACTATCAAATCGCCAGCGATCCCCACGTTTCAGCTGAAGCTCCAGCCCGGTCAAATCATCTGGAAGCTTCACTACATCACCATCTACAAGCGCTACAGGGCTGGCAGCAAAAACCCGAATTCAGCCAAACTGCCTTGAGTTGTCTCCTGCAAACCATCCGCGCCTTTTACAATCAATTTGGCATTCAAGGACAAAACCTGGCCCTCTCTAAAGTTCCTGGGCATCTGCTGCCGCAAATTTTGCCTCAGCTTTAGAAGAGGGGCTAGGGGCTAAGGTTCCGGAAGGAACTAAGGAACTATAGGTGGGAGGTTCGAGGTTCGGGGTTCGGTACTAGCCCCTAGCCTCTACAAAAAAGCTGACTTGATTCCAAGCCAGCCCAAGAGATAGTCAATCACGTTGTCTTTTCATTGGAAGAAACCCAAACTGCGCGTTCCCAAATCGGCAGGGGTTAACGGAATATTGACGTTTCCGCCATTTCCTTATCCACAAAATAGTGTAACAAGAGACACAGACCTTTCGTCATAAAACTTTACGAGATTTTTGGGGTCATCCCATAACTGCACCTAATAGATGCTAAAGATACTCTTAAGACAGATTGCTCAAAAGTGGCACCTAGAAACAGCTCTGTTTTATCAAGCTGCGATTTAGCGCTTCTGCACAGGCCTAAGTAAAAGTGAAAAATTGTAGATCTGAGGCACTTTGCTGAGACTGTCCTCGTCCTCAGAAGATGGAGAAGCTTGTGCTAGCTTTCTGGATCGCGCCACTTAACCAAACCAACTAGCTAGACTGAGTGGAAACCAATTCTGGGATTCGCTTCCTCTCCCCGCTCCAGTTTGCCTAACTTTTGCCCCAAAATTTGCCCAAAAACGAGTTTAAGAAAATAGCGTTCATGAACCTAAAAGGACTTCATAATATGCCATTATCCCTGTTTGGGTCACGTCAAGCACTCACGACACGATTACGACGAGGAATCAGCCTGTCTGTAGGACTGGCAATGGGGCTAGCAGGAGGGGCGATCGCCCAAACCACTCCCCAACCGGACATCACCAGCAGCACCCGCTTTGCCTGCCAGTCCATCAACGGACAATATACTGTGATGTACTATCCCCAAAGCCAACCTGGGCAAGCCTATGCCTGGGCTACTCCAACTGAGCTAGGTGGCGGTTGGACGGAAGAACGACGCTGCAGTGAGATTAGCCGTCGCCTAGAGTCCTACCGTCCTGACGGCTTGCTAGAAATGCAGACAGGCGTAGAAAACGGCTACAACACCATTTGCGTCACTACTCAGCAAGATGCATCCTGCCGAATTGTATTGACCGTGCCTCCTGGACAAGATCCATTGGTAACGCGTAATCGCGTCTTTGAAAACCTGGCAGTTGCAGATAGAGGTCAGCAAACCGACTCCGTTACAACTTTCACTGGCGGTGATGATGGCATCCTTAACCGCATCGGAGAGGCGCTGGATATTGACCTACCGGGTTCGAGACGCAGCAACTCAAGCACTGACAGCATCAACCTACGTCCCTTCCTCGACCAGGCTGATGGCGGCACCGGAACCAGACTACAAGGCGGCACCCCTGCTCAATCTACTCCACAGCTCAACCCTGACAATTTTCGCTAGATAACTTGCCAAAAATTGGCATCTACCTCCCCATTCTCAGTCTGAGGGTGGGGAATTTCATGCTGAAGGCGATCGCCAAACATGATACTATCCCTCTTGCCTCTCCACCCTGCCTCTCCATCCTGAATGTCTTTCCTTCAGAGACGAGCTAGCCTCTACCAAGCAATCGTCGCTCCAAACTAAACCCGTGAAACCTGGCAATTCTGCCTCTAGAATTTCTACTTACTTCTGGCAACTCTATGCAACTGCAACACTCTATCCGTCGAACCAAAATAGTAGCTACTATCGGGCCAGCCACTAGCAGTCCAGAAGTTTTGCGCGACCTGATTGAAGCTGGGGCAACCACACTACGACTCAATTTCTCTCACGGCACTCATGAAGACCACCAGCGAAGCATTCGCCTGATTCGTCAAATTTCGTTTGAGCTTAACCAACCCGTTGGGATTCTGCAAGATTTACAGGGTCCCAAAATCCGTCTGGGCAAGTTTGAGAATGGTTCCATTACCTTACAGAAGGGCGACCCATTTATTCTTACCAGTCGGCTTTTGCCTGGAAGCCAGGAAATTAGCTCTGTAACCTACAAACCCTTGGCAGACGAAGTTCCAGAAGGCGCAACGATTTTGCTGGATGATGGTCGCGTCGAGATGATTGTAGACAAGGTAGACAAAACAAACAAAGAACTTCACTGCCGTGTGGTTGTGGGTGGAGTGCTGTCCAACAACAAAGGCGTAAACTTCCCAGGGGTTTACCTTTCGATCAAGGCGCTTACCGACAAGGATAGAACTGACCTGACGTTTGGGCTAGACCAGGGCGTGGACTGGGTCGCACTGAGCTTTGTCCGCAATCCTCAAGACATTCTAGAAATCAAAGAATTAATCTCTAGCGCAGGCAAAAACGTTCCTGTAATCGCCAAAATCGAAAAACATGAGGCGATCGAGCAAATGGAAGCTGTGTTGTCGATCTGCGATGGAGTGATGGTTGCCAGAGGCGATCTGGGGGTAGAACTGCCTGCCGAAGAAGTTCCGCTGTTGCAAAAGCGGCTGATTGCCACCGCTAACCGTTTGGGTATCCCGGTGATTACGGCCACTCAAATGCTGGACAGCATGGTTCAAAGCCCTCGCCCGACAAGGGCAGAAATTTCAGATGTGGCAAATGCCATTTTGGATGGAACCGATGCGGTCATGCTTTCTAACGAGACAGCGGTTGGCAAATATCCGATTCAGGCAGTAGAAACGATGGCTCGCATCGCCACTCGCATTGAACAAGACCAACCCCTGAACAGGAATGCAGAAAGCGCACCGGGGCGATCGATTCCCAATGCGATCAGCCAGGCGGTGGGACGCATCGCTGAGCAGCTTAAATCCGCTGCAATCATGACGCTGACTAAAACTGGGGCAACGGCTCGAAATGTATCTAAGTTTCGGCCCCACACTCCCATTCTGGCCATTACTCCCCATGTGGATGTAGCTCGTCAACTTCAGCTTGTCTGGGGAGTAAAACCTTTGCTTGTGTTGGATTTACCCTCTACTGGGCAAACCTTTCAGGCAGCACTGAACGTGGCTCAAGAAAAGCAACTACTCTCAGAGGGCGACTTGGTGGTGATGACTGCGGGCACACTTCAAGGCGTGGCAGGTTCAACGGATCTGATCAAAGTTGAAGTAGTCACTGCCGTGTTAGGTCGGGGAATTGGCATTGGACAAGGTTCAATCAGTGGACGTGCCAGAGTTGCTCACAGCAGTAAGGAAATCGGTAATTTTAACCCTGGAGAGATTCTGGTTGCCTCTGGTACCAGTGCTGACTTTGTAGAGGCAATTCGCAAAGCTTCGGGGATTGTGACTGAAGACGACAGCCTCACCAGCCACGCCGCCGTGATCGGTTTGCGCCTGGGGGTTCCGGTGATTGTGGGTGTTAAAAATGCAACTGAGGTAATTCGAGACGGGACAATTCTCACGCTCGACATGCAAAGGGGATTGGTTTACTCCGGTGCAGTAGGGCTAAACCAGGCAGATACAACGCTTAGCGTATAGCGCGATCGCCCCTTGTTATCTCTCTTCCATTACTCTCGAACAAGAGGAACGAGGGAAATTTCTTTCCCAAAAGTGACAAAGCTTGTAGTGCCACGCATATACTTCTTTCCCACTAAAACAGGAATGCACCCCCGCGACGCGGGGGTGCATTCCTGTTTTAGTACCTAATCCTCAACCGGGAGGGGAGTAAAGGAGATTGGTACAGACGTAATGTTGTCTTGAGGGGCTAAGGAAGCGGACGTTCATCAATCAATGGACGACCGGCTGTGTTGATGTCTAGCTCCTCACGGCGCAGCGTTTCTTCGGCGGTCACCGTGTCTTGCCGGACTTCCTTCCGAATCACTACTTCGTCGCGCACGACGGGCTGCTTGGTGATGTCAACGGTTTCCTCGTAGAGGTCTACCCGCATCACCTCACCCGACTGAAAGTCGGTAGCACCTGGAGTGACGGCTACACCCCGGTTTGCAGTAGGGTTATGTTGAATTACAACACGCTCCTGCTGCACGGGGACAGCAACTTGAGTAGTCTCAGTCTCGATGCGCTTACCAACACTTACCTCACCAACTTTACGGCGGTCTTTGTTCGCGACTAGCTGCTCTTCATAGAGCCTGAAGGTTTGATGATCTTGCTCGTTCATAGAGTACAGAGAGGGTTCCTGCTCATAGCGGTATGTATTGCGATTATAAGGAGTGCGATCGCGATCCGCATCCCTATCCAACCGATCAAACCCTGGAGTTGAGGTAGTTGTGTTGCTCACAGGCGGGTTGACTACCGGCTGGGCAGGAGGAATATTGTTTCTGACGCGCTCACTTGGTTGGGGAGCAGAAACCGCAGCCGTCCGAGTTTCCGTTGGCATTCTCTCTAGCGGAACCCCATTCTCTAATGGAGCGGTCCGGTAAACGCCTCTCACCCGCTCTTCATAGTCATAATCGACAGTCATGTGTTCATCATATTCAGGCAGCTGCTCTGCTTGCTGGCGAGAGAGCCCCTTCAGATAGATGCGCTGCGATCGCGGATCGCTGCGAAACCGCCCAACTGGCAACAGCACCTTTTTGCCAAAGATCCAGAAGCCTGTATCCATCACTAGATAGCGAAATCGCCCGTCATCGTCTACCAGAGCAGTGCTAACCGTTCCTACTTTTTCATCTTGTTCGGTGTAGATATTGAGACCTTTGATGTCTTCGCCACCAAACAACTCGTTTCGATAGTTGGGATGAAAATCTTCGATTTTATAAAGAGCCATTCTATTCTCCGTTCTATATTCGTCAGCCTTACAGCCAAATAGGTTCGCTTGACCAAAAATGAGTTCAAGTGGTGCAGGACTAACCTACACCACTCAGGGTTTTCTTCACTTAAGACTCCACCCTAAGATGCCAGGTTAGAAATTCTGGATCTTATCTTGTTGGAAGGTAGAGTTCCGCTAGAAGTGTCTCCAAGCAAAACCTGGAGACACGATTGACTAGGGGAGTCGGTTATACCGAGCGTCCGGGGCGGTCAGAGCGCTCAACGATGGGTCGTCCTTGGGTGTCGATATCCAGTTCTTCACGACGAATTTCTTCTTGAGCTTCGACGGTTTCATGGTCGACCTCTTTGCGGATCTGGACTTCTTCCCGAACTACGGCTTCTTTACGGATATCGGGAGTTTCTTCGTAAACTTCCATCCGTGCCACTTCTCCATCTTGGAAGTCGTGGGTGCCTACTACTGCTGCACGCGCATCGGTAGGAGTAGTACGCTCAACGATTACTCGCTCTTTCTCAACGGGCACTGATACTCGTGCAGTCTGAGTTTCGACGTGCTTGCCAATCGCTACTTCGCCTGTTTTGACACGGCTCTTGTTAGCGACTAAACGCTCCTCATAAAGGCGTAGTGGCTGATCTTCAATTTCGTTGCGGTTGTACAGAGCGTGGTCGCGATCGTAGCTGTATGCATCGCGATCGTAAGTGCTATCGACCGCAGAAGCACCCATCGCAGAAGTACCCGTGAGTGGCTGTGTGCTTGCGTCAACGGATTGAGTACCAGGTAGCGTACTGGGTTGAGCAGCAAGGGGACGATATCCACTTCTCACGCTCTCTTCGTAATCCTGATCGACTTTGAGGTCGTCGGTAAATGCGGGTAGATGTTCTACTTGCTCTTTGGTCAGTCCATCTACATAGATGCGACGTGCGTCATAGTCAAAACGAGCCATGCCGATGGGCAGTAGGACCTTTTTGCCAAAAACCCAAAAGCCTGTGTCTACGATCAAATAACGAAAGCGTCCTTCTTGCTCGTCAATTAGAGCGTCTTTAACAGAGCCAATTTGCTCGTCGTTTTGGCTGTAAACGTTGAATGAATCAAATGGAATTGCATCGCTATCGCCAAAGCTATTGCGATAATCTGGATAAGCTTCTTTGAATTTAACTAAAGCCATGTTGTTCTTCCTAAAACTAAACTTCGGTCTATACCCGTCTAGGTTATGAAAATGCTGACTGCGATTCATCTCCCGCCTGGCTGACGTGGCACTTGTTAAATTTCGGAGCAAAGTCTCAACTATTGAAGTGACAACTAGGCTAAAAGGTAGACGCAGTAATGTGGTTTGGTCTTTAGCCAACAAATTTTGTTTTTAGAGGTATGTTTAAGAGCGCTTGGCAGAATTTGGTGCAACAGCAGCGGGCGATCGCCGTCATTCGGGTACCCCAGTTAAGTTTGGGACTTAGTATGGCTAGAGCGATCGCCGCTGCAAATATGAAACTAATTGAAATTACTTGGAATAGCGATCGTGCAGGTGAGTTGATTCAACAGTTGCGGGATGAGTTACCTGATTGTGTAATTGGTACAGGTACTTTACTCACGCTTGACCAATTAAAAGATGCGATCGCCGCTGGAGCTGAGTTTTTGTTTACCCCGCATGTCGATTTGAATCTAATTGAGGTGGCAGTTGCCCAACAGGTACCAATTATTCCAGGGGCATTTTCACCCACAGAAATTGTTACGGCCTGGCAAGCCGGTGCCGCGAGCGTGAAAGTATTTCCGGTGCAGGCCCTAGGAGGAGCTGACTATATTCGCAGCTTGCAGGGTCCATTGGGCAACATCCCCCTGATTCCAACAGGTGGCGTAACAATTCAGAATGCCAGGTCATTTTTGGATGCAGGGGCGATCGCAGTGGGGCTATCGGGGCAGTTGTTTCCCGAGGAGGCGATCGCCACTCAAAACTGGGAATTGATTACCCAGCAGGCCCAACTATTGCGACACAATCTTACGAATTACGTTTCTGATACGCCCGAATCGCCAGAGTGCTAAATACGGCAGTCAGCGCTGCACTCCACAGTAAGGACTGAATCACATATTCAACATAAGGGCCACCGAATGATAGCCCTCGCATGGCTTGAGCTACAGCAGAAACGGGATTGAGGGACACAAACCCCTGAACCCATTCGGGAAATCCTTCTTTGGGGACGTAGCCAATGCTAAGAAAAGTGAGTGGCAACAACCAGGGAGCCATGGCCGCCTGAACGGTTTCAGCAGATTTGGCTTTTACGGCTAGAAAGACTGCCACCCAGGAAAAAGCAGAGGTGAAGACGACAGGAAGGAGTAGATAGAGCAGACTGTTGATGAATCCATTTTGGAAGCGAAATCCGATTAAATGTCCCACTAAAGTGATGAAAGTGACCTGAACGAGGAGCCGTCCGGCCCCACCTAAAATGCGTCCGGCTAACACAGCAGAACGGGCGATGGGCAGGGTGCGAAGTCGAGATACCATGCCGCTTCTAAGGTCATAGTAGAGTGCGGTTCCTGTATTGATCGTGCTAAACAACAATCCCTGAATTGTGCTAAGTGGTACCAAAAACTGTGCGTAGTCTGTGTAAGAGCCATTTGGCACCACAACCTTTGCAAAACTGGCTGTAAAGATAAGCATCAGGAAAATAGGAAAACCAGTTGAACCAATGATCACAGCCGGATTTCTCAGATCTAATAGTAGGTTGCGCTGAGTCACAATGGCAATGTCATGCAGGTCGCGAAAGAGTCCACCTTCTTGTCGGATTTCAACCAGTTGAGCGGCATTCAAAGGAAGCGTCATCAGGAAATCCTCCGGTAAAGCCAGATCGCAGTAAATCCGAATCCAAATAACAGCACAATTAACCAGCCGATTGACCACAGCAACGGAATCAGCAGCGGTTCACCACTAGCCAGTGCCCTGAGAGCCGCTGCAATATGACTCACGGGTTGAGCTATGACAAAGGGCTGAAGCCAATTTGGAAAGTTTTCGGCAGGGCTAAATCCACTGCTAAGTAATAGAAAAGGAGCATAAGGAACAATCACAAGAGATTGCACCAGATCAGGTTTCTTTAGCCCCAAAGCGAGGAGAGAGTAGCCAGTGACAGCGACGGTGGTAAAGAATAAAGTGAGTAAAACGTATCCGATCGCAGACAACACCCCTGCCTGAAACCGAAAACCATAAAGGTAAGCAACGGGAAGTAGAATGGCGATCGTGACAATTGCCCTGGCCAAGTAGGCAATTAGTAGCCCACCTAGAACAGCCGCCCGTGAGATCGGCATTGCCCGACAGCGTTGCAGCATTCCTGTATCAATATCACCTGCCAGGTTGCTAGCAGAATTCATTGCGGTAAAAAACATCGCTTGAAGCGTGATAATGGGCACCAGGTATTGGATGTAATCAATGTTTTGAGCAGACATTGATCGCTCAAAAGCAAGCAGGAAGGCAGTCAGAAACACAATAGGAAACACTAACACACCAGTAATGACGGCTGGCTGACGACTCAGCCGAATTAAGTTGCGCTGACCAATGATGAAACTATCGGCGATCGCTCTACTAATTCCTGCTTCACACCGAACCTTCACCAGTTGTTTGGCTTTAGCCTGCAAGTCGATCGCAGTCATATGGTTTCTCCTGTGGTGTGTCCGGTCAGGGCAAAAAACACATCATCCAAACTGGGACGACAGAGAGAAATATCAGCCAGGGTAATGCCGATAGCATCCACCCGACGAACCACTTCAGATAAAGTTGTGACACCATCGGGTGCAGCTAGAGTAAGTGTTCCGGTGCCTGCAATATCCCCTAACCCGGATAGCGCTCGTCTCACTTTTGGCTCATCCTTGGGGTCTGCCAGTTCTAGTTTGCAGAATGTCCCACCGACGCGGTTTTTTAGATCATCAGAAGTGCCTTCTGCGATGACGGTGCCGCGATCGATCACGACAATGCGATCGGCAAGCTCGTCTGCTTCCTCTAAATACTGTGTGGTTAAAAAAATGGTGATACCGCGTTTTTTTAGCGCGACAACCATATCCCAGAGTTGACGCCGGCTGCGCGGGTCAAGTCCCGTAGTTGGTTCATCCAAAAACAGCACCAGCGGCTCAGCTACAATACTGGCTGCCAAGTCCAAGCGACGACGCATTCCACCCGAAAATTCCTTGACCCGGCGATTACCTGCCTCTAGTAGCTCAAACTGTTCGAGCAGCTCTGTTGCCCGTTTTGCTGCCGTGGTGGCAGAGAGCCGCAGCAATCGCCCAAACAGAATTAGATTTTCGCGGGCAGTCAATTCTTCATCGACCGCTGCAAACTGACCCGTTACGCCAATTAGCGATCGCACCGCAGCGGGCTGTTTAATGACATCGTACCCGGCGATCGTGGCATACCCTTTATCAGGCTTGAGCAGGGTTGTCAGGCAATTAATTGTTGTGGTTTTACCTGCTCCATTTGGTCCCAGCACCCCCAACACTGACCCAGGAGGCACCGAGAGATTAATGCCCTGTAAAGCTTTTGTCTTGCCAAAGCACTTTTCTAGCCCTCTGGCTTCCACCATTACATCCATTATGAGTCCGCTCGCTACTCCAGTAAGTCTAGAGTAGACGAACGGCAATCGCATCCTCCGGATCTCCATAGGCAGGATGCAATACCAAAAGCAAAGATCTGCAACTCCTCAAAGAAGTCGCAGATCTGCTTCCTTGAAGACCGGACGCGATCGCAGCTGTAGGTTAACAAATTAGTTGCAGGGATGAACAGACGTTCGTCCCTGCAGCGGGTATTTCTAACATGAAATCGTCTTATCTCAATTAACGCTATTAACGCTGTCGCATTCCGTAGCGTCCCAGGCTAACTAGCCCAATTCCAATCACAACCAGGTTACCAACGGTGGAAAGTCCAGCTTTCAAAATTCCAGTTCTAGCATTTTGTCTAAGCGTCTCGGCACGAGTTGTGAGCATTTGGTTAACTTGCTGTCGCTCCTCTGGACTGACTTCAGCCGCCGCCGGGTCATTTTCAGATGCTTCTAGTTGCGTTTGCAGTTCGGCAGCCTGGGTAGAAATGTTGGCGATCGCCTGCTGTTGTAGAACCAGACTATCTCGCAAAAGCAAAATGCAGGAAAGGTGAAAGACAACACCAATAATTAAACAGCCCATTGCCAATTGCTTCAGCCATTGGCGACTATCAAGGCTGCCAAACATCGTGAGGGCTGCGCCAAAAAGTAGAATAATGCTGCGATCGCCAATTTGCTGCATAAACCCAACCCGCCATTCCAGGCTACCGAGGTTAGGTGGCAGTGCCAGCAACAGTAAATCAAACAAAAAACCAGCCAGACAGGTGAACCCAACAATGCGGCAGAGGTTTCTGGCAGCGTAGGGGTGAGCAAAGTTGGGGGCAGAGATACTTGCCATAGAAGTTAAAGGATTGGTAGGGGAAAAAACTGCTGTAAACTGGACTGCAACATACAAACTTAGAAAAAGTTAAAGGGAGGAATAGCTGCGTCGGAACGGCTTCCAAAACAGCTATCCCTACCAACCTTGACTAGTAGAACAGTTCCAAATGGAGTAGTTATTAGTTACCTACACAGAGGAACTAACGTTTAAAGGACCGTCTCTAAAGGCAGAGCATATGATCACCAATCAATTTATGCTTCTGCTTCTACCTGCTCATTCTCTTCAGCATTACGCTTCCGCAGCACAGCTGCACCCATGCCGATCAAACCGGGGAGCAGAGCAGGAGTGGGAATTTCATTGCCCGCGACAACGGTGACAGAGTAGCTGTTTACACCAGATGCAATCACCTGAGTCGTAAACTCTCCTGAACCAAGGGTATTGTCAGCAAAAACTCCTTCAAATTTGTAGGTCGTATCAGAGAGCTTAGTGAAGGCAGTGAGGTTAAAGTTGAACGGGCTGTTTTGACCGAAAAACAGGAAATTGTTGATAGCTTGGAAAACTGGTAAAGACTCAATGTCTTTGATAGTTCCTACTGCTCTAGCAAGAGACTTAAACTCATTCGTGTTGCTTCTTGGACCACTAACGATGAATTGTCCAATGTTTTCACCACCAGCTCCATCTAGACTCTCATCTGCATCTTGCAAATAGAAGTCAATTTCACCGACATTGGTCGTGACATCAGCAGTGCCATAGAAGTTTAGCTTGCTACCGAAGGTGATAGCTTCAGCAGGAGAAACCGCTAGTGTGGAGCCTGTGAGTACAGTGGCAGCGATCGCAGTCTTAAGAGCAAATGATTTGAAATTCATGCTTGACCTACCTAGTGTGTGTGCTTGTTCGGGTTGAAGGGTAATGGTTGAACCTGAGTCAGCTACTGAAGTTTTCATAAGCTATTCTTTGCGAATAGTCTTAAAAGCTTCGTAGCTAGCGGCGCACCTTGGGTAGAGAATTAGCACCTGAGAGAAATACGTAGGGCTTAAAAAAACGCATCTTGCAATAAGTCAATTGTATGTGACTGTACTGTAGCCACAAGACATATTGCGTGGTTTCACGGTATTTTTACACTCACCGTCCTCTTGTTAAAGAAACCACTTATTTATCAAATGTTCCTCGTAAGTTGACTAGTCAGTATATTCACCTCTTCTCCATTAAAATCAGGGACAAGTTTTCATTAAGTAGGACACATTCCTAATTTTTTAATTCTTGGTCTTAGTTTTTTAATTCTTGGTCTTAAAGTTGTTCTAAAGAGTTTTTCCCCTACGTTTAGCAAACAAAAATCGGCAAGTTATTTAAGTTAGGAAAAAGAGGGGAGGTAGGGCTTAGCCCTGCCTCCCCTCTTTTTCCTAACCTGTATAGCTGCAACTGTAGAATGGGCGATCGCGCAAAAACAAGGAGCATAGGCCCCTTGTTTATTAGTGAGTATGTGACTTCAAAGAATTGCTGGTTTACCCTTGAGAGCGTAACAACACTTTGGGTTGTTTAATCAACTGCTTTGTCGCCAACCACAAAAACAGAGGAATCGTCGTGCTGTAGCGTTTCCAGAGCCGACGAGGTTCTTGAATGAGTCTGTAAAACCACTCCAGACCCATTTCTCGAACCCAACGAGGCGCTCTCTTGCAAATACCTGCATAAACTGGGAAAGCTCCACCTAAGCCAATCATGACCGCGTGAATTTTGTCCTTATGCTCTGCCATCCAGCGTTCCTGTTTTGGACAGCCTAATGACACCAAAACCACACCTGCACCACTCGCATTAATTTTTTGAATCAACGCCTCATCTTCCGCTGGTGTAAGGGGTCGGAAGGGTAACGGTTCCATTCCAGCAATTTGTAGGTCAGGAAATTCTTGATTTAGCTTTGCTCTCATCTGAGCAAGGATAGGCGTCTCAGAACCTACAAAGAACAGTCCGACATCAGTTGAGGGAGCAGCTTTACAAAGAGCTAGTAGGATGTCTAAACCTGCGACGCGGTCTTGATCTCGCACTCCCAACAGTTTCATCATCCAGACCAGCGGCATTCCATCCGGTGTAACCAGATCAGCGCTTTTGAGAACCTTGCTAAAGTCCTGGTTTAAATACGCCTCTGTCACCATGTGAACGTTAGCGACACAAACAACTTTACTGAGATGTTTGCTAGCCCATTCCAAAATTACTTTTATTTGCTCGTCGAATGGTGAAGCGGTAACGGGGGAATTGACCACACTCACCTTTTTAAGGGGTGGTTTCACAGTATGACTCCTCTATCCAATAACTGTTTTTTTGCTTTTGGATGCAGCGTTAAATGCGTCCGCTACGGTTCAGCCACCCTGTGAAAAGGTCAATAACAGACCTCTTTGACCAAACGTGTGTTTGCAAAAGAAATTGAGGTTAATGGTAGAAGTCCTGTTTGCTAAGTTGTCCTGAAGTTGCAACACACATTCAGGAATGTAATTAGCAATAGCTGTGGCAGTTCGGCACCAGAGAGAAGGTAGATGGAGGGGTAATGAACGACATTGAGCACAAACTTGAACAATGTCTAACTATCTATGTCTACGTAAAACCACTAGCCTATCCGGAAGATTATTTTGAAGTTAAGTCGGATTTAGGCACAGTTGACAAGAATTTTTGAGCTCAGCCCTAAGTAGGCTGCTTCGTAGCTTTTGCAACTCAAAAGTGAATACTTCAAGCAGCGGTAGAGCGAGTAAGCAATGATTTAGCTGCTCGTCAACTACTGATCCACACTAACAAAATATACCGAATTACGTGAACATACTCATCCTTTCATATCCTATTTCATGAAGAGATGCGTAAGAATTGCGATCGCCTCAAGCATTAAGCTCAATCCTTGAAAATCATCAGCATCGTAGCAGTTTATACCTAACTCGCGAAAACGAGTTTAGGTTCGGAAGCCGACTCTTCAGAAACTAGTTCTGCAGTAATGGTTAGGGGTGCCGAAGTCCAATCTGATTGATGCGAGTGAGCATCTGCTTGGAATTGAACGGGTTGTGATTGCTGAGATCCTTCTGGCAGTCTCAACATGGGATAGCAGTTAGTCAGCATGGTTTGCCCTTTGGTATGTTGTTCTGTATTCAGACCAACGTACCGCGCCAGCATTGCCAGCCTGGATTGGATGTCAAGGTGAGTGATGGTAGTTTTGGTTTGAATAGCAGAGTTAAGGGATTTACGTCTGTCAAGGGCAATCGCCGCTCCAGTCGCAAGCAACATGCTAAAAGCAATTCCTGCACTTAAATCACGCTGGAGATTAGGAATTGTGGGTGCAGGTTGACCTGTTTGATCGTGAATTAATTCTGGTGGAGCAATGACTTCCCAGGCAATTTTCTGCTGAGCAGCCTGCGGTTCTAGCTCTTGCCGCTTCACAAGATACTGGTTTAAAGTGCTAGTGGCAGTGTGCAACTCCTGTTCCACTTGTGAGTATTGACGAGACAGTGCTGCCCACTGTTCCGTTTGCTGAACTAGCAGCGTTTCTGCTCGTTCAAGGGACTGTTGACGAATTTCTAGAACCTGGAGGTATTGAGTGGTTTCAATCCAACGTAGGGCCATTTCTGGTGAAACAGGCATTTCCACCGACTCTGTGATTGCAATCGTGGGATTGGTGGATAAGTAACTGAGTGCAATCTGTCGAGCTTCCAGACGCATTTGTAGCTGCAACTCACGATGCTCTTGCTGCAAAGACTCGACTTTTTCAGCATTCACTTGGAAGCGAGTCGATTCTTGGGCAATTTCTAACTCTACGGTTCGGAGCTGGTCGAGCAGCGTTTGATAGCTAGATGATTGATTTAACAAGGTTTCGGCGATCGCCGAATCAGGCAAACCCATTTGCTGCTGTAACATTACCTGACTGCTGCGAATCTTCGGCAGAGTCGTTTGTAAGGTTGCCTGCTGGTTTGCAATTTCGCGAGAAAAAGCAGACAAGCGTTGCCCTTGGGCATCTGGATCGCTTAAGCCATGCTGTTGCTGAAACCCCTGTAGCTGCTGACGCAAATCTTCCACCCTTTGCTGCACCTGGGGAATCTGAGCATCAACAAATTCGAGTCCTTTACAAGCACCTGATTGGCACTGTTGTCCATAGTTCAGGTAAGCATCCACAACCTGGTCTAGAACAACCTGAACAGTTTCAGGATCTGCATCGCGATAGGTAATCTCCAACATTCCTGGTGCTTCAAGCTGGGCAATGTGCAAGTTGCGGCTCAAAGCATCATAGTCAAGCTCAATGTCTTGCGCTTGAAGCTGTTCAACGACCGGGCTAAGGAGTACAGCACTCCTTAAAACCTCAATTTGAGTATCATAATCAATCGTAGGAACCGCTGTCTCATAGCCATTGCTCAGGGCTTGGGCTTGAGGAGAACGGTTGGCGATCGCAGGCTCCACCGAAATCTGGAACTTTCCCTCATATTCGGGGGCGCGGCTCAAGATTTGTGCCAGATTTGCAGAAGTCACAGCCACTGCGAGTCCAGCCACAACTACTACACGCCGCTGTCCATCTGAAGTAAACCACTTTGAGGGAGATGGCTCCGGGTCAATGGGTTCCCATAAAGACGGCAAGAAACGAGAAGAGGGCTGAATTGAGTAGCTGTCCCTTCTAGAAGGTGACAACAGGATAGCCTGTGTGAGTTCTGTCATGAGATTCCCTTGACAGCATTACAGATGGTGTCTTTGCTTTTGGTAGACTTTGCCCCTGTGTCATCTTTCAAGCCCAAAAACGTGAATCAGGAAAGTTTTTTTAACAATCTCCTCAAACTCCTCAAAATCAGGAGTGAAATTCACGTGAAGTATTGCTGTTCTCTAATGAACTTGAGTAGAAGAACAGAGTTCCCCATACCCGCTTCTGAACTTCAGACGTAGAAATATAGAGACAGCCCGGAGTCCTTCAAAATAAGAGAAGGATTCTAGCGGACTTTATACGTTCTAAGGCTCGAATTGCCAGAGGGTAGGTTCCCATTCATAGCGATCGCCCCTTACACGAATGTGACCCACTGCAGGAAACGGCATGTGATAAGCACTCACCATTGTTCGATCTTGAGTGACCTGATCGAGTAGCCTACGCCGCGTTTCTGCTGCTTGTTGCGGGTTAAAGTCAAACCCAGTTTGCCATTCAGGATGTTCTAAATCAAACGCTTCATTGAAGAAGACATCAGCAGTGACCATCAACTGAGAGGCTTCAGATTTAATTTGTAATGCTGATTGACCCGGAGTATGTCCTGGTGCAGCGATCGCAGTAATGCCTGGAACAATTTCTTGATTAGGTTGAAACTGGCTCACTTTGTTGGCGATCGCCCCTAAATGCTTCTGTGCAGATGCAACAATACCTTGCTTGAAAGCTTCAGGAATGATCAGGGGTGATAAATCAATCGTAGGGGTTGTCCAAAACTGCCACTCGGCAGCTGAAATGTAATATTGAGCGTTAGGAAAGGTAAGCTGTCCATCAGGAGAAACAATCCCTCCAATGTGATCAGGATGAGCATGAGTAATGATCACCGTATCAATGTCTCGAGGTTGAACTCCTATACTCCGAAGATTTTGCGCCAGTTTTGCAAGCCCTGCTCCAAGCTCTATCCCTGCACCTGTGTCAATTAGGACTTGATGAGCGCCTGTATCCACATACGTTGCATTGAAATAGAGGGATAAGTCGCTAGGTGACCAAAATCGTTCTACCATTGCTCTCTCCACTTCCTCTGGATCTGCCATTGGAGCGTAGGTTGGCAGAGGAGGCAGCGTTAGTAATCCATCAGAAATCGTCGCAACTTTGAAACTTCCTACCTGAAACTGATAAGCTCCTGCGTTGGGAGTACTTTCCTCATGGGCTGCATTAACTGTCGGTGATTTCATCCACAAAGTGAGGATGAGCGCAATGAGCAGAAAAGCCATTGTTTTAACAATCGTTCTGAAGTGCGATCGCTGCACAGCCTGAATGACTGCTCGAACTAATCGAATAGAAAGCGACATACATTGCTCCACTTAAATGTGAGTATTAACTCGCGACACATTGCTGCAAAAGTTGTCTGTACCAATTTGATGCCTGTAACAGTTGCTCATCTGAAATGGTTCCAGGAATTCCCAGCTCTTTCGGCAGAAATCCGTGAACGACGAAAGGTGTTTTGTAACTCATTCCGCAAAAATTTGCAGTTTGCTGAATCGGTCGCAACAGTTCACTCATCGTGAAGTTAACAAACCCTCCAGCCACATACATTTCTGATAAGCCACCTGCTGTCACTACAGGCATCAACTCCTTTCCCTTAAGGGCTGTACCCGCTTCACCATAAGCAAAACCATAAGTGAGTACATCATCCATCCACTTCTTCAGCAGTGGCGGCACTGAGTACCATTGCAACGGATGCTGAAGCACGATCAAATCGTGGCTTCTCAAAAGCTCCTGCTCCACCTGCACATCAATTTGCCAGTTTGGATATCGCTCATATAGATAGTGAATCTTTACCGAGGGAATTTCCTGAGCCGCTTCTACTAGTGCTTTATTGCCTCGGGATTCTGCAAAGTTTGGATGAGCCAAAATAATAAGTACTTTCTTCATGACTTGCTCTGCCTAGCTCTTCAAGTTCTAAGATATTGGCAGAAGGGTTATATTGTCTAATAGATAATTGCCATAAGGGTTATCACTGAAATGAATTATGAACAGCTTGATTTGAATCTGCTGAAGATTTTTGATGCGGTAATGACAGAACTCAACGTGACTCGTGCTGCCGATCGCTTGAATATGACACAACCTGCTGTTAGCAATGCTCTCAAACGCTTACGTCACTTGGTGAATGATGAGTTATTTATCAAAGTCCCAAGTGGAGTGAGCCCAACTCCAAAAGCGACAGAAATGTGGCAGCCTATTCGCGACTCTTTAACTCAAATTCGTCGAACTTTTGAGCCGGTGGAGTTCGATTCTGCTGTGGAAAGTGCTAGCTTCACGATCGCCCTCAATGACTTTTCAGCCCATGTGATTTTGCCTGCTTTGGTCAACACATTGGAAAAACTTGCACCCAACATCAATTTGCGGACTATACCCAACACTCACATCAATGCTCCAATGCTGCTAGAACAAGCAGAGATTGATCTTGCAATTGGTGTATTTCCACAGGTCAATGCTCGTTTGCGATCGCACACACTCTTCACCTCAACCTGGGTCTGTGCGATGCGGCATAACCATCCACTTGCAGGTAAGAAGTTAACTCTAGCTCGCTACGCCGAAGCAAAACATTTGCTTGTAACCCTGACTGGAGAAACAACAGGTTTGCTTGAACCCTTCCTACAGGAACAAGGACTCACTCGCCGCATTGGACTGACGGTCAATCAGTTTTTTGTGGTTCCCCAAATTCTTATTAACTCGGATCTAATTGCAGTTTTGCCAACACGAGTGGTTGAACTGAGTGGAATGAGCGATCAACTTTACCTCACCGCTGTTCCCATTGAAATTCCTCTCTCCTCTGTGAAGATGATGTGGCATGAACGCAGCCATCACAATCCAGCCCAAGCATGGCTCAGGTCTCAACTGGCTAAAGTTTGCTCAGGCATTTAAGTAAAATTACTCAACTCAACCCCCAATCTGCATGAGCTATAATCCTACAAGCCCTTGAGGAGCTTAGGTTTTATCGTTCACAGAGAAAAAAGAGTGTTTTAGAGAATGACTAGCCATGTATCATTACCTACCTCCCTCAATGATGTTCCACTACCAGTAGAATTACCTCCACTTGTCCTGGTAGCCTTTACCCGCCCTGATTTGCTCAAAAAAGTTTTAGCAGCAGTTCGTCAACAATCACTAATGCCATCTAAGATTATTGGTTTTATTGATGGGGCAAGAAAAGCTGCTGATGAACCTTTGATAGAACAGTGCATTTCACTACTAGAAGAGTTATCTACACTCGTACCTGTCCATATCGTTAAAAGAAATCATAATTTGGGGTGCGACCAAAACGTAATTCTGGGTCTAACAGAAGTTTTGTCCTCTCATGATTCCTTGATTTATCTAGAGGATGACATTGTTCCTAATCCACACTTTTATGATCGGATGTGTCGGCTTCTAGAAGCTTATCGACATCACCAACAGATATGTTCAATTAGTGCCTATGCAAGCCTACCAGCAGAGTTGAGTCCTCGGACTGATACAGACTTTATCGTGTCTAACCGTGTCTTTAGCTGGGGATTTGCAACCTGGGCTGATCGGTGGAAAGAGCTGAATTTAGCCAATCAATCAGAACAATACAATCCTTTTGGCGAGTTTTACAAAATTCCAGCTACCTCTCAAACTAAGAGAACAATGATCAATCAGTTTTGGTTGGAGAAAAATCGACAAACAGACTGGGTCATTACATTTACCCTTGCCGCTTTATATCACCAGAAGACGCATCTTGTCCCCACCACTTCCTTTACAACAAATATTGGGTTTGGTCATCCTGAAGCCAAAACTTACAAAGGCAAAGAACTAGCCTGGGTCAATGCTAGATATGATGCCAACTTTTGTCCCAAGCGATTACCAGTTAGCCTAGAGTTGCCAGAGGAACTGAGACATACTCTTAACAATACGAGCTTGACTCAGCACTTACTGAAGCAGGGGGAGTTGTGGCTTAACCCATCAGCTTTTCTATATCTAGCGAGACAGTCTAAAAATTTAAGTAATGTGTTGGCGCTTTTAAAGCTGTTCGTAATCCGTCTGCCTTTAATGTTAAAACGCTGGCGTAGAGGTCTACCTGTGTAAACTTAACCATCAACTGCGTCCTGTAGTTGACAATCCCTCAACAATAATTGAAGGTGTGTAGCAGGAACCGTTCCAATCAGCATCGCCTCCAAGTTCGACCAGGTTTTTGAGGGCAGTGTAGACGTTGCCTGCAACCATGGTGTCTTTAACACGACCGATGATCTGCCCGTTTTCTACCCGATAGCCCAGATCAACATTCACCGAAAACTCACCAGAGATGCCTGCACCGCCACCCAGCATTTGATCAACGATGATGCCGTAATCGAGGGAGGCGATCAGGTCTGAGAGAGATTTGAAGCCAGGTTGAATTAGCAAGTTAAACAATCCGGGGGTGGGGTAGCTGCCCAAACCAGGGCGAAAGCCGTTGCCTGTGGTGCCGCTGCCAAGCGATCGCCCCAGCGTACGATCGGTATAAAAAAGCTGTAAAACACCATCTTTGATGAAGGTGATCGGTTGGGTGGGAGTGCCCTCGTCATCAAAGGGGCAGCTAAACGGGCCTGCTTCGGGCTGTTGAGAGACGGTCAGATCAGGGGAAGTAACGGGTTCTCCCAGGCGATCGCTCCAGGGGGAAGCCTTTTCGAGTACCTGTTTGCTATTCATCGCCGCTTGAATGGTGCCCCACAGCATGTCTGCTGCCTTGGAGGTAAACAGTACTGGAACGCGCCCATTGGGAGAAGCCGCGTTGTTTTTTGCCCAGTCCAGCCGCTGCAACACCTGATCAGCCACAGCCACCGGATCGAGCCTGCCGCGTTGGGTTTGCCCGTCTGCGACACTCAGGAAATCTTCACCCCGTACCCACTCCGCCGATAGATAACAACTCAGCGTGGTGTCAGTGTAGCTACAGTCCAGTCCTTGAGAATTGACCAGGCGCGTTACTTCTGCCTCACATTCCCACTCGGCTGTGCAGAGACATTCGGGGTAAGCCTGACGCACCAGAGCGATCGCCTCTCTGCCCCAATCTACCAGGGTTTCGACGGCTACTGCTTCTCCCAAATCTGGGTAGGTAATGTGAGAGGCGGCATTGAGTTCAATGGTTTCTGGATCATTCAGTTGGCTGAGGGCAATCGCTCGTTCAACCAATGCTTGCGGTTCAACAGCACCATAGGCGACAGCCAAACCAGGGCGACCATCCTGCCAAAGCCGTAGCGCAGTCCCTTCTGCCTGAGAGCTTTCTAGCTGCTTTAGCCGATTTGCCTCAAAAAAGACTGGACGAGAGAGCGATCGCGACTGAAACACTTCTGCCGCCTCTGCGCCTGCTTGCTTTGCTAAATCCAGCAGTTGCTCTGCCGGTAACATTTGTGGCGAGTTATCGGAACCCATAGTATTCCTTGGTTGACCGTTTACTATCTTGTGCGATCGCGGTACTTTACGCCAAGTTCAGTTCTTGCAGCAGCCAAAATCCGGCAAAGGTTTCTGATTCTGGGTCAGTCTGCACGGCGATGAAATGTACTTGGTTTGCCTGCTGCTTAGCAATCTCAAAGGCTTTTGCTTCGGCTTGCAGGGCGGGAGTTGGCAAGTTGATCAGAATCCAGGCGTTGTCGGCTCCGGTTTCCAGGACAAGCTGCGGTGGAGAAGTGTTGAACTTGAGGAAAGCTAGCTCTAGCCCAGACATCCAGCCTGCCAGCGGCACAGCACGGGGCGAGAAGATGATTAAACCGGGAACCCGAGCATCTGGCGCTAAGCCTGCCATCTCTAACGGAAAGGCTTCACCAAAGCCAATTTCCCACTCTGGCATCTCTTTGAAAGCGATCGCTTCCAAATTGACAAACGCCCACTGTTGCCCAATTAGCGCATCTGGCAAGGGCTGTGGCGCGTTGTCAGCCATTGCTACCGAAGGATTGGTCCCTGGCTGATAGGTGGGATAAGTGGGATAGACCTCTTGCATTCGCTGCTCAATCCACTGATTGAGCGCTAGCGTGCGCCGACTCGCAAAGGCAGTGATTCCGGCATCTTCGCAGCCTTTGGTGATCATGTTAGCCATCTGACGGCGAAAGAAGCGAATGCGGGAGGGCGGCTTAGCTGCTTGGGCGATCGCCTCTTCCAGCGATTCTCGCAACGTCACCGAATTCACTTCGCTGTTAGAACAAAATTTGGCATAACGAAATAGCGAATCAGGCTCAGTGGTGATGTCTGTGGGGCTTTCGCAAATCAGCACCTCCCAAAGTTTTTTGTCATTTTCATCCAGCACCGGACGAGAGTAAAAATCTAACTCCCAGATAACAGGCATAAGCAGGCAATTAATCTGAACCTCTGCTCTAGATCATAGGTGAGGACGGTTCTGCAAGTTTATTTTTATTTCACGCAGAAAGTGCAATCCTAACCAGTTCTGTAAATCGGGCTAGAGAATGCGATCGCGACATGGGCATCTGTTCTGCTAGGGGCATCTGTTTTGCTAGAGAGGCTACAGTCCAGGCTTTTTTGGGCGATTCGTGCATTAGTGATAGGGCAATCTCTAGCGTTCGGTTCTTTGACTGAGATTATGATGCTTCTTAATTCAGGAAGTGATGCTAAATGTTCTCCAACTAAGGGTGGATTTATTCTTCTTTTAACAAAATTTATTACTAATAGTCTTACTTCTTAGGTTTGCCTTACTTCCTTTGTCAGAGAAAAACTCACTTTAGAAAACCCAAACGAAAGAGGCAGATCTTGATATTGAGCGAGAACATAGTAGAGACGTTACTAATGAAGTATTAAGAAAACTCATGAACACTACTGAAATGGATTTAGAAAGGTCTGGAAATCCTGCCTTTGCCGTCAACGATTCTCCACCCCATCAAGCTACACAAGCGGAAAAAGAAGCACGCTTGAAAGAAGATGTTTTAGATGAGGACGAGACTCCTTCCTACGCGTTTGGACTTAGTCTCGTAGGCGTTATACTTGCGCTTCTCTTGTTTATAGCGGGTCTTTACTATGGCATTATCAATCCTTAGATGAATCAACAAAATCTAGAAAGGATGGAGTTATTAAGCTAACTTCGTCCTTTCTAAATTGTTTTATTCACAATACTCAGGCTCATCCAACTGAAAAAGCGGTTGAAGTTCTAGCCTAAACTAGTTCTCAACCGCTTTCTTATAGCGACGCTATCGACTATTGCTTACTTGCTGAAAACATCTTTGATGTTGTCAACAGCGCGTTCAACAGCATTCACATTGTTATCGATCGCTCTCTGAGTCCGAGATGCATCTTCATTCGCTCTTTTCTCGATGCGGGCTGCATCTCTTTGAGCTTTGCGTCCGATAGAGCTGCCATTGTCAGTTGCATCATCAACTCGGTTAGCGTTGCTATTAGCAGCATCCTTAACCTTCTCTGCCGCATCCTGAACAAAGCCTTTGTTGTCTTGCTGAATCTCGCTACCTGTCTCTGTTCTTGCAGCGATTACAAGCGTACCCGGAGCAGCCATTGCGGCGGTGTTTGAGAAGAATGCACCCTGCCAAACAAAGGCGATCGCTGAAACACAAAACAGGGCGGTCACAGCCCAACGTCCCATAGCAGCAAGCAAATTAGTCATTGATTTCATAGAAATAGAAACAGTGTTTACAAGGTTGGTCATTTCTATTTCTAGTGCATTCAATTTGTCGTTTGAATGACCTTTTGGCAGAGTTCACATGGTCTAAAGGCATAAATTGAGATCTTCTAGTGAAGGGTAGTACGACTCAGCCGCACTACCCTTCACTAGACTCTGTTCCTATTGCGGCAAGGTCACGGTAAAAGTAGTGCCAGTGGCGATCGCACTCGTCACTGAAACTAGTCCCCCGTGCAAATCTACGCAGGTTTTCACAACGGCTAATCCCAGACCGGTGCCTGCAATGTCACCCACATTTTTGCTGCGGTAAAAGGTTTCATAAATTCGCTGCTGATCTTCGGGGGGGATGCCAATGCCGTAATCTTTGACCTGAAACACAACTGAACCCGGATTGTAAATCAAGCTGAGCAACACGGTTGAATCAGGCGGAGAATACTTCGCAGCGTTCGAGAGCAGGTTCGTCAGAATGGAGTGCAACAGTTTGCTGTCGAGTTTTACCGGAGTCGGGTAACCGTATTGGGTGAATTCGATCTGAGTTCTGCCTGTGCTGAGCTGCATTTCTTCGACAATCTGCTGGCAGAAAGGTTCTAGATTGAGGAGTTCTGGACGAAATTCTAGCTTCCCGGCTTCGGCCCGGTTGAGCGTCAGGATGTCGTTCAAAAGCTGTGCCAGGGTTTTGGCGGCAGACTGAATGCGCGACAGGTTCTTTCGCTTTTTCTCCTCTGCCCAATCTTCAGAACTACCGGACAACAGTTGAGTCGAGAGCAGGATCGTACTTAGGGGAGTGCGAAATTCGTGGGAAACCATCGAAAACAAACGTTGCTTCAGATCGCTAATTTCCTTGGTTTGCGCCAGTTCTGCCGATCGCTCTTGCACTTCCATTTCTAGCTGACTGTTTGCCTCAAATAAGGCAACCTCAACTTGCTGGCGTTCATTGATTTGGCGATGCAGCAGGTAATACACCCAAACCAACAGTGCCGCACTCAGAAGAATGCCACCAATGTTGATTAGAAAAATGCTGCGAACGCTTTCGGCTGCCTGCGTTTCCCATTGCTGAAGGCGCGATCGCTCCACTTGCTCCATTTCACGAATCACCTGCTGAATCTGCTGCTGAAGCTGGCGATCGCCACCATTGTTCTGAGGCTGTGGCACGGTTTGCTGAAGTGAGGTAAGGCGTTGAGAAAGTAGCGGCTCCAGCAGATCCAGGCGGCTTTGCTGAGCAGCATCCGGGGCAATGGCTTGGCGCAAAGATGCCACTTCGAAAGCAATTGTCCCCATGCTTTCAGCATCAATTTGCTCGATCGCGGGTGCCGTTTCTGAATTAGGAAGTTCTACATTCTCTAACTGAGTTTTGGCATCCGTGGCGATCGCTAAGATCTTCGCCAAACTTGCTAACGTGCTATACGTGCGTTCCATGCCGTTTGTGCTTGAGGTCAGGCGAGTCATACTGCGGTGAGCAACCAGGTTGACGCTGCCCAGCACTAGAAACACCAGCCCGACTCCAACCGCAATCAATCGCTTTTCTAGAAACCATCTCGCCTGCGTTTGTTGCAGATTGAGCAAAACCTGCTTCAGTTTTTCAGCCTCAGCCGTCGCTGCATCTGCCAGACTGCGGCTTTGCTTGTATAGCTCTTCTCGATCGACATAGGCAGACGTGGGCAATAGCAAGAGCGACCAGTGACGATCGGCAATGGTAAAACTGCGGCTACAGATCGAGTTGTCTTGAGCAGACAGCTTTTCTTGCCAAAAGGAGTGGTGTTCCTGAAAGCCCCTTTCCTCGGCTGGGCTAGCAAGCACCCGTCGAGACTGAGCTTCATAAGTAGCCAAAAATGCTTTGTCGGGCTGGTCGGACTGATCACACAGAAAGAAGTTGATGTTGTCTAGATTCAACCCGGACAACGAAGCCCGAACCACGTCTGCTACCCGAAAGACGCCCAAAACGAATCCTTGGAGGCGATCGCGCCTTTCTGCAATGGTTTCTCCGGGCGCACCCCGGTAAATCGGCAAAATTACCAAAAAGCCAAACTGCCGCTGAGTTTCCTGCACCAGTTCGACCCTACCACTGATGGCGATCGCCCCCGTATCCCGGGCCCGTTCTAGCGCCGTCCGCCGAATTGCATCCGAAAACAGGTCAAATCCCAGTGCTAGCTCATTGCCAGTGAGTGGCTCTACATAAGCAACCGGAAAATATTCTGGACGCATTGCCGCTCTAGTCAGTTGCCCGTCTGTGCGCTCTGTTACCTGAAAGTTTGTATAGCCCTCAGCTCGGAGAGTTTTCTCGAATAGGGGGCGATCGCACTCCTGCAACCGGGGCAACCACTCCAACGCCTGAATGCTGGAATGCCTCAGCAGCACAGGCTGCACAAATCGCCCAAAGTCTTGCCGCCCCACCCACTCCGCCGAACCATAAAGCTGCCCAATCGAACGCAACACCTCAAAACAGGCATCAATACTGCGCTGTAAATTGGCAGCTAAGACATCGGCTCGTTCTTGAAGTTCTGTTTTCACAGGCAGGGGAGAGGGGAAAGAAGGGCTTGCTCGTTACCAAGCTCTAGCCCGGTAATGCTAATTCGGAATCTCCAGCTTCCTCTGCTTAACCGGGAGACTTTGCTCAACCGGGAGAAAAGTCATCTGGTATTTCATCAACAGATTGAATTTCTAAAATCTGCATCAAGGTTTTCCATTGGCGAGGGGTCAGCTTTGGCTCAGTCTCTCCTGACACCCAGCGTTGATAAGTCCGTAGCGGAATGCCACACTGAACCGCGAATTCAGCCTGTGACAAGTTTGTGCGCTGAATCCTCAACTTCTCAATGGGTGAATCGCTTTCCTGAGGTCGCCTGTCTTTCTTCATCAACGAATTTGGCGCGCCGTGTTGACGTACAACCATTTGGCGCGTCATAATGGCGTATGAAATTTAAGAGTAGTGAATTGCCCAAATAGAAAAGGGCAGTACTGCTTTAGTGTCTCATTTCTACCACTACAACACCATGACTTATCACGACCAGCTTCATCCTTGGGTGGTCTATCGTCTGCTGCCCAACTGTGAGACTGTGGCGATCGCCCGTTTTCGTCGTCGCAATGATGCTGAAATGTACCTTGCTACCCTTCAGCGACAGATGCCTGATGTGCGGTTAGCGATCGCCTTTGAACCACCTGAAGCCCTGCCGACTGATTGCGAAGTGCCCGATACTATAAATCAGGGGAAGCTTCAAAGGCCATATGGCAGGGCCAGAGGATAGTTTATGTCATTTAGTGACTACAAAAGTCTTGCTCAGGTGCAAGAAGAATATCAAATTAAATATCAAGAAGATAACTTCGTTTCTGAGCTACGAATGGACGTGTCAGCCCTATTTCTTAAGGAATTTGACTTTAATTTGACCTGTATGGATGCCTTTTCCTCAGAAGCGGCTCGGTGCGAATTAGTAATTTTTCCAATTCTCAGAGAAATTTACAAACGATATTGTAATAAAGCCGCTTTTTGGGTACAGAAACCGTTTGCTTATGATGCAAAACTCAACGGTACTCCTGATTATGTACTTTCCCAAAAATCTGAATTGGGCAAAACAATTCTAGGGCTTCCCCTGCTGCTTTTAGTTGAAGCAAAACGCAACGATTTTGAACAAGGCTGGGGGCAATGCTTAGCTGAACTCGTAGCGGCGGATTATCTTAATCAGCACAAAAGACCGATCTATGGCATTGTCACCGACGGTAAGCTTTGGGAATTTGGTCGATTGCAGCATCAGGTTTTCACCAAAAACACTGCCAGTTATACGATTACAAACCTGAATGAACTCTTCTTTGCGCTCAATTATTTGTTTGACCAGGCTACTCATAATCTAGAAATGGTTGCTGCAAGCTGAGATAAGAATTACCTGAGAATCAGATGTTTCACCTGGAGGAACCCTATATATTAAAAAGTGTAGAGCGGTAAGGGTTCTGGGTTTTTATGGCACTCATTCGGGTTCCCCAGTCGTGGCAACTGCCAGAGCGGGACGTGACTTCTGAAGCAGCCTTTTTTAACCGGCGGCGATTTCTCAAAACCTTGGTAGGGGCTGGAATTGGTGGCTCCATCGCAGGTCTGTGGGGCTGTCAATCTCAAAGGGTTGAGACAGAAGAGCCACTGTTGGGCACCACTCCATTGCAGGGTGCACCAAATCCGGCTTTCTCGGATGCTGGCAGCGATCGCCCCCTCACCAATGAAATGCTAGCCGCCACCTACAACAACTTCTACGAATATGGCGGCAGCAAACATATCTGGCGAAATGCACAGGCACTTCCTACCGAAGATTGGAAAGTTGAAGTCACTGGACTGGTCAACAATCCGCGCACCTTTGACCTGGACGATTTGCAAAGAACTTTTCCTTTAGAAGAACGGGTTTACCGTTTCCGCTGCGTCGAAGCCTGGGCGATGGTCGTTCCCTGGATCGGGTTTCCGATGAATGCGCTGATTGCAGCCGTTGACCCAACTCCCCAGGCAAAATTCGTGCGGTTTACCTCCTTCTACGATTCTCAGGTCACCAAAGGCCCAGGATTGCACTCCAGATTCTTACCCTGGCCCTACACAGAAGGACTGCGAATTGAAGAAATGGCAAATGAGCTAGCCTTCTTTGCCGTCGGCATCTATGGACACACCCTACCCAAACAGCACGGTGCCCCAATTCGAGCCGTTTTGCCGTGGAAATATGGCTTCAAGGGAGCCAAATCGATTGTTAGCATTGAGTTTACCGACACTCAACCTGCAACTTACTGGAACACAATCAGCTCCAGCGAATACAAATTTGACGCTAACGTAGAGCCACAAGTCCCCCATCCTCGTTGGTCACAGGCAAAAGAGCGGCTGATCGGTTCCGGCTCTGAATTTAGCTGGGAAGAGCGCCCAACTTTACTTTATAACGGCTATGAGGAGTACGTTGCAGAGCTTTATGCTTAGCGGCGAGGACTACTCTACCGGAAACTTATGTTCTCTCACTTCGGTGCTGTAGGTTTGAACCGCCTGAGTAATCGTCTCTTGTAGGTTGGCATAGGTTTTGGCAAAGGGTGGTTGCCAGTCGGACAAGCCAAGCAGGTCGTGTGTCACAAGCACCTGACCGTCACAATACGGTCCTGCACCAATGCCGATCGCGGGGATGGTTAGCTTTTGAGAAATTTGCTGCGCCAGGTCTGAGGGAATGTGCTCCAGGATGATGGCGAAGGCTCCAGCTTGTTCGAGGGCGATCGCCTCTTGTAAAATTTGCTCTCTTGCTTCTGGGGAATTGCCCTGTTTTCTAAAACCGCCAAACTTGTGAACCGACTGGGGCGTTAAACCGATGTGACCCAGCACAGGAATACCGACCTGCACCAGATGAGCCACCGTCTCAACCATAGGAGGATAGCCTCCCTCTAACTTAATTGCCTGCGCTCCCGTTTCTTTGAGGGCACGACCTGCTGAGTGTAGCGCCTGGGTTGGGCTTTCTTGATAACTCAAAAACGGTAAATCAAATACAAGTAGGGCTTGTTTTACGCCACGTCGCACTGCCTTTGCATGGTGCAACATTTCATCTAAGGTGACGGGGATAGTTGTTTCATAGCCCAACACGACCATGCCCAGAGTATCCCCCACTAAAATCAGGTCTACTCCAGCCTGGTCAATCAATTTTGCAGAAGGATAGTCCCAGGCAGTGAGCGCAACAATCGGCTTTCCTTGTTGTTTGAGGCGGATGAGATGCTGAGTAGTAACTGCCATTTGAGGGGATTCCAAGAAAAATACTCCACACTCAAACTGTATAGCAGCACTCATCCCTTTGTAGCGATCCGGTCGAACCGTTAGTTTAACCCGCTCCGTATTTTCTCGGTTATCCAGAGGCAAGGGGTGCTGGATTAGCCCTGGAACTTCATCAAAACTTTATAAACTTCACCAAAACACGAAAAACTTCGACCAACCCTCACCGTAGGATCAGGGATAAAGCCTTGGCTGAAGGAAAAAAATTATTCCTTCCCAATGGATAATAATTCACCTGATACTGCGAGTTCAGTCTAGCAGGATACGTATTTCCACATAATTTAACTCCAAAGACCGATTTGCCTCACATAAATTGGATTTCGTTATGAGAATTGAAAATCTTAAATCAAAAAACACTGCTAGATTAAAGCGGGTTTCGGCGACAGTTGTTTGGGAAGATTGCGATCGCCCCACTCAAGAAATCTATTTTGAAACTACTTCAGATTTTGCTCAAGATTTATCCTGTAACCCTCATGCGTTTCTAGTTGCCAGCATTGTGCCCGCTCTGCATCATGGCGAAAAGCGGGTTTCGATAGATGCAGAAATTTGTCCAGAATTGCGTGATGGATTAATGACTGCAATGGGCTGGATTCGCCACTGGTATGAGCTGAACCGCGAACCCGTCGAAATTCAGGCCAAAACTCGAACAACACCTGCTCAAAGTACTACACCCCAGAGAGCAGGCTGGTTTTTCTCAGGTGGAATTGATTCCCTTGCGACGTTGCGCCACAACCGTCTGACTGTGCCACGAGAGCATCCCAATTCGTTCAAAGATGGATTGACCATCTATGGCATCAGTTCTGGTGGAGATGAGATAGAGGAAAACGAACAGTTTTTAGACGCTTTTGATCGCTTGGTGACTTCTATGTCAAACGTAGCCCAAGATGCTGAAGTAAACTTGATTCCGGTTTACACCAACGTCAGACAGCTTAATACTGACACCTACTTCTGGAGCAATGAGTTTCAGGGAGCCGCTCTTGCTTCGGTTGCCCATGCGTTTGGCCCGCGGTTCGGTCGAATGTCTATTGCTTCAACAGGCAATATTCCATCTTTGTTTCCTCATGGCTCCCACCCGTTGCTTGACCCCAATTACAGTAGTTACGACTTAAAAATTCAGCATGATGGTGTCACTCTATCCAGGCTAGATAAGACGAAACTTGTTGCTGACTGGGATGTAGCGCTGCAAAACCTGAAGGTCTGTACCAAAGTGCGACAAATGCAGCCTGGTATGCTGAACTGCGGCAAATGTGACAAATGCATCCGAACCACACTAGCGCTGCTGGCACTTGGAAAACTAGAGCAAGCCAGCACTTTTCCTAAAGTTGAATTTTCTGAAGAGATGCTGGTGAAACGGGTATTTATCAAGACTCCCTACCGTATGTCTTGCTATGAGGATTTGATTCCACATCTACAAGCTAGAGGGCGACATGATTTGGTACGGGCCATAGAGCGCATCGGACTTCGTTATCGCGGAGGTGACTGGCGCGGAAGGGTCAAAAAAGTAGTGCGAAGGTACTTTGGTGGCGTTAGTAGCTCTGAGCGGCTGTCTGCTTCCCAGAACTAGCGGGTAGATTAGTAGCTGGCTGAATGGTGCCCACCCACCGATTTGCGATCGGCATTCGCCACCCCGTTCCAAAAGCGCGATCAGTAATTTTTAACCCCGGAGGAGCCTGCTTGCGCTTGAATTCGGCGCGAGTTACCAGTCTGCTCACTTTCTCAACTAGGGCTGGGTCATGTCCTGCTGCGGCAATTTCATTTGGCGATTGGTGCTGGTGGATTAGGCGATCGAGGATGTCATCCAGAATTTCGTATGACGGAAGGGAATCTTGATCGACCTGTCCGGGTTTAAGTTCGGCGCTGGGGGGCTTGACGAGAACATTAAGCGGAATCGGGGCTTGGGGGTTAGGGATGGGGAATTGGGAACTTTGACTACTCCTTCCGTTTTCATCCTTCATTCTTTCATTGAGCCATTGGCAGATAGAGTAGACGCGGGTTTTGGGGACATCGGCGATCGCCGCCAACCCACCGTTCATATCTCCATACAGCGTGCAGTAGCCAACAGCCATCTCGGATTTGTTGCCTGTAGAAAGCAGCAGATGCCCAAATTTGTTGGAAATCGCCATTAGCAGGTTGCCGCGAATGCGAGACTGAATGTTTTCCTCGGCAATGCCAAATTTGGTGCCTGCAAACAGGTCGGCAAAAGTCTCATCGTAGGTGTGCATCAGTTTGTCGATGGGCAGCGTGTGCGTCTGGATGCCTAAGTTTCGAGCTAACTCCAGTGCATCGGTGACGGAGTGGTCAGAACTGTAAGGGGAGGGCATGAGAATTCCCAGGACGTTCGCGGAACCTAATGCAGCAGTGGCGATCGCTGCCACCAGCGAAGAATCAATCCCACCGCTCAAACCGATTACGACTTTAGAAAAGCCGCATTTCCGCACGTAGTCCCGCACGCCCAGCACCAGTGCTGACCAGATTTCGGCATCGTCATTTTCAGGTTGGGGAGCAATTGCACCAATTTGCAAATCGGACTGAGCTGAATCAAATTCCAGAACAACCAAATCTTCCGCAAACGCTTTTGCCCGACCCACCATTTCACCCTGGCGGTTAAAGGCAACGCTGCTGCCGTCAAAAATCAGGTCGTCATTGCCGCCGACCTGATTAGCGTAGATGAGCGGCTGCTGATAGCGTTTGGAACCGTGCTGCAACATCAATTCTCGCAAGCGCTGTTTACCTGCGCTGTAGGGTGAGGCAGACAGATTCACAATGAAGTCAACCCCTTGATTAGCCAGATCAGCAACCGGATTTGCCGTATAGTTGCGCTTGCCCCAAAACTCCTCGTCGTTCCACAAATCCTCGCAGATCGTCACGCCAATGCGAAGTCCATCTAGAGTAAAGGAATTGCTCTGTAACCCCGGCTCAAAGTAGCGATCTTCGTCAAATACGTCGTAGGTGGGAAGCAGTCGCTTGTGAAAGATTTGCTGTACCTTGCCCCTCTCTAGCAGTGCGGTGCTGTTAAACAGCGCTTTGCCACCATCTTGGGGCGATCGCCCATTCGACTCCACCATCCCAACTAACACGGCTAACTGTGGCGGCAAATCTCGTGCAAGTTGTTGCAGGGTGGACGCGATCGCATCCACAAAGCTAGGCTGCATCAGCAAATCTCGTGGCGGGTAGCCGCAGAGCGATAGCTCTGTTGTCAGCAACAGCCGAACTCCCTGAGCCGCTGCCTCCTGTGCAGCGTTGAGAATTTGCTGAGCATTGCCAGCCAAGTCACCAATAGTCGGATTCAGTTGGGCGATCGCAATTTTCATGAAAATTTGGGGTTGCAGTTACAGAACAAGGTTTAGTTTTTAATTCTTTAATCGAATCTGAATTGCTCTAGAAATTGTTCTAATCTCAAATAAATCAATAGCTTGAACCAGGCTACTGAGTTTTTTATAGCTATAGTTTCGAGGGTCAAAAGAAGGCGATAGTTTTGTTAATTGAGTGCCAAATGGACCTAAATGAATCCATTCATCTTCGTCGGCGATCGCCTCATAGGCATCCTTGAGCAGCTTAATTAATTTTTTATTCGTCTTTAACTTCTGATCCTCTGTACTTACAGGAACGTGATCTGAAATTTTCTTGAAAGCAACAGATTTATCTTCTTCACTTAACTTACTTTCTATTGAGTGATATTCGACAGAACTCTCTGTTTGCTTGAGAATTTCTGTATAGACGAAGCGATCGCAAGCACTCACAAACGCTTCTGGGGTTTTCTTTTCACCAAACCCATAAACGACCAGCCCCGCTTCTCGAATGCGGCTAGCTAATCGGGTGAAATCGCTATCACTAGAAACAATACAAAATCCGTCAAAATTGCCGGTATAAAGTAAATCCATTGCATCAATAATCAAAGCGCTATCGGTCGAGTTTTTGCCTTGCGTGTAGGTGAATTGCTGAATCGGCTGAATTGCAAATTTGTTGAGTTTATCCTTCCATTGAGTCAGATGAGGACGAGTCCAGTCGCCATAAATTCGCTTGACATGAACCGTCCCATACTTTGCCATTTCTTTTAACAAAGGCTCAATCAAGTCAGCGCTGGCGTTATCTGCGTCGATTAACACCGCAAGTCTGTTTCCCCTAACTTGAACCTCGTCTCTCATGGGTCGTCGCCTAATTCTTCCAAAATAGCCGTAACCATCACCTTGAGTTCTAGTAAATTCTGTTCAATAATTCCCTAAAGTCTAATTAAACTTGTCTTTAAATAGTTATGAATTAAGATATCTCGCAAGCCTGCAATTTGTCTCCATTCAACAGTCGGATAAGATTGCTTAAGTTCTTGAGATATTTGCTTTGTTGCTTCCCCAATAATTAAAAAATTGCTGATGACAGCATCTTGAATGATTTGAGGCTGCATAAAAGTCTCTTGTCCATCTTGAACGTAATTTTGAATTCGTTCAATCCGTTCTACAATACTACTCAAATGAATCCGATCGTCTTTCATAAAAGTATTGCCTCTTTCAAGACCCTATCCTTAATCAACTTATGTAGATTCTCTGGCTCAGCCACATCTACTTTTCGCCCTAATAAATCCTCAAGCCTTTGGATGAGAGAAATTTGATCGAGCAAAGTACGGCCCTGCTCGATTTCTACTACGTCGCTTTTGTCATTTGCCTCTCCACGGGCAACTGAGCCAAAAACTCGAACGTTGTAGTCTCCATGTTTGGCAGCGATCGCCAATATTTCCTCTCGCTTTTCTTTCAATAGCTCATCAATTCCCATAGCCCATTTCCTAACTCAAAACTCATCACTAAATAAACACTAATGGTTTGTCTTTTAGCGGAGCAAAAGCTTCAGCATCAAAGCGATATAGGCTAGCTGGTCGTCCGGCTCCTCTGGATACCTTGACTCCGGTATCGCAGAGAAACCCCAGTTTTAGCAAGCGAGAACGAAAATTAGAATAGTCGGCAAAGTTTTCGCCTAAAACGGTGGTGTAAAGCTGGTACAAATCGCCTAATGTAAACACTTCTGGCAACACATCGAAGGCAACCGGACTATATTCCAACTTGTTACGCAGACGACGATAGCCATATTCCAACACCTGATTGTGGTCAAAGGCAAGTTCTGGAACTTGCTCCATTGGATACCAGGCGATGCCACTCACACCATCCGCGATTAACTCAGCTTCAACAAACCGCACTAGAGCAAAATAGCTAACCGAGAGATAACGTTCTCCATAGCTGCTTTCTGCCTCACGGGGATCGCGATCAGGACCACCAAAGGTATAAAGCTGCTCTAGATAAAGGTTTTTGACGCGAATCTTTTCAGACAGTACGCGATAAGCAGCATCTTCCAGAGATTCGCCCCATCGCACCAACGTTCCTGGAAGACTCCAACGTCCTAAAAACGGCTCTTCGTGACGCATCACTAGCAACACCAACAGACGATTCTGAGCGGTATCGACCGAAAAGATTACGTTATCGACTCCTACTTTGAAGTCGGCTAGGGTCTGCTGTGGGGACGAGTCAGCAGTCTTTTTCTGGGTGCGTCCTGCCATTCGTATAGCTGCTCTCGATAAATGTAATCCTCGATTGGCGGGGTGAGGATATGGGAGTCTCCCTCTTCACGATACGCTGTTGAGGAAACCGCTGGGCCCGTCATGTCAGCGATCGCCACCCTTGCACCCAGATCCCTTAACCCCTCCAAATTAGCCTCTTCCAGTGAATAACCTGGTCGCGGTACCACTAACAAATTGACCTGACGAAATAACTCGTCTGACCGATACCAGCGGGGCAACTGCCCAACTAGGTCAGAGCCAACCACCAGGGTGAATTCTGCATCTGCCCCTTGCTGACGAGCCTGTTCGACTGTCACTAAAGCTCTGGGACTGCTCAACTCCTGCCGCAAATGAATGTTGTGGCGTGGTGGATCGATATCTTCAATCAACAATCGCAGCATCGCCGCTCGGTGTGCCAACAAGGTTTGGTGTGACTTAAACGGATTGTCAGAGGCCCAAACCCACACCTCGTCAAAGTGGTGAGACAGCCAGTTAAGAATTTGCTGATGTCCTGCGGTGGGAGGATCAGCGCTAGTTCCGAAAAGTGCAATTACAGCCATGATGGGTATTGGGCCTACGAATTTTGCTCAGTATAAGACTTACGAATTCTCTGTTGTGTACGTTGGGTCATTTCTTGCAGAGCAGGTGAGATTTCGGGAGTGACAGAGAGAGGGTGTTCAACTTGGCGGATGGGAGCGGGAAGGCTATTGACAGAGTTAAGAGTGCGTTGAGCAATACGAAGCAGTTCCCCTTGGGGGGCGATCGCCTCCAATTCTTCAACGGGCTGCACCCTTTGACCTTGTTTCATCACCAGTTGCAGCAGCGGTTGTTCGCCATCGGCAGCAGGTTCGGTGGCTAGAGCGAGGCGATCGCCCTCAAATTCTTGTTCTGCTCCTGACTTGAAGCGACGGAAAATTTGCTTGCGTCCAGGATAGGTGAATTTGCCGCTTGATTCTTTCATTACGGGGATTCCATCGATCTCGACCAGTTTGTAAACGCCATTGGCAGGTGCGCCCGTAACTAATTTGGTGCCCAAGCCGTAACCGTCGATGTTGGCTCCTGCTTTTTTCAGACGCAAAATTTCGTATTCGTCCAGGTCACCACTAGCGAAGATGGGGACATTAGGGAGGAGCGATCGCACCCGTTGCGACAATTCCACCAGATCGCCAGAATCTAGCCGCACACCGCTTAGCTCGATTTCTCCCGCCTTGACCCGTTCCGCTAATCGGCTTGCTGCAGCAACAGAGTCATAGGTATCAATCAACAGCGGCGCACCTGGGAAATAACGGTGAAATGCGGTGAAAGCCTGATCTTCACTCCCTTGAATTGCCGTTAGCGCCATGACTAACGAGTGTGCCATTGTGCCGCTGGGTCGACGACCGAGTTTTAGGGCAGCCAACACATTAGAGGTTGAATTCAAACCTGCTGCTAAAGCTGCCCGTGCTGCCCAAAGGGAAGCCTGGGGGCTAAAGGCGCGGCGCGTGCCAAACTCCAGCAGCGTTGCTTCCGGGCCTGCCACATCTCGCAGTCGAGCCGCCCGCGTTGCAACCAAGCTCTGGTAGTTCAACACATTGAGCACGTAAGTCTCGACAATCTGCGCTTGCCAAAGCGGAGCCTCAACCCGCAGCAGTGGCTCATTGGCAAACGCAGCCGTTCCTTCAGGCACAGCCCATACGTCTCCAGTGAATTGGGCCGTTGCTAGCAGTGACCAAAACTCGGCGGGCGCGTTAGCAAAAATTCCGGTAGCTTGCAATGCGGCAATCTGAGCAGGAGTAAAGCGTAATTGCTCTAGATATTCCAATACCTGAGCTAACCCCATCGCAATTAGATAGCCAAAATTTTGAGGCAAATGCCGCACAAACATCTCAAAGCTTGCCTGTCGTTGGTCTAAGCCTTCACCAACATAGCAAGCTGCCATCGTCAACTGGTAAAGGTCGGTCAAGAGGCTATAGTCCTCCTGATTCAGGTTAAGGGTTTCGTCTTGCATAGGGTTTTGGACTAAACCAGTTTGTGTGCGTGGATGAACCTTAGCCGTAAATTGGTGGCGATCGCCATCAGCAGGTTCTCTCAATTATAGTTATTCTTACCAAAAATGCATCTGAAAGATTTGATAAAGCCGCTTTACATTACTTTATCAAATTCAACGAGAATACGTAAAAGCTAGAAATTTCAGAGGCTTTAACTGTGAAGCGTTCCTTGCAATGATCCCATTTGTATTAAATACAACTAAAATGCAACTAATTTTAGTTGAGCAAGTAGAAGTAGGGGTAGGGTGTGAACCTTAAAAGAGAGGGTTGAAGCACAAGGCATTAGCATCTCTGTCATGGACAACGAAACTGAGGTCGGACGAGCATACATCTACTGGATGTACAACGATTTGCACAACCAGCCGTTTGCTCTGATGGAAGATGTATATGGGGATGAATCTTACCGATGTAAAGGAGTCGGTCCAAACCTGGTTAAGCAAGTGATTGGGCTAGCCAAGGAAGCAAACTGCTATAAGCTCATCGCAACAAGTCGCATCTCTAGACCACAAGTTCACGAATTGTATAAGCACTAGGGTTTACTCAGCATGAAGTTGAGTTTCGTATGGAGTTCTAACGCGTTGCTGCAGGATAGGCGATCGCCAAAATTCCCTTCCTGATTAGTTGCCGATCGCAGCCTCATTTCTCACAAACTTGTAGGTTGGTCGAAGTGAATCGTCAACGATACATTGAAGCTACCCAAATTGTATGTGTTGCGCTTACTTACCTTCGGATTGCTTCCAATGCTGCATTTCTTCGTCAATGAAATGATTCACTAAATCCTGGTACATTTTTTCGATCGCATCAGCATTTAATCCTTCTTCCTCTGCCCAAACCCGACGTTGCTGTAACATATCTTGCAAGCGTTTGGGTGCTCTGACGGCAGTTTCACTTGTCTTGAAGCGAGAAGCAGCTTTGACGTAAGCAAAACGCTGACCGAGCAGCCCAACAACTTGACGGTCTAACCGATCGATTTCGGCTCGAATGTCCGTCATATTTTTACATTGTTCAGGAGTCATATTGAAAAACTACTAATGAAGTACGGTCCAACACAATTTCCTCTTCATTCTGGGCTGCAATGGATTCTCAGCGGTTATATCAACAGTTACTTCAGCTCGACCAGCGAAGCTACAAAGCATACAAGCAGATTGCCGGAGTCTATCAGTTTGCTGGCTTTCAGTTAAGTATTGATTATGTACAGGGCGATCCGTTTGCGTCACCGAGTCGGCTACGAGTGCAGATTCCGCAAACGGGTTCTCAGGAAACTGATTCAGGGATTCAATCTTTTCCAGAAGAACTCTACCGTTCCCATAGCCGTGAAGTTGCACTGCGAGATTATCTGACGCGCCAGTTTGCTCAGGTTGCAGCGGAGGTGAGAGGACGACGGGGTAGCGGCAATAGTGGTTTGATTGCGATCGCCCCCACCAGCCAACAAGTTCTAGAGCGCACTTCGGTTTTAATCACGTCCAAACAGCTTGAAGCGCGTTTCGTTGTTGGGCTTCCGGCACGGGGCAGAACGATTTTAGGCAAACAGGCAGCAGAGCTATTGTGTGAAGATCTGCCGTTGATTGTCGATCGCGCTTTAAACTACGCTCAGCTCAATTTCGCTGAGCTTCGCCATCATGTTGAGACGGTGGAAGATGCAGACTGGCTCAGACAAAAGCTTGCAGAGCGAGGACTGGTAGCGTTTGTTGCGAATGGAGCAATTTTGCCACGCCAAAGTGGAGTGGACGATCGCCCCCTTACCCAAAATGCGCTGCCCTTTGAATCACCTGCGTCGCTGCAAGTTAGCTTTCAGCGTCCCAACCAGGGTGAAATTAGCGGTATGGGAATTCCATCTGGGATCACGCTGATTGTGGGAGGTGGCTATCACGGTAAATCGACACTGTTGAGGGCGATCGCCCTCGGCATTTACAATCACATTCCCGGTGACGGACGGGAGTTTGTAGTAACCGATCCAGCCGCAGTCAAAATCCGGGCAGAGGACGGTCGCAGCATTGCTGGGGTGAACATTTCACCATTCATCAATCACTTACCTCAAGGGCGTTCTACAGAACAGTTTTCAACTGAGAATGCCAGTGGCAGCACTTCTCAAGCCGCCAACATCATGGAAGCGCTGGAAGCTGGAGCAACCGTGCTGCTGGTGGATGAAGATACCTCCGCGACGAATTTTATGATTCGCGATCGCCGAATGCAGGCACTCATTGCCAAATCAAAAGAACCAATTACGCCATTTGTCGATAAAATTCGGCAGCTTTATCAGGATTACAGCGTCTCTACGATTTTGGTGATGGGAGGCAGTGGTGACTATTTTGACGTAGCCAACACGGTGGTTGCAATGACAGATTTTCAGCCGCAGGAAGTGACGGCAAAGGCGAAAGCGATCGCCCAACAATACGCTACCGATCGCACCCCAGAAGGCGGCAGTCAATTTGGCGCGATCGCTCAACGCATTCCTCACTTTAGCCTCCCACAGGAGAGAGGCGATCGCCCTCGCACCAAAGTTCGAGATGTAGATGAACTCGTGTTTGGCGCAGAAGCAATTGACCTGACTGCGGTTGAGCAAATTGTAGAGGTGAATCAGCTCCGAGCAATCGGGGCAGCTCTCACCTACATTCAACAGCACTATTTAGATGGTCGATATTCGCTCAAAACCATTCTGGAATACGTGATGGCTGACTTGCAGTCGGGTAGCCCAGATATTCTTACGGCTTTTCCCCAAGGAGATCTAGCAATGTTTCGCCCTGATGAACTGGCTGCAGTGCTAAATCGAATGCGATCGCTCAATACTACATCACAACCGAAAGCTCATCCACTAGCTTAAATCGCCCGCGACAAACTGCCCGCAGCAGACGATCGATCGCAAATCGCTCTTCCTCGCTAATAGACTCATCAAAAATAGCTGCCATTAACCCATAGCGATCCGCCAGCGTAATATTGCCAGACTCAGCGACGTGAGCGGTGAGATCTGATAGAGCAGTTGGCAGCAGAGAAGGAGCAACAGGCATGAATGCGGCGAGATAACTCTGTATCTATAAGAATGCCTGATTAGGTACAAATCCTCAGTGACTTTTCTGCAAAAAAAATGTGATCGCGATCACATTTTGCGGGAGACAAACGCCAGGTACCAAAATTCGCACTTTTCAAACCTCTTCCAAATGCTCAAAACTAGTCCTGATAAAGTTGAGGTGCAGCAAGTTTTCAGCAGTAGGATTGCGCTATGCCAACAATGCCGACAATTTTAGCGCTCGATTTTGACGGGGTCGTTTGTGACGGGTTGATTGAGTACTTTCAAACGGCATGGCGAGCCTACGGCCGAATTTGGTCGCCTGCTGACACCATGCCGCCTCCGGGTTTAGCTGAACAGTTTTATCGCCTGCGCCCAGTGATTGAAACGGGCTGGGAAATGCCAGTGCTGTTGCGATCGCTCCTCCTCAACACGCCAGAAGACGAGATCCTAGAGAATTGGCAGGCGATCGCCCAACGGCAAATCACCGAAGACAATCTCAACCCAAGTGAGATTGCGGACAGCGTCGATCAGGTTCGAGATGAATGGATTGCAGTTGACCTGGAAGGCTGGCTGGCGCAACATCGCTTCTACCCGGGCATTACCTCGCTGCTCCAGCGCGTTCTAAAAAGTTCCATTCACCTCGCGATTATCACGACGAAAGAAGGCAGATTTGTGCGTCAGCTTCTACAGCAACAGGGAATTGATCTGCCGACCGCTCAAATTTATGGCAAAGAGGTGAAACGACCAAAGGCTCAGACCTTGCGTACTCTACATCAGCAATTCAGCAGCAACACGGATCAACCCATTTCTATCTGGTTTGTAGAAGATCGGCTGAAAACGCTACAAACTATCCAAAATCAGCCAGCTCTGAGCCACGTCAAGCTTTATTTGGCAGATTGGGGTTACAACACCGAAGCCGAACGGGCGATCGCCCATAAAGACACGCAAATCTCAGTTTTGTCCTTAAAAACGCTAGAAGAGGAATTTTTGGTCACTATGTAAGCAACTTTCGCGACTTACACATGCAGACGCTTTGCAGAGCTTTGCTTCTTGAGCTAGATTATCCCTCAAGCGAAGCAAGCCTCTCAACTCAGAATTTGATCAGAGTCTATGCATTTCTTGTTTTCCATCAAAAATCTTAAATTAGTATTAAAATGCTTCACATAGTGTTGTGTTTCTAGTGGTGAATTGATTTACAGTCTCAATCCATCTTCACAAACACACGAGCCATGTCTTCATGAAGGTGCCAGATAGCCGCCTACGTGAGTGCCTCGTCAGATCCTCTCTAGAGCATTCCCTGATCAGTCACTTTTCTGCTGAAGAGTATGGACCTAGAATTACCTTTTGCCTCCGGACCTAACTGTGTGGCTAACCGGCCGCTAATCTTGGCTGTTGATGACAATGAAGACAACTTGCTGATGCTGCTGCATGCTCTCGATCTGTTTGGGTTCTCTAGCATTAGTACGCTAAAGGGGCAAGCCGCTTTGCCGCTGGCTCAGGCTTATCAGCCAGACTTAATCCTGATGGATATTGTCTTGCCAGACCTCAGTGGGTTAGAGATTATTCGCCAGCTCAAACAGACCGTTGAGACAGCTCACATTCCGATAATTGCGGTTACGGCTCTCGCGAGAGCAGAGGATCGCGAGAGCATTCTACAAACAGGCTGTGAAGACTATATCTACAAGCCTTACAACCTTGACGAACTGGAGGTTATGCTTCAGCAACATCTAAGTCGTATGCGGTCTGTTTCTTAAGCTTCGTCTTAGCAGAAGGCTCTCGAACTTGAGGCTCTGCTTCTAGGATTGCGATCATCCCCGTTCGCCCGGTTTCCAACTTGGCATCACTTAGCAAATCAGCCACACTAACCCCTAGCACCTCTTCAATCAGCTCGGTTAGCTGTGGCTGAAGCGCCTTATCCAGATCAAAGTGAACCTGCTCGGCTAAAGCTTCTCGACCTGTACTAGACAAAAGTTGCTCAGCCTGAGTAATTGCCTCTTCCAGTACAATCATCAGCTTTTCACCCAAAATGTTGCAGGTGACTTTGTTGGGACGGTGCCCAAGTTGAGTTCGATACAGCGCTTGAATTCGCTGAGAAAGGGTTCTCTCAAGCTGACCACGAGTCGGATCAGGACTTTGCGAAGACTGCATAGACTAAAAATTTTAAGGAGGTGAAAGGATATGAGGGGGTGAAAATTATCTACCCGTAAGTTTAAGAATCTTCAACGTAGCTAATTTTTATTAATATACTGCAAAAGGTCATGACCTCAAACATAGACCTCTTAAAATCACTTTTGAGAGAAGTTTTGAGCGATTCACTGCTTCAGACAATGCTTTCGCAAACTCATGCTATTCACGAAGTCCTATTCACGAATTAGATCAGACTGTTATAGTAAGGCTGCTACCCTGAAATAGATTTCTAGCCGTTATCCTGATTCTTGACTCCTCTGGGTGTATTAGTAGTTGACTTCATAAAGAATTGATTTCCGGAATGAATTGATTTCTGGAGTGAATTGAATTCTGAAAGTTTAGACCGACAACAGTTTGTGATGTTTGCTCCATGCTGAATGTCTCTCTAGCATAAGAACGCCGCCTTTTATCTGTTGAATTCAGACTATGCGTGTTTCAACAACTGCGTTTTATACCCTGGCTGCCCTGATCGCTGGAGATTTGACTCAGCAAGCGATCGCTAAGCCCGTTTCTACTGCGACTCCAGAGCGTCCTGAGGCGAGCGACATTGAAAGTGCCGCAGAGCTGTCGTTGCCAAGCTCAATTAATGCAGTCACTCCACCCGAACAACTGCAAGCGATCGCCTTTGCCGAAGCCGTCCTCACCCAATATTCAGAGGAATATACCCGCGAACTAACGGGAGTCAGCATAGAAGATGCGGCTGTAGCAGTTCCAGCGGACAGTAGCCCTACAGAAGCTGAGTTTGCTGCAATTGAAGTACTTGCAACAATGCCAGCCCCCGAAATTATGGGGGTTGAGCATAGTGCACATTACAGTGCATATTACCTGGACAACTCAGCAGAAAGTTTTGAGGTAGACCCACAAGCCGATTCTCCAGCAGATCTGCTGGTAGAAGATGAAGCATCTTCTACAGAAGAGTTAGCGTTTGATCTGGCTAGCTTCAGCACCTATCAAGAGGCAGCCGTTGCGCCACCTGAAGCAATCACCACGCCAGAGCGAATGGCAGAGTTCGTCCCGAAAGCGATCGAAGCGATCGCCACGCCGGAATTCTTCATGCCAGAACGCTCTGAACAGCTATTCAACGATATCGAGGCTCCGGTCAACGTCCTGCTTCCCAGCACACTCTCTTCTGAGAGTACTCAAACCTATGCTCTCAACGACTTAGAGGAAGATGAAGACCTCTGGATTCAAGCAATGATTGAGGCTGAGTTCGCTGAGCAAGCACCCTCTGTAGACTGGGTTGCGGTAGATCCAGCGTTCGAGGTCATGCAAGCGTAGCGATCGCAGACACTCCTACAGCCATTTACTTAGGGTTGGGCTAGTTCTTCAACCCCTTTGCTCCTTCCTAACCTTCGTTAAAAAGACGGCAGCCCGCCGTCTAGTTCCCCTTTTTAAGAGGGGATTTTTTATATCTACAAAAAACAAATGCATCAAAGAGTAAAATTAATTTTTAGTAGAAGCAAATTCGTATAGTCCACTTAAGTTGCGATTCTATATAGAACGACTTACATAAAGCTCAAAAAAGTTAGGGAATCGCGAAATTCTGCGAATAAGCCAGCTATTTTGCGATCTTAAGGATAAGCTTGTAAAAACATTCAGCTGATATTTCTCAAATGGCACAGCAGTTAGGGTTTCTTTAAGTAGTTTTCCAAAACCACATAATCCAATTCCGTAACAATACGGTTGAGCCAAATCCTCAAGCGCTGATAGAAATACGTAATATGCCGTTGCGCGGTTTCCTGCCACAGGCGCTAACATCATAGTTTCGCTGTGTCGAGGTTGCTCCGCGTGACTAGGAGTGCATCGCAGGACAATCCCATTACCCAGTTTATTCAAGCTAGCTTTTAATCAAACAGCTTTGCAGAATAGGGCAAATTTTTGGGTACGAGCATCAGCATTTTCACGAGTCGTTGAGTAATCCTCGATACATTATATGGCTAGTAAAACGATCACCTTTCGGTTGCCAGCAGAAGTAATCGAGGTTATCGAAAGTCAAGCTAGGGCAACCGGCAGAAACCGCACTGCCATTGTGATTGAAGCTCTAGCTCAAACTTACGGACTTCAACCTCCTTCCCCAGCACCCGTCACCACTGAGATTCTTCAGCAGCAATTAGATGACTTGCAAGAGCAGGTAACAACTCTGTCACATCAGCTGGCAGAAGCAAACCAAAAATCTCTTACAAATAGCAATACTGCTGACCTGGTACAAGTGCTTGAGCAGGCAATTCGCTCTTTCCAAACCTTTAGCATTCAACCTTCTGAGGAGTTAGCAACTGGAAGCTGGTCGTCTCAAACTGCAGTTGAAACGTTACCCGATGACCCAAGTTGGCAAAAGCAAATTGTTGATGAGCAGTTGCAGCTTATCGCTCAACTTAAGCAACAGGCAAAAGCGCTTGACCAAATTCTTGCCGCTTCTCCCGGTTTAACCTGCGTCCAAGACCGGATGGGGCGCTGCACCTATATCAATCCGGCGGGAGCCAGGATGCTTGGGTATGAGCAGAGCTATTTTCTGGGCAAAACGTTTCACGATCTAGGTTTGTCTGCTGAGATGATGGAGCTGCTGGTCAAGAAAGCCGAAGCAATCTTTACCGGGGGTCGTCCCTTAAGTGGTGAGTTTGCAACAGTTGTTCCATCGGGTTCTAAAAACTATGAATACGCACTAAACCCAATTCATGGAGTAAACGGCACCATTGATGCGGTGATCTGTACCGCTTGGGAAATTACCGAGCGGAAGAAAGCCGAAATTGCCTTGCGGGAGTCCGAAGAGAAGTATCGCAACTTGTTTGAGTTGGCGAATGATTCTATCTTCATCATTGACGTGTCTACGGGTAGCATTCTCAATGCAAATCGCAATGCGGCTCGTCGGTTGGGCTACACTCGGCGGGAACTGTTGCAACTCACTCTGACAGAGATTGAAACACCAGAGGCGACTACGAGCCGGGAAGCTAAGATTGTGCCTGAGCTTCAGCGGACAGGCAATGTTATTTTTGAGCACATCCTGCGGCACAAGAACGGTTCGGAACTTCCGGTTGAGATTAGCTGCCGATTAATTGAGTATGGCGATCGCCTCGTTTTCCAGAGTTTTGCGAGAGACATTACCGAGCGCAAACAGCTAGAGACAGCCCTAGAAGAGCGCGTCAAGCAGCGCACTGCGGAGTTGTCTCAGGTTAACGAGCTATTACAGCAGGAAATTGAAGAACATAAACAGACTGCTGCCGCCCGCGACGAGGGTGAGCAGCAGTTTAGCAATCTGGTCGAAACCATGAGCGATGGGTTTCTGATTGCTGACCATCACAACATCTATACCTACGCCAACGATCGCATCTGCCAAATGTTGGGCTATGAGCGAGACGAAATTGTAGGTCACGAGAGCTTTAGCCTGATTTGCGAGGCAGACCATGAGATGTTGCGCGAGCAAATTGCTAGACGAATAAACGGCGAACGCAGCACGTATGAAATTGCTTTTCGCCATAAAGCAGGGCATTCCGTTCACACGATTTTTTCGGCAACACCGATGCTCAGTGCTCAGGGGCAACACCAGGGCAGTTTTGGCGTTGTCACGGATATTACAGAGCGAAAACAGGCAGAAGAGCAACTGCGAATCAGCGAAGAAGGGCTGCGGATGCTGATTCAAAATTTGCAGATTGGTGTGCTGATCCTCGGCAGCCAAACCGAAATCTTGTTCTGCAATCCGGCAGCCCTGCAACTTCTAGGACTCACCCAAGAGCAGCTTTTAGGTAAAACCTTTTTAGATCCTGATTGGCAAGTTGTCTCAGAAGATGGTTCACCCTTGCCGAAGGAGGCTTTGCCTGTATCGCAGGCGATCGCCACTCGCCAACCGGTCCATGATGTCGTTGTTGGTGTCTACCGCCCTACCCACGATGACTGGATACAGCTCCTGGTAAATGCCGATCCACAGTTTGAAATAGACGGCTCGATCAGACAAGTCTTTTGTACGATTAGTGACGTTAATGGTCGGGAGGAGGCTTAGAGATTAAAGGGCACAGCCTGCTGACTTCAATTTTCCCCATTACAGGGGCAACGTAATTTCCTCATCGACATCTTCTTTAGAGCTAACCTTGAACGTTTCTACAGAAATCTGCAACTCTTTGGCTATGCTTACAGTTCGTTGCAGTGCCTCGGAGACCTGACGGGAGCGATCGGAAGTTTGTTTTGACTCTTGCGCGACTTCCCGGATCAGTCCTGTGATTAGCAAAGAGGTTTGAGTTTGGGATACGGTTGCCTCTGAAATGGTTTTCACTAGCTGATTAATTTGATGAGAGACTTCCACGATCTCACTCAGGCTCACCCTGGCATCTTCGACTAAGCGAGTTCCTTCCACAACCTGTGAAGTGCTTTGTTCCATTGCTTCAACCACCTGATTGGTTTCTGCTTGGATTGCAGCGACGATTTCTTCAATGTCTCCAGTAGCCTTTGCCGATTGGGTCGCGAGTTCCCCCACTTCCTCTGCAACGATCGCAAATCCGCTTCCGTCTTCCCCGGCTCGTGCAGCCTCAATTCCGGCGTTAATCGCAAGTAGGTTAGTTTGCAAAGCGATTTTCTCAATCAAGGACACTACTTTAGAGATTTGTTGCGAAGCTTCACCCAGGCGCTTAATTTTTTTGGCTGTTGAGCCGATTGTGTCTCTTAAGCTGAGAATGTTTTGCACCGTCAAATCCATCGCAGTTCCCCCTGCCTCGGCAGTTGCAGAAGCTTTGTCAGACACCTCAGCAGCCTGACGGGCGCTCTCAGCCACCGCTCGAATGGAGTGAGTCATTTGCTCAACTGAGTTTAAGGTATAGGACATTTCTTCAGCCTGCTGAAGCGCTGAGTCTGCAAGCTGGCGAATCGATCCTTCGCTTTCGGCGATCGCCTCACTCACCTGAACGGCAGACTGTTTCACCTGCGTCACGATTTGCCGCAAACTTTCCACAACTGAGTTAAAAAAGTCGGCGACAGTGCCAATTTCACCCGTAGTCACCTCTGCCCGAATCGTCAAATCACCCCTTGCTGCTGCCTCCACCTGATCGAGGAGGTGAAGCAAGTTATCCTGAAGTTCTTCTCGCTGCTGACGCTGTTCTCTGGCCAAGTTCTCTGCCTGCTGACGTGCCAGATCCAATTCTTCTAAAAAATTGACGCGATCGAGCGCAAGTCCTACCTGAGTAGCGACCTGCTTAAAAAAGACAATGTCTGACTCTTGCCAAGTGCGGGGAGCAGAACACTGATGCGTCACCAGCAAACCGTGCAGCCGACTATAAGCCAGAATCGGCGCGACCAAATTAGCCTTGACTTCAAAAGGTTCTAACTGTCCCAAATAACAGTCGCTCAAGCCTGCTTCATAAATGTTGTTAGTAGCTTTGACACGACCCGCAAGATATTTGCCAATGTATTTGTCGGCAAAGCAAGGATCAGCGATGTTCGCGCCCAGTGCTTGGGGAAAGCCTCTGTTGACGGATTCTGCAACGACGTGTCCTTGCCAATCCTTATCAAAGAGATAAACGATCGCCCGCTCAGTTTTCAGGCTCTCTCGCACCCCTGCAATAGCAGTGTTGTAAATCTCCTCAACATCAGCAGCCATGCCGATTGCAGAGGCAATTTCGCTGAGCTTTTGGGCGCGGTAAAGCGCCATATCTTTTTGAGCTAAATAGTTCATCCGATCGAGAGCAATCCCGACCTGACTGGCAATCTGCTTGAAGAAGGTAATTTCTGGCTCTTGCCACGCTCGCGCCGTAGAACATTGATGAGTGACGAGTAACCCGTGCAGCTTGTCATAAGCCAAGATGGGAGCAACCAGATTTGCTTTGACGGCAAAAGGCTCTAGCTGTCCTAAATAGCAGTCACTCAATCCGGCTTCGTAAATATTGTTGGTTGCCTGGACCTGCCCTGCCAGGTACTTATCAAGGTATTTCTCAGCAAAGCAAGGGTCGGCAATGTTAACACCCAAGGCTTTAGGAAAGCCTGCCCCGACGACTTCAGCAACGATGGTTCCTTGCCAATTTTCATCAAACAAGTAGACGACAGCCCGATCGGTTTTTAGGGCTTCCCGTATGCCAGCGATCGCACATTGATAAACTTCCCCAATGCTCACTGCATTGGCGATCGCTCCTGTAATTTCGCTAAGCTGCTGGTTTCGCAAGATAGCGCCATCTTTTTGAATGAGCAGAACAACTCGATCAATCGCCAGCCCAAGTTGGAGAGCTAGCTGTTGTAAAAAGTCAATTTCTGGCTGCTGCCAAATGTGAGGAGCGGCGCAGTGATGGGCGACCAGCAACCCGTAAAGTTCGCCGTCGCGAAGGATAGGCGTAACCAGGTTGGCTTTGACCTTAAGTTGCTCCATCAGCCTGAGATGATCGGGGTGAAAGCCTGCTTCATAAACATTGTTAGTCGCGACAACCCGTCCTTTTCGGTAAGCCTCGATTAGCTCCTGTCCAATGCAAGCATCTTCAATTTTGCCTCCCATAACGCGAGGATAATTTGCATCGACCGCCTCGGCTGAAATGTAGCCGCTCCAGTTGGGTAAAAAACGATAGATGACCACCCGATCCGCTTTTAGGATCTGTTGCGCCCCCTGTACGGCTGTCTTAAACAACGTCTCCAAGTCTTGCAGCGTGCGCGTTTCAGAGGCAGCAACAGTGCTAAAAAATTGGGCTTGTTGAATAAAAAACTGGGCTTGTTCAATTTCACTCGCCTGACGACGAATTTGCTCCGTCATGGCAATTTCTGAAGTCGTTATCTGCTCTGCCAGTCGGTTGAAGGTGTGAGCAAGCTGTCCAACTTCGTCTTTTCCAGAGGCATCTGCCCGAATGGTGCGATCGCCCTCCAAAAATTGATGGGTGGATTGCTGTAGCTGCTTCAGGGATACCGCAGTCGTTTTTCTCCGCACAACTACTAGCCCCAACCCAACCCCCAAGGCAGCAGTGGCGATCGCCAATAGCCCCAACCCCCACAACATCGTGGTATTGGAGGAGGTGCCCGGCGTTTCCCGAACAACTACAGCAGATGCTTCCGCTTCAGAATCCGGCAAAGCCTGAACTGCGATCGCCTGCAAATCTTGTCCAATTAGCGTAGAAAACTCTACCCCAAAATTTGAAACCTGCTCTTGTGAAGCTTGATCAACCTGTTGCTGCATTTCAGGGTGAGACAATTGTCCCGTTTGTCGAGCTCTAGCCGCTGTGACTACACTCGTGTCTTCAGCCTGGTCCTGGACATAAGCTTTTAACAAATTTGTTTGGACGCTGTATTCAGTCTCCGTCACAACTAGTTCGGCCCTAGCCTGACCCGCCCCTGCCGAAACCAGCAAAGCTGTTCCTACCCCTGCCAAACCAACTGTGGAAATTTCAGCCATCAGCATTCCAATTAACTGTTTATGGCTAACCGAAAGATCCTGAAATTTCTTAGGCAAAGCTTCAGGTTTACGTTGCTCTGATGCTAAGTCAAACTGAACTATAGACTCCGAAGGCTTTAGTTGAAATTGTGACTGACGTTGCGCTTGTGAATTAGCGGCTGGATCAGAGTGAGATTGAGTGGCCATAGCTCGGTTCCCGGAGGGTAGTAAATGAGTGTGAAAAGCCCGTGCAAAATAAAATCGCAACGTGAAAAGAGCGCAAAAGCTTGCGTAGGGAGAAATGAAAACGTTTAAGGAATTGCAAGACGAGTTAACGGCGTAAATCTACGCAAACTCTTATGACATAGACTCTTTTGAGTCCTCCAACGCTGATACTGAGTCTTCTGAACTCGATAACACACAACTGCAAGCAAATCTTGCTGCCTCCGAACCCGCTCCACTTAAGACAGCTACGCTAGCAACTCCTCCTACCGCTTTGGCAGCTTTAGCCATTTCTACTGTCACCTGGAGGACACAGGCATCAACATCTTTTTCAAACTCCGGGTTGGGTTCAGGATGGTCAGACTTCCAACTTTCTGCCAGGAAAAGAGCCATCTTTCTCAACGCCCGTCTGAGATTAGGGCTTGTTAAGCAGGTAGATTGACTGCTGGAATTAAGCAGTTTCAGTCCCATAGGGGCTTCTCCAAAATTGCGAAATGAACTCATAGGGTTGAGATCCAACAACTTCGTATTTGAAATAGCGCACAGAAATAGCTCCTAAAACCGCACTGCTCTCTAGCCACATCAAGCAATGCTTTAGCTATCTGTATTAGTAAGCCGTATTAACAAGTACCAAGAGAAGAAGATTTCTTTTGCCTATCAGAAATCAGTCCCTACTTAGGAGACAAATCAATCTGTCCAGGCTCAATGCCCATACACACGACTTAGATGAAGAGTCTGGTGGTGTACCCTGTCTACTTAGACACTGGTACAAAGATGCAGCCTACGGTTTGCCTCAAGCAACCGCTATATTTCTGTTGGTAATGCACCTAATTTTTGAAGCGCAATTCAAGCAGTTTGAGTTTTCATTAAAGATCAACAAAACCCCACTCTATCTTTACAAAGCGGCTAATTAAGCATGTTAAATCAAGCCAAACTTGATTAAATAAACCCTATTTCCAGGTGGATGACCGTTAGCAAGATAAAGGGCAGGAACTTAAGCGATACGAAACGCACAACCAACTGCAATACGGGCTGTTAAAGTAATTGCAAGCGCTTAATTAGCTGCTCTATAACTTTGCAATACGTGTGTTGCACTCTATTAATAATCTTTTACCTGTAAGGTTTTTGCAATAGCATTAGACAAGCTTTATAAACCTTTCATGAACTGCTCCATTTTACTTAAAATAAAAATTATTCTAGATTCTCCGAAAGGATTGCTCAACTTGGGTTGGAAGTGAGATAATTGTGTTGAGGAAAGGTGTATCAGTGTGTGGCGACACAAGCATAGCAACATAACGACCCATCAAGTGTCTGGCAATACAAAGTTCAGCCAGATAGCGCAGTGTTACCATGACCTACACCTCAATTACAATTCAACTTCCAGAAGCACTGAGTCAAGCGATCGCCGCCCGTGCAAACGCCGATCAAATCGGTGAAAATTCATTAATTCTAAATGTTCTCGCTGATGCTTTTGGGATTTCTCCCTCAATTTCTCCTGCTATTTCTGAGGCTATCCAGCCACAACGGACTCAGCTAGAGGAGCAAATTGCAGAGCTGATCGGTCAATTGACTGAGATGCAGACGAGCGATCGCTTGAGTCTAACAAACCTACGCCAAATTGCGGATCTTAAGCAGGTCGTTGATTCACTGCTAGAAACAGAGCGTTCAGTTCTTGCACCCTCCCCAGAGTCTCCTGAAGACAGCTCACCTAGCCAACGATTACAGCAACAATCCGCTGACCTGGCAACACTCATCACAGAACACAACAGTCAGCAAGCGATCGTCTTAAACCAAATTCTCTCGGGAATACCCGACCTGATCTTTGTGCAAGATCGACTAGGTCGCTACACCTACGTTAACCCCGCTGGGGCACGCGCCTTTGAGTGCGAGCGCAACTACTTAATTGGTAAAACCTGCGAAGATTTGCATCTTTCGGCTGACCTTACCACTCTCCTCAACAACCAGCATCGTCAAGTTTTCATCAGCGGTCAGCCGCTCAGCGGCGAAATCACAATTCCGACAACCACTGCATCTCGGGACTACGAATACATATTCAATCCAATTCGGGGGATGCAAGGCGACATCAGCACAGCCGTTTTTGTAGCCAGAGACATCACCGAGCGTAAACAGACAGAAATTGCACTGCGAGAATCAGAAGAAAAATACCGCAACTTATTCGAATCTGCCACTGACTCAATTTTTATCGTTGACGCTGTAACCCATGAACTTCTAGAGGTAAACTGGGTCGCGTCGATTCTGCTAGGTTATACCCGGCGAGAGCTATTTTCGATTCCCTTCAGTGAAATTAGCTTGCCCCTAGATGCTGCGCGTCGGGCATCTCTCCTGCGAGACCTGGAAAATTTTGGCAGCATCGTATTTGAGCATGTCTACCGCTGTAAAGACGGCAGGGAAATTCCTGTTGAAGTTAGCAGCCGCGTGATTGAGTACGAAAACCGGCTCGCCATTCTGAATTTCGTTCGCGATATTACTGCCCGTAAACGAGCTGAAACCTACCTGCGTGAGAGTGAAGAAAAACTGCGAATTGCTCTCGAGGCAGCCCAACTAGGAATCTGGGATACCGAATTGACCACCGGTCGCATCACCTGGTCGCCCAACCTGGAAACAATGTTTGGTTTTGTGCCTGGAGAGTTTGATGGCAGCTATGAAACTTTCTTGAGTCACCTACATCCTAACGATCGAGACTATGTTCAACAGGCAGTGAGCACTGCAATCAAGCGCCAGGAAGATTATGACATCGAGTTTCGAGTCGTCTGGTCTAATGGCACTGTCCGCTGGATTGCTAGTAAAGGAAAAGCTTTTTATAACGAAGCAGGCAAACCCATTCGGATGGCTGGCATCAACCTCGACATTACCAATCGCAAGAGGGCAGAGGAGTTAATTCACAAGTCCCATCAAGAATTTGCTCAACAGTCAACCGAGCTAGACAGGATCGATCGCGAGATCCTCAATTCTAGTCAAGCCTTATCGGACGAACCAGATGAAAACTCTCCATTGTCATCCCTGAAAGCGATCTGGAAATCAGTCGAGATTCAGCGACGGCGTTATCGCGATCTTTTTAATGCTGTATTCGACATTTACCTGGTGGTTAACTCATCTGGAGTCATTCAGGAAGCAAGTCAAGCAGCTACTGTTTTATTTGCCAGTAAATTAGATGGGTTAGTGGGCACAGCTTGTTATCGATTAGTTTTCGAGCAAGATCGCCCAGCGCTAAAAGCCCAGTTTGACGAGCTTAGACAGGTGAAGCAACCTGGAGTTTTGGAGTTAAAGTTCCAACCCCTAAAAGGCAACTCTTTCTCAGCTCGGATTACTATCTCAGCCGCTTATAGCAGTACAGAAGAGGTCATCAGCTTTTGCCTGCTAATTCAAGGGGCATCGATTCGGGAATTGAACGGCACGGAAAACGCGTCTATCAATTAAACCTTTTATACATTCCGGTTTCAGTAAATAATGGTGCCTTCGTAGTTAAAGCCTTCTGGCAGCGTCGCAAACTCTAGTTGAGCATTGGTCAGGTCAGCACCCTCTAAGTTGGCGTTAGACAAGTCGGCATAGCGCAAATCAGACCCACTCAAGTTGGTACCTGATAGATCAGCATCCCGCAATACCGCTCCGTATAGGCTGGCTTCACTTAAATCGGCTTGGCTAATCTGAGTGGCGCTGAGGTCAGCATCTCGCAGCTCTGCCCCATGAAGATTTACGCCGTTCAGGTTTGCTCTAGACATGCTGACGTGCATCATCTGAGCTTCAGTTAAATTGGCTCCACTTAGGTCTGCTCCCTGGAGGTCAGCACCATCTAGAGTGGCTCGTTCGAGGTTAGCCTGGTTTAGCAGAGTACCGGTCAGGATCGCGTTGGTTAGTTTGGTTTGGCTCAGGTTTGCATTAGAAAGGTCTGCTTCAGTTAAATTTACGCGGCTTAGATCATTACCACTCAGGTTGGCTCCGCTCAAATTACAGCGAATGCAGTCGCCTGTTTGCAGCGTTTTTTCAACCTCGCTTGATCGAGGTTCTGAGGCGGGGGGAGAACTCACAGTTAAGGTTTCAACCCCTACAGGCTGACTAGTGTCAGGTGGGGCAGTAAGAATTCTGGCAAACCGGATAGTGACGGGAGAAACTGCTGCCAACAGGGCTACACAGCCTAAAACGAGCTTGACGTTCATAGTCTTGCAGAGGTTGAAAGAAAAACACGCTCACAGGCAGTATTCTCCTCATTTCTACCGAGTCCGGACTCACCCCTTAAAGCTTGCGTAAATTGAGAGTTACACCAATTCCAAAAATTAGGGCGACAGATGGAAGGGCACCCCACTCTGCGGGATGCCCTTCCATCTGTCGCCTCTTTTAAGAGAAACGTTATTAGAAAGAATTACAGGGACGAAATGCATCTCGTCCCTGTAAGAGAATTTAATGTTACCTGACAGACTAACTTAATAGTCTGCTTCTTCTTCGTACTCTACGACTTTCCGCTTTTCAGAAATATTAATTTGCGGTGGACGGTAGGGTTTGGGATTTTCATCGTCTGCCCACGCATCTTCTAGAACTTCGTCGTATTGCTGCTCTAGACGTTTAGGTTCGCGGTAGGTAGGCTGCTCGATGTAAACTGCCTCGGTGTACTCTTCTTCTGTCTGTCCACCCCAGTTATCCTCTTCTACATCGTCGTCGTAGTAAGCAGGTTCAGGCTGACGCTGACGCAGCGGTTCACGCAATTGACGGGCAGCGGGCTGAGCTTCGCTCCAGTTGTCATCGTCCCAGGTTTCACGGGCAATCGGAGCTTCTAGCCGGACTGAAGGGGCAGCAGAGGTACGTGCTCCTGTTCCTAGCTGGTTGGAGGCGGAGGTTGGCATGACGTAGTAGTCTTCATCCTCGTCTCGATCCCAGGGCGGTTTGCCAATACCCAGACGCTCTAGGACACCCACCGTGAGCTGGTTCATTTTTTCTTCAGCACCCTCAAACACGATGAGGCGATCGGGACCACTACTGACGACCTCGTCAATCGACAGCTCGTAGGTGCTAATCACCTGATCGGGAATCATGGGAAGACCGATAGACGCAATGATCAGAGAGACAACTCTGCCGTCGTAGGTGTTGAACTTGAAACCTCGAACTTTGCCTAGAAGCTCGCCCGTTTCAGTGATAACTTCGCTGTTAATCAGAGCACTGTAGGCTTCTGCGTTGAATGCATCTTCTAGAACGGTTTCATCATCAACCAGAATGACATCGCCAATTTGACGAATGCTGTCAAGGAGCATCATTTGCTGCGTACTGGACAGCACCCCAGACAGCATACTTTCTCTTAAGCCGAGGGCGACGACCTCTCGGCGATCGATATCCACCCAAAGCTGACTGATTACCCCCAAGCGCTTACCCGTGCTGCGGGTAATGACTTGAGTGCCTAAAAGGTCGGAACGTTGACAGAGTTGTTCAGATGTCATTTTCGAGTCCTGATCTCGAATCTTGCTGAGATATCAACAATAGTACAGGTACAGATGAAATATCCGTATGGGTGAAATCCGTATTAGTGAAATCAAACGGGCGCACCTTGCAGGTTTATCCCTAGAACCTGAGTATAAGCTCCTCTTGCCTGAGTTACGCCAATTGTACGCTCGGCGGACTCGATCATAGGGCGACGGAGACTCACTACAATAAACTGCGCTTGCTGTGCCTGATGCTTAATCATTCTAGCTAATCGCTCCACATTTGCCCCATCCAAAAACATATCTACCTCGTCAAAGGCGTAGAAAGGGGAGGGGCGATAGCGCTGGAGGGCAAAGATGAAACTGAGAGCAGTGAGCGATTTTTCACCCCCGGACATGGAAGCTAAACGACGAACTGGCTTACCTTTAGGGTGGGCAACCAGGTTCAACCCACTGGCAAATGGGTCTTGAGGATCGTCAAGTTGAAGGTAGCCGTCGCCGTCAGAAAGTTCGGCAAAAATTGCCTGAAAGTTTTGGTTAACTGCATCAAAGGCTTCTTTGAAAGCGCGTTGGCGCAGCGTAGTGAAGTTTTCGATTCGCAGGAGTAATTCGGTTCTTTCTTCTTCTAAGGTGGACAATTTTTGGCTGAGTTCGTCGAGGCGAGCTTGGGTGCGCTCGTGTTCTTCGAGGGCCAGCATGTTGACGGGTTCCATTGCCTGAAGGCGTTTTTGCAGCGATCGCAACCCCTGCTGCAATTCCTCCAAGCCTAACTCTTCAGGCACTTCTGGTAGGGGATCGGGCAATTCTGCCTGCTGTGCTTCTAGCTGACCCTGGAGCGTGACTAATTCCTCGCGTCGGGCTTGCTGAGTTTCCTGGAGCTTTCGCAGTTCCCATTCTCGCTGCTGCTGAAGGGTTTGGCGATCGCGCAGTTGGCGTTCGACGCGATCGCGCTCTTGCTTTTCGGCAGAAAGAGTTTGCTCTAGGGCGGCCAGAGCCGCTTGGGTTTGGGCGATTTGCTCCGTTAGGGCAGAAGACTGGGTGTTAAGGGCAGACTGCTGGTTAAGCTGAGTCGTTTGCTGAGTGCGATATTCCTGCACCCGCTGCTGGGATTGGCTAATTTTTTCTTGGAGGCGCTGGCTTTGAGTTTCCAGGTCTTGCAAGCGCTGTTCTGCCGTCCGTAGGGCAAGCTGTTGCTCGTTGAGGTGAGTTTCTTGGGTGCGGATAGTAGTTTGAATTTGCTGCCATTCGCTGTGGGTTTGAGATTGCTCCAAATTGGACAGCACACGACGCTGTTGCCCAAGGTCTGCTTCTTGAATAGGAAGGTCTTGCTCTAGCGTTTGCAGGCGAGTCTGAGCGGTGGCAAGCTCTTGGGTATTTTGGGAAAGCTGGGTACGAATCTGGGCTTCCTGGGCAACCAGGCTATTGATTTGCGTCTGAAGCTGCTCGGTCTGAAGCTGGAGTTCTCGCTGCTGCTGGCGACCCTCTGTGAGTGCCTGCGATCGCTCTTTCACTGCGGTCACTGCTTGGGCGATCGCGTTCTGACAGCGCTTAAGAATTTGCTCGATCACCTGAAGTCGTTCGCGCAGGGCGATCGCCTCTGCGGATTCGCCGGACTGAACGGTGCCAAAACGGAGAGAACCTTGACGGGTCGAGACACTGCCACCCGTCATTGCGCCACTAGTTTCCAGCAGTTCTCCTTCCAGGGTGACGATGCGATATTGCCCTAGATGTCGCCGTGCCTGACTCATGGAGGAAAACACAACCGTATTGCCAAACACATAGGCGAAAATGTCTCGATAGCGATTGTCGCAGTCGATTAGGTTGGCAGCATAGTCAATGAAGCCCTCTGGGCGATTCCAGGTAGGGATTGCAGAATTTTGTGAGCCGCGAATCTTGTTGAGCGGCAGAAAGGTTGCCCGTCCACCTCGCCGTTGCTTTAACAGTTGAATTCCAGCGGCGGCTACGCCGTCATCTTCAACCACCAGACAGCCTAATCGCCCACCTGCCGCAATTTCTAGCGCAAGCTGGTACTGGGGATCGACCCGTCCTAACTGAGCAACCAGACCACAGACACCGGGCAATCCCGCTTGCATCAGAATCTGGGTGGCATTGGTGCCTTGTGCCTCTTGAAGTGCCTGGGTTTGCGCTTCTAACTTGTCAAGCTGCCGCTGCTTGTCGCGCTGCTCTTGCATCAGGCGGCTCTGGGTGTCCTGCTGGGTTTGTAATTCCTCTTCAGCAGCAGTCATCAGCCTTTGCAGAGTTTCCAGGTGAATTTTGGCCAGATTTTGGGATTCTTTTGCCTGGGCGTACTGCTCTTGCTTTGTGGCAATTTCCTGAGCGATCGCCTCCAACCCCTCGGTCTGTTCTTGAATTTTTTGGCGAAGCTGCGTTACCCGTTCTTGCAGCATTGCTTGTTCAGTGCGCTGCGGCTCAATCGTTTTGAGCAGTGTGTCGATCTGGTGGCGCAGGGTGGTTTGCTCTTGCACCCAGGCTTCAGAGGCAGTAGCGATCGCACTAGCAGCTTCACGGCTCTCGTCTAATGTCTGTTGTGCTTGATCCCGCCCCTGAATTAGAGCAGCGATCGATCGCGTCTCCACCTCATGCTTTTCCTGAGAAAGCTTGTTCAGGGTTTGGACATGTTCCTGAATTTCTCGCTGGGTTCGAGCCAAATTTGTTGACAGGTCACGGCTGGCATTGACCAATTCCTGCTCCTGACGCTGAAGCTGGCGCAGTTCCGCCTCACGGCTTGCCTGAGTGGACTGGAGCACAAGCTGTTCATCTTCGCCGAGTGCTTTAACACGAGCGTTAAGGGAGTCTAATTCTGCGGTGGATTGCTGAATTTCAGTTGCAAGGGTTGCAAGCTGGGTAGTCAGGTCGCTGGAAGTGCGATCGCCTGCCTCAATTTGCTCGGTCAACTGCTGCACCTGCCGCTGCTGACCTCGCCATGCCAGCACCGCTTCCCACTGGGTTTTGGTTTGGAGTTCGGCTTTGAGTCGCTGATATTTTTCGGCTTTGATCCGGTCTTGGGAGAGGCGATCGCGCTGGGCAATCAGTTCTTTCTCGACAATCCGAAACTTTTCCTCACGCTCCTTGACAGCATTTAGCTTTTCCTTTGCCTGACCGATCTTGCGATCAAACGATGCCACACCTGCCAGTTCGTCGATGATCTCCCGCCGTTCACGCGGATTCATCGAAATAATACTGGTTACGTCTCCCTGAAGCACGACGTTATAGCCTTCCGGGTAGATATGAAATTTGTGAAGCTGCTCGTGCAGTTCTGTCAGGGTACAGGGTTGACTGTTGATGAAATAGTTAGACGTATAGGTTCCCTGCTGCGTTACCCGCAGTTTTCGCGTCACGTTCCATTCGCTAAACAACGCCAAACCGGAAACAAGCTGCAAGGTTTCTGCGCCGTCCGAATGCCCATTTGGGGTGCCGTTGCCGTTTGCTCCGTTTCCATTCCCGACGGCATCTGCACCGTCAGCGCCGTTCACCGAACCGTTTTTGCGGGCTGAACCATTTTTGGCAGTACCATTCTTGCTGTTGGAGGCGTTCGTGCCATTGACCTGAGCGACTAGCCCCTGGAGATCCTCTTCGTCTAGACCTTCCAGATCTTCTGGCTCAATTGCAAAAGTCACCGTGACGCTGGCTTCTACCGTTGCCCGTCCGCGGCTGACCTGATTTTGGTTGACGAGATCGGGCAATCGCTCTGCCCGCATTCCTTTTGAACTGGATAGACCCAGGCAAAACAGCAGCGCATCTAGAATGTTGGACTTGCCCGACCCATTGGGACCCGAAATCACGGTAAACCCCGGCAGCAAAGGAACCTGCGTCGTGCCGCCAAAGGACTTGAAGTGGGAAAGTTCGACGCGCTTAATAAACACTCGCAGGCAGGGTTAGGAAGTTAAGTACAAATATACTTATCAATTTGAATTATGACCAGCATTCCCAATAGGAAAACACTATAGCAGCCCAAAATCATTCAAAATCATTTACGAGTTTGAAGAATAGCGCACATCTTCTGTAGTGGCGTAGCATTCGGGCAAAAATTCTCAATTTAATTCCAGGTTTATCTGCCGAATGCTACGCCCCTAGACGCATTTGGGCAACAGATTAAACTTTTCAATTATCGTGCTACTTACTGACCTAAATTAGTGAATTCAAAGGTCGAAATGATTCCTTGAAATGCCTGTTCGTATCCTTCGCCGCCCTCAGCATAAGAGATAACGACAATATCCTCACCATTAGGGCTGGAGAATACGATATTTTTGCTGCGATACAGCCCCTCAGAGTCAAAGGCGATCGCCTCCTGCCCTGCTACCGTCACTGCACTGTATTCCCCAATCATCACGAACCGATTGTGACCCTCTACCCAAGCTTGCAGTGATTGTTCGGGATGGTTGTAAACCGTAATGCTGACGTTGGGAGGATATTCTGTGCCGCCCTCATAGGCTCCTGCTTGAACGTCTGCATAGTCTGCATCTGACCAAATCTCTACCTGCCCACGAAAGTCATATTCCCCTTCAATCTCAGCGCTTTCCAAGGAGTTATCTACTGTGAAACCATCAGGGACATCGAAGCTAAAGCCAAGGCGATCGCTTTCATAAACGGTGGAATTGTTGGATTCAGTTTCAGTAGGTGACTCGCTGGATTGGGCGATCGCATCTGCTGGAGTCAGATTGTTTGCAGCTTCAACAGTGGATGAAGGAGGAGCCTGACAGGCGATCGCCACCACAGCCATCAAACATGTCAGGGTGCGCGTCAAACCAATCTTCATTCCCCGATTAGCTGAATCACCTTGAACTACTGCCTGCTGTTCACCTAATCCCACACTCATCTCAGACTCCTCGTAACCTTGCTCTCGACTATCGCTTTAAGTAGATTCCGAAGCGATCGCAATATTTCCGCAAACTTTCCCCTCCCTCATCCGCTCACTGATACTCCTACAGATCTTCAAGATCTTCCCTTAACTCCCGTAGGCGATCGCCAAGACGCTCCGCCCGCTTCTTACAAGCAATTATGTCTTCCCACTTAGTGCGGCAAATCTAAAGCGTTGGGTGGAGCAGAGCGGAACCTAACACCTTAAGCTTGTTGTAACACTACATCTAATCCAACTGAGTCAAAGCAAAAGGTACGAGCCATTTTACATAGGAGAGCAGTTGTGGAGAGCATCGCTTTTGTAGGTATTGTAGGCACCGCTATTCTGATAGTTTTGTTTACTTTAGTAGTCTTGATTTGGTTTGGACACCAGTTTGGTTATAAAGTTCTTGATCTATTTAGCCGAGTAAAGAATGAGCGTGGAATTCTCACAGAGAAGGAATATATACCTTCTCGTACAAAGATTGTTAACAAAAGGGTTGTTCGTAATCACGAGGGCTTCAATTCAACTGTTTACGATATTCCAGATGAAATTCAACTGCCTGAAAAGTGCATTCTGCACATCAAGTTAAATGAAGAAGTTATCGTTGCTCCAGTCAGCAAGAAGCTATATCGCACTCTAGAGCAGGGCGATAGTGTTACTGTCTGGTACTCACAGGGGCGATTTTCTAAAAAGATTTATTTTAAGAAAGTAAGGCGTTTGTAGGAAGTGGAGATCGGATGAATTAATTGTGTTGAATAGAGGAGAAGTATTGCGATCGCTCACTTCTTCGTACTTCACAATCGTTTTGCAATTGATTTATCTAGGGGAGCAAAATGAAATTGAATATGCGGTTCCAACAGCGAAGATAGGAATAAATGCGTGGCTTACTCGGTTGACATTTGATACTTTTAGAAATTATAAGTTTAAGTTTATACTTCTACCAATTAAAATTTGACACAGTGAGACTGCCAAATCGTGAATATGCAGTCATTGAGCCAGAAAAATTGACTGGATATTTGCTAAATACTAACCATCGGCGGGGTGATGACAATGCTCGCCTTTTAATCCAGTTCGGCTACAGCATTGATAATTGGAAGCAGTTAGAAACAGACGTACGAAACTATCATCTGAACTTTCCACGTTTGATCACACTAATTCCAGAATGAAGAAGGCGATATGGACTTTGAACTGTATACGGATGTAGTGCTTTTGCAGGATATCCCTGAAGAAAATTTGCGAGCAGGTGATATTGGCGTAGTTGTTGACCGCCATGATATTGAGGGGATTGAACCAGGTTATAGTCTTAAGTTCTTTGACATGCTAGGCGAAACTATAGCAGTTGTGACTTTAGCAGGAAGTTTGCTTCGCGTTCCGACTCATGCAGATCGACCGACTGTGCGTTCTGAAGCAATGTCGGCATAGCTAATGGTAACGGTGAAAGAGCGATCGCCCCATTCCTAAGTAACCTTATCTCTGGCTGCTCAATCGCTGACGTAGGATGAATTCAGCGATCGCCAAATCCGCTGGGGTTGTAATTTTCAGATTGGTTTCTTCGCCCTCTACGATTTGAACAGACAAACCAAAATGCTCGAATAGAGCTGCATCGTCGGTTACCTCTATGCTCTGTCGTTGCCCTTCAGCGTGACAGTGGAGCAATTGTTCAACGCTAAAGCCTTGGGGCGTTTGGGCTGCCCAGAGTTTGCTGCGGTCTAGGGTGCCAGCGATCGCCTTGGTTTCATCGACAACCTTGATTGTGTCTTTCACGGGCACTGCTGCAACCAGTCCTGGATAGGTCAACACGGCTTCAGAGCAGCGATCTAGCAGGTCAGGAGTTGCTAGACAGCGTGCCCCATCATGAATTAGCACATGTTCTGCAACCGCAGGTAGTGCCCGTAAACCGCGATAAACGGACTCTTGCCGAGTTGATCCGCCTTGAATAAAGCGGACTGACTTCGTTAAAGCTAAATCTGTCACAATTTCCTTGAAGTCCTGCCAGTCCTGAGGCTGTCCGACAATGCCGATCCAATGGATGCTGGGTGCAGCTTTGGCTGCCAGGAGCGTCCAGGCAAGCAGGGGTTTATCCAGGAGTGGCATGAGCAATTTGTTGCGGTTGCTCCCCATCCGCCGACCGACTCCTGCTGCTGGAATTAATAGATACACGATGTCCCTCTATCTAAATCACGAGACTAACTTTCTCACAGTGTGTTCTAATTAGGCATTTCACCGAGTCTATGTTCCCTTAAAATAGGGGTGCGAATATGCGTAACAAAATATTATGCGAATAGTGGCTCTTGTCCCTGGTGGGATTGGTGATCAAATTCTGTTCTTTCCAACTCTGGATGACCTGAAGCGAACCTATCCTGATGCTCAAATCGATGTGGTCGTAGAACCAAGGGCAAAAAGTGCCTACCGGGTGTGCAAGTCGGCGGATGAAATCATCCTATTCGACTTCAAAGACCGCAACAGTCCGGCGGATTGGGCAAACTTGCTGGGCGTAATTCGCGATCGCTACTACGACATTGCGCTCTCCTTGGGGCAGCGATGGGGCGTTGGTTTCCTCCTTTGGTTGACTGGCACCGCTATGCGAGTTGGCTACAAAGGCAATGCAGGGGGGCAAATTTTTCTCACAAATACGGTTCCCCTCAAGTCTGAGCAGTACGCTGCTCACATGTATCATGACCTGCTGCAAGGTCTGGGAATCAATACTCCTTGCCCTGAGTTGTCGATTAGCATTCCCAAGCGGGATCTAGGGTGGGCTGAAGCCGAGCAAAAGCGATTGGGAATTCCGGGTAGCGGCTACGTGCTGATTCATGGCGGTTCTAGTGAACTGGCACAGGCTAAAGGCATTGACAAAATTTATCCGGTCGAGAAATGGAAGCAAATTGTTCAGGATTTTCAGCAGCGACAGCCTGACCTACCGCTTGTAGTAGTGCAGGGACCAGAAGATCAGGAATTTGTTGCAGCATTAACCAAAGCCTGCCCCAATCTAAAAGTCACCACACCTGGAGATGTGGGCAAACTCGCTGCCATCATCGCTGGAGCAAATCTGCTGCTGTGTACAGACAGTGCCCCTATGCACCTGGCGGTGGCACTTAAGGTTTACACTCTGGCCCTATTTGGCCCAACTGATCCCGCTAAGTTACTGCCCGCAAGCGACAAGTTCGTGGGAATCAAGTCCCCAACGGGAAATATTGCTGATATTGATCCTCAAACTGTGCTGAAGCAGGTTTGGGGAGGGTAGCCGCAAATTAGGGAAAGGGGTATGGGTAGAACTGCCGTATTTCTCGACCGGGACGGGGTGCTGAATCTGGAAGCAGGCTACATCCGTCGCGTTGAGGATCTGCATCTAGTTCCCGGAGCGGCTCAGGCAGTGCGGCTGCTCAATGACCGAGGACTATTTTGCTGTCTGGTGTCTAACCAGTCTGGACCAGCACGAGGCTACTATCCTGATAGCCATGTCCAGGCGTTACACCAGCGGCTTTGCAATTTACTGAGAGCTGAAGCAGGCGCAAGACTGAATGCGCTTTACTATTGCCCCTACCTTAGCCCACCAGAAGGCGGAATCAATCCTGAATTTGCCCGCTGGTCAACCTGGCGCAAACCCAATACGGGTATGTTAGTTGCCGCCGCTTGGGAGCACGACCTAGATCTGAGTACCAGCTTTATGGTGGGGGACAAGGCAACTGATATCGATTTGGCGCACAATGCAGCCTGTACTGGAATCTTGGTCCAAACGGGGTATGGCGATCGTGTCCTCAACAATACCTACCAACACGCCACCAAACCTGACTACATTGCCCCAGACTTGCCCGCCGCCGTTACCTGGATTTTACAGTCCTCTTCTAACCCTCAGCCCCCAAGTCTCTAGTCCTTCAGAATCGGATTAAATCAAAAAGATCATCCTCCAACTCATACCCCAACATCTTGATCATGAACTTGATCTTGGTGCGGCTGTTGATTCCTTGCTCTTGCATCCAGTGGGTCAACACAAAAATTTTGTGCATGACAAAAATTTCTAGCGCTTCCGGGTTGTACTGAATTCCTTCTGTGGGGCTGAACTGATGTGGCACCAGCATTGCAGCATAAAGCGCTAATTCTTTTTCCCAATTCAACAAGAATGGTAGCCAGGGATATTGAGCATCTAGCCGCACAAACCAAAGGCGAATCTCCGGAATTTCAGAAAGCTCTCTTGGATCGGTTGGGTCACGGGGATAATCAATTTCAAACTGAAGCTGTTGTTCGTGGTTGGCGATCGCTCCTTCCTCTTGCCATGCCTGAATCACCATCTGAGCAGGCGACAGGTCAAGGCTGTGAATATGGTCAGAATTAAGATGAAGTGTAGTCGTCATGGCGTAGTTCAACAGAGGACATCCTCTGGATACTTTACCTAGAAAAGATTACAGTCGCTCAATTCCTGACTTTCAATTCCTTGACTTTAGTAGGCATTTATAGCTTATCTAAGTTAAAGTGGTAGTGAGTTTGATTTGAGCTCTAATACATTTTTAGGATTTCTAGTCTTGCTTTAGGGCGATTTGCCTATTCTGCTTGAACTTTTTATTAGTAAACGAACAATAACCTTTGGTGCGTCTAGCTAAATAGAGGCTAAAGTTTCATCTTCACTTGAGATCGGGTGAAGTGGGAACTAATAAACTGGGTGACTAACCTGTTGGATGAGGTTGATGGTACGTGATATGCAAAATGAAGTCGCTACAAGAAAACCCATTAAATCTCTAGAAGATGCGATTGACCGCTGTCAGGCATTAGGAATGCGTCTGAGCAAACAACGTCGCTTTATTTTAGAGTTACTTTGGCAGGCAAAGGAACACCTGTCAGCCCGCGAAATTTACGATCGCCTCAATCAGCAGGGTAAAGCGATCGGTCATACGTCTGTTTATCAAAACCTGGAAGCTTTGTCTGGGCAAAATATTATCGAATGTATTGAGCGATCGGACGGACGCCTTTACGGCAATGTGAGCGATCCCCACAGCCACATCAACTGCCTTGATACCAATCAAATCATGGACGTTCATGTCCAGCTTCCCGAGGATTTGCTGCGCCAAATTGAGCAGGAAACGGGAGTCCGGATCACCGATTACTGCATTAACTTCTATGGCTACAAAGCGCCTGAAACCGTTTCAGAACCTAGTGTGGTTGGTTAAAGTTCTAAATTTTCTAGTTCCAAATGCTTGAAGGGGGAGTGTAGTCGTTGTCTCACTCCCCCTTCAAGTTTTTTAAAAGCCTTGCCTGGGGCGTGGCACACCAGAAGTAGGGGCGAAGCATTCGGGTAATGACTCTTGGTATTTTCAAGTGATTACTTGCCGAACGCTTCGCCCCTACGACTCAACGGCATCACGGCTTAACGATTTAGCACGACTGTTCGGCGATCGCGCAGAGTTGCTGAATAAGTCCCTTTAGCGATCGCCAAGGGGAAGCTAGAGCTACCTCAACTGCATTACCAAGCTGGAGCTTGGCAGCGAGTGCAAACATTCTCCAAAATCCCCGATTCCTTTAAGAAGCGGAATTTTTGCATCTCAAAGGAAATTTGGCAAATCACGTCTGAATTTTAACTGTATTCCAATTGAATTGAAATACAAAAGCGATTCATTTCTGGTACGATATCCGAGACTTCCACCTGTTCTTGAGTGGGAGATGCGATCGCCCATTCCCTTGAGACGATGCAGGTATCTCGGTTCAACTCTTACTCACGACAGCCTCAAACCGTTGCTATGTGCGTGAGATTCGTCAACAGGCACGACTCCTGGCAACTGAGTTGCTCACGCTTCAGGGGGGTGATGGGTTTCGATAAATTGCTTCAGGTGTGGCTGGTCTGGCTCAAGACCAAGCTGTTCTGCCTGTTCGGTCAGCTCTTCTGGCGATAGGTTTTCCTGAGTGGCTTTGGCAATTAGGGCGATCGCCCCTGCCCTTGCTCCCGCCCCACAGTGAATCAAAACGGGCTTTGGCAAACCTTCCAGTGCCTCTAACGCTTCTGAAACCTGACCGTTGCTGAGATTGGAATTGCTCAATGGAACGTTGCTGTACGCCAACCCTGCTGCCTCAGCCTGCTGCTGCTCGTCGCTCAAAACGCCTGCCTCATCAGGCGATCGCAAATTTAACACTGATTTGAACCCTTCTGCTGCTGCCTGCTGAAGCTGTTCAGGAGTCACCTGCCCCGCAATGCTCAACTCGTCACTTACTCGCTTTGGTTCGCCCATTGTTCCTCTACCGCTCTCTCAAAAAGTTTCCTGGTGCCATTCCCAACTCAAATCGAGAAATCAGTCAACGGATTGTGCAAACTCCTGCCAATCTACAAATCCCGGTAGGCTGTGTTGGATTCAGCAGAGGAGAATCACAATCCGTTCACTGAGAAGAGTTAGGAGCTGCACGGGCAAGGTATGAACCTGTACCTTTAATCAAAAATTTACGATATACCGACGTATTTACCGTAGATTATTTGATTGATTAGAAGCTTCCCACAGGACTGCTCAAAAAGCAAGATCGGTCATGAAAATTTTGGTCTACTTCAAGTCGTAGGCTGGAACGCTTGCTGAGAAAAGAATACGAAAGAAGCTTGCTTTCTCAAGTTAACTGTGCAATATTCCTCCTTAATCTGATTAAATACAGTAATGCGATCGACTTACCGTATTTTGCATGAGGATGAATGGTCTTCCAGCCAGTCGCTTTAGGGCGATCGCACTTGTAGAAAGAGGGTTATGAGCAATTCAGGAATTTCGGTTTTCACAGGACTAAGGCGCTTTCGGCAAGTTTGGCGGCACCGAATGGTGTCACTGCTGTTTGTGCTGGGGCTGGGTTTGAGCCTGGTGGTTGCGTCCTGTAGCCCAGCAACCGTTTCTGGTGACTCAGCAGCTTCTCCATCTGCACCTGCCGAGAGCCGAGTGGTGAGAATTGGGCACCAAAAGTTTGACCCCTTCACGCTGGTCAAAGCCAGGGGTGGATTAGAGAAACGCTTGCAGGAATTGAACGCAACCGTTGAGTGGACAGAGTTTCAGGCTGGGCCGCCGATGCTAGAAGCGCTCAACGTCGGCAGCATTGATGTGGCCCGGACGGGTGATGCGCCGCCCGTATTTGCTCAAGCGGCAGATGCTCCTCTGGTTTACGTGGGCGGCAGTACCCCCAAAGATCGCAGCTCTGCCCTGTTAGTGCCTGCGGATTCGCCGGTGCAGTCTGTCGAAGATTTACGCGGCAAAAGGATTGCCTACACCCGCGGATCGAGCGCGAATTACTTGCTAGCGGTCATTTTGGAGGAAAGGGGGCTGCAATGGAGCGATGTGGAGGCGATTAACCTGGCTCCGGCAGATGCGCGGGCTGCGTTTGAGCAAAAGAGCATTGACGGCTGGGTGATTTGGGACCCTTTCTATGCAGCGGCTCAAGAGCAGGTTGACGCACGGGTGATTCGGGATAGTGAGGGGCTAGCAGCAAATCGAGATTTCTACTTAGCCACAAATTCCTTCGCGGCTGAGAATGCTGACGTGATTGAGGCGATCGCCGCTGAAACGCAATCCGTAGCAGAGTGGGCAGAGGCAAACCCAGATGAAGTGGTCGGCATTTTGTCCCCCATTCTGGGCATCGAAGCGCCCATTTTGGATGTGGTCAACGCCAGACGCAACTACAGCTTTGAGCCAATTAACGGCGACATGGTCGCAGAACAGCAGAAAATTGCCGACACCTTTTTTGAACTGGAGCTGATTCCCAAGCAGGTAAAGGTGCAGGACGTGATTTGGCAAAAACCTCCTGCTTGAATTGTTGCGTGCCTGAGCCGCGCAACAATTCAAGCTCCTAAACAGCGCAAGGGATAAAGCACGAGGAATAAGGAAATGACAGGGTTAGGGCGTTCGATGGGTGGATTTCGTTGGATTGAGTCGATTTTGAGTTTTTGGGGAAGGCGATCGCAGCGCCTTTTCTCCATCTTGTTTGCTTTGGGATTAGGGCTGAGCCTGAGTTTGGCAGCTTGCAGCCCTAGCGAAGCTCCTAGCAGCGAGGGGACTAGCCCTGGCACATCCTCAACAGCGACTCAAACGATCAACATTGGCTACCAGAAATTTGGCACACTCAACATTCTCAAAGCCAGAGGTGGGTTAGAAGAACGGCTGCAACCGCTTGGCTTTGCGGTGCAGTGGACTGAGTTTCCGGCAGGTCCACAGCTTTTGGAAGCGCTGAATGTCGGCAGCATTGTGTTTGGTCACACCGGGGAAGCTCCGCCGATTTTTGCTCAGGCTGCGGGTGCGCCCCTGGTCTACATCGGCAATGAACCTGCTAGCCCCGCTAGTGAAGCGATTTTGATTCCAAAGGACTCCCAGATTCAGTCGGTGGCTGATCTGCGCGGTAAGCGGGTGGTGCTGAATAAGGGATCTAACGTCCACTACCTGCTGGTTAAGGCGATCGAGGATGCAGGCTTGCAGTTGAGCGACATTGAGGTGGTGTTTTTACCGCCTGCTGATGCCAGAGCCGCATTCGAGCAGGGCAGCGTGGATGCCTGGGTAATTTGGGACCCTTTCTTTGCAGCCGCTGAAGATGCGATCGGGGCAAAGGTGCTGCGCGATGGTGAAGGGTTAGTTGCCAATCGAGAGTTTTACCTGGGATCGCGTGACTTTGCTTCCCAAAATCCAGAGGTGGTCGAGGCGTTACTGGCTGAAATTCAAGCAGTCGATCAGTGGTCAGTTGAAAATCCAACCGAATTGGCAGAACTGCTTTCGCCTGAATTAGGCATTGAAGTGCCAACGCTCGAAAAAGTGGTACAGCGGCGCAAATACGGTGCAGAACCGATCACGGATGAGGTGATCGCCGACCAGCAGGAGATTGCCGACACCTTCCACGAACTGGGCTTGATCCCCGAAAAGATCAACGTTCAAGACGCGAAGTTATAGAAGGAGCATGGACGCAATGGATGTACTTTGGTTTATTCCCACTCATGGTGAAGGGCGCTATCTGGGCACCTCAGTCGGCGGTAGAGCGATCACGCCGGAATACTTGCAGCAGCTTGCCGGGGCGATCGACCAATTAGGGTTTGTCGGGGCGCTGTTGCCGACGGGGCGTTCCTGTGAAGATGCTTGGATTACGGCGGCATCGCTAATTCCGGTGACAAAGCGGATGAAGTTCTTAGTCGCAATTCGTCCTGGGCTTTCTTCTCCTGGAATGTCAGCGCGAATGGCAGCTACCTTTGACCGGATGTCAGGCGGGCGGCTAATGGTGAATGTGGTGACGGGCGGCGACCCGGTAGAGTTGGCGGGGGATGGACTGCACCTGAGCCATAGCGATCGCTATCAGCTAACCGACGAATTTCTCTCCGTCTGGCGCGAGGTCATGGGCGGTGAAGCAGTGGACTTCAAAGGACAGTACCTCGATATCAAAGGCGGCAAGCTGATGTTTCCGCCGGTGCAGTCTCCTTATCCGCCGCTCTACTTTGGCGGATCATCGCCTGCGGCAAAGCAAGTCGCGGCTAAGCACGTCGATTTGTATCTAACCTGGGGTGAACCTCCGGCTCAAGTGGCAGAAAAAATTGCCGAAGTCCGACAGCTTGCCGCAGAGCAAGGTAGAACGATTCGGTTTGGCATTCGCCTGCATGTGATCGTGCGCGAAACCACCTCCGAAGCCTGGGACGCTGCGAATGATTTGATCAAGCATTTGGATGACAGCACGATCGCTGCTGCTCAAGCTGCGTTAGATCGGTCCGACTCAGAAGGACAGCGGCGCATGATGCAGCTTCATAACGGTAGCCGTGATGCGCTGGAGATTAGTCCCAACCTTTGGGCCGGAGTTGGTCTGGTGCGCGGTGGAGCCGGAACTGCACTGGTAGGCGATGCCGACACAGTTGCCGCTCGAATGCAGGAATACGCCGACCTGGGCATCGACACCTTTATCTTCTCTGGTTATCCCCATTTGGAAGAGGCTTACCGAGTAGCAGAACTGCTGTTCCCGAAACTGCCGATCGCCAAAATACCATCGGTCATTGCTCCCAGTCGCTATCTCAGCCCCATCGGGGAAATTATGGCAAACGACCGAATTCCCACTGCTGCTAGTTAGTTCATTTTGGAGTATTACAGATGTCAGTTTTAGCGATCGCCGGAAGCCCTTCCCACCCCTCTCGTACCTATTCTGTGCTGGAGTATGCCAAACAACACCTAGAGGCAGAAAGGGTATCCACCACTTTATTTTCAGTGCGAGATTTGCCCGCCGAAGCGCTGCTGTTTGCCCAGTTTGACGACCCTGCTGTGAAGGAGGCGATCGCCCTGGTTGAGCAAGCTAGCGCCATCATTATTTCCACTCCCGTTTATAAAGCTGCATACACAGGCGTTTTAAAAGCATTCCTGGATCTGCTGCCGCAAAATGCACTGGTGGGTAAGCCGATTTTGCCGATCGCCACAGGTGGCACGATCGCCCATTTACTGTCGATTGACTACGCCCTTAAACCCGTCCTCTCTACCCTGGGGGCACGACACATTTTTGCGGGCGTTTACATCGTCGATAGCCAAATCCAGCGACTGCCCGACGGTGGATTTCAGTTTGCTGAAGAGGTTGAACAGCGACTCCAGATTTCTCTGAATGAACTGATTGCAAGCTTGCAACCCACTCAAGCGCTCGTAAGCAGCGCCAGCTAATTCAGGGAAATCTGGTTTTCTTATAAATCCGTAGGTTGGGTGGAGCAGAGCGAAACCCAACGCAATCTCCGCTCCTGTTGGGTTCCGCTTTGCTTCACCCAACCTACCAAGATAAGAAGGCGAGTTAGATATGCAGTTAACACATCAAAAATCATGGTCATCCTGGACACGGTGGCTGTCCTGGGAACAGATTGCTCCCTGGCTGGTGCCCTTCGGACTGATCGTAGTCTGGCAAATTTTGGCACAAGCAGGCATAATTACCACCCGCATTCTGCCTGCCCCCACTCAGATCGTAGAAGCGGCCATTCGCCTGCTGCAAAGCGGTGAACTCGTTCGCAATGTGGGTATTAGCCTGTGGCGAGCCATGATCGGCTTCATCATCGGTGGCGGAATTGGCTTGGCCTTAGGCGTGCTGAATGGTATCAATGTCACCGCTGAACGGTTGCTTGATAGCTCACTTCAGATGATCCGCAACATTCCCCACCTGGCGATGATTCCGCTGGTGATTCTGTGGTTTGGCATTGGCGATCAGGCGCGAATTTTTTTGGTTGTCTTGGGTGTGTTCTTCCCGATTTATATCAACACTTTCCACGGCATTCGCTCCATTGACCCCAACCTGATTGAAATGGGGAGAGTTTATGGACTGAGCCGCCGCAAACTGTTTTGGCAAATCATTCTGCCCGGAGCTTTGCCCAACGTACTGGTCGGATTGCGCTATGCGCTAGGTCTGATGTGGCTAACGCTGATCGTGGCAGAAACGATCGCCGCTAATTCTGGCATCGGCTACATGGCAATGAACGCGAGAGAGTTCATGCAAACCGATGTCGTGGTGCTGAGCATTTTACTGTATGCACTGTTGGGCAAATTGGCAGACGTTGCCGTACGGATTTTGGAGCGCTGGTGGCTGCCCTGGCACCCCAGTCAGCACGGATAAACCAATCAAAAAAGCTATTAAATCAGAGGAATTTATGAGCAGGAAGACAACTACAGTGGCTCATGCCGCTGGCACTCAATTAAGCATTCGGAATCTGAGCAAGTCTTTTGGCACGGCTCAGGTGTTGCGCGATATTGACCTGGAAGTTGTGCCAGGGGAATTTGTGGCAATTGTTGGGCGGAGTGGCTGCGGCAAAAGCACTTTGTTGAGGCTGCTGGCAGGACTGGAAACGCCAACCCAGGGAGAAGTTCTGCTGGATGGACACCCGCTTAGAGGCTTTAACTCCGATGCCAGAGTTATGTTTCAAGATTCACGACTGCTTCCTTGGCGGCGCGTGTTAGACAATGTTGCACTGGGGCTAAAGCGCAATGGCAAAGAACATGGACTGTGGGCACTTCAACAGGTAGGGCTGGCATCGCGATCGCAAGATTGGACAACGGCTCTATCCGGCGGACAGCGGCAACGAGTCGCGCTGGCCCGAGCGCTGGTGACTCAACCCCGGTTATTGCTGCTCGACGAACCGATGAGCGCTCTGGATGCCCTGACTCGAATTGAGATGCAACAGTTGATCGAAAGGCTGTGGCAGGAGCAAAATTTCACTGCCGTTCTAGTCACACACGATGTTGAAGAAGCAGTGTATTTGGCAGATCGAGTGATTGTGATTGAGAACGGTTCGATACTGGTAAACCAGGAAATTTCCCTACCTCGCCCACGCAATGCTGGAAGCGCTGCCTTTGCTGAACTAAAGACAAAGGTGCTGGAGCGGATTTTGGGCGATCGCCTCCGAACGGGCAGAGAAGCGGCGATCGCCTCCTAAAAAATGAACCTAGCAAAATGCAGTACCCGGTAGGGGTTTAGCAATGCCAAACCCCTACAACCCACCTGGCGAAGAGAGGCGGTGGATTCAGCGATCGCAGTTGTCCTGGATTGGTCACGATTCCTAACTCACTTCAACTGAATAACTTGAAACTAAAACTATGCGATTAAAAAGACGGAATGTATTGCTTGGACTGGTCGGTCTAAGTTTGCCCCTGATTGCGTCTAGCTGCTCCGGAAATTCTCCTGAACCTACCTCAGAAGCCAGTTCCACAGAATCGGCTGCGCCCGAAACTACAGCCCAAGCGCCTGAAACGATTCGTATTGGCTACCAGGTGATCCCCAATGCGGAGCTGTTAGCAAAAGCGTTGGGTTTGACCGAAAAAGCTTTTCCAAACTCGCAGGTGGAATACATCAGCTTTGATTCAGGTCGAGATGTTAACACCGCTGTAGCCGCAGACGGAATTGACTTTGGCTTAATCGGTTCCGTTGGAGTTGGCGTGGGAATTGCTCAGGGGCTTCCCTACGAGGTTTATTTTATCCACGATGTAATCGGGAAAGCAGAAGCGCTGGTAGTCCGGCAAGACATTACATCCGTCGCAGATCTGGCAGGCAAAAGGGTCGGCGTTCCCTTTGGCTCCACCACCCACTTTTCACTACTGTCGCTATTAGAACTGGAGCAAATTAGCCCTGACTCTCTCACGATTTTGGACTTGCAGCCGCAGGATCTAGTTGCTGCATGGCAACGTCAGGACGTTAATGCAGGTTATGTTTGGCAACCCCATCTATCTCGACTGGTTGAAGATGGCGGCACAGTTTTAACCACATCTGCGGATCTAGCTGAACGGGGTGTGTTGACGGCAGATGTGGGAATTGTGCGGCAAGCGTTTGTTGATGAATATCCCGATGTGGTGAAGCAATACGTCGCCGTGCTGGATGAAGCGGTGAAGCTTTACCGAGATGACCCCGAAGCGGTAGCAGAGGCGATCGCCCCCGAACTGGGACTCACCCCCGAAGAGAGCCTGACGGTCATGGAACAACTGATCTGGCTAGATTCTTCAGAACAAGCCAAGGCGGAGTATCTGGGCAGTGCTGACCAACCCGGAGCTTTTGCTGAAGTACTGAAGAGTTCGGCTGATTTTATGGTGACACAGGGGGCGATCGCTACAGCGCCCGACCTAGACACCTACAAGCAACGCCTTCGGGGTGACGTTCTGCAATAGCCAACAGCATTCATCAAACAGCAAGCTCTTAAACAACGGAGGAAGTTTTATGAGAAATCACAACCTACTCATTCTTACCCTCTTTTGCATCATCAGTTTTTCTGTGGTGTTAGCGCTTTCCTTTGTGCCACGTCCCTCTAGAGCAGCCTCTTTTGAAGCGCTCCGATCTCGCAGTGAGACGCAATTGACTATTCCCATAAGCAATGGCAGCCCATCGCAATCCCTCTTGATTTATCAGTAGCAGAGCCCGGGTATATAGCTTTGCTACTTTTCTCTTTTGCTCAATGTTCAAAGCTGAGTGTCGAAGGAATTGAACCATGACGACCGCGATCGCAACCGAAAAAATCTACGAGCTAGAAGGGCAAATTCTAGAAGCCTGTTCTTGTAAAGCGCCCTGCCCCTGTTGGATTGGGGATGACCCGGATGGTGGATACTGTGACAGCTTTGTTGCCTATCACATCGACCGGGGCAAGATTCAGGGCGTGGATGTGTCGGGACTGACGCTCGTGAAAATCGTCTACATTCCCGGCAATGTGCTGGCAGGGGGTTGGAAAGCAGTCGTTTACATTGACAGCAACAGTACGCCAGAACAGCAGCAGCTTTTAGAGAAAGTGTTTAACGGTGAACTGGGTGGGGCGATCGCTGACGTAGCTAGCCTGGTGTCCGACGTGCTAGATGTCCGCGTTGCTCCGATCGAATACAACATTGAGAACGGACGCGGCACGATCAAAATTGGCGATGTCCTGGTGAGCGAAATGGAGCCATATCGCGGCCCAGACGGTAGCCCTACCAAAATGATCGACAGCATTTTTAGCACAATCCCCGGTTCTCCCGCCTACATTGCGAAAGCTTCGGTTCATCGGGTTGATTTGCCGGAATTTAACCTGACCTGGAACTACACCGGGCGCAACGCCATTCAAGGTCTGTTTCGCTTTGAGCATAGCTAACTGTGAGCAACACATCCACCCAATCTCGCCCTTTGCTCCAGTCTGTGCTGACGCTCAACCCCGGAATCACCTTGGTTTGGGCAATGGTGTTGGTGTCCTGGAGTCTCATCATCCTGGCATCGCTAACGGGAAATGAGCATTTATTTCATCCGGCGATCGCCACCACACAGCCCACTGTACAAAAGTTTCTGGTGTTTTTGCTGGCGTGGCTGGTGATGACGATCGCCATGATGCTACCTACCAGCTTGCCCCTGATCACCCTATTCATGCAGGTGAGCCAAAAGCAATCCCAGCCGCGATCGCTCCTCGCCGTCTTTCTGTCTGCCTACGCTGCCATTTGGCTTGGCTTTGCCATCGTTCTTTTAGTTGGCGACTGGGCAATTCACCATTGGCTCGATCGCTGGTACTGGCTACATCAGCACCCTGGGGCGATCGCCGGAAGCACTCTACTGATCGCAGGCGCATTTCAGTTCAGCAGTCTTAAAGAACAGTGCATGAACGTTTGCCGCCATCCCGTAAGTTTCCTCACTCACCATTACCAGCGCGGATTCAAAGCCGCCTGGAATCTAGGTTTGCGTCACGGGCTCTACTGTCTGGGCTGCTGTTGGGCACTGATGCTGGTGATGTTTGGGGTTGGTGTGGCGCACCTGACCTGGATGGTAGCGCTCACCGGCATCATGCTGTTTGAGAAAACGACCCGCTGGGGAAAGGCGATCGCCCCCTTCGTCGGGTTTGCGCTATTGGCATCTGGCTTGCTGACGCTAGTGCTGCCCTCCGACTTATTTATTCCTTTGCACTAATCGCGCCAAACTCTCCCAATGTCAGAAGCCAATTCCCAACCAGCTAAAACTCAATCATCTCAAGACGCTTCAGCGAGTGTTGACCAACTGATTCAGCTCTATCAGGAGATGCCTCCAGAGCTTCAGCAAACCTTTATTGATTTACATCAAAGTCTTGCTACCTCACCTCCAAAGGAAACTCCAGCGCCAATTTCAGACCAGCGCGTTCGAGACCATCTAGCCAATGAGCGCACTTATCTTGCGTGGATGCGAACGGCGATCGCCCTGATGGGCTTTGGAGTCGTCATCGCTCGTCTACGCAACCTGCTCACACCAGGCATTCAGGGCACAGGTCAGGGTTGGAAGTTGGGCTTAGTGTTTGCCATCGTCGGGCTACTCACCGTCCTACTTTCGACCCGCCACTATTTCGCTGTTTTAGATGCGATCAACCACAACACCTATCGCCCTTTTAGCCGCTGGGTGATTGTCTTCAGCCTAGTGGTGATCACGCTAGGGGCGGGAGTTCTCTACGTCCTGTTTACGATTCCCGTTGGTTCAAGTACAGACCTAATTGACTAACCCAGTTTTAGAACTATCAAATTTAACTCTATGGAACTGTCCGCCAAAGTTGAGTACGCTTTGATCGCCCTTCTAGAGATGGCTAGCCATCCACAGCCAGGGGAACCGTTGCAAATCAAGCACATTGCTGCCAAACAATCGATTCCCGATCGCTATTTAGAACAGGTATTTGCTGCACTCCGTCATGCTGGAATCGTTCGCAGTCAGCGAGGTAATAAAGGTGGCTATCTGCTAGCGCGTGAACCCTGGCAAATTACGCTACTAGAAATCTTCAACTGCTTGGAAGATAACAGCCGCTCTGCTCAGGGAAAAACGGTTAACTGCGATCGCGTGATTGTTCGCAATGTGTGGAAAGAAGCTGAACAAAGCGCTAGAGCCGTTCTACAACGCCATACGCTGCGAGATCTGTGCCAACAGCGAGAAATTCGCCAGCGGCTCAGCGGCATGTATTACATCTAAACCGAATGTCTGAGAAACCAAACGTCTAAGCGGACAGGCAAGCTTGCTCCGAACACGTAAACTCGGTCTAAATCTCGTAATGCCAGAAGGGTTCACCCTCTTGAGTAATCGTAATTCGGCGTTGCTGCCGTTGAATTAGCCCTCGCCGTTCAAAGCTGCTGAGCAAACGAGTCACCGTTACGCGAGTTGAGCCAATCAGTTCAGCAAGCTCCTGGTGGGTCAGGCGTAACTCAATCCGCCGACCAAATTTGCTTTCCTGCCCAAACCGCTGCGCTAGCCAATTCAACACGCGCAGCAAAGAAGCCTCAACCTGTGGGCAATGCAAAATTTCGAGCAACTCTTCAGAATGACGGATATGTCGGATCAGAGCATCTGTGACCCGGTGCCATTCCTCACGAGGCAACAGCGTTGCCGTCACTTCAGTAAGGCACTCTGCCTGATGCGGATTGGCGTTCGACAGCGGCCGACCTAATACATCCCCTGCACTCCAAAGCCCCAGCGTCACCATAGAACCATCTTCCATCCAGGTCGTCGTTCGCACGACCCCACTCTGAATTTGCCAAAGCTGGTCCGAAGGTAATGGCAGTTGGGCACGACGACCAAAAACAGAATAAGTCGGCTCAATAGACAAGCTAGGACTAAGCATGGTGAGAGTCATGGGCAAAACTTCCAGGATGAGGCGGCTGATAAATCGGTGTTGGTCGCTTGATGACTGATGATAAACCAGATCGAAATAAAAGTACAGTTCATCGACTGACTAACCGTAGATTCATCTTGCTATAACAACAATTCAGTAAGCCCTGCCGCCTAAAGTTGCAGCGATACAAAAAGCCTACCGACTCAAGCCAGAAAACTTTGAGTAGGCGAAGTCTGCACAGACGAACTTTGCCGCTGGAGCCGGGGTTTTAGCCGCCAAACTCCTTATGAACTTCTAATCTTAAAAGGGCGAACGACGGGACTCGAACCCGCGAGTGGTGGAACCACAATCCACTGCCTTAACCACTTGGCTACGCTCGCCACACTGCGTATTGCATTGCCTATTGTAGCACTGCGATCGCCCCTGATTCAAACACTTAGATACTTAACTGAAACACAATCCCTATATTTACTTGTCATTTAATCCAGAGAACGCTTAGGCTTAGCGAGAGAATCAGAGTTTGATCCCATGAAAGGTATAACAATCGGGGCTTCTATAGTTGGGTTGGCGCTAGTCGGGGTAGGAGTCGCGATGGCAGTGACCAATCCTGGGCAAGCTGCCTATGATGACTACGCAACCGCTCAGTTGACTGAATATCTAGAGGAGAACGCCTGCAGCAAAGCACCCAGCTTCCTGGAAGATCTGCTTCAAGCCCAGTGTGCTGAACTGCTAGAAGACAATCAGGACGAAATTAAGCAACTCATTTCTGAGAGTACAGAGCGTCAAAACTTCTTAATTCTGAGTATCTATAAGACTAATTTGTCTGTAAGTAGCCTGCTTCCTACCTATGAATTTGAGACCATTGGCGTATTTCGAGACTTTTACACCTATAAAGCGAGACAGCAATAGGAAAAGGATGAGAGCAATGTAGTAGCACATCAAACCCAACGAAGGTTGAGCAAACAACCAGGATATTGGTAAAAACCAGAAGAAATTTGGGATGCAAAACTGAAGTTTTGCATCCCAAATTTCTTCTGCATTTATGAGCAAAAATACCCCAAACAGGTGAGCCATTCATTGCCTATTTGAGATTGTTATAGAACCCTGCAAAGTAGCAATTCAGCAAGGCTTTAAAGATGAAGATTTTGTTGCGAATCGAGCGCTCTACAGACTCTTCTGTATATTGTTTCAGACAGACATTCTCGTGTCTTGCACCCATCTTTTTGCTACTTTGTTTGCCTGGGAATCTGTTATGAGCAACTATATCTTAAAAGTTACAGCCGGAACTCCACTCAAGCTCAAAGCTGAACCTGCTATCAACCTGCCTGACACTTTCAAATATCAGCTTGAAGCGGGGACTCAGTTGCCTGTTGCAAGCTGCGGCAAATATCAAGAAATTCATTATCGAGTTGCTTTTGGTCAAGATGAGCAAGGCAACCAAGTTGCTTTTCCGGGACCAGAAGGTACCCTGCGCAACACCTGGCTAATTTTTGTGGGGCACTGTCAGTTACTTAATGCAGACGGCACCCCTGTTCGCTTTCCTCAAGATCAAGGCGTTTTGAAGTTAGAAACTTTTGTGGGAAAGAGTGACAAGCTGTTAATGAATGCGATTACGGCCGAAAAGCTGTTATCCGCTCAAATTCAGGAACGGCTGATTTCTCTTGCGCTACTTGATCCGCCAGCCGATGGCAAGTTTGGGCCGATATCCATTGCCGCTCTCAAAAACTTTCAGGCACGGGTAGGGCTTGAGCAACAAGATTTTTTAGATGGGCCAACCGCAGAGAAGCTGCTCAGAGCTAAACCAGTCAGCAACTCTCAGGTCAACAACTTTCAGATTAGCAATAGTTTGGCCAGTCGAGTTATTCAGTATATGCAAAGGAAGAATTACAAAATCTTTCATGGCAACCAGCGTTACAACATTGTCTACATTGAGGGAATGGATTTAGACGGCACCCTCAACAATGACAAACCCAATGCCTTTAATGATTTACGGCTGGTCATCGAAATTGTAAATGGAGTTCCAAAACTGGTCGGTAAATGGGAGGCAACGACAGAACCCGGCAAGAAATATACGCTTAAACCGATGAGCGTCAGAGGTGCAGCCCGAATCAAGTTTGGGCAGTATAAAGCCTGGCAGATGGGGTTTCACAGAAGAGACAAGCGACATCCTGCTCTGGTTCAAGCGGGAAAAATTCCAGTTCACCGAGATTTGAACAAGGATTATTCAAGGGCGGGAGACTTAGTTGAGATTGGTCTGTTTGGCGTTAATCAGCATCATGGCTACAGTGCGTCTCGCAATGATGTAGGGGGACATAGTGCGGGTTGCCTCGTGGGACGCTCTATAGAAGAACACAATCAGTTCATCAAGCTGATCAGGCGAGACCAGCGCTATTTGGCAAATCGAGCCTATATGTTTGAGACAACCATCATTCCCGGAGATGGGCTAGTTAAGCATTTTCCCCCAGGTTGAGTCCTATTGGGACAAGATGATTTTTTGATGGATCTGTAAAAGCTCTAAGTGCTGCAAGAATATTCTCAGCAAGATGGGGCGATCGCCAGTGATTTCAAAGCTATATCCAAAAATTCTGCTTCGGAGTGTCATTCTCCTAGTCTGCTGTCTGGGGCTACTGTTGAGCAGTTGTGCCGTGCCTGCTGGCGCAACCACCAGTGATGGCGTATATCGCTATCACACGGTTCACAATGGTGACGGCATCGGTAAGTTTTACATGGGCAGACACATTGCTCAAGTGATGGGGCATCGGGGGGCAGCCTGGCTAGAGCGTCCTAGCCGCGAATGGGAAGAGCGTCCAGCTCAGCTAGTGGATCAGCTTGACTTGCAGCCAACTAATGTCGTTGCTGATATTGGAGCGGGAACGGGATTTTTTAGCTTTCGGCTTAGCCCACTGGTGCCACAGGGAAAGGTGCTAGCAGTAGACATTCAGCCCGAAATGCTGGATATTATTGCTTTCCTTAAACAAGAAGATCAGATTGACAACGTGGAGCCTGTTTTAGGCAGTGCAACAAACCCAAACTTACCTGCTGAGGGGGTAGATCTGGTGATGATGGTTGATGCTTACCATGAGTTTGAGTATCCTCGCGAAATGATGGAGGCGATTGTGCGATCGCTAAAACCCGATGGACGAGTAGTTTTAGCAGAATATCGGGGTGAAAATCCATTGATTCCGATCAAGGGGCTGCACAAAATGACTCAACGGCAGGTACGCAAGGAAATGCAGGCAGTAGGGCTGGTCTGGCAACAAACAAAAGATGTTTTACCTCAGCAACATTTGATGTTTTTTGGAAAGTCCCAAAGCTAAAGGATGAGAGATATGTATCAGTTCTGAAGTTGCCAGGGATAGACTGCATTACAATGCCAGAGTAAAGCCGAAGGAACTCAACCAAGCTCCCTGCTCAGAAGCCGTTTAATTGTTTAGAAGCCCAGCGTTTCGCCAATTCTGTTAAAGGTGTCGTGTATGTTGGAATCTGATGGTCAATCCGAGCGATCGCGCCGTCGGCGCTTACCCCCTCAACAGAGGAATCAGCCGTCTCGGCTGATTCCTCTGCGTCGCTCAGAGCAGGGACAAGGGAATTCAGGAGATGCTGCCAAGGGTGGCTCGCGTCCTGTGCGCCCTGTACTCGCACGACCAGAGCGTCTGACCCGAACTCAGCGTTCAGCGCGCCATGCTTTCAATCCCAACACTTCACCGCCAACAGATACTCGATTTAATGTTCGCCATTTGCTGTTTGGCAATACGTCTCGTTTGCCTGCGGCTAATGCCAGAAAAGAGCTACCACCTCGGCTTCAGTCGCGTATCACTGATGGACGCTTGACCGATCAACCCATCAGAACCTCGCTAGCTTTTCAGCCTACACCGAGAGTATCCCGTGCGGCTGTGCGGCTAGAACCGGTGCGGCGTACTCCTCCAACCATTGGGCGGCATCGAGCACTGGTTCGTCCGGTGCGTCCAGACAGCCGTCTTGCTCGAAGGGAGGCAACTCCTCTGAAGGTAGGGCGGGTGCGATCGCGCCGACAGCGTAACCTTTCCCTCTCGGCTCAAACTGAGCGTCGTCCTGCCCGTCCTGCATCGCCGCTGGTATATATCGTGCGGCTACTGATTGTGGGAGTTGGGTTTGGGGCGATCGCCGGGACGTTTCTGGCAATTTGGAGTCCTACAGCCCAGCAGACAGCCAGCAATCCTCAAACTACGGCTGGGCTAGGGCTACCCTCCCAAATGGAACAAACGGCTGCAACTTCCCTCAGCCGAGATGCAACACCCACCAGCCTCGAAGCTTCCCCAACAGCCCTCACCCCTGCTCAAGAAATGACTGCCTTGGGCAACACGTTAAAAACGCTTGCTGCCCGTCAACCAGAGTTGAATCCGGGAGTATTCCTGTTTGACCTGGATACTCGTGGCTATCTTGACCTGAATGGCACAACGACAATGCCCTCTGCCAGCATCATCAAAGTGCCCGTTTTGGTGGCATTACTGCAGGAAGTAGATGCTGGAAACATTCGTCTAGATGAGATGCTTACGCTGGAAGCCTCTGACATTGCGGAAGGCTCAGGCGACATGCAGTATCAGCCACCTGGCACTCAATATAGTGTGCTAGAAACAGCCACCAAGATGATTATCATCAGCGATAACTCGGCGACCAACATGCTGATCAATCGGCTGGGAGGAATTTCTTCGCTGAATCAGCGATTTCAGGGATGGGGGCTAACCGCAACTGCCATTCGCAATCCTCTACCCGATTTAGATGGAGAGAACACCACCAGTCCTGAAGATATGGCGAAGCTGCTAGCTGCCGTCACTCAGGGAGATTTGCTGTCGCTGCGATCGCGCGATCGCCTGCTCGAAATCATGCGTCGCACCGAAACCAACACGCTGCTACCTCAAGGATTAGGTGCAGGAGCGATCATTGCCCACAAGACGGGTGATATTGGATCGCTGGTTGGCGATGTTGGTGTCATCGACATGCCTAACGGCAGACGCTACATCGCCGCGGTCATGGTGCGCCGTCCCACCAATGACGAACGCGCCCAAGAGCTAATTCGGGAAGTCTCGCGCGCCACTTACGAATATCTGAATCAGGCATCTGCCAGTGCAAATGAGGCAAGAAGGCAGTAGGCTCACACAGTTTTGTCAGCAGTTGCACTGAATCCATCTATAGAGTAGCGGTAGCGGTAGGGGCGAAGCATTCGGTCACAAACTCTGCAACTTAATCACAATCCTCCTGCCGAATGCTTCGCCCGTACACCAAATAGTGCTTCTTTACAAAACCGATTCCGTATTAGCTCAAGCAAGCTAGGCCAGCAAACTCACTATCTGCGTGGTGACAGAGCTAAACTACCAAAGTTTGTAGTATGTTGTAGTTTGATGTAGTTCGTGCTGTTAATTTGGGGTTCATAGGAGAATGCAAATTGAACCATATGCCCCTAATCAACTTGATGCGATTATTCAGCTTTCGCTTCGAGCATGGGAGCCAGTTTTTGGTTCGATTCAAAACGCTTTGGATGCTGAGGTGTACCAAGCGTTTTATCCCGTTGGGTGGCGTGTAAGTCAGCAAAAAGCTGTCGAGGATGTTTGCGCCGCCGAAGACACAAACGTGTGGGTTGCGATCGATGCCGATTCCACGGTGGGTTTTGTAGCTGTGAAACTACACTCAGAGGACAACATGGGTGAAATCTACATGATTGCTGTCGATCCAGACTTTCAAAGTCAAGGCATTGGCACTGCTCTGATAGAATTTGCTCTTGCCTGGATGAAAGACGCTGGAATGGCGATCGCCATGGTCGAAACGGGAGGCGATCGGGGTCATGCTCTAGCCCGTTACACTTACGAGAAAGTCGGCTTTAGGCAGTTACCGATCGCCAGATACTTCAAGAAGCTTTAGCCGGTAGATTAGGTGAAGCTTTCTACATGAGGCTAGATATTTTGAAAGGTGCCCCGCGAACGCGGGGCACCTTTCAAAATATCTAGCTTTAAAGATTGGTATTAGAAGAAAGCAGGCTGATGGCGGATCAGGCTGAGGAACTCTTCACGGGTTTTGTGATCATCCTGGAATACGCCAACCATTGCGCTGGTGACTGTCCAGGAGCCTGGTTTTTGTACGCCGCGCATCACCATGCACATGTGGCTAGCTTCCATTACAACTGCTACGCCGCGTGGCTCCAGAATGATTTGAATGGCTTCAGCAATCTGCCGAGTCAAACGCTCCTGTACCTGCAAGCGGCGAGCATACATTTCGACAATTCGGGCAAGTTTACTTAAGCCCACAACCTTTTCGTTGGGAATGTAGGCGACATGAGCTTTCCCCATAAAAGGCAGCATGTGGTGTTCGCACAGGCTAAACACGTTGATGTCTCGCACCAACACCATTTCATTGTGCCCTTCATCAAAAATGGCACCATTAACCAATTCTTCTAAAGATTGATGGTAGCCACCAGTGAGAAACTGCATCGCTTCTGCAACCCGTTTGGGCGTTTTCAGCAGCCCTTCCCGCTCTGGATCTTCGCCTACACCTATCAACAAGTCTCGCACCGCTGACATCATCTGCTCTTGGGTGTCTGGCGTTGGCTGTTGGGGCTTGACTGTCTGCCCCCTGGCAGTGTTGCGGTCAGGACGAATTGGCAGCCGAGAGGCTGTATCTGCCTCAATTGAGGAATCGGGCTCGATCGGAGCGTCGTTACTGGTGTAACCGTTAGAAGAAACGATAGTCATAGTGGTTTGAGATGATCTTGGATGAACTGTAAATCAAGCAGTAGAGTCACTGTAGAAGGGGACTACAGCGCTCCAGCACTGGGCATCAGTGTCAGCTCTTCGATGACTGCCTGGGTGGGTAGCAAAACTGTGTGCAAAATAGACTCGGCAACCGTTTCAGGGGTGAGCATTTTGGAACGATCGAAATCAGCATGAACGAAGTCGGTATCCCACAAGGCAGTGTTGACCGCACCGGGGGAAACGGTGACTACTCGAATGCCATTCGATCGCTCTTCAGCCGCCAAGGTTTTAGAGAGGGCAAGCAATCCTGCCTTGCTGACGTTGTACGCGCCCCAGTTGGGAAAAGCCTGGTAGGCAGCAATTGAGGCAACGTTAACGATCGTTCCTGAGTGGCGATCGCGCATCCCTGGCAGAACCGCCTGAATGCACTGCAAAACACTGGTTAAATTCAGCGTTAAGACCTGCTGCCAGTCTTCCAGGGAAGTTTCTAGAATGCCGCCGGTATAGCCTACTCCGGCGCTGTTGATCAAAATGTTGATTGGGCCATGGCGCTCTGCAATGCGGCTAATTTCGGCTTTGACCTGGGCGATCGCTGCCAAGTCCACAGGACAAACCTGTACCTCTACACCTATCTGCATCGCTTCTGCGGCGACCGCGTCTAGCCTGGACTGATTGCGGCTGACCAAAACTAGATCGATTCCAGCTTTTGCAAAGGACAAGGCAGTGGCTTTGCCAATTCCACTGCTTGCCCCAGTAATCAGGGCACGGTGTTTTAGATCAAGAGTCATGAAATTTCCAAAATTCTCAGCCGATTGAGCTAGTACGCCGACCTACGGGGCTGATGGGGCTGTTTGATGTCCCAAAGCAGTAAGGTGAAGGATTGGCGATCGCGTTAAAACCAACGCTACAAAGTTGAAACTAAGACTAAAAACAAAAGGTCAAAGACAACAAGGCTGACCAAATAGCATCAACTCTCTCCAAATCGTGGCCGAATCGGCACGTTTGAAGCGGCTACCTGCGGTTTCAACAGGGGAGCATACGGAGAAGAGCATAAGGTTAGAAAACCAATAACAACCAGTTCAAGCCCCAAGCAATCTAACGCTCTAAGCAGCGCAGCGATCGCCTGACGCAGAAAGTGTGAACAAATGTTTCTTAAAGGATTATAACACTAGCGATCCCAGCAGGAGCGATCGCCTTCACCTCTAGGCAGGAATCTCGGTAAACATACCGATACTACGGAACTTTTGATAGCGTAAATCTCGCCGCTGCTGTGGCGTCATCTGGCTTAGCTCCGCCAAATGACTGAGCAATGCTTGCTTGAGCGTTTCAGTAGTCTTCAAGGGGTCGGCATGAGCTCCGCCAATAGGTTCTGGTAACAGCTCATCTAGAATGCCCAGATTCTTTAAGTCCAGTGCAGTGATTCGCAGTGCTTCAGCCGCTTGAGGAGCTTTTGCAGCGTCTTTCCACAAAATTGCAGCGCACGCTTCAGGACTGGCAACGGTGTAAACAGAATGCTCAAACATCAGCAGGCGATCGCCCACACCCACACCCAATGCACCACCAGAACCACCTTCGCCAATCACCGTACAGAGAATCGGCACATCCAAACGGAACATTTCCCGTAAGTTGTAGGCGATCGCTTCTCCCTGCCCCAGTCTTTCTCCCTCTGGTCCAGGAAATGCTCCGGGGGTGTCAATAAAGGTGATAATCGGCATCCCAAATCGGTTTGCGTGATTCATCAGCCGCATTGCCTTGCGGTAGCCACCCGGAGAAGCCATGCCAAAGTTTCGCATGACGTTGTCTTTAGTGTCCCTGCCCTTCTGATGCCCCAACATCACCACAGGACGACCATCTAGCCGAGCAACACCACCTACCAGAGCCGGATCATCTGTGCCTGTCAGGCGATCGCCATGTAGCTCCAGCCATTCATCGCTCATTGCCTGAATGTAGTCCAGCGTACTGGGACGGCGAGGATGGCGAGCGACCTGAAGCCGCTGGGCTGGAGACAAACTATTAAAAATTTCTTGACGAAGCTGCACGGCACGGGACTCAAGCAGACGAATTTGATCAGAGAGATCGACGTTATTTTCCTCTGCTAGTTCACGCACACGGATAATATCTGCCTCTAACTTCACCAGAGGCTTCTCAAAATCAAGCAGGACAGGTCTACGTTCAGGAGTTGCCATAAGGGGGTTAGGAGTTAGGAACTGGGGGATTAAAGGTGAAGGGGCTGGGGACTGGGGTTAGGGGTTTGTTCCATCCCCAGTTTCCGGTTTGCTCGTTTTGCTCGTTCCCAAGCTAGAGCTAGGGAAACAAGAGGACATCCAAGAGGAAAAATTACTTTCCTACTTACCAACTTCCCCTTGCCCCTTGCCCCAACCCCTAGCCCCTCAAACTAGCAGAGGACGAAATCCGTGCTTGACCGATACCTGACCGATCAAGTCCATCTTTTCTAGCGTAATCTGATTGCGGCCCCAAGAGAAATTGGTATAGAGCTTTTCAAATTCCAGCAGCATAGATTCAGCAAAGCAGGCAAAGAGTTGGCGAGCCGGCACGTCCATGTTGACGATGCTCATGATTCGCCAGTCGATGTCCAGGGAGTGTTCGACGATGCCGCCATTCAAGACGTGTACGCCGGGATGCTGGAGCAAGTTTGCCAGGTTTTTGGGATAACCGCCGTCAATCAGCAAGCAAGGCTGCTTTAGCGTGGTGGGATCAATCTCCACGCCTTTGGGCATGCTGGCAACCCAAACGACAATGTCCGCCTGGGGCAACGCTTCATCCAGACTCATGATCTTGCCGCGCCCCAACTCTTCCTGAAGAACCTGTAATCGTTCCTGGTTGCGGGCGACTAACAGCAGCTCGGCTACGTCAGTACGGGCATCGAGCCAGCGGCAGATGGCGCTGCCGATGTCTCCTGTTGCCCCGCAAACCGCAACCGTTGCTTTGGAAAGTTCAATTCCTAGCTTTTGGGAAGCTTGCTCGACCTGACGGCAAATGATGTAGGCCGTGTGAGTGTTTCCGGTAGTAAAACGTTCAAACTCTAGCTTGACATTTCGCACCTGGCGAATCTGCTGGAGGTTGAAATTCTCGAAGATGATTGAGGAAAAGCCGCCCAGAGCCGTGATATTGATGCCGTGCTTTTGGGCATGAGCCATCGCGTTGACGATTTTGCGAGTGGCGGCTTTGATGCGTCGAGTCGCTAGCATTTCTGGTAAAAAGCAGGATTCGACGTATCGACCTTCAATTTGTTGACCTGTGACGCTAGTGACTTTGATGGTGTCAACGATTTGAGGTGGGGCGCTGCACCAAAAATCTAATCCCTGGTCGGCATATTCGGGATATCCAAGTTCTCTAGCGACGGATTGGGCGTGTTCTAGGCTGGTGAGGTGACCGATTAAACCAAACATGAATGGCTCTACGCTATGCCTGCTATTTAGGCGAAATGGGGGATATAAAGGCGAAAACAGAAGTAAACACTCTTAAAAATACTACATGAAGCCATGAACCAGAAGAAAAACTTGCTGGCGATCGCCAATAGAACTTGAGCGAGTGTTACCCAGTATTGCAATCCTATCGGAATCGTCTGTGGATTGCCATCAGACTGCCGAACTATCGAGACAATAAGGGCGCAGCCGCGAGGAGGGTTTTGGTGTAGGGGTGTTGAGGGTTAGAAAAGATTTTTGCAGTGGCTCCCAGTTCTACAATTTGCCCAGAGTTCATCACGGCGATGCGATCGCACAAAAACCTTGCCACCCAAAGGTCATGGGTAATGAACAGGTAGGTCAGGTCAAATTCGCGCTTGAGTTCTAGCATCAGCTCTAGCACCTGCGCCTGCACGCTGGCATCGAGCATACTCACCGGTTCGTCGCAAATCAGCAGTTTGGGCTGGGTGATTAGGGCACGGGCGATCGCGACCCGCTGCTGCTGTCCGCCCGAAAGATCCCCCGGATAGCGATTGTAGAATTCTGTCGCTGGCGTTAACCCCACCCGCTCCAGCATTTGCAAAACTTTTTCCCTTGCAGCGGCGGTATCTGCCAAGCGGTGAATTAGGAGCGGATCAGCAATGCTCTGCCCCACAGTCATCGAAGGATTCAGGCAGGCGTGAGGATCTTGAAAGATCATTTGAATCTGTCGTCGCTGCTGTCGCATAGAAGCACCAGAAAAAGCAGTCAAATCCTTTCCCAGAAACTCTACCCGCCCGTCGGTCGGGCGAATCAGTTGCAGAATAGTGCGAGACAGCGTGCTTTTGCCGCAGCCCGACTCCCCAACCAGTCCCAAGATTTCACCAGGATAAAGCTCCAGGTTGACCCCATCAACCGCTTTAATCGTGCGGTCTTCAGCCGGAAAGAACAGCTTGGCAACAAAATTTTGCTCCAGCGTGTAGTACTGCTTCAAATCCTGCAACCGCAGTAGCGGCTCACCTGACTTTGTTGCATTAGAGTGCTCCTTCTCACTCCCCAATTCCGCTATCCCCCCACTCCCCTCCGTCGGAACTGCCTGAACATGCAGCGCTGCCTTCAGCAACATCTGCGTGTACTCATGCTGAGGATTTTGCAAAACCGCTCGAGCGGCTCCGGTTTCGACAACCTTGCCTCGATACATCACGGCGATGCGATCGCAATACTCGCCAATCATCGCCAGGTCATGGGAAATCAGCAGCAGCCCCATCTGCCGTTCCTGGCAAAGCCGGGTGAGTTCGCGCAAAATCTGGGCAGAAACGGTGACATCCAGGCTCGTGGTCGGTTCGTCCGCGACAATCAGCTTGGGGTTGAGCAACAGCGCCAGGGCGATCGCCACCCGTTGTCTCATGCCGCCGCTAAACTCGTGTGGATACTGATTCCAGCGGCTTGCGGGAATTTTGACCGCTTCCAGAGTGGCGATCGCCTCTGTCTTTGCTGCCTGTTGGGAAAGCTGGGGACGGTGGGCGCGGAGTGTTTCAATGCAGTGATCGCCAATCGTCATTAGCGGATCAAGGCGAGTCATTGGATCTTGGAAAATTAGCGCGACTGCTTCGCCGCGAAACCGCCGCAGCTCTTCCGGGGAAAAGTTGAAGAGCGATCGCCCCCCAAACGTAACTTTGCCCTCTATGCGAGTCGAAGCGGACAGCAGCCGCATCGCCGCTCGTCCCAAGGTTGACTTGCCACAGCCCGATTCACCCACCAAGCCCAGCCGCTCTCCCGGTTGAATCGTTAGCGATACGTCATCAACCGCCCAAGGGGTCGAGGAATAGTCTGGGGTACACTCCGAAGTGGAATCTTGATCCGTCGCTGCTGCACCGTTTCCACTGCGATGACTGGGATAGGCAACTCGCAGATTTTCAATGCGGAATAGGGCTTCGGTCATGTTTAAAGGGCAGCGTCGCGGCTCTGACGTTTGATCGCTATTATCCTACAGCCGTTCTTGGTTAGCTGAGAGAATGTTTGAGGCTAACCCAGCTTACGAATTTACGAATCGGGTAAGTCATATTGCCCCACAATTTGCTTGGCATAATCTGGAACGTGTGCCTCTAATTTCTCCGGGTGATTGCGCTTGACATACAGGTAATTGCGAGTGAAGTGAGAGTCGATTGAGAAGCGGGCGTATTCCAATCCTTTTGGCCCAACCTTCTCGATTACGACACCCATCAGTTTGGCAGCCCACATTGGCAGGGTGACTCCCTTATCGTAAGCAGGAATGCTTTGCTGAACAGCATTGTGGCGATCGCCCTGACTCATCACAGGCTGCGTCTCAATTTGATCCCAAACCAGATCGAGCATGGTTTGACCGCGATCGTTTCGCACAACAATCCACTGCCAACCAAAGGGTGCGCCCATGTAGCCAACCACCAAATCCGCCAACGAATTGACGTAATCAAAACAGCTCATACAGGACGGCGCAAACACATCCTTAAGCTGATTGGTTTTCAGCCCAAAAAAGGGCACCGTTTCCACTGAGCCATCTTCGTGCTTGAAATGCACCCGAAAGTCCTGCATGAATTCGTAATGCACAACAGTTTCGGGCGATCGGCTGGTCGTTTCCAGGAATTTCTGCAACCCAGCACGATTGACGTTATCGACGCAGGGTGTACCCAACACATAGAGCTTTTCTAAGCCCAGTTCTTGCTCAACCGCCCGGAGTGCTTGAATTTGACAGCCTACTCCAATTACCAGCAGTCGCTTCATCCCAGACTGCTCAATTTGCTCCAGTACTGATAGATTGGGCGATAGTGTGGGCTTATTTACCCGTGCCGCCAAAATTTCTTCTGGCGTTCGGGCAATTACGGGCATCGGCTGAAAGCGGTCTTCTTTCGTGTTTTGCACACAAACTACGCCTTCGACCATGCCCCGATTCAGCATTTGAATCGCGATCGAACTCACAATTCCCGTCCACTGTGCGCCTTCGATTGGCTCAGTTTTTCGCGCTGCCATCATGCCCTGGCTGACGCCAAAGTACCAGTCATCAGGATTGTCGAGATCGCGCGATCGCCCGTGGGTCTGTTCTTCCAACTCGCCAATCTGCTGATTGAGAAAAGCGCAGGCTTCTTTTACATGCTGAATGTAGTAGGTATCACATAGCCCACACTCGCTACAAAGTTCTTTGGCAGGACGGATGCTACTCGGCTTGAGGGCTTTGGCTTTGCGCTTTTGGGAATCTGTCAGCGTCATCGTAAATGCGGTTCATCAAACACAGCTTTTCTTAAAATACCGTCATGGCAGCGGATGTGGATGCGATCGCCCTACTCATGACACATTAATTATGGTTTCGCTTTCCTGCTGGGGCGATCGCCCAACTGATTCCCCAATTCATTCAACGCGCTAAAGCAGTTAGAGTTACGCAAGCGCTAGAAGAATTTGAAAAATCAATCAGGGCATGATGTCATTCAGGCTGAGATTTATCTCAGGCAAGAGGGGTGAGGCGATCACTTGCCCTAACCGATATTGCTGTTGTTGGTACTCACCACTCACCAATTGGCAGACTGTAAAAGTAGGCTGTTTTGGCTTTCCAATAAACGCAAGTCCACCCAAGCCCCGAAAATCCGCAATCCAATATTCTGGGATTCCTAGCAGCGCATATTCCTCTACCTTCCGGGCATAGTCATCCTGCCAGTTCGTACTCACCACCTCTGCCACCAGTCGGATCGCCTTACCACTCGTTAAAACGGGCTGTTTCTAGGGCTACTAATTTGGGAACCTTGCTAATTGATATATTTTGCAAGCCAGTATTATGCAGTCACTTCATTCCTTAATTGATGGAAACTTTTCGCACCCTAAATATGGACGCTTGTTGCATTGTTGTGACTCTCAAAATCCCAGTATTTTGCACTATTCTGTTCAACTTAATGATTCAGAATCTTTGGCATGGGAGCCTATCTATTGCAATCGCCAAAAGGACATAGGAAGAGTAGCGATTTGGCAAGTTGATTGGAGCCGTTTTCAACCTGCAAAATGGGTGAAGCACCTAGAGAAAGAGCAGATTAAAAAGGCGTTACACATTTCTGTCAACCAACTTCACGAACACTGGCAATACGAACTGTTCCGGTTCAACTGCGAACACTGGGCACGTTTAGTAACAACTGGAGACTGTCGCTGCTTCCAAATTCAAGAGTTTAAGAAATTGCAGCATATTCCAGCTATGGGCATCGTCGTTGTAGGCATTGCTGGATTGATTACAGGTGCATGGGAACATAATGGTTATGCTCAAGAGCTGATTGAGGAAGGAATGGGTGCAGGCTAAGACGATCCTCAAGGGAGAGGATTCAATTACCTTTAAGCATTTCACACTTATAATGCTTGTAATTAAGGTTAGCCACAGTAGGTTAATGCTTTGAAAACGGAAACTGATCAGGCTCAGATCGAACACATCATTCAAACGCTCAAGCAAGATTTGCCGACGTTGTTTGAGCGAGATATTACTTACGATATTTATTCTCAAGATATTCTTTTCAAAGATCCGATTAGTCGATTTAAGGGAAAGTTTAACTATCGAATTATCTTTTGGACGCTGCGATTTCACGGTCAGCTATTTTTTACAGAACTGTATTTTGATTTGCATGATGTGTATCAGTCTGAAGAAAACATCATCTTGGCAGATTGGACAGTACGCGGAACTTTGAGGCTGCCCTGGAAAGCAAAGATATTTTTTAACGGTCAGTCTTGCTATCGGCTGACTGACGAGAAGCTAATTTACGAACACATTGATACCTGGGACCGCAAACCAAGCGAAATTCTGCGCCAGTTTTTTCGCAAGGGCATGTAGGGGGATTCAGCAAAGGTACGATCTAAGCAGTTCCGGCAGGTGGTTTTATGGCGATCGCCCTTCCCCATTTCCCCGATCAGCAACTCAGTCTGACCAAAATTTTTCCGGGACAAACTAATATCCAAGGAGCTTCATAGTGTCTGGTGGTCTATGATACCGTTCACGTTGCTCAAGAAGCCTGAGAATATGCCCCATCTAAAAAACTATGAGATTCTCATAAAGGGGCTTGCCAGCTATGAGTGTGACGAACTCGCAGGATTCGCAAACGGTTGACCAATCGCAGGCAGAAGAAGATTATCCCTTAACTGCAGTGCCCCTATATGCGCGAAAGTCCTTCCTCTCAATGGCTTTCATGCTGCTGGGGTTTACCCTCTATTCAGGCACCTTCTTTGCTGGAGGGTTAGTGGGTCCAGCCTTTCGATTTTTCCCAGATTTGGTTGGTCTGCTGGTTGTTGGCAACCTGATCTTGGGCGGATATGCTGCAGCCCTGGCCTACATTGCTTCTAAGACGGGGCTTTCGACAGTACTAATGGCGAGATTTAGCTTTGGCAGCGTTGGTTCTCGCTGGGTTGACTTCCTTCTAGGGTTCACACAGGTGGGTTGGTATGCCTGGGGTTCAGGGCTCATTGCCGATTTGCTCAATCAGCTGGCAGGTGTACCAGAATCGTGGAACTGGCTAATCATTTTATTTTTCACCTATTTCTTTTGCATTACTGCTTACATTGGCTATCGAGCAATGGACTGGTATAGCCGCATTGCCGTCCCCGCCATCATCATTTTGATGCTGTGGAGTTTGACCATTTCAGCAAACCAGATCGGCGGCTTTGAGGGCTTGCAGGCGGTTCAGCCTTCAGGCGAGTTGGGTATTGGGGCAGCACTGACGATTATCGTCGGTACGTTTATCTCAGGCGGCACTCAAGCAACCAACTGGAGCCGATTTTCTGACTCTCCTCGCACAGCAACGCTCTCCACGCTGGCGGCTTTCTTTATTGCCAATGGCTTTGTGGTTTTTGGTGGTGCTTTTTCAGCGCTGGTTTACCAGAACTCTGACATGGTTATGGTGATGGCACGTCAGGGGCTGCTGGTGGCCGGCTTCATTCTGCTATTTCTCAACATGTGGAGTACACAGGACAACACTATCTATGCGTTTTCGATCGCCTTCTCTCACATGTTTCGCACCAAAAAACGCACTTTCTTTGTGTTGATCGGAGCCACGATCGCCCTTGCCCTCGCCTGGGGCGGCATTTACGAAAGTTCTCAATTCATCAACTTCTTAATTCTGCTAGGTACATTTATTCCACCTGTGGGCGGTGTGGTGATGGCGGACTATTGGCTCTATCGTCGTGGTCAGTTTCCTTCACTGGATGAACCGCAGCCTGCGTTTAACTGGGCGGGAATTGCAGCTTATGTCATAGCAGCGGCGATCGCCTACTTCACCGGCAAGGCAGGCATTGGCATTGCTCCAGTCAACGGCATCATCATTGCGGCAGTGCTGTACCCAATTCTGACCAAAGTGATTCCTCAGCCAACCGGCACGACAGCCCTCAAGTAGGGATACCCGCTTTCCACAGTCAAGAATGGCTATCCTAGACTAGAGACTGATGCTAGGAGAGTTTTTAGATGACCGAACAAACAGCGCGTGAATTGTTTCAGGCTGCCTACGAAAATCGCTACACCTGGGATAAAAATTTCCCTGGTTTTACAGCCGACATCGAGCTAAAGCAAGGGGACCAAGTCTATAGAGGTAAAGCCCAGGTTAATCGCAATCTCAGCGTTGAGATAATCGATGTAGCAGATGAGCAGGCAAAGCAGGCGATCGAGGGGCAACTGCGCGAGGTGGCGATTCACCGGATTCGTAGAAGCTTTGATGAAACGCACGGCAAAAATACCTTCGCGTTTGGTGAAACAGATGACACGGGCGCGGTCGAAATTCTGGTGAGCGGCAAGTCAGAGGGCGATCGCTACAAAGTTCGCAATAACGAAGTTTGTCTGGTTCATCGTCACATTCACGGCATTGTCGTCACCATCAACACTGCTAGCAGCCATCAGACCGAGTCTGGCTATCTCTCCCACCGTTATGACTCGGTTTACAACGACCCTAAAACGGGCGAGCAAAAAGGCAGCGCTGAGCATGAAGATGAGTACGAAAAAGTTGGGGATTACTACATCCTGACTCGTCGCTTGCTCAAATCAGAGGATCAAGGCAAGCAGACCGTTGATGAGTTTAATTTCTCCAACGTCAAGCTGCTTCAGCCTGTTGCAGTTTGATTAGGCTGAATTTTGCAGTCTGATAGAATAGAACTAGTGCGAATCTCCGTAAGGTGAACTATGCCTCAAACAATGGAACTCACGCCCGAGAATGTGGAAAAGGTGCTGGATGAATTGCGCCCTTACCTCATCTCTGATGGCGGCAACGTAGAACTGGTCGAGTTAGATGGCCCAATCGTGCGGCTGCGGCTCCAGGGAGCCTGCGGTTCCTGCCCTAGCTCCACGATGACCCTGAAAATGGGCATCGAGCGCAGACTCCGCGAATATATTCCTGAGATTGCTGAGGTTGAGCAAGCTTTCTAAGTCAGGCTCATCCGGTTGTTTCTCGCGATCGCACCTTTCAAGTTGATATGTGAAATTGCGATCGCCAAAATTACAGTTACCGATTACTTTTAGAGCAGGGAAATTTTACGAGCTTTCCCTGCTTATTTTTATTTCTGTGGGTCGCCTCCTGGTTTATGCCTTATCCTCTCTACGTCGCCTTCATTTGGCATCAGCATCAGCCGCTATACAAAAGCCGCACCGTAGGTCACTATCAGTTGCCCTGGGTGAGACTGCACGGCACAAAAGATTATTTAGATTTGATCCTGCTGTTAGAGCGCTATCCCAGGCTGCACCAAACCGTGAATTTGGTGCCTTCCCTGATTCTGCAAATCGAAGATTATGTAGCAGGAACAGCGTTTGATCCTTATCTGTCTCTGGCACTGAAGCCCGTCGAGCAGATTGACCAGGAGCAAAAGCAGTTTATTATTGAACACTTCTTTGACGCAAACCATCACACGCTAGTTGACCCACATCCTCGCTATGCTGAGCTGTTTTATCAGCGGCAGGACAAGGGACGTGCTTGGTGTCTAGACAACTGGACCGCGCAAGACTACAGCGACCTGCTGGCATGGCATAACCTGGCGTGGATCGATCCGCTGTTTTGGGATGACCCGGAAATCGCTCAGTGGCTGGAGCAGGGACGCAACTTTAGCTTGAGCGATCGCCAGCGAATCTATTCCAAACAGCGGCAAATCCTCAGCCGCATCATTCCCCATCATCGGCAGATGCAGGAAAGCGGGCAGCTAGAAGTTATGACTACGCCGTATACGCATCCAATTTTGCCGCTGTTAGCAGACACCGATGCTGGACGAGTCGCCGTTCCAAACATGGCGCTGCCGCAACATCGGTTTCAGTGGGCAGAAGACATTCCGCGCCATTTGCGAAAAGCCAAGCAAATGTATAAAGAGCGCTTTGGTCGCGATCCGCGAGGCTTGTGGCCTTCAGAGCAATCTGTCAGTCCTGCAATTTTGCCCGATGTAGCGGCTCACGGGTTTGAATGGCTCTGCTCCGATGAGGCAGTGTTGGGCTGGACGCTAGGTCACTTCTTCCATCGCGACGGTTCAGGTACTCTATTTGAGCCGGAAGTTCTCTACCGCCCCTATCGCCTAGAAACACCCCAGGGTGATTTATCGATCGTCTTCCGCGACCACCGTTTGTCTGACCTGATTGGCTTCACCTATGGCTCAATGGAGCCGCGTCAGGCAGCTTCTGATCTGGTGGGACAGTTGGAGGCGATCGCCCGCTCCCTCAAAGCCCGTCAATCCGACGGTAGCACCACCCTAGAAAATCCCTGGCTGGTCACGATCGCCCTTGACGGCGAAAACTGCTGGGAATATTACCAGCAAGATGGCAAACCTTTCCTGGAAGCGCTCTACCAAACCCTGAGTGACGACCCCAATCTGCAACTCGTCACCGTCGCCGAATTCCTCGACAAATTCCCCGCTACCGAAACTATTCCTGCCAACAAACTGCACAGCGGCTCCTGGGTAGACGGCAGCTTCACCACCTGGATCGGCGACCCCGCCAAAAACCGCGCCTGGGACTTGCTCACCGAAGCCCGACAGGTGCTAGCCAACCACCCCGAAGCGACCGAAGAAAATAACCCCGAAGCCTGGGAAGCCCTCTACGCAGCGGAAGGCTCTGACTGGTTCTGGTGGTTTGGCGAAGGGCATTCCTCTAACCAGGATGCGATGTTTGACCAGCTTTTCCGAGAACACTTAGCGGCACTGTATCAAGCATTAAATGAGCCAGTTCCCTTCAACGTGCGCCAACAGGTTGAAGTTCATGCTGAAAATGGCGATCGCCAGCCCCGTAGCTTTATTCACCCAACTGTAGATGGACGCGGAGACGAGCAAGACTGGGACAAAGCTGGGCGCATTGAGATTGGTGGCGCACGCGGTACCATGCACCGCAGCAGCCTCGCCCAGCGGCTTTGGTATGGCGTTGATCACCTAAATTTCTATCTGCGTCTCGACTTCAAGGCAGCTACTCGCCCCGGAGTAGACATTCCCCCAGAGCTACACCTTCTCTGGTTCTATCCCGGTCGCACCATGCACAACAGCCCAGCACCCTTGGCAGAATTGCCGGATGAGCCACCCGCAAACTACCTGTTTCACCATCATTTAGGGGTAAATCTGCTTACACAATCGACCTGGTTTCAGGAAGCCGGAGAAAATTTCCAGTGGCATTCGCACCCCTGCCGCGCTAAAGCTGCTGTTGACTCTTGCCTGGAAATTGCTGTGCCTTGGGCAGACTTGCACACCATTGAACCAGACTGGTCTTTGCAGCTAGTTTTGATCCTGGCGGAGGACGGCTGTTATCGAAACTATTTGCCAGAAAATACTCTGGTGCCGCTGCAAGTGCCTTAGGATCGTGGACTAAATAACCTGCACAACCGTCCTACTGTAGGGGCATGGCATTGCCATGCCCCTACTCAAGAATTACGTGGGGTGGATGTCCCACCTGTCGGGACGGGCAAGATGCCCATCCTACAGTACTTAAACCATGATGCGATTGAGAACACACATCACCTTATCCGGGTAACGGGGAACTGGAATCGGTTTGCTCCAGGCGCTTGCTTCGGCAACGCCAAGGGTATGTTGCCGAAGAATGTGTGCTTTGACATTGTCTTCAGTGCCGATCACAAGTGTAGTGAGAATGCGCGGATCGGGGTTAATTTGAATCAGAGCAGAATTATCAGTCATGGCAGTTTTACTCCACTAAGGAAACGGGTTGAAGAGATACCCAAAACCAAAGCCACCCTGCTGCTTTTTTGCCATAGCAAAGTCAGGGTGGCTAGTGGAGTGATAAACTGCCCTCTAGCCCTCCGAACTGTTGTCGCAGTTTTGAGGGTTAGTCGCCTGGGGCTGTTGACGCAGCTTCCAGGTGACGCTTGGATAACGGATATGTTTTTGTACTGAGGAACCAGACTACTTGAGAATAGAGCTTTTCGCAAGTGGTTCTTGATACAGGTTTACAGGCTTGAAGTTTTGAATAGGGCGATCGCCTAGCTCTTCAAGAGAACTAACCTACCACTTAGAGATGGGTTCATACCAGGATGCCGTGAATGTGATTGGGCATGATCACAAATGCGTCCAGATTAAGGTTTGAAAAATAGAAAGGTAAGCGTTGCCAACAGGCATCAACCCTTTGCCCCAATTGATTCAACTGCATCTCACTATTGATGATTTCACCAAACAAACAGTCCCGCTGGTAGTCACAAATGGTAATGAAATACATGCCTACGGCGGTGTAATCATATCCTTTCAGCCGAATCGATCGCCGATGATGTTTGTCTAGGTCATATTTCATGAAATCCACCAATGCATCCGATCGGTAAAATTCCCAGTTAGGAGGGGCGATATATCGACAATAAATTGAAGTTATTTCAGTCTATTCTCTAACACCATGGGTTTGAAGTAACAGTAGAAAAGAAAGCTTTGTCACCTGCTACATCCAATAATTTTAATGTTTATGCAGTGCGTCGGTCATGAACTAACTGAGTTGATGTAATTCAATTGGTGAATACATAAGTTAACTTCTGGTTGCATTGGGTCAACAGGCGATCGCAGTTCCAACAAGGTTATCTGTAACCATCAAATTTTGCCGTTGAACTGCCTCATTTCTAGGCAGGGGCAAATAGATGTAGGCTACAGCCCGCATGTTTCTCAGTTCTGTTGGGTCAAACATTCGCTCTACTCAAGCTACTACTTTTGTAAAGTATATTCAACGCAAGTATGAATATATATCAAAACTGATGCTGTTTTTTGATTGAGTGTTTCACAATTAAAGCAAAAGATGGCTTTGGAATAGCCAGTTTATAAATTAACTAGCGCGCTCTAGAAAAGCCGTTCTTCCTATGTTTTAAACTTGGGAAACGGCAGGTGTAGAGGAGTGTGAATGCGATCGCCCACAAACGACTGTTCACAGCAAAGATCAGATCTGATTTTTAATTTCTTCAGCAAGAAAACATAGAACTTAACGTCAGCAGACTGTCGAATTGACGCTACAAGACTGGTTGACTGGCAAGCCTTCTAGGATGCCTATTTGCTCGAAAATCTACAGAACATAAAACGGCTTTTGACCGTTCTGGTGGAGGCAGAACGCTGTGCAATTCGCGTTTATCCGAAATCTGCAACATGACTTTTGGCATTCATCGCACTTATGAACTGGCGCTAGCGATCGTAACGTTCATCAAGTTCAACTAGGTCTGATGGTTGTGTTGTTTGTGGATGGAGGCGTTCTCACGGAGCATCTCTACTGTGGTTAGCATGAGCGATCGCTAAATCAACCAGATTAATGCATTCATTAAAAGAATTTTAGGTTAGAGGTAATAATATGGACGCTCATGAACTCCTGGAACGATACGCTGCTGGGGAGCGCAATTTTGACACTGTAGACTTGAGCGGAACCTACCTGAGCGGCGCAGATTTGCGCGGTGTAGATCTTAAAAAAGCAATCTTATGTGAAGCAGACTTGAGCGGTGCCTATCTCGTTGGGGCAGAGCTAAACGGAGTTGTTTTGCGAGAGGCGAATCTAAGCGGCGCTCGCTTGAGCGGTGCACATCTAAATGGAGCAGATTTATCCAAAGCCAATTTAGTAGGCGCAGATTTGAGCAGTACAACGCTGTGGAGAGCAGTCCTGAAACGGGCAAACCTTGCTGGCGCAAACCTCAACCGAGCTAGCCTCAACGAAGCAAACCTGGCAGAAGCAAACCTGGCTACGGCAGACCTAAGAGATGCAAAATTAACCGGGGCCAATTTGACCGGGGCAAACTTAAGCGAGGCAACGCTGGTAAAAGCTACCCTATGCAAGGCAAAGCTGGTGTTAGCCAGCCTGTGTGGCGCTAACTTAGAGCGGGCAGATTTAGCTGAAGCGAATTTGTCAGATTCAGATTTGAGTTGGGTGAATCTGGATGGTGCAAATTTGCGGGCGGCAAATCTAAGTCGGGTCAACCTGGGTGAAGCGGAGCTAACAGGAGCTAACCTATATCGAGCAAATTTAACTGCTGCAAAGCTAATTGTGGCAATCTTACGCGGGGCTAACCTGGAGCGGGCAGAGCTAATTAGTGCAAACCTATCAAGTGCGGATCTGAGTTGGGCAAATCTGGATGACGCAAACTTGAGCGGGGCCAACCTACATCGAGCCATTTTGGAAGATACGCGACTGAGTTCAACCATCTTGCGCGGCGCAGACTTAAATGAAGCAAAGCTAAATTCAGAAATTCATGCTCTCAATTTTTTGGATTTTAGCTGGGCAACTATGCCCGACGGTGCAGTTCACAGCTAAATTGGAGTCTAGGTGTCATTAGTCCTTTGTCCATAGGTTATTGGTAGCTTTACAAATCACCCATGACAAGGGACAAAGAACTAATGACAGAAGACAAACCGTTTAAGAAGCTGAGAAAAATCTGTGCTTGACCTGAAGCAAATCCGGGAAAAACCAGAGCAGATTCAGGAACGTCTGAATTTGCGAGGAGGTTATGATCTAAAGCCAATTTTGGAACTCGACCAGCAGCAGCGAGAGCTAGAAATGAAGCGATCGCAGCTTCAGGCTCGAAGCAACGAAATTGGCAAACTGGTGGGTCAGAAAATGAAATCGGGTGCTGACCCCAAAGGCGAGGAAGTTCAGGAACTCCGAGATGAGGGAAACCAGGTTAAAGCACACTTGAGTGAACTGGAACCTCAAGAAAGAGAGCTGAAAGCTCAGTTAGAAGCGTTGCTGCTGACACTACCCAATTTGCCCAGCGAGTCTACCCCCCTTGGCAAAAGCGAGGATGAGAACGTCGAGATTCGGCGTTGGGGCGACGAATATTTACCTAAAAATCCAGACATCCTGCCTCATTGGGAAATTGGCGAAAAACTGAAGATTCTTAACTTTGAGCGATCGACTAAGGTGGCTCAAAGCCGGTTTGTGACGCTGATTGGAGCAGGGGCAGCGTTAGAGCGGGCGCTGATTCAGTTCATGCTCGATCGCCAAATTCAGGCGGGCTATGTGGAAGTGATTCCCCCGTTTCTGATCAATAGCCAGTCACTCACGGCATCGGGTCAGTTGCCCAAATTTTCTGAGGAAAGCTTTAAGTGCGATCGCGACGACCTTTGGCTCACCCCAACTGCCGAAGTTCCCGTCACCAACCTTTATCGGGACGAAATCCTCTCCTCTGAAGAGTTGCCCATCCACCATTGCGCTTACACGCCCTGCTTTCGCCGTGAGGCAGGCAGCTACGGGCGAGACACCAGAGGCTTAATTCGCCTGCACCAGTTTAACAAAGTAGAGCTATTCAAGTTTGTTCACCCTGATAGCTCGGAGCAAGAACACCAGACCCTAACCCAAAATGCTGAAGCCATTCTGCAAGCGCTTCAACTGCCCTACCGAGTCATCGAGCTATGTACGGGCGATCTGGGTTTCTCTGCCGGAAAGACCTACGATCTGGAAGTTTGGCTTCCCTCATCGGGCAAATACCGGGAAATTTCAAGCTGCTCCAACTGTTACGACTTTCAGGCGCGGCGCGGCAACATTCGGTTCAAGGAACCTGGTAAAAAAGGAACTCAGTTTGTTCACACGCTCAACGGCTCCGGATTGGCGGTTGGTCGCACGATGGCAGCCATTCTGGAGAACTACCAGCAGCCTGACGGCACGATTCGCCTACCGGAAGTGCTACAGCCTTATTTAGGACGCGAAACGCTGTAGGGGCAGGTTTAGTCACAAAGCGGCAATTGAGGGCAGGGATTCTGGCAAAACCTGCCCCTACTGAGACTGAACTAAGGCAAACTAAGCTTGTGATTGTTCTGCTTTGCCCCAGACCCTCGATAGATTCGCTCAGATTGCTCTGGAGGTAGCCATCTGGCTCCTGGGAAGTGAACTTCAGGAGTCGCTTCATCCTCGACATAAACTGTAAACTGACTTTGCGGCGGCACGTAGGCATGGTGAACCGGATCGTAAGCAAAGACTTCGCCTGTTTCGATGTGGTAGATCCAGGCGTGGAGACTGAGCTTGTCCTGATAGAGCTTGGAGCGCACCACAGGATAAGTCCGCAGGTTCTCAATTTGGGTGAGCACGTTTTCGGCGGTCGCCAACTCCAGCAATTCCTCACCGTGGCGATCGCTGTAATTTTCTTTTAGTACTCGCCGCGTTGCCTCAGCGTGTTTGAGCCAGTCGCAGACCAGCGGCATTTCTTCCTCAAGCTCGTTGAGCTTTAAGAGCCCCTTCATTGCGCCACAGTGAGAATGCCCGCAGACGATGATCTGCTCAATTCCCAGGGCATGGATCGCATATTCGATCGCGGCTCCTTCCCCACCATTTGCTGCCCCATAGGGAGGAATAATATTACCCGCATTGCGAACCACAAACAGTTCGCCCACTTGAGCTTGAGTAATCAGATTGGGATCAACCCGTGAATCAGAACAAGCGATAAACAGCACTCGCGGCTTCTGACCGTGCGCGAGTTGCTCAAACAATTCTTGGTGCTGGCTAAAATAGCTGGTCTGAAAATCACGCAGACCTTTAATCAGTTTTCTCATGGCCCTCATTCCCCGTAGGAGTCCATCCTACCGTTTTGGCACGGCATTTTTCCGTCTATGTAGCGAATTGTAGGAGTAGATTTTGTTCTACCTCCCATAACAAAAACGGATAATCCTCCGGTTGCCCTTTAACTAGGTTGCCAATATGGGGATGATTCACGGCTATTTATCCAAAAACTGTAGGGGCGTTTCACGAAACGCCCCTACGAGATTTATGCTTTTCCAAAAGGCTGTCTTGCGAGGAGGGGGATGTGGTTCTAGCCCACATCCCCCTCCCTACAAAATGGCTTGATTGAAGCTGTCCTAGCTGCGCTTAAGCAGGGACGAAACGCGGCTTTTAACCTGATCTAGGGCAGCCCCAATCCCGCCAGTCACGCCAGGTTGGGGTGGCACTGCTAGCTGAATCGGCTCATCCTTAAATTCTTTGAGGCGATAGCCATATTCCAAATGCTGCTGATGTTTCCGCAACACAGGATAAAGGCGGAAAGCTCCCTGAAGCAGGTCTGCTTGACTGCCAAAAATAGCCTCGCTGATCTGACTGGAGCGCTTAACGGCGATCGCCCCCACGGGATACCAGCCTTTTTTGCCTTGAATACGAATATAAACCTCAAATTCTGGAATTCCGTCAGCCCGCATCCGGTCAAGCTCTTGAGATGCCTTAGCGCGTTCTTGCGATCGCTTAGAGACTTTAGCTTGAGACTGAGGCTGCGTTTTTCCAAACCCAAGATTGGTTGTCATACAACTCTATGCTATAAACCTTAATAAAAGTTTACAGCTTTTTCAGAAAATTCGACAGATTTGCATGAGGGGTTATTGGTAATTACCCCTCATGCACCTTCCAGACCCTTTGGAATGAGTATTGCCGATTTATATCAAGCAGGCAAACTGCTTGCCCCGCAGGAAATCAGGGTTTCCAGGTCTATAGTGTCCTATATCAAATCGCTCATCTCACAGTGAGTAATTGGCTGCTGATTGGTCAAAACCATTAACCACTGCAATTACCCCTGAAACCCGCTCTATATAAAAATTTCTGCGGAAAATGAGTCATTTCTGTACATTTGCACTACAATTCACTTCAAACAGTTGAAATGCTTGTGAGGACTGTATTTCATGAATAAAGGTGACTTGATCGACGCGGTTGCAGAAAAAGCAGGTGTAACCAAAAAAGAGGCCGATCAGATTTTGACGGCTTTGTTTGAGACAATTCAGGACGCTGTAGCCGAAGGTGAAAAGGTAACGCTAGTTGGCTTTGGCACCTTTGAACCTCGCGATCGCAAAGAGCGTGAGGGACGTAACCCTAAGAGTGGAGAAACAATCAAAATTCCAGCAACCCGTGTTCCTGCGTTCAGTGCAGGCAAGCTATTCAAGGAGAAAATCTCCTCGAACGGAAAAGTTGCATAACATTCGCTGTTTTAGGATTACTCCAGTTGCCATTGCTTCAGAAAAGCAATGGCAACTGGAGTTTCCTAATGCAGCTTCAAAGCTGGTTTGTGAGAAGGGGGATGCTGGCTTAGCCAGCATCCCCCTTCTCGCTTCAATGTCAAATTCACTCAGGTGTTTAACACACCAAACTTGGGGGACCAAAAGCCATCTTTCCCCTGAAAGAAGGCAACCTCTTTACACTTCCCTCTGCGATTCTCAATTAAGGAACAGCGTAACATTACTTTTGCTTGTCCTTCTCTGGTGTAGGTATAGCGCTCTAGTAATGCTCCACAAACCGGACAAGGATAGTCTGTAAAGGATTCTGGATCGGGAGTGCGTTGACTATAGGGCAACTCATATTTCTTAGCTTTTGAGTTCCAAAACATGACAGTGGCACAACCTGGTTTGATGCACTTGAGAAAGTGATTAGCCTTCAGCTTTTTGGAGCGAGAAGGGACTTTATGCATTAGCTCACCACAGCTTGGACAGGCAACCTTAGAAACCTGCTGAGCTGTTTTCGTTTGGGCTGTTTTCGTTTGAGCTGTTTTCGTTAAAGATTTCTCAGGTTGAGCAGAAGAATTCTGCCCGGAGGGAGTCTGCTGTGCTTCTTTAAAGTGAGTTGCTTTAAGATGAGTCGCTTTAAAGTCATTTGACCCGATCGCCTGTCGTGCTTTCACGATTGCGGGTGCAAAGTAATCTCGATGCCAACTGGTGAGATAGGTTTGCCAGTCTTGCTGCCCAGAGGCGATCGCATCTAGCGCCGTTTCCATTTGCGCTGTAAACGCGGGTTGAATCAGGTCAGGCAAAAGCTTTTCTAAAGCAGCATCCAGATCTAAGCCCAATGCGGTTGGCTGGAGTTTGCCCTGCAAAAGCTGTACATAGTCTCGCTCTCGAAGTGTTTTGATGGTCGGTGCGTAGGTGCTGGGTCGTCCAATTCCCTGGCGCTCCATTAACTGCACCAGTTTTGGTTCGCTGTAGCGGGGTGGCGGTTGGGTTTGCTTTTGATCTGCCTGAGCTTTTTGAAGCTGTAACACTTGCCCGGTCTGAAGTGGCGGCAGTTGAGCGTCAGCACTGAGGTTATTCCAATAGCGGGTATAGCCTGCAAACTCTAAAACTTGCCCTCTAGCTTCCCAAAAAGCGGTGCCTGATTGCGTCACCACATGAGTTTTTTGTAAACGCGCCGGACAGCACTGAGAGGCGATCGCCCGATTCCAAATTAGCTCATATAGGTTCGCCTCATCTGCTGACGCTGCAAGCGGCGGAACGCGATTCACATCTGTTGGACGAATGGCTTCGTGGGCTTCTTGTGCGCCCTTAACAGCACGATGTTTTGCGGTGCGTTGAGGCACATTGGTGGGATCATGCTGCTCTAGGTACTGCCGCACTGCCTGACAAAAAGGTGCAGCAAGGACGACCGAATCGGTTCGCATGTAGGTGATGTAGCCCGCTTCATAAAGTGACTGCGCCACTTTCATCGTTTTTTCGGGGCTAAATCGCAGCTTAGCGCCTGCTGCCTGCTGGAGGGTAGAAGTGATAAAAGGTGCAGGGGGTGATTGATAGACGACCTTTCCTTCTACCTTGACAACCTGGTGAGGCGTAGAGCGGGCGATCGCCACCAGTCGGTCTGCTTCTGCCTGAGTTGTGACTCGCTCCGACTCCTGTTTAGGCTTGCTGTCCTCATTGGTAGAAGCATCGTCTGAAGATTCTGCTGGAGGCTGACTTGAGGCTTGTCCAACTCTGCGCTGAGCCGTAAGCTTGCTGCGATAAAAAGCCTTGAACCCTTCTCGATAGCTCACCCAAACGCTCCAATAATCTTCAGGCTTAAAAGTTTGGATTTCTCGCTCTCGCACACAGAGCAGGTGCAGCGTCGCACTTTGTACTCGCCCCATCGACTTCGCACCGTTGTTGAGCTGCCACACCACATGCCTGCTGCCTTTGTAGCCCACCAGCTTATCCAAACAGTCACGAGCCCGACCTGCGGCAATCAAGGCTTGATCTAAAGTGCGGGGATGAGCGATCGCCTGTTGCACTGCTGCTGGCGTAATTTCGCTGTATACGACCCGCCTGGGGTTCTTTAGCCGCAATTCTTGCTGAAGGTGCCAGCCAATTGTTTCTCCCTCGCGATCGGGGTCAGTCGCGATGTAAACCGCGTTCGCTTGCTTTACCGCTTGCCGCAGTTCAGCCAGTACTTTCTTTGCCCGGGCATCTCTTGGTTCATAGCGGCAGTGGATTTGAGCTCCCTCTAAATCAAACCCCAGCGCGTCCTCTCCATCGTTTGCCAATTCTCGAATGTGCCCCATGCTGGCTTTCACAATCCAGTTGGGACCCAATATCTGACCTAGCTTTTTCAACTTGCCAGGACTTTCAATTAGCAGCAGATTTGCCATCTTCTCAACCACTTAAACCTGTGGCATGACTCACTTGCCTTCGTAAAGCCGCTTTTAGAGATGAAATGAATCACGTTCCTACAATTTGGTGCTTTGCCCAATCGACAAGCTAGCAAAAGCAAGTTCACTTGTACTATAACATCCTGCATCTGCTTAGGAATGAACTCGCAGGATGTTTCTTTGCAAACGCATCCAGGGAAAGAGGCGAATTCTATCTGCCGAAGTTTTCCCAGTCTAAAAACGCACTCGATCGCCACTTGGATAGGTGTGATTCATTGGAGAACAAGGCAGGATTAGAAGTAAAACTTAGTTGCAGCGTATGAAAGCATCTTCATCCGATCACTCTGGAATGGGACTGGCGATCGCCACGCTCCTTGCCATTCTTGCCACACTCACCGTGAATGCTCTATCAAACTTCTTTCCACCTGAGGGGTTAAACATTGGTGAAATTGCCAATACTGTCCTGCAAGGGGTACAAATCACGCCAGCAAACTATGCCTTTGCGATTTGGGGACTCATTTACCTGGGGTTAATTACCTATGGCGTTTACCAGCTTCATCCGAGTCGCCGGAGTGAACCACGGATTCGTCGTGCCAGTGGTTTTCTGATCGTTGCCTGCCTTGCTCAAATTATTTGGGTGTATCTGTTTACCACACAACTGTTTTGGTTGTCCGTGGTTGCCATGTTGGGCATTTTGGTGTCACTCATCGCTGCCTATCTCCAGTTGGGAATTGGTCATATCAGAGCTTCCAGAAGTCACAGATGGCAAGCATTTACACCTTTTAGTGTTTATCTTGGCTGGATTTCGGTAGCAACGGTGGTGAATGTTGCCTCTGCGCTCTACAGCAACGGTTGGACAGGATGGGGCATCAGCGATGTGAGTTGGACGGTGATTATGCTGATCGCGAGTGCGATTATTGCTGCTATTGTTGCGGTTCAACGTGCAGATGTTGCTTTCACTTTAGTGTTTGTTTGGGCATACGTGGCGATCGCCATTCGTCAACTCAATACTCCTGCTATTTGGATTACCGCAGTAGTGGGAGCGATCGCCCTGATCGGGTTACTCACCTTTAGCAGAATGAATAGGCGTAAACTGGTGAATCACTAGTAAATAAATAGCCGCTGAGCAGCCCGTGTTACAGCAACATAGAGTAACTGATTGCGTTCTCTAATGTTGCGATTCCTCAAAGCGTTAGGCACATCCACAAACACGTTTTGAAAGGTCGAACCTTGTGACTTGTGAATCGTTAGACAGTAGGCATAACTCAAGTCTGCGAACAGTGCCTTCAAATCCCAAAACTCACGCCAGCGCTTTTCCTTGGCATAGAAATCTAGTTTTTGCACAAATTCAAGCTGACTCAACTCATGTAACACGGTTAGATTTCTCTCTTTGCCTTCATCCGTGATTACTTGCAGATACCAGACATGCCACGGGCCGTCCTTTCCTGCTGCAACCCCCTGTACCTCACATTCACCAGAGTTCTGTAGGAGCAGGCTGTCATAAAACATATAAGGCGCATTGGCAACCAGTCGTTCTCCTGGCACAAATCGTGCTGCATCCGCACCATAAATTGCTGCCCGAATCTTTTGGTTTAGCTGATCTACTCTGGCGTTGGTGTAAGCCACTGCCCGCACATAATCCGGGTCTTTGCGGTAAGACTCACTTTGAAAGGCTCGAATCAACAGTTTTTCCCACTCTCTCGCCTTCACCACAAACACACCTTCGGTGCGATCGCCATTGGTATCTGTCTCAAACCGGGGAAGCTGTCCACGAGTTAAGTCATTGCGAATCGTCTCAGCTAGAACGGCGATCGCACCACCATAGCGCACCACCTCAGTTAGTTCTGAACGCTCATAGATTTTGCTAAACACCAGTGATTCATGTTCATTGATGGGTGGCAACTGAGCAATGTCACCCACAAACAAAATTTGAGTCCGCTTATATAAATTGGTTACTGCCTCCATCAACAGCAGCCACATGTCCTCACTGATCATGGAGGCTTCATCCACAATCACCAAACGATACTTATCAAAATTATTTTCACCGTTGTAGTCCGGGCGAAAAATCTGTTTTCCTGTGTTCTGGTCAATATCTGGCTTTAACCCCAGCAGTTTGCAGCAGGTCATACAGTCAACGCCCAACCCCCACTGGTCAGACATTCGCTCCAATACCTTCGTCGCTTTGTTGCTAAAGGCTGTAAAGACGATGGTGTAGGGTTCACGCTGCTTTTTTTTGAGAGCGCCTTCCCGAATGCGTTTGATCAATGCCTGAAGCAGCGTTGTCTTTCCCGTTCCGGCATAGCCCGTCAGCAAATAGAGCTTTCGCTTACTGCACACAAAATCTTCCAGGTCTTGCAGCGCCTGCCACTGCTCCTGATTGAGCTTGACACCGGACAAAACTTCTGGAATCTCTGTCGATAGCTGCTCCGTTGGCTCAGACATTTCCCTGGCTTAGAACGTTCTTGACCGATGATGCTACTGACTCAGTTGAACAAGCTTGCTTGACGATAGCAAGCTATCCCAATTTAAAGCACAAACTGCTCAATGGACTTTTAAGCCATCACCAGAGCAATCCTGTCAAAAATCTAAGATTTGGGATGGCAATTAGATGAGGCGATCGCCCGTGTTAAATTTTTTGGGCGCAAACTCTTGCTAAGCATTGGCAAGTTTGTTACCCTAGTTAGGCGCTGAAGAACAGCTAGCCGGGATAGCTCAGTTGGTAGAGCAGAGGACTGAAAATCCTCGTGTCCGGGGTTCAAATCCCCGTCCTGGCATATTCAAGTGAATTAGAGCAGGTTGATTAGAGTAAGCGAAGCGTTTTTTCGTCCCGTTTGCCCTGAAAAAATCTGTCAAGCAGTTGGTCAAACACCGATTTTTCAGGCGAAACATACGCAAACAGCGTTGCACAAGATTTTAGCTTCATATCGTCGGGAGAACCGAAGATCTCGTATGCAGTTCGTCCCTCTACACTCAGAACTGCCTCAGCACATTCAATCAAGCGTGAACCGAGAATAGGGTGGCTCAAGTATGCCTTGGCTTCTGCGACGCTTTTGATTGAGTATCGCTTAGAGGTTGAACTCGACCCTAACCCATCAAACTGGGGAAAAACGTACCACATCCAGTGCGATCGCTTTCGACCACTTTTGATTTCAGAGAGTGCCTGTTCGTAGTTGGCTTGCTGGGCTTGCAAAAAGCGGTTCAAATCATAAACATCATTCATTGCACCAGATTTAATATCTGTCATGAAGCATCTCCTAGCATCCGATAACTAATCTTTCGCCAGCTTGCATGACGAAAGGAAAGAACAATAGACGGATTTAAGTTGTCAAATGTTTAAGCATAGTGACGCAACATGTTGAGAACAGTTTGTGGATTATTTATCATAACTCTTCCTCTAAATGACGAGTGTTTTAACACTTTCCGTCTTATACCAATTCTCCAGATTTGGACTACACATAGATACTCCTGTAGGGGCGTTTCGCGAAACGCCCCTACCCAATCTGTTGCTCTACTTTAGAGGATTGGTATTAGGAGAATGTGATCGCCCTCCACACCCCACCTCTCAACCTCAAAACACAAATTTCCAACTCTAGAACACGGAAGTTTGACTTCAAAGCCTGAAACTTTGACCTCTGAACTCAAAACTTTGACCTCTAAACACGGAACTTCGACTTCAAAGCATGGAATTCCGACTTCAAAGCCTGAAACTTTGACCTCTGAACCCGGAGCTTTGACCTCTGAACTTGAAATGCCGTGATCAGAACTGCGATCGCCGAGCTCAAAACTCCAAGCCTGTAAACCTGTATCAAGAACTACTTGCGAAAAGCTTCATTCTCAAGTAGTCTGGTTCCTCAGTACAAAAACATATCCGTTATCCAAGCGTCACCTGCTGTTGCGACCAACAACAACAGGCGACTAACCCTCAAAACTGCGGTAACAGTTCGGAGGGCTAGAGGGCAGTTTATCACTCCATTAGCCACCCTGACTTTGCTATGGCAAAAAAAGCAGCAGGGTGGCTTTGGTTTTCGGAGGCAAATCTCAGGGGTTAGGAACTGGGGGTTAGGGGTTAGAGATGTTCTCCCTGGCTCACGGTTCCTAGCTCCTAGTCCCTCAACCTGGAGTTTTACACTGCCATGACTGACCATTCTGCTCTCATTCAAATCAACCCCGATCCGCGCATTGTCACTACGCTTGTGATCGGCACTGAAGACAACGTGAAAGCACACATTCTTAGGCAACATACCCTTGGTGTTGCTGAAGCAAGTGCATGGAGCAAACCCATTCCAGTTCCCCATTGCCCTGATAAGGTGATGTGTGTTCTCAGTCGCATCATGCTTTAAGGGACCCTATTGAAAGCTTGATGTCTCTTTATCCCTCTCCAGGCTTAACCCAATGAAGTTGGCTTTTAGTGAGCTATATCTACAGTGCTTTAGTTTGGGGCTTCACGCTTTCGATAGACGTAATTGAGGAAGCAGAATCATTAAGTTGTTGCTAGTTCCTCGTAATTCAATTGAGGTAATTTAATTAAGGTGAGATGATGAATTATCTTGTTGCTGTTTTATCCGATCGCATTCAAGCTGAGGCAGCTTATTCTGCTTTAGAGAACGAAGGTTTAGCCAATACTCAAGTTGATATTTTGGGTAATGGCTATAAAAGTGCAGACGAGTACGGACTCATTAACCCAAATCAGCAAGCCCGTAAAGGCGCAAAGCGATTGGCGTTCTGGTCAGTTCCGTTTGGATTTGTCGCAGGTTATGCATTTAATGTTCTAACAGGGATTGAGATCCTTTCAACGTCTCCTCTCTTGAACCACATTATTGGGGGACTGTTGGGAGCCGGTTCCGGTGCGTTGGGAGCCTATTTTGTGGGGGGTGGAGTTGGCTTAACCGTGGGCAGCGGAGATGCATTGCCCTATCGCAATCGCCTTGATGCAGGCAAGTACCTGATTGTGGTGAAAGGAACGGAAGAGTTAACTCGTCAAGCTACTCGTATACTGCGCCAGTTTGAGCCTGAGAACATTCAAGGATACACTGAGCCAACTAGCGCATAGCCTGAGTGACTTAGATGAGGTTGTAGCAAGTTTGTACTGTCTGTCTAACACGTCTATCTAGCACGTTCAACAGTTGACTCAGTACCCCACTACCTGGTTTTCTTCAGGTAGCACTTAATCACAACCTTATGAGTCTCAATCCATCCCCTTCAGCATCTCCCCAACCCACCCCTGCTAAATGGTGGGTCATGTTAGGGGTTGGGTTGGGCGTTTTGATGTTTACCCTGGATACCAGTATTGTCAATATCGCCTTGCCGACACTGGTGCAAACCTTTCAGACCACGTTTGCCACCATTCAGTGGATTGTGTTGAGCTACCTGCTGGTGGTTACTACTCTGGTCTTGGGTGCAGCGCGGCTGGGAGATATGATTGGCAAAAAGCGACTCTATCTGGGCGGGCTAATTGTATTTACCATCAGTTCACTGTTGTGTGGGTTAGCTCCAGATGTAGGCTGGTTGATTGGTTTCCGGGCACTACAAGGGATGGGAGCCGTCATGATTTCTGCCCTCGGAGCGGCGATCGTTACAGAAGCATTTCCAAGTTCAGAGCGGGGGCGGGCGCTGGGTATTATTGGCGCGGTCGTATCCTTGGGCATTGCGCTTGGACCGACGGTTGGGGGTCTGCTGATTGGGCTGTTTGACTGGCGCATGATTTTTTTAGTCAACGTGCCAATTGGTATCTTTGCTAGTTTTGTGGTTGTCCGCTACGTTCCCGCCAACCCGCATCCCTTTGTTGGGCAACGGTTTGATTGGGTTGGGTCGATCGTGATGACAATCGCCCTAGTCGCCTTTGCACTAGGAATGACCCACGGACAGGAGGCTGGATTTGTTAACCCAGTGACTTTGGGGCTACTTGCGATCGCCGGCATCAGTCTGGCAATTTTCCTCTGGCTAGAATCCCATATTGCCTCACCCATATTAGATTTACACCTGTTCTACAATCGTCAATTCAGCCTCAGTTTGTTGACTGGCATTCTCGTATTTATTGTCATTGTCGGAACGATTTTTATCATTCCTTTCTTCCTAGAACTGGTGTTGGATTACTCTACAACTCATACTGGCGTGTTGCTGGCAGTTTCCCCCATATTAGGTGGCATCGTCGCCCCATTTTCTGGGAATCTGTCCGATCGCTTTGGCACCCGCATCATCAGTTTGGTGGGATTGGTGCTGATGGTACTGGGTTGTTTGTGCATCAGTACATTCAATGCTCAAATGACCGACCTGGATTACATTATCCGCGTCGCTCCATTTGGAATTGGGTTGGGGATGTTTCAGTCGCCCAACAACAGCGCTATTTTAGGGTCGGTGCCTGCTGAACGGCTTGGGATTGCGTCGGGCTTACTGTCCCTGACTCGCACACTGGGGCAAACGACAGGCGTTCCACTATTAGGAGCCATTTTTGCCGGAATGGTGTTGGCGCAATCTTCTACTGCAATGGTGACGGATGCTCCCGCTGAAGCATTAGTGTTTGGGGTGCAAAGCACATTCAGGATTGCTGCTGCTATTCTGGCGATCGCAGCTTGTTTAATGTTTGTGTTGTGGCGATCGCAATTCCAAAAGACCGAGTGATAGACCTAATCAGCGATAGAAACCTGTAGGTCTAGAACATCACTGCTAAATCGTACGGGTTGCAGTAATTTTGTTTTGCTTGCACGGTCGCACCATTGTGTCGAGGAGATGCTCGATGACCTTGGGCAAGTTTGTGCAAAGCCCCGTATGAACTCGCGATGTCTGGATCACAGTGCTGCGAGGAGCCACAATCCAGTAAAAGCGCTCCCTGTGAGGGAGTTGACCAATGGGTCCAGATAACTCTCCCCCCGCACAAATCAGTGGAATAGCTGCGAGATAGTCTCGAATAGTTTCAATATCAATGGTGGGGTCAAGTGCCATCAGCCGTTGCTCGTCAAGCCCAATCCGAGATTCTAGGAATTTGTGGCTCGCGCATGAAACGACTACCCCAGCGTTGACAAACTCTTCACGCTCGACCCTGGGAACCACGCGGATAATGGCGTAATCATACGTTAAGAGCTTGTGCACGAACTGCTTCCTCCAGAAAAACGCGCGGTGCTTCCAACCGCTTCATTAAGTACTCGATGTAAGCTTCTCGATATTGATCACTGTCAACAAATCGAGCATCTCCCTCCAGCCAAGCCTCAGGAATCAGTTGCACGATCTGCTCGATGATGCTTGATGTCAGCCGCTCAGTTATTTTCGCATCTACCTCTTGAAGAACGCTAGCGCCGTGGAGCAAAACATGGTCTTTGATCGCAGGAAAAGGAGAACGGCTACGTTCTAAATAATTGCTCCAGGTGTGATGGAAGTAGAGGGCAGCACCATGATCGATTAGCCACAGTCGTCGGTGCCACATCAGCATATTGGTGTTGCGCGCTGTCCGGTCGATGTTCGTCACGTAAGCGTCAAACCAGACAATTAAAGAGGCGAGAGCAGGGTCAGGTTTCGCGGCAATAGGGTCAAATGTGATCGAACCGGGCAGGTAATCGAGTGCTAGATTCAGACCCACACTTGCTCGAATCAAATCCTGTATTTCTGGGTCAGGTTCAGTGCGGGCAAGTTCAGAGTCGAGGCTGACCAAGACGATCTCAGGAACGAGCAGTCCTAGAGTCCGGGCAATTTCTCCTGCAACTAGCTCAGCAATCAGAGCTTTCGCGCCCTGTCCAGCCCCTCGAAACTTCAGCACATACATACCGTCATCATCAGCTTCCACAATGGCTGGCAGCGATCCACCTTCACGTAGGGGAGTGACATATCGGGTAGCAGTAATGGTTCGTAAACTCATCTTTTGTAACAACGCTCCAAGCTATCTTTGGTAGAGCAGTCAACTCATTAATGCAGCTTTAACAAGAGTGAAAGTATGAATTTCGTAGGGGCAATGCAATGCAATGCCCCCATAGAGGGAATTGAGATTCGTGAATCATACCCGCATTCGGCAACGCCATCTCTACTATCTGCGATCGCGATCCCAGCGGTAAATCGCATTTTGTAAAAGCTGGAGCCGATTTGAATTTGGGTTGCGCTGCTGCTCATATTGAATCAACCTTTCCACCAGCTTCTTATCCCCTTTTGCTCGCCTGAGAAGCTGCTGCTGGAGCTGTTTCTCCATTCCCCCGCTGCTGCTAGCGCCGCTCTGAGTTACAGCGTAAACAGCGCCAACCGCTAGAGCGATCAGAGGAATCACATACCAACTCCAAGTAAACCCTTGAGCGGATAGAAAAGCTACCAGCAGAAAAATTGCAACAATGGCTATCAACCCTCTTTGCCAGGTCTGGGACTGGGAATTTTTATCCTCATCACCCCTGTCGGGAAGCAGATGCATGTAGCTTGCAGCTTCAGACCAACCCGTTTCCTTATCAGAACCACACTCAGGGCAAGCACGAGCCTTAAGTGGCACATCCGCTCCGCAGTTAGGACAGGTGAAATATTTTGACACGCTTACTCGCGCTCCCTGATCAATTTCTGGTAAACGTTCATCTATTCCTTAGCATAATCTCCATTTGGTTCAAGGATTGCTATTGAGTAGGTTTCAAGAGCGATCGCCCTTCAATTACCTTTCAGATAGCGATCGCCGCTTCTTTCCACTCACTTTTGCAGCTTGGGGAATAGCTCTTGACTCTAGCGTGAATTCTGGAATGCTTTGCCGTTCAGACTCACTGAGGCTGTATTGTTCGCAAACTAGGCTAAGCCGATTTGTGGAACTGGTGACTGGATTAATGGAGTGCGTTAGGTCACCCTGAAACCAAAGCAACATATTGGTTTGTGGCTGAATTTGGGCAACTTGACGTTTACCGTTTTGCAAAACTAACTCACCGCCCTGTAAATCCTGGGGCACTCGCACATACAAAACACTCACCAGTGCAGGTGGCTCAACCGTCTTGCAATAGGAGCGTAGCGATCGATCAATGTGTGGATCGACTCGTGAACCTGCTTTGAGTAGAAGTGGGTTGAGATAAAAGGCGTTGCATTCGGGCTGAAGGGCGATCGCCAAATATTGCTTAAAGAATGGAAACCGTTGCTCTACTTCTGCTAGACCAGAACGCTGAAACACGAGTGAGAATCCTTTGGTGTTGACGAAATCTCGGTTCAGGTTGTTAACCGCAAAGTAAGGACAGGCGCGAATTTGCCCCTCTAACTCACTCAGGTAGCTAACCGGAAAAACTGAGTACTGCTGACGATAGTAAGTGTTCATTCGATTAACTCAAGGCAGATGGGGCAGGGCAAGTGTAGCTTACAGGTTGACCTGTTGTGGGGTGAACAAATGATAACTGTAGCGCATGAAGATGATAGCCGCAGTCGCCAGGAATAGGTCTACTGTGTGTCGTCGAGCCTGAATCGGCTAACGCAGAGGATAGGGGAACACCACCAACACCGTATAGTGGGTCGCCTACCAACGGAAAGCCGCTTGCTGCGAGGTGAATGCGAATTTGGTGGGGTCGCCCTGTGAGAATGGTGACTTCCAGGAGTGTATTGTTTTCGTTGCGTCTAAGGACATGGCACTCACTATGAGCAGGCAGTCCGTCTGGGGTTGCGGCATACAGGTAGCCCAGCAGAGGATACGGAATCTTGCCAATCGGTTGGGTGATGGTGAAACGATCTGGCATGGTCGTTCCACTCGCCAGAGCACGATAGGTTTTACGAATTTGGCGATCGCGCATTTGCTGACTTAGACTGGCTCGTGCAGAGGGCGATCGCGCCAACAACATTAACCCTGAAGTTCCCCGTCCCAAACGATGAATCGGTACGGGTGGCGAATCTAGATAGCGCTGCTGAAGCTGCCACAGGAGTGTGTTTTGCAGGAATCCGCCTCCAGGCAAAACGGGCAACCCCGAGGGCTTGGCAATCACCAGTAAGTCTGCATCCTCATGCAGCACAGCAAATTCTAAAGGAACTTCTGGTTCCTGCCAGGGTGGACGCTGATAAGTGAGTTGATTTCCCGCTTGCAAAACGGCTGCAGCGGTTGTTGGCAATCCGTTGAGCAACACCTGACCTGACACAATTCGCTGTTCCCATTCGGTGCGGCTGGAATGTTGATAGCGCTGGGTGTAATAGTCCAACACCGATAGGCTCTCGGTGTCGCGGTTGATGCGATCGCAATAAGTCCAGCCTTCGTTCACTCAAACAGCCTTCTGACGTTTACCCTGCTTCAACCATTTTTAACGTTCTAGACTACCTAATTTTACCGCCTTGCCTATATTCTGATAAGCAGTGCATCGGGCTAGTCACATTAAATACCGTCATTTTGAGGTTGCCAGAATGCGTCATAGCGCGAGTGAAAGGAATGGAAGACTAGAATTTGCGCGTGTTTTGGCGATCGCCACCAGCATTATTATTTCTACCGGAGGGATAGTTGGCGATCGCGTTCTGGCTCAAATTACACCCGATAGCAGCTTAGGTTCTGAAAATTCTCAGATTTTCCGCGATGCCTCTGGTCGGCTGATTAACATTGGCGGCGGCGCGGCTCGAGGCGCAAATCTATTTCACAGTTTTACAGAATTCAACGTGGGCGGACGGCAGCAGGTTTATTTCACCAACCCGGTTGGAATCGAAAATATTCTCAGTCGCGTCACCGGAAATGACCCTTCCGAGATTTTAGGTACACTGGGGGTCAACGGCAATGCCAACCTGTTTTTGCTCAACCCCAACGGCATCCTGTTTGGACGGAATGCCCGTCTGGATATTGCAGGTTCTTTTGTTGCCACCACTGCCGATCGCTTCTCCTTCAACAACGGATTGGAGTTCAGCGCAGTTGATCCAGAATTGCCGCCACTCCTGACGGTCACGTTAAATCCAGGTGTGCAGTTGGGTAGAAGCGTTGCAGGCGGCACGATCACCAACCGAGGCAGCTTAACTGTCGGGCAAGATCTGTCACTCATTGCAGAAACTCTAAACCTGAGCGGACAACTTCAGGCAGGTAAAACACTCACTTTGCGAGCGTTAGATACCGTATGGATACACGATCGCCCCAGTCAACCCTTCCTTGCTTCAGCAGGGGGAAATTTGCAGGTACAGGGCGATCGCCGAGTCAACATCTTTGCACTCAATCACTCCAACAGCGGTTTTTTTGCAGGTGAAGATTTAGTGTTACGCTCTGCCAATTCCGTTCAGGGAGACGCTCACTATACCGCAGGCAATAACTTCCGCATTGAACAGTTAAATGGGCAGATGGGCAGTTTATCCAGCCCCTACGATCCAGTCATTCGAGCCAATGGAAATGTAAGTTTTACCAGCTACACAGGTGCCTCTCTACACATCTTTGCAGGCGGCGCAGTAAACATCGGCAGGGTTGAAATTACGGGTGCAGATGCAACCAATTCAGTTAATGAAACGGTAGTTCTCTCGGACGGCTCCACTTTACAGGTCAATGGTGCGGCGCAGCCTTCGCTGGATATCCGTGCAGGCACCACGGCAGTTGGAACTCCTTTAGGCGTGACAGGAATACCCTCTCCTACAGGGTTAAACTCATCTACTGCTACATCAGCCAACATCACTATTGGCGAAATTGTCCTGAATCAACCTGACGGATTGATTTTTCTCACTAATCAATATCAGCCCAACAACTCACTCAATGGCACGATTGAGATCGGATTTATTGATGCGATCGCCCCAACCCTCGCCAGTTCCGTCACTGTAGATACTCGTAGTGGGATTGTTCTAAATAATGTTGTAGATGTATCTGGAGTCGATCCAGCGACAAACTTTATCACGGGTGATGGCGGTAATGTGACATTTCTAGCGGCTGGTGATATCCGCTTGAATGAAGGGGCTGCCATCTTATCGGAGGGGCTATTAGGGGGAAATATTCAACTCAACAGTGAAGGCGCACTCACGATTCGTGGCACTGGCGACTCTACCACTTTTGCGATCGCCAGCAACACGTTTACAGATGTAGCTGGAGCAAGCAGCGGTGATATTGAAATTACGGCTCAGTCCCTTTCTAGCACTAACGCTGGAAACATCGCCGCAATCACCTTTGGTGCTGGAGAAGCCGGAAACATCACAATCAACACCGATGACTTTGTCTCCCTCAACAACAGTGAGATCGTTAGTGTTGTTGAACTAGGAGCAACAGGTAGCGGTGGTGATATCAATGTGATAACGCGATCGCTCTCCCTCAGCAACGTTTCAGGCTTAGTGGCAGTCACACTTGCGGATGGACAGGCCGGAAATGTCAATATCTTCGCTAGCGAATCCACTTCGCTCAATGACAGCCAAATCGCCAGCTTTGTCAATCCTGAAGCAACCGGACAGGGAGGCAGCCTAAATCTCAACACCCAATCTCTTCTCGTCACCAATGGCGCTCAGGTCAACGCTAATACTCTGGGGCTAGGAGATGCGGGGCAAGTCAGAATCAATGCGGCTGACTCCATTGTTTTAGATGGCATCAGTGCAAATGGAACTGTGAGTGGTGTGTTTAGCAATGTCTTTAATGAAAGAGATGAAGCTGGAAACATCGTTGGACTAACAGAGGGAAATGGCGGCAATATTGATATCACGACGCGATCGCTCTCCGTTCTGAATGGCGCTCAAATCAACGCCAGCACTGAAGGTAGAGGCGATGCAGGCAATATTAATCTTGATGCCAACTCCGTTCTCGTCACGGGAAGTGGGTTTGACAGTTTTCAAAACATTTTTTCTCCCAGTGCAATCGTGAGTGAAGTGTTGTTTGACGCAGACGGCGCAGGCGGCGATATTGGAGTAAACGCAGCCAATCTTGAAGTGTCCGATAGCGGTCGAATTAGCGCCAGTACCGATGGTTTTGGTAATGCTGGAAGTTTAGATCTAGATATTACCGATTCTGTTACCCTAACAGGTGCAACCAGCGGACTTTTTGCAGATACCATTGCAGGCTCTAGTGGCAATGGCGGCAGCATTTTTCTCACTAGTCGTCAGGTGCTGATTCAAGACGGGGCAAGCATCGCAGTGGGCAGCGAAGGATTTGGCGTTGGCGGCAATATTCAACTTGAAGGCAACTCGCTATTTCTCAACAGGGGCTTAATTTCTGCTCGAACTGCCAGCACTACAGGGGGCAACATCACCCTGAATTTGGCAGATACAGTTGTGTTGCGCCGTGAAAGTGAGATTTCCACTACCGCAGGCACGGCACAGGCAGGCGGAGATGGCGGCAACATCACAATCAACACAGACTTTTTGGCGGCAGTGGCTTCTGAAAACAGCGATATCACCGCCAATGCGTTTCAGGGACAAGGCGGCAACATCAACATCACGGCGATCGGCGTGTTTGGCATTGCTCCCCGCGAATCGCAGACCGAACTCAGCGACATCACCGCCAGTTCAGAGTTTGGCGTAGACGGTGTAATCGAGATTAACCGCCCTGATGTAGACCCGAGTCGCGGCACCGCAGAACTGCCCGCTGATGTAGTGGATGCCTCCCGTCTCGTCGCCCAGGGTTGCTCAGCCGGAAATACAGCGATCGCCAACCAGATCGGTGAATTTACGATCACTGGACGGGGTGGCTTACCTCCCAGCCCTACCGAGCAACTCAACAGCGACGCAATTCTGGCAGATTGGGAAACGCTGGAAGAACCCACCAACCTTTCAACCACAAGTTCACCCATTCCCCCGACCCATTCTGCATCAGCCTCCACGGAATTGGTAGAAGCTCAAGGCTGGGCGATCGCCTCCAATGGTCAACTCATCCTCACCGCCCAAGCAACCGCGGTTCCTCATTCTCCCTGGGTTAATTCTGCGACCTGTCGGTCATAGGAATTTGGGATTTGGGAATTAGCAAAGATTTACCCAACCCCCAACCTCTAACTCATAAGCTCCGACGTTTACGAAAGCTTTAAAGGAACGAAGTCAATTGTAGTCTTTCGCTGAAGCTCAGTATTAACACTGGAACATGTTGTGAAAATGACGTAGAAATGCAATATGTGAATCCGTGTATACGGCAATAGGCTTCTGCATTTACCGCTTCAGTTTTTTAATTTTTCTGGCAGGCGATCGCCCAATTGCATCGTTTCGCCAAGCAAACGCAACCCCATACGAAAAACAGACTTTGACCTAAAGCGTTAACTGACAGCGCTTTTTGATATCTATTGCTGCGATCGCCCTTCGTCTGGCAGATGGCATCGGATTGGTGCGTTTGCTCATCCACATTTTATCTCCTCTCTTCATCCTGTTAAGGAGCTTTACCGTGAGAAAACGCGACATAGTTAAAGTGGCGATCGCCACAACGGGTACAACGGTGGGACTCGTCGCACTCCCTACATCCGCCGAAGCAGTCACCTTTGACTTCCGCGACTTTTTTGATACCTCAAGCCTGACGCTTAACGGCAATGCGACAGTAGTAGACAATGTTCTACAGCTAACCCCTGAACTTCAAAGTCAAAGAGGTAGTGCGTTCCTGTCCAATCCCTTTAGCATTACGGCAGATACTTCCTTCTCAACTCGCTTCGACTTCTCCATTACGGGCGAGGGAGACGATAATTTTGGCAGCGGCGATGGCTTTACCTTTATGGTTCACAACGACCCAAGGGGCAGCAACGCTTTGGGCGTAGGCGGAGGTGGGTTAGGTTATAGTGGCATCTCGCCCAGTGTGGCGGTAGAGTTTGATACTTATGTTAATTCTGCAGTGGGTGATCCAGGAAGTGTGGGTGGTTCCTCATCTAACGATCATGTTGGCATAAACACCAATGGCTCAGTGAGATCTTTAAACCTGATTACCCTTCCAGAATCTTTTAACTTTGATCAGGCAGGAACATTTACAGCCAACATCAACTACAACGGACTCACTAACCTTCTTGATATCGTCATTGCCAATGATGAGGCTCCTCTGCAACAGCTTAGTAGCACCATTGATCTGTTTGATCTAGTCGGTTCACAAGCCTACTTCGGCTTCAGCGCAGGAACTGGCTCAGCGACAAACACTCACAGCATTCTCAACTGGACACTAGATACCGATGTGGCACCCGTTCCGGAACCCACCGAACGCACATTTGAATTTTCAGGGACTTTTGGCGAAGATGTCTTCGACACCTTTGAAACTTTCAATGGTGACACTTTTACTGGATCATTTTCCTTCTTCACCAACACGCCCGACTTAAATAATGCAGTTGGACGAGGCACCTACGCTTTAACGGATGTCAAACTCACCATATTTGATGATGAGAGCGGCGACGAAACAGATCTGATATTTGGCGAGACAACCGAGGCATTTATAGATTTAGACAGCTATATCCTTCGGGTACGTCCGGCAAGGGTAATTCGTCGCAGGGCTCCCAGGAGAACATCGTTTGCACTCCCACTCACAGCAAACGAAAATTCAAACTCTCGAACTTGTATAGCTGACACTGAGCCTGACTGGGCGAGTTTCGTGCTGACTTTTGATGATAATTTGGAAAACCCAGATGTGCCGCCTACCCGACCCCCTCAAGGTAATTTAGTGCCGAGCCAGTCCTTCTTCGAGTTCTTTGGAGAACTGTCTGGTCCGGACGATCTGTGCTTGATTGATCGAGTAGAAGTCGTTGAAGTGGACGTGACCGATCCAGACGCAGAGCCAGAACCCGTACCAGAGCCAGGAACCGCTTTGGGCTTAGGCGTGTTAGGTCTGGGCTGGGGTTTAAGGAAGCGGTTTGGACGCGCCAAGGGCTAATCAACAGCTATTGCCATCGCTGCAGCTTAAGAACACCAAAATTCTTACCTCCTCCCTCTATACGAACTCTGCCTTCCGCGTTTATTCTGATAGCGATGGTACTGAGGTTCATTTAAATACTGGGAAGCAGTGGGAGGGAAAATGCCTCGCAGCGGTTGGCAATGGCGATCGCACTACCTCAGCGGTCTGGCGTTTGTTGTAGTGGGAACCACTTCAATTGAGCTATCTGAAGCAGGTCATCCTATTCGGCTAAATTTTGCTGCGCGGGCGATCGCCCAGGTAATTCCCGATACTTCAGCAAAAGCTGAGTTACCCAAAGCAAATTCCTTCCCCCCTCAAGAGGGGAAACCAGAATTTTGGCTTCCTTCTCTCAACGAAGAAGAGTTGGAGACGAGGGTAAATGATGCCCATCAGCCGATCGAGTTAGCCCAGGTTCCTGAGCCACCTTCCGTGGAACCGTTACCTGAACCTGAGCCGCTTCCACTCCTGCCGCCGCCCGAAGAGTTACTAGAAACACCTCCCGCGCCTGCCCCCGATGAGCTACCGGGAGAATTGCCAGAAACAATCACGGTTAGTGCTTTTGAGGTGGTTGGCAGCACCGTTTTTGATGAAGAAACGCTGGCGGCTGCAACTGAGCCTTTTACCAATCGCCCCATTTCCTTTGCCGAATTGCTTCAGGCACGCTCGGCAGTGACACAACTGTATATTGACGCGGGTTACGTCACCTCTGGGGCACTGATTCCACCTCAGACCTTAGAGGATGGAGTCGTAACCATTCAGGTGATTGAAGGCAGCCTCGAAGAGATTGTCGTAACCGGAAATCGCCGTCTCAACTCCAGCTACGTCAGAGAACGATTGGAGCTGGCAGCTGAGCCACCGCTCAACGTTCCTCGATTGCTAGAAGGACTGCAACTACTGCAACTTGACCCGCTCATTCAAAACATTTCAGCAGAACTATCGGCGGGTTTGCGTCCGGGCACCAGTCTGCTTCAGGTGGAAGTGACAGAGGCAGACACCTTTGGGGTGCAGCTAGCGTTAGATAATGGGCGATCGCCCACCGTTGGCAGCGTTCGCCGTCGTATCCAGGTGAGTGAGGCAAATTTACTTGGCTTGGGCGATGGCTTGAGCATTGGCTACAGCAACACTGAAGGTAGCGATGGACTGGATGCCAACTATACATTGCCGCTAAATCCTCATAACGGCACGCTCAACTTCAGCTATGGCACTACTTCTAGCGAAGTGATCGAAGATCCGTTTAACTTTCTCGATATTCAGTCAGAGTCGCGCTACTACGAAATTACCTACCGCCAACCGCTCACCCTCACGCCAACTGAAGAATTTGCCCTGAGCCTGACCGCCTCTCGCCGTGAAAGTGAGAGCGAATTTTTGGAAGAACTGATCGGAGAACCACTTCCTTTTCCTTCTCTAGGGGCAGACGAGCAGGGAAGGACCCGGGTTTCAGCTCTGCGATTTTCCCAAGAATGGACGCGCCAGGAGAGCCGTCAGGTGTGGGCAGCGCGATCGCAATTTAGCCTGGGACTGGATGCGCTTGACTCCACCATTAACGAAAATGCACCCGATAGTCGCTTTTTTACCTGGCGAGGACAGGGGCAATATGTGCGGTTGCTGGCACCTGACACGCTGCTGCTGGTGCGGGCAGACATTCAGCTTGCAGATGAGGGTGTAGTGCCGCTGGAGCAGTTTGGCATCGGTGGTCAGCAAACCGTGCGGGGCTATCGGCAAGATTTTCTACTTACTGACAACGGCGCGCTGTTGTCGGCGGAGGTGCGTCTGCCCATTTGGAGAGTTCGCGACATCGACGGACTGCTGCAAGTGGTGCCATTTTTCGACATCGGCACGGGTTGGAATTCGGGGAGTGAAGATCCCGATCCGAATACACTGATTGGCTTGGGTGCAGGTTTGCAGTGGCGGCAGGGCGATCGCTTTACCGCTCGGATTGATTTTGGGCTTCCGCTGGTTTCAGTTGACTCTAGGGACGTTACATGGCAGGAAAGCGGGATTTATTTTTCGATCGTTTACACGCCGTTTTGAGCGGGGAAAGGGGAAAGGGCGATCGCATCCTCTCAATTGCTCCTTTCGCCCATTACTTTCTGCTGGCTATTCTGACGACTCTTTGCGTCGTGGTCTTCCCGCTTGCCAAATTGCCGGGAACTGCTGCTGTTGGGCAAGATTTGCCCGGTCAGAGGCAAGGTTCTCCCACGGAGCTATTGCAGGCTGAAAGTCTGGTGCAGCAAGGGCAACGTCTATATGAAGCGGGGCAGTTGAGCGAAGCGGCGGCAGTGCTTCAGCAGGCGATCGCTACCTACCAAACGGGAAATCCGCTGGGTCAAGCGATGGCGCTGCGAAATTTGTCGCTGGTCTATCAGCAGTTGGGAGACTGGGGAGCGGCAACGGAGGCGATCGCTTCCAGTCTCAGCTTGCTGGAGTCAAACGATGAGCCCAACTATCAGGCAGCATTGGCGCGATCGCTCGACATTCAAGGACGTTTGCAGTTGAGTCAGGGTCAGGCAGAAGCCGCCCTTGCCACCTGGGAGCAGTCAACGACAATCTATCAGGAGCTTGGGGATCAGGTTGCTGCCCTGCGGAGCCAAATCAATCAGTCCCAAGCGCTACAGTCGTTAGGATTTTATCGACGGGCGATCGCCCTACTCAGGCCACTGACGCAAACGCTGGAGGAACAGCCCGATTCCTTAACCAAAGCGGTGGGGTTACGAAGCCTGGGCGATGCACTGCGGGTAGGCGGAAATTTGCCCCAATCCCGTGAGGTGTTGCAGTCCAGCCTGTCCGTTGCAGAACGGTTGCAAGATTCAGAAGCGATCGCAGCCGCACAATTTAGTTTAGGTAACACTGCCCGTGCTCAGCAGGAATTAGAAGTTGCTCTGGAGTTTTATCGGCAGGCGATCGCCACCTCCCCTTCTAACCTGACCCGCGTCCAGGCACAAATCAACCAGTTCAGTTTGCTCGTTGAAACCGACCAGATTCCAGCGGCACAAGCTCTGATCCCACTAATCCAATCTCAGTTAGGTGAATTACCCACTAGCCGCGCCAAGATTTACGCTCAGGTCAACTTTGCTCAAACTTTGAGCCATTTGAGACAGACAGAATCCACCCAGCCCAACACCTATCCCGCTCAACTCTTAAGTATTGCTCGCACTGAAGCTCAGAATTTAGCAGACACTAGAGCCGAATCTTTTGCCCTGGGCAGCTTGGGAGCACTGTATGAGCAGACCCAGCAGTGGGCGATCGCCACCGACCTAACCGAGCAAGCATTAGGCTTGGCGCAAAATGCCTCAGCTTCAGACATTGCCTATCGCTGGCAGTGGCAGCTAGGACGAATTCTCAAAGCTCAGGCTGATACCGAAGGGGTGGAAAGTCAGAAATATCAAGGGGCGATCGCCGCCTACAGCGAAGCCGTTAGCACCCTGCAAACGCTGCGAAATGACTTGGTTGCAATCAATCCAGAAGTGCAGCTTTCTTTCCAGGAGAGCATCGAACCGATTCACCGAGAACTGGTCAGCCTGCTGCTGAAACCGGGCAGCAGCGATGCCAATCCGGCAAATCTAGAGAAAGCCCGAACTGTAATCGAATCGCTGCAACTGGCAGAGCTAGACAACTTCTTGCGTGAAGCCTGCCTGGATGCCCAACCCATTCAAATCGACGAAATCGATCGCCGAGCCGCCGTAATCTACCCAATTCTGCTGGCAGATCGGCTAGAAGTTGTCATTAGCCTGCCAGGACAAACTTTACGCCACTACAGCACGCCCCTTTCCAACAGCGAAGTAGAAAGCGTCGTAGGACGGTTGCGCCAGGCGCTTGTCGTTCGCACCAGTCGCCAGTTTTTGCAGCTTTCCCAACAGGTTTACGACTGGTTGATTCGCCCCGTCGAGGCAGATCTAGCAGCCAGCGAGGTGAAAACCCTGGTGTTTGTCCCGGATGGCGTGCTGCGAAATATTCCAATGGCGGTGCTGAACGATGGTGAAAAATTTCTAATTGAGCAGTACAGCGTTGCCCTGACTCCGGGTTTGCAGTTGCTTGATCCGCGTCCAATTCAACTCCAGCAGCTCACCGTTCTCACCGCAGGGCTGTCTGAGTCACGGCAGGGATTCTCAGCATTGCCCAACGTTTTGCCAGAGCTAGAGCAGATTCAGTCGGAGGTTCCCAGTCGCATCCTGATCAATCAAGAGTTTACCAGCAGCGCATTTCAGCAGGCGATTAACTCAGCCCCGGCACCTGTGGTTCATCTGGCAACGCACGGCAAATTTAGCTCGGAGCTAACCGAAACTTTCATTCTCACCTGGGACGACCGAATTAATCTCAACCAGCTTAATAGTCTGCTGCAAGCCACTGACTTAGGCAACGCAAGACCGATTGAGCTACTTGTTCTCAGTGCTTGCCAAACGGCGGTGGGCGATCGCCAAGCCGCACTGGGACTAGCCGGAGTGGCCGTTAGAGCAGGCGCACGCAGCACTCTAGCAACCCTCTGGCAGGTCAGCGATGAGGCAACCGCTCTGCTAATGAGCCGCTTTTATTCCGAACTGGCAAACAACACCGTTACCAAAGCCGAAGCCCTGCGCCGCGCTCAGATCTCCATCTTGGAAATTGAACGCTTCCGCCGACATCCCTTCTACTGGGCACCTTACGTCATGGTCGGCAACTGGCTATGACACGTCGTAACAATTCCTTACAATAGAGTCAGTTACTTCACGAAAGCGTCATGCACTTAACCTGGTTAGACAGCAATTCCTGGCTGATTGAGATGGGCGGAAGGCGAGTTTTGCTTGATCCCTGGCTAGTTGGTCCGCTAGTGTTTGGCAATATGAACTGGCTGTTTAAGGGAGAACGGCGATCGCCTCGCCCCATTCCTGACTCCATTGATCTGATTTTGCTGTCCCAGGGGCTAGAAGACCACGCCCATCCCGCCACACTTGAGCGGCTCGGTCGCCAAATACCCGTCGTTGCTTCTCCCAGTGCCGCAAAGGTTGTGCAAGGTTTGGGCTATACCCAGGTGACAACTCTAGCGCACGGAAAAACCACAGCAGTCGAAAATCTGGAAATCCGCGCGACCCCCGGTTCACCCATCGGTCCTCTGCTAACTGAGAATGGCTACTTGCTAAAAGACTTAACCGCAGGCACCAAGCTTTACTACGAACCGCACGGATACCACTCCCCTTCGATCAAAGAATTTGCTCCCGTTGATGTAGTGATTACTCCCGTCGTCACTTTAGAAATACCGCTGCTTGGTCCCGTCATTCAAGGTAAAAAGACTGTTTTAGAGGTTGTGCAATGGCTACAGCCCAAAGTGCTTTTACCCACAGCAGCAGGCGGAGATGTCCAATTTGAAGGCATTTTACAGTCGCTCTTGCGCGCAGGCGGCAGCATTGAAGAGCTGCGATCGCTCTTAGCCCAGCATCAGCTCTCTACCCAGGTAGTTGATTTGCAACCGGGCGAGCGGTATGAGCCCTTGGCGATCGCTGTCTAGAAAGAGTTACAGGGTCACAACCATAGCCTCGTCCGTTCCACCCATAGTTGCGTAAGCTCTAAAGGAATGGACTTTCTTCATCGGCATGACTTTTTCTCCAAAAAGAACACTTTCTAGCATTGCCAGCGCGTTAATTGCTATTTGCCTCAGTGTTTGTCTGATTGCTCTAACGGGCTGTGCAGCAACCGACCCTGACGCAGATGGCGTGATTCATTTGACGCTTTGGCACGGGGTTAACCCGCCACCCAACCGAGATGTGCTGCAAGAGTTGGTAGACGAATTTAACCAGACTCATTCAGCCATCCAAGTGGAATCGCTCTATGTTGGGCAGGGTGACCAGCAAATGCCCAAAATTCTGGCGGCTGTCGTGGGCAATGCGTCGCCCGACATGTTGTGGTACGCGCCAACGATTACGGGTCAGCTGATCGAACTGGGAGCGATCCGTCCGATCGAGGAATGGTTGGCGGAGTCGCCTATGCGGGAACAGATCGATCCGGCGCTGTTTGAGTCGATGCAGTTAGAGGGTCACACCTGGTCTGTGCCATTTGGGACAAACAACGTAGGAGTTTTCTACCGTCCCAGTTTGTTTGAAGCGGCAGGAATTACTGAGCTACCGACGACTTGGGAAGAATTCCGGCAGGTTGCCAAAACGCTGACTCGCCAAGTGAATGGACAAACGCAACACGGCATTCTGCTACCTCTGGGAAAAGGGGAATGGACGGTATTTAACTGGCTGCCGTTTATGTGGAGCGGTGGCGGTAACATTACCGCTGACGATGCGGCTGATCTAAATCTGGTGAATCCGGGGGCGATCGCTGCTCTCCACTTTTGGCGCGACCTGATCGATGACGGCTCAGCGATTCTCTCGCAGCCCGAACGCGGCTATGAGCTAGATGGCTTTTTGGCAGGACGAGTCGCCATGCAGTTGACTGGCCCGTGGACGCTGGGTCAGCTTCAGGCAACTGGAGTCGATTTTGCGGTGATGCCAATCCCAGTGCAGGAAAGAGCAGCAACCAGCGTCGGTGGAGAAAACCTGTTCATCTTTAACACTACGTCTGCCCACGAACGAGCCGCTTTTACCTTTGCTGAATTTGTCGCCAGTGAGCAGTTTCAAACTCAGTGGGCAATTGGTACAGGCTACTTGCCCGTAAATTTGCGATCGCGCCAAAGTCAGCCCTACCAGGAATTTATTATTGAGCAACCTGCCGTTGACGTGTTTCTTAAGCAGGCTGAGAATGGGCGATCGCGCCCCATCTTTGCAGGCTACAGTCGGGTGTCTGAGAACCTGGGAAGGGCGATCGAGGCAACGCTACTAGGACAAAGCACTCCCGAAGCTGCGTTAGAAACGGCACAGCGGCGATTAAATCTGCTTTACAGCAATTCCAAGTAATACCACTTCTCTACTGGGTTACACATCAATCATCCCTGTAAGGGCGTTTCGCGAAACGCCCCTACCCAGTCTGTTGCCTTACTTTAAGGAATTGTTATCACTTGCATTCCCGAAGTTGGCGCTAGCAGCATTACCCAAACAGTAGCCAAACCCCGCCCAAAGTGATCAAAACGCCCAAGACTGCTCGTGGACTGACGCGATCGCCCATCCACATCGCCACGGGAATCACAAACAGCGGACTAGTAGCACTGAGCGCTTGAGCAATCCCAGCAGCAGTAAATTTGAAAGCGGTTTGCTGAAGCCAAATTGCTAGATAGGTACTGAAGAATGCAGCAAGGGTCAGAATTGCTAGCAAACGGGGCGATCGCAGCGGTCGAAAACCCTGCTTGCCACGCTGCTGAATCACTGCCCAGACCAACAGCACCGCCACCCCCGCCATCAGCCGAATCAACGAACTCCAGAGCGGACTAATTTCCGTTCCTGCCAGAGCAGCTCTAGACATCACAGAACCGCCTGCCTGCCCCAAAGCTGCAATCATGCCAAACCCTATGCCTCGCAACGGACGAAAGTTACCTTGCCCTCTGTCGGATAAACGTTCCACTCTATCGGGTACCCGTTCCACGATCACCCAGGAAACGCCTGCAACTGTCAGTCCAATTCCCAAATAAGACAAAGCGGTTAATTGTTCGCCTAAGAAGATCAGCGCCAGTAGCGCTGTGAGTGGGGGTGCCAGTGCCTCCATTAACAAACAACGTCTAGCTCCGAGGCAATTCAGCGCTTCAAAAAAAGCCGTATCGCCAAACCCAATTCCGATTACTCCACTTAGAATCAACAACCCCACAGCCGCAGGAGTTGTATCAGGCAAAAAATTACCGCGCAGTCCTAGCGTCAGCAAAATCAGTACAACGGCGATCGCACTTTTGCTCAGATTCAGCACCAGCGGCGACAGTTGCTTGCCCAAGCTGATGTAAACGACGGAGGCGAGCGCCCAAATCAAGGCTGCACTGAGAGCAGCCAGTTCACCCCGAAAATCAACAATAAGCGAATTTAACACTGCAACCCTGACTGAATTAGTGAAGCAACTCTGCGGTTTGCTGCGGCTTGACCAGCGTGTTAGCGCAGAGAATCCCAGAAGCGGCTACCGCTGGAACGCCGATTCCAGGCATGGTGCTGTCACCGACACGATAAAGTCCGGGAATTGGGGTCTGATTGCTGGGAAACATCCCCTGTCCCGCAGCGATCGCCGGACCGTATGTCCCCTGATGCCGGCGCAAAAACCGAGCATGGGTCAGCGGCGTACCGATCAACTCCAGGCTAATTCGCGATCGCACATCGGGGATCACTCGCTCAATCGCCTGAAAGAGAGATTGCGATCGCGCCTGCTTTTGCGCCTCATAGCCTTCGCCCCGTTGCCAGTTCGTGTAAGGCTCCAAGGTGTAGGCATGAATTACATGATGTCCCGCTGGCGCAAGGCTAGCATCCCATACTGAGGGAATCGAAATCATGCAGGTGTTTCCGGGGACGGTGATGTCCTGCTCAGCACTGTGGACAACCACATGGTGTCCCGTCAAGTCTTCCAATCCGTCTGCCCGAATTCCCAGGTGCAGGTGCATAAAGCTATCCACTGTTGGCGTCGCGAGTGCGGCACGACGGTAATCGGCGGGTAAGTGTTCGGGCTTCAATAGCCTGGTATAGGTGTCCCATAGAGTCGCGTTGGAGATCACGACGGGCGCTTTGAGCGTTTCCCCTTGCTTGAGCCGAATTCCGGCTGCCTTGCCCTGTTCAACTAAAATTTCTTCAACGTGAGCATTCAGGCGCAGTTTGCCGCCCCAGCGCTCTAGCCCGCGCACGAGTGCCTGCACGATCGCCCCACTGCCGCCCACTGGATAATCAATTACAGAGTGCGATCGCTCCCCAAACATAAAAGCAACTTCAGGTGCGATCGTGCCGTGCGCCTTTAGCCCCGACAGCAAAAAACATTCCAGGTCTATCAGTCGCCGCACCCAGGGATCGCGCACCGATTGATCCATCAGATCCCCAACCGATCCTTGAATTACGCCAAGCTGGGGCAATAGCTTCAGCAATGCCAACGGATAACGACTCAACAGCACCGGAATCAGGTTCAGATCTGCCCGTAGTGCCAAAGTAGGAATTTCGCGCAGCGCTTCATAGAGCGAAAGCAGCCGCTGTTCTAATTTGGCAAACTGCTGCGCCCCGGAAGGTGTGACCTGGGCGATCGCTGCTCGATAGCGCTCTGCATTGCCATACACCGGAAAGGTGCCATCAGGAAAATGGTGGTGACCGAGCGGGTCATAGGGAACAGCAGCAATCGATTCATCCAAGGCATCGAGTACCTGACGCAGAGGATTAAGAGAGTGGCGATCGCTCAGTCCACAGTAAAACGACGGCCCAGAATCAAACTGAAACCCCTGCCGCGAGAAACTGTGAGCCGCACCACCCGGAATTGAATGGCTCTCACACACCAAAACCTTTCGCCCATAGCGCGACAGCAACGCCCCAGCGACCAGTCCACCCACACCGCTGCCAATTACAATTACGTCCGCGTCCTGCATACTCCTCGGTGGTTTGTTTTCCTTTGGGATTGTAACGACATCGGCACACTGCCCGCACACAGGAATTCGTCGGTAATTTATCGGCAAAACCGGCTTGTAGTTCCTGGACAAGTCAAGGTTCGTGTAATTACCGCTAACTCTTTTCCTAGTTAACTCAACCTAAATCGAAGCCAGCTCAACAAATGGCAAAGCCAGCCTAGCTAGCGACGAAGCCAGCCCAATGAATCCTGAAGCTAGCTCAGTCAAAAGTGAAGCTAGCCTAGTCAGAAGTGAAGCCAGCTTAGTCAGAAGTGAAGTTAGCCTATCCAACGACGAAGCTAGCCTATCCAGAAGTGAGCTTAGCCTAATCAGAAGTGAAGCCAGCTCAATCAGAAGTGAAGCCAGCTCAGTCAGAAGTGAAGTTAGCCTGACCACAGATAAAGCTGGTTGACTGACAAATCTTCTGATGTAGGTTGGGTGAAACAACGTGAAACCCGACACCCAACTGGATTCTGTTGGGTTACGCATTCGCTTCACTCAACCTACGATATACCCGTAGTTTCGGGAGTTTTGTCAGTCAACCAGAATAAATCAGGCTCCGGGGTGGTCGATTTAGCAATGAGGCGACTCAACTCCCTTTGTTTCAAGCAAAGATGAGCAGTACCTCAAGAGATATCAGCGATCTTTTAAGACACTGTTAGCTACCCTTAACTCAAGCAGCATAAGCATTTCCAATTCTGCAGAAGCTCAGCCTTAGGATAGACTGATATGTCCGCCAAGTGAGAATAAGCACATCTAGCGACATTCAGACTACGCAACTCTTTAAATTGACATTAACGCAACTGGGAATTATTCACTTCCTTCGTTAAGGTGGTTGGAATGTTTCGACGTTCAAAAACTCCAGGACAAGGAGAAGAGTCCATGACACACGCAAAGCAAGGTGACACTGTAAAGGTTCACTACACAGGCAAGCTAGAGGACGGCACAGTTTTTGATTCTTCGGTCAATCGTGAGCCACTAGAGTTTTCCATCGGCACAGGTAGCCTCATTCCTGGATTTGAGCAGGCTGTCATTGGGATGACTCCTGGCGAATCCAAAACTGAGCACATTGCGGCGGAGCAAGCCTACGGAGAGCATCGCGAAGATATGGTCTTGGTTGTCGATCGGCAGCAGATGCCCGAAGATATGCAGGTTGGGGTCGGGCAACAGTTGCAAATCCGCCAGCAAACCGGACAAACCATTCCCGTTGTGGTAACTGACGTTTCTGATTCACAAATTACGCTGGACGCAAACCACCCGCTCGCTGGGGAAGATTTAACCTTTGACATCCAGTTGCTTGAGATCGCTTAAGAAACCAAGATTAAATAACTTGCGTAGGTTGAGTTGAAGAATGAAATCCAATGTCCTGAGGATGTTGGGTTCCACTTTGCTTCACCCAACCTACCAATTTTGTACGGTGGGGGCGAACGGCAGTTTGCCCTTACGTTTTTTAACGTTGACCGTTCGCCCCTAATTTTTTAGGCCGACCAAGGGGTACGGAAATCGGCGTAGAGAGTCAGTCCACCGTCTACAAACAGCGTTTGCCCAGTCACGTAGGCTGCTTCATCGGACGCTAAGAATGCCGTGATTGCTGCCATTTCTTCAGCGGTGCCTGCCCGTCCCATTGGGATGTGACTCTCTACGATCGCCCTTTCTTCAGAATCGTTAACCCAGGACTCGTTAATCGGAGTAATCGTTGCACCAGGAGCGATCGCATTCACCCGAATTCCGCGATCGGCGTATTCCAGCGCTAACGAACGGGTCATATTCTCCATGCCTCCTTTGCTGATCGAGTAGCTCAGATAGAGGGGACGAGGAATAATCTCGTGGACGCTGGAGACATTGATGATCACCCCAGGTCGTTCATGCGCTAGGAAATGTTTCAAGGCTTGTCTGGCACAAAGATAGGCTCCACGCAGGTTCACATTCAGCACTCGGTCAAAGTCAGCCGCTTCGATTTCGTGGGAAGGTGACTCGGTTTGAATTCCGGCATTGTTGATAAGAATGTCAAGGCTGCCCAACTGCCCAACTACTTCGTCTACCATTTCGATGATGTCTTCCTCTTTGGAGACATCTCCCTGCACCGGAAAATCCTTGACTCCGCAGCCTTTGACCTGACTGCACACATCATCAATCATGGCTTGCGTTTGTTCTGCATCTTCTGGGCTTTTGCGGTAGTTGAGCGCGACGTTTGCCCCTTCCTGAGCAAACCGAACGGCGATCGCTTGCCCAATTCCAGACGTTGCCCCCGTCACCAAAACATTTTTGCCTTTCAATCCCTTCATAAAACGGCTCCTCAAATGGTTGGCCACAAGGTACTTTGACGTACCTCGGCAGAGTAGCCTTTTTGTATAAGACTGCCATCTTTCGCAGGGGCAAGTTAGAAAGGGCAAGTTAGAAACCCTGTTTAGAGATCCACCATTGCCATCAGCGTCACCTCCCAAACCAGACGCGGCTGGACGCTGTTTAAGAGGTGACGACGGGCTGTTTCTAGCTGCTGCAACAAACCTAGCTTAGCTTGAGCCTGCCAGTAGCGATGCTGAAGATAGGTAATCAGCCAAAGCTGGGTTTCAGTATCTAACGTTTTGTCAATTCGCCGCGCCAATTCTAAAGCTGCCCGCACCGAACGAGGAATCTGGGTGGCTGCGTCGAGCAATTCTGAGGGGATAGCTTGGAGCTGCTGCCAACTGGCGATCGCCTCTCCGGGACTGCCTTGGGCGATCGTTAGCACCTGTGGCTGCTGCAAAATTTCTGCTTGTCCCGCTTGAGTCAACACCTGAGCCAGATTTTCCTCGCTCAGTCGGTAAAACGGAATCCTCTGACAGCGAGACACCAGCGTCGGTAACAAAGCATCAATGCTGGGTGCAAGCAAAATCAGCGTTGCTTGTCCTGGCTCCTCCAGCGTTTTCAGCAACCCGTTTGCCGCAGCTTCTGCCATCGTTTCTGCCTGATTTAGCACCACCACTGAGCGAGGCGCTTCTAAAGGCGGACGACCCAGAAATTGAGCAATTTGCCGCACCTGCTCCAGCCGAATCACTGGGGGACTCTTGCGCTTGAGTCCCGCTTCGGCTGCCTCTGCTGGACTCAGCAGCTTACCCTGATGCAAATAGGTCGGCTCGACCCAGAGCAAATCTGGGTGGTTGCCCTGCTGAATGCGATGGCGCAGGGAAGCAGTGGACTTCTGCGGATTAAACAGCAGCAATTCAGCAAAGCATCGTGCCGCCAAACTGCGCCCGACTCCCTGGGAGCCAGTAAATAGATAGGCAGGAGCAATGCGGTTCTGCACCACCGCACGGGTCAGTAGCTCAACTGCGGGGGCCTGACCTATGAGTGGAGCAAAAGCGCTGGATACCACTGCATTAACCATCTCTGTAACACCGCCTGAACTTGTTCACTGACTTCCGCTTCGCTGCGACTCGCATCGATCCGCACAATTCGGTTGGGGTTGGCATGAGCTAGTTCGGTGAAGCCCTGCTGCACCCGTTGATGAAATGCCAGACTGTCTTGCTCGATCCGGTCGGCAGTACCCCGCACTTTAGTACGCGCTAACCCTTGCTCTACATCCAGATCAAACCACAGGGTTAGGTTGCTCTCTAAGCCCCCTGTGGCAACTTGATTAAGCTGCTTAATCAGGTTTAAGTCCAATCCCCGCCCATAGCCCTGGTAAGCCACTGTGGAGTCAGTGTAGCGATCGCACAAAATCAGCGCTCCCTGCTGAAGCTGAGGTCTCAGTGACTCTTCTACGTGCTGGGCGCGATCAGCTGCATAAAGCAATAGCTCAGCCCGATCTTGAATCGGGGATTGGGCTGAATGCAACAAAAGCTGGCGAATTGCCTGTCCCAATTCAGTACCGCCCGGTTGCCGAGTCACAAGCAGGTGAGAAATATAACCCTGAGTTTGTAGCCGGTTGAACCAAGGGCTATCCAGCAACCAGGACTGCGATTGCCGCAGTTGCGTTGTTTTTCCACTCCCTTCCACTCCCTCAAACACGATTAGTTTGCCTTGCATTTGATCATCAGCACTTGTTTAAATTCATCGGTCCTCAGTCCACCAGCTTCAGCAACTAGACAGAAGCGTAGTGAAACAATTTTCGCTAAGGTCATACAGAAGTAGTAGCTTAACCGATCGAAAGAACCTAAATTCTTTAGAAACTTGCTGCTAATTAAATTAATTAGTAGCCTGAAGAACAAGCCTGATGAATGTAAGTTTCTTATAGCCCTTGAATTGTCTCTAGAGCAGCCAGACAATTTGCAAGGCAAATCTCCCCCAAAAGGGGGATGTCCAGTAGAGTTTGTTCGCCTGTTTTCCACATCCCTATTCATAAGGATCAGGGGCTAGTATGCTATAAGTGGCTTCAAGCCATTCAGCAAATATCGGGGAAAACCTGATTTTGCTTTTGTTATGTCTGACTCTTGACTATAATCTTGAATTCAGGCTCGTATGAGTTGTTTACGTTGTCGCACGCCCGGGGTTTCCTATGGCTCGCTACACAAGTCTATTTACAATCGAAGTTCCCTTTGAGCACCTTCGGCAGTTGCTGACCGACATCCTAACCTCGTGTAACTTGGATGTGATCTATGACACAGGAGACTATCTGATGGCACGTGAAGTGCCGGGTGGTGTTTCCTTTGCCAAACTAGTGACGGTAGAAGTGCTGATCGACAGATTTCCGACCACTGAGGAAGAGGTGCGGATGAGTTTTGTGGTCAAAAACGAGGAATTGCCTTTACAGACAAACAATCACTGTCGGCAGATGTTTGACCTGGTCAACCAGGCGATCGCCAATAACGGAAAGTGGCACTTGGTTGAAAGTGCCGCAAGCTAAATGCATCAATTAAAGTGCATTAATTTAAGTCAAAAAACGGGCAAGCTTTAATACCGCTGTTAAACATTGCCTCAAGTTGTCCTAAAAACAAGCATAAAAATAGTTCAGGCATTAATGCCTGAACTCGCTTAGTTTAAATTCTTAATCCTTAGTCCTCGGGATCTCCAACCATGCCAGGGCTGATCAAAGTAATGTCATACTCATCGGGCGGCACCGTAGAAATTGCGTCTCGCTTAAGCAAGTAATAGATGGCATGAACATTTGGGCCAAACACGATCTTATCTTCGTCTGTTAGATCATGCGCCTGTAGCTTTCGTCCATTGATCAGTAAGCCATTAGCGCTTGGCTTGCCCTTAAGATTGCCATCCACAATTCGGTAATAGTAGCTGCCATCCTCATTGGGAAGCTGTACAAGCGTGGCATGACGACGAGAGACAAACTGAGAAACCAATCGAATATCGCACTTGGGATCTCGACCAATCGAGTAGACGGGGCTGTCTAGAGTAAACTCCCGCCGACCCTTGTCGTCTTCAATAATCAGTAAATGGTTTTGGTGTGGTTCTGAAGCCATTGAAAAATCGGTAGTGCGACTAAATATATTTCAGGAACACAGAATTTGCCAAATAGGTAGACCTGGAATAAACGGCTGAACCGAAAAGTAAAGAACTTTTATCCTGACTTATCGATTACTTGTAACTACCAGCCCAGTTTAAACGGTCAAACCCCTTTCAAGCCAATGTTTAGGCTAAGTAGTGTAAACAAGCATTGAAATTCCCCTTAATTTGACCCAAGGGTGAATGCAAAGTAGAACTACTTCAGCAAAGGTGAATCGTCGAAAATTGTTGAAATTAGACCGTCAAGATTGAGCTGTCTGAAGTTTGCGGGTCTATCGTTAACGAGCAGCATCTTCAAGCTCACCTGCCGTGCGCGGGTTGATCAAGGTAATGTCATCAAACTCGCCCGGAGGAATCGTCATAATTGCATCCCGCTTGAGTAAATAGTAAATTGCATAGACTTGTGGTCCGAAAACGATTTTGTCTTCGTGCTGCAAGTCTCGCTTGGGTAGCCTGCGCCCATTGATAAAAATACCGTTAGAGCTAGGCTTTCCCTTGAAGTTGCCGTCCACGATCTGGTAGGAGCAGGTGTCATCGTCATGCATCACCCGTTTAAGGGTGGCATGATGACGCGATACAAAATGCGAAACAAGCCGAATATCACAACTTGGATCTCTGCCAATCGAGTAAGTCGAGCCATCTAGATGATATTCTTGACGACCCTTATCATCCTCAATGATTAACAGATGGATTTGTCGCGGTTTTGAAGCCATTGAGAAATTGCTAGCGTGACTAACGAGTTAGGACAGAAAACCAGGGAAAGAGGTGCCAGGTTGGAAGTTGATATTTATGAAGCTAGATGCCGTTCTTCTGTTACAACCCAGTTAAGCTTGCTGAATTAGCTTACTTTCTCTACTCAATTCGTGCTATGGATTCCGCAGAGGGACAAACTTCAGAGTTTCCGAAATTGTTTAACCGTAGTTATATCCATTTCTGATCTAGAGTTCAAGTCTCTCAGCCGGATTGCCCTTGATTCTCAGATTAGTCTAACTGCCAGACGCTTACATTTAGAGTTAATTCCCGTTAACGTCTGCATTCTCAAAAACTACTAGATATTGCGGGTAGTGCGGCGTAGCAGCAGAGAGTTAGTGACTACGCTAACAGAACTAAACGCCATGAACGCTCCCGCTGTAGCAGGACTAAGAATTACTCCTAAAGAGGGTAACAAAACCCCTGCCGCAATCGGAATACCCAGAGTGTTGTAGGCGAACGCCCAAAACAAATTCTGACGAATTTTATTGAAGGTAGCACGGCTGAGCTGGATTGACTCAACGACATCTATCAGGCGATCGCGCATCAGCACAATTTCAGCCGCCTCAATCGCCACATCGGTCGCTGAGTTGAGCGAGATTCCTACATCTGCCTGAGCCAGGGCTGGAGCATCGTTAATGCCATCACCCACCATTGCGACAAATTGCCCTTCAGCCTGAATTTGGGCGATCGCCGCTGCTTTACCGTCGGGTCGTACCTCTGCCAGCACATCTTCAGCTACCAAGCCGAGAGGAATGGCGATCGCCTCAGCTACCGCTCGCTGATCGCCCGTTAACAGCACCACCCGCAACCCCATTCGCCGAAGCCGCTCGACCGTTGCTTTTGCATCAGGACGCAGCGTATCTTGAACGCCAATTAGCCCCGCTAATTTGCCCTCTATCGCTACATACACAACCGTCTTGCCTGCTGCTGCCAAGACTTGCGATCGCTGTTGAGCCGCATCAGTCACCTCAACCGACTGCTGAGTCAGCCAACTTTGAGTACCTAAAACGACCTGTTGTCCCGCCACTTGAGCAGACACCCCAAATCCTGGCTCAGTATAAAAGTTTTGGGCAGGCAAAGATGCAACTCCTTGCTGCTGTGCCTGCTGCTGAATCGCCTCAGCCAGAGGATGTCGTGCGCCGCGCTCAACTGCTGCTGCAACCTCCAGTAGCCCAGCCTCCGAAATCTCTGATAGCGGCAAACAGTCTGTCACGATTGGCTGCCCAGTGGTCAGGGTGCCAGTCTTGTCGAATACAACGGTCTGCAACTGATGCACCTTTTCCAGCACATCACCGCCTCGAATCAGTAAGCCTCGCTCAGCCCCAATTCCCGAACCGACTAAGATTGCCGTCGGTGTAGCCAATCCCAACGCACAGGGGCAGGCAATTACCAGAACCGCGATCGCCAGCTTTAAGCTCAACAGCAGCGGAGATGCCGCCGACACAGCCTGAGCCATCGACGAATGCGCCATTCCACCATGTCCACCCATGACCCATTGCCCATTCCCCATTCCCCATTCCCCACCCCATAGGGGAATGCCAACGAAATACCAGAACAAGAAGGTCAACAGCGCGATCGCCATCACACCGTAGGTAAAATATCCAGCAACGGTATCAGCTAATCGCTGAATCGGGGCTTTACGGGTTTGAGCCGCTTCAACCAGGGCAATGATTTGCGATAGCGTCGTGTCTTTGCCTGTACGAGTTGCCTTCAGGGCGATCGCACCCGATTGATTCAAGCTGCCAGCTATTACTAGATTACCGGGCTGCTTTAATACGGGCATTGCTTCACCCGTCAACATCGCTTCATTGACCGTCGTCTGCCCAGCCACAACCTCGCCATCGACCGGAATTTTTTCGCCCGGCAAAACCTGTAGCCATGCACCAACCTGCACCTGCTCAGCAGGAATCTCAATGCTATTTCCAGGATGCAAAGCAAAAACAGCAGAAGATTCGGGTGCAGGCTCAGAGATTTGCGTTGTCCGTTCGCCTGTGTCCTTAATCAACCTCGCCAAGGTCGGCTTCAACGCCAGTAGAGACTGAAAGGCGATCGCCGCTCGGCTTCTAGCCTGCTGCTCTAGCGTTCGTCCCAGCAAAATGAAGCCCAGCAGCATCACTGGCTCATCAAAAAAGCACTCCCAGCCCAACTGCGGAAAAAACAGCGCCACCGTGCTAGCTGTGTAAGCCGTAAGCGTGCCCAAGCTAACCAGCGTATTCATATTAGGAATGTTGTGCCGCAGCCCTTTCCAGCCATCTATCAAAATTGGGCGGCCGGGAAAGATCAGCGTTAGGGTTGCCAGCCCAAAATGAAACCAAATATTGCTAAGGAGAGGAATCGTACCCCAACTAAAGTGGTCAAGATGCCCGATCGTGGACAGCAGCAGCAAGGTTGCCGCGATCGCCACCCGCCGGAAATGCTGTCGCGTTTCTAACCGCTGCCGCTCGGCTAAGTCAGGAAGATTCTCAGAAGAGGTGCCTGCTGTCCCTTCGACTGCACGAGGTTGAGTAGGAAAGCCAATTTCCGTCACCCGCTCTGCTAGTTTCGCAGGGTCTACCTGTCCTGGCTCACACTCTACCGTCGCCACCTCCGTCACCAGGTTGACAGTTGCCGAAACTACACCAGGGTGCTGAACAAGCTGATTTTCGACTGCTTTGACACAGCCTGCACACTTCATCCCACTGACATCTAAAGTCACCGTGTAGCGGGTATCAGAAGCAGTCGTGGTAGTAGATAGGGGTGGGCTAACTTGCATACTCAACGCAATGAGGGTTATGCCCCTGTGAAATCACAGGGTTTCTCTTTGAGAGTAGGCGAATTAGCGCCAAAATGACTACTGCATCGCGATTTCTTCTGAGTTAGTTAAGAATGTTCTGCTGGATGCTCTATAGGAAGTTGGGTTGGCTCGGCTGAGCGATCGCCTCCAGAAACCCCAGAATCTAAAAAGAACGTTAACCTTAGCGCTGAAGCCGCCTGTGTTTCGTAAACTATTGTAAATAAGTACAAATACTTAACTTTTTGTTTTGAACGAGCAGTTCCATCTTCCCTACGGAAGGTGGCGGTTGTGGTGTCAAAAAACTTCTAGTATGCGTAGGATGAGTGCTGAGGAGCTGTTAGCTGAATACGCTAGTGGCCAACGAGATTTTCAGGAAGTAGATTTGAGTCAGGCTTATCTCTTTGAGTGCAATTTACAAGATGCTGACTTCCAAGGAAGTAACTTAAGCCTTGTCTACATGCCTTATGCCAACTTAGGTCGAGCCAATCTGCAAAAAGTTATATTGCATGGCGCTGAACTTAGTAATGTCAGATTCCAGTCTGTTAATTTGACCGATGCAGACTTGACGCAAGCGAACCTATTTCGTGCCGATTTACGTAATTGTCAATTACAGCGGGCCAATCTACTCAGCGCTAATTTTCAAAGTGCTGATTTGCGTAACGCTGATCTCAGCTTTGCTGACCTGAGTGGAGCAAGCTTGGATAGTAGCAACTTAGACCAAGCAAAACTGATTGGCGCAAAGTTGAGCCGCTGTACCCTGTTTCGGGCTCAGTCCGTTGACTTGGATGGGGCTGAGGTAGACAGCACAACAGTTTTTCCGGATGGACACCGGTTTGAATTTTGAGGCTTGAATTCTGCGCCTCAGACGCAGAGTTAGCGAAATCCAGCAAACTTCCCGAAATCCAATGCAATTCCTTGTAGAACAACAAAATAGAAACGCAAACGCGCCAAAATGAAAATGCGGGCGATCGCCCCGTCAATTGGGGCAACATAAGAGCAACATCACGTTCAAGGTGGTGTTTTGAGTCACGCAGGGCAGTAAGTATGGATGCTGAGGAGTTGCTAAGCCAGTATGCAGTCGGGGTAAGAGACTTTCGCGAAGTCACTCTGGTTGGGGCAAATCTGAGCGGACAGGACCTACGCGAAGCGAACTTGCGACGGGCTAACCTGAGCAAAGCAGATCTACGAGGCACAGACCTAAGTGCGGCTAACCTACGCGAAGCCAATCTGTTTGGAGCAGATTTGACTCAGGCGACTTTAAATGAAACCAATTTGATTGGGGCAGATTTGACTCAAGCAGATCTGACTGAAGCAGATTTGACCGAATCTGGACTAAGAGGCACAAAACTCAATGAAGCCAACCTCAACCATGCCAACTTGGCAGGCGCAAATTTGGGCGAAGCAAGCCTGAACAAGGCTAATCTACGGGAAGCTAACTTGAATGAAGCCAATTTGAGTCGGGCAAAACTCATTGCCGCAGATTTGACCAGCGCAATTTTAGAAGGCGCAAACTTCACCAACGCGATTTTGAACGAAGCAATTTTAGAAGGGGCAAATCTGATTGGGGCCCTGTTCAACGGAGCTAGTTTAGAAGAAGCAGATTTACGGAATGCAGATCTAAGCCGTGCCAGAATGATGAGCGCAAATCTAATTAACGCCATATTGACCCACACCAGTATTCGGGGCGCAAACTTGAGTTGGGCATCTCTGCGAGGTGCAAATCTGCGAGGCGCAAATTTGTATCGAGCCAGATTAAGCTGGACAAACTTGAGCGAGGCAAACCTAACAGAAGCGGTTTTAATCAATGCCAATATGACTCAGACAAATCTGCATAATGCCGATTTGACAGGCGCTATTATGCCAAACGCCAGTACTCATAAGTAGGCTAGCTACAGGTACACAAAAAAGGGAGGGCCGAGCCCTCCCTTTTTTAATTCAAGCGCTCAGCGTTACACCAAATCCAAGAATTAGGATTACAGATGGAAGGGCACCCCCCTCCGCGAAGTGCCCTTCCATCTGTAGCCTCTTTATTAGAGAAACGCTGTTACGACTACTTGGTCTCTGAGAACTCAGCGTCGATCACATCATCGTCGCCACCTGTAGGAGGTGGGACATCCGCACCATCTGCACCAGGGGCACCACCGCCGCCAGGAGGTGTAGAGCCATCACCACCTTGCTGCTGGTAGAGGTTACTGCTGATGCTGTAGAAGGTTTGCTGAAGTTCACTGGTGAGTGTCTTGATCTTCTCGTAGTCTTCACCTGCACTGGCTTCGCGCAAATCCTTAATCAAGCCCTCAACCTTAGTCTTATCAGCCGCAGGTACCTTGTCTCCAAGGTCAGCAATTTGCTTCTCGGTTTGATAAACCAGCGAGTCTGCCTGGTTCTTGATGTCGATCTTCTCACGGCGCTCTTTGTCTGCCGTTGCATTAGACTCAGCCTCGCGTACCATCCGCTCGACTTCATTTTGAGGAAGGGTGGAAGCACCCGTGATGCTGATGGACTGTTCTTTGCCAGTCCCTTTATCCTTGGCGCGAACGTTAAGGATACCGTTTGCGTCGATGTCGAAGGTTACTTCGATTTGGGGAACACCACGAGGCGCAGGGGGAATGCCGTCTAGACGGAACACACCCAGGTCTTTGTTGTCGTTTGCCATTTCCCGCTCACCTTGCAGGACATGGATTTCAACGTTGGTTTGACCGTCTGCCGCAGTGGAGAAGACCTCTGACTTCTTGGTGGGAATGGTGGTATTGCGAGGAATGATCTTGGTCATCACGCCGCCCAGCGTTTCCACACCCAAGGAGAGGGGACTTACGTCAAGGAGCAGGATGTCTTTCACTTCGCCTGCCAACACACCCGCCTGAATTGCCGCACCAACTGCAACCACTTCATCTGGGTTAACAGTCTGGTTCGGGTCTTTGCCCAAAATTCGTTTGACTAGATCCTGTACAGAAGGAATTCGGGTAGAACCACCTACTAGTACGATTTCGTCGATCGCCCCCTTATCCAGCTTGGAGTCACGTATGGCTGCTTCCACAGGGACGCGGCAGCGATCGATTAGGTCAGCACAGAGTTCTTCAAACTTGACGCGAGTCAGGGTCATGTCCAGGTGCTTTGGCCCGTCCTGAGTCGCAGTGATGAAGGGCAGGTTGATCTCCGCCTGAGTCACGCTAGAAAGCTCAATCTTCGCTTTTTCTGCGGCTTCGGTGAGACGCTGTAGAGCCTGCTTGTCTTTACGCAGGTCGATTCCTTCGGTTCTTCTAAATTCTTCAGCCAGGTGGTCTACGATTTTCTTGTCGAAGTCGTCGCCACCAAGGTGAGTGTCTCCAGAAGTTGCCAGTACTTCAAATACGCCGTCACCAACTTCTAGGATGGATACGTCGAACGTACCGCCACCTAAGTCAAAGACGAGGACTGTTTCGTTGCTCTTCTTATCTAAGCCGTATGCCAAGGATGCAGCAGTTGGCTCGTTAATGATTCGGAGGACTTCAATACCCGCGATTTTTCCTGCGTCTTTGGTAGCTTGCCGCTGGGAGTCGTTGAAGTAAGCCGGAACGGTAATCACCGCCTGAGTCACGGTTTCACCCAAATATTTGCTGGCATCTTCGACGAGCTTGCGTAACACCTGAGCCGAAATCTCTTCGGGTGCAAACTGCTTACCAGCGGTCGGGCAGTCAATTTTGACATTGCCATTGACGTTGAGGATTTTGTAGGAAACCTCTGTCGCTTCGTGAGTAACTTCGTCAAACCGGCGACCAATGAACCGCTTCACTGAATAGAAGGTGTTCTCAGGGTTCATCACTGCTTGACGCTTAGCGATCTGACCGACTAGGCGATCGCCATTTTTTGCAAAGGCAACAACCGAGGGAGTAGTCCGAAAACCCTCTGCATTGGCAATTACAGTGGGTTTGCCACCCTCCATTACTGCCACGCATGAATTGGTTGTTCCTAAGTCAATTCCAACAACTTTTGCCATAATTTACTCCAGTTCTACGATGGGGTCTGGTCAATTCCAGATTCATTAAGGGTTTTCAGTTCCCTCGCTTGAGACTGGGGAGATCCGCAGTCACCCCCAACTCTCCTCATGCGGCACAGGTTCATTACTCTATATACTGCGTATGTTTTCCTATTCTCATGAAGGCGTATTTACCGAACCAAGGCTTGGACGGTCGTACCGCATTGCACCAAGCGAGACACTGGGAGACAGAGGAATAACCCTGCTTAGCGCTCTCAATGACTTCAGTTTAGATGCTGCGATCGCTAGCCGAATTGGGGCGAACCGTAACCAGACAGGTGTGTTTGCCGCCAATTTCCAAATTTCAGAGGAAACTCAATGGCAAAGTCAGGTTGCGATCGCCAAAACAGTAGAATTGATCTGGTGAAAACAAACGCAGCGTGCGATCGCCGCCCCCTCATGGTTCATTTGTCTCCTGAATTGAAGTCCCGACTGTCCAGCCCTCTGAGCATTGGCTCCTTTGAAGTCAACAGTCGCGTTTTGCAGTCGCCCTTATCGGGCGTAACCGATCTCGTGTTTCGGCGGTTGGTGCGACGCTATGCACCCAGTTCGATGATGTACACCGAAATGGTTAACGCCACTGGGTTGCACTATGTAAAGCATTTGCCCAAGCTGATGGAAGTTGACCCCGACGAACGCCCAATCAGCATTCAGCTTTTTGATTGCCGTCCTGACTTTTTGGCAGAAGCGGCGCAGATGGCGGTTGATGAAGGAGCAGATACCGTAGACATCAACATGGGCTGTCCAGTCAACAAAATTACTAAGAATGGCGGCGGTTCCTCTCTACTACGAGATCCTGAGACAGCAGAAGCGATTGTCCGGGCAGTAGTGAAAGCCGTCAAGGTGCCCGTTACCGTCAAGACCCGCATCGGCTGGACGGAGAAAGAAATCAATGCAGTCGAGTTTGGTCAACGGATGCAGGATGCAGGCGCACAGATGCTCACCTTGCACGGACGGACTCGCGCCCAGGGCTACAACGGACCCGCTAAGTGGGAATGGATTGGTCATGTCAAGGAAGTGCTTTCGATTCCGGTGATTGCGAATGGAGACATTTTTTCGGTCGAAGCAGCCGTTCGTTGTTTAGAGCAAACCGGAGCCGACGGTGTGATGTGTTCACGCGGAACGCTAGGATATCCGTTTCTAGTGGGTGAAATCGACCATTTTCTCAAAACTGGGGAGTTGAGGGAGCCACCAACCGCTACAGAGAGGCTTCAGTGTGCGCGAGAACATCTGCAAATGCTGTGGGAATATAAGGGCGATCGCGGCATTCGTCAGGCCCGCAAACACATGACCTGGTACGCCAAAGGTTTTCCAGGAGCAGCCGAACTGCGCGGTCAGTTGTGCAACATTGAAACCGTTGAGCAAGGCTGTAGGTTAATCGATCAAGCGCTAGAGCAGCTTGCAAAAATTCCTACTCACTACGACGAGAGTTTTAACGAATTAGCTAACCAAGCAGAAACTGATTCTCCACTAGCAATTGCAGGGTAAGGGAACTACAGGAAAGCCCCTGCAATCAGCCCCACTAACGCACCCGCTGGAACTAACTGCCAGGTCGGGCGCTTGAAGCGAATCAGGGCAATCAAGGCAACCACGCCGACTACCGCTGCAACAATTGTTCGCCCCGGTGTTTCTTGTAGAATTGCTGCCTGGGCAAGAGGAATGGCAGCGGCGGCGATCGCCCCCAACACAGCAGGCATAACACCTTTCAAAAAGCTGCGAATCCAGGGATTTCGCCGAATCCGAATCAGGAACGGAGCAGCCCCCATAATGAACAGGAAGGATGGCGTGAAAATGGCGATCGCCGACACTAACGCACCTAAAGCCCCCGCCACTTTGTAGCCAACAAATGCAGCAGTAATCACAACTGGTCCAGGCGTGAGTTCACCAATGGCAACCCCGTCGATGAACTCGCTTCGAGTCAACCACTGAAACTGGTTAACGACCTCAAACTCCAGCAGGGGAATGATTACCAAACCACCGCCAAAAATGAAGCTACCGACTTTGAGAAAGAATAACGTTAGCGGCCCAAAATATTCCTGAATTCGTTCTAGTCCCCAAAAGCTCGACAGCGCTAGGGTTTCAGCAGGTATGGTGGCGATCGAAAATCCCTGCATAATCGGAATTAGGGGAAATAGCCAGCCGCTCGTGCGATTGGAGGGAGGAGCAGGGGGATCGGGTCGGTACACGATTAGACCCACGATACCTGCCAGGATAAATTGCAGCAGAACGTTGGTCTGGAAGAGTAATGTGACGAGGAGAACGGTGAGGGCGATCGCCACGCCTTTCCAATCCTTAATTCCCTTCTTGGCTAATTTCCAGCAAAACCCGAAAATGATGGCAATTACGACAGGCGAAATGCCCAGAAACAGATCATCAATCTGAGGCACACCCTGAAAGCGAAAGTACGCCCACGACAGCGTTAGCACAATTAAAAAAGCAGGCAAGATGAAACAAATGCCTGCGACCAGTGCCCCCAATTGCCCCGCCCGTATATAGCCGGTGTAAATTCCCATCTGGGTCGATGCTGGACCAGGCAACATTTCACAAACCGCAACTCCTTCAAGAAATTGCTCTTCTGTGAACCAGCCTCGCCGCACCACTGCCTCATCCTGAATCATGGCAATGTGCGCTTGCGGTCCGCCAAAGCCAATGGTGCCAAGTCTTAGAAACAATCGAGCCAGTTCCTTCAGTCGGGCAGCCAGACTGGATGCAGGCAGGCTAGCTTCTGCCACAGAGTCGTGATTGGTATGCTGATCCATTGCTGCGAAACCCTTAGAGGTAATTTACTCGTTGCCATCACAAAATCTTCACAGAAGCACTGTATCGGATTTCGATAGCGAAAATCTAGACTTATTCCAAACGAGAATTACAGTTCCTCGAACAATTCGCCAAACAGTTCCCGCACCTTCTTTTTGGCATCTTCTAACTGCATTTTTCCTAAGTCGGTTGCTCGATAGAGCCGTCGATTTTGCCGTCCCGATCGCTCCTCCACGGAAGATAGATATCCCTTCCGCTCCATATCGTGCAGCATGGGGTAGAGCGTTCCAGCACTAAGCTTGTAGCCGTGACGGGCCAGTTCTTCCATAATGCCTACCCCAAAAATCGGCTCCTGAACTGCGTGATGGAGAATGTGAAGCCGGATTAAACTGGAGTAAAACTCTCGACCATCCATTGGGTGGGCTTCGCTAGATTAAGTACGGTGTAAAACGAATTTCCCTCTAAGTAGGTAGCGATCGCACCATTCGTGTGCTGATGAAGACCGCTATACTCCAAATTAGTACCTTATCAATTTGTGTAACTAGTCAGACTAGTTAGACTGGTTTTAGACTAGTTAAATTAGATCTATATTGAATATCCCAAGGCTAGATCATGACCTCATTTGCCACCTCTACTGTCAGAGCTGACCTGGGCGAGTTGCGGCGGTTGAAAACCCTGCTGCCTCCCGAACTTAGAAGCTGGGTTTCTATTGAAGCGTCTACTGCTGTCAACCCACCGCTGATTACCTGCGAAGAAATCGGCAAAGACCAGGTTGAGGTTCAGGTAGATCTAATCAAGTGGGATCAACTGGCGCTAGACCAGAGAAATCTGCTGTTTTGGCATGAAATTGCCCGCATCCAGAACGACACGATTCCCAGAGATGGCTGGGAAATGGCTGCTCTGGCAATCGGTCTGGGTGGTGCTGTGGGTGAGCTTTGGGTGCAGGATGGTCTGCTACTGTTTTTGGCACTGGTACTCTGTGGAGTTTCCGGCTATCGCCTCTACCAGCGCAACAGCGGTGAGAAGGTGCTGAACGAAGCGATCGATGCAGATGAAAAGGCGATCGCCCTTGCTACTCGCTTTGGCTACACCTTGCCCAATGCCTACAAAAGTCTCGGTAGTGCGCTCAAGATCTTAATTGAACAAACTCCCAAGAAGCGCAACCGCAAGAAATACGAAGCTCGGCTCGAAGCGCTGAAGCAAAGTGCAGCTAGAGCAAAGGCAAGAGCCAAATCAATGCGAACTGACGCTTAGTATTTTTGAACTGACTGTTCATTTGATTCTAAAGATTTGAGGGACACAGCAGTGCTGTGTCCCTTTGCTTTGGGTCCGCTCCAGCGGACTTGTTTAACAGTCGTTAGTAGCCTCTAGGAGGCTGAGGATTAACTTTCACTACAACAGGACTTACGCAGATGTACTAAATGTGGTGGTCAGCTTAGCCCAACTTCATAGCAAGAGTGGGTGATTTGAGTTGCCCAATCAAATAGTGGGATAACAGTCTGCTCTTGAGTTGATAGATGCTGGTTGCCGTA
>JACJOC010000005.1 GCA_014695345.1 Cyanobacteria bacterium FACHB-471
GCTCGACTATCGCACCGACTTTTATTCACTGGGTGCAACCTTCTACGAACTGTTGACGGGACAATTGCCGTTTCCCACTAAAGATCTCCTAGAGCTAGTCCACTGCCACATTGCCAGACCGCCGACTCCCCCGCATGAATTGAACGCAACGATTCCCCAACCAGTTTCAGATCTTATTTTGAAACTGATGGCAAAGAATGCGGAGGATCGCTATCAAAGTGCTTGGGGCATCAAAGCAGATTTAGAACGCTGTGCCCAGCAACTGGCAGAAGTGGGTTTAATTGAACCTATGCCATTGGGTCTACAAGATGTTTCTGAACAGTTTTGCATTCCTCAAAAACTGTATGGGCGAGAAGCGAAGATTGCAGCATTATTGGCGGCGTTCGACAGAGTGGCAGGGAATGAGGGAATAGGGGAATGGGGAAGTGGGGAAGCAGAAGAAGACATTACCCTACCACCGCATCGTGAAATGATGCTGGTCTCCGGTTATGCTGGCATCGGCAAAACGGCATTGGTGCAGGAACTCCATAAACCGATCACAGCAAACCAAGGCTATTTTATCTCTGGCAAATTTGACCAATTTGGGCGCAACATTCCCTACAGCGCCATTGTAAATGCCCTGCAAAAGTTAGTGCAGCAACTCTTGAGCGAACCGGATGAGCAGGTGAAAGTGTGGCGATCGCGCCTGCTCACTGCTCTGGGCAGCAACGGACAAATCATCATTGATGTCATCCCCGAAGTTGAGTTAATCATTGGCAAGCAGTCGCCTATACCCGAAGTTGGAGCAACTGAGGCACAGAATCGCTTCAATCTCACGTTTCAAAGATTTGTGCGGGCGTTTTGTGCAAAAGAGCATCCCCTAGTCATTTTCTTAGACGATCTACAGTGGATCGATTCTGCGACTTTGAAGTTAATCGAACTCATCTTACTTGATGAGCAGATCCAGTATCTGTTTTTGATCGGAGCCTACCGAGATAACGAACTGACTCCAACGCATCCGTTGGTCTTAACACTAGAGAGCATGCGAAACCAGGGAGCAGTACTTCAGGAAATAATCTTGACTCCCTTAAGGCTGGAACCGTTGACTCAACTGGTGGCTGAGACATTACATCACAATCCTGATACCGTTCGTTCTTTAGCCCAAGTCGTGTTGCGTAAAACCGAGGGCAACCCTTTCTTTGTTGGTGAATTTTTGAAAATGCTGTATGGCGAAAATCTGTTGACTTTCGATGCACAACAGTTGAGTTGGCAGTGGAACCTAGCTGAGATTGAAGCTCAAGATATCACCGATAATGTGGTGGAGTTGCTACTGCGTCAGTTGCAGAAATTGTCGGAAGCAACACAGCAAATTCTCTCCATCGCCGCTTGTGTTGGGTCTGAGTTTGATTTAGAAACATTGACCATCATTTGCGAAAAATCACCGAAAGCAATTTTTCAGTATCTACTAGCAGCAATACAAGCGGGATTAATTCAACCTGTGTCTGAATTGGACGAAGATTTGTTAGTTCAAGAGTATAAGTTTCTGCACGATCGCGTTCAGCAAGCGGCTTATGCCTTGATTGATGAATCGCAGAAACAGGTTGTTCATCTTCAAATCGGTCGCAATTTGCTCGAAAAAACTTCACCAGAGCAACGATCCGATCGGTTGTTTGAAATCATCGATCATCTCAATCAAGGACTTAAGCTAGTCACTGCTCGATCAGAACGAACTGAAACTGCCAGATTGAATTTAATGGCAGGTCAGAAAGCAAAGGCAGCAACGGCTTATGAAGCAGCTTTTAAGTATTTCACTACAGGGCTTAAACTCCTCAATTCAGAGAGTTGGCAGAGTGAGTATGATCTCACCTTAGTGCTGTACTCAGAAGCAGCAGAAGCGGCGTATCTCCAGGGTCGCTTTGATGAGATGGAACAGTTGGTAGAAGTGGTACTCGCTCGTGCCAAAACAGTGGTTGACAAAGTGCAAGTTTACGATAGCAGCATTCAAAGATATTTGTCACAGGGCAACCTGAAAGAAGCACTAAAAACTGGATTGGAAGCGTTAAAGCTCCTAGGAATAGATTTAATAGAAAATCCAAGTCAGGAAGATATTCAAAGGGAATTGGAGTCAACATCTGCGCTACTTGCTGAACGAGAAATTGAAGACTTGATTAATTTACCGGAAATGACTGAACCAGAAGCGTTGGCAGCTATGTCAATCCTATCGAATATGGGATCTGCTGCATTTATAATGTTACCAGCACTGTGGATACTGATTACTTGCAAAACGATAAATTTATTAATCAACTACGGTAATGCTATCTGGTCATCACTGTATTATGCCTGCTATGGGTTTGTTCTATGTGGAGTTGTTCAAGACATTGAATTCGGTTATGAGTTCGGCAAATTGGCTCTCAGTTTGGCAGAACGATTGAATACCAGAGGAAATACTAAAACATTAATGTTTTCGAGTCACCATATCCTGCATTGGAAGATGCATCTTAGGAAGATAATACCCATGATGGCTGATGTGTATCGAAATGGAGTGGAAACTGGAGACTTTGAATCTGTTGGTTATGCTGCATATGGCGTGTGCCGTAACTCATTTTTTGCTGGAGAGGAACTTACCCAGCTAGAACAAAAAACAGCAACTTACAGCAAAGCGATCAACCAAATCAGACGGGAAAGCCCCTCGAATTGGCTGGCAATATTACGGCAGACCATTCTTAATTTGCTAGATAGGTCTGAGAATCCTAGCCGCTTAGTTGGTCGGGTGTGTAATGAAGAGGAGGCATTACCACACGCCCTTGCAGTTAAAGATGGAACTGCAATTCAAATGCTATACCTGCACAAAGTTATATTGCCTTATTTATTTGAAGAATATCATCAAGCTATACAGACTACTATTTTAGCAAGGCAACATTTTGAAGAGGTGACAGCAATAACGGTTTTACCTGTATTCTGTTTCTATCATTCTCTGGCGCTTTTGAGCCTATCGCTCGATGTTTCAAACTCTGAAAAATCAGCTTGGCTAAACTCTGTTAACATCAACCAAGAAAAGATGCAGAAATGGGCAGAACACGCCCCAATGAATTATCTACATAAATTTTATCTAGTCGAGGCAGAGAAAGCGCGAGTCTTAGGGCAATTTCTTGAGGCTGAAGAGTTTTATGAACGGGCGATCGCAGGTGCTGCTGAAAATGAGTTTATCCAGGAAGAAGCATTAGCTTATGA
>JACJOC010000050.1 GCA_014695345.1 Cyanobacteria bacterium FACHB-471
GCGATCGCTGCTTGAGTCGATAATAGCTGCAAGACCTGCGATCGCTCTGGTGTAAATACTCCAGCTGCTAACCGATTTTCTAAATACAATACACCGACCAGCTTGGCTTGATTTAGCAGCGGCAAACAGAAAATAGATTGAGGTTGGTTCTGTTGAATGTATGGCTCATTAATGAAATCACCTTCACGAGTCGCATCATTTAAGGCAACAGGCTGCAGAGTCCGAATCACATATTGAATGATTGATTCTGGCAATTGATCGGCAATTGGAATAGACTGCAACACCTGAGTCGCACAAGCATTCTCATCGGTATTGAGTTCACAAGCCGCTTCAATCGACCATTCTCCTGAGTTTTCTAAAATCAGATATCCGGTTTGTGCGCCAGCATTCTCAATTAAAGTTTGCATCAGTGATCGCAGCAGTTGCTTCAGTTCAATTTCACGAGAAATCGCCTGTGAAGCTTTCATCACTGCTGCTAAATCGAAAGCAGTATGGAAGGGATTAGTGATAGTTTCAGCAGTAATAGGAATTGATGTGGAAGCGGCTCTAGACGACTGAGAAAAGAACTGTGGATAGCGAGTTTCTAAATCTTTAACTTTAGCGGTTGCACCCCAGCGATCGTAGCAATAGTGCGCCTCTTTCATGTAGGTCTGAGCAATCTTTTCCCGACCTCGCGCTAGATAATGTTTAGCCGCTAATTCATAAGCTAATGCTTCTTCCTGGATATACTCATTTTCAGCAGCACCTGCGATCGCTCGTTCGTAAAGTTCCTCGGACTCAAAGAATTGCCCTGAGACTTGCGCTTTCTCTGCCTCGACTAAATAAAATTTATGGAGATAATTCATTGGGGCGTGTTCTGCCCATTCCTGCATTTTTTCTTGGTTGGCGTTAACACAGTTTAGCCAAGCTGCTTTTTCAGGGTTTGAAGCATCAGGCGATAGGCTCAAAAGCACCAGCGAATGATAGAAACAGAATATAGGTAGAACCGTTATTGCTGTCACCTCTTCAAAATGTTGCCTTGCCAAAATAGCAGTCTGTTCAGCTTGACGGTGTTCTCCAAATAGATAACACAACATGACTTTGTGCAAATAGAGTATTTGGATTGCAGTTCCATCTTTAACTGCAATAGCGTGTGATAACGCCTGCTCTTCATGATGTAGCCTACTAAGTAAGCGGCTGGAATCCTCAGGTCTATCTTGCAAATTAAGAATAGTTTGTCGCAATATTGCCAGCCAATTCGAGGGACTTTCTCGTCTAATTTGGTCAACCGCTTTGCTGTAAACTGCTGTTTTTTGTTCCAGTTGGGTGAGTTCTTCTCCAGCAAGAAACGAGTAATAGCACACGTAATATGCAGTATAACCAGCAGTTTCAAAGTCTCCAGCTTTCACTCCATTTTGATAGGCATCAACCAGCATGGGTATTGTGTTCCTAAGATGCACCTTCCAGTGCATGATATGGACATTCGAAAACATTAAGGTTCTAGCATTTCCTCTGGTATTCAATCGTTCTGCCAAACCCAGAGCCAATTTGCCGAACTCATAACCGAATTCAATGTCTTGAACAACTCCACATAGAACAAACCCGTAGCCAGCATAAAACACTGATGACCAGACGGCATTCCCGTAGTTAATTGATAAATTTACCGCTTTGCAAGTAATCAGCATGAATAGTGCTGGTGACCTGATAAATGCAGCAGACCTCATACTCGCCAGGATTGACATAGCTGCCAGCGGTTCTGGTGCAGTCATCTCTGGTAAATTAATCAAGTTTTCGATTTCTCGTTCAGCGAGTAATGCAGCCGTTGACTTCAATTCCCTTTGAATATCTGCCTGACTTGGATTTTCTATTAAATCTATTCCCAAGAGCTTTAACGCTTCCGATCCAGTTTTGAGTGCTTCTTTCAGGTTGCCCTGTGACAAATATCCTTGAATTCTGGTATCGTAAGCCTGCACTTTGTCAACCACTGTTTTGCCACGATCAAGTACTACTTCTACCAACTGTTCCATCTCATCAAAGCGACCCTGGAGATACGCCGCTTCTGCTGCTTCTGAATACAGCGCTAAGGCCAGGTCATACTCACTCTGCCAACTCTTTGTATCGAGAAGTTGAAGACCTGTAGTGAAATATTTAAAAGCTGCTTCATAAGCCGTTGCTGCCTTTGCTTTCTGACCTGCCGTTAAATTCAACCTGGTAATTTCAGTTCGTTCTGGTTGAGTAGTGACAAGCTCCGTTCCTTGATCGAGATGATCCACAATAGTAAACAGTCGATCGAATCGTTGCTCTGGTGAAGCTTTTTCGAGTAAATTGCGACCGATTTGGAGATGAACCACTTGTTTGCACGACTCATCAATTAGGGCATAAGCCGCTTGCTGTACCCGATCGTGCAGAAACTTATACTCTTGAACTAACAAATCTTCATCCAATTCAGACAAAGGTTGAATTAATCCCGCTTGTATTGCTTCTAATAAATCCTGAAAAATTGCTTTCGGTGACTTTTCGCAAACGGTTCCTTCGGAGTTGCGCTCTGCGCTAAGCGCCAACGTTTCTAAATCAAACTCAGACCCAACACAAGCAGCAATGGAGAGAACTTGCTGTGTTGCTTCTGGCAATTTCTGCAACTGACGCAGCAGCAACTCCACCACATTAGCAGTGATATCTTGAGCTTCAATCTCAGTTAAGTTCCACTGCCAACTTAACTGTTGGGCATCAAAGGTTAACAGGTTTTCGCTATGCAGTAGCTTCAAAAATTCACCAACAAAGAAAGGGTTGCCCTCGGTTTTACGCAACACGACTTGGGCTAAGGAACGAACGGCATCAGGCTTGCGATGTAACGTCTCAGCCACCAGTTGAGTCAACGGTTCCAGCGTTAAGGGGGTCAGGGTGATTTCTTGAAGCTCTGCTCCCTGCTTTCGCAAGCTCTCCAGCATCAAAATTAATGAATGCGTTGGAGACACTTCATGATTTCGATAGGCTCCGATCAAAAACAGGGATTGAGTTTGCTCGTTAAGCAATACGAGTTCGATTAACTTCAACGTCGCAGAATCGATCCACTGTAGATCGTCTAAGAAAATGACCAGGGGATGCTCTTTTGCACAAAACGCCCGCACAAACCTTTGAAACGTTAGATTGAAGCGATTCTGTGCTTCTGTTGCTCCAACTTCGGGCACAGGTGGCTGCTTGCCAATAATGAACTCAACTTCGGGAATGACATCTATGATGATTTGCCCATTGTTTCCCAAAGCAGTGAGTAGACGCGATCGCCATACTTCCACCTGTTCATTGGGTTCACTCAATAGTTGCTGCACCAATCTTTGCAGGGCATCGACGATCGCGCTGTAAGGAATATTGCGCCGGAATTGGTCAAATTTACCCCAGATAAAATAGCCGTGCTTTGCGGTGATCGGTTTAGAGAGTTCCTGTACCAATGCTGTTTTGCCAACGCCAGCGTAACCAGAGACCAGCATCATTTCACGGACTGCCTTACTCCCTGCCACTCTGTCAAACGCTACCCATAATGCTGCAATCTCCGCTTCTCGCCCATACAGTTTTTGAGGAATGCGGAACTGCTCGGAAACATCTTGCAGTCCTAACGATATGGTGTTAATCTGACCCATTTCTGCCAGTTGCTGAGCACAGCGCTCTAGATCTGCTTTGATACCCCAGGCACTTTGATAACGATCTTCTGCATTCTTTGCCATCAGTTTCAAAATCAGGTTTGAAACAGGTTGGGGAATCGTGGCATTCAATTCATGCGGGGGAGTCGGCGGTGTAGCAATGTGACAGTGGACTAGCTCTAGAAGATCTTTAGTGGGAAACGGTAATTGTCCCGTCAACAGTTCGTAGAAGGTTGCACCCAGTGAGTAGAAATCAGCGCGATAGTCGAGCATCCGGTTCATTCGTCCGGTTTGCTCTGGCGACAAATAGGCGGGGGTTCCTTCTAGAAGATAGAGAC
>JACJOC010000051.1 GCA_014695345.1 Cyanobacteria bacterium FACHB-471
CAGGCGACACAGATGTGATTTTGCTTGCCTCTCTTCTTTCCATTCTTACGGATGTGAGTGGAACCGCATTCAGGACATTGCATTGAAACTTCCCCTAATTCATACCTCCATTCTGCAACGCCCAAATTCCTGTAGGGGTCGTTCGCGAACGACCCCTACGTTATGGCTTACCCATAAGTTATTCTGCTGCTGTAGCTACAGTTGTACAATCCTAACTCCGTAGCACACACTGAATAGATTGCATGACCTGTTCTCGCAAACGAGCTTCCTGAAGTCGATTGACAACCTGACGCGCCCGATCGCCCTGACCCAGTTGAGCATATTGCAACGCGATCGCTTCTAACAAGCTACCCCGATCGTTGGTTCTATCGATAACCGTTAAGCCATCTGTTCCAAAACGATCGACTTCTGATTCTTCACCGGGAATGGTTTGAGCAACTTGGAATGCTCGATCAAGAATGGGGAGGGCTGCATCAACCTGCTGCAAATCGCTATAGCGTTGAGCGATCGCCAGCAACAGTTGAGTTTTACCGTTTGCCTGAGTGAGTTGATCGACGACAGGTAGTGCTAAGTCAAAGCGGTCTTGCTGCAATAGAGCTGTTGCACTCGTTTGTAAGCGCGACTGACGCACTTCTGACTCGGCAGTGGCTTGCGCGAGTTGTAAAGCCCCTACATATTGCTTCGCGTCCATGAATACAGAAAAGGGCTGATCAACAGGACCACCAAACGTCGGATTAGTGATGGACTGATCCAATTGGCTGACCTGTTGTAAGAGTGGGCGCATCAGGTCGGTTTGCCCAGTTTGAGAATACACAACTGCAATGGCAGTGAGGGCGCTGGGCTTAACCAAAGGACCTTGCGTTAAATCTTCCGGAAATTGGCGCTGATAGGTTGTGGTGAGAGAGTCTACACTTTGCAAGGTCTGCTGTAGCAAATCATTTGCCCAACTGGTTTCGCCTGCCTGATGTGCTTTGAGGGCAATCGCGGTTAATAGTCGAACCCGCAAAACAGGGCGATTGGCAAGGGGAAGTTGTTGTGCCCATTCAGCCGCCTCAATGTGTTGACCACTAGCAGCATAGGCGCTTGCAATTTCGACCATTTGCTGATCTTGAGGACCGTAGTCGATTGCAGCAATGCGGCTCCATTCTTTGCCAATCCACTCAAACTGCTGGGTAGCGATCGCCACTTGAAACAGATCTCCTAAGTAAAGGCGTTGTTCCCAGGCGTCAGGAAACGTTTCAACATAGCTCAGCTGTTCGGACAGCCACGATTCAACGACGTCGTTCTGCCCTGCTTGGCTAAAAGCAAGTATCACGGATTTGGTTACCTCTTGCCGCAATGACGTTAAAGATGTTTGCGCCAGTTGCAAGGCTTCGTCGCGTTGTCCTAATTGCAGATAGGTTTCGACTAAATTTCTAAGTGTGAATTCTGGATTGGGCAAACTAACTGACGGTTCTGCCAGTTGTCTTGCCTGACTTATCCATTGCTCAGCTTTAGCAGGCTGATTGGTGTTGTGATAAGCGATCGCCAGTTTCTCAAATGCCCGAATTCGGTGAGTGATCGCAGAAATGGATTCCGCTAATGCTTCTGCCTGGGGCAAGTCGCCAGCGGCAATGTATCCTTCAACAATTCCCTGTAAGGCGAATGACTGAATCTCAGATTGAGCGGGCAAGCGGTCGGCAATTTGGCGGGCAGTTGTGAAGTCGCCAATCTGGGCGTAGGTGGTTGCCATCCGTTGAATGATGACTAACTTAAGCGGCTCAGATGTATTTGGTGGAATCTGCTGAACGGCTTGCTCTACCTGCGTGAGAACGGTCTGTGCGGATGTGGTGTCGTCTATCAGTGCGTATGACTCTGCAACATCAATCAAGGCATTTGCGGTAAACACTTCGCCCCGAATGAATCTGGCTGCCTGACGAGCTTGCTCTAGCACCTGCACCGATTGCTGAGTTTGGCTGGGTTCTAAAGCGGCGTAGTGACGGGCGATCGCTGCCAACGATCGAGTTTTGATGAAGCTGTGGGATGTCGTGATGCGATTTGCGATTTGCAAAAACTGTCCCAGGAGGGTTTGAAGCTGAGCCGATTGGTCTTGCTGATCAATGTTTTGTGTTAATCGCTGCCATCTTGTAGTTGGATAGCCTTCACTATTATCTAACAACCACCGCTGTAACAAATCTGCTTGAAGGCGCGTGTCTCGTAGCTGAATGGTGATCGCCAACGCTTCTTGTAATGATTGCAGTGCTTCCGCTTGCTTAGATTGCTCAAGGGCAGAACGTGCCTGCTCCTCTACCATTCCTAATTGATTTTGTAGGGATACGTCTGGATTACAGACTGCCGCAACCGTTGGGGTTTGAGCCATTGCAGAATAAGCGGAATTGATGGCGTTTTCTAATGGAGCGATCGCCAACACACTCAACAAAAGAGCCGATTGAACAGAACGAATCATATGACAGGTGTTGTTGTGGACGTTTCATTACCTAATGAGGACAACCTCACCAGACAATGAAATACAGGTTGAAGATGGCAATCCCGCTTGACCAGGATTGGGTTTTTCTACATTAATCAACTGAAGTGAATCAATTGAATGAGGAAGAGACACTTCATGAACTGGATTTTTAACTACTGAAGCACCTCAAAAAATTGATTGGGGGTGCCTTGAGTCGAAAGATGTTGAAGCTTGAAACTTAGTTTAGGATCAACATTATTCTGCATGTCGAACCGCAACTCAAATGATAGCAAGTACTGTTCCTGAATGGCTGAGAGGGCTGTGGAGGCGGCTGTCGATCGAAACTCCAGATGGGCAGCGTGACACTCAAACCCAAGTCTTTTACCTGCAAACCTCCTCTTGCTTTGCCGATCTCCGGCTTCCCTTCGATCGCCCTGACCTGAAGCAGGCAAGTTTCTCATCCTTTACACAAGCCGAGATTGTTGCTTTATCCAGGCAGCAGGGATTTGCAGGTATCACTCAGTTTGAGCAGGGGCAGTGTCAGTGGGTGAGATACATCGATTACCACCCCCCACAATCCGTTCGAGATATTGGCTTGCTCTACTGGCAAAACAATATCTTGATTGAGGAGGGCGTGGATCAGGTGTATCGAGAGGAATGGCACAAGGTTGACAATGGAGATGGAGACTTTACGGCACTTGTATTAGCACCAGACGATACTTTTGGCTCGTTTTTGGACTGGCAAGCTGGGTTAGTCATCGCCGGAGATTATTTCATCTACAGCCACAACCGTTCGGTTGCCCTGCCCGATGCCGAGACTTTAAGTGATTGTCTAATGACTTCAACCACCCTCCAGGAACAGCAGGATTATCTGGGTTGCGAAATCTCGTTAGGCTTATGTCGATCGGGTCGAGTTCCCTGGGAAATTCAGCGATCGACGATTCCTTGGCGCGAAGGCACTGCCCTTTGGTCAACCTCGGAGTTGACGATCGATTGGGAGCATAAACGGATTTTGCAAACCAGTCCTCAAGGTGAGGGTTGCAGAGTTCGAGAATGGCAGATTCGAGAATGGGGCACGGTAGAGCGTTTACCGTTTAAGCAGATTCTATTGGTACTTATAGGGGAATCAACTGATAGAGCGCACTCTTCATCAATGTCCAAGCCACCAACAGTTTTTGGAGGACTGCAGCGCTCGCAGCGTCATTGAATTGAAAATTTTGGCTGTAATAATGTCAATTTTGAAAACGATCCTTTCTCCGATCGCGATCGTTAGCATCTGCTTGAAGTGGGGTATAGATACTTCTACCCACATCCCGTTAAGTAACAATGACTGAAATGATAATGGCAGCTGTTGCTATGATCAGTGCTGCCACAACTACCCCAGCAGCAATATTCCCCTGTCGAATTTCCGCTTGATAGTTAATTGGATCCACGGCATCAAACAATCGGATAGCTACATACAATAGAAGTACTCCGATCAAAGCCCATCCAACTGTTGCAGCGACTCTTTCTACTGTTATCAACATGCAAAGTGTCTCCAATTTTTAAGAAATCAAACTTATCACGTTTGTATCTAAATAAGATAGACGAAGCAAGTTCTGAACTGCTTTTAATTGCCTCTATTATATTGAATAGCCTAAACCCATTCTTCACACTCACTCCAATTTTCATGACATCTTGGCAACCCAACGGGTCTAGCCAATCTGGTCTCTGGATCTGCTTGAGCGGAGTTGCGACAGTAGTGATGCTGGCCGCACTCGTCTGTAGTCCCCTTATTGAAACCAATCTGGCAACCCAAACCCTCACTATTGCACCCGAAGACTCCGCAGCACTCCAGCCCATCCAAATCCAACCTGCTGCAATTGGCGCACTTCGAATCAACATCACTGCTGCCCCTGCCCAAAATCGTTGGGTTTCCTACGAAGTGCAAGTTCGAGACGCTCAAGGTAATCTTGTCGCTAGTGCCATAAAGGATGCTGGGTCAGAATCTGGCTACGAAGATGGAGAATATTGGTCAGAAACAGATCTAAACGCCGGGTTAGACATCAAATCGAATCAAGATGAAACTCTAACAATCAGCGTTCAAGTTCTTGACCATACCGACCCAATGGGACAAGACGTAGAAGAACCAGTATCATTTATAGTCTCCGTGACCAATGGAGCCGTTGACAGTCGTTTCTTCTGGGCTGGTCTGTTTGGAACAGGCAGCTTGACCGCGCTGTCCTTGCGGCTCCGTAGTAAAGAAGTTTAACCTCATCACCTCCAGATCATGATTTACCCCGTTTTTGCGATCGCTGCCTGTCTTATTGCAGGAGTAACACTCTTCGCAGGCTGCACTCAAATCTCTGCCTTAAATCTAAGGCAAGAAGAGCAGACAATGTACTGGTCCCGCTACAATACCAACCTATCAGGCTATTACTATAACCAGACTTGGGTACCTGCTCCCGATCGAGCCAGCTACGGGGAATTTGTTGGCGGTGGACCAGGAGACGGCAAATAAGGAATTTTCTGTTTCATGCAACAGTTCAACCCTCTCCCCTTTACGCTCAAACGCCACCAGCAATATACCCTTCTCGCGGCCACAGCCGTCTCTTCTAGCTGTGGATTGGCGATCGAGCTACTACTGGGCACTTTAACCAGTTATTTAGTTGGAAATCAAGCTCTCTCCTATGGAGTCGCCGTAGGCGGATTTTTAGCAGCAATGGGCATTGGCTCTTATCTCAGCCGATTCATTGTCCCCACTACGGCAAATCCACATACAGAGCAAATGTCGCTTCTATCCACGTTTATCAAGATCGAACTCTGGATAGCTCCTCTCAGTGCTTTACTTCCATTGGCTCTATTCACTCTGTTTGTAGTTAGTGGACCCGTCTGGATTGGGCTAACCCTCGTCACCTTAATCTTGGGAACGCTGGCAGGTCTCGAAGTTCCCGTCCTTACACGGCTACTCGAACAACAAACGGGAGTTCGAGATGCCCTTTCTGGGGTCTTGGCACTAGATTACCTTGGCGCACTCGCAGGCTCATTACTGCTGCCGGTCATTTTGCTGCCAACCATTGGGCTATTCCCCTCGGCTGCCGTTGTCGGTATATTTCCAGCGGCAATGGTTGTAATTCTCAGCTACAATTTTCCATCCTTACGTCAATGGAAGCGATGGGGGATTGCTCTGTGCCTTGGTCTTTGCACCTTCGCTCCATTCACGGTAGCCGTAAGCAATCGACTAGAGAACAACCTCTACAGGGCTCCAATCATCAGCCGCATTCAAACTCAATACCAGCGCATTGTATTAACTCGTCAAGCAAAAGACTTAAGACTTTATTTAGACGGTGACCTACAGTTTTCCAGTCTCGACGAATACAGATATCACGAAGCACTAGTTCATCCAGCTATAAGTGCCAACAACAACCGTGAACAGGTACTGCTGATGGGTGCAGGAGATGGGCTAGCCCTGCGCGAAGTCTTGAAGTGGAAAGAGGTGAAACGAGTCGTTCTGATCGACCTAGACCCTGCCATAGTCAAACTCGCACAGCAGCATCCTTTTCTAGCCAACGCTAACGTTAATGCTTTTCAAGACCCGCGCGTCGAGGTCAAACACGCTGATGCCTTTGTCACAGTTCCTAGTTTAACTGACACATTCGATGTTATCATTGCCGACTTTCCAGATCCTGACCGCGACATTATTGCCAAACTATACGCGCAAGGCTTTTATCAGCGGTTACTGCCACGCTTGGCTCTAGATGGTATCTTCGTCACGCAAGCCTCTAGTCCCTTCTTTGCGCCCAAAGCCTTCGCTTGCATCGTCACAACTCTAGAGTCTGTTGGGCTATCGGTTCATCCCTACACTGTTGACGTGCCCAGCTTTGGACCCTGGGGATTTATATTAGCTGCGCGCACCCCCATTCAATCGGAAACCCTGAACCTACAGGTTCCTACAAAGTTTCTTACCCCTGCCCTGCTACAGCATCTGTTCGATCTACCAAAGGACATTGTGCTTGGGAACGTTAAGGTGAACCGCCTGGGAGATCCTGTATTAGTGCGATACCAAACGGACGCTCACTGGAAAACTTATTACTAATCCCATGTTGACCTTTATCTGGATTAGCATCATTGCTATTGTTATCACTGCAACCCTAATTGTTGTGTACCGCTCCCAACTCAGTCTTCCTGTAAAACGTCGCCGATCGCTGTCTGCTAATTTCCCTAATGTTCTCACCCTCAGAATTGGGGATATCGTCCAGTATCTAGACCAAGACTGGGTTGTAGAAGACAAACTCATCTATACAAGCCACAACTACAGATGGATTGAGTATTTACTGCAAGACAACGAAGAAATCCGTTGGCTCTCGATTGAAGAGGATGATCAGGTTAAAGTTGCCTGGTTAGAAAAAACTCAAGCACTCAATATTCTGGATTATCCCCCTGAGCAAATCCGTTTTGGCGAAATGACTTATTATCTCGACGAACGCGGAACCGCTCAAATGCACCGAGAAGGTGCAACGCTGAATCAGGCAGAGCAGTGTCAATATTTTGACTATTCCAGTAACGGCAATCATATCCTTTGTATTGAGAACTGGAGTGGAGACGTTGAAGTCTCTGTTGGACGAATGATTGACCCCAGGAGTTTGACTATCCTAGGAGGTGATGGACAACGGATTTATGGGGTCTGACTTCCATCATGATGCAATCTCTTCTCCTCACCTCTCACCACTTTGCCGCTATTCTTCCAGTCATCCAAACGGTCTACAGCTGGACAGAATCAGAGTTTGTTAACCTGCTTAGAACAGCCGTTCAGGAAGCAGAACTCACCATTGTCGGTGAAACCTCCTTCACCTTCACCCCTCATGGGGTCTCTGCTGCCGTCCTGCTGGCAGAATCCCACGTTGCACTACATTTCTGGCCTGAACACGGCAAAATTACGATCGATATCCACATCTGTGACTATAACCAGTCTAATCACTCAAAAGCAGAGCACTTGGCAGATCTACTTACCCAGGCACTTTCTGGAACATCAAATTCATCTGCTTGGAAACGGTTTACTGCTCAAGGTTAAGTCATCGAAACAACCCTCACTTTAGACAGCAGGTTGAAGAATTTAAGTTGAGCTGGAGAAAGGAGAACTGGGGAAGCTGGATCTTCTATTACGTGAGAGGAAGTGGGATGAGTGAATTGAGCTGTAGGTGGCTTGCCCACGATCGAACCCAGCAGGATCAGCCTGGGAAAGACTGCAATACCATCATCTTGAATCTGTTGAGTTGCTCGTGTGGATTTTTGAAGCAATCTTCGGAATTATACCCTTGCTGGGACGCAATAGCGCGATCGATCGCTTTCCCATGCCATCCTACCGAGATCCCCTACATCCCTGGTTGTCGCTCGTTTTCGTCGTCGCAGTGATGCAGAAACTCAGTTGAGAGCCTTGCAACGTCTGATACCAGCAGCTACCTTTTGTATTGTGTTCGATGCAGGACAACATTCTGACCAGCCTAAAACCGAGGGAGAAGATAGCTAAGGGCGATCGCATACTGATTTCATTACACCTAGATGCAACAGCAGCGAGATACCAAGGCAGCGAGACGGTTTTTCCGCAAGTTTCTCAAGCAGCAAGGCTTTGTGCATCGGGTGATTGTAATGGACAAATTGAAGAGCTACAAAGCCGTCCAAAACCTGATACTTAAGAGCGTGGAGCATCAACAGCGCAAGTGATTAAACAACTCGTGCAGAGAACTCACATCAACGAACTCAAGTACGAGAGCGGCAGATGCGGAAGTTCAAATCACCCAGACAAGCACAACGATTTCTCGCGGCGTTTGGACCGATTCGAGACCACTTCTATCCGAAACAACATCAACTGGCTGCTCAACGCTACCGTGAACAGATGTGCCAGCGAATTGAAGATTGGCAAGAGATTGTTGGGTTAAAGCTTACCGCATAATCCTGTGATTCTAACTTGCCAAGAATTATCGTGCTTATTCTTCAATTTCTCCGATTAAATTGACAATAACCGTACACAAGTAGAGTTGTTATTTGTAATTGTGAATAGGGCATCTTAAGAAAGATAAATGTAAGAGGCAATAGCTGCTGCATGTTACGAACAATCGCTTATGTAAGATTCGTCAAGTGACCCAGAATTTACTTATTGAAGGGCGTTACAAAAAGAATACAGCTAGATATTTACGTGCTTATACCAATTCCGTATGAAATGCAGGCAGCCTTACAATTACTGAAAGTTTCAGGAAAAGACGAAGATTAAAGTGCAACCTCAAATCAATTGGTATTAAGAATGCTGTAAGAATTACGTCGTTCTACTTTGCTTCGTGAGGTACCACACGCTTGTGTTGAAACATACAAGCCCAGGTCAACTAGCAGGATGTCGCCAAGTTCCTCCAGCTAAAGCAATTATCCAATTTTTCAGTTTATAGAAGCCGTGTATGACCTATTAAGTCTGCACGACTACTGCTTGCCTGTTTGCTTGTAAACCTTATTCTCACTAAGTGTCAGAGTACAAAGATGCCATACTCCAACGTCGTTACTAACTGGAACTCATATCCTGCTGCTAATCTTCAGGTTGCTGTTTCTGGCTCAAATTATGATGCAGCCGGAGATCTTGCGAATAACGCAGACTTAACCAACGATCCGTCGGGTGTTGCTTTATATTCTCGCTTTGACAACTCAACAGGCACAAAATATTTGCTTTTGAGAGCTGCTGTTAACAGCAGCTTTTCTCAGAAGTTGATCATTAACTTCGATGTTGATTCTGGTTCTGGAGTAGATGGCAAGATTGATTTTGCCCTTGTGGCTGATATGGGTGCACTACCTAGCAGCTACACGTCAGGCACTCCTGTTGCAAACGGCATTTTTGTTGCAGGTAGCCAGAGTGGTAGCTTAAACACAACACCCAGCAATAGTGATTCTTATCTGGCAGCGCAGGCAAGTGTTCAGAGTGCCCTGAAAATTGCTGACTCGGCGATCGCAAAAACCACGATTTCAGGAACTACGTATGTAGATCTGATCATTAACTTCAACAACATGTATACGCTGCTCCAAGATGCTTCCAGCACCGATGGAGATGCTCAAGTTGTTGCGTCACCCTATCCGAATTTCAACGAAAATACACCGATTCGCTTTGCTCTGACTTCATCTGCCAACCTGAACAACGTTAACAAAGACATTTCAGGTACTCCCACCAACGACCTAGCAGCACCGTGGACATCTTATCTCAGCTCAACAGCATCGTTTGCGAACTTGGTAGCAGCAGCAACACCACCGAACATTGTGGCAATTCCGGAGAATGCAGGGGGTGGGATCAACGCGACAGAAGCCGCTGATGGCACATTAGTGACTGTTGACCTTACAGGAACGAGTGCTGTAGCAGGAAATATTCTAACGCTCACTTGGGGTGGTCAAACCGTTACCTATACCCTAACTGCCACCGATATCACTAACAACAGTGCCACCGTTACTGTTCCTGCTGGCACGATCACCACTCAAGGCAATGGCACCTTTAACGTTACGGCAAAAATCGGCTCTGGCACCGCTTCCGCAGCCTTCCCAGTGACAGTAGACACGATCGCTCCGACCGCTCCAACGATTTCTAGCATTCCAGAAAACGCAGGAGGTGGGATTAACGCAACAGAAGCTGCTGATGGCACGATCGTTAATGTCAGTTTAGCTGGAACTGGAGCGATCGCTGGAAACATCTTGACTGTGAACTGGGGCACTCAGACTACAACCTACACGCTGACCGCAACTGACATCACCGCCAATAACGTTGCTTTTCCTGTTTCGGCTACCACAATTGCGGCTCAGGGCAATGGCACCCTCAACGTCACAGCAAAGCTGACTGACTCCGTAGGAAACACCAGCGCAAATTCTGCTCCCTCCTCCGTCACTGTTGATACCGCTGCTCCCCTAGCTCCCACGATTGCCAGCATTCCAGAAGCCACAGGTGGCTTGAATGCTACGGAAGCAGCAGACGGAACGTTGGTCAACGTTAGTCTTGCTGGAACCGGAGCGATCGCAGGTAACACGCTTACGCTCAGTTGGGGCACTCAAACGATCACCTACACGCTGACTGCCACCGACATTACCAACAACAGTGCCGCTGTGGCTGTCCCAGCTAGCACGATTACGGCTCAAGGCAATACGACCTTCAACGTCATTGCCAAGTTGACAGATCAAGCAGGCAATGTGAGTTCCAACTCCAATGCCTTCCCGGTGAGTGTCGATACGATCGCACCCACCGCTCCATCCATCTCCACTATTGCTGAAGCAACAGACGGACTCAACGCCACTGAAGCAGCTGATGGTACAACAGTAAACGTTAGCCTGACTGGAACTGGAGCTGTTGCTGGCGATACGTTAATACTGAACTGGGGCGGCGAGTCTATTAACTATGTCCTGACTAGCAGTGATATCAGCAGCGGTAGTGTTGCACTCACCGTACCAGCGTCTACCATTTCTGCTCAAGGCAATGGCAATGTTAATGTGACTGCAAGCCTCATTGACAAGGCAGGAAATGTCAGTCCCACTTCGACTGCTTTTCCAGTCACGATTGATACGTCTGCACCTGCTGCACCTGCGATTAGCAGCATTCCTGAAGCCACAAACGGCATTAATGGTGTTGAGGCTGCTGATGGCACGATCGTCAATGTGAGTTTGGCAGGAACCGGAGCTGTCGCAGGCGACAAACTTACAGTGCTTTGGGGCACACAGACCGTTAGCTACACTCTGACTGCGAGCGACATCACCAGCAACACGGTTGCTGTCACCGTTTCTACTGCCACCATTGCTGCTCAAGGAGATGGCAGCTTCAATGTGACTGCTCAAATTACCGATCAGGCAGGCAATAACAGTCCCACTTCCAGTGCATTCTCGGTTGCGGTAGATCAAACAAGTCCCACCGCTCCATCTATCTCCAGCATTCCTGAAGCAACGGGCGGACTCAATAGCACTGAAGCCAGCGACAGCACAGTTGTTAGCGTTGCTCTGACCGGAACGGGATCTGTTGCAGGAGATATCCTAACAATCAATTGGGGAGCTCAAACGGTCACTCACACGCTCACCAGTGTAGACATTACCAGCGGCAGCGCGATCGTCACCGTTCCCGTTAATACTATTACTGCTCAAGGGCAAGGTGCTGTTAGCGTTACGGCTCAAGTGAGGGATCAAGCCGGTAACTCCAGCCCCACTTCTAATCCTGTCGCAGTCACCGTTGATACGATCGCACCCACCGCTCCTCCAACCATCGATATCCCCGAAGCTACTGGCGGAATTGACGCAACAGAAGCGAGTGATGGCACAACGGTCAACGTTAGCTTGACTGGAACAGGAGCAGTCGCAGGCGACACTCTAACCATCAGTTGGGGAACACAAACCGTTCAATATACCCTGACCGATGCTGATATCACGGGCAGCAGTGCAGCGGTCACTGTTCCAGCTTCTACCATTTCTAGCCAGGGCGACGGCAACTTTAACGTGACCGTCAAACTGGTTGATCAGGCAGGCAACGTCAGCCCTGATGGTTCACCATTTGCAGTCACCGTCAATACGGCTCCTGCAAATGCTCCTACCATCAGCATTGCAGAAGCAATCGGCGGACTCAACAGCACCGAAGCCGCAGACGGCACGCCTGTTGTCGTCAACATCAGTACGACTGGAGCAGTCGCTGGCGATACCCTGAGCGTTAACTGGGGTCCGCAAGTCATCAACTACACCTTAACTGCAAACGACATCAACAGTGGGAGTGTCTCCGTAACAATTCCCACCAATACGATCGACACAGAGGGTAATGGTAGTGTAAAGGTTTCTGCCCGCGTGGGTGCAGGTCCTTCTTCTTCACTACTGACGGTGCTGGTCGATACGGTTGCTCCCATAGCTCCTGCAATCACAAGCCTTCCTGAAGCTACAGGTGGACTGAACAAGACTGAAGCCGCAGACGGCACGATCGTCAACATCAACTTAACAGGAACAAACGCATTGGCTGGAGACACTCTGACCCTGAATTGGGGTGGTCAGACAGTCAACTACATCCTGACCAGCACTGACATTAGCACCAACGGGGCGATCGTTACCGTTCCTAGTGGCACGATCGTCACTCAAGGAGACGCTACTTTTGATGTCACGGCGCAACTGACCGATCAAGCGGGCAATAGCAGCCTCAAATCCTCACCTGTCTCAGTGACGGTTGATAGGACTGCTCCGACTGCGCCTGTAATCAGCAGCATTCCAGAAGCAGATAGTGGGCTAAATGAAGCAGAAGCCTCAGATGATACCCCCGTTACTATCAGCCTCGCGGGAACCGGAGCGATCGCTGGAGATACCCTAGTCTTGGCTTGGGGAGGTCAAACTCTCAGCTATGTACTAACCGACAACGACATCACAGCTGATCGGGCAACAGTGGTTGTGCCAGATGCGACGATCGTGACTCAAGGAGATGGCACTTTTAACGTCACGGCAAAACTGATCGACCAATCTGGCAACAGCAGTACCGATTCCTTGCCCCTCTCTATTACGGTTGATACAGTCGCTCCCACAGCTCCTGTCATCGCCAATATCCCTGAAGCATCCGGAGGACTTAACGCCGCTGAGTCCAAGGATGGCACCACTGTAAATGTGACATTAGGTCTTTCTGGTACAGGTGCTGCCGTGGACGACATCCTCACGGTTAGCTGGGGAGGACAAACGGTTGATTACACGCTGACCAGCAGCGATATTACCAGTGGCAGTGTAGTTGTTCCGGTTTCCGCCTCGACCATTTCTGCACAAGGTGATGGTACGTTCAATGTCACTGCTAAGCTGACAGATCAAGCAGGAAACTTCAGCCCTGGCTCTAACCCAATCTCTGTTACCGTTGATACGATCGCGCCTTCTGCTCCAACCATCACCAGCATCCCAGAAGCAACAGGTGGGATTAATGCGGCTGAAGCCAAGGATGGCACAACTGCCAATATCAACCTCAGCGGCTCCGATGCTGAGGTTGGAGATACACTCACCCTTAACTGGGGTAATCAAACGGTTGAGTACACCCTCACAAACGCAGATATTGCCAACGGCACCACAATTGTTACAGTTCCGACGGCAACGATCACTGCGCAAGGCAACACAGCGTTTAATGTCACGGCGCAACTCACGGATTCAGTTGGCAATGTCAGCCCTGCTTCTGCCCCAATTGCCGTCGTGGTTGATACGGTTGCTCCGACGGCTCCTCAGATCACGGACATTACAGAAGCCGCAAATGGACTAAATAATTCAGAAGCAGCAGATGGAACGGCAGTTAATGTCAGTTTGGCTGGAACTGGTGCAGATGTAGGTGATACCGTGACCCTAAGCTGGGGCAGCCAAACGGTCAGCTACGTCTTGACAGACAGCGATATCACGAGTGAGAGTGCGAGTATCGTAGTCTCATCGGCGGTCATCACAGCTCAAGGCAATGGCACCATTGGCGTTACTGCTAGGCTGAGTGATCAAGCTGGAAACAGCAGCCCCAATTCTGCTGCCACGTCCGTTACCGTTGACACCACTCGTCCACTTGCCCCAACGATTAGCAGCATTCCAGAAGCAGTCGGAGGCATCAACACAGCAGAAGCCGTCGACGGTACGACAGTAAACGTCAATCTAGCTGGAACTGGAGCGATCGCTGGTGATACCCTTACCCTAAATTGGGGAACTCAGACCTTTGACCGGGTACTAACCAATACCGATATCACCAACGGCACTGTGGCAGCCACAGTTTCCGCCGGAACTATCTCCACTCAAGGCAATGGCACGTTCAACGTTACTGCGAAGCTAACTGACCAGGTCAGCAATAGCAGTCTTAATTCTCCTGCGGTTCCTGTTCAAGTCGATACGATCGCACCCGCAGCCCCCTCAATCAGCAGCATTCCTGAGTCTTCAGGCGGAATCAATAATACAGAAGCTGTTGATGGAACAACAGTGAATGTCAGCCTTGCAGGAACCGGAGCCATTAAAGGGGATACCCTCACCCTGAATTGGGATGGGCAAGCGGTCAACTACACGCTGACAAATAGCGACATTGCAGCAAACAGTGCGACAGTCACAATTCCCACCTCAACCATCTCTGCTCAAGGTGATGGTACGTTCAACGTCACTGCCCACGTTATCGACCAAGCAGGAAACAGTAGTGCAAAGTCATCTCCCTTCTCCGTCACAATAGACACAACTGCGCCCACGGCTCCTGCCATCACCAGCATCCCCGAAGCCGCAGGTGAAATTGACGCAACAGAAGCAAGTGATGGTACAACCGTCGATGTTGGACTGACCGGAACAGGTGCGATTGCGGGTGACACGCTCATACTCAACTGGGGCACCCAAACTGTTAATTACATTCTCACAGACGCAGACATTACAGCTACCAGTGCTACGGTCACAGTTTCTACTTCGACGATTACTACTCAAGGTGATGGTACGTTTGATATCTCAGCTAAGATAGTCGATCGAGCAGGTAACACTAGCCCCAATTCTGCAACTGTACCTGTCACAGTTAACACGGTAGTTGCCAACGCTCCATCGCTTAGTATTCCAGAAGCGGCGGGTGGCTTAAATAGCACTGAAGCAGCTGATGGCACCTCAGTTCTGGTAAATCTTAACGGTACTGGAGCTACCGCAGGAAATACGCTTGCCATCAGTTGGGGAAGTCAAACCGTCAACTATGTTCTGACGAGTAACGACATTACAAGTAACAGTGCTACTGTCCTCATTCCAGTTACCACCATTACTGCCCAAGGAAATAGCACGTTTAACGTCTCAGCTCAGATTGGCTCAGGACCCTCCTCCTTTGCCATTCCTGTCACATTAGACACGACCGCACCCACTGCACCTACCATTGCTAGCATTCCGGAAGCCAGCGGTGGATTGAACAAGACTGAAGCCGCAGACGGAACTTTGGTGAACGTCAGTCTTGCTGGAACAGGAGCTTTGGCAGGTGATTCCCTTACTCTAAATTGGGGCAACCAGCTCGTCAGCTATACGCTCACAAGTACCGATATTACGAACAACAGCGCAACGGTTACGGTGCCTGCTTCCACCACTACCACTCAAGGCGATGGTACCTTCAATGTCACCGCTAAGGTGATCGACCAAGCAGGAAACAGTAGCGTCGACTCAGATCCTGCTCCTATCACAGTAGACACGATCACCCCTGGTATTCCTGCTATTCTCATCCTGGAAGCGGCAGGTGGCATTAGCGGGGCTGAAGCCGAAAATGGCACTCCTGTGAATGTCAACCTTGCTCAAACAGGAGCGATCGCTGGTGATACTGTCACCCTGAACTGGGGCAAAGAGACGGTGAGCTACATCCTGACTAGCAGTGATATAACCAATGGCAATGCTATCGTCACGGTTCCAACTACCACGATCGCCACTGAAGGAGATGGCACATTTAAGGTCACTGCTGAATTGCTCGATCAAGCTGGCAACAGCAGCGCAATTTCTGACCCCACTACTGTCACAGTAGACACGATCGCCCCTTCTGCTCCAAAAATCTCCATCATTCCAGAAGCCATCGGTGGCATCAACGACACTGAAGCTACTGATGGCACACCCGTGCATGTCAACTTGACTGGAACAGGGGCATTAACTGGCGATATCTTAACCCTCAACTGGGGAACACAAACCGTTAACTATACCCTGACCGATGACGACATCGCCAACAGCAACGCAATCGTCACTGTTTCATCTGCAGCAATTAATGCACAAGGTCAAGGTAATGTTAGCGTCACCGCTGCAATCATCGATCAAGCAGGCAATATTGGTTCTCCTTCACCAGTAGCTTCAGCAATTGTTGACACAATGTTGCCTACCCTGACTAGTGCAGCAGTCAATGGTACGACCTTAACGCTTAACTACAATGAATTGCTGAACAGCGGTTTCACGCCCTCTACAGATGCTTACACCATCACCGTCAACGGTGCTGCTGCAACCGTTAGTGCGATCGCCCTCAACAACTCTACCGTCACTCTGACGCTTGCCAACCCCGTTAACCAGGGCGATACCGTAACTGCCAGCTACACCCAACCCGGCAGTAACCTGACTCAAGATGCTGCGGGAAATCCTGCGAACTCTTTCACCAATCAGGCAATTATCAACAACACAGGAGACACCACATCACCCACCCTTACTAGCCTTACTTCCAGTTCTCTCATCCTTAACAATGCAACAGTAGACAACGGTACTTTCACGCTAACGGCAGTCTACAGCGAGGCAATGAATACTGCGGTCAACCCCACCCTGAGTTTTCCAACAGCAGGAGAAGACCCAGCGTCTACCATCAGCTTTGCTAGTGGTAACTGGACAAACAGCACAACCTATGTTGCAACCTACAATGTCGCTGATGCCAACACTAACCTGGCAAATATTGATGTTCAGATTACGGGTGCGAAAGACGGCGCAGGCAACCTCCAAACTTCTGCCAATTTTGCTGACCTGTTCGGTATTGATACGCTTAACCCCACTGTCAGCCTCTCTTCAGATGCACCTACGGAAGTTAAGAGTTCTTTTACAGTCACTGCGAGCTTTAGTGAAGCAGTAACAGGATTGACGAGTGATGATATTACGGTCAGCAATGGCACCATTACTACTGCTCCGACGAGTGACGATGGTGGCATCACCTATCGCTTTACCGTTAGCCCCAATGCCACTGGTGTAGTCAACGTTGAGATGGGTGCAAACATCGCTCAAGACAAAGCAGGGAATAGCAACAGTGCTGCGCCTAGCGGGCTGAACCGCACTGCCAATCTCACCACATCTTCAACCCCATCTTCTCCAGTACTATCCAGCAGCAGTGACACAGGAGCATCTAACTCTGATAATCTCACCAGCGACAACACTCCTACCCTGATAGGAACAGCAACAGCCAACACCACCATCAAACTGTTCAACGGAACCACTTTACTTGACACTACAACCACTGGTGCAGACGGAAAATGGAGCTTTACTCCGCAGTCACCGCTTCCAGATGGAGTCTACCAGCTGAGCAGTGCGGTTGTTGATAGCTTGGGTAATACCAGCCCAACGTCTACTCCACTCACCATCACCATTGATGCAACCCCACCTACTGCTGTCCTTGACGTGAGTGCCCCGCCCACAGAAGACAATCCACAAGGTAAGCTGGTCATCCGTTTTAACGAACCCATCAAGAACTTTGATTTATCTGATTTAGCACTGACGCACGATGGTGCACTTGTGTCGTTAGAAGGGGCCACCCTAACAAGTCCTGATGGAATGACCTGGACGATCGGCAATCTCAATGGACGCACCAATGAAGGCGGTAACTACACACTTGCCTTCACCAGTACCAACGACATCAGTGACTTACTAGGCAATCGTTTTGCTAGCACAGTACAAGGCAGTTGGACAGCAGAAGAGTGTCAACTGGGTGAGGCAATTGCAATTGACTTCACAGGGGGTGGTAAGCGTGGCAAGGTGCAAAAAGGCAATAGCAGCAAAAATCGGCTTAGCGGTACTCGCAGAAATGACCTCCTTAGAGGGTATAAGGGCAATGACATCTTAAAAGGCAAGAGTGGCAATGACAGGCTAGTTGGCGACAGTGGCAAAGACGTTCTCACAGGGGATAGTGGCAACGATCGCCTGCTCGGCGGCAGTGGCAACGATCGCCTGCTCGGCGGCAGTGGCAACGATCGCCTGCTCGGCGGCAGTGGCAACGATCGCCTTAGTGGTGGTACAGGTCACGACTTAATCAAGGGTGACCTTGGCAACGATCGCCTTAGTGCTAGCAGCGGCAATGACATCTTAGTAGGTGGTCGGGGTCGAGATCGGCTAACCGGCGGTCGGGGTCAAGATATGTTTGTCTTCAACACCCTGAAAGAAGGCGTTGATCACATCACCGATTTTAATGTCACCACTGATTTACTGGATCTACGTCCTATCTTTGCTCGTAAAGAATTTGGCGGAGCAGCAGCGGCACAGCGATTTCACGGTCAATTGATCCAGCGGGTTCAAGTGGGAGCCAATACAGAAATCCGTGTTGATAGTGACGGTCTGAATTCCGGCAGCAACTACACCACACTGGTCGTGCTAGATAATGTCAGCGTTGGTACTTTCGACTGCATTAACCTTGTGCTGACGGGAGATGCTTGTCGGCTGGCGAAACCCACTCCAATTCGGTTCAACGTGGGTAAACGTGGGGTAAGCATCAGGGGCACATCAGGCAACGATCGACTATCTGGTAAGAATAGGAACGATCGCCTTGTAGGAGGTACAGGCAACGACATCATGAAGGGCAACGCAGGAGCCGATCGGCTCTTCAGCGGCAGTGGAAATGATGTCTTAGATGGTGGGTCTGGACGGGATCAATTAACGGGAGGTACAGGACAGGACCGACTATTGGGACAAAGAGGCAGTGACGTTTTGATTGGTGGGTTGGGTCAAGATATCCTTACGGGTGGACGAGACAAAGACCTGTTTGTCTTCGAGAAACTATCTGCAGAAGGCGATCGCATCACCGACTTCAATGTTAGACAAGATGCGCTTGACTTACGCCGCATCTTCGCCAAACCTGCCTTTGCTGGAGGACGAGCACATGCCCTCCATACCCAATTAATCCAGTCTGTACAGATGGGTGCTGATACCCAAATCCAAGTTGACGCCGACGGAATCGGGGCAGGCAAAACGTTTGTCACCCTTGCTACGTTGCAAAATGTGACAGCTACAGCAATTAGCTGCCGTAACTTTGCCCTATAAAACAAGGTTAATGTAAGCAAGTCACCCCACCTGCTTACATTAACCATACTCTTTGGACTAGGTGGACAATTCGCATTATTTCAAGCTGGAGGATTAAGTCCAGGTTTAAGTAATGCTAATAACGTTTCTCTAAAAAGAGGCTACAGATGGAAGGGCACCCTGCGGAGCGGGGTGCCCTTCCATCTGTAGCCCTAATTTTTGGAATTGGTATATCCCCTCATTCTCCCATCCTCACCTCAACGTTTCAGATTTCTTGGTAACAAATATGTTTGCTTGAGACAGAAGATTGTTATACAAACACTAGAAGTTCATGCACAAGCAATCTCGTAATAGAACTTTAGTGCAGCTGAAATATGAGTTTCCAAGGTTGCTATTTGGGTTTGATTTGCCTCCACCTCTGCGGCTAGACTATCGGGGAATTCTTTGCTGAGGAACTCTAGTTGGTTTTCGGCTTGCTCGATCCGTTCCATATCAACAGCATCCGTGGCGATCGCCTCTAACTGCCGCGAGAGCTGACCCTGGTCAGACTTGAGTCCAAAGGTCAATCAGGTGAGGGTACTTGTGAGAATGGCGATCGCATCTCCTGCTGCACCTGACCCAAAAATTCCGTTGGCTGAAAATCGGACTAAACGCTATACGACCGAGGCTGGTTGCTGCTGTTTTTGTTCGTCTCTTCTTAAGTCAGGGTTATTAAAGTTGAAAGGATTGGGCGATCGCTCTATCAACTTCATATGAGCATCAACGTCAAGCAGATGCCACACCCATAACACAATTATTGCAGCAACCTACCTAGGCTAGCTGGAGATCAGAAGTCTCCATGAGCAGCCTGTGAGATGAACTCCAAACGCTTACGCTGCTCTAGCCACTGAAGACAAACCTGTTTGACTAACTGAACATCTTCGGCAGCTAACTGTTCATCGTCCTGTTCAGAAGCAAGAATCTGAGCCACTTTCACGGCTTGATCACGCGGTATACAAGCCTTAACTAGCTCAGATTGAAAAAGCTGCTCTTTCTCCTGGACGGACATCGGTAACCTTCGGTTCATAGCTTTTGCCTTGGAGTCACCTTCAAATCTTCTAAAGTGCCTTCAATAGATCCTATTTTTATAACTGACGCTGAACTGGTAGGGCAAAGGACGACGAGCCAGCCACAACCACAAGAGTTTAGCCGTTAACACGTTCTAATCTATCCGCTAAAAGGGTATATATGCTTACCACTTTAGATAGAGAAGATTTAGATCGATAACAAACTTCTTCGCCCTCAGTTTTGTAGGAAAACATCATAACGGCACGAAAAATAGTGATCTGTGGGTTCTGTAGTGCACATTTTTTGCCATTTCAGCTAGGTACAGTGTGGCTCAAATAGGCACTATCGAATTCGGATTGAGGAAGGGTTTGACGCTATGGCAGATACATCCGTCCTATTCCTACCCAGAAGGGTGAGAGTTCTCTGTCGGAGGAGCGAAGTATCGAAGCAATAGGCTTTGTAGACTTTCAAAAGCTTGCTAATTAATGCTTCGCCCCTACAATCGGAATTGAAGCGTTTGACCAGTAAATGTTGAAAATCTTCCATCTCTTTACACTTTTAGGAGCTCAATTATGAAACCAGGACAATACTTTTCCCTGACCGTCGGTATCATCTTCTTACTTGTTGGCATAGCCGGATTTATTCCAAGCTTTGTTACTCCCCCTGCCGCTGACCCTGATATGGTGGGTCTCGGAGTCACTAATGGATACGGTTATCTAATGGGGTTATTCCCAATCAATGTTCTACACAACGTTGTTCACCTGACAGTAGGGCTTCTAGGAATTCTTGGCGCTACCTCATTGGGTAGTGCTCGTCTTTTTAGCGGAGTGCTAGCACTCTTTTATGGAACGCTAGCGATCTTGGGACTGTTTCCTGCGACTCAGTCCACCTTGGGTTTAGTCCCCATTTTTGGCAATGATGTCTGGTTACATGCACTTACCGCTGCGATCGCCACCTACTTTGGATTTTTTGCTACGCCCAACCTGGCAGAACTGGGTGAAGAAAGCATTCAAAATTAAGCTGCTACTTTCACTCTAAATGACGGAAAAAAAGAGGTTGGGCTTTGTCCAATCTCTTTTTTGTTTCGCGTTGAATCCTGCTAGACAAGGTACTGCGTACTTTGATTATCCGTGTGGAGATTCCCACATTTTGAGAGCTCCCACGCTAGAGCGAGTGGAACGAACCTACAGCAATTTCCTTAATGGGTAACATAGCGTAGGGGCGGTTCGCGAACCGCCCTACAAGAGTGATGGTTAATTAAGACAGTACAAATTAATTGTGAGAGGTACACCTCTTTAAAGACACACCTCTCACAACTTGCGTGGAATACAGCCAACAACATTACAACTGTGTCATGGTGGGGTACTCACTCAGTAACTCATCCCTAGAGAGAACATCTCTAGAATCTTGGGGTGACCACAGAAGCTCAAAGACCAACAGCTCATTCGCAGGAATAGCTCCTATGCGCTGTAGGGCAGCTTGCAGTTCAGTTGTAGAGTGAATTGCGCTCAATAGAGGACGATCGCCTCCAGTACCTAACAGCAACGTAACGACAATATATCCACTGTCAGGATTATTCTCAGTGCTGAATTGGGCTGTCTGTCGATGTACCTGCCCTCCTACGTTAGCCAGAGTCTCTGAACCAAATTTGCTGCGCTCTTCAATCGAGAGCTGCTCAAATAAACGGCTTGCTTCTTGGCGGCTGTTTGCCGTTTGAGAATCGACTCGAACATGGCTCCAATATTCAGGCGATCGCAAGAGCGTCAACACGGTTTCCTGCAGCATTGCACCCAAGCCTTGCTTGGTTTGCAGGTTGTGACGAGTAGCAATTTGCTCAAGCGCTGCCTGAAGAGGGCGTGCCCCTGCCAACAGGGATACCTGAAGTCGGGTAACGGTAACAATGTCATTCAGAAGTTCTCCATTGGGCGATCGTCGGCCGGTTAATCGGTTGCCCGAACGGCTACTCAAGGTGTTAAGCCGCGATGCCATCAGGAAAAAGGGAGCAAAGAAGAATAAGGCAATCGCCGCCAAAACAAAGATAGGCGGAATGCCAATGCTAGCACTAGGGTAGCCCGGACCTGAATCGTAAGGTGAACCGTAGGGAACGGTATTCGGAAGGGGAACTACGACAGGCGGTTGACGGTAGCGATCGCGGGTATAGTACGGATCTGATCGCCTGCTGGGATAACTGTAGGGATCATTGTAAGGTGAACCGTAGGGATCGCTGTAACCATAGGGATCACTTTGATAGGGCGGTTGTGCATAGCCCCCGCCTCCACCGTAACCTCCCCCATCGGGGACGGGTTCAGCGGGAGCAGGTTCATCAAATGACCCTCCTCTTGCCCGTCCTCCCGTTGTTGCGACGGCGCGATCGCTCGTATCTAAATATTCAGCAAGCGGCAAATGGGCACTGCCCACGTGGATAAGACCAAAGCTAAGGGCAGTTGCTCCTAGCAGCCGGAGTTTTGCCATGAATCCCATGAGACCATTCCTACCAATACCATTTGGCTCATGCTATGAAAAAATCCCAGCGCGCTCGTCTATTGAAGGAAGATATTGGATTGGAACTAAAGGTAGAAAGCTTTGCTTCGTTTGTCTTGGGATTAAGAGATGGAAGCGCGTTGTGCCTCCACCTCTTAATCAGGAATTTGTGCTACATCGTGACAAACGTGGTCTGTGCTGCTGCAATCAGCTCACTGCTGTTGATGCCACGCAGTGTCGCCAGTATGCTGTCATCAGCGCTAATGACCGTGCTGCCGCTACTTTGGGAGAACGAAAGCTGTTCATAGGTGACTCCGTTCATCAGGGCGATGAAATCTTCGCCAATGCGGAAGTCGCTAAACGTATCAGCATCCTCACCAGTAGCGATAACAAAGCGATCGCGGCCTTCCCCACCTAATAGGGCATCTTGCCCCAACCCCCCATAGAGCAAGTCATCGCCCGCATCACCATAGAGTTGGTCATTGCCTTCGCCGCTATAGAGCTGGTCATCGCCGCCCTGCCCAAAAAGGCGATCGTCGCCTTCACCGCCACTGAGAAGGTCATCGCCACCCGCATCATCGCCAGCCTGAACCGTGTTTAAGTCACCCCGGATCAGGTCATTGCCCTCCTCACCATAGAGAAAGTCATCATTGACTGAGCCTGCGATCGTGTCGTCGCCTTCATTACCCCGAACTAAGTCGCGATCGGGACCACCTAAGAGAGTTTCTGCCTGGGGAGTTCCTTCGACTAGAGTAGGCAAAGCATTCTGACCAAACAGCGTCCGGTACATCAACTCATAGATGTACGTATTTTCGTGAGAACTAGGCAAGTCTCCCGCATTCAAGCCATAGGTTTTGGTCAATACGCTGTCAGGAACATCGTTCAGCGTGGCATAGGCAATGCCAAAGGGGAACGTGTTTCCGTTAGCATCTTCAGCCGTGATAAAGGGTTCAGTGTTCCGTCCCTCTTGTCCATCAAGGGGCACTTCAACCGCATCAGAGTCATCAGGCAGGGTAGGGTTTACTTCAACCGTGCCGACGGGTTCATCTGCTTCATCAACGTCATAGACTTGAGGTCCACCCGCATTGCTATCAGCAGATGTAACTAGCAGCGTATTGGGGTCCTCATTGTTGATGAAGTCCATCGCTACGCCGATCGCATCATCTGCCCGTCGAGTTGCTTCAATCAGTCCACGACCGTTGTTGTTGTTACCAAAGTTATCGGTGCCTTCTTCTTCCAGCACCACCATGAAACCATCGGGGTCACGGTTCAGGATGGGCAAGGCTGCTTCTAGCATTTCGGCAACGGTGGGTGGGTCTTCGTTGCCTGGTTGTCCATAGTTGTCTAATCCTGCTTCCGCGTTGGCTTCTTCGGTCGTGTCATTGTAGGTATCTTCTGCCGCAAATATGCCTAGGACCTTGGTCGTGTCTTCAGAAAGGTTTTGTAGTTGCTTACGGTTGTAGACTACTGTGTAGCCTAAATCCTCAGCTTCCTCAATCAGGTTGCGTCCGTCGGTGCGAGTACCCTCTTCACCAAAGAAGCCTGTAGTTCCTTCTGGCAAATAGTCTGTTTCACCCCCACCTAAAATAACGTCAACACCCGATTCCACAATTTCTGCGGTGATAGCTTCGGTTTCACTGCGGCTTTCCACATCGGCTAAAAAGACCCCTGTACCGGGTTCTGCGATGAAGCCAGAGTTGATTACAGCAGTCGCTTTACCAGCGGCGATCGCCTCCTCCATGATGGTCAGGCCCTGTTTCCCAGAGCGTGAAATTACGGGTTCACCCTGTTCATCTAACCCGTAGGAATCGGCTTGAGGCGTAGTGCCCATTGAGTGAACGACTGCTCCGGCATTGGAACTGGGGGTCAGTTCATCTTCGATGCTGTTGATGTAAACGCCTGCATCAGACATCATGTCCCAGTTGAGGCGACCGTCGGGACCTTCTTCCTCTAACCGAGCCAGGGTGAAGTAGGCTGGGGTGGTGCCATCGGGGTGAATGAAGATGACGTTGCCCGTGTCCTCAGTAGTGGCAGGAGCAGAGACAGGTTCCGGCGCTTCAACAGGAGATGGCAGGGCTTCATCAAACAGCGTTTGATACATCAACCGATAAATTGTTGTGTTGTCGTGGGTGCTGGGCAGCAAATCGGAATTTAGCCCATAAGCTTTGCTGACAACGTCAGAGCCAAAGTCTGGTAGCCCTGCATAAGAAATGCCATAGGGAAAGCGAGTGCCGTCTTCATCAGGTCCGGTAACAAATGGTTCTGTGTTGCGTCCTTCCTCACCATCAAGGGGCACTTGAATAGCATCGGAGCGATCGGGCTGAGTGGGGTTTACGGGAGTAGTGCCAACGTTGCCACCCGCTTGAACGTCTACATCGGTGGTTTGCAGTCCGCCTGCATTGCTGTCTGCGGTAGTGATTAACAGCGTGTTTGGTCGTTCGCTGTCAATGAAATCTTGAGCAACGCCGATCGCCTGATCTGCCCGAATCGCAGCTTCTACAACACCCCGACCGTTATTGTTGTTGCCAAAATTGTCCGTTCCTTCTTCTTCTAGAACGACAAAGAAGCCATCCTCATCCGCAGCCAAAATCGGGAGAGCCACCTCCAGCATTTCAGCAACGGTAGGCGGGTTAAGATTTCCCGGTTGCCCATAGTTCTCTAGTCGCTCAGCAGCGTTGGCTTCCTCGGTGGTGTCATTGTAGGTGTCTTCTGCCGCAAAAATGCCCAGGACTTTGTCGGTGCCCTCGGGCAAACTTTGCAATTGCTCACGGGTGTAGATCACCGTGTAGCCCATCTCCTCAGCTTCTTCAACTAGGTTGCGTCCATCGGTGCGGGTGCCCTCTTCGCCAAAAAAACCTATGGTTCCTTCGGGTAAATAGTCGGTTTCGCCGCCACCCAGGATGATGTCAACGCCCGATTCAACAATTTCTGCAGTGATGGCTTCGGTTTCGCTACGGCTTTCTACATCGGCGAGAAAAACACCTGTTCCGGGTTCTGCAATGAAACCAGAGTTAATTACAGCGGTCGCTTTGCCAGCGGCGATCGCCTCCTCCATAATTGTCGTTCCCTCATCAGTCAAACCTTCTTGAGCAGAAAGGGAGGTAATCGAGTTGCCTTCTTCGTCTAATCCGTAGGAATCTGCTTGAGGCTTTACCCCATAGGCATGAACAACTGCACCCGCATTCGAGGTTGCTGTGAGCTGATCTTTAATGTGCGATAAATAGGAGCCAGCGCTATCCATCCGATCCCAGTTAATGCGACCATCTGGACCCGCAGTCTCATAACGAGCCAAAGCATAGTGAGAGGGCGTAGTGCCATCAGGATGAATGAAAATGACGCTGTTGTTATTTGGAGTCTTGCTGCTGTTATCTGACATGGTATTGTCTGGTGTAGAAATTAAGAGTGGATTGAGCAAACCATCGTTAATTCGTTGAGCGTCATCAAATCGCCACTAAGTATTTCTGCTTGTCCAAACATGTCCTATTCCTGAGACTGAGGCACAGCAAAGCTTCCGTGAATCTCGCAGAGTTTCACAGGCTGCAATGCCTACAATGCGGGTGTGTAGCCTTTAATTTGAGCTCAAATTTTTAGGAGTAGCCGTGTTGGAGATGAGGGAGTCGGGTTAAGTGAGCGGTCAACATGTACAAGGATTAACCCGCTACGTTAAGAAATGCCCCTAGTAGGACGTTAAGAGTAAGTAAAGCTTGACCGATCTCCGTCTACAGTCATAGAAAGGTCGAACTTGAAATGTAAACAAGCTAACAGCAGTTTTTCACAAATTATTCAAGATCTCTGAGCTTAAGATTTCTATATGTTGCGAGATAGTCACTCTCTACTCATAAAATCTTAGGATCTGTTCTGGTCGGGCAATCGTTTGCGCTTGAATGGTTTTTCCGCCACGCCCGCTTTCTTTACGTCCCCTAGAATCGTTAAAATACAAGCGATATCTGAGTCAATGTAACTAAATCACCGCCATATTATGAGTGTAGTTAGCCAAGTTATTCTCAACGCCGACGATGAACTCCGCTATCCTACTAGCGGCGAACTTGAAGGTATCAAAGAGTTTTTGCAGACCGGGGAGCAGCGAATTCGGATTGCCGCTGCCCTTTCTGAGAATGAGAAAAAGATTGTGCAAGAAGCCAGCAAGCAGCTTTGGAAAAAGCGCCCTGACTTTATTGCTCCGGGTGGAAATGCTTATGGCGACCGCCAGCGGGCCCTTTGCCTGCGCGACTACGGCTGGTATTTGCGCCTGATTACCTACGGAGTTTTGGCGGGCGACAAAGATCCAATTGAGAAAATTGGGCTAATCGGTGTGCGCGAAATGTATAACTCGCTGGGTGTACCAGTTCCTGGCATGGTTGAGTCGATTCGCTGTCTTAAGAGAGCTTCGCTCAGCTTGCTCACTGAGGACGATGCTAAGGAAGCCGCGCCCTACTTTGACTACATCATTCAAGCGATGTCGTAGCGTCATCATTCAAGCGATGTCGTAGCGTTGACACGAACCTAAAAATTAACTAAATTTGGCTCCCCACGTTTTGTAGAAATCCTGGCCGCTGATGGTCGAGCTTTTTACAAAATGCGGGGAGATTTTGATCCCAAGCTAAGTTAAAAAAACTCAAAACTCCAACAAAGCGCATGAAACTGGGAAAAGTAGTCAAATCAAATTCTCACTGTGACTATGTCGTGCAGTTAGACGACAAACTGGAGGTGAGCAATCCGCCTCAGGCAGAAGACTACGGATTTGGCAGCTTTGTCAAACTGGAAGAATCAGGCGGACGGCACTGGGCGGTCGGGTTAATTTACAATACTCAACTGTTTAATCCCACGTTTCTCAGCAACGGGCCCCGTCTTTCGAGCGAACCAGATCCTCTGTTTGCGCCGGATTTAGTCAACGAAACCCGAACTTTGCTAGGCACGGTTTTGGTTGGGACGCTGGAGGTGGAGGACGATCGCACCTATGGAGTTCATGGAATTCCCCGCATCGTTGTTCCGGTCAATACTCCCGCATACAAAATGTCTGAGGCTGAGGTGCATCAGTTTCACCGGAATCAGATGCAGCGTCCTCAGTTTTGCTATTACAGTCATTTGCTGCGCTGCGGCGGCAGTTTTGCGGCTCAACTCACCCAACAGGTGCTACAAGAGTTGGCAGACAGCAATCTGTTCCCAGATGCTGATCAGCGAGCTTTAGAAATTCTTTGCAAAGAGTTGTCCTGGAAGAATACGATGGGAGCAATGCGCTAGAGACTGTTTGACTAGAGCTTGCTAAAGTTACTATTGCTTACCAAAAGTCGAATTTTCCCAATCGACTGTAAAGTACGCGCAAAGTAAGCACTGGGTGTTGCCAGGTGTTTCAAAAGGGTGCGGTTTCTATTCGGGCTGCGCTAGGCTAGGAAAAGCTAATAAAAAACCGACAGATTCCGTACGGAGACTGTCGGTCAGTCGTGTGTTCCCTGTTGATGACTCGGCTAGAGTTGAGTCTCCTACAGTATGTCTGGACTTAGATAGGGCGATCGCGATCCTGATCAGCTTCAGCCGTGATTCTGATCACAGATTGTCTTCGCTCTATCGTCTCCCTTTAAAGGCGAGGATTCACATCTCTAGCCATTTCGCGATACTGCTCTGGGTCACTGTCCGGTCCGGTTTCCAAATTAGTGACTTCAGGCTCGGGTAAGTTTTGTTTTGGAGCAGTGGCGGCTTTGGCGGCTTCGCTGCCCGCTGCGGTTTGGTCAATTTCGCTGGTGCTAAAGGCTTTTGAAGCCTCATAATCATCCTGAACGTTCACCTCAGGCTGTTTTTCATTACCAGCAGCAATATTCTCAATGGCTTGTTGAGCATCAAAGTTTTGACCTTCTTTAGGAGATTCAGGCATAAAAGACTCCGATAGTGTTTATGTATTAGCAGAGCCATCCTACCGAGTCCGATCCCCGTTCTCTAATCTCCCTGGGAGAGATTCGACCTCTCTCTTCAGACGGGAATTGAGTAATCAAAAAACAGTGCCATCGCTCTCCAGTTGAATTGGAGGGGCGCCGCCTCTGAGCGTTGCAGCAATCTGTCGTCCTGCGCTCCAGGTACCGCCCTGTAAAACTTTGACTAGAGGCAGGGCCGTTTCTTCCATCCCTAGTTTGGTACGAATGGCTGTGGCGATGTGGTCTAGCAAAATAACAGTTAGCGATCGCCATTCAACAATCACTTCGGACTGTGGCAGATGTGGGGTTTGGGTGACAGCCGCATGTTTTGCCTGTAACAGTCCCAAGTCCAAACACAATCCGCCATTGCGGTATTCGGGCAGACCGGTGAGCTGGTCTAGCCCAGTAATTTCTAATCCCAGTTCTTGCAAAGGCTCCAGGAGGGAGTAGGTCAGCCATTGAGAAAGCTTGTGAAAGGGCACGAGCTGTGACCCGAATCCCGTATCGCGCAGAGCTGGATGAGTCCACACGTCACCCAGATTGACGTGGGCGATCGCAATTCGTCCTGCCCAAATGTCACCCAGTCCAGCCAAAACCGCCTGTAGAACCGCATTAGTGGGCAGTTTTCCATTTACTGCCTGATTCACCAGATAGCGCACTAGATGTCCGGGACGCGGTTGCTCGCTGCCAAATAGCTCAGAATGTTGCGATAGGACTTTACCCAGGTTTCGCAGTAGGTTCAAGCGTCCCTGCAATCCGACTAAGGGATTCTCGTCTGTAACCTGAAAACCTTGTGTTAAGTCGGATTCGGTTAACTGCTGTAGTCCTGCTGCGTCTGCCTGTAGGGTTTGGCGATCGCTGGAAAACAGCCCATCACAAAATAGGTTGAAGCTGGCAACTGCCAAACCCTCAGAGCGGCAAAATACTTCACCCGTTTCTGACTCGATGTACTGCCAGGTGGCTCCAGCTCCAGCGTCAAGCAGCACGCTGGTTATCGCCAGGTCAAACTTTGCCTCTGCTTTTTCAATCGGGGAAAGGTGAGCAAGACGCTGATCGAGCTGCGCCAAACGCTGCTTTCTTGTGCCTACTTCAAAGTGTCGCCAGCGGCTATGGAATGGAATTTGCAGGTCAGGATAGACTTGCTGTGTCACCTGAATCACGTAGTCGGCAACAGATTCCAACTTGCTCAAATCACAGCGAAAATGCTGAAGCTGATCCTGGCACGCCAGGTCAAAAAGCTGTCCGCACCGTTCCCGAATTGCTGCTGGAGAACGCAGGTAAGCAATCGCCTCTCGCTCCACTGCTGATAAGTTCCCTGTGTTGACGTCCGTGTTGGCATCCATAGATTTATCACCCCTAAACGAGGACAGCTTACCGCGCCGCAAGGTCCTACCCGTTTAAGTCATACCCGTTTAAATTGTGTTGTGCAATTCAATCCTGTAGAGGCAGTTCGCAAACTGCCCCTACAGAAATATTTACGACAAATAAAAATCAAACTGGGATTAGCTTAGTCAGGGACTAGGCTAGCTTACCGCGTCGTTAAGCCAGCTTGTCCGTAAGGTAAGCCAGGTTATCTCGCCATGAAGCTGGCTTAGCTGGGGATTGAGCTAGCTTAGCGGGACACGAAGCTAGCTTAGTCATAGGTTAGGCTAGCTTGCCACGCTAGGAAGCCAGCCTAACCATAATCTGGGCTAGTCTGTTGCGTCACGAAGCCAGCCTCCCTACAGGTTAGGCTAGCTTACTGAGCCACGAAGCTAGCCTACCTAGAGGTGAAGTTAACCCAGCGTGCAACGAAGCCAAAGTGGCTACATTGCGAGATCAGTTTGCGTACTGTTGAACGGCTAGCACCAGTTTGTCTGTCCAGTGCTGTACTAGTTCAGCGTCGGCTGCTTCTACCATTACCCGAATCACGGGTTCCGTGCCGGAGGCTCTGACGAGAATGCGGCCGCGATCGCCCATCTCGGCTTCTGCCTGAGCGATCGCCTGCTGTAAGCGGGCATTGTCCTTCCAGTTGAGGCGGCGATCGCGGTCTTCTACGCGCACATTCCGCAGCAGTTGCGGATAGGTCTGAAAGCTCTGATCAACCATTTCAGCGAGGGAAACGCCAGATTGACGCACGATAGTAGCCAAATGCAGCGCCGTTAGCAACCCATCGCCCGAAACACTGTAATGCGGACAGAGAATGTGTCCTGACTGCTCACCGCCCAGCATATAACCGTGTTTCACCATTTCTGCATGAACGTACTGGTCGCCTACGGCAGTGCGAATGAGCTTACCGCCTTGCCGCTCCCAGGCGCGTTCAAAGCCCAGGTTTGCCATTACGGTCGAAACGATGGTGTTGCCGGGAAGCCGGTTTTGCTGGCGTAGGGTTTCGCCCCAAAAGTAAAGAATGTAGTCGCCATCTACAACGCGTCCCTGAGCATCGACTGCCATTGCCCGGTCTGCATCACCGTCAAAGGCTACGCCCAAATCAGCATCGTGTTCTTGAACGGCAGCTTTGAGTGACGCAAGGTGGGTAGAGCCACAGTTAACGTTAATGCGATCGCCATCTGGGTAGTCGTGCAGACAAATTACGTCTGCCCCCATTGCCTCAAAGACTGCTGGGGCTAACTGTGCTGCTGCGCCCCAAGCCAGATCTAGCACGATTCGCATTCCTGCTAAGTTGCCGTAGGGAATCAGCGGTTGCTGAAGCGACTCGACATACGCTTTCACCAGTTCTGGTCGGTGATAGTGCTGTCCTGGCTGGAAAGCGAGCTGTTTTTGCTGGCTAGCCCAACCGCCTTCACCCCGCAGCGCAGATTCCATTTGGGTCTGCAATTGGGGTGAGAGCTTAGTGCCGTTTGCGGCAAAAAACTTAATGCCGTTGTCTTCAGGGGGATTGTGACTCGCAGAAATCATCACGCCGCCGATCGCCTCTGACGTGCTGGTTAGGAAAGCCACGGTAGGCGTAGGGCACAATCCCAAATTCCAAACTTCTAGACCCGCTGCGGTCAATCCAGTAGACAATGCAGTCGCCAACATCGGGCTAGAGTTACGAGAATCTTGTCCCAGGATGATCAACCCCGGTTTTGCTGTAGTTGCCTGCAATACTCGACCGGCCCAAAACCCCACCTGTAGTGCTAGGGGCACGCTCAGCAAGTCACCCACTCGCCCACGAATGCCGTCCGTCCCAAATAGCTTTGTTGCAGGTAAAACGAGAGGTTCCCAATCCGCGCTGTGCAGCGTCACGGGTTGGGTTGCAGTAAAACCTGAGTCAGTCTGACTGGGACGGGATGTCCAGTCAGAGGATACAGAAGATAAAACCATATCAGACACTCCACACATCTCACACACTGGAGCATACCACCTTCGTAAAGATCCCTAAATATTTCTGATGAGAGATCCACAATTCGTGCTTGCATTCTTCTCATCCTGAATAGTTGCAGTGGATTACATCCCTCTAAAGGCTTTTTCTCAAGAGGACGCTTCCCGTTGAACACACTCTTGTACAGACGAAATGAATTGCGCCTCATCAGGATCAATTCGTGTGGAGACGTAAACCTGTGAGGACGTAAATAGGACGCACCGAAGTGCGTCCTATTTAAAAATTCAAATCTAAAAATTCAAAATAAATTGTCTTACAGCCCAACTTCTGCCAGGAGCGATCGCATTTCTACCCAGGTCAACCCCTGCTGAATGTAGTGAGGAATTTGGGGGTTGTAAGGACTTTCTACTCGATCGATTGAGATGATTTCTGCTTCATCCGGTAAGACTGGAATGTCTGGGTCAGCGGCAGTCGGATGCATCAGCGAACTGGAAAAGCCCCTGAAAATTGCGATTTGGTCAGCCTCTCCGGCGATCGCCACTTCTACCAGCAGCACTTCATCTGGACGTTTAATCGTATATTGTTCCAGTCGATGCCCCACGCCGCGCTCCATATGCTTCACCTCTGCTTATTTGCGCTTATCAATGGATCTACTGCTGCACCGCAGAACGTCCCTGTTTGCCCAACCTGACCAGAACAAAGTAAATCAGATACAGCATGTAGATAATCAGTCCAACAATTCCCAGAAAACCGAGGAAACCGGGAGCCGAGTTGGCGTGAAAGAAATCTTTGTAAATCAGAGGAGCTTCTAGCCAGACCTGACAAATCGGCAAGCCAAATGTTTCTCTCGACAAGGCACAGCGCACAAAAGGAACGGTAGCAATCGCTGCCACAATACTATAGACGGTCACTGCCCAACGCCAAGAGGTAAAGGTCAGCTTCAACGGCTTGGTGGGCTGGTCGTCAATTTCTTCATTCAAGTCCACCCAAAACCAGAGGCTAATGGGGATCAGAACTGTCGCTATCAAACCGGCGATGAAACCGACTAAAATTCCCCCAATCATTAGATAAACCGTGATAGCTAATAGACTAGCAACACGCCAGTAGATTAGCAGGAGCCGCTGCATCGGTTCATTTTTTTGCACAAATGCCCAGATCAAAAGAATCAGGGGAAATAGAACCGTAAATAGAAGAGCCAGTCGGTAATCAGTCCAAACGAGCGATCGCAGAAGTTCCTCTTGCATAACTTGCCTAACTTAATGTCCCAGAAAAACCCAAAACTTCCGATTTTTCCACACTCCAGCGTAACATTCTCAGCTTCATCCCGATTTCCCCTACCCCTAACTCAGGAAATCGTACATACTCAATCAATACGCTCGTCCCAACTTTTAATCATTTCATTTCAAGAGAACCATGAAGCTGATCAAGCTTCTATTTATCCGACATGCTCAATCCCTTGGCAACCGGCAGAAACGAATGCAAGGGCATGGCGATTTTGAGCTTTCAGCCGAAGGAGTAGAGCAGGCAAAAAAGCTGGCTCAGCGGTTGGTGCTGGAGCATAAACGTCCCAGCTATATCTACAGCAGTCCTCTCAAACGAGCAGCCCAAACTGCAGAAATTTTGCTTACCCATGTTTTGTCTGCGACTGCTGCATCTTTCAAGAGTGCGTCCAGCTTGAATCCGGTTTCTAGCTCAACTCCGGATGAAGCTAAGCTCCTTAGTCTTCAGGTGGAGTATGCCGATGAGTTGAAGGAATTTCAGAACGGAATTTTTGAGGGATTGACCTGGGCTGAGGCAAAACAGCGCTATCCGGCTCTATGTGAAGCACTGGAAAATTCTCCGGATTGGATTCAAATTCCTGGTGCAGAGTCGCTACAGGAGGCTCGCGATCGCGCCCGCCGATTCATCCAAACTCTGCTGACTCGCCATACGGAAGATACGCAAATTTGGGTTGTTACGCATAGCTGGATTTTGCAGCATTTGATCGCAGAATTATTGGGAAGCAATCGCTCCTGGCGACTGCACGCCCACAACACCGCCATATTCGAATTTTGGCTCGACCGCTCCCGCTGGCATCACACCAATCAAAACCGCCTCAACACTGACCTGTGGCAAATTCGTCGCTTCAATGATTATCGCCATCTAGGTTAACTGGACAAGCTTGCAATGCTGTTTAAATAACCTTGAGGAGATCGGTGCGACTAGCTCCACCAGCAGCTTGCAATGAATATAACGATTCTTGCTTGAGTGGAATACAAAGCATGGCATAGAGCAGTGGCGCAATGCACTACTGTTCTATCCGCGCAATTGAGAATTGATATAGATGCTGCCATGAAGGCGATCGCTAAAACTGTTACTGACGTTCACGAAGGCGATAAACGGAGATACTCTAACATCCGGAAATTATTAAAAATCAGTAACGCTTAGGGCCTGACCGTGCGATATTGTTAAGGCAAATATGGGGTATTCTCAAATACCTAACTCATTGCTGAATCACCATGCCAACCATGGTCAATCCAATGGACGATATCGCTAGACAAGCTCGTCAGGGCAGCGTCGCCGCGATCATTCAAGTTCTCAACGAAAAGCTGACAGACTCTGGTGTAAGAACCAGGGCCATTTTGGCTGAAGGGATTTTACAACTCTTGTGTGAAGCCCCTCGTCTCGACCAGCTAGAAAAGCCTGTCCTAGTCAACCAAGTTCGTCAGATTCTAGAATCACTTCAGCCTCGCGGCATTCGGCGCGTCAGAATTAACAGCCGCATTGTGCGAGAACAGCAACTCCTATGGTTAGAAGAAATTAACCGCGATCCAGAGAACCAAGTGCTTTGGTCAGAAGAAATTCGTCTATCCAAGGTAAATCCGTTACAGCGACTCTCCCAAGATTGGAAAACTCAAAAAACAGAGTCGAGTAAATCCTTACCCAAGGCAGTAAAATCTTCAACTCTGCGTGAAAAACGGCAGTTTTTTCGCGGCATCTTAGGGGGAGCTGTTCTCTGCTTGCTGCTGCTGCTGGGGGGAGGGTTGCTCTACAGCCGATTGGGGTTCGGGCTGCTAAATCAAATTCAACCGGATGGGTTGGGAGAGTCTGAAGCTAGAGAAGAAGCTACAAGCGTTGCCAGTCCTCCGCTTGATGCTCCAGATTCCTCAGCGGAGGCTCAGCCAGAGAACGAAGCTTCAGGCTCAGCGGCAGTTACTCCGTCGGGAGACCCGTTTGTCGAGGCAGTTAGGCTGGCAGAACGGGCAGCAACAGAGGGGCAGATCGCTCAGTCTTCCGCCGATTGGCTGGAGTTAGCAACCTACTGGCAGAGGGCTTCTGACTTGATGGCTCAAGTCGCTCCTGGAGATGGGCGCTACCAAACGGCACAAAACCGGATGCAGGTCTATCGGCAGAACAGTGAAGCAGCGCTTCAGCAAGCTCAGAGCAAGCGCACCGAGCCAGAGCAGGCTACTCAAACAGGCAACTAAGCCTACTAGACTGGCAAAATCCAGCTATCATAGCGTGGTGGTGGTATTTAAACAGTGTTTTCAGTAGCGTTTCAAGTTGACGCTGCTCAAATTTCTGTGCTGGCACCTCTACAACGTTCGTTGCAGCAACTGAAGATATGGGCAGACAACGGTTACTTTTGGCGGTGATTTTGGCGCTGGCATTTGCTGCCGCGGTGGTGATTGTAGCGGTGCCAGTGCGGTTAGGGCTGGATTTGCAGGGTGGGTCACAACTGACGCTTCAGGTCAAAACGACTGAGGCTGTCCCAGAAATTACAGCAGAAAAGCTGGAGGCAGTCCAGCAGGTAGTAGAAAATCGGATTAATGGACTGGGTGTGGCTGAAGCCGTAGTGCAAACGGCAGGCGAAGACCAGCTTTTGGTACAGCTACCGGGAGTCAGCGACCCTGAGCAGGCAGAACGAGTTTTAGGTGGCACAGCTCAGCTAGATTTTCGCTCTCAACGTCCCGGCACGGAACAGCAGCTTGGAATCACTTTTCAAGCCCAGCAGCTTTTGCTAGCTGAGAAAGAGCGAATTCGAGACGGTGGAGATGAGGAGGCGATCGCCCAAAACCAGGAGGCTCTCGATCAGAGTAATGAGGCGATCGCTCAATTCTTTGACAAAACTGGGCTAACGGGTGATATGTTGCAAAACGCTTTTGCAGCCCCCCTTGGCACCAATTCCTGGGAGGTCGGGCTCGAATTTAACCAGGAAGGCGGTGAAAAGTTTGCCGAATTGACCAAAGGTATTGCTGGTACAGGACGGACTCTAGGCATTTTCCTGGACAACGAGCTGCTGAGTGCCCCAACGGTTGCCGTTGACTATGCCCAAACAGGCATCACGGGCGGAAGGGCCAGCATCACCGGCAGATTTGACGCTCAAACCGCAAGTGAGTTAGCCGTTCAGTTGCGAGGGGGGGCTTTGCCCGTTCCGGTTGAAGTGGTTGAAAACCGGACTGTTGGTGCAACTCTGGGACGAGATAGTATCCAGCGCAGCATCTACGCAGGAATCGGCGGCTTGCTGCTGGTGTTGATTTTTATGGTGGTTTACTATCGTTTACCCGGTTTAATCGCGGATATCGCTCTGATCATCTACTCAATTCTCACCTTCGCTATCTTCAGTTTGCTGAACGTAACGCTAACGCTTCCTGGAATCGCAGGCTTTATTCTCAGCATCGGTATGGCAGTTGATGCAAACGTGCTCATTTTTGAGCGTACCCGTGAAGAGTTAAGAGCAGGAAAAACGCTCTATCGCTCTGTTGAGGCAGGGTTCTATCGGGCTTTCTCCAGCATTCTCGACAGTAACGTCACCACTTTGATTGCCTGTGGTGCCCTGTTTTGGCTAGGGGCAGGTTTAGTCAAAGGATTTGCACTGACGCTGGCGATCGGTGTTTTAGTCAGTATGTTCACAGCGCTGACCTGTAGCCGGACTTTGTTATTGGTGGCGCTAGGGTTTCCAGGGTTACGGAAGCCCAAGTTGTTCTGCCCTAACCTGCCCACTTCCACCTCATCTCAGGCAGGAGTAACGTCATGAAGCTACAGGTAATTCGACAGCGATCGCTCTGGTGGACGATTTCCTCGGTGATTATCCTGAGCGGCATCGTCGCAATGGTGCTCTCTTGGAATCAGATTGGTTCTCCTTTGCGTCCCAGCCTCGACTTTGTTGGAGGCACACGTCTACAGCTAGAGCTAGACTGCACCCAACCCAACAATTGCGATGACCCGATCGAGCCAGGAGAAGTCCGTCAGGTTTTAGCAGAGCAAGATTTGGGCAGCAGCAGCATTCAAGTCTTGGGAGACGAGCGGCACGCCCTCTCCATTCGCACCAGTGTGCTAGATGTCAATCAGCGAACTCAACTGCTCAGTGCGTTAAGTGAACAGATTGGTACCTTTGACCCCCAAGCCACCCAGATTGACACCGTTGGACCTACCCTGGGTCGTCAACTTCTCTCTTCAGGGTTGTTAGCGCTGGTTGTTTCCTTCGTTGGCATTACGGTTTACCTAAGTCTACGGTTCCAACTGGATTACGCCGTTTTTGCCATTGTTGCGCTATTCCACGATGTGTTAATCACAGTGGGAATTTTTGCCATTCTGGGATTAACCATTGGTGCTGAGGTAGACAGCTTATTTATCGTGGCTCTGCTGACTATCGTGGGCTTTTCGGTGAATGACACCGTTGTGATTTATGACCGAATTCGCGAAACGATGCAGCAGGAGCCAAGTCGCAATATTAACGACATTGTAGATGACGCGGTAAACCAAACTCTGGCGCGATCGATCAACACCTCAGTTACAGTGCTGTTGACCCTTTCCTCAATTTTCTTGTTTGGTGGAGAGACATTAAAGTATTTTGCCCTAGCATTAATTATTGGGTTTACGATGGGTGCTTATTCCAGCATCTTTATTGCGAGTACTTTGCTCGCTTTATGGCGAGAGCGTTTTGGTCAACCAATTCCTGTCCCTTTAGATTCTTCTAGCTCAGACGATGCCTGACCATGGTTGAGTCCGAATCTTCAGCCCAAGACCATCCTCTGCGTTATGATCCGGCTTTTCGGCGGGAGCTTGAGCGGCTACATCGGCTCACAGTTTATGGCAGGTGGGGAACGGTTTGTTTGCTGTGGCTACTGTTGGCTCCGCTGAGCCTATGGAGCTTGCGCTCGGAGTTTGTGCTGTGGATGGACTACTTCACTTGGACGGCTGTTCGCTATACGATCGCCTATAATCCCATCCAAGCCTTTTTTTTGTCATTGTGTATTGGTATGACGGTCGCGGTTTTGCTGTGGCAGAGCCGCAATATTCTTTGGGGAATCTCCGACCGCCAAACCAAACGCTTAGAAAAACAGCTATTGCAAATTCGCCAACAGGGCCCAAGGCACCCGCTCTGGCGCTGGGTGACGAATGAGCGTTCAGCGCCTTAGTCAGCGCCTAACAAACTGACTAACAGTGCCTTTTGAGCATGAAGGCGGTTTTCTGCCTGATCCCAAATCTGCGAGTGGGAGCCTTCCATCACCTCGTCGGTAATTTCTTCGCCTCGGTGGGCAGGGAGACAATGCAGCACGATCGCCTTGGGATCAGCGATGTCCAGCAGTTGTTGATTGACCTGATAGGGTTGAAAGACGGGAATGCGAGTAGCTGCCAAGTCTTCCTGTCCCATGCTGGCCCAGACATCCGTGTAAAGAACATGTGCGCCATCCGCTGCTGCTTCCGGATCGGAAGTGAGTAGAATCTGGGTGCGATCGCCTGCCAACTTCTTTGTTAACTGGACAATTCCCTCATCTGGGTGATACTCGGCTGGAGTTGCTACTCTGACATTCATTCCCACCAGCGCACAACCCAACATCAAGGAATGCGCTACGTTGTTGCCATCGCCTAAGTAGGTCAACGTCAGCCCCTCCAAACCGCCAAACTGTTCTTGAATGGTCAATAGATCTGCCAAAACCTGACAGGGATGCTCTAGATCAGTTAACGCATTGATGATCGGAATCTGGGAATAGTGGGCAAAAGTCTCTAACTCCTGCTGTTCATACGTCCGAATTGCCAAAATATCAAGATATCGGTCCAACACTCGCGCTGTGTCAATCGTTGGCTCTCCCCGGCTAACCTGCGTAGTGCTGGTGTTGAGGTCAATCACCTGCCCACCCAGTTGATACATTGCCACCGAAAAGCTAACGCGAGTTCGAGTAGAAGCCTTCCGAAAGAGTAGCCCTAAAACCTTGCAGCAGCGGGAGCGAGCTTTTCCTGCCTTTAAAGCTGCTGCCAAATCTAAAAGACCTAATACTTCATCAGTATTTAGGTCAGCTAAACTGAGCAAATCCCTTCCCTTTAGCGCTTCTACACTCATCCCTACGTCCCCAGTAAAACTGTCCTAAAAACCCTACCAGATATTTTCAAAGCAAAATCAAGTTAAGTCCGTTATTTTTGCAAATTTGTGAGGTTACCATTCCTCGTTTGTTCTTTGGCGTTTGAGAACGTCCAATGACTCATGACTTCTTCAAGTGCTCTCTTGAATCGCAAGCACAAATTGCGGATCTAAGCGATCAGATAAGTCAGGAATCTGGTCAATTTGTTCCTGATTTTTGAGGAAGTTTGCTAGATCATGCATTGGCTTTAAAACATAGAGATTGCTGTCAGGATTGTTGAGCATCTCAATGTTCGCATTCAGGTTTGCCAGCTTAACTCCTTTTAACTGTTCGCTTAGATCTTGTGGAGTTAACTCTAGCCGCTCAGCAGCGATCGCCAACCCCTCGTCAGGATTAGTGGTGAGGAATTCTAATCCTCTAAGATTGCCTTGAATAAAAGCGGCGATCGCCGCCGAATTGTCTGAGATTGCCCCAGTGTTAAAGATGAATAAATCAGCGATCGCCGTCGGTGTTGCTAACTTTGAACTGTCATAGATAATCCGCCCATCTGACTGAGCCTGCTCTGCTGTAAACAGAAACGGCGCATAAGTGACAGCAACCCCAACATTGCCAGATTGATAAGCCGCCGCTGCCGCATCTGGCGTAACATTAACCAGCGTTACATCCGCTTCGGATAATCCCGCTTCAGACAACACTTCAAGTAAAAAGAAATGGCTGACTCCACCGATTTCAACCGCGATTTCTTTACCTTTGAAGGCAGCAATATCTGGAATGCTATTTCGAGCAAGAATGCCGTCACCTCCATTAGAAGTATCCACGACATAGACTACCCGGTAGTCTGCCCCATTCGCCGCAAGCAAAACCGCCTCCGATGGCACCAGTGAAAGACCGTCGATCTGCCCTGCGGCAAAAGCAGCACTGGCATCTGTCCCAGAGCTAAACACCTTCACATCCAGATTTAGCCCCAATTCCTCAAAAAATCCTTTTTCCTGAGCAATATACAGAGGGCTATAGCCAATCCAGGTGACGATTCCCACTGCAGCAGAGGTAGAATCTGCTGCGGTCTGAGAGGGTTGGGCAGCCTTAGTACAGGCATGAAGAGCAATTCCCCCTGCAGCGCCAGAAATAAGCTGTAAAGCCTGCCGCCTAGTCCAACTTGATCCCATGAACGTGACCGCCTTTGCGCTAGGTTCGCCAAAAGCATCATGACATTTGGGTAAGTAATTTGTGTAATCTAAGCTACACCCATCAGGATGTGACTAGAGCGGGATGTAAGGTGAGAATTTCAACCCCATCTTCAGTGACAGCGATTGTATGCTCAAACTGAGCCGAAAGCTTGCGGTCTTTGGTCAAGGCTGTCCATTTGTCAGCCATCACCTCAACTTCCCAAGTCCCTTCATTAATCATTGGCTCAATCGTGAATACCATCCCGGGTCTCAACTTTTTGCCTTTGCCTCGGGTGCCGTAGTGCGGAATTTGGGGAGCCGTGTGGAAAATACGGCTGACTCCGTGTCCAACAAAGTCTCGAACGACTGAGAAACCTTCTGCTTCCGCATATTCTTGAATGACTGCCCCAATATCACCAATACGGGCACCAGGTTTCACTGCTTTAATGCCCCGGTTTAGGCATTCTTCAGTAACTTCAACTAGCTTTCTAGCAAGGGGAGAAGGTTCACCCACAAAAAAGGTGCGGGAGGTGTCGCCGTGATAGCCATCCAGAATTGGAGTGACATCAATGTTGATGATGTCACCCTCTTTTAAGATTTGCTTGGCATTAGGAATGCCGTGACAGACGACCTCGTTAATGCTGGTACAGATAGATTTTGGGAAACCGTGATAGCCCAGCGGAGCGCTTTTAGCACCATGTGCTTGAGTCCAGCGTTCAGCTTCATCGTTCAGGTCTAAGGTGCTAACTCCAGGCTTTACCATCGGGGCGAGGTGGTCAAGGAGTTCAGCCGCCAGTTGTCCAGCCCGACGCATTTTATCAATTTCTCGGCTCGACAACAAAACAATGGGTTCGTTATCCATGAATTTCTAGCTACTATGTTTCCCTTCTTTTACTTTAACCTGCTCTCATTGGACTTCTCGCAGATTGAAGGTTTTGGCTTGGATCAGTGACGCTTACCGGACTAGCTTTTCCGTTGGTGAGGCGTAACATATTTAGCAGGAAATGCAGCTGTTTGCTTTACCTTCATGTGGGTCTAATGTGCATGAATTTAGTGCATTCGACCACAGGGGACTGGTCTGCAACAGGTCAGGTTGAGAGAACAAGCCAGATTGAGGAAACAGATCGGGTCGAGGAGAGTAGCCACGTGCATCTCGCCGCCGCATCATTCTGACAAACGTACTCCAGTTCAGCGCTTTTTGTTTCATTCTTTCTTTTAGCGCTTTTGCTGCAAGCGTATAGCCACCGTCTGCTCCGTCTACAAAATGCACCTGAGGACCGTTTCGCTCAAATACCATGCAGGTCATTAAGGCGCGATCGGAGGTATACGTCCCGTATACTAGTTTGCCTTGCTTGTATTTTGTTTCCAAGTAGCTATTTAGTGCCTCCCGTTGCGCGGCTGTGCCTGAAATCACCATCCGTAGCATGTCGTCAAACTTTTTATAGTCAGTTGCGCCAACCACGATGTCTTTGTATGTGCCCCAATCCATTTCCCCTGCCTGAGTTTTGAAATGCATTAGGAACAAACCTAAAAGGTTTTCTAGCTGAATTTTCCATAAATACAGCTGTTTATGAAACCGACTGCCTGATTTTGCCCGTAGTTTGGTTTCCTTTGAAAGTTTTTTGGAGCTGAATGTTAAGTTAAGCGTCTTGCTATGAACGGGACGATAGCTTACTTCATCGCCATAAATCTGCTGAATTTTATTGATAATTTCAGCGTAGAGGCTTGCTAAGTTTTCGCTGCCATAGGCAGTTGCCATGACTATTAGGCTGACAAATTCTCCATGCTGGCTAGGAATGTCTTGCCAACGACACTCTAATCCAGACAGATCTACATCTGCGAAAGACTTTTCAGGTGTAATCCTATAAACTTCTGTAGCGTTTGGGTCTTTCAAAAGCTCTGTTGCGTAGGTTAACCCACCTCCAATGAAAACACTTTGGCTGTAGTTTTCTGAGACTTTTAGTTTGGCAACCTTTACGTCGTAGTTAGCGGCGATCGCCACCGACACAGGCACGATTCCGACGCGTAAGTCCATCCCAAATTCTTGAACTGCCAACTGTTGTACAACGCTCAAAGCCTGTTTTGTTTTAGCAAAAAGACCCGGTGGAATCAGAATTGTTGCCCCATCTCCACCAAACACAAACGGAATATCGGTTGTGTCCTTATGACTATTTGCTCCATTTCCCAATGTGTTTAGCACTGCAACAATCGAGCAAGCGCCTAGCAGGTTCACATCCTTGTAGTGCCCTGACTCAATTGCCTTAGTTGATTCAACAATGTCAGTAATCACGATGTACCAGTCTTCTGGCACGGGTATGAAATTGCTGGAATTAGTGATATCCAGAAAGTCCGTTAAAGTTGGAAGTTCTGAGTAGAAGTTTGCTGTAGACATGCTTTTGTCCTGATCTTGAATCAAACTGCTGGATCGCGATTCAAGCACCCAATAAAAGTCATTAAAGCAGTCGTTGCTCTGCTGACGGTATATTCTAAAGTTAGAAACAAAAGGTGAAGAACTAGAGAAAATAACTGAATTTATTTTGGAGATTTTGGGCTGGCTTCAGAGAAAATCGCAAACGGCATCAATACTATTATGGCAGTTCACTTACTTCAGCATCTATGTGGGACTACGTAAGTCAGTAGAACTTGAATAGAAGCAAAATTTCCTGCTGGGATACGCTCCACTTCTGGAGCAGTGCGTACAGCATTGTCCTATCAAAAAATGGGGTGAGTTCAAAGCTCTCACCCCATTTTGTTCTAGATTAAGGCGATCAACGCTATAACCGTCTATTTAGCAGCAGCAAATTGTTCTGCTACATAATCCCAGTTGATCAAGCTGTCTACGAAGGTTTTAGCGTAGTCTGGGCGACGATTTTGGTAGTCGAGGTAGTAAGCGTGTTCCCAGACATCCATCGTCAGCAGCGGAACCTGACCCAGGGCGATCGGGTTTTCGGCGTTGGGGGTTTTAGTTACTTTCAGGGTGCCCTTGTCTAACACGAGCCATGCCCAACCGCTACCAAACTGGGTGCCACCCGCTGCAAGAAACTCTTCTTTGAACTTGTCGAAGCTGCCAAAGTCAGCGTTGATTTTGTCGGCTAGCGCTCCAGTGGGAGTACCACCGCCATTGGGCTTCATGCAGTTCCAGTAGAAGGTATGGTTCCAGGCTTGGGCTGCGTTGTTAAAGATCCCGGTTTTGCTAGAGTCGCCGTAGGTCGCTTTGATCACTTCTTCGATCGACTGACTAGCAAGTTCTGTTCCTTCGACCATCTTGTTGAAATTGGTCACGTAGGCAGCGTGATGCTTATCGTGATGAAACTTCAGGGTATCTGATGAAACATGAGGTGCTAAAGCTTCGTAATCGTAAGGTAGGGGGGGAAGTTCGTAAGCCATGTGTTCGTGCTCTCCTATTCAAAGGTTTTCGGGATCTAGAGCTGAAAAGCTTGATAAAACTTGCCAATGGACTGGAGCGATTGCTCTGACCATTGCAGCGCTATCGATAGGATTTTATATCAAAAATCTTCCCAATAGATAGAGCTACAGAATACTAAACCCTTTCAAAACGGTGGAGAAGCTTTGATTTACGAGGGAAAACGCAATTGGAACTTTTGATAGATTTCTTTTTCAAAAGTTTACAACAAAGTAAGCGTGATGACTCCAATAGGAGGAAAACCTATGGCTTTTGAATTGCCATCCCTTCCATACAGCAATGACGCGCTAGAGCCTTACATCGACGCGCAAACCATGCAAATTCACCATGACAATCATCATGGAACCTACGTGAGCAAGCTCAATGCTGCGTTAGAAAAGCATTCTGACTTACAGAACAAGTCTGTTGATGAGTTGATTCGTGACTTGAATACGCTGCCCGATGCGGTGAAGACAGTGGTACGCAATAACGGGGGCGGTCACTTTAACCACACCATTTTCTGGACGCTTATGGCTCCCAATGCTGGGGGAGAGCCAAACGGGGCGATCGCCCAAGCAATCACTGATACATTTGGTGATTTCGAGAACTTCAAGCAGCGGTTTAATGATGCGGGCGCGGGTCAGTTTGGTAGCGGTTTTGTTTGGCTAGCTCGCACTGCTGACGGCAAGCTAGATGTGGTTAGCACCCCAAATCAGGACAACCCATTAACCGAAGGGCATTTCCCCATCATGGGCAATGATGTGTGGGAACACGCTTACTATCTGAAATATCAAAATCGCCGCCCCGAATACCTAAAGCAATGGTGGAACGTGGTCAACTGGAACGAAGTTAACAACCGCTTCGCTCAAGCTAGCCGATAGGGTCACGATTTAAAGGATCGGATTTGGTCACTGACTTGATTTAGAGAACTTGGAGGGACGTTTTACGAAGCGTCCCTGCAGGGCATAGGTGTTGGCGAATCAGATCTGGGTTTAGCAATCTGGATTTAGTAACGGATGACTTTGCTCTACTGAAAGTTAACAATTCGGGCAAAGTCAGATGGTTCGAGGCTGGCACCACCTACCAACGCACCATCAATTTCAGACTGAGCCATTATTTCGTCAATGTTGCCAGGTTTTACAGAGCCGCCATATTGGATTGGTACGTTTGGATTAGTGAGCTGGTTACGAATCAGACCAATTACCCGGTTTGCTTCGATCGCCTCACAGGTATCCCCTGTGCCAATCGCCCAAATGGGTTCATAGGCGATTACTAAATTGTCTTGATCGACCTCCACCAGTCCCCGCTTTAGCTGCTGGGTGATTACAGTTTCAGTCTCACCCTGGCTTCGCTGATCTCCCGTTTCTCCAACACAAAGAATTGGCGTTAATCTGTGCTGTTGAGCTGCTTTGATCCGCAGGTTCACTGTTTCGTCAGTTTCGCCAAAATACTGTCTACGTTCACTGTGCCCCACGATTACGTAGCGCACCCCTAGCTCTTTCAACATGACGCCGGAAATTTCACCAGTGTATGCTCCTGCGGCTTCCCAGTGGATATTCTGTGCACCGATTTTGATGCGGCTTCCGTGCAAATTTTTGGATAAAGCTCCCAGAGCGGTGAATGGAGCGCAAAGCAAAATTTCCCGATCATCGGGAGTTTCATTCAGATGGTTCATAAACCCTTGCAGAAATTCCAGCGATTCCGCCTGGGTTTTGTACATTTTCCAGTTGCCAGCAATAACAATCTTTCGCACGGATGCCACAGTGTAGGGTTCAACACATTACGCAATGCATCCTACAGTTTAAGGTGTACCTGGATCAATCCCAGAGTTTTTTGTAACGATTTCAGGCAAACGCAGGTTAAGCAGATTTCTTAGATAAAATAAATCTTCATCTCTGCTTCAAAATCTCTTGATTGTTGCGTCGCGATCGCCTTACTTTCCTGCCATAAAATAAGGCAATGGGCGCAGTACAAATCACTAGGTTTTCTTGCTTTCCCTGATGTCTGTTCTATCTGGCGATTTTGTCGGGCAATCCGTGTCTGAGCTACCAGCACCTTTACAAAGATTTAGACATCTATCAAGTCGATACAGGCTGCTACTAGTAGCGCACAGTTTATGAATGGGCGAGAAAATGGGTCTAGTACAAATAACCATCAGTGCCAACTCGTTTCAGAATGCTCGAGTGAGTCCGATATTCTGAACCAGATTAAGTGTGGGCATTTGCTAATGGTGAATGACCGACGACGAAATGGTCTGATTTTGTGTAAAGCCTATCATGCTGAATTTGCTGGACCCGGTGCCGCAGTAGGCAGCTTTTTTGACGTAGACTGCGAACGTGTTGTACCTGTTGGCGACCTGTCTTTAATTTCCCCTGAATCTCACGAGGAGCGTCAAAAAGCCTATCTCATCCGGCGACAGTGGATTCGCCTGACGCAGCAGTTTACTGATAAATCACAGCCGCTCCAGCGGGCGCAGATGATTCTGAATCAGTTTGAGAATTATTTTGACCAGGAAACGATTGAGCGAATTCCTGATGACGCATTTGCGCTATTAGTTGGGGTTTTGCCCTATTCGGTGAGAATGGTACGACGCCCTCCTGGGCAGCTCAACGTTAAGGTCAAGGTTTAGGGGTTCGCGATACATCAATTCCTGTAGGGACGCACTGCGGTGCGCCCTTACCCATATCTGCAACATCTTCAAATCAAACTGGCATAAGGTTTCTAGAATTTGGGTGCGATCGCATCAATAACAATTGATGAATGATGTCCATAACCTAAAGCTGACAAAAGGTTTGAATTTCTCGCCAGATTTCAGGTTGAACATTCGCTAGAGCATGGTCGCTGTCGAGTTCGATCAGTTTGACCCAGGGGCGTTGATTTGCAAAGTCGCGGCTCGCCTGGATGGGAATCACCTCGTCAGATTGACCATGCAGAATCAAGGTAGGAAGCGATCGTTGTAGCTTTGTTTCTTCATATTGGGCAGCGTCAGTCACAAAGTCGTAGTGTAGAGGCAACATTTGCTGTGCGCTATAGTGATAAACCGATAGATATTGCTCTGTCTGCCAGCGCTGCACTTGCTCTGTGCCAAGTTTGGGTAACCAGTGCGCTAAAAATTGAAATGCAGGGGCTAGTAGCACTAAGCGCTCGACCTGAGGCTGATATTCTCCCAGCCAAGCGGCAGTTAGTCCACCCAAACTAGACCCAACTAAGGTGATAGGCTGTGGAGTCGGTGGAAATGCGGATTGAATTTGCTGAATCTGACGGCTCAAGGTCAGATGGGTGAAGTCTTCTTGATTCAAATTGGGACTTTTGAGGTCGATCTTGAGCGATTGGAAGCGATCGCTCAAATACACTGCTTTAGCTGATTGAGGGCTAGAGGCAAATCCATGCAGATAAATAAAAGTATCCATTGAACTCATCGTGGAAACCTATAAACAAAAATCTATAGAAACATGCCTGATGTTGATTCACAGTTTGCAGAGTCGAGATAGATGCGCGACACTATCTTCTTTAGGGGTGACTCGTCACAATGGACTTGTTGGAATATCAGGCTAAGCAATTGTTTCACGAGATGGGAATTCCCATCTTGCCCTCGCAGCAAATCAACCATCCGAAGGATCTGAAGGGCTTAAAGATTCCTTATCCTGTTGTACTGAAATCTCAGGTCTACACAGGTGGGCGGGGCAAAGCAGGCGGGATTCGCTTTGTAGAAAATACAATCGATGCAGTTGCTGCGGCTCAAACTATTTTTAATTTGCCAATCACAGGCATGTATCCTGCTGTGCTGCTGGCAGAAGCAAAGTATGACGCGGATAGGGAGCTTTATCTAGCCGTGATATTAGACTGGTCGGCCCGTCGTCCACTCTTGCTGGGTTCCCAGCAGGGCGGGCTGGACGTAGAAGCGACTATTGGCGCAATGCAGCAAGTTATTGTGGATCAGGAGTTTTCTCCTTTTTATGCTCGCAGGCTGGCGTTAAAAATGGGGCTGCAGGGAGAACTGATTCAGTCGGTGAGTGACATTTTGGAGAAAATGTATCAGCTATTCCTGCAAAAGGATTTGGATTTGGTTGAAATCAATCCTTTAGCAGTGAGTCCTGCGGGAGAACTGATGGCACTAGACGGCAAAATTACAGCGAATGACGACGCATTAGGACGACATCCGGATTTGGCTGCTCTCCAGGCGAAAATTCCCAATCAGATTAAAACCAGAATCTTGCCAAGGGACTTATCAGAAACGACATTGGTGGAACTGGAGGGCAATATTGGCATCCTCTGTAATGGTGCAGGGCTAACAATGTCCACGGTGGACTTGGTTCACCAGGCGGGAGGGCGGTTGGCTAGTTTTCTAAATCTGGGGAGTGAGTATCGGCACAATGATTCGCCTGCGGTTTTGCGCGATCGGATTCAGCAAGGGCTAGAGTTAATGATGCAGAGCAAAAATCTAAAAGTTGTATTGGTGAACATCCTGGGAAACGTAATGCTTTGCAAGCAGACTGCAGAGGCGATCGCCACTCATTTACAGCGTCAGCTTGATAGCTGCACAACACCTTTTGTGGTCAGACTAGTTGGGGATCAGTTTGACGAGTCCCGTCAGATGCTCCAAGCGTTGAACCTCCCTTTGTTTGACGATTTAGACGAGGCGATCGCCGAAGCAATTTCTCTTAGCAATAGCGTTTTAAGGGCAAAATGAATTTCACTTTAGAGAGCAAGGTACTGGTTCAGGGCATTACTGAACCACTCGGTTCTATCTATGCGCCGTTGATGCAAACTTATAGCGGTCAAATCTTAGCTGGGATCAGTCCTGGGCATGGCGGGCAAGAACTAGAAGGAATTCCAATATTTGACCTGGTTGAGCAGGCTTTGTTTAGTGTAGGCACAGTGGATACAAGCGTAATTTTTGTGCCGCCCTATCAGGTGTTAGATGCGGCACTGGAGGCGATCGCTGCCGGAATTCGTCAACTCATCGTGGTGACGGAAGGGGTACCACCGATGGACATGATGCGCTTGTGCCGCATTGCAGAAGCGTCCGAAACCCTGGTTGTCGGGCCAAACTGCCCCGGAATTATTGTGCCTGGTCAGATTTTGCTAGGTACTCACCCAGCGGAGTTTTACACGCCTGGGAAGGTGGGGATCGTGAGCCGTTGCGGAACGCTTACTTATGAAGTGGCAAGAGAGCTGTCTCAGGCTGGGTTTGGGCAGTCGATCGCTTTGGGAATTGGGAGCGATCGCGTTATTGGTTCGACCTTTCAGCAGTGGCTTCAAATTCTAGACGAAGATGAAGAAACCGAGGTAATCGTGCTGGTCGGCAAAATCGGCAGCGACAGTGAAGAAGTTGCAGCTCGGTACATCATTGAGGCGATTGATAAACCTGTAGTTGCGTACATTGCGGGCCGTACGTTGCCTCAGAGTCAATACACAGGACATGCTGGAGCGGTAGTCTCTTCTCAAATTGCTGGATTGAGAGATGAAGTAGGCACTGCCAAAAGCAAAATTGCTGCCCTCAAGCAAGCAAAAGTTCCGGTTGCAGAACGTCCCTCTCAGTTACCTGATTTGCTGAAGCAAGTGCTTAGGGGTGGCACCAAATCCAGCCCTAAAAAGAGCTAGGGCAAAATTTCTACCGTGCCTTGCTGTCCATCAATCTGTACTTGCTGCCCATCTTGCAATCGTTGAGTGGCGTTGCGAATGTCCATAACTGCCGGAATGCCATACTCACGAGCAACGATTGCTCCATGCGAGAGCCGTCCCCCTACTTCTGCAATTAAGCCGCCTGCCCTTGCCAACAGGGGTGCCCAGCCAGAATCGGTGTAGGGCACGACCAGAATCGTTTCGCGATCGACTTCTGGCAATCGCTGCAAATTTTGTAGCACTTTTACCCGTCCGATGACTCGACCTGGGCTTGCTCCAATGCCGCGCAGTTGGCGGGCAGTTTGTCCAACAGACTGCGATTGATAGGTCAGCATGGGCGGATCGTTGCCGTACACCAAAGCTGGCACTGACCGAAGCCGATGGTCTTGCTTGAGCTGCGATCGCCGTTCTGCAATCAGGTATGACAAGTTTTCTCGCAGTTTTAGATCTGACTCAGCAATGAGTCGCTGAATCTCATCGAATTTGAGAAAGAAGATATCTCCTGCTTGCTCCATTACACCTGATGACAGCCACAGTCGCTCCAGTGCTACAAAGCTCCAGCGCAGTTCTGCCAGCAGGCGACTGTAGAGCACCGTAACCTGCGCCTTCAGGTTCAAGCGAGATTGAACCTGGGTTGCCTTCCAGCTCTGCCGTAACTTAACTGCTGCGTCAGATTCTGCTGGCGGGTTAAACAGAAACTGGGTAAACAGGTCTTTGACGGGCTGCGGGTCTTCTTTCCAGGTAGAAACTGCGATATCCGTTCCTACACGGCTGAGATAGCCATAGCGATCGAGAAACTGGTTGAACTGCTCTAGAACCGTATTTTTGACACCATCCGGGTTGTCTATAAGAGCAGCAAAAACCGCAGAACTGTTAGGCTGAAGCGAGTCCAACGACATTGAAGAACGAGCATTTGCGGTTAAGGTTTGGAGCGATCGCAAAGCATCTACTTCGGGCATCTGGCTGGTGTCTAACTCTGCATCTTCGACTTTAAATAGCGCTTGCCGAATTGAGACGCTGAGTGGAGCCAAAATACTGTAGTAGGTTGCTCGCTTCAGCAATTCCAAAATTTGATTGATGCGTCCCAGCAGCGCTACGCTCGACAGTTCCTCCACGGGCTGAGCTTCGAGGTCAGCAAGTCCTGAAACAAAATGTTGCTGTTGATCCTGGTCAAAATCCTCTACCAGACGCAACTCTCGTCCCATGAGCCGCAGGAGCCCCGGTACATTTTTCAGCGTTGATGTTAAGGGCGGCTTGCTGAATCGGGCTCCTCTAGTAAGAAAGTCCAGACTTTCTGGCGGCAAACCCATGCGGCGAAAAATTTGCCCCAGCAACGAAGCATTGAAGTAGGCAGAGGAGTGGTGCAGCGTTGCCGTTTCATTGAAATCTAGCCCACGAGCGCGATCGCCCAGCACAATGGTAAAAATTTCACCCCAAACACCACAGGTGAGAGGACGGTTAATCGACCAGGTTAAGGGATGAATTAAGCCAGGAATTACTTCCGCCGCAATCTTACGCGTCCAGATAGGCAACAGCGTTGTAATGGGACGCGACTGCAACAGCCAGAGTTGCTGACCGTCATAGCTCCACTCAATGTCCTGGGGAACGCCATGATAGCGGGCTTCCAGATGACGAACCAGATAAGCTACCTGCTGAATCAGACGAGGCGGCACGTCCCCCGAACCTTCCACCTCAAGCGACAGCATATCGGGCAATCGCCAATCAAACGGATCGGTTTGGGGATCTTCACTAAAGTGAAACTCAATATCCTCGACCCAAACCCGATATTGTTCTGGGGTAAACTGCCCTGATACAATCCGCTCTGCACCACCGGGTAAGGCTTCGATGACAACTGCATCTCCTTGACGAGCGATCGGGTCACGGCTAAAGGCAACTCCCGAAAAAACACCCTGGATCTGATGCTGAATCACAACCGCCATTGCGCTTTCTGGCACTTTTAGGTCTTGCCGATATTGAACAGCGGCAGGACGGCTGTAGGAAAGCTGACATTGGGCGATCGCCTGCTCCAATACGGGCTGACTCGTCACTCTCAAAATCGACTCATACTGCCCTGCTGCGGATGCGATATCGGAGTCTTCACCGATTGCAGAAGAGCGAACCACTAGCGGTTCTTCGGCGGACGGTTGCAATAACTCCAGTAAAGGAGCTGGATCATCTCCTGGAGGCAACACCCAACCCATTGGCACTGGATAGCCCCAACGACGCAATTGGGAAAGTGTTGCTGCTTTGTGACCAACTTTGTCAGGATTGAGGTTGCGATCGAGCGAAAGAATGGCGCGATCGCCCCGAAAAAACTGAAACACAGACTGAGAATCTCCTCGTACTGCACCAGTGGATAAATTCAGGTCATCAGGAATTTTTTGATAAATCCAGGCTAATAACAGACTCAGAGTTACTGCTGCGCCTACCACTTCACCGCTATGGGGATGGCGGAGAGCCGTGATCAGTGGCAACAAAATCAGAACCGCTGTGCGTCCTTGCTTACGCTCACGCAGAATTGTAAAGGTAGCAGCGCTAATCAAAAAAATCAGTCCTGCCCCAATCCAGTCGAACGCAATGTAGCCCCACACTACGTTAGTCGTACCTGCGCCATTACTGATCCAGTAACGTCCCATCACCAGCGCGATCAGCGCCATCAGTTCCCAAACTGGGTCAGTTGGAAAGAACTGCCTCGCTAACCAAACAGCCGCAATTCCCTTCAGTGCTTCCGACAAGACGGCCAAAATTCCAACAAGTCGCCCACCGTAATAAAACGCCGCTGAAACACTGACATTTCCCGTGCCAATCTTGGATAGTTGCCGACCCGTCAATGCCCGTGTAATCCAACTGATCAGGGGTAAACCACCCACAAGTGGACAGACTAAGAAAATGAGCAGTGATCCCCAAACCTGCGTCAGCGTCATGAGCGTATCTAATCTCAGCAATTTTGGGATATGTCCCTGGATGATTATAGGGGCGATCGCTCAGTTCAAACGCTCTATCTCAAACCAAAATGCAAAAAGCGCTCCCAAAAGGGGGCGCTTTTTGGTTGAGCTGTGACTAGAGTCTAGCCAACAATGCTAGGAGCCTTCACAGAAGCAAGGTCGAGCGGGAAGTTGTGAGCATTGCGCTCGTGCATCACTTCCATACCCAGGTTCGCCC